>NZ_JBANLZ010000010.1:0-580 GCF_037046485.1 Pseudoxanthomonas sp. F11 | reverse complement strand
GTCTGCGCGGTCACCGCACCGAACGTCAGGCCCGTGCCCAGCGTGTCGGCCAGCGTCGTCACCGAGGTGGTCTGCGAGTTCGCCACCACCGTCGTCAGCGTGTAGGTGATCGTGTCACCCACCGCCACCGGGCCGGCCGTGCTCGCCGACTTGCTGTACGTCACTACGGGCGGGACGTAGGTGTTGGTGATGGAACAGATGACCTGTCCGCCGTTGGCGACCGTGATGACCTGATTGCCGGTACTCACATTGCCATCGTTCACGCAATCCCAGCCTGCGCCAGCCACGTAGCCCGCAGGCCCGGTGGATTCGGACAACGTGTAGACGCCCGCCGAGACGGGGACCGGACCCACGCCGCCCGGGCCGCTCACGACGGTGGGACCCGTCGCGGTCAGCGTCCAGTCGGTCGCCACTGCCGTGCCGCCACCCGTATTGACGACCTGCTTGATCAGCCTGAGCGTGGCCGGTCGGTCGTCGTTGACGATGGTGCAGGTGGCGTTCTGGCCGTTGGCCAGGGTCAGCTGGCTACCGGACAGGGTGCCGGCCGAGCAGCTCCATGCGCCGGCGGTGTAGCCGGCGG
>NZ_JBANLZ010000009.1:0-2524 GCF_037046485.1 Pseudoxanthomonas sp. F11 | reverse complement strand
GGTGCACCAGGCCGGCGCCACCATGGGCGAGATCGTGGCCAGCGTGCAGCGCGTGACCGACATCATGGCCGAGATCAGTGCCGCCTCGCAGGAACAGTCGGCCGGCATCGAACAGGTCAACCAGACCATCACCCAGATGGACGAGACCACCCAGCAGAACGCTGCGCTGGTGGAGGAAGCCTCGGCCGCCGCCCGCTCCATGGAAGAGCAGGCCCAGGCCTTGAGCGAGGCCGTGGCCACCTTCCGGCTGGGCGAGCATGGACACGTGGCCCGGCTGGTGCAGGAGCGCGTGACCCGCATCGCGTCGGCGGCCTCGCCCCGCGCCCTGTCCGAAACCCGACCCTACTGACCCTAAAGAAACCCCGCCCGGGGCCGATCTAGGCCTTGACCGGTTCCGCCCCGGGAACCCCGCCCCCTTTCCGGCTGCCACAGGAGCCCGATCCATGAGCGACAACAAGACCCAGGCCGCAGCAAGTGCGGACGAGTTCCTCAGCTTCACCCTGGGAGAAGAGCATTACGGCGTGGACATCCTGAAAGTCCAGGAAATCCGCGGCTACGACTCGGTCACCCGCCTGCCCGACGCCCCCGACTACATCAAGGGCGTGATCAACCTGCGCGGCACCATCGTGCCGGTCATCGACCTGCGCCTGAAGCTGCGCCTGAAGGAGGCGCGCTACGACGCCTTTACTGTGATGATCGTGCTGAACGTGGAGGACCGCGTGGTCGGCATCGTCGTGGACAGCGTGTCCGACGTGATCGCGCTGAACGCCGAACAGATCCGCCCCACGCCCGAATTCGGCGCCAGCGTCGACACCCGCTTCATCTCGGGCATCGGCACCGTGGACGATCGCATGCTGATCCTGCTGGACATCGAGACGCTGATCGACAGCGCCGACTTCGGCCAGCCGCTGCCGGAGCAGGTCGCGGCCTGACCCCCGCCCGCGACGCGCCGTTTCCCGGGACCGCCGGCCGCAAGGCCCGCGGTCCTTTTGTTTTCCGCGCCTCGCCCGGCGGACGCATCCGCCTTTCGTCGCAGAAGTCCGAAATGCGCTGAAATTCCGGCGACACGCGCCGATATCCATCGGGAGGGCCATCGGCTCCCGCCTCCCGAACGCCCACGTATCGCGCCTGCCGCCAGAGATCTCCGCATGAACGTCAATGCCCGCCTCGCCAAATCCCTTTCCCATCTTCCCCTCAAGCGCAAGTTCCTGATCCAGACCGCACTGGTCGCCGTGGGTACCATCGCGCTGGCCGTCGTCGCCGCACGCATGCAGTACCTGGACCTGACCGGCACGCGGCAGGAAGGACTGAAAGCGCAGACCGAGATGGCGCTGGGCGTGATCGAGGGTTACGCCGACCAGGCCAAGCGCGGCGCGCTGGACGAGGACGAGGCCAAGGCGCGCGCGCTTGCCACGCTGTCCACCATGCAGGCCAACAAGGGCGTGGACTACTTCTTCGTGACCGACGAAATCCCGACCATGCTGATGCACCCCACCCGGCCCGACCTGATCGGCAAGCCGCTGAACGACGTGCTGAGCCCGGACGGCAAGCGCATCTTCCCCGAGTTCGTCCGCGTGGCACAGGCCGGCGGCGGCCACGTCGATTACAGCTGGGCCAAGGCCGGCGAGCAGGATCCGGTACCGAAGACCTCGTACGCCGTGCTGTACCGTCCTTGGGGCTGGGTGATCGGCACCGGTGTCTACGTCGACGACACCCAGGCCCAGGCGCTGCAGTTCACCTTCATCATGACCCTCGCCGGCGGCCTGCTGGTCCTGCTGAGCACGGCGATCGGCTGGGTGATCGGCCAGTCGGTGCTGGAACCCGTTTCTCGCGCACTGGCCGCCATCAAGGGCGTCTCGCGTGGCGACTTGAGCGTGCGCACCGGACACCACGGCCGGGACGAGGTCGGCCAGATGCTGAAGGCCACCGACGAGATGGTGCACATGCTGGAGCGCTTCTCCCACGAGACGCGCGACATGATCCGCCTGCATGCCGCCGAAGACATCAGCCACCGCATGCCGGAGGACTTCCCGGGCGTGTACGGCGAACTGGCCGGCGGCATCAACACCATGATGTTCGAACACCTGGATGCTTTCCGCGATGCGGTCGGCATCCTGGAGCGCTATGCCAGCGGCGACCTGAGCCAGGACGCACGCCGCCTGCCCGGCACGCGCGCCTTCCTGCATGAAGCGATGGATGCGGCGAAAACCAGCCTGTTGGCGATCAACGGCGAGATCAAGCGCCTGGCGGCGGCGGCGGCGGCGGGCGACTTCTCGGTCCGTGGCGACGAGACGGGTTTCCGCCACGACTTCCTGCACATGGTGCAGGGCCTCAATGCGATGATGGCCACCAGCGACCGCAATCTGGCCGAACTGTCCGCCCTGCTGCGCGCCATCGCCGACGGCGACCTGAGCGCGCGCATGGAAGGCGACTTCCACGGTGTGTTCGCCCGCATGCGCGACGATGCCAATGCGACGGTGGCCCAGCTGACCGACATCGTCGGCCGCATCCAGGACGCCTCCAC
>NZ_JBANLZ010000008.1:0-3630 GCF_037046485.1 Pseudoxanthomonas sp. F11 | reverse complement strand
CAGCTGGTTGGCCTGGCGGGCGCTTTCCGCGTTCTGGCGCACGGTGGAGGTCAGTTCCTCCATGGAGGCGGCGGTTTCTTCCAGGTTGGCGGCCTGCTGCTCGGTACGGCGCGACAGGTCGCTGTTGCCGGAAGCGATCTCGCCGGCGGCGGTGTTGATGGAAGTGGAGGCGTCCTGGATGCGGCCGACGATGTCGGTCAGCTGGGCCACCGTCGCATTGGCGTCGTCACGCATGCGGGCGAACACGCCGTGGAAGTCGCCTTCCATGCGCGCGGTCAGGTCGCCGCGGGACAGGGACTGCAGCACGCCCGAGACCGCGTCCACGCTGCCCGCGATCGTCGCCAGCAGACCGTTCAGCTGCTGCGACAGCGCCAGCAGGAAGCCCTGCTTGCCGGTTTCGGCGATGCGCCCGCTCAGGTCGCCCTGTACCGCGGCCTGGACGATGCGGGTGACCTCCTGCTCGACCATCACCTCGGCGGTGCGGTCGGCCCACTCCACCACGTAGCCGATGCGCTGGCCGTCGCCGTCGGTCACCGGGTTGATGATCAGCTGCATGACGCGGCCGCCGACATGGATCTGGGCGCGGTGCGTGCCCTGCAACTGCGACAGGATGCGCGACTGGTGCTCGGGCTTCTTGTGGAAGACGTCGATGCTGCCGCCCACCATGGTGCGCACGTCGAAGGCCGGCAGGTCGCGCCGCAGGTCCTGTTCGGCGTCGGCCAGCATCTTCATCAGCGGCCGGTTGGCGTAGACGATGGTGCGGTCGGCGTCGGCGATCATGACGTTGGTGGTCACTTCCTCCAGCGCCGTGCGGATACGCAGGCTTTCGCGGGCGATGACCTGGTCACGCTCGATGCGCTCGCGCAGGTGGCCCTGCATGCTGCGCAGGGCCTTCATCAGCGTGCCGACCTCGTCGTCGCGGCCCACGCCGATCTCGCTGTCCAGCTTGCCGCCGGCGATGTCGTCGGCCACGCGCACCGCGCCGGCCAGAGGAACGCTGACCTGGCGACGCAGCAGCCAGAACACCGCACCGCACAGCAGTGCCGCGCCCAGTGCGCCCACGGCGACCACGGTCCACAGCACCGCACGGGCTTCGCGCATCAGGACGGCGCGCGGTACCACTACGCCCAGCGCGAAACGCTCCGCCGCGGTCCCGATCTGCAGCGGCACGTAGGCCTCGACCATCGTCTCGCCGGACGCGTCCTGCACTTCGCGGAACACGGGCTTGTCCGCAGCGATCTGCTTCAGCAGGCCGGCCGCCTCGGGATCGGCGAACGGCTTGCCGAGCAGGGTCGCGTCGTGGTCGGCGATCACCACGCCGGCCGGGGTCAGCAGGCGGACGAAGCCGGCCTCCATCGGGGTGAGCTTGGCGATGCGTTCCTGCAGCGATTGGAGGGCGAAGTCCACGGTCATCACGCCGACGTATTTGTCGCCGTCCAGGATGGGCGTGGAGAGCGTGGTCATCAGCACGTCCTTGCCTGCGATCTTGTAGACGTAGGGCTCGGCGACAACCGCGCGCTTGAGCTCGCGCGGGCGCAGGTACCAATCGCCCGCACCGGGCACTTCGTAATCGCGCAGGGCCTCCAGCAGCGGGGCGCCGTCGCTCCAGGCCCAATAGCTCATGAAGCGGCCGGTAGCGTCGTGGCCCTCGGCCGCCACATGCGCCGCGTCCTGGCCGTCGAAGGCGTCGGGTTCCCACAGGGTGCCCACGCCGACCCATTCGGGGTGCGCCTCCAACTGGCGCTTGATGACGGCGCCGGCGGCGGCGCGGCTGACGCCGTCGCTGGCGCGCTGGGCCAACAGTGCATGCGCCAGCGCCTCGTTGCTGTCGAAGGCGCGCCCGAGTTCGCCCGAAATGCGCTGCGCCTCCAGGCTAGCCAGCCCCTCCATCGTGGCGCGCGCGCCCGTCAACAGGGCCTGGCTGCTGCGCAGGTAGCTGGCCGCGGCGGCGACGCCGAACGCCAGCAGCGCGACAAGCGCGACGCCGTACATCACCCGCGTGGCGATGCTGCGGGAAGAGGAGTGGGAGAGAGCGGATGACATGGTGGCCTCGTGCAGGTTGAGCGATACGGCGATAGCGCCTGCAGGGAAGGAGGCCGCGGGTGGCGATCACGCCCGTATTGCAGGAGTCATGCGGGATATCGGCGGGCGTGCGGCGAGGTTGAGTGCGGAAACGTGTGACATGAAGGGCTGCGGCACGAAAGCCGACGCGCATCACGCGGCGCCACGCTCGCGGGCGCTGCGCTGGCGTTCCAGGCGGAAGATGTAGCGCTGGATCAGCGCGTCGGCGCCGCGCGGGAGGTCGGTGAACTGGCAGCCGGCGCGCCAGCTTTCCGTTCCGTTCTGGTTGAGCTGGCTGTGCAGGCTTTTCACCATCAGGCGCAGGCTCAGGGGGCCGCTGTCGGGCAGGTACAGCAGGCAGTCCGGGAACTCGCGGTAAGGCCGCAGCGTGGGGTTCTCCGCCTGGACCGCCAGGGCGATGCCGCCGCCGCTGATGTCGAGCACGCGGTAGCGTTCGTAGGTGGTCTCGCCATCGGGATGGTGCTGGGGGATGGCGCACTCCAGCGGCTGGGTGACCGGGACCTGCAGCCGGTAGTACTCGCGCCGCTGCAGGCGCAGCAGGGTCTCCGGCAGATCGGCGCGGAAGGCGACCTGTCCTTCGTGGTGCAGGCGTACCAGCCCTTGCAGGCGGAACTGCACATGGATGCGGTCCAGCCGGGAGACGCAGGTGACGTGGGTCGCGTCCTCGATGATGCGATTGATGGCCTCGCTGGCGCTGCCATCGATCACGACGGCGTCTTCGTCGTCCAGGACTTCGACGATGGAGGTCGGAAACGTGTGGTTGCGCGGCATCACGCAGCCGCTTACCAGGGCGCGCCGCTCGATCAGTGCCTGCAGGATGCGCCGGATCTCGTGTCCATTGCGCACCAGGTACTTCTCGTCCTCGTACCGGATCGGCTCGGCCTGGGGGGAGTCGGTGGGCTCGGTCATACGGTCGGCGATGGGCGGCAGGCCCGGCGGAAGGCGTCACAGGCTGTATCGGCGTGCGTCGCATGATCTTTAGCGACGTTGGCGCGGGTACGCCACGCTGCGTCCTACCGTGCGCGCACGGTAGGCGGATGACCGTCGTCCATCACGATCGGCGAGCGTCAGGCACATGCAGGCCAGGCAGGCCTGCGTTGCGCGGCGGCATCCACGCGTACACGGCCCGGATCGACCGGGCCGTGTGCGAACTGCGTGTTCCAGCGGGCGTGTTCAGAACTCCTGCCAGTCGCCCTCGGCGAGTGCCGGTTCCGGCTTGCGCGCGACCGGCTTGCGAACCACGGCCTTGTGCGCCGTCACCGGGCGCGAGGCGGCGGGCGCGACGGGCTTGCGCACCGGGGCGCTGGCAGTGCCGTTCAGCTTGAACACGGCGACGGATTCGGCCAGCGCATGCGCCTGTTCTTCCATGCTGCGTGCGGCGGCGGTGGCTTCCTCCACCAGCGCGGCGTTCTGCTGCGTGGCTTCGTCCATCTGGGTGATGGTCTGGTTGACCTGCTCGATGCCGGCCGACTGTTCCTGCGAGGCGGCACTGATCTCGGCCATGATGTCGGTCACGCGCTGCACGCTGGCCACGATCTCGCCCATGGT
>NZ_JBANLZ010000007.1:0-5577 GCF_037046485.1 Pseudoxanthomonas sp. F11 | reverse complement strand
GATGGCCAGCTGGTTGGCCTGGCGGGCGCTTTCCGCGTTCTGGCGCACGGTGGAGGTCAGTTCCTCCATGGAGGCGGCGGTTTCTTCCAGGTTGGCGGCCTGCTGCTCGGTGCGGCGCGACAGGTCGCTGTTGCCCGATGCGATCTCGCCGGCGGCGGTGTTGATGGAGGTGGAGGCGTCCTGGATGCGGCCGACGATGTCGGTCAGCTGGGCCACCGTCGCATTGGCATCGTCGCGCATGCGGGCGAACACACCGTGGAAGTCGCCTTCCATGCGCGCGGTCAGGTCGCCGCGCGCGATGGCCTGCAGCAGCTCCGAGACTTCGGCCAGGTTGCCGTCGGTCGTTTCCATCAGCTGGTTCAGACCGTCGATCATGTCGCGGAAATCGTACTGGTACTTGTCCACGTCGCCGCGCTGGCTGAAGTCGCCCGACGAGGCCGCCATCGCCAGGCGCTTGATCTCGCCGTTGATGGCCGACAGATTCGCCTTGGTGGCGTCCATCGTCTCGGTCAGGTTGGCCTTCTCGCCGGGCAGCTTGGGCATGTCCAGGCTCAGGTCGCCGATCGAGTAGCGCTGCATGATCTTCAGCGCATCGCCGATGGCCTGCAGGTGCGAGCCGACCAGCGCGTTGGTATCGCGCACCATGCGGCCGTAGTCGCCGGGGAAGGCGCTGTCGTCCATGCGGTAGCTGATCTGGCCTTCGTCGTGGCGCGCGGCCATCTCGCTCTGCGCGGCGATGACCGACTGCACCTGGATCTGCATGCGCTGCATGGCGGACAGCAACTGGCCCACTTCGTCCTGGCGGCTGGTGTCGATCTTGCCGTCCAGCTTGCCTGCGGAGACGTCGTTGGCCACGCGCACGGCTTCGCCGACGGCGTTGGCGATGGCACGCGCGAAGAACCAGGCCAGAGCCAGGCCGCCCACGATGCCGGCCAGCAGCATGATGACCATCAGGGTGCTGGAGGCGGCATAGGTACTGTCGGCCTTGGCGCTGGCCGTCCTGGCCTGCTGGTCGACGACGTTGATCAGGGCGGTGATGGCCGCGAGCGCCTTGCGATGCTGGTCGCGCGTGCTGCCGATGAAGGCGTCCACGGCATCGTCGGGCAGGCCCAGGTCCAGCATTTCCTGCACTTCGGCATAGGACTGCTGGGCGGCCTTCCATTCCCTGACGAAGGCGTCGTAGGCCTTCTTCTCTTCCGGGCTGGCGATCAGCGGGACATAGGCCTTGATGGCCTTCTCGATTTTCTTTTCCGTCTGCGCGGCCAGTGCCTTGGCGTCGGCCTTGACCGCATCGCTGGCGCGCACGTGCTGCCGATAGGAGGTGGTGCGGTACTCGCCCAGCAGGCTCTGGAGTTCGCCGGCGGCCTTCACGCTGGGCAGCACGTTGCCGGTGACGTCCGTGGTGGCGTTGTTCAACGAGTTCAGGCCGACGAAGGCGGCGATGCCCTGGACCAGCATCAGGGCCAGCACGACGCCGAAGGCCAGCATCATCTTCGTCGTCAGTTTGAGGTTCTTGATCCGCTGCATGGGAGTGTTCTTCCTTTACCGGGGCGCGCGCCGCGCCGCTCTCGGGTGTGTCCGGGGCATGGCAGGGCGCCTGTGCGCCCTGCCGGCGGTGCGCCTCAGCGGATCGTGGCCAGCTTCAGGTTGGAGGGCGAATTCACCACGATCTCGGCGCGCGAGCTGTCGCGCTGGATGGTCCCGATCACGCACACGTCCTTGCCTTCCAGCTCTTCCGGGGCCGGCTTGAACTTGGCACGGGCGTCGCCGGGAATGCGCGCGGTGAAGGTGTGGCGCGGGAAGCTGCCACCCATGTACAGAAAGGTCGGCGTGCCTTCGGCGTTCTCGGCGAAGCGGGCCTTGCCCACCTTGCCGCAGACGGTGCCGGCCTTGCCGGTGAAACGGGTGGCCATGTCCGCCGGGATCGCGTTGTCGACCTGCGACTGGCTGTTGGCCGGCGAGGCGGGCATCAGCAGGGCGGCGCCGACGACGGCGAGGGACAGGGTCAGGGCGGATGCGATTTTCATTCCAGTGGCTCCGGGTTTGCAGAGAGGGGTAAAGGCTCACTGCCTGAAATCGGCTTCCTGCGCCCAAACTTGAGGTGAACCCGTCGACGGAATGGCCGCATGCATGCGAATGGGCGGTCGGTCACACTTCGCCGTCCGCATGCCGTTCACGCCACGCGCACGGGCAGGGGGCCGGTCTCGACCGCGGCGGTATAGCGGTGCTCGGCCAACCAGTGCTCGAGCGGGCTGGGCAGCAGCGGTGGCGAGAACAG
This sequence comes from Pseudoxanthomonas sp. F11, assembly GCF_037046485.1. Lineage (NCBI taxonomy): Bacteria > Pseudomonadati > Pseudomonadota > Gammaproteobacteria > Lysobacterales > Lysobacteraceae > Pseudoxanthomonas > Pseudoxanthomonas sp. F11. The sequence continues at coordinate 3,299 of NZ_JBANLZ010000007.1, read as the reverse complement.
GTAGCCCTGCAGCACGGGGAAGCGCTGTTCGGTCAGGAATCGGTGCTGCGACTCGGTTTCCACGCCTTCGGCGACGACTTTCATGCCCAGGCTTTCGCCGATGCGCAGGACCGAGGAGGTCAGCGTGCGCGCGATGGCGCTGGTGTCGATGTCGCGCACGAAGCTCTGGTCCAGCTTCAGCTCGCTGATCGGAAGCCGGTGCAGGTGGCTGAGGCTGGAGTAGCCGGTGCCGAAGTCGTCCAGCGACAGGCGCACGCCCAGCACGTAGATGGCTTCGATGTTCTCCAGCACGTCCGGATCCGGGTCCAGCATGACGCTTTCGGTGATTTCCAGCGTCAGGTCGTCCGGCGACAGGCCGTGTTCGTCCAGCAGGCCTGCGATCTGCAGCGACAGTGCGGGTTCGCGGAAATTGATCGCGGAGATGTTCACCGACACGCGCGGGATGTCGATGCCGCGGCGACGCCAGTCGGCCATCTGCTTGCAGGCCTGGCGCAGCACCCACAGGCTGAGTTCGGCGATCAGGCCGCATTCCTCGGCCACCGGCACGAAGCGCGAGGGCGGGATCACCCCCAGATCGGCGTGATGCCAGCGCAACAGCGCTTCCACCCCGTAAAGCTGCCGCTCGTCCCCGCCCCCGACCTGCGGCTGGTACTGCAGCTGCAGCTGGTCCAGGCGCAGGGCGTCGCGCAGGGCGGTTTCCAGCGAAACGCGCTCCTGCGCAAGGCGGTTCATGTCCACGCTGAAGAAGCGGAAGCCGCCGCCGCCGTCGCTCTTGGCGCGGTACATCGCCATGTCCGCATGGCGGACCAGCAGATCGATGTCGCGACCATCGTCGGGGAACATCGCCACGCCGATGCTGGCGCTGGGGTGCAGGGTCATCAGCCCGGCGGCGGTGGGCGTGGAGATCGCCCCCAGTAGGCGCTCGGCCACGCTGCCCGCCTGCTCGGCGCTGCACATCGGCAGCACCGCCACGAATTCGTCGCCGGCCTGGCGGCCGACGATGTTGATGCCGCCCAGCTCCTCGCTCAGGCGCGCGGCCACATCGCGCAGCAGGCCATCGCCGGCCGCATGACCCTGCGCGTCGTTCACCCGCTTGAAGCGGTCCAGATCGATGAACAGCACTGCGGCCGTGCCGTTCGCCTGCGCGACGTTGGCCAGGGCCTGTTCGGCCTTGGCACTGAACATGATGCGGTTGGGCAGCCCGGTCAACGTGTCGTAGAAGGCCAGCTGGTGGACGCGTTCGTTGGTCTGTTCGCGCTCCAGCGTCAGCGAGCACAGGTGCAGGCAGGTGTCGGCCAGCCGTTCGTGCAGTTCGTCCGGGCCGCGGTTCTCGCGGTAGTAGAAGGACAGGGTGCCGAGGACGCGCCCGCTGCTGGACTTGATGGGATGCGTCCAGCAGGCGCGCAGGCCCAGCGGGGTGGTCAGGTGGCGCGTGCTCGCGCACAGCGGATCGCTGGCGATGTCCTTGACCAGCACGGCGCGGCCGCGCCAGGCCGCGGCACCGCAGACGCCGGCGCGCGGGCCGATGGCCATGCCGTCGATCTTGCGTGCCCAGGCTTCGGGCAGACTGGGCGAGGCGAGCGCGCGCATCAACCCCTCGCTGTCCACGGTGATGATGGAGACCGTCAGCTCGGGCGCGATGTGCTCCACCTCGCGGCAGATCAGCGTCATCACGTCGGTCACCGCCCACTCGTGCACCAGCGCGTCCAGCACCTTGTTGTGCAGTACCTGGTGCATCTTGGTCCGGGTGATGTCGCTGAGCACGCTCACCAGGCCCAGCAGCGCGCCGTCCTCGTCGTGCACGGGGTTGATGGCGGTGGACAGCCACAGCGGGCGCCCGGACTTGGTGTAGAGCAGCACCTCGGTCTGCAGGCCTTCGCCGGCCTTGATGGCGCGGTCGATCCGCGCGTCCAGCGACGGATCGGTATGCGGACCGGACAGCAGCTGCGAGGGCCGGATCCCCCGCAGTTCTTCCAGGCGGTAGCCCAGCATGCGGGTGAAGCCGCTGTTGACGTAGACGACCTCGCGGTCGGCCGAGCTGATGAAGATCGCGTTGTCGCTGCTGTCCACCACGATGGACAGCTGGCGCAGGCGTGCCAGCTGGCGCTGCTGTTCGCTGGTATCGCGGACGAACGCCGTGTGGAAGCTGTGCGCGCCCACCTCCATTCTGGACATCGATACCGAGCAGGCGATCTCGCTGCCGTCCGCGCGTCGCAAGGTCGCGTCGCGGTGGCTGCCGGTCAGTGCCGCCAGGGTCGCTTCGGGCGAGGCCGAGGTCTGGGGGGCAACCAGCAGGCGCGTGAACGGCAGGCCGTGCACGTCCTCGCGACGGCAACCCCACAGTGCCTCTGCGGCGGGATTGAACAGCACCACGCGATGGCGGGCATCGACGACGAAGGCGGCATCGACGGACTGCTCCAGCACCTGCCAGAGACTGTCCTGCGAGGGCGCCGTCGTCGCCCGTGCGTCGTGCCCGGGCGCCAGCGAGGTCAGCGTGCGTCCGAGCATGCGGGGTCCTTGTGGTGCGGGGGCGTCCGACAGCAGGCGTCGTCGTGGGTGGGGAGTGCGACGGTCATCGGAGGCCAGGGGTGGTGGGGCTTCTGGTCACTTATCGACCAGGGTCCGGATTACTTGAACGCAGTCACACGAGGGGCGCGTCGCCGCGCCGGCGGCCTCAGAACTCCTGCCAGTCCCCGTCGGCGAGGGCGGGTTCGAGCTTGCGCGGGGCCGGTTTCCGCACGCGGGCAGCCGGTGCGGCCGGCGCCTTGGGCGGCCTTGGCGCAGGCGCAGTCAACCGCGCGTGCGCGCCGGTCTCGGCTCGGCCCTGCAGTTTGAACACCGCCACCGATTCGGCCAGCGCGTGCGCCTGTTCTTCCATGGAGCGGGCGGCGGCCGAGGCTTCCTCCACCAGCGCAGCGTTCTGCTGGGTGGTCTCGTCCATCTGCACGATGGTCTGGTTGACCTGCTCGATGCCGGCCGACTGTTCCTGCGAGGCGGCACTGATCTCGGCCATGATGTCGGTCACGCGCTGCACGCTGGCCACGATCTCGCCCATGGTGGCGCCGGCCTGGTGCACCAGCGCCGACCCGTCGGCCACCTTGTCCACCGAGGTCTCGATCAGATCCTTGATCTCCTTGGCCGCGTTCGCGCTGCGCTGGGCCAGTGTGCGCACTTCCGACGCCACCACCGCGAAGCCGCGGCCCTGCTCGCCGGCACGCGCGGCTTCCACCGCGGCATTGAGCGCCAGGATGTTGGTCTGGAAGGCGATGCCGTCGATGACGGAGATGATCTCGGCGATC
>NZ_JBANLZ010000006.1:0-196037 GCF_037046485.1 Pseudoxanthomonas sp. F11 | reverse complement strand
GATGGCCAGCTGGTTGGCCTGGCGGGCGCTTTCCGCGTTCTGGCGCACGGTGGAGGTCAGTTCCTCCATGGAGGCGGCGGTTTCTTCCAGGTTGGCGGCCTGCTGCTCGGTACGGCGGGACAGGTCGCTGTTGCCGCTGGCGATCTCACCCGCTGCGGTATTGATGCTGAGCGCGGCCATCTGGATGCCGCCGACGATCTCGGTCAGCTGGGCCACCGTCGCATTCGCGTCGTCGCGCATGCGGGCGAACACGCCGTGGAAATCGCCTTCCATGCGCGCGGTCAGGTCGCCGCGGGCAATGGCCTGCAACAGTTCCGACACGTCGGCCAGGTTCCCGTCGGTGGTTTCCATCAGGCGGTTGAGGCCTTCCACCATGTCGCGGAAATCGTGCTGGTACTTCTCGACATCGCCGCGATGGGTGAAGTCGCCCGCCGCCGCCGCCGCCGCCAGGCGCTTGATCTCGCCGTTGATGGCCGACAGGTTGGCCTTGCACATGTCCATCGCCTCGGTGATGACGGCCTTCTCGCCCGGCAGGCGCTCCATGTCGGCAGAGAGATCGCCCACGGCGTAGCGCCGCATCATGTTGACGGCGCTCATCTTCACGGCGATGTGCTGGGCCACCAGCGCATTGGTCTCGCGCACCATGCGGCCGTATTCGCCCGGGAACACGCTGTCGTCGATCCGGTAGCTGATCCGGCCTTCGTCATGGCGCGCCGCCATCTCGCCCTGTGCGGCGATGACCGCCTTCACCTGCGTCTGCATGCGCTGCATGGAGCCCAGCAGGTCGCCCAGCTCGCTGCGGTCGTCGATGACGATCTGGCGGTCCAGCTGGCCACGCGCGACGGCGTCGGCGACACTCGCGACCTCGGCCATCGGACGCACGATCGAGCGAGTGATGAGGACCGCGGCCGCGATGGCCAGCATCAGCGCCACCGCCACCAGCAGGCCGATCGCCTTGATATTGGTGTTGTAGCCGGCCTCCTGTGCCGCCACCGCGCTGTCCAGTACCTTCATTTTTGCGTCCAGCATCCGCCCGACAGCATCGGCGGTGGCCTGGCGCAAATCGCCGGCACCACTGGCAGGCGTCAGATCGCCGACCTTGACGGACTCGATCAGGCGGCGGCTGTTCTCGAAATACAGCGCGGCCTTGGCCATCATCTCTTGGTGCAGCGCCTTGTCTTGCGGGTCGGTCAGGCTGCTTCCATATGCTTTGGAAAGCGCGTCGAAGGCCTTGCCGCCGGCGATCAGCTCATCCGTGTATTCGGCAACCTTTTCCGGGTCCTCGTAGCCGGCCACGAGGCCGCGCTCGCTGACGCGGTACTCGGCCAGCATCGTGGCCATGCGTCCCAGATCGCGGATGGCAGGCACCTCCTTGTTCGTGATCTCGACCACGACGTCCTGGGCCACGCCCATCCGCTGCGCGGAGAAGGCACCGGTCACGACAATGAGCAGGACGAGGACGGCGAAGCCGATGGCCAGGCGTTTTCCGATCTTGAGGTGCTTGAACATGAAGGTGGTCTCGATGGAGTTCGGTGGGTGGAGCCGGTGCATCTGGCGGAAGCAGTGGCGGTCCATGCCCGTGGTGCGATGTCTGTTCCGGAGTAACGGCGGAATGCGACAGTTCTGAATGACCGTTCGGCGGGAAGGTAAGCGCGCTTACCTGCGGGTCGACGGAATGCCCGCGCAGACCGTGACCGGCTGCGCGGGCGAGGCGGCGTGCAGGATCAGAAATGCATCTGCGCGCGTAGCTGGAACACGGACGGGTCGGCGGAAAGCGCGCCACGCGTCGCATCGCTCTTCACGTAGTTGGCCTGGAACTTGAAGTACGGCGTGATGTACCAGTTGGCGCCCAGCGTCCAGTTGTGCTCGCGGCCACCCGCGATGCCGTCGCTGTCCAGGTCGATGCGGCTGTAGCGGGCCAGCAGTTCCACGGCGCCGTAGCGGCCCTTCGGCTTGGGGTTGGTGACGTTGCCGCCGCTATAGCCGCGCGCTTCCCCGGTCACCAGCCAACTGGCGAGCACGTAGCCGCCGTCCGCCGAGTAGGAAGGCAGGCCGAGCTCGCGGGTGGTCTTCTGCCGCAGGTACTCGCCCTGCAACGACCAGGGGCCACGGATCCACAAGGCTTCAAGTCCGGTCCGGTCGATGCGATCCACGCGGCTGAGCGTGCCGCTGTCCACGAAGCGGTAGGGCGTGAGCGCGGCTTCCGGCTTGGCACGCCAGCGCACGCTCGGGTGCACCGTCGCCCCCAGGCCGTTGACCTCGCTGTCGGGACGCTCCTGCGCCGCGGCGATGCCCAGGTGCAGCACGTCGCCTGCGGCCTTGCGCGGCGTCCACGCCAGGCGGAAAGCGGCGGTGTCGCCCTTGTTGTTGCCCTGCAGGTCGGACTCGAAGAAGTAACCGACATTGGCGATGTAACGCTCGCGCTCGAACGCCCAGTCGATGCCGCTGCGGCGACCCTGGTAGAACGCCTGTGTGGGCAGCGACGGCTCCATCATCGATACGTGGCGGGTCCCGGTATTGCCCTCGAAGCCCAGCGGCAGCTTCATCTGGCCAATGCGCAGCTTGCCGGCATCGCGTCCGAACAGCGCCTTGGTTTCCACGCGCAGTGCCACATCGCTCCAGGTCTTGGCCTGGAAGTCGAAGGTCGCACCGAAGTCGTACATGCCCTTGCGACGCAGGGTCAGGCCGATCTCCTGGCGACGCCAGGCGTCGTCGTCCTCCAGCGCGGCACCGGCATAGCCTTGGCCGGAGAAGGTGGCCGCGTCGTACTGCAGATTGCCGCCCAGGCTCAACTCGGTGCCGTCCGCAAACGTGATCTTCGGCGGCCAGGCGGCGAGCTTGGCCGCGCCATCGTCGGCGCGGGCGGCCGCATGGACGGCGAGAAGGGAGAGGGCGAGGGAGGAAAGGATGTACTTCATGCGTTTACCAGTAGGGTAGGGGCGTGCGTCGCCGGGCGCCATCCATACGGAAGGCGCGATGGGGCGGGCATGCGAGGGAAGATCAGGCCGCCTGCTGCATCCGGCGGGCACGGACCAGGCCGCCGACGTCGACGATCAGCGCGACGCGCCCATCGCCGAGGATGGTAGCGCCGGAAATGCCGTCGATGCGGCGGTAGTTGTTCTCGAGATTCTTCACCACGACCTGCTGCTGGCCAATCAGTTCGTCCACTTCCAGGGCCAGTTTCTGGCCGTCGGCTTCCACCACCACCACCAGCGGGTCGTCGCTGCGCGCGGTGCCGTAGCGGTAGTACTCGTTCAGCGCCACCATGGGCAGGTACTCGCCGCGCACGCGCAGCACGCGGCCGTCGCCGGCCACCGTGCGCACGTCCTCGTCCTGCGGCTGCAGGGCTTCCAGCACATAGGTCAGCGGCAGGATCAAAGTTTCATCGCCGACCGACACCGCCATGCCGTCCAGGATGGCCAGCGTCAGCGGCAGGCGGATCACCACGCGGGTGCCGTGGCCGGCCGCGCTTTCCAGCTGCACTTCGCCGCCCAATGCCTGGATGTTGCGGCGGACCACGTCCATGCCCACGCCGCGGCCGGACAGGTCGGTGACGGCTTCGGCGGTGGAGAAGCCCGGCTGGAAAATCAGGTCCCAGACCTGCGCATCGGTGGGGTTCTCGGGTACGGCCAGGCCACGCTCGGCGGCCTTGGCGAGGATGCGTTCGCGATTCAGGCCGCGGCCGTCGTCGCTGACTTCGATGACGATGTGGCCGCCCTGATGCGAGGCCGCCAGGGTAATGGTGCCGGTCTCGTCCTTGCCGGCCTGCGCGCGCACGTCGGGCATTTCCAGCCCATGGTCGATCGAGTTGCGGACCAGGTGCACCAGCGGATCGGCGATGCGTTCGATCAGGCCCTTGTCCAGTTCGGTGCCTTCGCCGATGGTGCGCAGGCGCACCTGCTTGCCCAGGCGCGCGGACAGGTCGCGGACCAGGCGCGGGAAGCGGCGGAACACGGCATCCACCGGCAGCATGCGCACGCCGATGACGGCTTCCTGAAGATCGCGGGTGTTGCGTTCCAGCAGGTCCAGGCCGGCGAACAGGCGTTCGCACTGGGCCTGGTCGAGCAGGCCGGACACCTGCTTCAGCATGGCCTGGGTGATGACCAGTTCGCCGACCAGGTTGATCAGGCCGTCGATCTTGTCGACGCTGACGCGGATGGAGGTTTCGGCGGCGTCGTTGGCGGCCGGCGCCACGGCAGCAGGTGCCTGCGTGCCGCCGGCGGCGGCTGCGGCCACCGGCTGCGCGGCCACGGCGACGGCCTCCACCGGCACCGCGTTGCGCTGCATCGGCTGGATGTCCAGCTCGCAATCGTCCACGACCCAGGCGAACACATCGTCCACCGCGCTGCGCGGCACCTTGCCGATCAGGCCCAGGTCCCAGGCCAGGTAGGCTTCCAGCGGATCGATCTGCTCGAAGCCGGGCAGGCGCTCCATGCGGCAGGCGATTTCCAGCGGGCCCAGGTGTTCCAGTTCGCGCAGGATGCGCAGCGGATCGTTGCCGCTCATGAACAGCGACGGTGCGGGCGTGAAGCCGATCTTCCAGCCTTCCGGCGTGTCGTCGCTCTTCGCGGTTGCGTCGGCCGGCGAAGTGGCGGGCGCTGCCTGGCCGGACAGTACCGCATTGAGGCGGTCCTTGACGGCCTGAACGGCGGCGGGATCGGCGGGTGTGCCGTGCTCGGCTTCGGCCAGCAGGGCGCGCAGCACGTCGACCGAGGCCAGCATGGCATCGACCGCCGGCGGGCTGACGGCGCGTTGGCCGGCACGCAGCTCGTCCAGCAGCGTCTCCAGCACGTGGGTCAGGCCGGCGATGGCATCGAAGCCGAACGTGGCCGACCCGCCCTTGATCGAGTGGGCCGCGCGGAAGATCGAGTTGATCAGGTCGCCGTCGCGGCTGCCCTGTTCCAGCGACAGCAACCCGGCTTCCATCGCCTCCAGCCCTTCACGGCTTTCCTCGAAGAACGTGGCGTGGAAGCGCTGCATGTCCATGTTCATGGCGACGATGCCCTGGTGCGGTCGTAAGGGAGGCGGAGCGGGGAGGGGGGGGGATCAGCCCAGGACTTTCTGGACGGTAGCGACCAGTTGTTCCGGGTTGAACGGCTTGACCAGCCAGCCGGTGGCCCCGGCGGCCTTGCCCTCGGCCTTCTTGTCGGCGGCCGACTCGGTGGTCAGCATCAGCATCGGCGTGAACTTGTAGTCCGGCAGGCCGCGCAGCGCCCGGATCAGCGAGATGCCGTCCATGTTGGGCATGTTGACGTCGGTGACGACGGCATTGAACTTCTGCCCCTGCGCACGCCCCAGCGCCACCTGGCCGTCTTCGGCTTCATCCACCGAGAAACCCGCCGAGCTGAGGGCGAAGGCGACCATCTGTCGCATCGAGGCCGAATCGTCCACTACCAGAATGCGTGCGCTCATGCGGCGTTCTCCACTTGTTGCGTGTTGTGTTCGTTGTCGTGGGCCAGACCCAGCTGCGGTGCCAGACCCAGCAGGCGTGCGGCGTCGCGGAAGCTCTGGCTGACCGCACTGAAATCGGTGGCCAGCCCAGCCTGCTCGCGCTGGCGCACGAAGCTGCACAGTACCTGCAGGCTGGCGGTATGCACGCGCTGCACGGTGCCGGCGTCGAGCACCAGCGGTCCCGGCTGCGCGACATGCGGGGCCAGGTGCTGCTTGAGGTCGGTGGCGGCCTCGATACCGAGGTCGTCACCCAGGGGCACAGCGCTCATCGTGTCTCCGGAAAGGCGGCTCTAGTGGGGTATCGGCGCGACATCGCCGGTCTTGAGGTGCGGAGGTGAAAGTGTGATGGGTTGCTGGAAAGCGAGGAGTGAGTGGAGAGGAGTGAGGAGTGAGCGAAAGCAGGCCGGGCGTTTACTCACTGCTCACTCCTCTCCGCTCACCACTCGCTTCACTGCAGGATCCGCGAGGCATCCAGCAGGATCACCGCGCACTCGTTGAGCCTGGCCACGCCGCGGAACAGCGGGTTGGACATGCGGCCGACGCGGGCGTTGTCGGGTGATTCGATCTGCTGGTCGGTGAGGTTGGCCACGTCCTCCACCGCGGTCACGCGCAGGCCCAGGATCTCGCCATGCTCTTCCAGAACGACGATGCGGGTGGTGGCGTCGACCTCGACGGCCCGGCGGCCCAGGTACAGGCCCAGATCGATCACCGGCACCACCTGGCCGCGCAGGTTCATCACCCCCAGCATGTGCGGTGCGGCGCCGCGCAGCGGCAGCAGGGTGGCCGGACGCACCACCTCCTGCACCTTGAGCAGCTCCAGCGCGTAGTGCTGCTGATCGCAGCGCAGGCGCAGCCAACGCGTCTTGCGCTCGGTGGCGCGGCGGCGCTCGCCGGTATCCGGTGGCGTGGCCAGCAGGTACGGCGTGGCGGGCAAAGGCGCGAGCGCGCGCGGCGCTGCGGGCGCGACCGTCGGCGCGCATGCGGGCGGCATGGTCGGGGGAACAGAGGGCGTCGCCGCGCGCGAGGTCGGTGCGGCGCCGCCATGCAGTTCGTCGAGCAGGGCTTCGAACTCGTCGTCGCCGATCACATCCGCTTCCGCACCGGCGCGCACGGGCGCGACGGCCAGTGCCGGCGCCGCAGTGACGGGAGGCAGCGCCGCCGGTTCTGCAACGGGCGGGGCCACGACAGAGGTCGGCACGCCGTCGCCATGCAACTGATCGAGCAGGGCTTCGAATTCGTCGTCGCTGATCAGGTCGGCTTCGCTGCCGGCGCGGATCGGTGCCACGGCGAGGACCGGCGCCGATGGCGTGGCGTCGACAAGGGGGGGCTCGGCCGCCGCGGCGTCGGTATCCGGTGCCACGGCATCGGCCGTCACGACCGCCACGACAGGGGGCACCGACCGGCTGGCCGCCGGGGCGGCCGCATCGCCGAGCAGGTCGAGCAGGTAGTCGTCGAGGGCGGCAGGGGTGTTCATGCAGCCTGTTCCGTGTCGCGCGCCTCGGTCAGCAGCAGCCAGTCCAGCGCGCGCCGGTAGGCGGACAGGCCGCGCCCCGGATACTGCGCGGCGGGGCTGGAGCGCGTCAGCGCGTCGACGCTGCAGATGCGGGTGTCGTTGGGAATGGCGTCGTTCCAGACGCGTTCGCCGTACTCGTCCTGCATCGCCTTCAGGGTGTCGGCGCCGGTGCGGGTGCGCCTGTCGTGCAGCGTGGGCAGGATCGATACCGGCAGCACGCGATGGCGCGAGCGCTGGATCATGTCGGCGGTGCGGCACATGCCCTTCAGTCCGTGCAGGGCCAGCGGCTCGGTCTGCGTGGGAATGATGACGTGGTCGGCCGCGGCCAGGGCGTTGACCATCAGCAGGCCCAGCGTGGGGGGGCAGTCGAACAGCACGAAGTCCCACGCATGGCCGCCGCGCGCCAGTGCGTTCGATAGGGCCAGGCCCAGACCGGGCTGGGTGGCGCTGCGGCGCTCCAGCGTGGCCAGCGGCGTCTGCGCGGCGATGAACGACAGGTTCTCGATTTCGGTGGTGCGCGCCAGAGTGGCCAGGGCGGGCGGCTGTTCGTCGAACAGGTCCAGCACCCCGGCCGGCTGCGGGTCGGTGGCCACGCCGAACGCACGCGTCAGCGAAGCGTGCGGATCCAGGTCGACCAGCAGCACGCGATGGCCGCGCATGGCCAGGCCGCGCCCGAGGGCGAGGGTGGTGGTGGTCTTGCCGACGCCACCCTTCTGGTTGGCGATTGCCCACACGCGCATCACTGGACTCCTTCATGGACCTGGGGCGCCGGCGGCGCTCCGGGCATGGACGTCGCGGCATGGGCCGGCAGCGGCGGCAGCGAGATCACTGACGGCGGCGCGACGGCTTCTCTGCCCACATGCAATTCCGGTGCCGGAGCGCCCGGGCTGGCCAGGATGATCAGCAGCACGCGGCGATTGGCGTTGCGGCCTTCGTCGCTGGCGTTGTCGGCGATCGGACGGAACTCGCCGTAGCCGATCATGGCCAGCCGCTCCGGCGGGATTCCGTCGCGGACGAACAGGTGGACCACGCTGGCAGCACGCGCGGACGACAGTTCCCAGTTGGAGGGGAACTGCGCGGTACGGATCGGGCGGTCGTCGGTATAGCCCTCCACCCGGACCGAGTTGGGCACCCCGGCCAGCACCGTGGCGAGCTTGCCGACGGTTTCCTGGGCCTTGGGGTCCAACGTGGCCGAGCCTGTGGCGAACAGGATGTCGCTGTTGATCTGTACTTCCAGCCACAGCGTGGAACGCTTGATGGTGACCAGCTTCTCGTCGATCAACGGGGCCAGCGCGCGCTCCAGGTCGTCGGCGATGCGCTTGAGCTCGCCCTGGGCGCTCTGCAGGCCCTTGGCGTCAAGGGACATGTTCATCTGCGACGCCATCGCCGCCAGCAGGGTGACGTTGGGCGAGGGCGAGGGCGCGGACGGGCCCTGCTTGGCCCCGGACTTGATGGGCGAGGGGCGGTCGAAGTCCGCGCCCTGCAGCTGGTGGTTGCCCACCTGCACCGGGTTGATCGTGCGCGGCGCGCCGCCGAAGGCCGCGGTCAGCGCATCGGCCATCACCCGATACTTGCCCTCGTTGATGGTGGAGATGGCGTACATCACCACGAAGAAGGCGAGCAGAAGGGTCATGAGGTCGGCGTAGGGGATCGCCCAGGCCTCATGGTTGGCATGTTCCTCGTGCTTGTGCCGGCGTGCCATCGCGACTCCGGCTCAGTGCAGGAAGCCGGCCAGCTTGGCCTCGATGTTGCGCGGATTCTCGCCCTGCGCGATGGCGATCAGGCCTTCGATGATCATTTCCTGTTCGCGGCTGCGTCCGCCGATCACGCTCTTGAGCTTGCTGGCGATGGGCAGGAAGAACAGGTTGGCCGAGGCGATGCCGTAGATGGTCGCGGTGAACGCGGCGGCGATGCCGTGGCCCAGCTTGCTGGGATCGGCGAGGTTCTTCATCACCGCGATCAGGCCGAACACGGCGCCGATGATGCCCAGCGTGGGCGCATAGATGCCCATGGCCTCGAAAACCTTCGCGGCTGCCAGGTCCTGGTGTTCCTGGCCGTTGAGATCGATCTCCATCATGTGCCGGATCGATTCCGGCTCCACGCCGTCGACCAGCATCTGCAGGCCCTTCTTCAGGAACGGGTCCTCCTGCTGGTTGACCAGCGGCTCCAGGCCCAGCAGACCCTGCTTGCGGGCGATGTTGCTCCACTCCACGATCTCGGCGATCAGGGCTTCACCGTCGTTGCCTGGCGGGCGGATCACCCACCGGGCGATCGACAGCGCGCGCTTGAACACCGGCGGCGGCGTATGCACCAGGATCGCGGCGATGGTCCCCAGGATCACGATGACGAAGGCGGCCGACGACCACAGCGACGACAGGCCTGCGCCCTTGAGGATGCTGCCACCGACCAGCGCGACCAGTGCCAGCAGAAGTCCGATGAGGCTGAAGATGTCCATGTGCTGATCTATCGGCCTGGAGCAGGGGGACTTGAGGTGAGCTTCTTGTAGGAGCGACGTGAGTCGCGACCGGGATCACACCCGGCCCACCTCATCTGTAGGAGCGCCCTGGGGCGCGATGCTTTTCTCCCTGTGACACAAGAGCATCGCGCCCGAGGGCGCTCCTACAGGGAAACGGCGGCCAGATTCGTTACGCCGTCGCGCGCAGGCCGTCCACATCCAGGATCAGCGCCATGCGGCCGTCGCCGATCAGGGTGGCGCCGGCATAGCCCGGCAGGCCGCGCACGGCGCGCGGCAGGGGCTTGATGACGACTTCCTCGCGGCCACGCACCTGGTCCACGATCAGGCCGAAGCGCTGTTCGCCCATCTGCAGCACCACGATGGTCAGCAGGGGCGCCATCACCGGGTCCACGCGCAGCCACTGGCGCAGATCGACCAGCGGGAGGGTATGGCTCTGGCGGTCGAGCACGGCCTGGCCGTCGAACCAGCGCAGGCTCTCGGAGGGTGCGTGCAGCACTTCCATCACGCGCGCCAGCGGCAGGGCGTAGACCGGGTCGCCGGCCTGTACCAGCAGCGTGGGCAGGATGGCCAGCGTCAGCGGCACGCGGATGACGAAGCGGCTGCCGCGGCCGACGTCGGAGTGGATGGTGATCTGCCCGCTGAGTTCGCGGATGCGCGACTGCACCACGTCCATGCCGACGCCGCGGCCGGAGATGTCGGTGACCTCGGCCTTGGTGGAGAAGCCGGGCAGGAAGATCAGCTGCAGGCACTCGTCGTGGGACAGGCGTGCAGCGGCCTCCGGATCGATCAGGCCCTTCTCCAGCGCCTTGGCGCGCAGGCGCTCGGGGTCGATGCCGGCGCCGTCGTCGCGGATCTCGATGGTGACGAAGTCGCCTTCCTGCTGCGCCGACAGGCGCACGTGGCCGGCGCGCGGCTTGCTGCACGCCTCGCGCAGCGAGGGCAGTTCGACGCCGTGGTCGATCGCATTGCGCACCAGGTGCACCAGCGGGTCGGCCAGGGCTTCCACCAGGTTGCGGTCCAGTTCGGTATCGGCGCCGACCAGTTCCAGGTCGACTTCCTTCTGCAGCTGGCGGGCGACATCGCGCGCCACCTTGGGGAAACGCGAGAACACCTTGCCGACCGGCTGCATGCGCGTGCGCATGACGGCGGTCTGCAGGCGTGCGGTGGCGATGTCCAGGCTGCTGACGGCGCGGTCCAGCTCCTCGTCGCGGATACGCGCCCGCAGCGTCTTCAGCCGGTTGCGCGACAGCACCAGCTCGCCGACCAGGTTGACGATGGCATCCAGCCGCTTGGTATCCACGCGGATGGTCTGTTCGGTTTCGCCGCCCGCCTTGACGGTCGGTTTGGCCGCGGGCGCAGGCCTGGGTGCGGGTTGTGGACGGGGCGACGGTGCGGGCGAGGGTGCCGCCACCGTCGTCGGCACGCCGTCGCCGTGCAATTGGTCCAGCAGCGCTTCGAACTCGTCGTCGGAGATCAGGTCGCCGCCCGACGTGGCGGCAGCGCCCGCTGCGGGCATCGCTGCCGGTTTCGGTGCAGGTGCGGGATGGCCTTGCACGTCGAACTGGTCGATCAGGATCTGCGGCGCATGCGGCGGGTCTTCGCCGGCACCGATGGCATCCAGCATCTGCTGCAGCCAGTCCAGCGACTGCTGGGCGGCATCGAAATGCAGCGGCTCCAGGGTCGCCTGGCCGGCGCGCACCAGGCCCAGGGTCTCTTCGGCGGCATGGCACAGGTTGACCATGGGCTGGATGCCGAGGAAGCCGGCGCCGCCTTTCAGCGTGTGGAAGCCACGGAACACCGCATTGAGCTGCTCGCTGTCGGACGGGTCCTGTTCCAGCGTGACCAGCTGTTCGCCCAGCCGGTCGAGGATTTCCTGCGCTTCGATCAGGAAGTCGGCGGCGATTTCAGGGGTGACGGCGGACATGGGCGGGGCGGGTACCGGAACGGGCGATCAGCGGGAGGAATCGAGCAGGCGCATCGCGTGGGCGTGACGGCGGCGCAGGATGCGGCCGGCGATGACATCGCAGACCAGCAGCACGCCCACGAACAGCAGGACGACGGGATGGCGGGGGCGGCGGTCGGCGGAATCGGTCATGGCGGGTCTCCGGTGCCGCGTCGCGCGTCCGCCGGGCTACAGGCCCAGGCCGGACAGCAGGTCGTCGGCGTCGTCCTGCGAGAAGGCATTGCGGTCAAGACCAGCAACGGCCGGGCCGGCGAGTTCTGAACCCTTGTCGCTGTTTTTTTCCGGCGGCGGCAGGCCCAGCGCGCCAAAGCCTTCATGCACGCGCCGCACGATGCCGGCCACCCGGCGGATGATCTGGCCGGTGAGGTCCTGGTAGCTCTGCGCCAGCGCCATCTCGGACAGGCCCTTGCCGATGCGGTCCACCAACGCAGCCTGTTCGGGCGACAGATCGGTGCCCTTCAATTGCGTGGCGTAGCCGCGGCACTGTTCGGCCAGATCCAGCGTCGTGTGGCTGGCCTGTTCGGTCATCTCGACCACGTGGTCCAGGCGCGCGCAGGCGTCGTCGAGCTCGCCGGCACCGGTGGGGGGCAGTTCGCCCAGGGTCTGCGCCAGTTCGCGCGCCAGTCGCCCCAGGCCCTGCATCATGGGCTGGGTGCGCCAGGCCGCGATCGCGTCCAGTTCCTGGCGCCAGCCGGCTTCGTCGCCCTGTTCCAGGGCGTCGAGCGCGTGCTGCAGCTTCTCCACCAGGGCGGCGCGGGCGGTACCCACATCGGCGACGGCATTCATCAGGCGGCCGCTCCCAGACGCTCGAAGATCTTGCCCAGCTTCTCTTCCAGCGTCTGCGCGGTGAAGGGCTTGATGATGTAGCCGTTCACGCCGTTCTGCGCGGCTTCGATGATCTGCTCGCGCTTGGCTTCGGCGGTGACCATCAGCACCGGCAGGGTCTTGAAGCGGTCGTCGGCGCGAATGGCCTTCAGCAGTTCGATGCCGGTCATGCCCGGCATGTTCCAGTCGGTGACCACGAAATCGAAGCTGCCCTGCGCCAGCGCGGTCAGCGCGGTGCTGCCGTCGTCGGCCTCGGCGGTGTTCGTATAGCCCAGGTCGTTGAGCAGGTTCTTGATGATGCGGCGCATGGTGGAGAAATCGTCCACGATCAGGATGCGCATGTTCTTGTTGGTCACGGGTGCTCCGGTGCTGCGTGGACGGTGGGTCTGGTGGCGATATCGGCCGGGGTAGGGAAAGGTTTAGGGAGCCAGCGACGTCGCCTTTGTAGGAGCGCCCTCGGGCCCGATGCTTTTCCCAGGAATTCGAGCAAGAGCATCGCGCCCGGGGGCGCTCCTACAGGTATGCATCGTCCGGGGTCACTCGTCGTCGCCCAGCCCCGCGTCCGCCTTCTCGAACACCTGCAGGCGGCCGCGCAGGCGCACCATGGCCTGGCCGTGGATCTGGCAGACGCGCGATTCGCTGACGCCGAGCACCGCACCGATCTCCTTCAGGTTGAGCTCCTGCTCGTAGTACATCGACAGCACCAGTTGTTCGCGCTCGGGCAACTGGCCGATCGCCTTGACCAGCTGCTGGCGGAACTCGCTGCGTTCCAGGTGCTGCTGCGGCGACGGACCGCCGGTGCGCGCGGTGTTGGGTTCGCCATGGTCGTCGATGTGCGATTCCAGGCTCAGCACCTGGCCGCGCGCCGCGTCCTCCATCAGGCGCAGGTATTCGGGCAGCGGCATGTCCATGGCGCTGGCCACTTCGGTGGCGATGGCGGCACGGCCGGTGCGCTGCTCGATCTCGCGCACGGTGGCGGCGGCCTGGCGGGCGCGGCGGTGCACCGAGCGCGGGACCCAGTCGCCGCGGCGGATCTCGTCGATCATCGAGCCGCGGATGCGGATGGATGCGTAGGTCTCGAACGAGGCTCCCTGTTCGGCGTCGTAGCTGCGCGAGGCTTCCAGCAGGCCGATCATGCCGGCCTGGATCAGATCGTCGATCTCCACGCTGGCCGGCAGGCGGGCAGCCAGATGGTGGGCGATGCGGCGCACCAGGTCGGCATGCTGGGCGATGACGTCGTTGGCGGCGGTGCGCTGCACCGCGCGGTACTGGGCGGCGGCGGTGTTCATGCGGCCACCCCGCGCTGGATCAGGCGTTCCACGAAGAACTCCACGTTGCCGCGGGCGCCGACCGGGGGTTGCCAGCGCGCCGTGGTGCGGGCGATCTCGGCGATCGCGCGCGCCGACGGGCTGCCCGGATAGGCCTTCACCACCGCCTGCTGGCGCTGCACGGCGCGGCGCAGCCAGTCGTCCTGCGGCACGGCGCCCAGGTAGTGCAGGGCCACGTCGCCGAGGAAGCGTTCGCAGACACGCGCGAGCTTCTCGTACAGTTTCCGGCCTTCGTTGGGGTCGCGCACCATGTTGGCGATCACGTGCACGCGGTCCAGCCCGCGTTCGCGCGCCAGCACCTTGATCAGGGCGTAGGCGTCGGTGATCGAGGCCGGCTCGTCGCAGACCACCACCACGGTGTCCTGCGCGGCCTGGCAGAAGGTCAGCACGCTGTCGGTGATGCCGGCGGCGGTATCGACCACCATCACGTCGAGCGCGCGCTGCAGTTCGGAGAACACATGGACCAGGCCCACGTGTTCGGCGGGCGTCAGTTCGGCCATGTGGCGGAAACCCGACGACGCCGGCACCACCATCAGGCCCTCGGGGCCCTCCAGCAGCACGTCTTCCAGCTGGCAGCGGCCGGCGACCAGGTCGGCCAGGGTGAACTTCGGCGACAGGCCCAGCAGCACGTCCACGTTGGCCAGGCCCAGGTCGGCGTCCATCAGCAGCGTGCGCTTGCCCATTTCGGCCAGGGACACGGCCAGGTTCACGGATACGTTGGTCTTGCCCACGCCGCCCTTGCCGCCGGTCACGGCGATGACGCGCACCGGATGGAAGGCGCCGGGCAGGGGAGGCGTGCTGCGGGGGTTGGTCTGCAGCAGGGGGTCAGGCGACATGGGTGGCCTCGGTCGAGCAGGGTTCGTCGGCTTCGCGGCGCAGCTGGTCCAGCCGCAGCACGAGGTGGGCGCTGTTGGCGCGATGGAGGTCGTCGGGCACGCGCTGGCCGTCGGTCACCCAGGCCATCGGTAGCTGGTGGTCCACGACCACTGACAGCGCACTGCCCAGGCGACCGGTTTCGTCCAGCTTGGTCAGCACCACGCCCTGCGGCTGCACGGTGTTGAAGCGGCGGACGACTTCGTCCAGGTCGGCGAAATGGGAATTGGCCGGCAGGCAGAGCAGGGTCTGCACCTGGCCGGACGCCCGCAGCCAGTTGAGCTGGCCCACCAGGTTGCGGTCGCGCTGGCCCAGGCCGGCGGTGTCGATCAGCACCAGCTTGTAGTCGCGCAGGCGTTCCAGCACCAACGCCAGACCCTGTGCGCTGTCGGCCTCGTGCACGGCGATGCCCAGTTGGCGGCCGTAGCCGTGCAGCTGCTCGCGGCCACCGATGCGCACGGTGTCGGTGGTCACCAGGGCCACATCGCGCGCGTTGTGGCGCTGGGCGAAGCAGGCCGCCAGCTTGGCGATGGTGGTGGTCTTGCCGGCCCCCGTGGGGCCGACCAGGGCGACCACGCCGCCGGTTTCCAGCGGATCGGCCTCGGTGACGGGCAACTTCTTCGACAGCAGTCCCAGCATCAGGCCGCGACCGCGATGGGCCTCGGTGTCGGCGGGAATCTGCAGGGCGATGTCGCGCGTGATGCCGGCGTCGAAGCCGTAGTCTTCCATCAGCTCCATCGCCTGCATGCGCACCGGCGAGCCGCGCAGGCGTTCGTCGGTGAGGCGGTGCATCTCGCGTTCGATCATTTCTCGCATCGCCGCCAGTTCGCCGCGCATCTGCACCAGCTGCGCGTCGCTCTCGCGCGCGTCGGCGGCGTTGTCGGCCACCACGGTCAGCGTGGGCACGGTGACGGCGGTCGGCGCGGGCACGGTGTCCGCGGTGGGCAGGCGCGCAGCGGGCAGGGTGGCGATCTTCGGCGCAGGCGCGGGTTCCGGCAGGGCGACCGGCGGTGCGATCGACGGCAGCAGGGCGTCCAGGTCCAGGGTGTCGTCGATGTCCGCGCGCAGGGCGGTGCGCGGACGCGGCGGCGCGGCGGGTTCGGCGTGCGGTGCGAGGGCAGGTGCCGGTTCGTTGGCGGGTGCTGCGGGCAGGCAGGCCGCCAGCTTGGCGGCGAAGGACGTGGGTTCGATCAGCTGCGGCGTGATGTCGCGCACCGGCTGGCTGGGCGTGAAGCGCGGCGGCGCTTCGTTGGCGGCGGCGACCGGTGTGGCGACCACAGGCGCCACCGACATGCGCGGCGGGGCGACCGTGGTTTCGGCGCGTGCCGGTGCCTCCGTGGTGGGCGCCGGCGCGTTCTGGCGACGCGCGAAGTAATTGGCGGCGGCCTCGGCGGGCGACAGGGCCGGCGCGTTCGCGTCCGTGCCCGTCTTCGTGGCGCGGTTCGGCGCCGCCGGATCGAGCAGGGGGTGCAGCGGAGCGGCCGCGGCGGAAGGGCGCATCGCCTCCAGCGTGTGCTTCACCAGCGCTTCGTCGTAGTTGCTGGCGGCGACGATCTCCACGCCGTCCTCGGTGACGCGGTTGGACAGGATCACCGCGTCCGGGCCGTGTTCCTGGCGGACCATGGCGAAGGCGGTGCGCATGTCGGGGGCGACGAAGCGTTTGATTTTCATGTCAGGGGCCGGGATTCGGGATCGGGGATTCGGGATTCGTCAAGGCAACAGCAAGGCTCGGCACGCTGCCGTTTTCGTCGATGAGGATTTGTTCCACTTTTCATTGCCATGCCATCTCTCCGATCCCGGGAGACCCGCGGTTGCGAATCCCCACTCCCCACTCCCCAATCCCGGCTTTCAGCTGATCGTGCCGACCAGCTTCAACCGCTTGTCCTCGGGCACCTCGCTGTAGGCCAACACCGACAGCGAGGGGACGCTGTGGCGGACCAGGCGGGCGAGGGCGGCGCGGACCGAACCCGGTACCAGCACCACCGCAGGCTCGCTGCGGGCTTCCTGCTTGGTCACCACGTCGGCGAGGCTCTGGTGCAGGCGTTCGGCCAGTCCCGGTTCCAGCGCCGCGCCGGTTCCCTGGGTGCTGTCCTGCAAGACGCGTTCCAGATTCGGCGCCAGCGTGTAGACGGGAAGCTCCGGGGTCATGCCGGAGATTTCCTGCACGATGAAGCGCCCCAGCGAGGTGCGTACGGCGGCGGTGAGCGCCGCCGGGTCGCCGTTCTGCGGCGCGAACTCCACCAGCGACTCCACGATGCGGCGCAGCTGGCGGATCGGCACGCGCTCGACCAGCAGGTTCTGCAGCACGCGCACCACGGTGGCCAGCGGCAGCGTCTTGGGCGTGAGGTCCTCGACCAGCTTGGGCGCGCTGCGCCCCAGCTGCGACAGCAGCTGCTGCACTTCTTCGTGGCCCAGCAGTTCCGGCGCGTGTTCGCGTACCAGGTGCGAGAGGTGGGTGGCCATCACCGTGGCCGGATCGACCACGGTATAGCCCAGCGATTCGGCGGTGGCCTTCTGGTGGGACTGGATCCACACCGCGTCCAGGCCGAACGCCGGGTCCTTGCCGGGGATGCCGTCGATGGCGCCGAAGGCGCCGCCGGGGTCCAGGGCCAGCTCGCGGTCGGGGTGGATCTCGGCCGTGGCGACAGGAACGCCGTGCACCAGCAGGCGGTAACCGTTGGAGGGCAGTTCCAGGTTGTCGCGGATGTGCACCGGCGGGATCAGGAATCCCAGATCCTGGGTCAGCTTGCGGCGCACCGCCTTGATGCGCGACATCAGTTCGCCGCCCTGGTTCTTGTCGACCAGCGGAATCAGCCGGTAGCCCACTTCCAGGCCCAGCGGATCGACCGGGCGCAGTTCGTCCCAGGTCAGCTCCGCGTTGCGGTCGGGTGCGCCGGGGGCGGGCAGGGCCGCGACATCGCCGGTGGCGGCTTCAGGCCCCTCCTGCGTCCGCTTCCACATCTTCCAGGCCAGGTAGCCCAGGATCGCGGCCAGCGTCAAAAAGGCGACGTTGGGCATGCCCGGCACCAGGCCGACCAGGCCCAGTACGCCCGCGGCCACCGCCAGCGCCTTGTGCTGGCCGAAAGCCTGGCCCATTACGGCCTGGCCCATGTCCTGCGAACGCGACGCGCGGGTGACCAGCATGGCCACGGCGGAGGACACCAGCAGCGCCGGAAGCTGGGCCACCAGGCCGTCGCCGATGGACAGCAGGGTATAAGTGGACGCGGCCTCGGCCGCCGGCATGCCGTGCTGGGCCATGCCCACGGCGAAACCGCCGACCAGGTTGATGAACAGGATAAGGATGCCGGCGATGGCATCGCCACGGATGAACTTGTTGGCGCCGTCCATCGCGCCGTAGAAATCGGCTTCCTCGCGGACTTCCTCGCGGCGCGCCTTGGCTTCCTCGCGGGTCAGGATGCCGGCGTTGAGATCGGCATCGATGGCCATCTGCTTGCCTGGCATCGCGTCCAGGATGAAGCGCGCCGACACCTCGGAAATACGGCCCGCGCCCTTGGTGATCACCACGAAGTTGATGATGGTCAGGATGGCGAACACCACGATGCCGACCGCGTAGTTGCCGCCCACCACGAACTCGCCGAAGGCCGCGATGACCTTGCCGGCGGCGTCATGGCCGTTCTGGCCGTTGAGCAGGATCACGCGGGTGGAGGCCACGTTCAGCGCCAGGCGCAGCATCGTGGTCATCAGCAGGATGATGGGGAAGATGGTGAAGTCCAGCGGCCGCTTCACGTAGATCACGGCCAGCAGCACCACCAGCGAGATGGCGATGTTGAAGCTGAACAGTGCGTCCAGGACCGGCGGCGCCAGCGGCACCACGATCATGGCCAGCAGCGCCAGCACCACCAGCGGCGCGCCGAGGCCGTTCTTCAGCATCTCCATCCAGCGCACGCCGCCGGCGGCCGGTTGCGCGCTCATGCCTTGCCCCCCTGCTCATCCACGTCCACGGCGGGCATGTCCGGATGCGGAGCTTCGCCCACGCGCCAGGCGCGCAGCTGGTACACGTAGGACAGGATCTGGGCGACGGCGGCGTACAGTCTCACGGGGATCTCCCGGCCAAGCTGCCCCTCCCGATACAAGGCGCGTGCCAGCGGGGGCGCGGAGACGATGGCGATGCGGTGGGCGTCGGCCACTTCGCGGATGCGCAGGGCCAGTTCGTCCACACCCTTGGCGACCACAGTAGGAGCGCCCATCTGGCCGGCCTGGTACTTCAGCGCCACCGCGTAGTGAGTGGGATTCACCACCACCACGTCGGCGGTCGGGACCTCTTCCATCATCCGGCGCTGCGACAGCTGGTGCTGCATCTGCCGGATGCGGCCCTTCACTTCCGGGCTGCCCTCGCTTTCCTTCATTTCCTCGCGCAGTTCCTGGCGCGTCATCTTCAGCTTCCGCAGCCAGTTCCACTTCTGGTAGGGCGCGTCGATGGCAGCCAGCAGAATCAGCCCGCCGGTGGTGGCCAGCAGCAGGGTGCTGGTGAACGTCAGCCCGCTGCGCACGGCCTGCTCCAGCGGCATGGTCAGCAGTTCGCGCAGGGGGTTGAGCCCCAGCTTCAGGCAGATCGCCGCCGCGCCGCCGATCAACGCGACGCGCAGCAGCGACTTCAGCAGTTCGGCGACGCTTTCGGCGCCGTACAGGCGTTTCAGGCCGGCGGCCGGGCTCAGACGCTTGAAATCGGGCATCAGCGCCTTCTGCGAGAACTGCAGGCCGCTCATCGCCACCGGCGCCACCAGGCCGGCAAGCACGCAGATGCCGGCCACCGGCGCCATCACGGCCAGCAGCTTGAGCAACAGCAGCCCCACGTGGCCGAACAACTGGTCCGGCTGGCGCATCAGTGCCGCGTCGGGGGTCAGGGCGATCTTCATCCAGCCCAATGCACTGCGGGCGAGCGAAGGTCCCATCGCGATGATCGCCAGCACGCCCGCCCCGAACACGGCCGCCGTCGCCAGCTCGCGCGAGCGCGGGATGTTGCCCTGTTCACGGGCTTCGCGGCGTCGTTTCTCGGTGGGGAGTTCTGTGCGTTCGCCGCTTTCGTCCTGCTCGGCCATGGCGCGTTTCCGACGGGGTCGGGGCGGTCGCTGCAAGTCCCGTTCCACTTCGTGGATGAGGGGCCGTCTGACGGGTGGACGGCAGCGGAGCGCGCGCGGCGCTGGGGTGAGCGATGCGGAGGTCGAAAGGCCCGCCGGCTACGGGGGCTGCGTCGCCTCCTTCGGACGGCGGGCTGCGGCGGGGCGTGCCAGGGCGAATCGGGTGGCGAGCACAGCGTCGCTTGCTCCTCCCCGTCGACTCCTAGAACAGATCGTCCGCGATCACGTAACTGTCGCGGCCGGCCGACTTGGCGCGGTAGAGGGCGGCGTCCGCGCGCGAGAACCAGTCGTGCCAGGTCTTTTCCTGTTCCCGCAACATCGCCGCGCCCAGCGAGATGGTGATGCGGCCGCCAGGACCGCGCAACGAGCTGCGGACGGCCTTGCGAAGGCGCTCGGTCGCCGCTTCCAGGTTGTCCGTGCCGTCCAGTTCCAGCAGCGCCACGAACTCCTCGCCGCCGAAGCGGAACACCTGGTCGTTTCGCCGCATCTCGAAGCGCAGGATGGAGGCGAGGTCGGCGATGGCCGCATCGCCGGCCGCATGGCCGTACTGGTCGTTGACGTCCTTGAAATGGTCAAGGTCCAGCACCACCAGGCCGAAGCGGCGCTCGCCGCGCTCGAACCGCGCCACCGCGTCCGCCAGGGCCCGTTCCATGCTGCGCCGGTTCGGTACGCCGGTCAGCGCGTCGATCGCGGCCAGCCGTTCCAACTGCACGCGGTCGTCCTGCGTGCGGGCGGCGAAGATCAGCGAGAACACGGTGATCAGACTGGCGCTGACGAACACCGATGCGGCATGCACGCCGTCGTGGAAGAAGCCGGGGATCAGCTGCATGCCCACGACCAGCAACGCATTGCACACCACCGCCATCCAGCGGTGCGCGATGAAGAAGTTGGTCAGCAGTACCAGGTAGGTCCAGGTGAGCGCCGTATGTCCCAGCAACAGGCAGGCGCCGAAGGTAGCGGCGGAGTTCAGCGCCGCCAGCACGTTGCCTGCACGCAGGCTGTCGCCCCCGCGCCAGGCATGGATTACCGGCGCCGCCACCGCCGCCACGACCGCCAGGTCGAACCACGCCTTCGTCCATTCGCCGGCCCACAGCCGGTACGCGCCGAATGAGGCGATGGTCGCCGCCGTGATGGAGCCCAGCAGGACGATGATGTCCCGGCGGAAATCTTGGCGTTTCGGCTTCATGGACAGGGCCGGATGCGGACGATGGGGATCGGGGTTCTCGCGGCTCAAGGGAGAGGTGGGAGGACAGGGCTGCGCCGCGCAGTGTAGGCGCTTGCCCGAAGTGGGGAGTGACGATGATCACGCTTGGCAGCGCCTGCGAGTGCGGGGTTTCGCGTGCGACTCACATTCGGACCTCGATGTCACCACCTGTTCAGGCGAAGCTCCGAAGACTGCGCCCACACGTTCGAGGAGGAAGAACATGAAGACACTGAAAACCGCCGCCATGGTCGCGTCGCTGGGCTGGGCGATCGCGTCGTCGATGCCGGCACAGGCGCAGACCGTGGGATACAACATCCGCACGGGCGATGTCTGGGTGGATACGCGTCTGGGCGAAATCAACGACTACGGCCGTCGCTACCGCGATCCGTTCGTGTCGGAGATGACCGGCTACTACGGTGCGCCGCGCTCGCTGGTGCTGGATCTGTTGGATCGCCGGGGCTGGGCGCCGGCCGATGTGTACTTCGCCTGCGCCATCGCGCGCGCGCTCGGCATTCCCTGCCTGGACGTGGTGCAGCGTTACGAGCGCAATCCCGGCATCGGTTGGGGCAACCTGGCCAAGCAGATGGGCATCAAGCCCGGCTCGCGCGAATTCCACGCGCTGAAGAACGGCGCCGTAGGGACCTACGATCGCTGGGGTTACCCCATCCGCATCGACCAGCGTGTCAGCGTGGATTGGTCGAAGCACGGCTCGGGTCACGGCAAGGGCGGCGGCAAGCCTGCGCAGGCGGGGTCCGCCAAGCCGGACCATGCGGGCCATGGGCCGGGCAACAGCGGCAAGGCTCCCGGCAACAGCGGCAAGAGCAACAGCGGCAAAGGCCATGGAAAGGGCCACGGACGCGACTGAGGCTTTGCCCTGCTGAAGAACGAAGAACGGCCTCCCGACGGAGGCCGTTCTTCGTTTGCGCCGCGCACAGTGTCCGACGTCTTCTCGCGCGGCGACCTCAGGCCGACAGGGCTTCCAGCGTCTTGAACACCTGCGGGACCGCCATCGCCGGCGTACCGCCGTTGACCGACACGGCGCGCAGACCGTGCTGGTAGCTCTGCCAGATCATGTCGTCCGCATGCTGGATATCCACGCCACGGAACTCGCCGGCGGCCATGCCGCGAGTGAGCTCCTGGCGCACCGGCTCGCGCATCCGCCGCAGCGCGGCATTCATTTCAGCCTCGACGGCGGGAGACCACTTCGCCGACACGCTCCATAGCGCGGGAAACGCGATGAAGTTGGCGGCATCCTCGCGCGCCATCCAGAAATAGAAATCCAGGATGCGCTGGGCATGCGTCGATCCCTGCGGACGTTCCACCCTCGGCGCCTTCCGCGCGGTGTAGTCCCGGATGTACAGCGTGGCGATGATGTCGGCCTTGGTCTCGAAATGCAGGATGACGCCCCGCGCGCTGAGACCGGTCTCCTCGCCCAGATCCATCAACGTGGTCTGGTCGAACCCTTTGGTGAAGAAGAGGCGGCGGGCGGCGGCCAGCACGGCTTCCCGTGTCTCCTGACTGGTGCGTCGCTTCTGGGTCGGACTGTGGTTCACGTGCGCTCTCCTGATCGCGGGGACGGACATCCCCCCTGCATCGGCCTGGACCTGCGTCCCTTCCGTGCGCCTGCGTATGTGGCGGTTCCCTCTACGACATTCTGCACAAATTCATGCATTTAGTGGAACCCGTGACGCAGGCTCCATGTGAAATGCACACGTGGATGCGTGAAACGGCGCGACAACTCACGTTTCCAAAGAGTAACCGGACTTTCGTCAGCGGGTGAGTTGCCGCGCTGCATCAAACGACAGATCGAAGACCCGTTGCACCGGCGGGCCCAATTCGCCCGCCAGCAGTGCCAGCAGGAACAGGCCCAGCAGCAGGGCCGTGGGCAGGCCCAACTGGATCGGGTTGAGGGCCGGCGCGGCGCGGCCCAGCACGCCGAAGGCCAGGTTCACCGCCAGCATCGCCACCATCACCGGCAGCGCCAGCCCGACCGCCGCGCGCAGGATATGGCCGAACAGCATCGGGGCGACTTCCAGCATCTGCTGCACGTCGGGCAGCGCCGTGCCGATGGGCAGCGACCGGTAGCTGTCCACCAGCAGGGATACCAGCGCCAGATGGCCATTGGCGGTGAAGAACAGCAGGCCGAACGCCAGGTAGAACCACTGGCCGACGACGCCGGAATTCACGCCACGCAGGGGATCGGACATCTGCGCGAACGCCAGGCCGGTGCCTTGCGAGATCAGTTCGCCCGCCATCGCGCCGGCTTCGAAGGCCAGCCGCAGCATGAAGCCCATGCTCGCGCCGACCGCCAGCTCGCGGGCCACGTTGAGCACGGTGCTGGCGTCGAAGGCGATCCGGTCCGGCGTGCCCGGCAGCAGCGGCGCCAGCGCCATCGCCAACGCACCGGCGATGATCACGCGCACGCGCACCGACACGGCGCGCGTCCCGATCAGCGGCGCGGCCATCAGCAGTGCGCCGGTACGCAGCATGGTCCACAGGATCGCGTTGATCATCCCGAAGGCCTGCTGGCCGTCGATCACCATCTGGGTGGCGGTGTCCATGGCGCGAGAAGTGAGGGGAGAGGAGTGAGGAGTGAGGAGTGAGTAGGGGCAGGAGCGGGATGGGGCATGTCCGAGGGGCTTTCGCTCACTCCTCACTCCTCTCCATTCACTCCTCCCTTCATCCGATCAGATGCGGCAATCGCTGGAACAATGCCGTCGTGTATTCCACCAGCACGCCCAGCAGGTAGCTGCCGGTGGCGAACAGGGCGGCGGTCAGCGCGATGGCCTTGGCGACGAAGGCGATGGTCGGTTCGTTGAGCTGGGTGGCGGCCTGGATCACGCCGACCACCACGCCGACGACCAACACGACCAGCAGCAGCGGACCTCCGACCCAGAGGGCGATCTCCAGGCCGTCGCGCAGTTCGGTGAGGGCGGTTTCGGGACTCATGGTGATAGAGAAGTGAGTGGAGAGGAGTGAGGAGTGAGGAGAAGCAACAGCAGAGCAGGAGAAAGGGGGCAATCGGAGGTGGCGTTCACTAACTCCTTACTCCTCTCCACTCACTCCTGCTCTCAGTTGAAGCTGGCCGCCAGCGAACCGACGATCAGCACCCAACCATCGACCAGCACGAACAGCAGGATCTTGAACGGTGCCGACACCAGCATCGGCGACAGCATCATCATGCCCATCGACATCAGCACGCTGGCGACCACCAGGTCGATGATCACGAACGGGATGAAGATCAGGAAACCGATCTCGAAGGCGGTCTTCAGTTCGCTGGTGATGAATGAGGCCACCACGATGGGGAAGGGGACCTCGGCCGGGCTGGCATAGCTGCCGTGGCCGGCCAGGCCGGCGAAGGTCATCAGGTCGGTTTCGCGCACCTGGGCCAGCATGAAATCGCGCAGCGGGCCGGTGGTCATCGTCCAGGCGGTGGCGAAATCGATCTGGCCGTTGAGGTAGGGCGCCATGCCCTGCGCCCAGGCCTTCTCGCCCACCGGCATCATCACCAGCATGGTGAGGAACAGCGCCAGCCCCACCAGCACCTGGTTGGACGGTGTCTGGCCCGTGCCCAGCGCCTGTCTCAACAATCCCAGCACGATGATGATGCGGGTGAACGCCGTCATCGCCAGCAGCGCGGACGGGATCAGCGTGATCGCCGTCATCAGCAGCAAGGTCTGCAGCGGCAGGCTGACGGTATTGTCGCCCACCTGGCCGACGTTGACCTTGGGCAGGGTCGGCAGCGTGGGGGCGGCAGGCGCTGCGGGCGCTGCGGGCGTGGCGGCGGGTGCGGCCTGGGGGGCGGACGGGGCGGCCTGCGCGAGTGCCAGCATCGGCGCGGACAGCCACAGCAGGCAGAGCAGGGAAAGGATCAGACGACGCATCTCAGGACTCTTTGCGCAGGCGCTTGGCCAGCAGTTCGGCGAAGTTGGGCAGGGCAGGCGCGGGCGCGACGACCAGCGGTTCGGGCAGCGTGTGC
Source organism: Pseudoxanthomonas sp. F11 (assembly GCF_037046485.1). NCBI lineage: Bacteria > Pseudomonadati > Pseudomonadota > Gammaproteobacteria > Lysobacterales > Lysobacteraceae > Pseudoxanthomonas > Pseudoxanthomonas sp. F11. The sequence continues at coordinate 171,326 of NZ_JBANLZ010000006.1, read as the reverse complement.
AGCGCGGTGATGCCGCCCGCGGTCACGCCGATGAGCAGCTGCTCCTTGCCGACCTCGATCACCATCACGCGCTCCTTCGCGCCGACCGACAGCATCGACACCACCCGCAGCTGTTCGCTGGGGCGGATGCCCAGGCCGGCGCCGGGCATGCGCTTGAGCAGCCAGGCCAGGCCCAGGATCAGGCCCAGCACCAGCAGCAGACCGAACAGCGCACCGCCGATGCCGGGCGTGGAGGGCGCGTGCTGGCCGATCTTCTGGACCGGTGCCGCGGCGGCGGCGAGGAAGGCGAAGGCGTGCATCGGCAGGGGCTCAGCGCAGACGGCGGATGCGTTCGCTGGGACTGACCACGTCGGTCAGCCGCACGCCGAAACGGTCGTTCACCACGACGACTTCGCCATGCGCGATCAGCGTGCCATTGACGAACACGTCCAGCGGTTCGCCGGCGCCACGCTCCAGTTCCACCACCGAGCCCTGGTTGAGCTGCAGCAGATTGCGGATGGGCATGCGGGTGCGGCCCACTTCCAGCGACAGCGTCACCGGCACGTCGAGGATGACGTCCAGGCTCATGTCGGGTTCGGTGGCGTGCATGTCGGTCGACGGCTCGTCGAGGGTGGCAAGGGTGTCTTCGGTTTCGGGGATCATGGCGTGGCGTCCTGGAAGGCGACGGGAGTCAGGGCGTGGCGTGGCGCGGCGGCGGCGTGGTGGCCGCCGGGAGGATGCTTGGCGGTGATCTTCACGGCGTTCAGGCCGTTGGAAATGCCGAACTCGCCGGTGAACACCGGCACCTGTTCGACGCAGACCGGCACCACCTTCGGCAGGTCGATCGGCAGGATGTCGCCGACCTTCAGGCCGGTGAGCTGGCGCAGGCTGATCTGCTTGTGCGCCAGCACGCTGGAGACGGTGACCTCGGCGCCGCGCAGCTGCTCGTGCAGGGTGACGCGGAAGCTGTCGTCGTCGTGCACACGGTCGGACTGGATGCCGGCATCCAGCAGTTCGCGGATCGGTTCCAGCATGGAATAGGGCAGGGTGACGTGCAGGTCGCCGCCGCCGCCGTCCAGCTCCACATGGAAGCGGCTGACCACCACGTACTCGCGCGGGCTGACGATGTTGGCGAAGTGCGGATTGACCTCGCTGGTGATGTACTCGAAATCCACCGGCATCACCGGCGCCCAGGCGTCGATGAGGTCGGCGAAGGTCTGCTTGAGCAGCAACTGGATCACCCGCATTTCGGTGGCGGTGAACTCGCGCCCTTCGATCTTGGCCGGATAGCGGCCATCGCCGCCGAAGAAGTTGTCCACCATGGTGAACACCAGCTTGGGTTCGAACACGATCAGGCCCACGCCGCGCAGCGGCTTGAACTTGATCAGGTTGAGGTTGGTGGGCACGTACAGCGAGTGCAGGTACTCGCTGAACTTGATGGTCTCGATGCCGCGCACCGACAGTTCGGCCGAGCGGCGCAGCAGGTTGAACAGGCCGATCCGCCAGGTGCGCACGAAGCGCTCGTTGATCATCTCCAGCGTGGGCAGCCGGCCGCGCACGATGCGGTCCTGGCTGGCGAAATCGTAGGTGCGCGCGACCGTGGGATCGTGCGGCGGCTCCTCGGTCTCGATCGCGCCGGAATCGACGCCGTTGAGCAGGGCGTCGATCTCGTCTTGCGACAGCAGGTCACTGGTCATCATGGCGGCGGGCGTCCGTCACTGCATCACGAAGCTGGTGAACAGCAGCGAGTCGGCGGAGGGCTTGCCGGTCTCGGCCACCAGCAGGGCCTTCACTTCGCCCAGGGCGGCGTTCTGCAGACGTTCCTTGCCTTCGCGGGACATCAGGCTGGCGGCGTCCTGCTGGGCGAACAGCATCAGCAGGCGCGCGCGGATCGCCGGCGCATGCAGCTCGATGGCCTTCAGCGATTCCGGGTCGCGGGTCATCAGCTGTACTTCCACCTGCAGGTAGCGGGCGCCGCCGGTTTCGCCGACCAGGTTCACCACGAAGGGCGGTTCCAGCGCGAAGTACTGCGCCGGGGCAGGCACCTCGCCGGGGCTCTTGGCCTTCGGGGCATCGGGCTTCACGTCCTTGCCGGCGTGGCTGGCGAAGTACCACGCGCCACCGCCGGCGGCGCCGGCCGCGATCACGGCCACCAGGCCGATGGTCAGCAGCGACTTGCCGCCCTTGGGCTTGTCGCCCTTGTCGGCCTTGGATTTGCTTGCGGTCTTGTCGGCGGCTGCCACGGCGCTGGATCTCCTTGGGGGTCGGTCCAGGGGATGCAAGCGGCGTGCCGTGGCCAATGGGAAAGGCCGACGGGGTTTTGACGGACGGGCTTTCTGTAGGAGCGACGTGCGTCGCGACCGCGGAAACTCGGTGCCATGAGCGCCGGACCACGCGGCCATCCCTGTATGAACGATCTTTCAGGACCGCCATGACGTGCGGTCGCGACTTGCGTCGCTCCTACAGGAGAGGCAGGTCGGTCAGGCGTAGGCGTCCACCAGTCCGCGTGCGGTCATGCGGACGGTGCGGGGCGTCTCGGTGGGGGCTTCGGTATCGGCGGGGCTTTCGCCGTGAGGCGAGGCGGCACCCCGCGACGGCGGCGTGTGCTGCTGGCCGACATCGGCATGGGCGAGCTGGAAGCCGTGCTGGCCCAGCATGTCGCGCAGGCGGGGCAGGCTGCTTTCCAGCGCCTGGCGGACCTCGGCCTGGGCGCTGCTGAAGTCGGCGTGCACGCGGTCGCCGTCTAGGCGAAGACGGATCTCCACCGTGCCGAGGTCGTTCGGGGTCACCTTGATGTGCGCGTGAGCGATCTTCTGGTCGGCCATCCAGCGCACGGCATCGCCGATGTCTTCGTCGAAGTGGCCGCCATGGAGATCGGCACTGGGGGCTTCCATGGCGTTGACGGTTTCAGTGCGCGACAGGCCAAGCGGCGCATGCGAGGCACCCACGCCGGCCAGCAGGGCGCCGGTTGGTGTGGGAGCATCGCCCTCCTCGCTGCGGAAGGCGTCGACGAGGTCGCGTCCCAGGTGGATCGCATCAGGCACGACCGCGGCCACCTGGCCCGTGGCCAGATGCGCGGCAAAGGACAGCAGGTTCTGCAGCGGTGCCTTGGCGTCGGTCGGGGCGGGCGCTGGCAGCGTGGTGGTCGCCGTCCCGGCAGGCACCGGCGCTCCCGTTTCACCTTCGGCGTCGGGCGTGCTGCCGACCGCCGCGTCTGTCGCGGGCATGACCGGTAGCGCAGCGGGTATCGCCGCACGGCCGCCCGCCAGCAGGGAGTCGGCGGCAATGGCGGTGTCCGCCGTGGGCGGGGCGCCAGCGAGCAGGGGATTGCCGAGTGGATCGGTCAGTACCGGGGCCGTCGCGTCAGCAGGAAGCGGCGCCTGGATCGGCGGCAGCTCCATCAGGATCGGCCAGACCGAGGATGCGGCGAGTGCGTCCTCGGTGGTGTCCTTCTCGGTGGACGCTGGTGCAGCCTTGTCCGGTCTGTCGGCGGTCCTGTCCGGACGCTGCGCGACACGGTCCTTCGTCTCGGCGCGTGAGGGCTGCGCGCGCGCTGCGTCGTCGCGCCTGGCCGGACGATGGACCATGTCTTCGAACGCAGGCTTCTTCTTCGCCGAGCCATCGTCGTTGGATACCGTGGCGTTGGCCGGCGTCGTCGCAGGCGCGGACGCCGGGGTGGCGAACGAGAGGGCGGAGGTCGACGAGGGCATCAGGCGTCCTCGCTTTCCCGAGCCGCGGCGGCCAGGCGCGCGCGGCGCGCACCCAGGTCGTCCATCTCGCGCTGGTCGCGCCGGTCCACGATCTGCCGCTCCTGCACCCTGTAGCTGGCGGCCAGTTGTTCCAGTACCTGCTTGTCGCGGCTCGCCAGCAGCAGGCGGTCGCGTTCGATGTCGACGCTGGCGCGACTGCGGTCGACGTTCTGCAATTGCTGCTTGAGGGCCTGGTCGATGCGCTCGAGGAAGGCGCGGCGGTTTGCCAGCTGTGCCGGGCTGGTGGCCGCCATCTGGCTGTTGGCGTAGTCCTCCGCGTATTGGCGCAGCTCTTCCAGCCTGGATTCGTGTTGCGCCAGCGTGCGCTGGCGCTCGGCCAGGTCGCGGGCGACGGAATCCTCGTGCTCCTGCGCGCGGCGCAGCAGGGGGTCGATTCGGCGGGACTGGATCATGGCGGGTTCCTTGCGTTACGGCAGGCCGGGCGGCACGGGGATGCCGGCGGCGGCATTGCGTTGGATCAGGGCTTCCAAGGCGGCGCGACTGCTCGGCAGGTCGGCGGCGCGCGCCACGTCCTGGCCGAGGAACTCGACGATTTCCGGCCAGCGTTCCAGCGCCTCATCCACGGTCGGATCGTTGCCGCGCTGGTAGGCGCCGATGGCGATCAGGTCGCGGTTGCTGGTATAGGCGGACAGCAGGCGCTTGAGCTTGCGGATGCGGTCGCGCCAGGTCTCGTCGGCGATCTCGGTGACCACCCGGCTGACCGAGGATTCCACGTCGATGGCCGGGTACAGCCCGCTGTCGGCCACGCGGCGCGAGAGCAGGATGTGGCCGTCCAGGATCGCGCGGGCGGCGTCGGCGATGGGGTCCTGCGGATCGTCGCCTTCGGTCAGTACGGTGTAGAAGGCGGTGATGGAACCGCGCCCTTTGGCGCCATTGCCCGCGCGCTCGACCAGCGCCGGCAGGCGCGCGAACACGGAGGGCGGATAACCGCGTGTCGTCGGCGGTTCGCCGACCGACAGGCCGATCTCGCGCTGCGCCTGGGCAAAACGGGTCAGCGAGTCCATCAGCAGCAGGACGTTAAGCCCCTGGTCGCGGAACCACTCGGCGATCGCGGTCGCCCGGTAGGCTCCCTGCAGGCGCGCCAGCGGCGGACGGTCGGCCGGGCTGGCCACGACGACGGCGCGCGCCAGGCCGGACGGGCCCAGCGTGGTCTCGACGAAATCGCGCACTTCGCGGCCGCGTTCGCCGATCAGGCCCACCACGATCACGTCGGCGGCGGTGTAGCGGGTCATCATGCCCAGCAGCGTCGACTTGCCCACGCCCGAGCCGGCGAACAGGCCCACGCGCTGGCCGCGGCCGATGGGAAGCAGTGCGTTGATCGCGCGCACGCCGACATCCAGCGGCTGGGTGATGGGCTCGCGCGAGAGCGGGTTGATCGCCATGCCCGCCAGGCTGACGCTGCCCTCGGCGCGGATCGGACCGCGGCCGTCGAGCGGCACGCCGTCGCTGTCGATCACGCGTCCCAGCAGGCCTTCGCCGACCTCCACGCCGCCACGGCGACGCGATGGCACCACGCGCGCGTTCGGCAGCAGGCCGTGCAGTTCGGCGCTGGGCATCAGGTAGGTGCGTTCGCCGGAGAAGCCGACGACCTCGGCATCGACCCAACCGCCGTCGACGACTTCCACCTTGCACGTGGCGCCCATCGGCGCTTCGCAGCCGATGGCTTCCAGGGTCAGGCCGACGGCACGGCGCAGGATGCCTTCGCGGATCAGGCCGCGGCCGCCCAGTTCGGGATTGATCTGCGACAGCCGCGTGGCCAGGCGCAGGTCGCGCGCGGTCAGCCACTCCAGGGGTTGGGCGCTCATGCGCGCGCGCTCCGGTTGAGCACGGTTTCCAGTGCGCCACGCAGGCGCGCTTCCAGGGTGCCGTCGATGCGTACGCTCTCGGCATGCACGCGCAGGTCGCCGCGGGTGAGGCTGGTGTCGGCGGTCAGGCGGGTGTGCGCCGTCATGGCCAACACGGGGGTCAGTGCGGCGATGTCGTCCGGATGCAGGCGCAGCTCGACTTCGCGCTGCGCGCCGCCGACGGCGTCCAGCGCGGTGGTGGCCAGTTCCTGCAGCAGGACCGGGTCGGTCTGGTAGGCGCGGCCGACGAGGGCACCGGCGATGCGCACGGCGAGTTCGGAGAGCGCGGCGACAACCTCGTTCTCCAGACGGTCCAGGGGCCGCGAGAAGTTGTCCAGGATGCCTTCCATCTGCGCGGCGAGACGACGGACCTCCGCCTGCCCCTGGGCGAAGCCCTCGGCATGGCCTTCGGCGAGCCCGCGTTCCAGGCCTTCGCGGTAGGCGGCGTCCTGGATGGCCTGGATCTCTTCCAGTGTCGGCGGCACCGGCGGTGGCACCTGCTCCTCGGGCGCCGTCGCCGACACCACCACGTCCAGCGGCGCGGGCATCCAGCGCATCGGGGAGGCCGCGGTCATACCATTTCCTCGGCGCTGGCCATCAGCGAGATGACGCCCTGGTCCGCCAGGCGGCGGACGATAGCCAGGATTTCCTTCTGCGCGCCTTCAACATCGGACAGGCGCACCGGGCCGCGCGCTTCCATGTCTTCCAGCAGGATCTGCGCCGCGCGCTGGGACATGTTGCGGGTGATCTTTTCCTTCACCTTCGCGTCGGCACCGCGCAGGGCCAGGCCCAGGCGGTCGTTCGGCACTTCGCGCAGCAGCGCCTGCAGTTCGCGGTCGCCCAGATCGGCGAGGTTGTCGAACACGAACATCAGGTCCTGGATGCGCGCGCCCAGGTCGGCGTCGACCTGGGTGATGCTGCCCAAGATCACCTGGTCCTGGCCGGAGTCCATGAAGTTGAGGATGTTGGCCGCCACCTTCACGCCGCCGATGCTGGAGGCTTTCAGGTTCTGGTTGCCGGCGAACTGGCGTTCCATGATCTCGTTGAGTTCGTTCAGCGCATTGGGCGGAATGCCGTCCAGCGTGGCGATGCGCAGCAGCACGTCGGTGCGCGTGCGCTCGGCCAGCAGCTTCAGCGTTTCCGCGGCCTGGTCGCTGTCCAGGTGGGCCAGCACGATCGCGATGATCTGCGGGTGCTCGTTGCGGACCAGGTCGGCGATGGCGCGCGGATCCATCCACTTCAGCGTGTCCAGGCCGGTGGTGTTGCGTCCCAGCAGGATGCGGTCGATCAGGCTGCCGGCCTTGTCTTCGCCCAGGGCCTGCACCAGCACCTTGCGCACGTAGTCATCAGCGCCCATGCCCAGCGAGGTCTGCTTGTCCAGCGCCTCGCCGAAGGTGGAGATGACCTGCATGACCTGCTCGCGGCTCACGCCGGAGATGGTGGCCATGGCGATGCCGAGCTTCTGCACCTCCTTGGCGTTCATGTGCTTGAGGACTTCGGCGGCGTCCTCCTCGCCCAGCGAGAGCAGCAGCACGGCCGCGCGCTGGACGCCGGTCAGTGCGTTGTCGTTCGCGTTACTCATCGCTGGCCACCCAATCCTTGACGACCTGGGCCACCTGCTTGGAATCGGCCTTCACGGCGTCGCGCGCCTGGCGCAGCCGGTCTTCGTACGCGTCGGAGGGCAGGGCGCGCAGCGGCGGCGCATGCTCGTGGGACAGCGTGGCGACCACACCGCCCTCATCGCCATCGGCGTCGACCACGCTGATGTCCACGTCGTCCTCGTCGGCCTGCGCCTTCGGTTTGCCGGTCGGATGGATGATCTGGCGCATCGCCGGGCGCAGCACGCCGAACAGCAGCGCGATCACCACCAGCGCACCCAGGCCGTAACGCGCGATGTCGCGCAGCAGCGGGTTGTGCAGCCACGGACTTTCCCAGAAGGGAACGTCCTCCGGCTTGTCGGTCTCGCGCACGAACGGGGCGTTCATCACCGACACCGAGTCGCCGCGCGCGGCGTCGAAGCCCACGGCTTCCTTCACCAGCGCTTCGATGCGCGCCAGGGTGGCGGCATCCAGCGCGGTCATCACGACCTTGCCGTTCTCGCCCGTGCGCGGCACGTGGTCGACCAGCACGGCGGCGGTGACACGACGCACGCGGCCGGCCGGCTGCCGGGTGTGCTGCAGCGTGCGATCCATCTCGAAGTTGCGGGTGGCGCTGCTGCTGGTCTCCACCGGCGCGGCAGGGTTGGGCGCGGCCGCGGCGTTCGGGCCGGGCGGGGTGTTGCTGGTGGCGCCGGGGACGCCTTCGGGGCCGGTGCCGGCGACGGTGTTCTGGCTGACCTGTTCGCTGCGGATCTTGGCCGGATCGTTGGCGAAGGTCTCGCGGGCTTCCTCGGTGACCGAGAAATCCATGTCCACGGCGACTTCGGCATTCACGCGGCCGGGACCGGTCAGCGGTTCCAGCAGTTCGCGGATGCGGTCGTTGAAGGAGGTCTCCAGCTTGCGCACGCGCTCGAACTGGGCGGCATTGAGCGCGGCCTCGCTGTTCGGATCGCTGATGGTCAGCATGCGGCCGCTCTGGTCGACCACGGTGACGCGTTCGGGCGCCAGGTCGGGGATTGACGACGACACCAGGTGCACGATGGCATCCACCTGGTTGCGTTCCAGCAGGGCACCGGAGCGCAGGTCCAGCACGACCGACGCGCTGGCGACTTCGCGCTGGCGGGTGAAGGCGCTGGGCTTGGGAATGGCCAGGTGCACGCGCGCATCGCGCACCGGGCGCAAGGTGGTGATGGTGCGCACCAGTTCGGTTTCCAGTGCGTGCTGGTAGCGCGCGTTCTCGACGAACTGGCTGACGCCGAAGCCGGGATCGCGCTCCATCATCTCGAAGCCCAGGCGGCCGCTTTCGGCCAAGCCGGCGCCGGCCAGCTTCAGCCGGGCGTCGTGCAGGTTCGCTTCCGGCACGGAGATCGCGCCGGTGGCCTGGTCCAGCTGGAACGGGATCTGCGCCGCGCGCAGCATGTCGGTGGCTTCGGCGGTGGCCTTGGCGTCCAGGCCGGTGTAAAGCGGGGTGTAGGCCGGCTTCTGCGACCAGAAGAACACGAACAGGCCCAGCGCCACCGCGCCGGCGATCATCAGCAGCGTGCCCATCTGCTTGAACACGCGCGCATCCTGGATCTTGGTCAGCGCCGCACCGGCCTTGTCGGCGGTCAGCGATTCCTTCAGGGCTTCCTTGGACAGCGTGAGGGCCATGGCGACGGATCGGTTCGGTAGGGGGTCGGATCAGCGGGACCGCATCACAGCGGCATGTTCATGACGTCCTGGTAGGCCTGCACCAGTCGGTTGCGCACTTCGACGGTGGCGCGGAAGGCGACCTGCGACTGCTGCGCCGCCACCATCACCCGCGCCAGGTCCGCGCGCGGATCGCCCAGTTCGAAGGCCTGGGCCAGCGCACCGGCGTTCTTCTGCGCGCCGTTGACGCCTTCCAGCGCGTTCTGCAGCGTTTCGCCGAAGCTGGGCGCCTTGACGCCCGGCTGCTCCAGGCCGACCCGGTTGGGCGCGAAAGCGCCCGGATTGGGCTCCAGCGCGCGCGCTCCCATCTGGTGCTGGTAGCTGCGGATCTGCGAGAGGATGGAGGTGACGTCGGACATGGGCGGATGCTTCGGTCGTCGGAATGTCTTGCGTGATCAGTTGCAAGACCCGTGCCGGAATCGCGCACCGCCGCCCGTCAGCTTTCCGTCGCCAGGGCCACGTCTTCGCGCTCCACGCCGTACTTGCGCAGCTTCTCCACCAGGGTGGTGCGGCGCAGGCCCAGCAACTGCGCCGCGTGCGCGACCACGCCGCCGGCGCGGTCCAGCGCATCGCGGATCAGGTTGAGCTCGATCTGGGCGATGTGTTCGCGCAGGTCGATGCCCGACTCCGGCAGGCGGTCGGCCGGTACCACGGCCGCGGCCGCGATCGTGGTCGGGGTGACGGCGGTCGTCATGGACGGTGCGGCAGCGGCGGGCTGCGCGGCCATGGCAGGCGCTTCCATCGCCACGGCATCCAGGTGCTCGGGCTGGTAGCGCTTGGGCAGGTCGGCCACGCGGACCAGTCCGCCCGGATGCAGCACCGCCAGGCGCTCGACCAGGTTGGTCAGTTCGCGCACGTTGCCCGGCCACGCATACAGGCGCAGGGCCTGCAGTGTCTCGTTGGCGAAGCGCACTTCGCCGCGGCCGGTGCGCGACAGCTGCGCGGCGATGGTCATCACCAGGTCGGGCAGGTCGTCGGCGCGCTCGCGCAGCGCGGGCATCTCGATGGGGAATACGTTCAGCCGGTAGAACAGGTCCTCGCGGAAATGCCCATCGGCGATGCGCGTTTCCAGGTTGCGGTGGGTGGCGGCGATCACGCGCACATTGCAGCGGATGGTCTGGTTGCCGCCCACGCGCTCGAAGCTGCGTTCCTGCAGCACGCGCAGCAGCTTGACCTGCATCGGCAGGCTCATGTCGCCGATCTCGTCCAGCAGCAGGGTGCCGCCTTCGGCCATCTCGAAGCGTCCCTTGCGCGCGCTCAGCGCACCGGTGAAGGCGCCCTTCTCATGGCCGAACAGTTCGCTTTCCAGCAGGTCGGGCGGAATGGCGCCGCAGTTGATGGCCACGAAGGGCCCGTCGCGGCGCGGCGACTGTTCGTGGATGGCGCGGGCCACCACTTCCTTGCCGGTCCCGGATTCGCCCAGTACCAGCACGGTGGTGTCGAAGCTGGCGACCTGCTCGATCATGCGGCGCAGGCGGGTGACCGCGGGGCTGTTGCCGGTGGGGCCGCGGGTCGTGACCTGCGCGGCCTGGTGTTCGGTATCCAGGCGCTTGAGGCTGGCGCGGCGCAGGCAGGCTTCCAGCTGGGCATGGCGGATCGGGCTTTCCAGCGTCCATACGCCGGCTTCGTGCAGGCCGTGCGCAGCGGCGAAGGCCGCGGTGTCGCCTTCCAGCAGCAGCACCGGAGGGGGCAGCTGGGCCTTGCCCAGCCAGGCGAAGAAGGCGTCGGCGGCCTTCTGGTCGTCCACCGTGCCGACCACCACCGCCAGCCAGTCGTGCGGACGCTGGCGACGGACATCCACGTCACCGGCGCTGGCGACCCAGCGGGGTGTCAGGTCCATGAATTCGAGCAGGCCGGCCAGGCGTTCGGCACGCGGGGCGTCGGCGTCGATGACGAGGATGCGGGATTCACTCATGGCGGCGGTCTTTGAACTTCTCGAGGATGGGCAAGACTTCCTGGATGTAGGCAAGCTTGCTGACGAAATCGTCGGCGCCGGCGCGCATCGCGTGTTCGCGGTGCTCGGCGTCGTCGAAATGGCTGGCGATCACGATGAACGGCGGAGCGTCCTGGGTCTTGATCAGGCGGGTGGCCTGCAGGCCGCCCATCTCCGGCATGGCCAGATCCATCAGCACCACGTCCGGACGCAGCGTCTCGGAGCGCTCGATGGCTTCCAGGCCATTGCTGGCGCGGCCCACGATCTCCAGCCACTCCACCTTGCGCAGATGGCGCAGGGCGGCGTTGATGAAGCCTTCGTGGTCGTCCACCAGCAGTACGGTGATCTTGCTCATTGCGTTCGTGCTCCGTTATCCGGCCTTGGCCAAGACCGATACGGTAGCGCGTCGGCGTTCCCGGGCGGGAGCGATATCCAGCTGTTCCCGGTACTTCGCCACAGTTCTGCGGGCGATGTGGATGCCTTGGCGCGCCAGCAGGCCGGCGATGGCCTCGTCGGCCAGCGGCTTGCCGGCCGGCTCGGAATCGATCAGGCGGCGCACCATCGCGCGCACGGCGGGGCCGGATACGTTGGCGCCTTCCAGGCGCACGGCGAAGAAGTGCTTCAGCTCGAAGGTGCCGCGCGGGGTCTGCATGTACTTGCCGGTGGTGATGCGCGAGACGGTGGATTCGTGCATGCCGATGGCATCGGCGATTTCCTTCAGCGTCAGCGGCGCCATCGCTTCATCGCCCTGGGCGAGGAAGCCGGCCTGGCGCTCGACGATGGCGCGCGCCGTGCGCAGCAGGGTGTCGTAACGGATCGAGAGGCCACGGGTCAGCCAGCGTGCTTCCTGCAGCAGTTCGCGCAGCTTGCCGGCGCCCTCGGACGGGCCGGCCTGTTCCAGCGCGTGCTCCTGCAGGGCGTTTACGCGCACCCGCGGCGTGGTGGCCGGATTCAGCGCCACGCGCCAGGCGCAGTCGGCATGCCACGCCACCACGTCGGGCACGATGTAGCCCGTCGGCGCCGGGGCCAGCGACGCGCCAGGGCGCGCATCCAGCGACAGCACCAGGCGCACGCCTTCCATCACCTGCTCGCTGTCCAGGTCGAGCAGGCGGGCGAGGGCGTCGTATTCGTGCGCGGCCAGCAACGCCAGGCCGTCGGTGACGATGCGGCGGGCGACATGGCGCCCCGGCACGCGGCCGTGCAGGCAGTCCAGCTGCACCAGCAGGCACTCGCGCACGTCGGCGGCGGTCAGGCCGGGGAACTCGCCACGCAGCAGGCGATCGCGCAACGCCAGCACGGCGTCGGTGCTCAGGTCGAAGCGCGCCGACGCCAGCAGCGCCAGGGTCTCGGGCGCCTGCTCCAGATAGCCGGCGTCGTTGGTGTTCTCCAGCCAGAACGCGACCACGTCCAGCGCGCGCTCATCCAGTTCCAGCGCCAGGCGGTCGAGCACGCGCACGTGCGGGTCGCTGGATTCGCCGGCGGCCACGCGCTGCATGCGGTCGTCGTCGCCATCCTGCCAGCTGGTACCCGGCACGTCCCACAGGTTGGACTCGGGCAGTTCGTCGAAGGCGGCGACCTCGGTGGCGGCGGCGTCCTGCGCGGGCAGCACCTCGATCTCGCCGTTCTGCTCGGCGTCCTGCGCTTCTTCCACCTCGAGCAGTGGATTGAGGTCCAGCGCGCGCCGCACTTCCATTTCCAGCTGCAGGCCATCCAGCTGCAGCAGCCGGATCGACTGCAGCAGTTGCGGCGTCAGGTGGAGCTGCTGCCCGAGCTGGGTGGAAAGTCCCGTCTTCATTCCCGTTGTCCCCGATTCGATGGCATGCCGTGGTCGGCTTCACATCGTGTTGACACTTTGCGGGGCGGGTGACAGAAAAAAAATCAGGGCGTTTCTGGTCGCGATGCGGGCACGCCCCACGGGCTGTCGGGGTTTTCCCTACAGCGTCGGGTTATCGTCGATGGGAGGTGCCCGTGAGGGCGGCGAGGCAACGGGAATCCGTCGCCGGCGGGGTCGTCCACGCCGTTACTGCAAGGCTCAGGCCAATTCGTTCTGGTGGCGCGCGGCCAGCAGCAGCAGGTCGTTGGCGCGGCGGCAGCCGAGCGATTCCATCATGCGCGCGCGGTGCGTTTCCACCGTCTTGACGCTGATGCCGAGCTGAGCGGCGATTTCCTTGCTGCTCATGCCGCTGCCCAGTTGGCGCAGGATCTCCCGCTGGCGCGGCGACAGCGCGGCGACACCGGTGGGACGCTGCGAGTTGAGCATCGGGGCCAGCATCTTGGAAGACACCTGCGGGCTGAGGAATACCTGTCCGTCGGCGGCGGCACGCAGGGCCAGCTCCAGTTCCATCGGCGCGGCCTCCTTCACGACGAAGCCTGCGCAACCACGGTCCAGTGCCACGCGCACCTGGGTGGGATCGTTGTGCATGGACATGATCACCACGCGCGTCTGCGGCAACGACTCGCGCAGCAGAGGCAGCAGGTCCAGGCCACTGCGGTCGGGCAGGGACAGGTCCAGCAGGATCAGGTCGGGACGATGGATCGCCGCCATGTCCAGCGCCTGCTGGCCGTTGCAGGCCTCCGCGACCACATCGACGTCGGGCAACGCCTGCAGCAAGCGGCCGATGCCGGCGCGGACCAGGGTATGGTCGTCGACAATGAGTACACGCACGGGAGGGATCAGCTGTTGTCGCGTCGTAGGGTGATGTCACGATAGCGGCGGGCTGGAGCCACGCCAATTCAGAATCGCGACGTAGATGTGAAACCAAGACGCCAGTCACAGTTGGCGCGTCCTGGGTGCCACAGAAACCGCGACTATCGGCGCCTCTTGCTGTGACGGATGCCTCGCGTTGCGGGGGGCACGGGCCCGGCTTGTCCAGAATGGCGCTATGCGCGGCTGGACTGCTGCTGACGGGCTTCGGCGATCTGGCGGCGGTGCAGGCGGAACAGGTGGCGGTCCATCGCTTCGGCCAGGCCCGCGTTCAGCGCATCGAACTGCAGCCACAGATGATGCAGGCCGTGCGCCCCCTCCACCTGGGCCAGCACCCTCACGGGCAGTTCGATCTGGTCGCTGAGCCACGCGGCCGGCTGCACGACGACGATGCCCGGCGCGCCCTCGACGCACGCCACCGGCGATGTGGCATCAAGCCTCATTCCGCGATGCGACCAGCGCAGTGTCGTGGGGGGCGGGGCGCCTTCGTGGCGGCGCGCCAGACGTCCCAGCAACGACAGCACCAGATCGAGCTTGGCCTCGATGCGCTGCTGGGTGGGGGTGGCTTCCTTGCGTTCATCGGGATCGTCGCCACGCACGTCTTCGGCAATGGCCAGTCCCTTGAGCAGCGCTTCCGACATCGCCTCCATCACCACGCGTGCACCGGTGTCGAAGCGCGCCGGCAGCACCACGTCGCAGGTGAGTGCGCCGTCGAACAGAACATGCTCGGCCGGATGTTCCACCAGCACGATGGGTGTGGCCATGGCTTATCCCTCGACGACGGACAGGTAGGCGCGCGCGGCGCGGTCCGCGCGCTGGCTGGCATGCATGCGGATGCGGGCCTGCTCGCGCGCATCCTGCATGGTTCTCTGCAATTCCAGTTGCGCGCGCAGCAGCGATGCCAGGTCGTGGCGGCCGGCGGCGTGGCCGTCGCCCGCGTGCAGGAAGGCGCGCACGTCGTGATCGTGGCGGTTGAGCAGACGCTCGACGTCCTCCAGCTCACCCGCGTGCAGGGCATGCCGCATGGCGTCCAGCTGGGCGAACAGGTCGTCGAGGGCCGGCGCGGCGTTCATCGCGCGGCGGCCATCGCCGGTACGTGGCGTTGCTCGGGCGGAATGGCGTTCCATGCCGATTCGATCTCGCCCAACAGGTCCAGCGATTCGCGCAGGGCGGACGCATCGTTGTGCAGGTTGGCCTCGATCAGCCGGGTCTGCACGTAGTCGTACAGGGCCGACAGGCTGCCGGCGATCTCGCCGCCGGCTTCGTGATCCAGCGAGCCGTTGAGGTGGCCGATGATCGCGCTGACTTCGCCGATCGCCTTGCCCTTGCGCGCAAGATCGCCGCGCACCACGCAGGCTTCCGCCAGGCGCAGGCGTTCGCAGGCGCCGGCCAGCAACAGAGCGACCAGCCGGTGCGGATCCGCTTCCATCACCGCGCTGCTGAGGCCGGTGTTGCGGTATTGCGCGGCATACGACTGAAGTGACATTGCGTGATCTCCTGGGACGGTGGCGCAGGCGTGCGCCGCACGGCCGCATTGCTTATCCGGTCTGGTTGGACAGAGAGGCCAGTTGCTGGGCGAGGTAATTGCTGGTGCTGCTCATCTGGCCGACCAGCGCGTCCATGGCGACGAACTGGGCCTTGTACCGGTTCCCGACGGCTTCCATCCGCGCGTCCAGTGCGGCGCGCTGTGCCGTGACATCCTTGATCTGCGCGTTCAGTCCGTTGGTGCGCAGGGTGAAGGCGCCATCGGTGCCGATGTAGCTGCCCACCGCCTTCTGCAGCCGCCCTGAAAACCCGGTGTCGCCGGTGAAGGCGGTGCTGATCTTCTGGGGATCGGCGGTCAGGGCCGCGGTGAACTTGCTGCTGTCGAACACCAGCGTGCCGTCGGAGGACGGATAGCCCTTGGTCTGCAGGCCCAGCGTCTTGGCGTCCAGCCCCTGTGCGGCAAGGTCGCCGAGCAGGTTGCCCATCATGCTGCGCAGTTGCCCGGAGGCGCTGCGCATCTGCGCATCGCCGGTCAGGGCGGAGGGCTCGTCGGTTTCCGCGTTGTACTTCGTCGATGCATTGATGGCGCCAATGGCGGCGTTGTAAGCGTTGACGAAATCCTGGATCAGCTTGCTGGCGGCGGCGGTGTCGGTGGATACGGTGACGGTGCTGGTGCCTTTGGCCTTCAGGTCCAGCGTCAGTCCGGGAACGGCCTCGGTGATCTTGTTGCCGCTGGCGGTGACGGTCAGGCCGTCGATCTTGACCACGGCGTCCGCCGCCGGAACGCGCTCCTGCAGGCTGCCGACAAGCGATTGCAGGTCGGCGCCGCCTGAGGTGAAGGCGAGGGTGAAGCCGTTGGCCGCACCGGTCTTGTCCGAGGACACCGACAGGTACTGCCCATCGTTGGAGGTGAGAACGCTGGCCTGCACGCCCTTGCTGCGCGCGGCGTCGTTGATGGCGCTGCGTACGTCCTGCAGGGTGGCGCCCTCGGCGATATCGATGGCCAGCGACTCGCCGCCGACGGTCAGCGTCAATTGGCCGGCGCCGAAGGTCTGGCTGGCGGCGACCGGTGCGTTGGTGATCCATTTGTTGGCGGTGGCCAGATCGACCACTTCCACGTTGTAGGTGCCGTTGGGCGTGCCGCTGGAGACGGTGGCGGCCGCGACGGTATCGGTGGCCGACTTGACCGTGCGTACGTCGAAGGCCGTGGCGGACTTCAGGGCCTTGAGCGCGGTGTCCAGCGTACTGAAGGCCGAGCTGACGGTGCCGATGGCGGACAGCTTGAACTTGGCCTGGCTCTCGATGCGGTTGAGCCGGTTGTCGGCGGGCTTGCGATCGGCGGCGACCAGCTGCTCGACCATGCCGGTGATGTCCATGCCGGAGCCGACACCCCCGTAACCCAATGAATAGTCTGCCATCGCCCTGTCTCCTGTCTGACCCTTTCCGCAAAAAAGGGAGGCCGGGCGGGTCGCCATCCGGTGACGAATGGGACCCGCCCGTGCAGTACCAATAACGGCCCGCGGGCACCGTTCTTTAGCCGGCATTTCTCCGTCTCCCACCGCCGCCGTGGGTCCGGCGTGCTGGTGAGAAATGCAGGCTTTCGGGGTGATGCAGGGTTTGTGCCAGTGGAGCGAGAAGTGAGCGGAGAGGAGTGAGAAGTGAGCCAAAGCGGCCAGCCGGCTCAGCAGCGTTCGCTTCCACTCACTCCTTGCTCCTCACTCCTCTCCACTCACTCCTGCCAAAAAAAGACCCCCGCCGTTGCCGGCGGGGGCTGGGGTACTGCCAAACGGAGGGAGACGAATCCGTCCGTGACGACAGGTAACTAGGAGGAACTGCGGGTGAGGCGTGCTGCGTATCAGCGCAGCAGGGACAGCACGTTCTGAGGCACCTGGTTGGCCTGGGCCAGCATGGCCGTACCGGCCTGCTGCAGGATCTGGGTGCGGGTCAGTTCGGCGGTTTCCTTGGCGAAGTCCGTGTCGCGGATGCGGCTGCGCGAGGCGGCGAGGTTTTCCGAGCTGGTCTGCAGGTTGGCGACCACCGAGGTGAAGCGGTTCTGCACCGCACCCAGGTCGGCGCGGGCCGAGTTGACCGCGGTCAGCGCCTTGTCGACGATCTCCAGCGCCTGCTGCGCGCCCTTGAACGTGGAGATGTCCAGGTTGGAGGCGTACTGCTTGGCCGTGGCGACCGTGCTGGCGGTGACGTCGGCCGGGGCGCCGCCGCCGGTCCAGGTACCGGTTTCGATGGCGATGCCCTTGAAGGCGCCGTTGCTGCCCACGCTGTCCTTCACCGAGGTCAGGTTGACCGCACCGGCCGCACCGACTTCGGCATACACGCCGCTTTCACCGATCTTGGCATTGATGGCCGTGACCAGCGCCTTGGCGGCGGCGTCGCGGGTGGCCACCGCCGTGCCCTGCGCCGCGACATCGACGGTGTCGATGGTCACGGTGGCGCCGTCGGCGTTGGTCAGCTGCAGGCCTTCGATCTTCAGGGCGGTCACGCCGTCGGTGGGCGTGGCGGTGGTGAAGGTGGCGGTGGCGAACATCGCACCACCCAGCGCATTGGCCTTGGCGTCAACGACCTTGTCGACGGCGATGGCCTGGCCGGCATTGGCGCCCACCTGGAACAGCTGGCTGGAGAACGAGCCGTCCAGCAGTTTGGTGCCATTGAAGTCGGCCTGCTTGGCGACGCGATCGATTTCGGCCGTCAGCTGCTTGACTTCGGCGTTCAGCGCGGCGCGGTCGGACGAAGAATTCGTCGCGTTGGCCGACTGCACCGACAGCTCACGGATGCGCTGCAGGTTGTTGCCGATTTCGGTCAGCGAACCCTCGGCGACCTGGGCCAGCGAGATGCCGTCGTTGGCGTTGCGCACGGCCACGTCGAGACCGCGGATCTGGGTGGAGAAACGCTCGGAGATGGCCAGACCGGCGGCGTCGTCCTTGGCGCTGTTGATGCGCAGACCGGACGACAGCCGCTGGATCGTGGTCGCCAGCGAGGCGCCGCTGGTGCCCAGATTGCGCTGGGCATTCAGCGAGATGGTGTTGGTGTTGATGACCTGTGCCATGGGAAAGTCCTGATTGGGGCGAGGAAGGAGTGCCTGACCGGGACGGGCGGGAGAGACGCCCGCCCCGGTGCCTGGCGCCGCGTCAGCGGAGCAGGCTCAGCACGTTCTGCGGCACCTGGTTGGCCTGGGCCAGCATGGCCGTACCGGCCTGCTGCAGGATCTGGGTGCGGGTCAGTTCGGCGGTTTCCTTGGCGAAGTCCGTATCGCGGATGCGGCTGCGCGAGGCGGCGAGGTTTTCCGAGCTGGTCTGCAGGTTGGCGACCACCGAGGTGAAGCGGTTCTGCACCGCACCCAGGTCGGCGCGGGCCGAGTTGACCGAGGTCAGCGCGGCGTCGACGATTTCCAGGGCCTTCTGCGCGCCTTCGAACGTGGTGATGTCCAGGTCCTTGGCGAAGCTGGCCGTGGTGGTGGCGGCCGCCGTGGCGTCGGCGATGCCCGTCAGGCCGATTTCAGTGGCGCCGCCGGTGATGGTGCCCGCGGTGATGTCGAAATCCTTGCCCGCCTTGACCGAGGTCATGATCACCTTGCCAGCGTCGGCACCGGTGCCGACCGAGGCTGCCACGCCGGTCTCACCCAGCTTGGCGTTCACTGCCGTGGCGATGGCCTGTGCGATTTCGGTGCCAGCGGCGCCGTTCTTCCACTCCACGTCGGCGATGGTCACGCCGTTGATCTGCATGCCGGCCAGCTTGCCATCCGCGGTTGCGGCGGCTGCCGCGGTGGTGGCGGTCTGCTTGGCGGCGAATTTCACGTTGCCGAGCGACTGCGAACGCGCATCGACCACCTTGTCCACGGCGATGGCCTGGCCGGCGTTGGCGCCCACCTGGAACAGCTGGCTGGAGAACGAGCCGTCCAGCAGCTTGGTGCCGTTGAAGTCGGCCTGCTTGGCGACGCGATCGATTTCAGAGGTCAGCTGCTTGACTTCCGCGTTCAGCGCGGCGCGGTCGGACGAGGAATTCGTCGCGTTGGCCGACTGCACCGACAGCTCACGGATGCGCTGCAGGTTGTTGCCGATCTCGGTCAGCGAACCTTCGGCGACCTGGGCCAGCGAGATGCCGTCGTTGGCGTTGCGCACCGCCACGTCCAGGCCGCGGATCTGCGTGCTGAAGCGTTCGGAGATGGCCAGACCGGCGGCGTCGTCCTTGGCGCTGTTGATGCGCAGGCCGGACGACAGGCGCTGGATGGTGGTGGCCAGTGAAGCCCCGCTGCTGCTCAGATTGCGCTGCGCGTTCAGCGAGATGGTGTTGGTGTTGATGACCTGTGCCATGAGTTCGACTCCTTAGGCGTTTTCTGCACGGGGGATGATGTTGTCCAACGATTCCCCGCCGTGCCGCCGGGGACGCTAGGTTCAGCCTTGCAACAAGCTCAATACGCCCTGCGGCGCCTGGTTGGCCTGGGCCAGCATGGCCGTACCGGCCTGCTGCAGGATCTGGGTGCGGGTCAGTTCGGCGGTTTCCTTGGCGAAATCCGTGTCGCGGATGCGGCTACGGGACGCGGCCAGGTTTTCCGAGCTGGTCTGCAGGTTGGCGACCACCGAGGTGAAGCGGTTCTGGATCGCGCCCAGGTCCGCGCGCGCGCCGTTGACCGAAGTCAGCGCCTTGTCCACCACTTCCAGGGCGCGTTGGGCGCCGGCGAAGGTGGTGATGTCCAGGCCCTGGACGAAGCTGTTCGTGGTGGCCAGGTCGCCGCCGTTGGTGCTGGTCTCGGTCAGGCCGAGGTTGGCGGCGGTGGACACCGTGGCGCCGGCGACGACCGGGCCGCCGAACGCCAGGGCGAACTCCTGCCCGCCCTTGACCGAGGTCAGGTTGATGACGCCGGCCTTGACCTCGGCGTACACGCCGGTTTCGCCCAGCTTGTTGTTGATGGCGGCGGCCGCGGCCTGCGTGATCGACTGGCCGGCCTTCACGTCGAAGGCGCCGATGTCGACGGTGGTCGCGCTGCCGCCGGTCGGCGTGACCGAGATCTGCAGCTGCGAATAGGTGGTGTCGGCGGCGGCCGCGTCGGTAGCCAGTGCCGTACCCGTGTAGGTGTTGGCGAACGTCACGCCGCCCAGGGTCTGGGCGCGGGCGTCGACCACCTTGTCGATGGCGATGGCCTGGCCGGCGTTGGCGCCCACCTGGAAAAGCTGGCTGGTGAACGTGCCGTCCAGCAGCTTGGTGCCGTTGAAGTCGGCCTGCTTGGCGACACGGTCGATTTCCGAGGTCAGCTGCTTGACTTCGGCGTTCAGTGCGGCGCGATCGGACGCGGAATTGCTGGCGTTGGAGGACTGCACGGCCAGTTCGCGGATGCGCTGCAGATTGTTGCCGATTTCGGTCAGAGAGCCTTCGGCCACCTGGGCCAGCGAGATGCCGTCGTTGGCGTTGCGCACGGCCACGTCCAGGCCGCGGATCTGGGTGCTGAAGCGTTCGGAGATGGCCAGGCCGGCGGCGTCGTCCTTCGCGCTGTTGATGCGCAGGCCAGACGACAGGCGCTGGATGGTGGTGGCCAGAGAGGCGCCGCTGGTGCTCAGGTTGCGCTGAGCGTTGAGCGACATCGTATTGGTGTTGATTACCTGTGCCATGTTCGTCTCCTCTTATTTGGATTCACGGCGTTGAAGGGAAAAGACGCTGCCGGTTTGTTTTGTTGGGCTAGTCGTCTTCGTGTTGCGAAATGAATAACGGCGCTGCCAAAAAAACCTTTAGGGCGGCTGCAAAAAAATGTGTTAGGCCCCCGGGAATCCCTGCAATGCAAGGGTGTGCGAGAGGCAGCAGAAACGTGACGTCGGCCCTAAAGATGGTCGGGAACGGGCCGTTAAGCCCGCTCCGCGGAACGGCCAGGGCACCGGCGCCGGCCCGTCGCGGGTAACGCGTGCGGCTTTAGCAGGAGGAGGGAAGCGTCGTTTGCGCTGCCCGCGCGCATCGGGTCACGGCGTCGGCGTGCGCCAGGCGTCGTCCGGATGGGTGAGCAGCGAGAGTCCGGGCATGCGGTACTCGCATCCGATCAGCGTGCGCTGTTGCATGCCGGGATGCTCGCCGGCGTAGACCACCAGCGCATGGAGATCATCGAGTGCGCCGGACAGCGGCGCCTCGCGACTGTCCGCCAGCGATTGCTCCAGGCGCATGCTGGCGGTATCGATGGGCGCCTCCACGAGCAGCAGCACGCGGTTGTCGGTGATCACGACGGCATCGCCTTCGTTGCCCCAGGCATCCACGGGCGTGTCGAGCCGGTAGAGATCCATCTTCGGCGTACTGTACTGGCGCTCTGTCTGTGCGAATTCGCCGGGTCTTTCGCGCCGCAGCCTGGCCAGCAGGCCGGCGATGTCGCCGGCCGCGGTCCTGCAGGTCAGGGCGTCCACCAGCGTATCCGTCGCCTGCACCGGCGACGATGGGGCAGGGGTTGCGGGCGCGACGACCTGGGCCACTGCCGTCGCGCTTGCGGCCAGCAAGGCCGATGCGAGCGCAAGGAGGGCGTTGCTATTCGATCTGCGCATTGGCATGCGCTGCGTCCAGCGCTTCCATGGCATCGTGCGGCTTCAGCTTGCCGGCCTTCTCGAAGGCTGCCGCAGCGGCCTCCTCCTTCTTGTCGCCGTGCAGGAGCAGCATCACGTTGGCGTACTCCATATGGGCGATGGGCGAATCCGGCGTCAGCTTCAGCGCGGTCTTGATATGCGACTCGGCCTCGCTCGCCTTGGCGCCGTAGGTCAGGCCACCGATCATCGCGCCGATCTTGCCGATGATCTCGGCGTGGTAGAGCGCCAGCGCGGTGTGCGCCTCGGCATGCTTCGGGGCCAGCTCGAGCGCGGCATCCAGCGAGATCCTCACCTTGCCGGCGATGCCCTGCTTGAGCGCCTTGGCGATGCTGATGCCCTGGCTGTAGCGGCCCAGGGCGAAGGCATGACGGTAATGGCTGTTCGCCTCGTCCGGCAGCGCCTTGACCGCCGCCTCGGCGAGCTGCGCCGCATGTTCGAACCGCTTGAGCTGCTCGGCTTCGTCGTCCACCAGATACGTGGCGTGGATGCCGAGCGCCTTCACCGCCACCGACGCACCGAGCGGCCCCAGCGCCTCGCCGGCCTCGTATGCCGCCCGGAAGTCGCCGCGGTGGAATGCGCGCCATGCGTCCTGCAGGCGCTGTGCAAGATCGTCGGCGGCGATGCCCTTGGCCGCCTTGCCCGCCGCGGCAATCAATGCCTTCGCGCGTTTCTCGTCGGGGTAGGGCTCCTGGTCGCCGGCATGCAGGGCCGGCCATGCCTTCTTCAGTGCATCGCCCGTGTAGGCATAGGCCTTGGCGTCGTGCGGAAACGGGGCCCACTTCGAGAATCTGGCTGCCATCTGTCGTCCCTCCCAGGATGTGGCGAGCATCGCCGCGAACGCGGTCGACAGGCAACCCCTACGGAATATGTGAGTGGAGCGGCCAATAGTGTGATTGCTCGACGCAGGCCGGACAGCATCGCGTCATGGAAGCCGGCCACCCGGGCCGGTATGTGGATGCCCGCTATGGCTGCCAAGAAGACTCGCCGCAAGACCCCTGAACCCACCCTGCGCCATCTCTGGCTCGCCGGCCTCGGCGTGGTTGCGGTGGCGCGTCGCCAAGCGCGCGGCGCCGCCGCGGAGGCGGGTCAACGCATCGACGCCGTGCGCCAGCAGGCCGCGACGTTCGCCCACGCGGCGCAGCGCGATGTGCTGGGCCGACTGGCGGATGTCCGGGAGCAGGGCGAGGCCCGCGTCGGCCAGTTCAGTGCCGACGTGGAGGCGCGCCTGCAACCGGTGCTGGTGAAGCTGGGCCTGAAGAAGCCCGCCCGCAAGGCGTCGCGCACCCGCAAGGCCGCGCCGGCGCGTACCAAGACCGTCCGCAAGCCGGCGGCGCGCAAGTCCGCGCCCCGTCGCAGCCGTCGCGCCTGACCCCTCACACCAGAGGGAACGTCGACGCCCCGGCTCGCCGGGGCGTCTGCGTCTTGGGCGCCGGGCGACGGCCGGTTCGGAACATCCGCCGCGCGTGCGCGCCAGGGATGGTGGGGCCGCAAGGAGCTTATCCAGGACAGAATCGGTCCTCAATTGGCCTGATACTGCGTCCATGCTCAGCACCTCCAACCGTCTGCTCCGCCTGTTGTCGCTACTGCAGTCGCGCCGCCACTGGACGGGCGCGGAACTGAGTCAGCGGCTGGACATCGACCGCCGTACGCTGCGCCGCGACGTGGAGCGGCTGCGGGAACTCGGCTATCCCATCGATGCCTCGCCCGGCCTGGGCGGCGGCTACCGGTTGGGGTCGGGCAGCGCGATGCCGCCGGTACTGCTGGAAGACGACGAGGCCGTGGCCGTCGCGGTCGCCTTGCGGACTGCCGCCGCCAGCGTCGGCCGCATGGAGGACACGTCGCTGCGGCTGCTGTCCAAGCTGGATCAGTGGTTGCCGGCCCGCCTGCGCAAGCGGGCCAGTGCCCTGTACTCGGTCACGCTCTCCCTGGCGGGCGGTGCGCCCACATCGGATGTCGACGCCCTGCTGCGCATTGCGGCGGCCTGCCGCGATGGTTTCCGGCTGCGGATGCAGTATCGCGACCGCAGCCAGCGCGCCAGCGAGCGGCTGATCGAACCGCTGCGGCTGGTGCATACCGGCAGCCGCTGGTACCTGGTGGCGTGGGACCTCAAGCGCGAGGACTGGCGGACGTTCCGCGTGGATCGCGTGCAGTCGCTCCACGACACGGGTACCCAGTTCCCGCCACGCGCGTTCCCGGGCGACGTGGCGGACTATGTGGCCAAGTCGATCACCCAACCCTTCACGCGCTACCAGGTGCGACTGCGGCTGCCCGGCTCCGTCGCTGAACAGGCCACGCGCGTGCCGCCGTGGTGCGGAATCCTGGAGGCCGGCGACGACCGGCACTGCATCCTGGAACTGGGCGGCGAATCCATCGACGCGCTGTTGGCGCTGCTGGCCCTGATCGGTCCGGACTTCGAGTTCGTCGACGACCGCGGCCTGCTGCCGGAGTTGCGCGCGGCAGCGTCGAGGCTGGGGAGTGCATTGGCGGCCGCTTGAGCGGGGCTTTCAAGGAAAGGCGGACGTAGAAAGGGCTTCAAGCCCGCTGCCTGCCGGTCGGTTTCACGATCCGTGGCACAGCGCAGGCTGAGTCGCCTTCTGCACAGGATGCGTGCCTAGGCGGTGTACGCCTGCGTGAGCGTGTTCAGGTGTACCCGTTCCGCATCCCGCAGGAAGGGGGCCACCAGCATCATCACCTGCACGATCCCCTGGCGGATGGCGGCCTGTTCGTCCTTCTCGCCGCGCGTGGATGCGTAGTTGAGCCAGAAGGTGGACACGACCAGCACGTTGGTGGCCGTGGCGGCCAGCTCCGCCGCCGAGGCGCGCATCACCCCCGCATGGCCCATGCCGCGCATCACCGCATGCGCGCTGTCGTCGGCGCGCCGCAGGATGCGCGCGAAGCGCATGCGCAAGCGCCGGTTTCGGCTGAGGATTTCCACCAGGTCGCGGTACAGGAAGCGGTAGTCCCAGATGCACTCGAACACCAGGTGCAGTTGCAGCCAGATGTCCTCAAGCCCGGGCAGACGGTCGGTGGGCGGCGTCAGCGCCGCGTCCATGCGCTCCTCGTACCGCGCGAAGAGCTGCTCGATGATGTCGTCCTTGTTGCGGAAGTGGTAGTACAGGTTGCCCGGGCTGATCTCCAGCTCGTCGGCGATATGGTTGGTCGTGACGTGAGGTTCGCCCTGTGAGTTGAACATCGCCAGGGCGGCGTCGAGGATGCGCTGGCGGGTATCGCGCGCCACTAGGCGAGAAGCTTCTTCACCAGGTCCACGTACTTCTTCTGGGCGTCTTCGGGCGCGGTGCCCTTGAGCTTGGCCCAGGCTTCGTACTTGGCGGTGCCGACGAAGTCGAAGAAGCCCGGCTTGTCTCCTCTCACATCACCTTCCGAGCCCTGCTTGTACAGCCCGTAAAGCCGCAGCAGCGTGTCGTTGTCCGGACGTTCCGACAGGTTCTGGATGTCCTTGGATGCTTGTTCGAATGCAGTCTTCAGATCGGCCATGGATGATCCCTCCCAGTGATCGAGTCCATCACACCACGGGTGGTGCAGGCGGTCAATCCGTGACGGGATTGTCGAAACGGGATGGCTCTGGCAAGTTACCGCGCAGGGCGGTCGGAGGGGCCGGCCCACACAACTTGAGGAATGGGGCAGTCATGAGCTATTTCGTCACCGGCGCCACGGGATTCATCGGTCGCTATCTGGTCGGCAACCTCCTCAAGCGTAGCGGGACGGTCTACGTACTGGTCCGCAAGGACTCGCAGAAGAAGTTCGACGCCATCGCGAAGAAGGCGGGTTGGGACATGAAGCGCGTGACGGTGGTGCACGGGGACATGACCAAGCCCCGGTGCGGCCTGACCCCCGCCCAACTGCGCACGCTGACCGGCAAGGTGAAGCACTTCTTCCACCTGGCCGCCATCTACGACCTCACCGCCAGCCGGGAAGCCCAGCAGGCCGCCAACATCGATGGCACCCAACATGCACTGGACCTGGCAGCCGCGCTGAAGGTGGGCTGTTTCCATCACACCAGTTCCATCGCCGCCGCCGGCCTGTATCCGGGCATCTTCCGCGAGGACATGTTCGAGGAAGCCGAAGGCCTGGACGACCCCTATCTGCGCACCAAGCACGAATCCGAGGGTCTGGTGCGCCGGGAGAAGCGGATCAAGTGGCGCATCTACCGCCCGGGCATGGTGGTCGGTCACTCTAAGACGGGCGAGATCGACAAGATCGACGGGCCGTACTACTTCTTCACCCTCATCAAGAAGCTGCGCGAACTGCTGCCGCAGTGGGTGCCGGTGCTCGGTATCGAGGGCGGGAGGATCAACATCGTGCCGGTGGATTTCGTCGCCGATGCGATGGACCACATCGCGCACAAACCGAAGCTGGACGGGCATACCTTCCACCTGACCGATCCGGAGCCGATGCGGGTGGGCGAAGTGCTCAACACCTTCTGCCGCGCCGGCCATGCGCCGGAGATGACCATGCGCATCGATGCGCGCATGTTCGCCTTCGTGCCGGGCAGCATCCGCATGGCGGTGGGCAACCTGCCGCCGGTGAAGCGTTTCATCGGCATGCTGCTGCGCGACTTCAAGATCCCGAAGGAAGTGCTGAAGTTCATCACCTATCCCACCCGCTTCGACAGCCGCGAGACCGAGCGTGCGCTGAAGGGCAGCGGCATCGCCGTGCCTCGCCTGGACGACTATGCGTGGCGCCTGTGGGATTACTGGGAACGCCACCTGGATCCCGACCTGTTCATCGACCGCTCGTTGAAGGGCAAGGTGCGCAACAAGGTGGTGGTCATTACAGGCGGATCCTCCGGCATCGGCCTGTCCACCGCGCAGCGTGTAGCCGAGGCGGGCGCCATCACGATCATCGTGGCGCGCGGCGAGGAGGAGCTGTTCAAGGCCCGCGACGAGATGAAGAAGGCTGGCGGCAAGGTGTTCGCCTATACCGCGGACCTGGCCGACATGGCCGACTGCGACCGCCTGGTGAAGACGGTGCTGGACGAACACGGCCATGTCGATGTCCTCATCAACAACGCCGGCCGCTCTATCCGCCGATCCATCGAGCTGAGCTACGACCGCTTCCACGATTTCGAACGCACGATGCAGCTGAATTATTTCGGCAGCCTGCGGCTGATCATGGGCTTCCTGCCGAAGATGACCGAGCGCCGCAAGGGCCACATCATCAACATCAGCTCGATCGGCGTGCTGGCCAACTCGCCGCGCTTCTCGGCCTATGTGGCGTCGAAGGCGGCACTGGACGCGTTCAGCCGCTGCGCGCAGGGCGAGCTGTCGGGCAAGGGCATCAGCTTCACCACCGTCAACATGCCGCTGGTCAAGACGCCGATGATCGCGCCCACGAAGATGTACGACAGCGTGCCCACGCTGTCGCCGGAGGAGGCGGCCGACCTGCTGGTCAAGGCGATCATCGAGAAGCCGAGCCGCATCGCGACCCGCCTGGGCATCTTCGCAGCGCTGGTCAACGCCGTGGCGCCGAAGGCGTACGAGGTGGTGATGAACACCGCCTTCGAACTTTTCCCGGACTCGGCCGCGGCCAAGGGTGACAGCAAGGCGCTGAAGGACGAATCGCCCAGCCAGGAGCAGATCGCGTTCGCCGCGCTGATGCGGGGCGTGCATTGGTAGTGGGCGATGCAGATTTCCTGGGCCAGGGCACTCAGGCTGGGTTGCATGCTCCTGGTGGGTACCGTGGTCGGCGTCTCATGGCTGGCATCTCGCATCTTGGACGAGCGCGATGTCTGGCTGGCCGCATGGACCGCAGAGGGTAAGCGTGCCGCGGCGAGATCCGAGATCGAAGGAGACTTGTTGGGCAAATTGCCCCCGACGCAGACCATGGCCTGCGCGTCGCAGGACTGGGTCGTCGTCCTGGCTGCCCGAGGCTGCTTCGACAGCTCCGTCATCCACGCAAGATCATCGAAGGACGGGGGCGAGGCACGCTTGAGGCCTTCGAAAGGTGTCGGATATCGCTGGAACGGCAGATTTCATCGTGATATCGACATGGCCTTGACTAAGCAGCAATCCGCGCGCTTCCGCGATTTGGCGATGCGAGCATTGGCGCTGCCTGATGCGTACAAGGCAGGTTGCACAGGATTTCCATGCCTGCGATCCGGATTCGCTGCATGTGTCAATGGTGACTGGCGGTCGGCCTATGGTCCGCCGGAGCGATTCGGCACAGGAGATCGCACGGAGCCGGGGGACGAACTCTGGTCGGAGGCTTTGGTGATACTGCGGGTCGAGACGGCGCTCGACCCGGACGATTATGTAATTTGCATGTAAGCCGTTTCCCGGTGGCGTGGTCCGGGCCGGAATTCTTTAGCCTTCGTTCGCCCACCTCAGCGGCACCGCCTGCAGGTTGCGCATGTGCAGCGCCAGCGGCTCGATGCGCGACCACATGAAGTCGCGCAGGTGGGCGTCTTCGACCGTCTCGATCATCGCGCCATGGAAGCAGGCCAGCCAGCCGCTGGCTTCCTCCATGCCGATCCGGAAGGGCAGGTGGCGCGCGCGCAGCATCGGGGCGCCGTGCTTCTGCGTGAACAGCGGTGGGCCGCCGAGCCAGCCGCTGAGGAATTCGAACAGTTTCTGCTCGCTGCCCTCCAGCGACGGCGGGTGCTGCGCGCGCACGGCAGCGGCCTCCGGCAGGGTATCCATCAGCGCATACATGCGCTGCGTCATCCGGCGCAGGCCGGCTTCGCCGCCGATGCGCTCGTAGGGCGTGGGGTCGGGAACGTCGCTCATGGGATCGGCATGCGGCAGGGCGGTGGCGGGATCATCCCGTTGTACGCGCGTCAGCCACAGCGACGGAACGTCGCAGCGGCGTCACAGGGTCTTGCACTGCCGCCAGCGCACGGGTTCGCTGCTGCCGGGAGGTGGGTTGAGCTGCACACGGCTCGTACGCAGTGCAGGGTAGCGTTCGAGTTCGCTGCAGATCCGCGGCCAGACGTCCTGCCCTCCGGCCGCAAGGTCCACGCTGAGGGTCAGTTTGGTCTGCCACACGCCGCGCGTGACGCCGGGGGTCCTGGCGAGTGCCTTGAGCACCTCGCGCATCTGGATTTCCAGTTCTTCTTCTGTGGGCTCGCGGAACGCCGCGGGTTGTGCCGGCGCCGGTGCAGGGATCGCAGGACTGGACGCCGGCGACACGGACGATGCGGCACCCGGGGCCGAGCGGGCCGGCGCAGGGGGGGCGGGCCAGGCGGCCATGGCCAGGGCGCCCATGGCCACGGCCCCGAGCCAGGCGATGCCGATGTGACGCTTGGCGCGGGCGGCAGCGTAGTCGACCACTTGCTCGCGCAGGCCCGGTTCGATCAGGTCCACCACTTCGGGCCATAGGC
This sequence comes from Pseudoxanthomonas sp. F11, assembly GCF_037046485.1. Classification (NCBI taxonomy): domain Bacteria; kingdom Pseudomonadati; phylum Pseudomonadota; class Gammaproteobacteria; order Lysobacterales; family Lysobacteraceae; genus Pseudoxanthomonas; species Pseudoxanthomonas sp. F11. Next base: position 142,419 of record NZ_JBANLZ010000006.1, on the reverse strand, counting down.
GCGGGCCGTCCAGCAGTTCGATGGTGTTGCCCTGGGCGGCGTCGCGACCTTCCTTCTCCACATTGCCTTCGGTCGCCAGGATGCCGCCGTGGGCTGCGCCCAGGCGAATGCTGGCGGCGAGTTCCTGTACCGGTGCGGCCGCGATCCGGTAGGCCGAACCATGCTTGCACGAGAGCAGCCAGCGTTCGTCGCCACGGGTGAGCAGGAAGGTGGACTGGGGCTCGCGGCTGTCCTGGGGGTCGGGGCTGGCTTCTACCAGTCCGCGGCGCGCCATCGCGGCCAGGACCAGTTTCGAGAACTCGCGCCAGCGCAGCCCAGACAACGCATGGAGACCGTAGGACATCTCATCGCGGGGGCGGCGGACCAGCCAGAAATAGGCGGTAGCGGCCGCGCCACTGACGAGCGTGACGGCCAGGCCAAGGAACCAGATGGACATGCGGCGCGGGGCGTTGTTGTTATTCGACCGGCCATTCTACCGGCCCATGCCTGCGGCCGTCTGTGGCGGCCCGCCGCGCGCCGCGTGGCGGAATGAAGGAGCCCGCCAGTCCGAAGCCGTAAGGGGAGGGGAGCAAACGAACTTCGGTGGACTGGCGGGCTGGAATGATTGTTACGCCATTGGATGGTGCCGCGCAACAAAAAAATGTTCAGGAAAGCGCACAGAAAAGCCCATGCGACCTTATGGTGCGACCTTCTTGCGCGATGCACGCTTGGCGGGCGTCTTCTTCGCGGCCGGCGCCGGCTTTTTGGCGGCGGGCTTGCGCGCCCGTGCCGGCTTCGCGGCCGGCACGCCGCCCAACTTGCGCAGCTCGGCGTTCAGGGCATCGACGCGATCGATCAGGGCGGACAGGTCCTCGCGGCTGGGCACCTCGAGGCGGCGCAGTGCGCGATGCACGCGTTCCTCGAACACCTTTTCCAGCCGGTCCCAGGTGTCGGACGCACGTTCGCGCGCCTGCCCCACGGTGCTTTCCACCGCATCGCGCATGGCCTGGGCCTTGCCCCCGGCGGTCTTGCGCGTGATCTGCTCCAGCGACAGGCCTTCCTTGACCAGGGTCTCGAACAGCTTGGTGCCTTCGGCCTGCGCGCGTCCGAAGGCGCCCACCCCGGCCAGCCAGACCTGCTGGGCCGACTCGCCCAGACGCTTGGACAGCTGCTCGGCCTGAGCCTGCAGGGTTTCGTTGCTGGAAGCGGGAGCGGCTTTCTTGCGTGCGGATTTCTTCAGCGTGGCCATGGCGTTCCGTCAGTGGGTGGTGTGGGGATTGCGCGCCAGAATCGGCGTCGCGTCTAGAGTTTTCACACCAGCGGGCGGCGCAACCGCAAGCGCATCACGAATGACGGGCCGCGCGGTGGCGGGACACCAGCTGGTCGACGTCGTCCAGCGCACGACGCAGGCGGGCGGTGGTCTCGGTCATGCGCGGCGCCACGTCCAGACCAGCGAGGATCGACCGGTTGCGATCCTGGACGATGTCCTCGTTGTAGCGGATGCCGTGTGCGGCCAGCATGGGCTTGAGCGCGGCCGCGCGCTTGCGCAGGTCGGCCAGCGTGTTGCGATAGGCGAGCTGGCAGACCCGGTGGCGCGAGGAGAAGCTGAAAAGGTTGGTGAAGAACAGTTCGCTGTCGTCCGCGTTCGGCTCGAACACCAGCTGGTCGATGTCGGGGTACCGCAGCGGGTACTTCTCCATGCCGATCTGCATGCGCGACTGCAGCAGAGTCCGCAGCGTCTGCGAAAGCACCGCGGGCAGTCCGCCGCTGGCCAGGCCGACCTGTTCGGCCTGGTCGGCCTGGGGTGTCGCCTGGTTCGCGTCGAACGGGACCAGCGGGTTGATGCCGATCATCAGGTCGATGCCGCGGTCCAGTACGGTGCTGGCGTGCATCGTGCGGCGCAGCGCGCCGTCCAGGAAGTGGCGACCACCGATCTCCACCGGCGGATACAGGCCGGGCAAGGCGGAACTGGCCTGCACCGCGCGCGAAATCGGGACGTCGTCCCAGCCCGGCTCGCCGAAGCGCACGGCCTCGCCGCTGTCCAGGTCCACCGCCACCACGAACAGGTCCGCGTCCAGCGTTCGGAAATCGTTGCTGCGGCCGCGCCGCGTGAAGATGTCGCGCAGGAAGCGTTCCACTTCCTGATTGTCGAAGATCCCGGTGGGCACCAGGCCTCCGAAGCGGAGGAAAAGGTCCGACCAGCGCGTGGCGCGGTGCGGGCTGCGCAGCAGGCGGGATACCCAGTCGGCGTACAGCCCCGGCAGGCTGGCCGCCCGCCGCAGGTACTCGCCCACGTTGGGGCGAAGGAAGGTCTCGGGTCGGAACTCCGCGTCGTCGCTGGTGCCGGTGATGAAGATGCGGCACATCTCGGCCGTGCTCATCCGGTTGGCCAGACCGGCGGCCAGGAAGGCGCCGGAGCTGACCCCCACGTAACAGTCCATGCGGGTCAGGTCCAGGCCGTCCAGTGCTTCGTCCAGGGCACGCAGGGCTCCCAACTCGTACATGCCACCGATGGGGCCGCCGCCGGCGATCGCCAGCCCGATCTTGCCGTTGTGGCCCCGCTGTCGCGCACTGTGAATCGAGAGCATGTACTACCCGTAGTGACCTTGCTGCCCGAGTGTAGCCGACCGGCCGCCGGGTTGCGGCGGTCTCCCCCCGCCCGGATCATGGTGCCCATGGCTCGAGCAAATCCGTTGATCGCACGCGTGGGCAGGCGACTGGAATGGCACCAGACAGCGCACGATCCCGTGCGCGAACCGCGCAACCGCCTGCGCTGGCTGCCGGAGGTCAGGCGCTGGCAGGCGGCCAGGCTGGAGACCAGCTTCGCCCACTTCCTCGCCGATCCCACCCGCCGCGCTGCGGCGATGTTCTTCCTGACCGATGTGTACGGCGACCACGATTTCAGCGGGCGCGACGCCAACGTGGCCAAGGTCATGCCGATGATGCAGCGCCTGCTGCCGGCCTCCGTGCTGGAGACCGTGGCCCACGGCATCGAGTTGGGCGTGCTGACGCATGCGCTGGACATGCGCATGGCCGAGACGCTGCACACGCTGGCGCCCCAGCGGCGCAGGCTGGACGCCGAGCTGTACGGCCAGGCGTATCGCGAGGTGGGCCTGCGCCGCCTGCGTCGGCACCAGATCGACCTGATCGCTGAGGTCGGCGTGGGCTTGGCGCAGGCGGTGAAGACGCCCGGCGTGGCCACCTTGCTGAAACTGTCGCGCGGGCCGGCCCGGGCGACGGGCCTGGGCGACCTGCAGGGCTTCCTTGAGCGCGGGTTCGCCGCCTTCGCCGCGCTGGGCGACGGCAAGGCCTTCGTGCGCGATATCGAACGCGCCGAGCGTGCGGTCTCGCGCCGGTTGTTCGCCGCGGACCCGGATCCCTTCCGGGACTGACCTCAGTCGAACTTCTCGCTCAGGACGCGACGGATCTCCGCCTCGATCGGGCCCTTCATCGCCGACAGCAGGAAACCCAGGTTCGCGGTGACCCGCAACGTGTCGGCGAGCAGTGCGATCTTGCCGTCCACGCCGGAGCGGCTGAAGTTCAGCGTGTCGCCATCCCAGCCATAGTCCATGTCGAAGCGCTCGGAGAGCTTCTTCGCCACGCCTTCGATGGCCTTCCGCGCCTGCGCGGGGGTCTTGGAGTGCGGGTGCTCGATGTCGATGCTGGCCATGCATAGGCTCCTGTGGCGTAGGGCTATTCTGCGTGGCCATGCCGTGCGCTGCCAAGACGGCTATCACGGCCGGGCGGCAACCTGATAGGCTCCCGTCGCGTGCAGAACCTCAGACTTCATTTCAGCAACCGCCCTGCGCCCGACCGGCCGCTCAGCACCGGCGTCCACCGCATCGTGCGAGAGGCCGCCGGCACCATCGGTGTGGGCGACGCGCTGCAGGGTGCGTTGCTGGCGCAGATCTGCGTGGATCGGCGCGGCCTGTGGCTGCAGGTGGCCAACGGCATGCGCGGGGTGCACATCAACGGCCGCCCGGTGAAGCGGATGGCGCTGCTGCGGCCTGGCGATGCGGTCTACGTGGAAGGCGTGGAGCTGCTGCTGCAATCCGGGTTCGGCTCGGCCGCAGAGGTGCGCGACAGCGACGCAGGCCAGGGCGACGCCCGGGTGGTGCTGCGGGGCGTCGGAGGCAAGTATCACGGCAGGAGCGTGTCGCTGGAGCACCCGCGTATTGTCGGCCGCGCGCGCGAGGCGGACATCCGCGTCGACGATCCGGCCTTCGCCGATCGGCATGCCCGGCTGGAGCTGCGCGGTGACCGCGTTCTGCTGCGCGACCTGGGGTCGGCCGAGGGCACCCGCGTCAACGGCATGGCGGTGCGCGATGCGTTGCTGGCCGCGGGCGACCAGGTGGTGTTCGACGCCCAGCACCGCTTCGTGCTCGAGGTGCCATGGGCCCCCAGTGCGCGGACGGAGGAGTCGGCATCGCTGGACGATGCCGGCCAGACGCCCGCGGAGGGCGGTGCCCCGCCGGCAACGAAAGCGTCCGTTCGGCGTTGGCCGTGGCTGCTGCTGGCGGCCGTCCTGATGGCGGCTGCGCTCAGCGCGCTGCTGCTGTTCGGCGCCGGCTGAGCGATTTCCACAGGCGCCAGCCCAGCAGCGCCGCCAGGATGCCTGCATACAGCAGCGGCTCGCGGATATCGGATTTCACCAGCCACCAGAAGTGCAGCACCGCCAGTACGCCGATGGCGTAGACCAGCGTGTGCAACTGGCCCCAGCGCCGGCCGAGGCGCCGCATCCACCCCTGCGTCGAGGTGATCGCCAGCGGCACCAGCAGCAGCCAGGCGGTGAAGCCCACGGTGATGTAGGGGCGCTTGACGATCTCTTCGAATATCTGCGTCCAGTAGCCGCGCAGGTCCAACGCCAGGTAAACCCCCAGGTGCAGGCTGGCGTAGAAGAAGGCGTACAGGCCGGTCATCCGGCGGAAGCGCAACAAGATCGGCTGGCCGGTCAGCTGGCGCAGCGGCGTGATCGCCAGTGCCACCATCAGCAGGCGCAGCGCCCACAAGCCTGTGCGGTGTTCGATCTCGGCCACCGGATCGGCGCCGAGCGCGTCGCTGCCATTGCGCCAGACGTCGTGGAATTGCCATGCCAGGATCGCCAGTGGAGTCAGGGCCAGCGCGTGGACCAGGGTCTTGGCGGCGACCAGGCCGGCGGATGCCTTGCGCATCGTCAGGTCAGTACCACTTCTTCAGATCGAGACCCGCATACAGCGAGGCGACCTGGTCGGCATAACCGTTGAACATGCGCGTGGGGATGCGCTCGGCGAACAGCTTGCTCTGGGTGCCGGCGATGCGCCGCTCGGTCTTCTGGCTCCAGCGGGGATGGTCCACGTCCGGATTGACGTTGGAGAAGAACCCGTACTCCGAGGGCTGCAGGTCGTGCCAGGCCGTCTCCGGCATGCGTTCGACGAACTTGATCTCCACGATCGACTTGATGCTCTTGAAGCCGTACTTCCACGGCACCACCAGCCGCAGCGGCGCACCGTTCTGCTGGGGCAGCGGTTTGCCGTACAGCCCGGTGGCCAGCAGGGTCAGCGGATGCATGGCTTCATCGATGCGCAGGCCCTCGCGGTAGGGCCAGTTGATGGACCGGTAGCGCACGCCCGGCATCTGCACCGGATCGGCCAGGGTGGTGAAGGCCACGTACTTGGCCTTCGAGGTGGGCTCGAACTTCTTCAGGACCTCGCCCAGCGGCACGCCCAGCCAGGGGATCACCATCGACCAGCCTTCCACGCAGCGCAGCCGGTAGATGCGCTCCTGCGGCGCCAGGCCCTTGATGAGGTCCTCCAGCGCGATCCTGCCGGGTTTGGCGCATTCTCCTCCCACCACCACCGACCACGGCGAGGTCTTCAGCGTCTTGCGCGCATTCGAGGGATCGGCCTTGCCGGTGCCGAACTCGTAGAAGTTGTTGTAAGTGGTGACGTCCTGGTAGCGGGTCAGCGTCTCGGTCGTCCGGAAGCCGGAGCGGGCCTGTTCCGGTGTCACGGTGACCTTGGGCGGAGGCGGAGGTTCGGCCTCGGCGCAGCCGGCCAGCGCCAGGGCCGGTGCAGCGGCGAACGCCTGGAGCAGGCGGCGGCGGTCCCGGTAGACCGACTCGTCGGTGATCTGTGAGGCGGGAATCCGCAGGGCGTCGCGCAGGGACATGGACATCTCCGTGAAGCGGGGGGTGTTGGTTGGACGTTACCCGCGCCAGAAAATTCCCGCGGCGGCACCCAACGTCCAGCCTATACGAGCCGGGACGAGCGGAGGATGCGGCGAGTCCGGGATTCATGCCCATGCGTCCGCTTCGTTGCCCCTGCAACTGATGCGCTGCGGCATACTAAGGGTCCTCCTGTTCAGGTGTCCCATGACGCGCGCGTTCAACTTCAGTGCCGGTCCCGCCACCTTGCCCGAATCGGTCCTGCGGCAGGCGCAGGCTGAGATGCTCGACTGGAACGGCGTTGGTGCGTCCATCGTGGAAATCAGCCACCGCAGCCAGGACTTCATCGCCGTGGCGGCCGAGGCCGAAGCCGACTTGCGCAGGCTGGTCGGCATCCCGGACGACTATGCCGTGCTGTTCCTGTCCGGCGGCGCCACCACCCACCAGGCCCTGCTGGCGCTGAACTTCGCCGCGCCCGGCCAGGTGGTCGATTACGTGGTCACCGGACACTGGGGCAAGACGGCGATCAAGCAGGCCAAGCCGTACTGCACGGTCAACATCGCCGCCGACGGCGAGGCCGGCGGCTTCCACGACATTCCGCCACGCGACAGCTGGAAGCTCACGCCCGATGCGGCCTACGTGCACATCACCGCCAACGAGACGATCCACGGCGTCGAGTTCCGCGATACCCCGGACGTCGGCGAGGTGCCGCTGTTCGCCGATTTCAGTTCGTCCATCGCCTCCGAGCCGCTGGACGTGTCGAAATACGGCGTGATCTATGCCGGTGCGCAGAAGAACCTGGGCCCGGTGGGCGTGGCGGTGGTGATCATCCGCAAGGACCTGTTCGAGCGCAGCGGCCAGCCGCGCGCCGACATCTTCGACTACCGCTCGCACGCCGCGCGCGACTCCATGCTCAACACGCCGCCGACCTGGAACTGGTATCTGGCCGGGCTGGTGTTCAAGTGGATGCTCGCCGAAGGCGGCGTGGAGGAGTTCGCGCGCCGCAATGCGCTGAAGTCGTCGCTGGTCTACAACGCCATCGATGCCTCCGGTGGCTTCTATCGCAACGAGGTGGTGCCAGCGGTCCGGTCGCGGATGAACATCCCGTTCTTCCTGCCCGACGAGACCCTGACCTCGCGCTTCGTGGCCGAATCCAAGGCGGCCGGACTGCTGGCGCTGAAGGGCCACAAGGCGGTCGGCGGCATCCGCGCCTCGCTGTACAACGCGCTGCCGGTGGAAGGTGCGCAGGCGCTGGTGCAGTTCATGCAGGATTTCCAGCAGCGTAACGGATGATCAAAGCTGATGTAGGAGCGACGTGAGTCGCGACCGCCCACCTTCAGGTCGCGACTTACGTCGCTCCTACAGAGAGCTTCCCCAGGAAACCAGAAACATGGCCTCCAAGCCCAGCAAATCCAGCAAGAAGCCCGCAGCCAGCAAGAAGGCCGAAGCCACGCCCGCTCCGGCCCTCTCCGACGTACGCGCCAAGATCGATGGCATCGACCGCCAGATCCAGTCGCTGATCGCCGAGCGCGCGCGCTTCGCCCACCAGGTCGGCAAGGCCAAGGGCAAGCTGGCTGCCGCGGTGGACTATTACCGTCCCGAGCGCGAGGCGCAGGTGCTGCGCATGGTGGTGGACCGCAACGAAGGCCCGCTCAGCGACGAGGTGCTGGTGCATGTCTTCCGCGAGATCATGTCCGCCTGCCTGGCGCAGCAGGAGCCGCTCAAGATCGGCTACCTCGGCCCGGAGGGCACGTTCAGCCAGCAGGCGGTGCTCAAGCACTTCGGCCGCTCGGCGCACGGTCTTCCGCTGGCCAGCATCGAGGAGGTGTTCCAGGAGGTGGCCAGCGGCAACGCCGACTTCGGCGTGGTGCCCGTGGAGAACTCGGGGCAGGGCACCATCCAGATCACCCTGGACATGTTCCTGACCTCGGACCTGAAGATCTGCGGTGAAGTCGAGCTGCGCGTGCACCAGTTCCTCATGTCGCGCACCGGCCGCATCGACGACATCGAGCGCATCTATGCGCACCCGCAGTCCTTCGCACAGACCGCCGGTTGGCTGCGCGCCAATCTGCCCAAGGTCGAGAAGGTGCCCGTGTCGAGCAATGCCGAAGGCGCGCGCCGCGCCCGCGGCAGCGACGACGCCGCCGCCATCGGCGGCGAGAGCGCGGCGCACGTGTACGGGCTGAAGAAGGTCGTCATGAGCCCGATCCAGGACGACAAGGACAACACCACGCGCTTCCTGGTGATCGGCCGCAGCATCTTCCCGCCGTCCGGCCACGACCGTACCTCGGTACTGGTCTTCATCCACGACAAGCCGGGCGCGTTGTTCGACGTGCTCAGCCCGTTCGCACGCCACGGCATCAGCATGAACCGGATCGAGTCGCGGCCCTCGCACCACGCCAAGTGGGAGTACGGCTTCTTCATCGACCTGGCCGGACACATCGACGACGAGGCGATGAAGCAGGCGCTGGCCGAACTGAAGCAGCATTCGGCGCAGATCAAGGTACTGGGGTCGTATCCGGTTGCGGTGCCCTGAAAGCCGGGATTCGGGCGTAGGGATTCGTGATTCGCCGCAACATCGATCACGACCCAGTCCGCCCGATGTACCGAATCTCCACTCCCGAATCCCGAATCTCGATACTCATGAAACAAGACTGGATCGCCTCCGCCGGCCAACCGCTGCACGGCACCCTGGACATCCCCGGCGACAAGTCGGTGTCGCACCGCGCGGTGATGTTCGCTGCGCTGGCCGATGGCACTTCGACGATCGACGGCTTCCTGGAAGGCGAGGACACTCGCGCCACCGCCGCGATCTTTTCGCGGCTCGGGGTGCGGATCGAAACCCCGTCGCCCTCGCGTCGCGTCGTGCACGGCGTGGGCGTCGATGGCCTGAAGGCGGCGGAGGGCCCGCTGGACTGCGGTAATGCCGGCACCGGCATGCGCCTGCTGGCCGGCCTGCTGGCCGCGCAGTCGTTCGACAGCGTGCTGGTCGGCGACGAATCCCTGTCCAGGCGCCCTATGCGCCGCGTCACCGGGCCGCTGGCCACGATGGGTGCGCGCATCGATACCGAGGAGGGCGGCCTGCCGCCGCTGCGCATCCACGGGGGCCAACGGTTGACGGGCATCGACTACACGCTGGACGTCGCCAGCGCGCAGGTGAAGTCCGCCGTGCTGCTGGCCGGCCTGTATGCGGAAGGCGACACCATGGTGCGCGAGCCGCATCCCACCCGCGACTACACCGAGCGCATGTTGAAGGCGTTCGGCGTGGAGATCGAATTCTCGCCCGGATTCGCGCGCCTGTGCGGCGGTCAGCGCCTGAAGGCGACCGACATCGCCGTGCCGGCCGATTTCTCCTCGGCGGCGTTCTTCCTGGTCGCCGCCAGCATCATTCCGGGATCGGAACTGCGCCTGCGCGCGGTCGGACTGAACCCGCGTCGCACCGGCCTGCTGCAGGCGCTGTGCCTGATGGGCGCAGACATCACCGAAGAGAACGCCAGCGAGCACGGCGGCGAGCCGGTGGCCGATCTGGTGGTGCGCCATGCGCCGCTGCGTGGCATCGAGGTGCCGGAAGCGCTGGTGCCGGACATGATCGACGAGTTTCCCGCGCTGTTCGTCGCGGCCGCAGCCGCGGATGGCCCCACGGTCGTGCGCGGCGCCGCGGAGCTGCGGGTGAAGGAGTCCGACCGCCTGGCCAGCATGGCCAACGGCCTGCGCGCGCTGGGGCTGCGGGTGGATGAGACGCCGGATGGTGCGACGATCTTCCCGGGTCCGCTGCAGGGCGGCGCCGTGGATTCGCATGGCGACCACCGCATTGCGATGGCGTTCTCCATCGCCGGCCAACTGGCTTCAGGCGAGGTGCGCATCGGTGATGTGGCGAATGTGGCGACCTCGTTCCCGAACTACGACGCACTGGCAACGGGTGCGGGGTTCGCGTTGCGGAAGGCTTGACGCTGCCGTTTCCTGTAGGAGCGACGTAAGTCGCGACCGCAGCTTGGGGGCTCCAGCGTGCTTTCGTTCGTCACTTGCGGCTCCAGGGACTTGTTGAAAGGATCCGGGTGCCGACGAATCCCGGTCGCGACTTGCGTCGCTCCTACAGAAAGTCATGCGAAAAAAGGGGGACGCCTTGCCCGCGTCCCCCTTTCCTTTCCTCGTCAGCTCCGTATCGGGCGCGATGCAGCGCTTAGATGGGCTTGAAGTCCACCGGCACCTTCACGCTGGTGGCGATGGCCTTGCCGTTGCGCATGGCCGGCTCGAAGCGCCACTGGCGCACGGCGTTCACCGCGGCGCGGTCCAGGTCGCGTTCGCCGCTGCGTTCCACCACGCGCACGTCCACCGGATTGCCCTGGGCGTCGACCTCGGCCAGCACCACCACCGTGCCACCGACGCCGGCACGCAGCATCGCGGCCGGATACTTCGGCTCGGCATTGCCGGCCATCGGCCGAGCGTCGCGGCTGATGGGGGCAGGGCGGGTGACGGGCGCACGCTCTGAGCGCTTGCGCTCATTGGTGGCCGCAGCTCGCTCGCTCGCGGGCGGGTTCGCATCATCCATCATCGGGGCGGGCAGGGCAGCCACCGGGGCTTCCGTGGCCCGCCGCGATTGCGTCCACCAGACCAGCGCCGCGGCCGTCACCGCAAAGGCCAGCAGCATCAGCAGCACGGGCGAAGTGGAACGTCGCGGTTCCACCGTGGTGTCTTGCACGGTGTCTGCCGTACGGTATTCGTTGTTCGTGGGCATCGACATGTGAACCTCCGTTGCGCGTTGTGGGTTTCGCGTTGGAACGGGGCCGAGTTTTCGCGTGGCGATGTTGACGATGCGTGATTTCGCAGTGGAAAGGGCCAGTCTGAGTTCAGGTAGTGGAATCCGTATTCACGCGTGTGCAGACGGCGTGCATGCGACCGGCGCTTATGCGTCGCACCGAGACGCGTGGGACATGACGACGCGTCCTGGTTTTCAGGCGGGGTTCTACGTGCGCCCTGGCGGCATCGTGCGCGATGCCGGCACCGCATCACCGTATCTTGAAATCGATCGGCACCGTCACCGCACCGGCCACGGCCTGGCCATCGCGCTGCGCCGGCTGGAAGCGCCACTGGCGCACGGCGTCCACCGCGGCGCGATCGAGGTCGCGCGAGCCGCTGCGCTGGGCCACCTCGACCGAGGTCGGCACGCCGTCTGCGCCCACCTCCACGCGCACCAGCACCGTGCCCTGGTCGCCGTTGCGCATCGCCGCCGGCGGATAGTCGGGTGGCCGACTCTGACTCGAAATGGGCACCGGCACGTCGCCGGGCGCCAGGGTCACGCCGGGAGCGACCGGGGCCGTGGCTTCAGGCGGGGTGGGGGCCGCGGCTTCCGGTACCGGCGTCGGCATCGGCTTTTCTTCCACCAGCTGCGGGCGTTCATCGCTGGCGGCACGGGGCGCCGGCTCTTCCATTCCGCTGGCCCCGTCGCCGGTGGACAGCGGCTCGGGTAGCGCCTCGACCGGCGCGGCCTTGCCCGGCAGGGTGGGCTGCGCGGTGTAGAAACCGTCGTCGCGCCCGGCCCACCACACGATCAGGAACAGCACCAGGCCCACGCCGAAGGCGATGGCGGCGTTGCGCAGGGCGGTGCGGGGCAGGCGGAAGGTGAAGTGGGATTCGTGCGGTTGCGGGGCCGACATGGGGATCACCGGTGAAGTCGCGCCGATTCTTGCACAGCCGGGGTTAACCGCGCGGGCAGGCGGTCGCAGATGGGCGATAATGCCGGCCTCCCTCGCCAGACCGCTGTTTCCATGCTTGATCCCGTCCTGCTCCGCACCCAGCCCGCCGAACTCGCCCAGCGCCTCAAGGAGACCCGCGGTTTCGACCTGGACGTGTCCCGGATCGCCGACCTGGAGGCCGCCCGCAAGCAGATCCAGAAGCGCACCGAGGAGCTGCAGAACCTGCGCAATACCCGCTCCAAGGCCATCGGCCAGGCCAAGGCCAAGGGCGAGGACGTGTCCGCGCTGATGGCGGAAGTGGCCGGCTTCGGCGACGAGCTGAAGGCCTCGGAAGTGAAGCTGGACGAGATCCGCGCCGAGATCGAAGGCATCGCCCTGGGCATCCCCAACCTGCCGCACGCCAGCGTGCCGGTCGGCAGCGACGAGGCCGGCAACGTCGAACAGCATCGCTGGGGCACCCCTCGCACGTTCGATTTCCCGGTCAAGGACCATGTGGAACTGGGCGCCCGCCACGGCTGGCTGGACGCCGACACCGCCGCCAAGCTGTCCGGCGCGCGCTTCACCGTGCTGCGTGGCCAGCTGGCCCGCCTGCACCGCGCGCTGGCGCAGTTCATGCTGGACCTGCACACGAACGAACACGGTTACGAAGAGACCAGCGTGCCGGTGATCGTCAACGCCGATTCCATGCGCGGCACCGGCCAGCTGCCGAAATTCGAGGAAGACCTGTTCGCCACCCAACTGGGCGAGCACAAGCGCTACCTCATCCCGACCTCGGAGGTCCCGCTGACGAACATCGTCCGCGACGAGATCCTCGACGACGCCCGCCTGCCGCTGCGCATGACCGCGCATTCGATGTGCTTCCGTTCGGAAGCCGGCAGCGGCGGCCGCGACGTGCGCGGCATGATCCGCCAGCACCAGTTCGAGAAGGTGGAACTGGTGTCGATCACGCGCCCATCGGAGAGCTACGACGAGCAGGAGCGCATGACCCGCGCCGCCGAGACCGTGCTGGAGAAGCTGGGCCTGCCGTACCGCCGCATGCTGCTGTGCACCGGCGACATGGGCTTTGGCGCCGCCAGGACCTTCGACCTGGAAGTCTGGCTGCCGTCACAGGACACCTACCGCGAGATCTCCTCGTGCTCGAACTGCGAGGATTTCCAGGCCCGTCGCATGCAGGCCCGCTGGCGCAACCCGGCAACCGGCAAGCCCGAGCCGGTGCACACGCTCAACGGCTCCGGCACCGCCGTGGGTCGCGCGCTGATCGCGGTGATGGAGAACTACCAGAACGCCGACGGCTCGATCACCGTGCCGGAGGTGCTGCGTCCGTATATGGGCGGGGCCGAACGGATCGCCTGAGGTATTGAATCCTTCTCCCCGCGAGCGGGGAGAAGGTGCCCGACGGGCGGATGAGGGGCGCTCTTCGCGCAACATTATCCGCGCCTTGGTGACAGGCGAACGTTGAGCGTTGATCGTCACGTAAAGGCTCAGTCTCCGCTCGCCCCTCACCCGCCTTCGGCACCCTCTCGCCGCGAGCGGGGCGAGGGGAGCATCAAGTCGTCTTCGTGCGTCCCTTGGGGGCCTTCGCCACGTTGGCGCGCACCGTTGCGCGGCCCAGATCGCGCAGCGCCTCCTTGCCGATCCGGCGCCGCGTCGGGTCGTCGGACGCCGCCAGTCGGGTGGCCAATCCCGTCGCCTCCGCATGCAGCGCCACATTGCGGTGGCCGATGGCCCGCAGCGCCCAGCTCACCCCCTTGCTGACGAAATTGCGTGCGTCGCCGGCGGCTGCGTCCACGTGGGCCAGTCCGGTGAGGAAGGGGGCGTCGGGCGTGTGGCGGTCGTGCACCGCCAGTCCCGCCAGCAACGCGAACGCCGCGCGTTTCTCGAACTCGCCGCGCCTGCGTGACCACGCCTCGATCCGCCCCCACGCATGCGGGCTGCGGTCGAACAGGTGCAGGCACAGCGTGTCGCAGACCGCCCAGTTGTCGAACTGCCGGCACCAGCGGTCCATCTGCGTGACGGTGAGCTGCGCGGGGTCGGCGACGAAGGCGACCAGCAGGCGTGCTTCGTAAATGCCGCTGTCCCATAGCGGCTGCGCCAGGGCAGGCTGGCGACCGATGCGTTTGCCCAGCGCCTGGATTTCGCGCATGGGGACGCCGAGGGCGTGGGTGTCGGGGATGCCATAACGCGCCAGCCCGGCGCGATGGGCAGGGCTGGCGGCGTTCTTCAGCAGGGCGAGTGCCCGTGCCGGTTCGATGGAGTCGGGCGGAGACTTCTTCGGGGCCATCATCGGGGTGCGGGGACGGGTGCCGGCAGCATACCGGTCCCGTTCCTCCACCCTGGGCTCAGGCCGCCTGTCGCAGCGGGGTCGGGATGCTGGCCAGGGCGGCCTCGATGGCCTCGGCCTTGTGCTGCGGTGAATAGGCCACGCGCTCGGCGCGGACGAATTCCACATCGGTGATGCCCAGGAAGCCGAACACCTGCTTCAGGTAGGGTGCCACGAAGTCGATCGCGGTGCCGGCGTACTCGCCGCCGCTGGCCTCGGCCACGATGACCTTCTTGCGCCCAGCCAGGCCGATGGGGCCGTTCTCGGTGTACTTGAAGGTGCGGCCGGCCACGGCGATGCGGTCGATCCAGGCCTTCAGCGTGGACGGCACGCCGAAGTTGTAGCGCGGCACGCCCACCACGATGACGTCGGCGGCCAGGAACTGCTGCATCGCGGCCTCGCCGGCTTGTGCGGCGGCGGCATCGCCCCCACCCAATACGGCATTGGTCAGGTGGGGCAGCGGGTCGGCGTCCAGGTCGCGGTAGGTGACCTCCAGGCCGGGCACGGTGTCCTGCCAACGGGCTACGATGGCCGCGGTCAGTTGTCGGCTGACCGAGTTGGCGGCCAGGGCGCTGCTGTCGATATGCAATAGTTTCATGGTGGTTCTCCGGTCGGGATGCGGCCTCAACCGCGTTGGAGAACACTGTAGGTCGTTGCATTTGTGGGATAAACGTGTTCAAACGTCACTGATCGTTCCAAAGGTGGACCTAATTCATGCAGCACGACCTCAATGACCTCTATTACTTCGCCATGGTGGTGGACCACGGCGGGTTCGCCGCGGCCGAGCGGGCGCTGGGCATTCCCAAGTCGCGCCTGAGCCGGCGCATCAGCCAGCTGGAAACCGACCTGGGCGTGCGCCTGCTGCAGCGTTCGACGCGCCGCTTCGCGGTGACCGACGTGGGCATGAGCGTGCACCGCCATGCGCAGACGATGCTGGCCGAGGCCCAGGCCGCGCGCGAGGTGGTTGATCGCCTGAGTGCGGAGCCGCGCGGCGTGGTGCGCGTCAGCGTGCCGGTGGCGGTGGCGCAGATGCAGTTGCCCAAGATCCTGCCGGCGTTCCTGGACAAGTACCCCAAGGTGCGGCTGCAGCTGCACGTCAACAACCGCCGCGTGGACATCATCAACGAGGGCTACGACGTGGCCCTGCGCGTGCGCGCCAAGCTGGACGACGACGGCAGCCTGGTGATGCGCAGCTTCGGCCAGATCCAGGAGTTGCTGGTCGCCAGTCCCAAGTACCTCAACCGCGCCGGCCGCCCGAAGATGCCGGAAGACCTGGCCGAGCATGTCACCCTGAGCATCAGCGAGGACGAGGCGCGTCAGCGCTGGGAGCTGCACGGTCCCGATGGCGAGGTGCGCCGGATCGAGCTGAATCCGCGCCTGGCCGGCTTCGACTTTCCGCTGCTGCAGTCGATGGCGAAGGACGGTTACGGCATCACGCTGCTGCCGGAGACGGTGTGCGCGGAGGCGGTGCGCAAGGGCGAGCTGGAGGTGGTGCTGCCGGAATGGAGCCTGCCGCAGGGCATCTGCCACGCGGTGTTCGCTTCGCGCCGGGGCATGCTGCCGGCGGTGCGGGTGTTCATCGATTTCCTGGCCGAACACCTGCCGCAGCAGATCGAGTCGTCACGGCTGGATTGTGGTGGCAAGTGTTCGGAGGAGAAGGACAAGGCCATCGCGATGGCCATCGACAACACCAAGGCCGCCAAGGTGAAGAAGGCCTCGTAAGCCACGGCGGCGGGGTTCGTGCGAAAATGCGCCGCGGCCTGCAAGGGGCCGGGCGCGCCGCCGGGGTAGGGCGACGGTGCACCGCGACGGGGTCGCGGGCAGTTCCAGAAAACGGAGAGATGGCCGAGCGGTTTAAGGCAGCAGTCTTGAAAACTGCCGTAGGTGCAAGCCTACCGTGGGTTCGAATCCCACTCTCTCCGCCACTTTCAATGCGTGCAAAAAACCCCGACCAAGCCGGGGCTTCTATCTCATCCATACTTTCGAGAGTGAGTCTCTTCTGGCTCAGACTCCTGCTCGGCAACGGGTGCCTCTACACATGGCGGCAGAGCATAGCCATGCGCCATGTTTCGGAACTCACCTGCCGTATACCGGAGCAGCACGCGCCGAATTAGCGGCTGATACCCCAGCCCTTCCTTATCCGCAAGCAGCTTCAGGTCCTCAATCAGTTGCTTCGGCAACCGAATGGAAATCATCTGCAGACCTAGAGAGTCATCTACAGCCTTTGCATGCTCCCGGGAAACCGGGACAGCATGCGCCACCGAGTTGCCCAGCTCTCCGTTCTCCCACGGGCAGGCCTGCTCGGCCTGAGCTAGATCGGTGTTCGTGTTCATAAGTAGCTCCGTTGTATTAAGCGTTGTGTTGTCTGCAAGCTTCTTCGTACAAGCTAATCCAAGTGGCATTAGCAGGGTATGCAGACTTGATGGCGAAGTAATCGGGGTACTCGACGTAAACGATCTTTAGCTTGCGTCGCGTGTCTGTTTCAGCAACAAACCACTGCGTCGGTGGGTCTGTAACATGATCAGCACGATCATCCTGGAAGGCGGGTCCTTCCATATTTGCGAAACACTCCAGCACTTCGCTGATTGCCACACCGTGAGATGGGTCTTCTAGCTTGTCTTTGACCCGGGGAGAAATCTTGAACGGCTTCATCCTTGCCTACCACGCTGTGTGGGCCGCAATTGTATATACAGCTCGATTGTATATACAACTAGCCATTGGTCATGGTATCGACCGCCGGGCTTCTGGCTTTAACCGCCTGTCAGGCCCGAAGAGTCGTCTCATGCCATCTTGAGAATAGCGACTTGACTGAAGCGTTACTGCCTGACTTGTGGGCGGGGCTCCCAATGGCGATTCAAGCGCGTAGGGTGGGTCGAGCGCAGCGATGCCCATCACCGACGACCTCAAAAATCCGCGTCACTGCCTGGGCACGCTAAATCCGCTGCCAGCACCCCATCGTTCAAGAATCTCCACAATGCGCGTCGCGTGCCCGTGCCTGACTGAATTCCAGTAGATGTAATG
The DNA here is from genome assembly GCF_037046485.1 of Pseudoxanthomonas sp. F11. NCBI lineage: Bacteria > Pseudomonadati > Pseudomonadota > Gammaproteobacteria > Lysobacterales > Lysobacteraceae > Pseudoxanthomonas > Pseudoxanthomonas sp. F11. The sequence goes on along the minus strand of NZ_JBANLZ010000006.1, from coordinate 125,264 downwards.
CACATGTCGCGCAAAAAATAGGTTCAGCACGTATCAGATGCTCTTAGTACCGTCGTTGCCATATGCCGCGCTCGCCTTTATCGATACGGCTCGCGCGTCGACGTTCGCCGTGCGGCAGGTGGCGTGAGAGCCAGGTCTTCATCAGGCGCCAGCGCAGGGGAAAATCGGCATCGCCGGATGGCAGGGTCAAGATGGCGTGCAGGTGATCCGGAAGCACGACCATTGCATCGATATAGAACGGATGACGGCGGCGCACGTATCGGATCGCACCGCGTAACAGGTCGATGTGGTCGACGAGTAGCATGGCACGACGGTCGGCGAGATTGACGGTGAAGAAGTACGTAGCGCCGGGGACGAAGGTGCGGCGGTAGTTGGTCATCCTTGACCTCACGGGTGGCGTTGATGGGTATCGCTTCGCTCAACCCATCCTACGACTTTTCGATACGCCGTCCTTTTGGTCCGACTCCGCCAGACTTCGGCGACCTCCGCGAGGGCGTAGATCCGCATGAAACTGACCCCCACCCCCATCACCGCCGCCATCGCCGGCCTCTTCGCCGGCGTTGTGATGCCGCTGATCTGGCCGAAGCTGGGGGACGAAACGTTGAACTGGGTGTTCGCGTTCCTGCTGGTCATCGCGCTGCCGATGCACGTGCTGGTGGTGGGCTTCAACCCGCCGCGCGAAGCGGGGCAGGGCGGATCGAACAGCGCGCTCATCAAGCGCGTGGCGGTATGGCTGGCCGCCGCCGTGGCTGCCGTGGCGTTGACGAGAATCCTGTCGCTGTAACGTCGATGGCCCGGGTCTATACTCGGGGCACACCCAACGGAAAGGGAAATCCCATGCGTAAGACTGCCATCTTCCTGGCCTTGATGCTGGCCACCGGCACCGCCCTTGCCGACACCTACGCCTTCGGCAATCGCGTGATCAGCAGCGGCGACAGCATCGGCAGGCTTGTCGAAATCGCCGGCAAGCCCGACCTCGTCACGCCACTGGAAAACGAATACGGCGCACGCGAAGGCGAAAACTGGACCTACTTCCGCGATGGCAAGACCCTCGTCTTCACCGTCGACACCCGCGGCAAGATTCTTCGCATCACCGAATCCCGCTGATCCCAGCCCCGCGTTGCACGGGCGTACAGCGCGTGGCGCTGCCGATATCGGCGGCGCATGCGTCGTGCCGCGCCCGTGTGCTGCTCAGGCGCGCGATGGACGCATCGCGCGGATCACGGCGGCGATTTAACGTTCTTAACATCACGTTGACCTGAGCGAAGACGATGCGGACTACAATGCTGCATCGCATCAGTCGATGTCCGCGTCCATGCTTCGGGGACGGACGCACATCTGCAGCGCTCCCGCGCGTAGCGTGCCTTGCACGCGGCACCCTGTTTCCTGCGCCGTTCCGGCGCCTCCTTCCGATGCGATGAATCCCCGCCGGCGTCCCCGTGAACGCCTTCGCGTCGTGCCTTGTGCGCGGCATCTCCCCACCCTGGAGTGCACCTGCATGAGCCTGTTGAAACAACCCGCACAACCTCTTCTTCTCGCCACCGACCTGGACGGCACCTTCCTGGCCGGCGATGCGGATGCCCGCAAACGCCTGTACCACCTGGTGGACGCCCATCCCGACGTCAAGCTCGCCTGGGTCACCGGTCGCGGGCGCGAAGCGATCCTGCCGCTGCTGGCCGACCCCGGCCTGCCCACACCGGATTACGTGATCTGCGACGTGGGCGCCACCGTACTGCGCACCGCCGACATGCAGCCGATCCAGCCGCTGCAGTCGCGGATCGAGGCGCGCTGGCCGGGCGAGCACGTGGTGGCCGAGGCGATGCGCCGCTTCCCGATGCTGGTGCGCCAGGAAGTGCCCCAGGAACGCCGCTGCTCGTACTACTGCCATCCGGAACAACTGTCGACCATCCAGGCCGACGTGGAAGCCGTGGCCGCGTCGCTGGGCTGCGAGGTGCTGTATTCGGCCGACCGTTACCTGGACATCCTGCCGCGCGGTACCCAGAAGGGCAGCACGCTGACCGCACTGGTGGACGCGCTGGCGCTGGAGCCGTCGCGCGTGCTGGTGGCGGGCGACACCTTGAACGACCTGTCGATGTACGGCGAGGGGTTCCCCGGCGTGTGCGTCGGCGAGTCCGAGCCGGCGCTGGTCGCCGCCACCGCCGACATGGACAACGTGCTGCATGCGGACGCACCGGGCTGCGGCGGCATCCTGCAGGCGATGGCGCACTTCGACCTGATCGAAGCCGACGCCTACGCGCCGCCAATCCACGCGCCGGGCAAGGCGGAACTGGTGATGGTCTACCACCGCCTGCCGTACGAGGAGCACATCGTCGACGGCCAGCGCGTGCGCCGCCCGCACAGTTCGCCCAACGGCATCATCCCCAGCCTGCTGAGCTTCTTCGGCAAGGGCCAGCCGGGCTCGTGGGTGGCGTGGACGGTGGACGATCCCAAGGCGCCGCCCGTGGAGCCGCGCGCGCCGGTGGATGCCGAACGCTACCCGGGCCTGACGGCGGCGCACGTGCCGCTGACCAAGCACGAGGTGGACGTGTTCTACAAACGCTTCTCCAAGGAAGCGTTCTGGCCGGTCATCAACAGCTTCTGGGAACGCGCGCGTTTCAGCGAGGACGACTGGGCGCTGTTCAAGCGCGTCAACCGCCGCTTCGCCGAAGCCGCGGCGGCCGAGGCGGCGCCGGGCGCCACCGTGTGGCTGCACGACTACAACCTGTGGATGGTGCCCTCGGTGCTGCGCGAACTGCGGCCGGACGTGAAGATCGCCTTCTTCCACCACACCCAGTTCCCCTCGGCGGACATCTTCGCCATCCTGCCGTGGCGCCGCGAGATCCTGGGCAGCCTGCTGGCCTGCGACTACGTGGGCTTCCACATCCCACGGCATGCGGAGAACTTCACCGACGCCGTGCGCAGTACGTTCCCGGTGGAGGTGACCCAGCGCGCGTCGTGCGCGCCGCGCTTCATGACCTTCGGCTGCGCCGTGGGCGTGGAGGACATGGCCACCGAACTGCGCATCGATGGCCGCACCGTCCGCATCGGCGCACATCCCATCGGCACCGATGTGGGCCGTATCCGCGCCTGCCTGGAAAGCGATGAGGTGGCCACCGACATCGCCCGCATCCGCGACGAGATCGGACAGCGCAAGCTGGTGCTGTCGATCGAGCGGCTGGACTACACCAAGGGCATCCTGCAGAAGCTGCATGCCTTCGAACGCCTGCTGGATGGCTCGCCCGAACTGCAGGGCAGGGTGACGCTGGTGATGGTGTGCGTGCCGGCGGCCAAGGAAATGACCGTCTACCGTCCGCTGCAGCAGCAGATCGAACAGGCGGTGGGCCGCATCAACGGCCGCCTGTCGCGGCTGGACTGGACGCCGGTGCGCTTCTTCTCGCGCGTGCTGCCGTTCGCCAGCGTGGTGGCGCACTACGCAGCGGCCGATGTCATGTGGATCACGCCGCTGCGCGATGGCCTGAACCTGGTGGCGAAGGAGTTCGTGGCGGTGCAGGGCCTCAACGATGGCGATGGCGTGCTGGTGCTCTCGGAGTTCGCCGGTGCCGCCGCGGAACTGAAGGGGGCGGTGCTGACCAATCCGCACGACCCGGCCGACCTGGTACGCAGCCTCAACCAGGCGCTGGCGATGACGCCGCCGGAGCGCGAGGACCGCCAGCGCCGGCTGTACGACATCGTGCGCCATCACGACCTGTCGCGGTGGGGACGCGAATTCCTGGCGGCGGCGCAGGGGACTCCCGATGAGGTAAATGCGGAAACGCTGGCGGCGATCGCGGCTTAATGCATTTACGTTTGACGCATGCCGGCGTGGCGGCGATAGTCCAAGCGGATTCGGGACAGGAGACCCACCCATGCGCACCCTGCTGATGCGCTGCATGGCCTGGATGCTGATCGCGGCGACCGCGCTGGTGCTGTTCGGCCTGGCGCAGGCGCCGGAACTTTGGCTGGGTCCGGGCGGGCGCTGAGGCGCGCCACGACGGGCAAAAGAAAACCCGACCAGAGGCGGTCGGGTCTGAAAGGGGGAGTCCCCGGCTCCGGCAGTGCTGCTTGCTCAAGGCAGCGCCCGTTTCCGTTGCAGAGCGGCCGTTCGTGGCCTGCGCAGGGCGTGCTGCCGGGGACAGGGCGCATGGTCGCGCAGCGTGTCCGCGCCCGCAGTCGGGGGGCGCCCCGGCCGGATGTAGGAAATTTCCTACCCTCTATGTGCCGCGGCGTCAGCCGAACAGGGCGTTGAGAGCACCGTAGCCCATCGCCTGCGGGTCGGGCAACGAGGTGGTGTCCGCGTGCAGGAACTCGTCCACCTGCGCGGACAGGCGACCGTACATCGATTCGGCCAGCGCTGACCCCGTGCTGACGCGGCGCACGCCGAGGGCCTGCAGGGCCGCCAGATTCTGAAGCGCCGGACGCAGCATCACGTTGAGCGGCAACCCGCAGGCGGCGGCGATGGCCCGGATGGCGTCCACGTCGACCAGGCCGGGCACGAACAGCCCGTCCGCGCCGGCCTGCCGGTACACCGTCGCGCGGGCAAGCGTCTCGTCTACCCGCTGTTCGTCGGGCGCGAGTCCGCGCAGATACACGTCCGTGCGCGCGTTGATGAACACATCCATTCCCTGTGCGACGCAGGCCTTGCGGATCGCACGGATCTTGGCGGCGAGCAGGTCGGGTGCGCCGGCGCCGTCCTCCAGGTTGATCCCGGCCGCGCCGACGTGCACGACGCGCGGCACCAACGCAGCGACGCTGTCGGGGTCGTCGGAGTAGCCGCCTTCCACATCCACGGTCAGCGGGACGCGGATGACGCGGACGATGCGCTCGACGGCCTGCAGCAGGACGTCCTGATCGAGCCGGTCACCATCGGCGTAGCCCTGTGCCCACGCCAGACCGGCGCTGGTGGTGGCGACGGCGGCCGCGCCGCGCTGTTCGATCAGTCGGGCAGTGCCGGCGTCCCAGGCATTGGCCAGGCGCAACAGGCCCTGGCGGTGCAGGTCGCGGAAGCGGGCGGCGGCTTCGGATGAGGGCGGCATGCGGGGCGTCTCCTTGAGTGAGCGCACAGCCTGCCATGCCCGGGGCGTCCGCGACGCGATGCGCGGAAGACTTCAGGGCGGTGACGGCCCGCGTCTCACGCGCAGAGCCGCCATCCTTCGAACAGCCGCCAGCGCCCATCGCCGCCTTCGATGTTGATGGCGTAGTCGAGGCCTTGTTGCTGGCGTTGGGTGGCCAGCTTCACGGCGTAACTGAGCGCTGCGCCCCGGCTGGCGAAATGCAGGGGCGGCGATTCGTTGATGGACAGCGCGTACAGGCCATCCTGGGCGGGGGCGTGGAACAGATCGAAGGTCATCATGGGGGCTGAGACGGGTTGCTGCCTGTGACACAACCTACGCATCGTCCCGTGATGCGGACGCATGCGCGCCCGTACCCCTTTTCTTGAGGTTAAGCCATGTGCAACCCGCGTGAGAAATGTGCGGTGCGACTGAACGGCCTACACATGGTCTTCGCAACGGCCGGCGTACAACGTACGCCAGTGGTCGGGCCGGCGGATCCACCCCCTCCGTCGCCTGCGCAAACCCTGCTTCCGAGCCGCAAGGCTGACACCCAGGGCACCACGAGAGAACCGAACGCAGCGTACCGGACACCCCCTGTTCCTTGCTGCGCCTGGCGGTGGACCGCGAGTCCGACACCGTCGCCGCCCGGAGAGCCAGGCGTGTTCTCGCCCCCCCAACGCGAACGGGCCCGCAAGGGCCCGTTGGCATGTCCGCAGGGCGGCGTCAGGGCGTGGTGGATGCGTCCCAGGCGCGCAGGCCCTGTTCGACCACGCGCAGCGCATCGTCCACGCGGGCGCCGTCGACTTCGGCCGTAGTGTCGCGTTCGCTGTGGATCACCTGCATCACCTTGGGCACCTGCGTCGGCTTGCCGCCGCCGAAGACGGCGAGGATCGGATCGATCTCGTCACCGCCGACCAGCGAGAACGACACCGCCGGCCAGCCCGCCTTGAGGAACGCCAGATGGTCGGTGGGCGGGTACTGGTCGCCGGGTGAGAAACCCAGCTTCTCGTGCTGGCTGGCCGCCCGCAGCGCGGCGACCAGCAAGCTGTCGCCTTCGGCAGCAGGTCGCATCATCCACAGCGTGTCGCCCCAGCCGAACACGTCGAAGTTGACGTACAGCGCGGGCTGCTCGCGTCCCGGCGTGGCGACCCACGCACGCGCGCCCAGCAGGCCCTTTTCTTCCAGGTCCCAGAATGCGACCTGCACCCGGTGGTTCGCCAGCGGCCTGGCTTTCAGCGCCTGCGCCAGTTCCAGCACGGCCGAGACGCCTGATGCGTTGTCGGTGGCGCCATGGCCCACGTCGACCCGGTCGTAGTGCGCACCGATCAACAGCAGGGGCGCATCTGCCGGCCCGCCCAGGTCGGCGACCAGATTGGTTCCGGATTCGCTGTCCTGCTGGAAGTCCTCGCGTTTCCACGCGATGCCCAGTGCATCCAGGCGCTGGCCGATGGCGGCGCCACGCGCAGCGGTGTCGCTGCTGGCGCTCACGGCGGTGACCTGAGTCAGCCAGCGGGCGGACACATCGTCGGCCCAGGCCGGCAGGCTGGCGAACATCGACAGGAACAACGCCGCGCGCAGGCGGCGCCGGATATCGGTCATGGTGGCATCCCCTCGGAAAACCCGAGTATGCCGCAGGCGCCGCATATCCTCGACCCGCCTACACGCATGTAGTGGGGGTGCGTCGCTACAATGTTAATTGCGCGGCGACGGATGGCCCGCCTACGCTCGACCCGTTTCCCGAAGGCATCCGTGTCCATGACCATTCGTGTTTTCCTGATCGACGACCACGCCCTGGTGCGCACCGGCATGCGCCTGATCCTGGGCACCGACCCCGACATCGAGGTGGTGGGCGAGGCGGAGACCGGCGAAGCGGCCTTGCCGCTGGTGCGCCAGCTGAAGCCGGACGTGGTGCTGTGCGACCTGCACCTGCCCGGTTACAGCGGCCTGGAGGTCACCGAGCGCATCGTGCGTGCCGATCTGGGCGTGCGGGTGATCATCGTGTCGGTGCTGGAGGACGGGCCGTTGCCCAAGCGCCTGCTCGAGGCCGGCGCATCCGGCTACCTGGGCAAGGCCGGCGATGCGGCCGAACTGATCCGCGCGGTGCGCGAAGTGTCGAGGGGCAAGCGCTACCTCGGCAGCAACGTGGCACAGAACCTGGCCTTGCATACGGTGGGCGGCGATGCCTCGCCGTTCGACGCGCTGTCGCCCCGCGAACTGGAAGTGGCCATGCTGCTGACCCAGGGCCTGCGCCAGGAAGAGATCGCGCGGCGGCTCAACCTGAGCGCCAAGACGGTGAACACCCACAAGACGCGCCTGTTCGAGAAGACCGGCGTGCACGACAACATCGCCCTGGCGCGGCTGGCCGCGCAGTGGGGGCTGACGGATCCCACGCGTTCGCTTTGAATCGATCGCTTCGTAGCCCACACGGTCGGTGGGATCGCGAGTGAGATGATGCCGTCCCCTTGTCGTCACTCCAGCGAATGCCGGAGTCCATGTCCCGTGTGAGCGGTGACGTTCACCGGCAGGGCAAGAGGGGTCCCAGCGTTCGCTCGGACGACGGCGGGCGTCGATGGGCTTTCCATCCCGCCATTCCAGCGAATGCTGGAATCCATTTCCCGTGTGAGCCGCGACGGTCACCGCAAGCGCACGCGGTGTCCGGTGTTCGCCGCGACCACTGCATGATGAAACTCCTGAGTCGGCAACTGCCCCCTAAAACGACACTGGCCGCTTGCGCGGCCAGTGTGCTTTCCACCCTCGGAAGAAGCGCAGCGCGTCAGGCGCTGCGTTCTTCGGTGGTGTCGTCGTCCTGCTTGTCGCCCTGGGCGATGTCGTCGGCGGGCTTGACCGGCGTGACGGCGGGTTCGAACAGGCTACGCGTGATGGACGGCGGCGTGTCCGCATCGGCGACGAAGAACAGCGAGCCGGTGGCGGGCGTGCTGACCGGCTTCGGTGCGGCCGGGGCGGGCGCCGGCGTGACGGCTTCGATCGCGGCCTCGGTATCGGCGGTCGCTTCGTTGACCGCGTCGACCAGGTCGATCTGCACCGGCTCGGTGCGCACGACGGCGGCCACCGGGGCCACGTCTTCCGCGACGGTGGCAACCGGTGCGGGGGTCTGTTCGATCGCGGGTGCCGGTTCGGCGGCGATCTCGGTCTTGACCGTCTGGACGATGGCCACTGCGGCAGGCGTTTCCTGCTGCACGGTGGCGACCACCTCGGGGCGGGCACGGGCGGCTTCGGCCTTCACGTCTTCGATGACCTCGACGGCGCGGGTGGCTTCGACGGCGACAGGCGAGGGCGCCTGCACCGGTGTCGCGTCCGCGGCGGGCGCCATCTCCGGTGCCTGCGCAGCGACCACGGCCGCCACGACCGGTGCGGCCGCCGTGACGGCGTGAGCGGAGGCTTGTGCCTTCTGCGCACGCGGTGCGCCGACCGCCGGCTCGTCGTCTTCGAAGTCGAACTCCGGCTGCGAACGGTCGGCGACAGGCGTGTCGTCATCGCTGCCCAGGTCGTCGGCGTTCAGGCCTTCCTCGCCCGTGGCACCGGCTTCACCGTTGCCACGGCGGCGGCGGCGGCCACCACGACGACCACGGCGGCGACGGCCACCTTCACCGGTCTCACCGGCATCTGCGGACGATGCGCCATCGCCTTCGACTGTGACTGCGACGGGCTGCGTCGCCTCCGTGTCGATGACCGGCACATCGGCGGCCGGGACCGGCGTGGGCGCAGCGGCGGGAACGGTGCGCGCGACGTCCTGCGTGGCGCCGACCGCGGCGGCGGCCGTCGTCACCGCATCGGCGGCGGTCGGCACGGCCGGCTTGGCGGCGGCGTCCTGCTGCATCGAACGCGGACCCTGCTGGCGGCCCTCCTGGACCTGCTGCTTGCCGCCCTGCTGACCCTGCGTCTGGCGGGGTGCCTTGGGCTGCTGCGCATTGCCCTGGGCGTTCTGCGGCTTCGGCTGCTTCTGGCCCTGCGGCTGCTCGTTGCGCGGCTTCTGCTGCTGCGCATTACCGGCCTGGGCGTTCTGGCCCTTGTTGCGCTCGTCGCGACGGTTGCCTTCCTGCTTGCCGCCACGGCCCGGGTTCTGCTGGCCGCGGTTGTCGCGGCGGCCGTTGCGCTCGCTGCGATCGTTGCGCTGGCGGTTGTCCTGCTGCGGACGTGCCTGCGGGGCTGGCGTCGCGGCTTCGCCACCGCCGAACAGACGCTTGAAGAAGCCGATCACGCCGCCGGAGGCGGGTGCCGCGACGGCGACAGGCGCGGCCACGGGGGCCGGTGCGGGCGCGGGTGCCGGCACTTCGCGTTCCTCGCGCACCGGGGCAGGCTGGGTGTGCTTGACGTGCGTCACCGCCGGGGCGGCCGGGATGTTCAGCTGCGCCTTGGTCAGCGCGTGCACCGGCAGCTTGCGCGGCGTGCCGCGCTGGTAGCTGGGCTTGCTGGTCTCTTCGCCCAGTTCGTTCTGGCGGATGCGGGTGACTTCGTAATGCGGGGTATGCAGGGCTTCGTCGGCGACGATGATGATGGGGGCGTCGTGGCGCTGCTCGATCTCGCGCAGGGCGCCTCGCTTCTCGTTGAGCAGGAAGTTGGCGATCTCCAGCGGTGCCTGGATCAGCACCTGGCCGGTGTTGTCCTTCATGGCGTGCTCTTCGGCCACGCGGATGATCGACAGCGACAGCGACTCCACGCTGCGCATGCGGCCATGGCCTTCGCAGCGCGGGCAGACGATCTGGCTGGACTCGCCCAGCGACGGGCGCAGGCGCTGGCGGCTCATCTCGAGCAGGCCGAAACGCGAGATGCGGCCGATCTGCACGCGGGCGCGGTCGTACTTCAGCGCGTTCTGCAGCTTGTTCTCGACTTCGCGCTGGTGCTTGTTCGAGGACATGTCGATGAAGTCGATGACCACCAGGCCACCCAGGTCGCGCAGGCGCAGCTGGCGGGCCACTTCCTCGGCCGCTTCCAGGTTGGTGTGGAACGCGGTTTCCTCGATGTCGCCACCCTTGGTGGCGCGCGCCGAGTTGACGTCGATGGCGGTCAGCGCCTCGGTCTGGTCGACCACGATGGAACCGCCGGAGGGCAGCCGGACGTTGCGCTCGTACGCGCCTTCGATCTGCGACTCGATCTGGAAGCGGTTGAACAGCGGGATGTCGTCCTTGTACGCCTTCAGCTTGCGCAGGTTGTGCGGCATGACCTGCTGCATGAACTCGCGGGCGGTCTCGTACAGTTCGTCGGTGTCGACCAGGATCTCGCCCACGTCGCTGCGCAGGTAGTCGCGCAGGGCGCGCACGATCAGGCGGCTTTCCTGGTAGATCAGGAACGGAGCCGGCTTGGTCAGCGCCGCTTCGGCGATGGCCTTCCATACGCTCAGCAGGTAGTCCAGGTCCCACTGCAGTTCTTCGGCGTCGCGGCCGACACCGGCGGTACGGATGATCACGCCCATGTCGTCCGGGATCTGCAGGGCGTCCATCGCCTTCTTCAGCTCGGCCCGGTCGTCGCCCTCGATCCGGCGCGACACGCCGCCGGCGGTGGGCGAGTTGGGCATCAGCACCATGTAGCGGCCGGCCAGCGAGATGAACGTGGTCAGGGCGGCGCCCTTGTTGCCGCGTTCGTCCTTGTCCACCTGGACGACGACCTCCTGGCCTTCCTTCAGCAGTTCGCGGATGCCGGCCTTGTTGTGGTCGACGCCGGCCTGGAAGTAGTCGCGGGAGATTTCCTTCAGCGGCAGGAAGCCATGGCGGTCGGCGCCATAGTCGACGAAGGCGGCTTCCAGGGAGGGCTCGAGCCGGGTGATGCGGCCCTTGTAGATGTTGGACTTCTTCTGTTCCTTCGACGGCTGTTCGATATCGATGTCGTACAGGGTCTGACCGTCGACGATGGCCACGCGCAGCTCTTCGGCCTGCGTGGCGTTGATCAACATGCGTTTCATTTGTGCGTTCCTCGCGCGCTGCTACCGCGCGGAACGCCATGGCGTTTCGCCTCTGGAACGTTGCACCACCCCTTGCGCAGGCGCAGCGGGGCGGGTCGGGTTTCCAGCGCTACGACACCACGGCAGGCCGCGGGAGCGCTTCTTTCTAATAGGTGTTGCGGGGCCGGCGGCAGCTTCCCTGGTGAGGTGGCGCCGCGCGGGACATGTTCAGCATCAGGTGCCGTCACGCACCCGGCGGTATCCGGGCCTGCCGATCAGCCGCTAACATGGCCGCCCCTGGGGCGGTGGCCGCGCACTTGCCGGAATCGCGGGGAGACGGGCTTCTGGCCCAACTGCAACTCCCAGCGAAATCAAACCCTTATCTCGCCCCCCGAGTTTAACAGATTACCGTTCATGACCCCTAGCCCCCCCTCGGACAAGCCGGCGGCCCCGCCCAAGACCGCCGTGCGCACCATCACGGTGCCGGAAGACCGGGCAGGGCAGCGGTTGGACAACTTCCTGTTGGGCCAGCTGAAGGGGGCTCCGCGGAGCCTGGTCTACAAGCTGGTCCGCAGCGGCCAGGTGCGGGTGAATGGCGGCCGGGCCAAGGCGGAGCGCAAGCTGGAAGGGGGCGACGAGGTCCGTATCCCGCCCGTCAGTCTCACCGAGGTGGGAGAGAAGGTGGCCCCGCCTTCAGGCTTCCTGAAGCGGATGGAAGCGGCCATCGTGTTCGAGGACGAGCGGCTGTTGGTCATCAACAAGCCGACCGGGGTGGCCAGCCATGGCGGCAGCGGCATCAGCCACGGCGCCATCGAGACCATGCGCGCGCTGCGGCCACACCAGTCCCTGGAACTGGTCCACCGGCTGGACCGCGACACCTCCGGCCTGCTGGTGATGGCCAAGAAGCGCTCGGCGCTGTCGGAACTGCAGGCGCTGCTTCGCGAGGACAGCGAGGAGGGCACGCGCGGGATCGAGAAGCGTTACCTCACCCTGCTGGTGGGGCGCATGCCCGATGGGGTGATGAGTGTGGATGCGCCGCTGCATATCGGCTTGCGCCAGGGCGGGGAGCGGCACGTACAGGTGCATCGCGATGGGAAGCCGTCGCTCAGTCATTTCCGCGTACTGGAGCGACGGGGTGGGCATTCCTACTGCGAGGTCCGCATCGAGACCGGGCGTACCCACCAGATCCGCGTGCACGCCCAGCACATCGGCCATCCCGTGGCCGGCGACGACAAGTACGGCGACCCGGCCGTCAACAAGCGCCTGCGCGAGCAGGTGGGGCTGAAGCGCCTGTTCCTGCATGCGGCCTCGCTGCAGTTCGCGCTGGATGGCGGGCGTACGCCTTATGTATTGACGGCGCCGCTGTCCGACGACCTGGCCGAGGCGCTGGATCGCTTGGGCTGAGTCTCAGCTGCCCTGGGCGAAACAACGGGTCGGCTTTTCCAGCACGGGCGGGAAGGTCACCGGCACGGTGATCGTGTGGGTGACCGGCTGGCCGTTGCGGGTGGCGGCGCGGAACGTCCAGGTGCGCACGGCCTCCAGCGCCGCCTTGTCCAGCGCGGCATGGCCGCTGCTCTGCGCCTGCGCCACCTGCGCGGGCACGCCATCCTTGTCGATGGTCACGCGCAACACCGTGGTGCCGCCTTCGCTGTCGCATTCCGCTTCCGGGGGATAAGCCGGCGGCGGGGTGTCGATCGCGGCCAGTTCGGTGGGAGGGATCGCGGGTGCCGCTGCCTCTTCCTGCTTCTTCGCGCAGGCGGAGAGCGACAGCGCCAGGATCAGTGCCGCAGTAAGCGGCAGGCGGGTCGGACGAAGGTCCATCAGGCTTCTCCCAGCAGGGCGCTGGCCTTGGCCGCGCAGATGAAGTCGTTCTCGCTCAGGCCGCCCACGTCGTGCGTGGAATAGCGCACGACGGCGCGGTTGTAATGAACGCCCAGGTCCGGATGATGGTCCTCGGCATGGGCGATGAACGCCAGCGCGTTCACGAACGCCATCGTTTCGTAGTAGTTCTCGAACGGGAACGTCCGCGACAGCGCGTGGCCGTCCTCCACCAGTTCCCAGCCGGGTACCTGCGGCAGCAGCTCGGCGATGCGGGCGGGCGGCAGGCGGTGTTCGCTGCCACGCAGTGGCACGCAATGCGCCTGGGCGAGGGGTATCAGATCGGACATCGCGCGTCTCCTGGGCGGCCAGTCTGAATGAAGACCGACGACGGGCCTGTGAAGGTGAATGGCTGTCGGGCAGGGGGCTAGAATACCCGCATGATCCAGATTTCAGACAGCGCGCAGGCGCATTTCCGCAAGCTCATCGAACGCGAGGCCCTGCCTGGACTGGGTGTGCGCCTCAGCGCCGTCCATCCCGGCACGGCACAGGCCGACGCACGGCTGGAGTTCTCCGAGCCGCGCGACCTGGCAGGCGACGAATGGGCCGTCGATTGCGACGGCTTCACGCTTTATGTCGATGCCGCCAGCGTGCATTGGCTGGACGGCGCCGAGATCGATTACGTGATGAAGGGTGCAAGCACGCAGCTCACCATCAAGGCGCCCCGCATCAAGGGTGAAGCGCCCGGCGACACCGCCTCGCTGGTCGAGCGGGTGCGCTGGGTGATCGACAACGAGATCAATCCGCAGCTGGCGTCCCACAAGGGGCGCGTGGCGGTGGAGGAAGTGGGCGGCGATGGCGTGGTGTGGCTGCGCTTCGGTGGCGGTTGCCACGGCTGCGGCATGGCCGACGTCACCCTCAAGCAGGGCATCGAGAAGACCCTGATGGCGCGCGTGCCGGGCGTGACCGCGGTGCGCGACGCCACCGACCACGGGACCGGCGCCGCGCCGTACATCCCCCGCGGCAACGCCGCCTGACGGACGCCCGCGCCGGTGACGAACGCCACCGACGTCATCGCCTACCTGCTGCCACGCAAGGCGGCCCCCATCGTCGAACGCCAGACCGGACTCCCGTTCGGTTGGGGCTTGTGGTTGCGCGCGCTGCCCGAACGGCTGGGCCGCATCACCCGTGAGCGCGCCGATGCGGTGGTCGCGGCACTGGCCGCGCGCGTGTCGCCACGCAAGGCCGATGCAGCGCCGTTCGTGCCGGGACGCTGGCGCGCTTTCCGCTCGCTGTTCTACCAGGGGTGGGGACCGCCGCCGCGCGAAGAGCGCTGGATGCGCTGGCTTGCTGGCTTCAGCAGCAGCCTGCTGCACTTGCTGTTCTTCCTGTTCCTGCTGTGGGTGGCGCTGGTGCAGATACCGCCGCCGCCGGCCGAGCCCGGTGACAGCAGCCGCGTGCGACTGGAGATGATCGGCGACGGCAGTCCCGCGGAGCCGGGAGGCGAGGCGCAGGCCGGCCAGCCCGAGGCGGGGCAGTCGTCATCCACCAGGTCCGCGGCGTCCGTGCCCGCGCCGCAGCCGCTTCTGCCGCCAGCGGCGATGCCCGAAGCCGCAGCGGCCGCCCCTGCGGCGCTGGCGATGGACATGCCGCCCATGCCCCCACGCGACGTTCCCGTGCCCGAACTGGCCCCGCAGCCGTTGCAGGTCACGGAGGTGCCGGAGCCGACACGGGCCTTCGTACTGCCACCCCCCACCGCTCGCCTGCCCGAGGTCACGCTGCCGTCCTTGCGCGAACCCGGGGTGCCGACGCGCGAGATCCTCGCGCCGGTGACGGCGCCGGCGGTGGTCCGTCGCGATCTTCCCGCGCGTGCCGAAGTGCCGGCGGTGGCCACGCGGGACGCCCGCGTGCGGGAGCGGGAGATCCCGGCGCCGCTGCAGGCGCCCGAGGTCCGCGACCTCCAGCGTCGCGCGGCCGAGGTTGCACCGCGCGATATCACGGCGCGCGAGCGTGGCGTCCAGCAGGTGCAGATCCGCGAACCCGCCCCCGCGCCCTCCACGGCCTCGCGCTCCGCTCCCGCAGCGCCCTCGGCGGCCGATGCGGCTGCGACAGCACAGACCCGGGCACCGGCAGGAACCTCGACTTCGTCCGCCCCCCGCGGTGCGGCGGCGGCCTCGTCCGCCACCGCATCCCCTGCCGCGCCCGCGGCGCGCGCCGGTGGCTGGAACACCCCCGCGCGCAGCGATGATTGGGGTAATGCGCGGCGCAACGTGGCGGGCGACAGCGTGGCGGACGGACGCGACAAGCCGGGCCTGTACAACGCTGATGGCAGCCTGCGGGTTCCCGGCGTCACGGGCGAATCCGAGCCCCCACGCGGCGCGCCGGGCGGACAGAACGACCAGTGGACCCGGGAACGGCTGGCGGAGGCGGGCACCTGGCTGCAGCGGCCGCCGTACGACTATGAGCCGACCAGCTTCGACAAGTACTGGGTGCCCAGCGAATCGCTGCTGGCCGAGTGGGTGCGGCGCAACGTGCGCGAGATGGAGATCGCCATCCCCGGCACGAACATGAAACTGAAGTGCACGATCTCGGTGTTGCAGCTGGGGGGCGGCTGCGGCCTGGGCAGCCTGTTCCCCGAACCGCCGAAGGCGCGTCCGCCGCCGGAGATCCCGGTCAAGCGCACGCCGATCCCCCCCGACAGCTGATGGCGGGATGGCAGAAATGCATGGTGTGGGACCGACGTGACCACCGCGGTCTCCCATACCGACTCACGTCGTTCCCACGGAAGACATGGCGGCAGTCGGAAACGAAAACGGAGCCTTGCGGCTCCGTTTTCGCGTTCCCGAAGAGGGACGTCTTACTTGTTGAGGTTGTGCAGGTCGCGCAACTGCGACGGCCGCGAACCGAAATAGGCGGCCAGGTCGGAGATGTCCTGGTCGCTCAGGTTGGCGGCCTGCGGGCTCATCAACGCATGCTTGCGGTCGCCGCCGCGATAGGCCTGCAGCGCGTGCGCCAGATAGTCCGCGTACTGCCCGCCCAGCTTGGGGTAGGTGTCGTCGATGGGGGCATTGCCCTCGGCACCGTGGCAGTCCACGCAGCTCTGGCCGGTGGCCTGGCCCTTGGCCTTGGCCAGTTCCTCGCCCTTGGCGATGTGGCCCTTCGGCAGGCCGGCCGACGAACTTGCGCCGTGCTCGCCGCTGGCGTGGCCCGGATCCTGGGCCGCGGCTTCGGTGTTCTCCTTCGAGCAAGCCACCAGGGCGAGGGCAGCGAACAGGGCGATGGCTAGACGCTGGGCGTGCTTGGCGTTGGGCATGGTGGGCTTACTTGACGGTGGAAAGGAAGGCGGCGATATCGGCGATGTCCTGCTCGGAGAAGCTCTGCGCCTGGGCCTGCATGGTGGGGTGCTTGCGGTTGCCGTTGCGGTACTCGGTCAGCGCGTTGGCCAGGTAGTCGGCCGACTGTCCGCCGATCTTCGGCACCTTGAAGCTGGGATAGGCGTTCTTGTAACCCTCGATGCCATGGCAGCCCAGGCAGGTGTAGGTGAGGGTACGGCCAGACTCGGGGTTGCCGACCAGCGGCGCCGGGGCGGCGGCGGGAGCGGCGGCCGGGGCCGCAGCTTCGACCGGGGCGGGCGCGGCCGGGGTTTCCTGTTGGGCGGTCAGGGCGGCCAGCGGAAGGGCGGCCAAGGCAAGGCAAGCGGCGAGCGGCAGCGGTCGCATCATTCTCGGGAAACTCTCAGGTTGCGCGCGCCACGTACCACCGCAGCGCTTGGCTGAACGCAAGTATAGCCTGCGACCGAATGTCGCGCACAGGCGCACACCCAGCAGGCACACGATGCGCGCCCGCGAGCTGTCAGACGCGCCTGCCTACCGCAGCGCCGGGCGGGAACACCGGCACGTCCTTCCCTTCGCATCGAAGGCGAAGCGACCCGCGGCCCAGGTCGCGCACCGAAGACACGACCGCTCTCCCGGGCGAACCCGACGCTAGTCACCATGACCTTCGGCGCATGGAAGTCATTCAGGGGTGATATACCTTCATACAACACCACCACAACACCACCACGGTACCGTCCCATGTCCCGACCCCGCCCCCCCTCCGGCCGTTCCTACCTGCAGCTGGCCCTGGTCCCCGTGTTGTGTGGCCTGTTGGTGCTGTCCGCCTGCAAGGGCGGCGGCCCGACGCCCGAGGCCCAGGCCAAGAACGGCGAGGCTGCGAAGGAACCCGACGCCGTGCCGGTCGAAGTGGCCAAGGTCGCCCGTCGCCCGGTCGCGGCCAGCTACAGCAACACGGCGCCGCTGGAAGCACTGGGAGAGTCGCAGGTGATCGCCAAGACCTCCGGCGTGGCGCTGGCCGTGCTGGTCGAGGAAGGCCAGGTGGTGCGCGCCGGCCAGGCCCTGGTCCGGCTGGACCCGGACCGTCTGCGCCTGCAGATGGCACAGGCCGAGGCGCAGATGCGCAAGCTGGAGAACAACTACCGCCGCGCGCAACAGCTGGTCGAACAGCAGATGATCAGCGCCAACGACGTGGACCAGATCAAGTACGACCTGGAGAACGCGCGTGCGGTCTACCGGGGCGCCGCGCTGGAGCTGTCCTACACGACGGTCACCGCGCCGATCTCCGGCGTGGTCGCGTCGCGTTCGATCAAGGTCGGCAATTTCGTGCAGATCAATACGCCGATCATCCGCATCGTCGACCAGTCGCGCCTGGAGGCGACGCTGGACGTGCCCGAGCGCGAACTGGCCACGCTGAAGGCCGGCCTGCCGGTCCTGATGACCGTGGATGCGCTGCCGGGCAAGACCTTCCAGGGCACGGTGGACCGCATCGCGCCGGTGGTGGATGCCGGCAGCGGCACGTTCCGCGTAGTGTGCTCCTTCGCCAGCGACGGCGTGCTGCAGCCGGGCATGTTCAGCCGCATCCGGATCGATTACGACCAGCGTGCCGATGCCCTGGTGGTGCCGCGCGTGGCGCTGCTGGACGACGGCGACCCGGCGGTGTTCGTGGTGCGCGACGGCAAGGCGGTGCGCGTGCCGGTGAAGATCGGCTACGTGGACGGCGAATGGATCGAGGTGCGTGAGGGCCTGAAGGCCGGCGAACAGGTGGTGACGGCCGGCAAGGTGGCCCTGCGCGAGGGCAGCAGCGTGCAGGTGATCGGCGCCGAGCCGGCCAAGGTGGCCGCCAAGGCCGATGCCGCCAAGACCGCCGGAACCAAGCAATGAGCGCGCCCGACCACGCCCCCGGGGACCACGGACCCCACGCCGCCGGCGACGACACGCTGGGCGGCGGCCTGGTCGAGTTCTCCACGCGGCGCCGGGTCACCGTCGCCATGTTCTGGATCACGATGTTCCTGTTCGGCGTGATCGCGCTGGGCTCGCTGAAGGTCAATCTGTTGCCGGACCTGAGCTACCCCACGCTGACCGTGCGCACCGAGTACACCGGGGCCGCACCGTCGGAGATCGAAACCCTGATCAGCGAGCCGGTGGAAGAAGCCGTCGGCGTAGTGAAGAACCTGCGCAAGCTGAAGTCGGTCTCGCGCACCGGCCAGAGCGACGTGGTGCTGGAATTCGCCTGGGGCACCGACATGGACCAGGCCAGCCTGGAAGTGCGCGACAAGATGGAGGTGCTGTCGCTGCCGTTGGAGGCCAAGGCGCCGGTGCTGCTGCGCTTCAACCCGTCCACCGAGCCGATCCTGCGTCTGGTGCTGTCCAACAAGCAGGAGCCGAAGAACGACGCCGACGCGATCCGCCTGCTGACCGAACTGCGCCGCTATGCCGACGACGACCTGAAGAAGAAGCTGGAGCCGGTCAACGGCGTGGCGGCAGTGAAGGTCGGCGGTGGTCTGGAGGACGAGATCCAGGTCGACATCGACCAGCAGAAGCTGGCGCAGTTGAACCTGCCCATCGACACCATCATCCAGCGCCTGCAGCAGGAGAACATCAACATCTCCGGCGGTCGCCTGGAGGAAGGCTCGCAGCGTTACCTGGTGCGCACGGTCAACCAGTTCGCCAGCGTCAACGAGATCCGCGAGATGCTGGTCACCACGCAGGGCGGCGGAGACAATGCCGCGGCATCGGCGGCGGCGCAGATGGCGGCGATCGCCGCCACCACCGGCTCGGCGGAGGCGATGGCCGCGGCTGCATCCGTGCAGAACGCGTCTTCCGGCGGCAGCGGGGTGGTCGCCGGCGGCATGCCGGTGCGCCTGAAAGACGTGGCCGAAGTGCGCCAGGGCTTCAAGGAGCGCGAGGCCATCATCCGCCTGGCCGGAAAAGAAGCCGTCGAACTGGCCATCTACAAGGAAGGCGATGCCAACACCGTGTCCACGGCCGAGGCGCTGAAGGCTCGGCTGGAACAGCTGAAGCAGCAAGTGCCGCCGGATGTCGAGGTGACCATCATCGACGACCAGTCGCTGTTCATCGAGCACGCGATCGCCGACGTGAAGAAGGATGCCGTGATCGGCGGCCTGCTGGCCATCCTGATCATCTTCCTGTTCCTGCGCGATGGCTGGAGCACCTTCGTCATCAGCCTGTCGCTGCCGGTCTCCATCGTCACCACGTTCTTCTTCATGGGCGAACTGGGACTGAGCCTGAACGTCATGTCGCTGGGCGGCCTGGCGCTGGCCACCGGCCTGGTGGTGGACGACTCCATCGTGGTGCTGGAAAGCATCGCCAAGGCGCGCGAGCGCGGCCTGGGCATCC
This sequence comes from Pseudoxanthomonas sp. F11, assembly GCF_037046485.1. Taxonomy (NCBI): domain Bacteria; kingdom Pseudomonadati; phylum Pseudomonadota; class Gammaproteobacteria; order Lysobacterales; family Lysobacteraceae; genus Pseudoxanthomonas; species Pseudoxanthomonas sp. F11. The sequence continues at coordinate 105,807 of NZ_JBANLZ010000006.1, read as the reverse complement.
TGGAAGCGGCCATGGTCGGCACGCGCGAAGTCAGCATGGCGGTGGTGGCGTCCACGTTGACGACCATCGCGGTGTTCCTGCCGCTGGTATTCGTGCAGGGCATCGCCGGCCAGCTGTTCCGCGACCAGGCGCTGACGGTCGCCATCGCCATCGGCATCTCGCTGATCGTGTCGATGACGCTCATTCCGATGCTGAGCTCGCTGAAGGGCCGTCCGCCGCTGGCGTTCCCCGAGGAAGCCCCGCATCCGCAATGGAAGCCCGCCTCGCGCTGGCAGAAGCCGATCGCGGCCAGCGGCCGTGGCATCGGCGCGACGTTCCGCTACGCATTCTTCGGGATCGCCTGGCTGGTTGTGCGCGTCTGGCGCGGCGTCGTGGCGGTGGTGGGGCCGGTGATGCGCAAGGCGTCCGATCTGACGATGGCGCCGTACCACCGCGCCGAGTCCGGCTACATGCGCCTGCTGCCGGCGTCGCTGCAGCGCCCCTGGCTGGTGCTGGGCTTCGCCGCCGCCGCGTTCGTCGCTTCGCTGGCGATGGTGCCGCTGTTGGGCGCGGACCTGATCCCGCAGCTGGCGCAGGACCGCTTCGAGATGACGGTGAAGCTGCCGCCCGGCACGCCGCTGGCCAAGACCGACGCCCTGGTGCGCGAACTTCAGAACCAGCACGCCAAGGCCGAAGGCATTCATGCCCTCTACGGCGTGAGCGGCAGCGGCACGCGCCTGGACGCCAATCCCACCGAGAGCGGTGAGAACATCGGCAAGCTGACGGTGGTGATGGCCAACGGCGGCAGCGAGGCCCTGGAGGCTCGTGAAACGGAAGCGCTGCGTGCCAGCATGAAGCAGCATCCGGGCGCGCAGGTCGATTTCAGCCGTCCGGAACTCTTCAGCTTCTCCACCCCGTTGGAGGTCGAGCTGCGCGGGCAGGACCTGGCCAGTATCGAAAAGGCGGGCCAGAAGCTGGCGGCGCTGCTGCGCACCAACCCGCACTATGCCGACGTCAAATCGACCGTGGAGCAGGGCTTTCCCGAGATCCAGATCCGCTTCGACCAGGAGCGCGCCGGTGCGCTGGGTCTGACCACCCGCCAGATCGCCGACGTGGTGGTGAAGAAGGTGCGCGGCGAAGTGGCCACGCGCTACAGCTTCCGCGACCGCAAGATCGACGTGCTGGTGCGCGCGCAGGAAGGCGACCGCGCCTCGGTGGAGAGCATCCGCCAGTTGATCGTCAACCCGGGTAGCGCCCGCCCGGTCACGCTGGCGGCGGTCGCCGACGTGGTGGCCACCACCGGCCCCAGCGAAATCCACCGTGCCGACCAGGTGCGGGTGGCCATCGTGTCGGCCAACCTGCGCGACATCGATCTGGGCAGCGCGGTGCAGGAAGTGCAGCAGATGGTCGCCGAGAATCCGCTCGGCGCCGGCGTCGGCATGCATATCGGCGGGCAGGGCGAAGAACTGGCCGAGTCGGTCAGCTCGCTGCTGTTCGCCTTCGGCCTGGCGGTGTTCCTGGTGTACCTGGTGATGGCCTCGCAGTTCGAATCCCTGCTGCATCCGTTCGTGATCCTGTTCACCATCCCCTTGGCACTGGTGGGCGCGGTGGCGGCGCTGTTCCTGACCCGTTCGCCGGTGTCGGTGGTGGTCTTCATCGGCCTGATCCTGCTGGTGGGCCTGGTCACCAAGAACGCCATCATCCTGATCGACAAGGTCAACCAGCTGCGCGAGGCCGGCGTGGCCAAGCGCGAGGCGCTGGTGGAGGGCGCGCGTTCGCGCCTGCGGCCGATCATCATGACCACGCTGTGCACGCTGTTCGGCTTCCTGCCGCTGGCCACCGCGCCGCTGTTCGGGAGTCCGGGCGCCGAGGTGCGTTCGCCCATGGCCATCACCGTGATCGGCGGTCTGCTGGTGTCCACGTTGCTCACCCTGCTGGTGATCCCGGTGGTGTACGACCTGCTGGACCGCCGCGCCGACGACTACTACCTGGAACGCGGTCGCCGTGCCCGCAAGGCGGCGGCGATGCCGGCTGAAGGGGAGGGCGAACCCGCATGAGCGTCGCGGAGTTCAGCATCAAGCGGCCGGTGACGGCGGTGATGTTCTTCATCTCGCTGTTCGTGATCGGCCTGATCGCGGCGATCCGCCTGCCGCTGGAGGCCTTTCCCGAGGTCTCGCCGCCCTTCATCTTCGTGTCGTTGCCGTACACCGGCTCCACGCCCGAGGAGGTCGAACGCACGGTGCTGCGCCCGGCCGAGGAGGCGCTCTCGACGATGGCGGGCATCAAGCGGATGGAGTCCAACGCCAAGGCGGAGGGCGCGCAGATCTTCATCCAGTTCTCCAACTGGGACCGCGATGTCGCCATCGCGGCCTCGGAGGCGCGCGAGCGGCTGGATGCCATCCGCGACGACCTGCCGGAAGACCTGCAGCGCTACTTCGTCTTCAAGTTCTCCACCACGGACCAGCCGGTCCTGCGGGTGCGTCTGGCCAGCAAGACCGACCTGACCGGCGCGTACGACATGATCGAGCGCGAGTTCAAGCGCCGCATCGAGCGCATCCCCGGCGTGGCGCGCGTGGACGTCTCGGGCGCGCCGCCGAACGAGGTGGAGATCGCGATCAACCAGGATCGGCTGACCGCGCACAACCTGAGCCTCAACGACCTGACCCAGCGCCTGCAGGCGGTGAACTTCTCCATCTCCGCCGGCGTGATCAGCGACGGGCCGCAGCGCCTGCGCGTGCAGCCGGTAGGCGAACTGACCGACCTGCAGGAGTTGCGCGACCTGGTGGTCGGCACCGGCAGCGTGCGCCTGGGCGACATCGCCGACGTGCGCCTGAAGCCCGCCCGCATGGATTACGGGCGGCGCCTGGATGGCCAGCCGGCCGTGGGCCTGGACATCTTCAAGGAGCGCAACGCCAACCTGGTGGAGGTGTCCAGCAAGGCGCTGGCGGAAGTGGAAGCGATCCGCGCGCAGCCGCAGCTCAGCGACGTGCAGGTCAAGGTGATCGAGAACCAGGGCGAGAACGTCACCTCCTCGCTGCTGGAGCTGGCCGAGGCCGGTCTGATCGGCCTGGTGCTGTCGATCGTCGTGCTGTGGTTTTTCCTGCGCCACTGGCCGTCGGTGTCGATGGTGACGCTGGCCATCCCGATCTGCTTCGTGATGACGCTGGGCTTCATGTACTTCGCCGGGGTGACGCTGAACATCCTGTCGATGATGGGACTGCTGCTGGCCATCGGCATGCTGGTGGACAACGCCGTGGTGGTGGTGGAAAGCATCTACCAGGAACGCGAGAAGTACCCGGACAACCCGGTGTGGGCGTCGATCGTCGGCACCCGCCATGTCGCCATCGCGCTGTCGGCCGGCACGCTGTGCCACTGCATCGTGTTCGTGCCCAACCTGTTCGGCGAGCGCAACTTCCTCAGCATCTACCTGGGCCAGATCGCGATCACCATCTCGGTGTCGCTGCTGGCCTCGTGGCTGGTCGCGGTGAGCCTGATTCCGATGATCTCGGCGCGGCTGAAGACGCCGCCGCTGGTGCGCACCGAAACCGGCATCATTCCGCGCATGCAGAAGCGTTACGCCGGCCTGCTGCGCTGGACGCTGGAGCATCGCGGCTGGAGCGTGCTGGGCATCCTGCTGATCGTGGTGGTCAGCTTCGTGCCCATCAAGTTCACCAAGTTCGACATGTTCGGCGGCGACAGCGGCGGCGAAGCCGAGCTGTACTACCAGTGGAAGGGCGCCTACACCAAGGAGCAGATGTCGGCCGAGATCCTGAAGGTCGAACAGTTCCTGGAGGCCAACCGCAAGAAATACCGGGTCACGCAAGTCTATTCCTACTTCAGCGAACAGGGCTGGGGCGGCACCCAGGTCAAGTTCGATACCGACAAGGCCAGCGAAACCAAGCCGATCATCGAGCAGTTGCGCGAGGACCTGCCCAAGTCGGCGCGCGCCAACATCGGCATCCGCGGCGAAGGCGGCGGCCAGGGTGGCGGCGGCCAGCCGGGGCAAGGCGTGTCCTTCCAGCTGGTCGGCGATTCCACCCAGACGCTGTCGGAGATCGCCAACGACCTGATCCCGATCCTGGCCAAGCGCAAGGAGCTGCGGGACGTGCGGGTGGACGTGGGCGACCAGAACAGCGAGCTCAACGTGCGCGTGGACCGTGAGCGTGCGGCGGCCTTCGGCTTCAGCGCCGAAGAGGTCGCGCGCTTCGTCAGCCTGGCGCTGCGCGGAGCGCCGCTGCGCGAGTTCCGCCGCGGCGAGACGGAAGTGCCTGTCTGGGTGCGTTTCGCGGGTGCGGAGGACTACGGCACGGACGACCTGTCGGGCTTCATGGTGCGCGCACCGGACGGCCGTACGGTGCCGTTGCTGGCGCTGGTGGACGTGGGCGTGCAGCCGTCGGCCACCCAGATCCAGCGCACCAACCGGCAGACCACGCTGTCCGTGCAGGCCAATCTTGCCGAGAAGGCCACGGTGCCGGAGGCGCGCAAGGCGCTGGAGGAGACGCTGAAGGGCATGTCGTTCCCGGCCGGTTACAGCTACTCCTTCGACGGCGGCGCGTTCCAGGAAGAGGACGAAGCCAGTGCGCAGATGATGTTCAACCTGCTGATCGCGCTGGTGATGATCTACATCGTGATGGCGGCGGTGTTCGAGTCGCTCCTGTTCCCGGCGGCGATCATGAGCGGCGTGCTGTTCTCGGTGTTCGGCGTGTTCTGGCTGTTCGCGCTGACGGGCACGACGTTCGGGATCATGTCCTTCATCGGCATCCTGGTGCTGATGGGCGTGGTGGTGAACAACGGCATCGTGATGGTGGAGCACATCAACAACCTGCGACGGCGCGGCCTGTCGCGTACCGATGCGCTGGTGGAGGGCAGTCGCGAGCGCCTGCGGCCCATCCTGATGACGATGGGCACGGCGATCCTGGCGATGATCCCCATCGCGATGGCCAATACGCAGATGGCGGGCGACGGCCCGGCCTACGCACCGATGGCGCGGGCCATCGCCGGTGGCCTGGCGTTCTCCACGGTGGTCAGCCTGCTGTTCCTGCCGACCATCTACGCCATCCTGGACGATCTGCGCAGCGGCACGGCACGGGCGATCGCGCGGGCCCGCATGCGACGGGGTGATGCCCCGTCGAAGGCCAGCGTCACGGCGCTGCACGTCGACTGAGGGAGCTGACGAAAAAAGCCGGGCAATGCCCGGCTCTTTTTCTGTTCTCCCGGAGCTTGGCTCAGCCGACCAGCTTGCCCAGCATCCTCAAGCCGCCCGTCCACACCCCGATGGCGGTGCCCAGGCTGGTGAGGAAGAAATTGAGCAGGATCCGCGCCACCCGGTTCTTCCACCAGCCTTTCACCGTCTGCACGTCGTCGCGCAGGGCCATGAAGTCCGCGTAGGTGGGCTTGCGCAGCGTCGCCTCGACGAAGGCGCTGACCGTGCCCGAAGCGAGTGCGGGATGCAGCGGCGTGAGCGGCGAGGCAATGAAGGCCGCGAGGATGCTGAGCGGATGCCCGCCCGCGATCGCGCAGCCGATGGCGCCCAGTACGCCGGTCGCCAGCACCCATTGGATCAGCAGATCCGAGCCGACATCCACGCCGCCCTGCCAGAAACCCCAGGCGAAGCCGCCGACCAGGAACACGCCGATCACCAGCTCCATCCACGGCACGCGCGACTTGGGCTTCACGATCTCCAGCGAACGCCGCAGTTCGGCCGGATCCCCGGCATCGTCACGGAGGTGGCGGACCAGGCCGGGAAGATGGCCAGCGCCGACCACCGCCAGGACGCGGTAGGGAGATGCGGCGCCGGCCGGCACGCCGGCCGCGACCTGGCGCAGCGCCGAGGCCATGTACTGGTCGCGCTCGGCGATGATGGCCTGGTACAGCTGCGGGCTTTCGGCGGCGAACTCGCCGAAGCTGGATTCCAGCATGTCGCCCTGTTTGAGCTTTTCGATCTCGTCGTCGCCGACCTCTTCATCGCCGAACATGCTGGCCAGGATGCCGGCACCGACCTTCGTGCGCTGCCACCAGCCCAGCGACTGAAGCGCACGCTTGAAGGTCAGTCCGACCTCGCGGTCGATCAGGTGCACCGGCAACCCGCGTGCCTGCGCGTCCAGCGCACCGGCCTTCAGTTCCTCGCCGGGCTCGACGCCCAGCTGTTCGGCCAGCCGCCGCTGATAGGCGGCCAGCGCCAGATTGGCAGCGAACAGGTGCGTCTTGCCTTCGCGGATCACCTTCACCAGGTCGAGCCGCGTGAGGGTGTCGGGATCGGTCAGCGACTGCAGGCGGCCCGGGTCCAGCTCCACCGCCACGCTGTCGTAGTCGCCACTGGCCACGGCCGCTCGCACGGCATCGACGCTGGCGCGCGAGACGTGGGCGGTGCCGAGCAGGGTGTAGCGCACGCCATCCCGCTCGACGATCTCATGGGGTTGTCCGTGCAACGGATCGGCGGGAAGGGGATTGGATTCGGTCATCGTGTCATTCGTCTTGCGGGGGCGCGCTGGTACCGGCGCCGAGGGTGCGCTGCATCTGCACAGTGTCCAGCCAGCGGTCGTGCTTCCAGGCGATGCCGCGGAAGATGCCGACCAGGGTGAAGCCGAACTTCTCGTGCAGGCGGATGGAGGCGGTATTGGTGGGCTCGCCGATCACGGCGATCATCTGCCGATAGCCGCGCGCTTCGCAGGCGTCGATCAGTGCCTGCATCAGCGCCGCGCCGATGCCCTGGCCCTGTCGACCGGGGACCACGTAGACCGAGTTCTCCACGGTCTTGCGGTAGCCCGCGCGGGCGCGATAGCTGCTGGCATAGGCGTAGCCGACGAACTCTCCGTCCAGCTCGGCCACCAGGTACGGATAGCCGGCGTCGAGCACGCCCTGCATGCGACGCGCCATTTCGGCGTCATCCGGCACGTCGTACTCGTACGTGTTGACATGGTCGCGGACTTCATCCGCGTAGAGGGCGGCGATGGCCGGCACGTCGGCCGGCGTGGCATCGCGGACGATCAGGGGCACGCGCGGGCCTCAGTCGATGTAGCGCTTGAGCAGGTCGCCGTACGCGTCGATGCGGCGGTCGCGCAGGAACGGCCAGATGCGGCGGACGTGCTCGCTGCGCTGCAGGTCGACGTCGGCCATCAGGAGGGTCTCTTCGCCGCCGGCCTCGGCGATGAATTCGCCCTGTGGACCCAGCACGTGGCTGTTGCCCCAGAACTGGATGCCCGATGCGCCGAGCGGCGAAGGCTCGTGGCCGACGCGGTTGCAGCTCAACACCGGCAGGCCGTTGGCGACGGCGTGGCCGCGGTGGCTCAACACCCAGGCATCGCGCTGGCGGTTCTTTTCGGCCTGCTCGTCGTCCGGATCCCAGCCGATCGCGGTGGGATACAGCAGCAGATCCGCACCGGCCAGCGCCATCAGGCGCGCGGCTTCGGGATACCACTGGTCCCAGCACACCAGCACGCCGAGACGGCCGACCGACGTATCGATGGGGGTGAACCCCATGTCGCCCGGCGTGAAATAGAACTTCTCGTAGAAGCCCGGATCGTCCGGGATATGCATCTTGCGGTACTTGCCCGCGATGCGGCCGTCCTTTTCGTAGACCACCGCGGTGTTGTGGTACAGCCCCGCGGCGCGGCGCTCGAACAGCGACGACACCAGCACCACGCCGTGCTGCTTGGCCAGCGCGCCCAGGCGCTCGGTGCTGGGACCGGGGATCGGCTCGGCCAGGTCGAATTCCCGCACCGATTCGTGCTGGCAGAAGTAGGCACCGTTGTGCAGTTCCTGCAACAGCACCAGGCGGGCCCCACGCTTGGCGGCCTCGGCCACGCGGGCTTCGATCACCGACAGGTTGGCGTCGGCGTCGCCGTGGTTCTTTTCCTGGATCAGGGCAACGGGCAGCGTGGTGCGGTTCATCGTGGGCGCAATCGGGCAGCGGCGGCGAGGGGGCGAATGGTACCGCGTCCACCTCGCGCGCAGGCGCACGCGGCGTGAACACGCCGCGCCACGCTCAGGAGGTCGTGGTCTCCTCGCGACGGCGCTGTTGCCGGCCCAGTGCCACACCGGTCGCCGCCCACGCCAGCGCCACGCCGGTGCCGATCAGCATGGCCACGGCAGGGTGTTCGGCCAGCACGTCCAGCGCGCGCTTGACCCAGCCGCTGAGCGCATCGCCGCCGCGGTATACCACCGTGTCGATGAAGTTCTTCGCCTTGTACTTCTGTCCCGGCGCGACCACCGTGTAGAGCATCTCGCGGCCGGGACGGACGAAGGCGTACTCGCCGGCCCGCCGCGCGACCATCACCACCACGAACACGCCGAAGACCGGCGCCAGCGCTAGCCACAGGAAACCCGCCGCCATCACCAGCGGCACCGCGACCAGCAACACGCCCACGCCCAGCCGCTGGGCGATGCGGCCGGTGATGAACAGCTGGCTGAGGATGGCCAGCGCCTGCACCACCGTGTCGATGGTGCCGAACACGCGGGTCTGCTGCGCCTTGTCCGGGAAAAGCTGCTCCACCAGCCTGGCCTGCTCGAAGTAGAGGAAGGTCGTGACCGTCGCCAGAAGCAGCACGAACAGCGCGATGCCGGCCAGGTAGGGCGACTTGAACACCTCGGTGGCGCCCGCGAACGGATTGCCGCCCAGCGGAGCGCGCCGCTGCTCGGCCGCGCTGGCGCCATCTGGCAAGGGATGCCGGTCGCGCCACTGGTGGAGCCACACGGCGGTGGCGCCGCTGGCACCCATCAGCAACGAGGACAGCAGCATCAGGCCACCGTGGCCAAGATGGCCGACCAGCAGCGTGGTCAGCAGCGGTCCCGCCAGCCCGCCGAGGCTGGCGCCGCTGGCGATCAGTGCGAACAGGCGCTTGGCCTCGCTACTGGCCAGGACGTCGGCCAATACGCTCCACGCCAGGGAGATCAGCAGCAGGTTGATCACCGACACCCAAATGTAGAAGCCGCGCGCCAGCCACACGTCGTCCGGCTTCGCCAGCAGGGCCAGGCCGAACGCCAGCAGGCTGGCGACGACCGCACCGAAGACCCACGGGAGGATCCGCCGACGCGATACCTTCGACGCGATCCAGCCGAACAGCGGCAGCACGATCAGCGTGGCGAGGAAGGTGCCTGTGAACAGCCACTGCAGGTTATCCACGCCGCCGGCCACGCCCATCGTTTCGCGGATCGGCCTCAGCATGAAATAGCCGGCGAACAGCAGGAAGAACATCAGCAAGCCCGCGCCCACCGCAGGGGCCTCGTGGGGCGCGACGTTGAACAGTCGGGACAGCAGGCGTGTCGGCGCACCGCGTGGGGCAGGTCGTAAGGTATCCGGCATGGAAGGGCTCAGGCGAGGGTGGCGATCAGCGCATCGCGCTGGGCGGGCGTCAGGTCCGGGCCGGTGCCGGCCTTCAGATTGTCGGTCTGCCGGTCCGGCTTCCCCGTTGCCGGGATCACCGCAGTCACCGCCGGATGGCTCAGTGCGAACTTCAGGAAGGCCTGCGCCCATGAGGTCACGCCGGTTTCGGTGAGTGCCGGCGGCAGGGGCTTGTCCTTGACCTGCGCGAACAGCCTGCCGTCCTCGAAGGCCCGGTTGATCAGCACCGCCACACCCAGGTCCCGGGCCAGCGGGAGTACGCGCTTCTCGGCCCCACGGCTGGCCACCGAGTAGTTGATCTGCAGGAAGTCCGGCTTTTCCGCTTGCACGACATCGGCGAGTTGTTCCTGCGCCCGTTCGACGTAGTGCGTCACGCCGACATACTTCACTTTGCCCTGCGCCTTCAGTTCGCGCGCGACGGCCATCTGGGTTTTCAGGTCGCCCAGGTTGTGGACCTGCAGCAATGCCACCTTGTCGGTCCCGAGCCGGCGCAGGGTGTCGGAAAACTGCGCCAGGCCCGCTTCGCGGCCGGTTACGCCGGAGAGCTTGGTGGCCAGCCACGCCTTACCCGTCAGTCCCTGCTCGGCGAGCAGGGCGCCCATGACGTCCTCGGCCACGCTGTAGGTAGGCGCGGTATCGATCACGGTGGCGCCGGCAGCGAAGAAGCGCTTCAGCACCTCACGCAGCGGATCCCGTTCGGCGGCGCTCTGGCCTACTTCGAAGCTGCCCGAGGTGCCCATGCCGATCACGGGGATCTTTTCGCCGGTCGAGGGAATGGCGCGCGTGTTCAACGGGCCGATGGCGCCTGGTGCGCCGGCGGAGGACGGCTGGGCCTGGGCCGCATCGCGGCAGGCCGCCAGGCCGATGCCGGCGGCAGCGATGGCGGAGGTGGCGAGGAACCTGCGTCGTGTGTACACGGCCGTCTCCTTTGGGGAAACGGTCGTTATCGGGGATCAGCCCCCGCAGGGTGTAAACGAAACGTTCAATCCGTGCCCAACTGATGTCACGGTGCCGCGCGCCGGGGCGCGCAGGGATGTACTCAGCCCAGCAGGCCGGCCGGCAGCTGCATGGTGATGCAGTGCAGGCTGCCGTTCTGCCAGATCAGGGCGCGGCAGGGCACCTGCACGATCTCGCGGTCGGGGTAGGCCTGCGCCAGCACGGCGGCGGCGGCGGCGTCTGCGGGGTCGCCATAGGCCGGCATCAGCACGGCGCCGTTGATGATCAGGTAGTTCGCGTACGAGGCGGCCAGACGGCGCCCGTCGTCGATCACCGGCCGTGCCCAGGGAAGCGGGAATGCGCGGTACGGGCGCCCGTCGGCCGTGCGCAGCGCGGCGATGTCGGCGGCCATGGCCTGCAGTTCGGCGTAGTGCGCATCCGAAGCGTCGTCGCATGCCTGGTAGACGATGGCATCGCCGGGGGCGAAGCGGGCGAGGGTGTCGATATGGGCGTCGGTGTCGTCGCCTTCCAGATAGCCATGGTCCAGCCACAGCACCCGCTGCTGCTTCAGCCAGCCGGCCAGTTTCCCGGTCAGGTCCTCGCGACTGGCGTCCGGATGCCGTTCGTGCAGGCATTGCCAGGTGGTCAGGAGGGTGCCCGCGCCGTCGGTTTCGATGGCGCCGCCTTCCAGAGCAAAATCAATGCTTTGGACAAAATAGTTGTGAAACAACTGCATGCCGGACAGCTCGCCGACCAGGCGGTCGTCGCGGCTGGCCTCGTACTTGCCGCCCCAGCCGGTGAAGCGGAAGTCCAGCAGCTTGAAGCGCTGCCCATCGCGCAGCGTGATGGGGCCGGAGTCGCGCAGCCAGGTGTCGTCGTACTCCGCCGGGACGAAGCGCACCTGGTCCATGTCCACCCGTGCGGATCGCAGTCGGGCCTCGGCGTAGGTCTGCAGGTCGTCGTCGGCCACGCAAATCACGACCGGCTGGAAGCGGGTGATGGCGGCGACCAGGGCAACGTAGGTCTCTTCCACGTCCGCCAGGCGCTCGGCCCAGTCGGTATCGGCGTGCGGCCACGCGATCAGGACCGCGGATTGGGGTTCCCACTCCGCGGGGAAACGAAAGGCATCGGTCATGGCATCAATGGCGCGGCCGTGCCGCGCGGTGTCAGCGGATGGGGGGCTTGGGGCCGATTTCCTCGGCGCTGGCCTTGTTGATCACCACGTCGATCACGCGGCTCTTCTCGAAGTATACGGTGAAACCCGGGTACACCCAGCGCTGGATCACCGGCCACTGGCGCTTCTGGCCGCCGCGCGGTTCCAGCTTCTGCTGCGGGGCGCCGAAGCGGGCTTCCACCTCGGCCGCGGTCTGGCCGCGCACGGGGGCGGCGGCAGGCGTTTCCTGCGCGCGCTCGATCAGCAGAGTATCGGCCAGGGCCGGGCCGGACAGGCCGAGCAGGGCGATCAAGGGCAGGACAAGGACGCGACGGCTCATGGTGGGGTTCCCCTGGGTGACCCGCCTTTTATAACAAAAGGCCGAAAACAAAAAACGGCCGGGCCGCAAGGAATGGCGAAGGCCAGGACGGTGGGTGCGGCGGTGCCGGCCGGAAAAAGAAGTGCCCGGAAACAGAAAAGCCGCCTTGCGGCGGCTTCTCGCACATTGCCGGCCCGGGCCGGCAATGCCGTTCTCAGCGCTGGCGCGCCTTGAAGCGGGGGTTGGACTTGCAAATCACGAAGACCTTGCCGCGGCGGCGGACCACCTTGCAGTCGCGGTGACGGGCCTTCGCCGACTTCAGGGAGGACAGGACCTTCATGAGTTGAAACCTCGGCGTGAATGTATGGAGTGAAGCGAAGCCCGCTATTCTAGCGGGGTTTCCATAGCCGGATCAAGCGGTTGCACGCTAGGGACGGCAACCCGGCGGCCGGCATGGGCCGGTGCCGACGCGTCCGGCGTCATAATGGGGCATCCGACCGCCTGGAAAACCGCATGTCCGATCCCGTCCCCGTCCTGACCATCGATGGCCCCTCCGGGGCCGGCAAGGGTACCGTCAGTCGGATCGCCGCTTCACGGCTGGGCTGGCACTACCTGGATTCCGGCGCCCTCTACCGCGCGGTGGGGGTGGCGGCCAGCTGGGCCGACCTGGACGTGTCGGACCCGGCCGCCCTCGTGCGTTGCGCCTTCGACACGCGGGTAGGCTTTCGCGAGACAGATGCCGGTTTGCGCGTGATCGTCGACGATCTTGACGCGACCGACGAGCTTCGTCTGGAAACGACCGGAGCCCTGGCGTCGGCCATCGCGGCCATCCCGGAGGTGCGAGCCGCCCTGAAGGAGCGGCAGCGCGCGTTCCGCCAGGCGCCGGGGCTGGTGGCGGACGGGCGGGACATGGGTACGGTGATCTTCCCGGATGCGCCCTACAAGGTGTTCCTGACCGCCAGCGCCGAGGAGCGCGCCGAAAGGCGGTATAAGCAGTTGAAAGACAAAGGGGTTTCCGTCACAATCGACGGTCTGCTGCGCGAGATCCTCGCCCGCGATGCCCGTGACGCCCAGCGCACGGTGGCGCCCCTGAAGCCGGCCGACGACGCCGTCATCATCGACACCACCGGCCTCGGCATCGAGGCCGTCGTCGAACGTGTGCTGGCCCTGGTGCCGGTGCGCGCGGGCTAGCTCCCGCGCCGCAGAGGGTCCCGTGCGGAATCCGCCGCGCGGTTTTTTCCAACCACAACACTCACGGCCACACGCAATCCCGCGCAGGCCGACAACGGGTGGACCGTTGCGCGCTCCCGCTCGCCGGTCTGTTTCATCAACCGAGTATTTTTTCAATGACCGAATCATTTGCCGAGCTGTTTGAACAGAGCCAGACCCAACTGGCCAAGCTGAAGCCGGGCGCCATCGTCACCGGCGTCGTCGTGGAAGTCCGCAACGACGTGGTGGTGATCAACGCCGGCCTGAAGTCCGAAGGCATCGTGCCGATCGAACAGTTCCGGAACGACGCCGGCGAAATCGACGTGGGCGTGGGCGACGAAGTGAAGGTGGCCCTCGACTCCATCGAGAACGGCTTCGGCGAAACCGTCCTCTCGCGCGAGAAGGCCAAGCGCGCCATGGTGTGGGACGAGCTGGAGCAGGCGCTGGAGAAGAACGAAACCATCACCGGCCGCATCAGCGGCAAGGTCAAGGGTGGTTTCACCGTCGACATCAAGGACGTCCGCGCGTTCCTGCCGGGTTCGCTGGTCGACGTGCGCCCCGTGCGCGACCCGGGTTACCTGGAAGGCAAGGAACTCGAGTTCAAGCTCATCAAGCTGGATCGCAAGCGCAACAATGTGGTCGTCTCCCGCCGTGCGGTGGTCGAGAGCGAGCATTCGGAAGAGCGCGAGCAGCTGATGGACAAGCTGCAGGAAGGCGTGGTGCTGAAGGGTGTGGTCAAGAACCTCACCGACTACGGCGCGTTCGTCGATCTGGGCGGCATCGACGGTCTGCTGCACATCACCGACATGGCCTGGAAGCGCGTGCGCCATCCGTCCGAAGTCGTGGAAGTCGGCCAGGAGCTGGACGTCCGCGTGCTGAAGTACGACCGTGAGCGCAACCGCGTCTCGCTGGGCCTGAAGCAGCTGGGCGAGGATCCGTGGGACAACATCGCCCGTCGTTACCCGGCCAACAGCCGCGTGTTCGGCAAGGTCTCCAACGTCACCGATTACGGCGCGTTCGTCGAGATCGAGCCGGGCGTCGAAGGCCTGGTGCACGTGTCCGAGATGGACTGGACCAACAAGAACGTCAACCCGTCCAAGGTCGTGCAGGTCGGTGACGAGGTCGAAGTGATGGTGCTGGACGTGGACGAAGAGCGTCGCCGCATCTCGTTGGGCATGAAGCAGGTCGCCGCCAATCCGTGGGAAACCTTCGCGGCCACCCACAAGAAGAACGACAAGGTGTCCGGCCAGATCAAGTCGATCACCGACTTCGGCATCTTCATCGGCCTGGACGGCGGCATCGACGGCCTGATCCACCTGTCCGACATCAGCTGGAACACCACCGGCGAAGACATCGTGCGCAACTTCAAGAAGGGCGACACGCTGGAAGCCGTGGTGCTGGCCGTGGATCCGGAGCGCGAGCGCATCAGCCTGGGCGTCAAGCAGCTGGAGCAGGATCCGTTCGGCCAGTACATGGCGGCGCACCCGAAGGGTTCGAAGGTCGAAGGCACGGTGAAGGAAGTGGACGCCAAGGGCGCCACGGTCGAACTGGCCGACGGCATCGAGGGCTACGTGATGGCGCGCGACATCAGCCACGACCGCGTGGACGATGCCAGCCAGCACCTGAAGGTCGGCGACAAGGTGGAAGCCAAGTTCATCGGCATGGACCGCAAGGGCCGCACCCTGCAGCTGTCGATCAAGGCCAAGGACGAAGCCGAAACCGCCGAAGCGCTGGCCGAGTACAACAAGTCCGCCGCCGAAGCCGCTGCCGGCACCACCAGCCTGGGCGCGCTGCTGCGTGCGCAGCTGGATGGCGGCAAGTCCGAGTAACCGGCAGAACGCTTGAAGTTCCACCTGCAGTAACGTCCCCGCCGGCCCGGAGTGTTCCGGGCCGGCGCGGGTACATCCGCCCGAACACCAGACGCGATGACCAAATCCGAACTCATCGAGATCCTCAGCCGCCGCCAGCCGCACCTCAAGGCCGAGGACGTGGATCTGGCCGTCAAGGCGTTGCTGGAAATGATGGGCGGCGCGCTTGCCCAGGGCGATCGCATCGAGATCCGCGGATTCGGCAGTTTTTCGCTGCATTACCGTCCGCCGCGCATGGGCCGCAATCCCAAGACGGGCGAATCGGTCGCATTGCCCGCCAAGCACGTTCCCCATTTCAAGCCGGGCAAGGAGCTGCGCGAGCGCGTCAGCGACGTCACGCCCATCGAAGAGGCAGGGGAGTAGCGTCCGGTCGTGCGCGTGTCGTTCCGCGCCGACTCCGCTAAGCTAGGCGCCGTCCTGCAAGGAGTCGCCTGATGAACATGTTCCGCCTGGTCGTCGCACTGCTGTTTCTGGCCTACGGACTCATCATCGGCGTGCTCAACACGCAGCCGATCACCCTCAAGCTGCTGTTCACCGAATTCCAGACGTCGTCCGGCGTGGGCATCATGCTGTCCTTGCTGCTGGGGGTGGTGGTCGGTGGGCTGATCGTGCTGGCCACACTGGTCTGGCCCCTCTACGCCAAACTGCGCAAGGCCACACGCGCCGTGGCGCCGTCCCAAGACGCTGGCGCCTGATCCATGGCCTTCCTGACCGAGTGGTTCTGGTTCTTTCTCTTTCTTCCGCTGGCTGCGCTCAGTGGCTGGATCATCGGCCGACGTGGTGGACAGCGGCACGGGGATACCCAGGTCAGCCGGCTGTCGAGTACCTACTTCCGCGGCCTGAATTACCTGCTCAACGAGCAGCCGGACAAGGCGATCGAGCTTTTCCTGCACATCGCCGAGCTCGACAAGGAAACCTTCGAGACGCAGGTCGCGCTGGGCCACCTGTTCCGGCGGCGGGGTGAGGTAGACCGCGCGATCCGCCTGCACCAGGGCCTGGTGCAGCGGTCGGACCTGAGCGACGCCCAGCGCGTGCAGGCCTTGTTGGCGCTGGGCGAGGACTACATGCGCTCGGGCCTGCTGGACCGCGCGGAGACCGTGTTCACCGACCTGGCGCGCATCGACCAGCGGGCGCCGCAGGCGCTCAAGCACCTCATCGGCATCTACCAGGCCGAGCGCGACTGGGAAAAGGCGATCGACAACGCGCTGCGCTATGAGGAGGTCACCGGCGAGCCCATGGGCAAGCTGGTCGCCCAGTTCGAGTGCGAGCTTGCCGAACGCCAGCGTACCGCCAACAATGTCGAAGCGGCCCGCGCCGCGGTAGCACGCGCCTACCAGGCCGATGCGGGCAGCGTCCGCGCCGGCATCATCGAAGGCCGGATCGAATCCGACGCGGGTAATCCCGAGGCGGCGATCCGTGCGTTCGAGCGGGCGGCGCGCCACGATCCCGACTACCTGCCCGAGGTGCTGCCCAGCCTGTTGGCCGGGTACGAGCAGGTGGGCGACCTGTCGGGTGCGCGTGCGTTCCTGTCCGAGATGTGCGAGCACTATCGCGGCATCGCGCCCGTGCTGGCGCTGACCCGACTGGTGGAACGCCAGGAGGGCGTCGCAGCCGCCCGGAGCTATCTGGCCCGACAGCTGAAGGATCGTCCGTCGGTAAGAGGCGAGGCCGCACTGATCGACCTCACGCTGGCCGAAGGCGCCGATCCGGCAGCGACCCTGCACGATCTGAAGCACATCACCGACCAGCTGCTGGTGCGCAATCCCAGCTACCGGTGCACGCGGTGCGGATTCGGGGCACGCACGCACCATTGGCAATGCCCGAGCTGCAAGGAGTGGGGCACGATCAAGCCGCTGCTGAACTACGCGGTGGTCTGATGCCTCACGCATTCGTCTGGCTGGGGCTGCTGACCACAGCCGCCGCTTTGGCGACCTGGTGGGCGCGTCATTATGCGTTGCGCGGCAATCTGCTGGATCAGCCCGGCGAACGGCGCAGTCACAGCGTCGCGACGCCGCGCGGCGGTGGTGTCGCCATCGTGGCGGCGGTGCTTGCAGCGGGCGTCTTCCTTGCCCTGGGTCCCGCGGCAGGCGCGTTATGGGGGGGATTCCTGCCCGGATTCCTGATTGTCGCCGGTATCGGCTGGTGGGACGACCATCGCCCCCTGTCCCCCTGGCTGCGCTTGGGCGTCCAGGCCGTCGCGGCCTTGGCCCTGGCAGCGGGTGCCTGGGGCGAGAGCGGCCAGGTAGGGCCGGCCGTGCTGGCATTCGGTATCGCCATGGTGCTGGTCAATGTCTGGAACTTCATGGACGGCATCAATGGGCTGGCGGCCAGCCAGGCCGCGCTGGCGGCGCTGGCCATTTCAACCCTGTTGACGGACGGCTGGCATTGGCTGGCCCTGGCCGTGCTGGCGGGTTGCCTGGGCTTCCTGCCCTTCAACTTTCCCAAGGCCCGCATATTCCTGGGGGATGTGGGTAGCGGGGCGCTGGGCTTCGCGCTGGCCGGGTTGGTCGTGGCCGCGGCTCTGGTATCGCCCCCCGCAAGGTTGCCTGTACTGCTGTTGCCGCTCACGGCCTTCCTCGTCGACGCGGGCTTCACGCTGCTGGAGCGCATCCTGCGCGGCGAGTCGTGGTGGACCCCTCATGTCCGCCACCTCTACCAGATGGGCGCGCGACGCTATGGACACACCTCCGTAACCGTGATTTACACAGCGTTTGGCGGCGTTACATTACTGTTAACATGTGCGCTGTCCCAAGCGACGCTCGGGGTGGCGCTCGCCGGGGTGATCGCTGCCTACGGAGTAGGTGGGGCGCTTTGGTTTTCATTGCGCCGAGGATGGCGTGGGTAGCACAGGCACCTGGAGATGGAGCTGATGGAATCCTGGCGGGATCGATTGAGCGGTTTGATGCCACGCGTCCTCGTCGCGGTCCACGATCTGGCCATGGTGTGGGTCTGCTGGCAGGTCCTGCACCGGTTGCGCTACGCCATGCTGGCGCCCGCCCCGGAGTTTCCCCTGTGGTCCAACGAGATCGCCATCGTCCTGCTGGCGCAGGGCGCGGTGTTCTGGTGGATGGGGCTCTACCGAGGTTTGTGGCGCTTCGCCAGCCTGCCGGACCTGTGGAACATTGTGAAGGCGTGCGCCCTCGGATTCCTGGGGGTGGTGTTGGGTCTGTTCTTCTACAACCGCTTCGGCTCTACGCCGCGCATCGTGCTCGGCTTCTATCCGTTCGCGCTGGTCGGTTTTCTTGGGTTGCCACGCCTGGTCTATCGCGCCTGGAAGGACAGTCAGGCCCAGCGCATCAATGAAACGGCCTCGCGCGTATTGATCCTTGGCGCAGGGCGCGCAGGCGAAGCCCTGGTTCGCGAGTTGCGTCGCACCGGCGTCTATCATCCGGTCGCCTTCCTCGATGATGCCGTCCGTCTGCATGGCTCGAAGCTGCAGGGCATTCCCGTGCTGGGTGGATTGGAGAGCGCAGCCGCCGTCGCGCGCGAAACCGCGGCGCGAATGCTCGTCATCGCCATGCCCTCACTCGACGCGCCTGCGATGCAGCGCGTGGTGGCGATCTGCGAAAGCACAGGCTTGCCGTTCCGCATGGTGCCCCGACTGATCAACGTGCTGGAAGGGCAGTCGATGCCGGGCGATCTCAAGGAGGTCGCGATCGAAGACCTGCTGGGTCGCAAATCGGTGACGCCGGACTGGAAGCTCATCCGGGGCTGGCTGGGCGGGCGCACTGTCATGGTCACGGGCGCGGGCGGCTCGATCGGATCGGAACTCTGCCGGCAGTGCGCGCGGCATGGTGCCCAGCGGATTGCGCTGGTCGAAATCGACGAACTGGCGCTGATCACCATCCAGGGCGACCTGCGGCGCGCCTTTCCCGACCTGGAAGTCCTGCCGGTGCTGGGCAACTGCGGCGACCCCGCCGTGATCGCCCATGCGTTGGCGGTCGCCGAGCCGGACGCCGTGTTCCACGCCGCCGCCTACAAGCAGGTCCCCTTGCTGGAAGGCCATCTGCGCGAAGCCGTGGGCAACAACGTGCTGGCGACCGAGGCGGTGGCGCGCGCCTGCCGCGAAGCGGGCGTTGCCACCTTCGTGCTGATCTCGACGGACAAGGCGGTGGATCCGGTCAACGTGCTGGGGGCCACCAAGCGCCTGGCCGAGATGGCCTGCCAGTCGCTCGATGATGCCCGTTCCGGCACGCGCTACGTCACCGTGCGGTTCGGCAATGTCCTCGATTCGGCCGGCAGCGTGGTGCCGCTGTTCCGCGAACAGATCCGCAAGGGTGGGCCGGTCACCGTGACCGATCCCGACGTCACCCGCTATTTCATGACCATCCCGGAGGCCTGCCAGCTCATCCTGCAGGCCGCCTCGGGCGCGGCGCACGCCTCGATCTATACGCTGGACATGGGCGATCCGGTACCGATCCGGCTGCTGGCCGAGCAGATGATCCGTTTGGCCGGCAAGCAGCCGGGGCGCGACATCGCCATCGTCTACACGGGTCTGCGCCCCGGCGAAAAGCTGCACGAGACGCTGTTCCACGCCGACGAGCGCTACCAACCCACCTCGCACTCCAAGATCATGAAGGCGATCGCGCGAGAGGTCTCGGGCGAGTTCATCGACCTGGCCCTGCAGCGCCTGCGGGCGGCGCACGCGCGCTACGACACCGCCGAGCTGGCCGAGGTGCTGAGGATCGCCGTACCGGAGTTCACGCCGATGTCGAACGAACAGAACGGAGCATCGGCTAACATAGTGGTCTTCCCCGGTCGAGACGCCCGCAGGACCCGATGACTTCGCCCCGCATCCGCAAGGCCGTGTTCCCCGTGGCGGGACTCGGCACCCGCTTCCTGCCCGCGACGAAGACCGTTCCCAAGGAGATGCTGCCGATCATCGACCGGCCGCTGATCCAGTACGCGGTGGATGAAGCGGTGGAGGCGGGTTGTGACACGCTGATCTTCGTCACCAACCGCTACAAGCATGCGGTGGCGGACTACTTCGACAAGGCCTACGAGCTGGAACAGAAGCTGGAGCGCTCGGGCAAGGTCGAACAGCTGGAACTCGTCCGCAACGTGCTGCCGCCACACGTTCGCGCCGTCTTCGTCACCCAGGCCGAAGCCCTGGGGCTGGGGCATGCGGTGCTGTGCGCCAAGCCCATCGTGGGGGACGAGCCCTTCGCCGTGCTGTTGCCCGACGACCTGATCTGGAACCGCGGGCCGGGCGCCCTCAAGCAGATGGCGGATGCGGCGGAGTCCAGCGGCGCCAGCGTGATCGCCGTGCAGGACGTCCCGCGCGAACAGACCGGCAGTTACGGCATCGTCGCGACGGACGCCTTCTCGGGACGCGAGGGGCGCATCGGCGCCATCGTGGAAAAGCCCAAGCCTGAGGTTGCCCCCAGCACGCTGGCGGTCGTGGGGCGCTACGTGCTGGACGCGCGCATCTTCGCACTGTTGGAAAGTACCGCGCCGGGTGCCGGCGGCGAAATCCAGCTGACGGACGCCATCGCGGCCCTGTTGCGCGAGAAGCCGGTGCATGCCTACCGGTTCCAGGGCACCCGATTCGATTGCGGTACGCACATCGGGCTGATCGAAGCCACCATCCGTTATGCGTTGGACCACGAAGCGCTCAGCGACGCGGCACGCAGCATGATGCAGAGTGCACTGAACGAACTGGGCGTGCGGGAACTGGGCTGACCTCCCATGATCGTTGCGGCGCGACACGCCCTGGTGAAGGGCGGCCCGCTTCCCGCAGAATCGGCGCATGCCCACGTCCATCCGCCACTATTACGCCGACACCGCCGGTAGCGCGCCCACGCTCCCCACGTTGCATACCGCCTTGGAGGCGGATGTCTGCGTGGTGGGCGGAGGCTTCGCGGGCCTGAACACGGCGCTGGGCCTGGCAGAGCGGGGACATCGCGATGTCGTGCTGCTGGAAGCGGAGCAGCCCGCATTCGGTGCTTCCGGCCGCAATGGCGGCTTCGTGTTCGGCGGCTTCTCCCGCGGCGAAGCGGCTCTGCTGCGCGATCTGGGTCGCGAACGCGCGCGCGCCCTGTACGCGGGCACCGTGGAAGCGGTGGAATTGATCCGCAGGCGCATCTCGCAGTATGGCATCGCGTGCGACGACACCCAGGCCGGGATCCTCTGGGCGAACTGGTTCGACGACCGCGACCTGCTGCGGCAACGTCAGGCGTTGCTGGCCGATGTCTTCGCGCAGGACTGGCACTGGGTCGAGCGCGACGAGTTGCGTCAACAGATACTCACTCCGCGATATCACGACGCGCTGTTCGAGCCACGGGCTTTCCACTTCCATCCGCTCAAGTACGCCCACGGCCTGGTCCGGGCGGCGTCGCGGCACGGTGTATCCCTGTTCGGCGATTCGCCTGCGGTATCGCTGCAGCGGCGGGAGGGGGGCTGGCGGGTCACCACCCCGTCCGGTCATGTCGACGCGCGCGAAGTCGTGCTGGCCTGTGGCGGCTATCTGGCGCGCCTGCATCGCCGTGTCGACGCGGGGGTATTGCCGATCGCCACCTACGTGATGGTCACCGAGCCGCTGGGCGCGCGGATGGACACGGCGCTGCGCACACGTGCGGCCATCTACGACACGCGCTTCGCATTCGATTACTACCGGCCTTTGCCGGACTCCCGTCTGCTGTGGGGTGGGCGTATTTCGGTCCTGGATCGCTCGCCTCGGTCGGTCGAGCGCCTGCTGTACCGCGACATGTTGAAGGTGTTTCCGCAACTGGAGGGCGTGCGCATCGACCATGCCTGGTCCGGCCTGATGAGCTATGCCCGCCACGAGATGCCGCAGATCGGCCAGGTGGAGCCGGGCTTGTGGGTGGCGCAGGCATTCGGTGGGCATGGCGTCGCGCCCACGACGTTCGCGGGCGAAGTCATCGCCTCCGCCATCGCGCAAGGCGATCGGCGATGGCGCGAGTTCGCCGCCTACGGCCTGGTGTCCGCGATGAAGCCTGCCGGCTTCCTGGGCGCGCAGGTGAGCTACTGGTGGGCGGAGGCCAAGGATGCGTGGAAGGCGCGGAAGGGAAGAAGGGAGGGTGTGTGACGGAGAGTGTGCCGGTGATCGGTTGGGAGGACTTCACGCGCGTCCAGCTGTGCACCGGGACGGTGCTGCGGGTTGAGCCGTTTCCGGAAGCACGCAGACCCGCGTGGAAGCTGTGGGTCGACTTCGGCCCTCATGGCGTGAAGAAGACCAGTGCCCAGATCCGCGCGCTGTATGCGCCGGAGGATCTGGTGGGACGGCAGATCGTAGGCGTCCTCAATTTCCCTCCGAAGCAGGTAGGGCCGTTCATTTCGGAATTCCTGCTGACCGGATTCCACACCGATGACGGTGTGGTGGTGACGGCCGTGGAACGTCCCGTACCCGACGGCGCACGCATGGCGTAACGCCATGCAAGTAACCAAAAGAAATGGCGCCTTGCGGCGCCATTCCTGTCGGGTGATCGCTGAGGCTTACAGCGATTCGAAGATGCCGGCCGCGCCCATGCCGGTGCCGATGCACATGGTCACCATGCCGTACTTCTTCTGGTGACGACGCATGCCGTGCACGATCGTTGCGGTACGGATCGCACCCGTGGCACCCAGCGGGTGACCGAGCGCGATGGCGCCGCCCAGCGGGTTGATCTTCGAGGGATCCAGTTCGCTGTCGCGGATCACGGCCAGCGCCTGGGCGGCGAAGGCTTCGTTGAGTTCGATCCAGTCCAGCTGATCCTTGGTCAGGCCGGCCTGCTTCAGCGCCTTCGGGATCGCCGCGATCGGGCCGATGCCCATCACTTCCGGGCGCACGCCGGCGACCGAGAAGCTGACGAAACGGGCCAGCGGGGTCAGGCCGTAATCCTTGATGGCCTGCTCCGAGGCCAGCAGCACGCCGGCCGCGCCGTCGCTCATCTGCGACGAGGTGCCCGCAGTCACGGTGCCGCCGAACTGCGGATTGCGGAACACCGTGCGCAGCTTGGCCAGGCCTTCCAGCGAGGTGTCCGCACGCGGCCCCTCATCCTGCTCCACCAGCAGCTTCTTCAGGCGCACGGTGTTGCCGGCCAGGTCGGGTTGACGCGAGATGACTTCGTAGGGGCTGATCTCGTCGCGGAATTCGCCCGCTGCCTGCGCAGCGAGGGCCTTCTGGTGCGAGGCGACGGCGAAGGCATCCTGGTCCTCGCGCGATACCTTCCATTCCTCGGCGACCTTCTCGGCGGTGATGCCCATGCCGTAGGCGATGGCTACGTGATCGTTGTCGAACACGCTGGGCGCCATGGCGATCTTGTTGCCCATCATCGGCACCATCGACATCGATTCGGTGCCGCCGGCCAGCATCAGGTCGGCATGGCCCAGGCGGATCTGGTCCGCCGCCATCGCCACGGCCTGCAGGCCGGACGAGCAGAAACGGTTGATGGTCTGCGCGGCGATCGTGTTCGGCAGGCCGGCCAACAGCAGGCCGATGCGTGCCACATTCATGCCTTGCTCGGCTTCCGGCATCGCGCAGCCGATGATGGCGTCGTCGATGCGGTTGACGTCGATGCCGGGGGCCTGCGCCACCACCGACTTCAGTACGTGCGCCAGCATGTCGTCCGGACGGGTGTTGCGGAACACGCCCTTGGGCGCCTTGCCGACCGGCGTGCGGGTGGCGGCGACGATGTAGGCGTCTTGGATTTGTTTGCTCACTTGGCTTTCTCCGAAAGCCGGGAATGGGGAATGGAGAGTCGAGAATCGTAAAGGCGGATTCGCGCGATCTGCGGCATTCCTGCTTCCCGGCAGAAAATTAGGGAGGGAGCGGGGAGCCGGGAATTGACTGTTTCCATTCCCGATTCCCCATTCCCGATTCTTAGTTCCTGAGCGGCTTGCCGGTCTTCAGCATGTGCGCGATGCGGGCCTGGGTCTTTTCCTGCTGCGCGAGTTCGACGAAGTGCTTGCGCTCCAGCTTCAGCAGCCACTCGTCGTCGACCACCGCGCCGCGGTCCACTTCGCCACCGCACAGCACGGTGGCGATGCGCACGGCGATCTCGTAGTCGTACGGGCTGATGAAACGGCCTTCCAGCATGTTCACCAGCATCATCTTGAAGGTGGCGATGCCCACGTCGCCGGCCACCTGGATGCGGCGCGCGGGCAGGGGCGGGCGGTAGCCGGTCTCGGCCAGCGCCAGAACTTCCTGCTTGGCGATATGCAGCAGTTCATAGGCATTGAAGGCGACCTTGTCGCCCGCGCGCATCAGGCCCAGCTCCTTGGCCTCGGCCGCGGAGGCGGATACCTTGGCCATCGCGACCGTTTCGAAGGTCTTCTTCAGTTCGGCGAACACGTCGCCGCCGGGACCGGCCGCCTGCGAGGCGCGTACCGCGATTTCCTTCAGGCCGCCGCCGGCCGGCAGCAGGCCCACGCCCGCTTCGACCAGGCCGATGTAGCTTTCCAGGTGTGCGATGGTGCGCGCGCTGTGCATCTGGAACTCGCAGCCGCCGCCCAACGCCAGGCCTCGCACGGCCGCCACAACGGGGACCAGCGAGTACTTGATGCGCTGGCTGGTGGCCTGGAAGTTGGCCACCATCGCCTCGAACTCGGCGATCCTGCCGGCCTGCAGCGCGCCCAGCGCACCGGCCAGATCGGCACCCGCGGAGAACGGCTCCTTCGGTTGCCAGATCACCAGGCCCTTGAATTTCTTCTCGGCGATGGCGATGGCCTCCTGCAGGCCGTCCAGGACCGCGTCGGAGACGGTGTGCATCTTGGTCTTGAAGCTGACCACGCCGATCCCGTCGCCGTCGGTCCACAGGCGGACGCCGTCGTTCTCGAACACGGTCTCGCCCTGCGGGAACGCCTCACCCAGCAGCGGATCCGGGAAGCGCTGGCGCTGGTACACCGGCAGACCGGAGCGCGGCAGCTTGGCGTTCTTCGCCGGGCTGTAGCTGCCCTCGGTGCCGTGCACGCCCTCGCGGCCATCGAATACCCAGTTGGGCAGTGGCGCGCTGCTCATGGCCTTGCCGGCGACGATGTCGTCGGCGATCCACTGTGCCACCTGCTTCCAGCCGGCCGCCTGCCAGGTCTCGAACGGACCCAGCGACCAGCCGTAGCCCCAGCGGATGGCCAGGTCGACGTCGCGCGCGGTTTCGGCGATGTCGGCCAGGTGGTAAGCGCTGTAATGGAACAGGTCGCGGAACACCGCCCACAGGAACTGCGCCTGCGGATGCGGGCTCTCGCGCAGCCTGGCGAACTTCTCCGCGGGATTCCTGATCTTCAGGATCTCGACCACCTCGGGCGCCGCGGTGCGGTCGGCCGCGCGGTAGTCCTGCTTCTCCAGGTCGAGGACCACGATGTCCTTGCCGACCTTGCGGAAGATGCCCGCGCCGGTCTTCTGGCCCAGCGCGCCCTTGGCGATCAGGGCCCCCAGCCACTTCGGGGACGTGAAGTAGGCATGCCACGGATCGTCCGGCAGGGTGTCGGCCATGGTCTTGATGACATGGGCCATGGTGTCCAGTCCGACGACATCCGAGGTGCGGTAGGTAGCGGACTTCGGCCGGCCGATCAGCGGGCCGGTGATGGCATCCACTTCATCGAAGCCGAGCTTGAACTCGCCGGTGTGGTGCGCGGTGGCCAGGATCGAGAACACGCCGATGCGGTTGCCGATGAAGTTGGGCGTGTCCTTCGCGTACACCACGCCCTTGCCGAGTGTGGTGGTCAGGAAGGTCTCCAGGCCCTCGAGTACCGAGGCATCGGTCGACTTGGCCGGGATCAGTTCGGCCAGGTGCATGTAGCGCGGCGGGTTGAAGAAATGCACGCCGGCGAAGCGATGTCGAAGTTCTTCCGGAAGAACCTCTGCCAACTTGTTGATTCCCAAGCCTGAAGTATTGCTGGCCAGCACCGCGTGCGGGGCGACGAAAGGCGCGATCTTCCTGTAAAGGTCCTGCTTCCAGTCCATCCTTTCCGCAATGGCCTCGATGATCAGGTCGCAACCCTTCAGGTGCTCAAGCCCGGTCTCGTAGTTGGCCGGCGTGATCGCTTCGGCCAGCGACTTGCTGGCCAGCGGAGCAGGGCTGAGCTTGGCCAGATTGGCGATGGCCTTGTGCACGATGCCGTCCGGATGCCCCTCTTTGGCGGGCAGGTCGAACAGCACCGTGTCGACACCCGCGTTGGTCAGGTGCGCCGCGATCTGCGCGCCCATCACACCGGCGCCCAGCACGGCCGCCTTGCGTACAAGCAATGGATTGGACATGGAATTTCCTTGGATGACAGGGGTTTCAGACATGGTCGGCGCGCAGGCCGGCCTCGGCGAAGCGGATCAGTTCCCGGGCGGCACGCTCACGGTGGGCCGCTTCCGTGACGCCCGTGGGGCGCTTGATCAGGCCGAAGTCGGCCATGGCATACGTCAGGGCGCCGGAGAAGAAGTCCAGCCGCCAGTAGAGTTCCTCCTTGCTCAGGCCCGGCACGCAGGCGGCAATGGCCTTGCCGAACTCGCGCAGCACGTGCCCGTAGTGGTCGGACAGGAACTTGCGCAGCCCGTCGTTCTTCTCGGCGTAGGCGCGGGCGATGACCCGCACGAAGGCGCCGCCACCATGGCGGTCCTGGGCCAGGGCGAGGGCGGGCTCGACGAAGGCGGCCAGGATCGGCTCCAGCTGCCCCGGGTGCTGAGCCAACGCCTTCTCCAGCAGGGACAGACGGGCAGCGGTCATGTCGTCCATCCGGCGGCGGAACACCTCGTTGACCAGGTTTTCCTTGCTGCCGAAGTGGTAGTTGACGGCGGCGATGTTCACGTCCGCCCGGCTGGTGACCTGGCGCAGCGAGGTGCCCGCGAACCCGTGCTGGGCGAACAGCTCTTCGGCGGCCCCCAGGATGCGCTCCTTGGTGGAGAAATGCGTGGTGTTGCCCATGGCCCCTCCGGGACTGAATCAAACGCTTGTTTGATTCATTGTCAGCCGGCTTGCGGGTGCTGTCATGCTGCAGAGCAGCATTCCGCGAACTCCTGCTGCACTGCGACGCAGGATGCTTTAGAATCTCGCTACGCTTTCTGGTCTAAGCCCGCGTTTCGACGCGGGTTTTTCATGTTAACCTCGGGTCTTCAGTGGCCCGCCCAACGGAGAAAATCCCCATGGCGCTGGAGCGCACCCTGTCGATCGTCAAGCCCGATGCCGTCGCCAAGAACGTCATCGGCGAAATCTATGCCCGTTTCGAAAAGAACGGCCTGAAGATCGTCGCCTCGAAGATGAAGCATCTGTCGCGTCGTGAAGCGGAAGGCTTCTACGCTGTCCACCGCGAACGTCCGTTCTTCAACGCGCTGGTCGAATTCATGATCTCCGGCCCGGTCGCGATCCAGGTGCTGGAAGGCGAGAACGCCGTGCTGAAGCACCGCGAGATCCTCGGCGCCACCAATCCGAAGGATGCCGCGCCGGGCACGATCCGCGCCGACTTCGCCGATTCCATCGACGCCAACGCTGCGCACGGTTCGGATTCGGTCGAGAACGCGAACACCGAGATCGCGTACTTCTTCGCCGCCACCGAAGTGTTCTCGCGCTGAATGATCGCGTGATGAGCAGCCACGAACTGCCGCCGATCGAATTGAAGCTGGCCACGGACGCTCCGTCCGTGGCCGTCGGCGCGCCCGTGTCTGCGAAGCAGAACCTGATGGACCTGGATCGCGAGGGTCTGGAACATTTCTTCATCGAGAAACTCGGTGAGCAGAAGTTCCGCGCCCATCAGGTGATGAAGTGGATCCACCACCGCTACGTCACCGACTTCGAGCAGATGACCGATCTGGGCAAGAACCTGCGCGCCAAGCTGCAGGCACATGCCGAAGTCGTCGTGCCGCAGGTGGTATTCGACAAGCCCTCCGCCGATGGCACACACAAGTGGCTGCTCGGCATGGGCGTGGACGGCAAGAATGCCGTCGAAACCGTCTACATCCCCGACAAGAGCCGCGGGACGCTGTGCGTGTCGTCGCAGGTGGGCTGTGGCCTCAACTGCACGTTCTGCTCGACCGCCACGCAGGGCTTCAACCGCAACCTGACCACTGCCGAGATCATCGGCCAGGTGTGGGTGACGGCGCGCCACCTGGGCAACGTGCCTGCGCAGAATCGCCGCCTCACCAACGTGGTGATGATGGGCATGGGCGAGCCGCTGTTGAATTTCGACAACGTGGTGCGTGCGATGAACGTCATGCGCGACGATCTTGGCTACGGCCTGGCCAGCAAGCGCGTCACGCTCTCGACGTCCGGCCTGGTGCCGATGATCGATCGCCTGTCCACCGAGACCGACGTGTCGCTGGCCGTGTCGCTGCATGCGCCCAACGATGCGCTGCGCGAACAGCTGGTGCCGCTCAACAGGAAGTATCCGATCGCCGAACTGATGGCCTCCTGCGTGCGCTACCTGCGCGCTAACAAGAAGCGCGATTCGGTGACGTTCGAATACACGCTGATGAAGGGCGTCAACGACCAGCCCGAACACGCGCGGCAGCTCGCCCAGCTGATGCGCAAGTTCAGCAATGCCGCGCAGCTCAAGGACGCCGGCAAGGTCAATCTGATTCCGTTCAACCCGTTCCCCGGCACACGCTACGAGCGGGCGCCGGAAGAGGACATCCGCGCCTTCCAGAAGCTGCTGCTCGACGCTCATGTGCTGACGATGGTCCGCCGCACCCGGGGCGACGACATCGACGCCGCCTGCGGTCAGCTGAAGGGGCAGGTGATGGACCGCACCCGCCGTCAGGCCGAGTTCCGCCGGCAACTGCAGGAACAGGGCATCGACGATGCGGCATAAGGCGCTCTGCCTGCTGCTGATCCCCCTCCTGCTGGCCACCGCCTGCAGCCGTTTGACCTTCGTCCGCCCCAAGATGGAGCGCAAGGACGGTGAGCAGATCGCACAGGACTATTCCGTCAAGGACAGTCCCGAAGTGAAGCGGCGCCAGTCCGTGCAGATGATGGTGTCGCGCTCGGTACAGCGTCTGCAGGCCGGAGACCTGGACACGGCGGAGAAGGAAGCGCGTGCGGCCCTGAAGCTGGCACCGGATTCCGCGGATGCGGAAACCATGCTGGCCGTCGTGGCCGACCGGCGGGGACGCTCCGAGCAGGCCGGGCAGCACTATCGCCGTGCGGCGGAGCTGGCGCCCGGGCAGGGCGCGATGCAGAACAATTACGGCACCTGGCTGTGCGCCAACGGCTTCCAGGCCGAGTCGCTGGTCTGGTTCGACCGGGCCGTGCAGGCGCCGGGCTACGCCACGCCCGAAACGGCGCAGGCCAACGCCGGCAACTGCGCGCTGGCGTCCGGACAGAGCGAGCGGGCCGAGCGGGACCTGCGGCAGGCGCTCTCGCGCGACCCGGCCAATGCCGTTGCACTGGGCGCGATGGCCGAACTGGAGTTCCGGCGGCAGCAGTACCTGCCCGCACGTGCCTTCATCGAACGACGGCTGGCGTCGGCGCCGGCGTCCGTGGCGGTGTTGAAACTCGCATCACAAATCGAGGAAAGACTCGGCGACAAGGCCGCCGCCAGTCGATATGTTCAGCGCATTCGGGCGGAGTTCCCTGACGCGAGGGACGTCACAACCGGGGGAAATGCAGGGCCATGATGGATTCGGTAGGTGGGGGCATGTCGCCGCCGCAGGGGTGCGGTGAGGCGCTGCGGTCGGCGCGTGAGCAGTCCGGCCTGTCGTTGCAGGACGTCAGCCAGCGGCTGAAGATGCCGGTGAGGGTGTTGCAGGCGCTCGAGGCCGGGCAGTGGGACCAGTCCGGCGGCGCGGTGTTCGTGCGCGGGCAGCTGCGCAGCTATGGGCGCCTGCTCAAGCTGGACGTGGAGCCTTTCCTTGCGCAGTCGGAGGCCGTCGTCGCGCCTCCTGCGGTGCTGGTCAGCCACAGCCACACGCCGCGGTTGCAGTATGTCTTCGAGAGTTTCAAGCGCCGCGCGGTGTACGTCGTCCTGACGCTGGTGATCGCCACGCCGGTATGGATGGCCCTGCGCTCCTCGACCGACCCGGCCCCCGAGCCTGCGATGGCATCGCTCGACGTCGTGCCCGATGCGTCGATGCCGACACAGCAGGGTTCGACTTCGTCGCGCCTCGCCGGTCGTGCGCCTGCGGCGCCCTACGTGGCCTCGATGGCGCCCGTCCCGCGGGCGACGACGCCTTGGTTGTCGCTGTCGTTCAAGGGCGACAGCTGGGTCGAGGTCGATGCGCCCGACGGTCGCAAGGTCGAGCACGCGCTGCTGCGCGCAGGCGATGAGCGCCGTTATGCGGCCGGTGAAGTCGGTCGCGTCAAGCTGGGCGATGCGACGGCGGTCGAGGTTCAGCAAGCGGGTAGTACGGTGGATCTGGCGCCGTACCAGCGCGCGAACGTGGCGCGCTTTACGGTATCCTCTGAGGGTTCCCTAGCGCCGGTCGGTGACTGACCCGCGCGCGGGTCTGTCCACCTAGACCAAGACCCTGCCAAGACGGGGCAAGAGAGCGCATGGCGATTGACGATCTGCTCGACGAGCACGAACAAAGCGAACGTGTCCGCAGCTGGCTGAGAAACAACGGTGCCGGCCTGCTGGGCGGCGTTGCCCTGGGTCTGGCGGTGATCCTCGGCTGGCAGTGGTGGCAGAAGGACCAGGCCGGCAAGAAGGAACAGGCCTACCAGGAGTACCAGACGGCCATCGAAGGACTGGCGAAGGGCGATCTGAAGCAGGCCAAGGCGGCCGTGGACGCGCTGGCGAAGAGCGATGCGCTGTATGCGGACGCTGCTGGCCTGCAACTGGCCAAGGCGCAGGTCCAGGCCGGCGAGCGTGACGCCGCCATCGCCACCCTGCGCGGCCTGACACCCGACGACACATTGCGCCCGCTGATCAACCTGCGCCTGGCGCGGCTGCTGATCGATGCCGGCAAACACGGCGAAGCCCTGAAACTGCTCGACGCGGCCGACGATGCGTCCAGCCTTGAAGTGCGCGGCGATGCGCTGCTTGCCACCGGCAAGGCGAAGGAGGCCCAGGAGGCCTACACGCGCGCGCTCACCACGCTGGATGCGGTGTCCCCGCAGCGCCGTCTGGTCGAGCTGAAGCTGATCCACGCCGGTGGCACGCCGCCCAAGACCGGGGGTGCGGCATGACGCGCTCATATCCTGTGGCGTCCCGCGTCCTGATGGCGGCCATGCTGGCGGGTGCGCTGGGCGGCTGCAGCACGGTCAAGGGTTGGTTCGACGGCAAGAAGGCGGACGAGAAGCCGACCGAGCCCGCCGAGCTGGTCGACATTACGCCGACGGTGTCGGTGGCGAAGCTCTGGAGCGCCAACGCCGGCAAGGGTGAGGGTCGCCTGGGCCTGCAGCAGGCACCCGTCGTCGATGGCGGGCGCGTGTACGCGGCGGCGGTCGAGGGCGGGGTGCGCGCGTTCGACCTGCAGACGGGAAAGCAGGTCTGGCAGTACAAGTCCGACCTCCGCTTCTCCGGTGGCCCCGGTGCCGGGCAGGGACTGGTGGTGGTGGGTACGCTCGATGGTCAGGTGGTGGCCCTGGATGCGGCCACCGGTACGGAGAAATGGCAGGCCAAGGTACCCAACGAGGTCGTTGCGGCGCCGACGGTAGGCCCCGAGAACGTCTTCGTGCGCAGCAACGATGGGCGCGTCACCGCGTTCAGCAATGCTACCGGCGAGCGCCGCTGGTTCTGGACCAACGAACTGCCCAGCCTCACCGTGCGCGGCAATGCGCCCGTGCTGGTCGGTCCCGGCGTCCTGTTCGTGGGCAGCGACGACGGTACCCTGACCGCGCTGTCCGCCAATGACGGACGCGAGATGTGGACCCAGGCCGTCGGCACGCCCGAAGGCCGCAGCGAACTGGAGCGCATGGCCGACGTCGATGGTGCGCCGGTGCTGGAAGGCACCACGGTGTATGCGACCAGCTTCAAGAAGGAGACCGTGGCCATTGAAGGCCCGTCCGGGCGCCCCCTGTGGACGCGCGACAATGGCGGCGCCGGCGGGCTGGCGGTGACCAGCGGCGCGGTGCTGGTGTCCGACCCTGCGGGTACGGTCTGGGCGCTGGACAAGTATAGCGGTGGTGCGTTGTGGTCGAACACGACGCTCGCGCGGCGCTCCCTGACCGCGCCGACCGTACACGGCGACTACGCGGTGGTGGGCGACTACGACGGCTATCTGCACTGGATGAAGACGGACAACGGCGAGGTGGTGGCGCGCGCGCGCATCGGCGGCAAGGCCGTGCGCGGCAAGCCGGTCGTGGCCGACGGCATCCTGCTGGTGCAGGATGTGGAGGGCGGGCTGACCGCATTCGGCTTCAAGTGAGCCTGCGGTGGGAGCGGCCCTGCCGCTCCCGTGCCGTTACCCCGAAAGGGCCGCCATGCGGCCCTTTTTCGCGGACGGGGGCGTATTCCGATACCATGGCGGCCCGTTTACCGACCGGAGCGGCCCTGCCACGTGCGCAGCGGCGCGCATCCGGCGACCTTTCCATCCTTCGGTTGCCCCCCTGCATGTTGCCCCTCGTCGCCCTGGTGGGCCGTCCCAACGTCGGCAAGTCCACCCTGTTCAATGCGCTGACCCGCAGTCGTGATGCCCTGGTGCACGACCAGCCCGGTGTCACCCGCGACCGCAACTACGGCGTCTGCCGCCTGGATGCCGATGCCCCCTTCCTGGTGGTCGATACAGGCGGCATTGCCGGCGAGGAAGAGGGTCTGGCAGGCGCCACCGCGCGTCAGGCGCGCGCGGCCGCGGAAGAAGCGGACCTCGTGCTGTTCATCGTGGACGGACGCGAAGGCCCTTCCGCGCTGGACGATGAAATCCTCGCCTGGTTGCGCAAGACCGCGCGTCCAACCCTGCTGGTGATCAACAAGATCGACGGCATCAACGAATCCACGGCGCTGGCGGACTTCGCCCGCTACGGATTCTCGGATGTCACGACCATCTCGGCCTCGCATCGCCAGGGCATCGACGACCTGTTGTCCGAGGTACACGCGCGCCTGCCGGAAGAAGGCGCGAGTGAGGCGCTGGACGAAGATCCCGCCCGCATGCGCGTGGCTTTCGTCGGCCGTCCCAACGTGGGCAAATCCACGCTGGTGAATCGCCTGCTCGGCGAAGAACGCATGATCGCCTCCGAAGTGCCGGGCACCACGCGCGATTCCATCGCGGTCGACATGGAGCGCGACGGTCGCCAGTATCGCCTGATCGACACCGCCGGCTTGCGCCGCAAGGGCAAGGTGGAGGAGGCGGTCGAGAAGTTCAGCGTGGTCAAGACACTGCAGGCGATCGAGCAGTGCCAGGTCGCCGTGCTGCTGCTGGATGCCACCGAAGGCGTTACCGACCAGGATGCGACCGTGCTCGGCGCCGTGCTGGACGCCGGCCGTGCGCTGGTGGTGGCGATCAACAAGTGGGACGGGCTGACCGCCTACCAGCGTGAGCAGGCCGAAGCGCTGCTGGCGCGCAAGCTCGGATTCGTCGAGTGGGCCGAGGCCGTGCGGATCTCGGCCCTGCATGGCTCGGGCCTGCGCGAACTGTTCAAGGCGATCCATCGCGCGCATGCCTCGGCGACGAAGGAATTCGGCACCAGCGAGGTCAACAAGGCGCTGGAAATCGCATACGAGGCCAACCCGCCGCCGAGCATCCGCGGCCACGTCTCCAAGCTGCGCTACGTACACCCGGGCGGTGCCAATCCGCCGACCTTCATCGTGCATGGCACCCGCCTGAAGGTGCTGCCGGAGTCGTACAAGCGCTATCTGGAGAACTTCTTCCGCAAGCGCTTCAAGCTGGTCGGCACGCCGGTGCGCTTCATCTTCCGCGAAGGTGCCAACCCCTACGAAGGCAAGAAGAACGTGTTGACCGAGAAGCAGATCGCCAAGAAGCGCCGCCTGATCCGCCACGTCAAGCGCAAGTGAGCGCGTACCCCACCCGCATCGCCGTCGATGAAGCCATCGCGCTGATCCGGGATGCGGCGCAGTCGCGCCCCCTGGGTAGCGAGTCTCTCGCCCTCAACCGTGCCGGCGGCCGCGTGCTGGCCGATGCGGTTCGCGCGCCGATCGACCTGCCGTCGTTCGACAACAGCCGGATGGACGGCGTGGCGTTCGCGCATGCGAGCCTCGCTTCCGAAGGTCTGACGCGCCTGCGGCTGGTGGGACAGCAGTATGCGGGTGTGGTCCAGGGGCTGCGCGTCGGTCCCGGCGAATGCGTCCGCATCACGACGGGCGCGCCCTTGCCCGAGGGCACCGACACGGTCGCCATCCGTGAAGACATCATCGAAATAGACGGTGGCATCGAAGTGCCGGCAGGCGTGCGGCCTGGCGCGGATGTGCGGCGTATCGGCGAGGACGTGACCGCAGGTACCGAGGTGATGCGCAAGGGCCAGGTGCTGACCCCCGCGCGGATCGGACTGGCCGCAGCCCTGGGCCTGGCGACGCTGCCGGTGGCACGGCGTCCTACGGTGGCCGTGTTCACCACTGGCGATGAGCTGGTGGAACCCGGCCTGCCGCTGCGGCCCGGGCAGGTCTACAACAGCAACCGCGACCTGCTGATGGGCCTGCTGCGGGCCGAGGGCTTGGAGCCTACTGCGTGGCCTACGCTGCCCGACGACCCCGAGCGCATGCAGGTCATGCTGGCCGACGCCGCTTCGGCGTTCGATGTGGTCATCACCAGCGGGGGCGTGTCGGCGGGGCAGAAGGATCATCTTCCCGGTCTGCTGGGCGCGCACGGCCGCATCGCGTTCTGGAAGGTGCGCATGAAGCCGGGCATGCCGGTCCTGTTCGGCGAGTGGGACCGTGCGCTGTTTCTCTGCCTGCCCGGCAATCCGGTATCGACGCTGGCCACGCTGCTCACGCTCGGCCGTGCGCTGTTGGACGGTCTGCAGGGACGCGACGACCCGCGACCTGCCTGGCAGGCGCGTCTGGGCGCCGACTGGCGCAAGGGGCACGCCCGGGTGGAATTCCTGCGCGGCGAGTTGATGCCCGATGGCGGTGGCGGCCTGCGCGTGCTGCCGAATGCCGCCGACGCGTCCCACCAGCTGCGGGCGGCTGCCGACAGCAATGCCCTGATCGTGCTGCCGGAAGGGGTGCATGACTATGCCGAAGGCGATGTGGTCGACGTCATCCCGTATTGACGGCGACACCGCGTTCCAACCAGCGCACCGCCGTCGTGCGTCCCGTGCGTGATAATCCCGGCATGACGATCCGAGCCATTTCCCCTGACGACGTCGCCCTGTGGCTTGCCGAAGGTGCGGTGTTCATCGACGTGCGAGAGGACCACGAACGCGCCAATGGACAGGCAGCCGGTGCGCGCGGCGTCGCGAAGGCGCAGTTGCTGGCCGAACCGGACCGCCACCTTGCCGACCGCGACGCGCCCGTCGTGCTGATCTGTCAGATGGGCGGACGCTCGATGGACGCTGCGCGCGCACTCGAAGCCGCAGGCTACACGCGTCTGGCGTCCGTGGAAGGCGGCACACAGCGCTGGCGGGACGAGGGGCGGCCGATGGTTCGTCCGGACATGTCCGCTGAAACGATCGATTTCAATGAGCGTTACTCGCGACACCTGCTGCTGCCAGAAGTCGGCGTGGAAGGGCAGCGGCGACTCGAAGGCGCGCGGGTGCTGATGATCGGTGCGGGTGGTCTGGGATCGCCGGCGGCGTTCTATCTGGCGGCGGCCGGAGTAGGCCATCTGCGGATCGCCGATGACGACGTGGTGGACCGCAGCAATCTGCAGCGGCAGATCCTGCATACCGAAGCGCGCATCGGCGAACCGAAGGTGGCATCGGCGCAGGCCACGCTCGGTGCGCTCAATCCGCGGACGCAGGTCGACGCGGTGCAGGTGCGTGTCACCTCCGACAACATCGAACGGCTGCTGGAAGGCGTTGACGTGGTGCTGGATGGCGCGGACAACTTCCCGGTGCGCTACCTGCTCAACGATGCCTGCGTGAAGCTGGGCATCCCCTTGGTGTATGGCGCAGTGCAGCGGTTCGAAGGGCAGGTGAGCGTCTTCGATGCCGGCCGTCACCGCGGCGAACTGCCCTGCTATCGATGCCTGTTCCCGGAGCCGCCACCGCCGGAGTTTGCGCCGAACTGCGCGGAGGCCGGCGTGCTGGGCGTATTGCCCGGCGTGATCGGCCTGCTGCAGGCGACCGAAGTCGTCAAGCTGCTGCTCGACATCGGAGAGCCGTTGTCCGGGCGCCTGCTGCAGTTCGACGCACTGTCCATGCGTTTCCGCGAAACCCGTCTTCGCCACGATCCGGACTGCCCGGTATGCGCGGTTGGCCGACCATTCCCCGGCTACATCGATTACGCGGCTTTCTGCCGCGCCGTTTGATCAGTCCAGCGGACGCATCCGCAAGCCGTCACGGAACTGGCGCGGGGTGATGCCGGCATCCCGCTTGAACGCGGCGCTGAGATGGCTATGGCTGGAGAAGCCGCAGGCCAGCGCGATGCCGGTGATGTCGTCGTTGCGGTTGAGCAGATACCAGCGCGCACGCCGCAGGCGCTGCGCCAGGATGTACTGCGCCGGCGTGGTGCCGAAGGTGCAGCGGAACGCGATCAGCAGCTGGTGCATGCTCATGCCGGCCAGTGTTGCCAGGTCCGCCAGCGCGATGCGCTGGGCCAGGGCGCTTTCGATATGGTCGCTCAGTCGCCGCGCGATGGCGGGTGCAAGCGCGGTCGGCACCGGCGCCGATAAGGCGGGAAGCCGATAAGCCGCGTACAGATGCTGGAGCAGGAGCAGCTGCAGGCGCTCGGCCATCATGGTCGACAGGTCGTCGTCCTGCTGGCTGAGCCGGCCCAGGCGCGCGACGCTGCAGTGGAGGAATTCATCGCGATGGCACAGCCGTGGCATCAGCGCTTCGATGGGCGCGCGCCGGTCCACGCCCGTGTCCACGTTCGCCACGGGCGAGATGCGCAACTCGGCGTAGGTGATGACCTGTCCCGATGCCTGGCTGGCGTAGCGCTTTCCCGCCGGGACCAGCTAGATGTCGCCGGGTGAGGGCGGCATGTGGGTCGCGCCGACGCCGTCGATCTCGGTGTCCAGTTCGCGCATCGAACCGCCCAGGTGGACGATGACGGTGTGGCGCGGCTCATCGATGGCCCAGAGCGTGCGTTGGCGTATGTCTTCCTTGCAGAGCAGCAGCTCCACGCCTGGCCAGTGCGCCTGCGCCAGCACGCGGTATTGCGGGACCTGACCGGGTTCCGGATCGGCAACTGTCGCTGGTGCAGCGTGCGCTCCACTAATGTGATTTGAGACCGGAGAATTTGATAGCGGGCGGGACATCGTGAAAGCCGCAGGAATCCGTTCACTTCATCTTAGACGTGCCTCGTCGCGCTTGCCCACTCTGTCGTTGGGTATCGCCGCGAGACCCCGTCCCAAGCCAGAGGAGCATTTCATGACTGATCATTCCATTCGGGGCAAGGTCGCCTTGATCGCCGGCGGCGCCAAGAACCTCGGCGGCCTGATCGCCCGCGACCTCGCGCAACAAGGTGCTGCCGCCGTCGCGATCCATTACAACAGCGACGCGAGCCGGGCAGACGCGGAGAAGACGCTCGCCGCGGTCCGCGGCGCCGGTGCGCACGCCGTCGCGCTGCAGGGCGACCTGACCACGGCTGGCAGTGTCGAACGCCTGTTCGCCGATGCTGTCGCCGTTGTGGGCCGGCCGGACATTGCCATCAATACGGTGGGCAAGGTGCTGAAGAAACCCATCACGGACATCAGCGAAGCGGAGTACGACGAGATGACCGCGGTGAACGCCAAGGCCGCCTTCTTCTTCCTCAAGGAGGCTGGTCGCCACGTCAACGACAACGGCAAGGTCGTCACGCTGGTGACGTCGCTGCTGGGCGCGTTCACGCCGTTCTATGCCTCGTACGCGGGCACCAAGGCCCCGGTGGAGCATTTCACCCGGGCTGCGGCCAAGGAGTTCGGGACGCGCGGCATCTCGGTGACCGCGGTGGGTCCCGGTCCGATGGATACCCCGTTCTTCTACCCGGCAGAAGGGGCGGACGCGGTGGCGTACCACAAGACCGCCGCCGCGCTGTCGCCCTTCAGCAAGACCGGTCTGACGGACATCCAGGATGTAGTGCCCTTCATCCGCCATCTGGTGAGCGACGGCTGGTGGATCACGGGGCAGACGATCCTCATCAACGGCGGCTACACCACCAAGTGAAGGGGAGGGCGTGCTTGCGCTCTGCACATCCCGACCATTGCTGCGCTACGGTGGACGAACTCGCCCACGCCATGGAGAAAGCACCATGCGTACCCTGCTTCTCATCGTTGTCGGGCTGGTGATCGCGGGGATCGGCGTGCGGTCGGCGGGCGCTGCCAAGCGTCGCCTCGTGGCGGCGCTGTTTACCGTGGTCTGGCTGGTGGCCGTGATCTGGAACCTGCGCACTGGCATGTCCCATGGCTATTCGCTGCAGGAGGAGTTGCCGATCCAGGTGCTGATCTTCGGGGTACCGGTGGCGGCCGGCTGGCGGCTGGCGTGGAAGGCGCCGGCTGGCGGATGCCTCCAGTCCCCTGCGGGTGCCATCCTTGACCGCATATATCCCTCCCTTGCTGCGCACGTCAGGCCAGCCGGTGGAGGTCGTCGCCCACGTCGGGCAGTTCTTCGATCTGGTCCCTGTGTTCGCCGTGCCCAGCGGTTCCACTACCTGCCGGAACGCCACACACCGCTGGGCGTCCTGCGGAAGGCGATACTCTGGTTCGCCGTCCGGCTCGGTTGGCGACACCCCCTGTGTCAGTCACCGGTTCAACCTCGGGACGACGGAGCGGTGAACACGACCTCGCGGCATGGATGACGGTGTGGGCGGCGTTCCTTGTTCGTCGCCGACACCATGCAACGATGATGGAGCACGGCTGAGACATTCGCGCCGGGCGACATCCGGTAGACTCGCGGCATGAGTGCAGAATCCGGTGCCAGCCAACTGGTGAGTGTCGTCGCCCTGCTGGGTGCGGCGGTGGTGGCGGTGCCGATCTTCCGGCGTCTGGGCCTGGGCTCGGTGCTGGGCTATCTGGCCGCCGGCCTCGCGATCGGTCCGTTCGGACTGAAATGGTTCAACGACCCGCAATCCATCCTGCACGTCGCCGAACTGGGCGTGGTGATGTTCCTGTTCGTCATCGGCCTGGAGATGCGGCCCAGCCATCTGTGGAGCCTGCGCAGGCAGATCTTCGGCCTGGGCGCGCTGCAGATCGCGGTGTGCACGGTCCTGTTGACCGGCGTAGGCCTGGCCTTCGGCTATCCGTTGGCTGTTTCCTTCATCGGCGGCATGGGCTTCGTCCTGACGTCGACGGCCGTGGTGATGCAGTTGCTGGCCGAACGGGGCGACGTCGCGCTGCCGCACGGGCAGAAGGTGGTCTCGATCCTGCTGTTCGAAGACCTGCTGATCGTGCCGCTGCTGGTGCTGGTGGCCTTCATGTCGCCGCAGGTGGTGCAGCCCGAGGAAGGCTCGCGCTGGATGTCCATCGGCATCGGCGTGGCGTCGCTGGCCGGCCTGATCGCCGCAGGCATCTGGCTGCTCAATCCCCTGTTCCGCGTGCTGGCGGCGGCGAAGGCGCGCGAGGTCATGACCGCGGCGGCATTGCTCGTCGTGCTGGGGGCGGCGCTGCTGATGCAACTGGGCGGGCTGTCGATGGCAATGGGCGCCTTCCTGGCGGGCGTACTGTTGTCGGAATCCACCTTCCGCCACCAGATCGAAGCCGACATCGAACCGTTCCGCGGCATCCTGCTGGGCCTGTTCTTCCTGGGCGTGGGCATGGCGCTGGACCTGGGCGTGGTGGCGAGCAACTGGCCGCTGATCGTCGGTGCGGTACTGGCGATGATGGTGGTCAAGGCGGCGTGCATCTACGTCGTCGCGCGGGTGACCCGCAGTCCCCATGCCGAAGCGCTGGATCGTGCGGTGCTGATGGCGCAGGGCGGCGAGTTCGCCTTCGTGCTGTTCGCCGCTGCGGCGGCGGCCGGCATCATCGATGCGACGGTCAACGCCAACCTCACCGCCATCGTGGTGCTGTCGATGGCGCTGACGCCGCTGTTCGTGCTGCTATTGCGTCGTTTCACCCACCCGGAAGCGCCTTCGATGGAGGGCATCGAGGAGGCGAACGGTCTTTCAGGCAGCGTGCTGATCATCGGGTTCGGCCGCTTCGGCCAGGTGATGAGCCAGTCGCTGCTCGCCCGCGACGTGGACGTGACCATCATCGACACCGACATCGAGATGATCCGAAACGCCGAGGAGTTCGGCTTCAAGATCTACTACGGCGACGGCACGCGGCTGGACGTGCTGCGTGCCTGCGGTGCGCAGACCGCCCAGTCGATCGCGATATGCATCGACGACAAGGATGCGGCCAACCGTATCGTCGAACTGGTCAGGCACGAGTTCCCGCAGGCCCAGGTGCTGGTGCGTTCGTTCGACCGCGAGCATTCGCTCGCATTGATCGGCGCAGGGGTCGACTACCAGATCCGTGAGACGTTCGAGTCCGCGGTCGAGTTCGGCAAGGCGGCGCTAATGAGCGTGGGCGCGTCGCGCGAGGATGCGGAAAGCATCGCCCTGGAAATCCGCAGGCGCGACGCCGAACGGCTGGAACTGGAGATCGCCGGCGGCGACCTGCGTTCCGGCATTCCGGCACTCTACGGCAACGCGAAGCACACCAAGCCGACCCCGACGCCCTTCACCAAGCCCAAGCGCGAGGCGAAGGCACTCAACGAAGAAGCCGCCGAGATCATCGGCGAGGAAGAAGAGGAGTAGCCGGCGCGCTCAGTCGGTGCCCATCGCCAGGAAATCGCCGATGGCCGACCAGTAGGCCGGGTCGAGCGACAGGTCGTCGTGGCCAGCCGCGGGGAACTCGACCACCTGTGCCGGCCGCCCCAGCGCCTTGAGCAGCCGGTCGGTGTGCACGGGCGTTACCACGTTGTCCTGGCCGGCGCGCAGGACCAACAGTCGCCCCTGGTGGCGCGGCAGGCGCACGGCCGAGTCGTAGCGGTCGCGAAGCAGCAGGCCGACCGGGAACATCGGGTAGTGCGCCTGTGCGACCGCTGCCAGGCTGTCGAACGGGGTCACCAGCACCAGGGCGGGCACCCGGCGTTCGGCGGCGACAAAGGTCGCCACGGCACTGCCCAGGCTGCGACCGGCCACGGCGACCTGGCCGCCGGCATGCCGCTTCGCGATGTCGTCGTGCAGGGCCAGTGCATCCGCAAGCAGGCGGGTCTCCGTCGGTTCGCCATCGCTGGCCCCATAACCCCGGTACGCGACCAGGTATACCGTGCGCGAGGGCAGGGCGCGCATGAAGGCCTCCCTGTTTTGCTCCACCGACTCGGCGTTGCCGCCGAAGTAGAGCAGGGCGTCCCGGCGGCCGGGATTGACGACCCAGCCACGCAGGACCACGTCCTGCCGCGCCAGTGCGAAGTCCGTCTGCGTGGCGTTTACCCGGGTGAACTGGGGGTAGTAGATCAGCCGTCGCTGCTGCAGGTACAGCAGCGCGCACAGGGCGGTATAGACAACGAGGACGGCGCCAGCACCCCATGCCAGCATCCGGCGCGGCCTAGCCATGTCGCTCCTGCGCGGCCTTGAACGCGGCCAGCTGTTCCGGGGTGGCCTCGCGCTGGTGGCGTGCGTTCCAGTCGGCGAAGGGCATGCCGTAGATGCGTTCGCGCGCCTGGTCCTTGTCCATCGTCATTCCGGCCTCGTGGGCGGCCTCGCGATACCAGTCGGCCAGGCAGTTGCGGCAGAAACCGGCCAGGATCATCAGGTCGATGTTCTGCACATCGGTGCGCTCCTGGTTGAGATGCTTGAGCAGGCGGCGGAAGGCGGCGGCTTCCAGGGCGTCGGTGTCGGTCATGGGGTTGGCGGGTCGCGTTGAGGTGGGGGAATCGGGGACAATAGGCGCCGACTCTACACCGCGCTTCC
Organism: Pseudoxanthomonas sp. F11; assembly: GCF_037046485.1. Classification (NCBI taxonomy): domain Bacteria; kingdom Pseudomonadati; phylum Pseudomonadota; class Gammaproteobacteria; order Lysobacterales; family Lysobacteraceae; genus Pseudoxanthomonas; species Pseudoxanthomonas sp. F11. The sequence goes on along the minus strand of NZ_JBANLZ010000006.1, from coordinate 64,216 downwards.
CCATGACTGCCCGAATCCTGGACGGCCGCCGCATCGCCGAGAACCTGCTGGACGAACTGAAGGTCCGGGTGGACGCGCGGGTGGCGGCAGGCATGAACCGGCCCGGGCTGGCGGTGGTGCTGGTGGGCGGCGACCCGGCCTCGGCCGTGTACGTGCGCAACAAGCGGCGGGCCGCGGAGAAGGTCGGCATCGAGGCCTTCGACTACGACCTGCCGACCGGCACCTCCGAGGCGCAGCTGCTGGCCCTGATCGATGAGTTGAATGCCGATCCGAAGATCCATGGCATCCTCATCCAGTTGCCGCTGCCGGGCATTCCCGACGCCAGCCGCCTGATCGAGCGCATCGATCCTCGCAAGGACGTGGACGGCTTCCATCCGGCCAACGTCGGCCACCTGGCCCTGCGCCAGTTCGGCCTGCGGCCCTGCACGCCGCGCGGCATCACCACCTTGCTGGGCTATACGGACCAGCCGGTGCGGGGTCGCAATGCCACCATCGTGGGCGTCAGCAACCATGTCGGTCGCCCGATGGCGCTGGAACTGCTGATCGCCGGCTGCACGGTGACCAGCTGCCACAAGTTCACCCCGCGCGACGTACTGCAGGCCCGCGTCGGCGATGCCGACATCCTGGTGGTCGCGGCGGGCAAGCCGGGCCTGATCCCCGGCGAATGGGTCAAACCGGGCGCGGTGGTCATCGATGTCGGCATCAACCGGCTGGACGATGGCCGTCTGGTCGGTGATGTGGGCTTCGATGCCGCCGCGCAGCGGGCCAGCTGGATCACCCCTGTGCCGGGCGGAGTAGGCCCGATGACGGTGGCCACGCTGATGCAAAACACCCTGGAAGCGGCCGAAGCCGGCATTTGAGGCGCGTCCCGGGCACGGGGAAAGCAGCGTTCCGTCAGCGGCGGACTCCGGAAGCCGTGCCGATCAGGGTATAATGCCGCGCTTCCCCAACTCTCCCGGGCCCGCCGATGCTGCGCATCCAGGCTGAAGCACTGACGTACGACGACGTCTCCCTCGTTCCCGCCCATTCCACGGTCCTGCCCAAGGATGTCAGCCTGGAGACGCGCCTCACGCGCGACCTGCGGCTGAAGCTGCCGATCGTCTCGGCCGCCATGGACACCGTCACCGAGGCGCGCCTGGCCATCGCCATGGCCCAGCTGGGCGGCATCGGCATCCTGCACAAGAACCTGACCGTCGAACAGCAGGCCGCCGAAGTGGCCAAGGTCAAGAAGTTCGAGGCGGGCGTGATCAAGGAGCCCTTCACCGTCGGGCCCGAAACGACTATCGCCGAGGTGCTCAAGCTCACCCGTGCGCGCAACATCTCCGGCGTGCCGGTCGTCGACGGCGGCCAACTGGTCGGCATCGTCACCAGCCGCGACATGCGCTTCGAGAAGAAGCTCGACGATCCAGTGCGCCACATCATGACCAAGAAGGATCGCCTGGTCACGGTGAAGGAGGGCGCCAGCGACGATGAAGTGCTGCAGCTGCTGCACAAGCACCGCATCGAGAAGGTGCTGGTGGTCAACGACGCCTTCGACCTGCGCGGCCTGATCACCGTCAAGGACATCCAGAAGAAGACCGACAACCCCAACGCCGCCAAGGACAGCGCAAGCCGCCTGGTCGTGGGCGCCGCGGTGGGCGTGGGCGGCGATACCGACCAGCGCGTCGAAGCGCTGGTGGCCGCTGGCGTGGACGTCATCATCGTCGACACCGCGCATGGCCACTCGCAGGGCGTGCTGGACCGCGTGGCCTGGGTCAAGAAGCGCTTCCCGCAGATCCAGGTGATCGGCGGCAACATCGTCACCGGCGATGCCGCGCTGGCGCTGATGGATGCCGGCGCCGACGCGGTGAAGGTGGGCGTTGGCCCGGGTTCGATCTGCACCACCCGCATGGTGGCCGGCGTGGGCGTGCCGCAGATCACCGCGATCGACATGGTGGCCGAAGCCCTGCAGGACCGCATTCCGCTGATCGCCGACGGCGGCATCCGCTATTCGGGCGATATCGGCAAGGCGATCGCCGCCGGTGCGTCTACGGTGATGATCGGCGGACTGTTTGCCGGCACCGAGGAGGCGCCGGGCGAAGTCGAACTGTTCCAGGGCCGAAGCTACAAGAGCTACCGCGGCATGGGCAGCCTGGGCGCGATGGAGAAGGGGTCCAAGGACCGCTACTTCCAGGACGCCAGCGACGCCGACAAGCTGGTGCCGGAAGGCATCGAAGGCCGCGTGCCGTACCGCGGTTCGGTCGGTGGCATCATCCACCAGCTGGTCGGCGGCCTGCGCGCGACGATGGGCTACGTGGGCTGCGCCACCATCGAGGAGATGCGCGCCAGGCCGAAGTTCGTGGTCATCACGGGTGCCGGCCAGCGCGAGAGCCACGTGCACGATGTGCAGATCACAAAGGAACCACCGAACTACCGCATGGGGTGAGGCGCGGGAGTGAGTGAAGAGGAGTGAGGAGTGAGAGAAAAGCTCCGGCACTCCTCTCCTCTTTCCGGCCCCGCTTTTTGCTCACTCCTCACTCCTCGCCACTCACTTCTCGCTCCATGACCAACATCCACACCGACAAGATCCTCATCCTCGACTTCGGCGCGCAGTACACGCAGCTGATCGCCCGCCGCATCCGCGAGATCGGTGTCTACTGCGAGATCTGGGCGTGGGACCACGACCCGGAGGAGATCGCGAGGTTCGGCGCCAAGGGCATCATCCTGTCGGGCGGTCCGGAATCGACCACGCAGCACGGTGCTCCGGCCGCGCCTCAGCAGGTGTTCGACAGCGGCCTGCCGATCCTCGGCATCTGCTACGGCATGCAGACGCTGGCCGCGCAGCTGGGCGGCGCGACGGAAGCCGCCGACGCGCGCGAATTCGGTCATGCCGAAGTGCAGCTGGTCGCGCACGATGCGCTGCTGGGTGGCCTGAGCGATCATCAGGGCGAGCCGCGCATCGACGTGTGGATGAGCCATGGCGATCACGTCGCCAAGGCGCCACCGGGGTGGACGATCACCGCCACCACCGACCGCATCCCGGTCGCGGCGATGGCGCTGGAGGAAAAGCGCTGGTACGGCGTGCAGTTCCATCCGGAAGTCACCCACACCAAGCAGGGCCAGACGCTGCTGCGCCGCTTCGTCGCCGAGATCTGCGGCTGCAAGACACTGTGGACGGCCGCGAACATCATCGACGACCAGATCGCCCGTGTGCGCGAGCAGGTCGGTTCGGACGAGGTGATCCTCGGCCTGTCAGGCGGCGTGGATTCCTCGGTCGTCGCCGCGCTGTTGCACAAGGCGATCGGCGACCAGCTGACCTGCGTGTTCGTCGACACCGGCCTGCTGCGCTGGCAGGAGGGCGACCAGGTGATGGCGATGTTCGCCGAGCACATGGGTGTCAAAGTGGTGCGCGTCGATGCGGCGGACCGCTATTTCAAGGCGCTGGAAGGAGTCGCCGACCCGGAAGCCAAGCGCAAGATCATCGGCAACCTGTTCGTCGAGATCTTCGAGGAAGAGTCGAACAAGCTGACGAACGCCAAGTGGCTGGCCCAGGGCACGATCTATCCGGACGTGATCGAGTCGGCCGGCAGCAAGACCGGCAAGGCGCACGTCATCAAGAGCCACCACAACGTCGGCGGCCTGCCCGAGCACATGAAGCTGGGCCTGGTGGAGCCGTTGCGCGAGCTGTTCAAGGACGAAGTGCGCCGGCTCGGCGTCGAACTCGGTCTGCCGCGCACGATGGTCTACCGCCACCCGTTCCCGGGCCCGGGCCTGGGCGTTCGCATCCTGGGCGAAGTCAAGCCCGAATACGCCGAGCTGCTGGCCAGGGCCGACGCGATCTTCATCGACGAACTGCGCAAGGCCGACCTGTACGACAAGACCTCGCAGGCGTTCGCGGTGTTCCTGCCGGTGAAGTCCGTGGGCGTGGTCGGCGACGCGCGCGCGTACGAATGGGTCATCGCGTTGCGTGCGGTCGAGACGATCGACTTCATGACCGCGCACTGGGCGCACCTGCCGTACGAGTTCCTCGGCACGGTCAGCAACCGGATCATCAACGAGTTGCGCGGCGTCTCGCGCGTGGTCTACGACATCTCGGGCAAGCCGCCAGCCACCATCGAGTGGGAGTGATGACCGGTCTGGACGACGAGCAATGGATGCGCCACGCCTTCGCGCTGGCGGACCGGGCCGAGCGCGAATTCGACGAGATCCCGGTAGGCGCCGTCCTGGTCGGCGCCGACGGGCAGGTGCTGGGTGAGGGCTGGAACCGCAACATCGCCGACCACGACCCCACGGCCCATGCCGAAATCGTCGCGATGCGCGAGGCCGGGCGGGCATTGGGCAACCACCGCCTGGTGGGCTGCACCCTTTACGTGACGCTCGAGCCATGCGCCATGTGCGCCATGGCGCTGGTGCATGCGCGCGTCGCGCGCGTGGTGTATGGCGCCTCCGATCCGAAGACGGGCGCGTGCGGCAGCGTGTTCGACCTGATCGCCGATCCCCGGCACAACCATCGCGTCGAAGTCGTCGGGGGCGTGTTGGGCGACGAAGCCGGGCGCCGACTGACCAACTACTTTCGCGCCAAGCGCGGCCGCCCCTTGGTCTAGCCGGCCGCCGGCGGCGCCTTGCGCTTCACCTTGCGGTGGTCCATCTCTTCGTTGATGGCGGTCACCGCCAGCGTGGATTCGCGCGCCAGCAGCAGGCTGGCCGCCAGCATCGCGACAACGCCAACCGCGGCCAGCCAGGTGGGGACTGAACCGAGCCGGTGTCCGGTGAAGGTGTCCACCGCCACGGCCAGGCTGGTGCCCACGAAGCAGCTGATGGCGCCGTACAACAGCTGGCCCGCGCGCAGGATGATCAGGCTGCGCTGACGCTGCAGGGCGATGCGCTTCTCCAGCAGCGAGCGTTCCGACTCCTCTTCCACGTCGGACAGTTCGCGCAAGAGGGTGCGTGCGCGGTCGATGATGCGTGCCAGGCGGTTGTTGGCGGAAAGCAGCAGCGAGGCGGTCGCCGTCAGGAAGAACGCCGGGGCCAGCATCGCGGTGAGCACGGTGTGGTCGGTGGAAGGAGTCATGGGCCGGTCGCGGGAAAGGTCTGCGTTATGATGACATGATGCGGTTCGTCCGCATTCCCGGTGTGGATTCCCGGGCTCTTCTCCCGTCACGGACCGCTGCATGACCTCGCACAACGCGCATACCGACCGCCTGATCTGGATCGACCTCGAAATGACCGGGCTCGATACCGACCGCGATTCCATCCTCGAGATCGCCACGGTGGTCACCGATTCCAGGTTGAACGTGTTGGCCGAAGGCCCGGAATTCGCCATCGCCCATCCGGTGGCGGTGCTGGAGGCCATGGACGACTGGAATCGCAACCAGCATGGCAGGTCGGGCCTGTGGAAGCGGGTGGTGGAGAGCGGGGTGACGCTGGGCCAGGCCGAGGCGCAGACGGTCGCGTTCCTTGCCGAATGGGTGCCGGCCGGCGCCTCGCCGATGTGCGGCAATTCGATCTGCCAGGATCGCCGTTTCCTGCACCGGCTGATGCCGCGACTTGAGAAGTACTTCCACTACCGCAACCTGGATGTCAGTACCCTCAAGGAACTGGCCCGTCGCTGGGCGCCGCAGGTGCTGGAGGGCGTGCGCAAGCAGGCCAGCCACACCGCCCTGAGCGACGTGCGCGACTCGATCGAGGAACTGCGCCACTACCGCAGGCACATGGCGGCAATGGCCGGCGAATGACGTGGCGTGCGCCAAGCGCACGACCTTGCAGAACCACCCATCGTCGTGCGTCGCGTGCCCGGCGCACGTTACGTGGCCGGCTTGGCCACGTCGCCGTCGTCGGCGACGCCCCTGGTGATGATGTCGGTCAGCGGCGTGCCGTCGGCATTGTGGTGGTACACATGCAGGTCGCGCTGCGGGTACGGGATGTTCAGGCCGTTGCCGATGATCTCGGTACGCACGGCTTCGGTGAGATCGCTCCTGGTCTCGCCGAAATCCTTGGTCTTCGTCCACGCGAGCAGGATGAGGTCGACGCTGCTTTCGCTCAGCTTGCTGACGATCACGCTGGGCGCCGGCTCGTCCAGCACCAGCGGGTGGTCGTTGGCGAGTTTCAGCAGGACGGCCTTGGCCTGCTTGAGGTCGTCGTCGTAGCCCACGCCCACCGGGATGTCGATGCGGCGGTGCGGCTTGGCGGTGAAGTTGATGATCGGCGCGGTGGTGATCAGGCTGTTCGGCAGCACGATCAGGCGGTTGTCGAGCGTGCGCATCCGCGTCTGGAAGATGCGGACCTCCTCGATGATGCCCTCCAGTCCCGCCGCCTGCACGTAGTCGCCGTCGCGGAACGGACGCAGCACGATCAGCATCACGCCCGAGGCGATGTTGGACAGCGAATCCTTCAGGGCCAGGCCCACCGCCAGGCCGGCGGCGCCCAGTACGGCCAGCATCGAGGTGGGATTCACGCCCAGCGAGGTGAGCGCGGTGATGATCACCAGCACCATCATCGCGGCGTAGCTGGCGCGGCGCAGGAAACCTCCCAGCGTGGCGTCCGCGTGGGTACGTCCCAGCACGCGTTCCAGGCCGGTGCTCAGGCGCTTGGCCAGCCACATGCCCACCAGGAAGATGACGACGGCGGCCAGCAGTTTCAGCCCCCAGGTTTCCAGCAACTGCAGCCAGTCGATGCCGCGCAGTTCCTTCATGAAGGCGGCGGGCTCGGTGGGGATGTCGGGCAGGACGGGCGGGGTCTTGGCTGGGGCGGACATCGGGCTTCCGGAAATGAAGCACGCCCCGTCAGGGGCGTGCGGTGGCATGCGGCGATGGTAACCGCCTTCGCGTGAAGGCGGTTGCGCGCGACCTCAGCCGGCCTTGGTCTTCGCCAGGCGCAGCCACGTGTCGACCACCGTGTCGGGGTTCAGCGACACCGACTCGATGCCCTCGGCCATCAGCCATTCCGCCAGGTCCGGGTGGTCGCTGGGACCCTGGCCGCAGATGCCCACGTACTTGCCCTTGGCGCGTGCGGCCTTGATCGCCATCGACAGCATCTTCTTGACGGCCGGATTCCGTTCGTCGAACAGGTTGGCGACGATGCTGGAATCGCGATCGAGTCCCAGGGTCAGCTGGGTCAGATCGTTCGATCCGATCGAGAACCCGTCGAAGATGTCGAGGAATTCCTCGGCGAGCAGCGCGTTCGACGGCACCTCGCACATCATGATGATTTTCAGGCCCGGCTTTCCATCGGTAGCGCCATCGCCCTGGCGCAGGCCGTGCTTGGCCAGCACGTCGATGACCTTGCGGCCTTCCTCCAGCGTGCGCACGAACGGGATCATCACCCACAGGTTGTCCAGGCCCATCTCGTCGCGCACGCGGCGCACGGCCTGGCATTCCAGCGCGAAGGCGGGTTCGAACGACGGGTCGACATAGCGGCTGGCGCCGCGGAAGCCGATCATCGGATTCTCTTCGTGCGGCTCGTAGCGGCTGCCGCCGATCAGGTTGGCGTACTCGTTGGACTTGAAGTCCGACAGCCGCACGATGACGGGATTCGGAGCGACCGACGCGGTGATCGTGGCGATGCCCTCGGCCAGGCGGTCGACATAGAAGCTCACGGGGTCCGCGTAGCCGGCGATCTTGGCATCGATCTTCCTGCGGACGTCCGCCTCCTGGCGGTCGTACTCGAGCAGGGCGAGCGGATGCACGCCGATATGGCTGGCGATGATCATTTCCAGGCGCGCCAGGCCGATGCCTGCGTTGGGCAGTTGACCGAAGTCGAACGCGCGCTCGGGGTTGGCCACGTTCATCATGATCTTCAGCGGCGCCGCCGGCATGGCGGCCAGATCGGTGGTGGTGCGCTCGAAGGGCAGCGCGCCAGCATAGATGAAGCCGGTATCGCCTTCGGCGCAGCTCACGGTCACTTCGCTGCCGTCGGTGATGTGATCCAGCGCATTGCCGGTGCCGACCACCGCCGGCACGCCCAGTTCGCGCGCGATGATGGCGGCGTGGCAGGTACGGCCGCCGCGGTTGGTGACGATAGCGCTGGCGCGCTTCATCACCGGCTCCCAGTCGGGATCGGTCATGTCGGCCACCAGCACGTCGCCGGGCTGCACGCGGTTCATGTCCTCCAGCGAGCGCACCACGCGGGCCACGCCGCTGCCGATCTTCTGGCCGATGGCGCGGCCTTCGGCGACCACTTCGCCGCGCTTTTCCAGCGCATAGCGTTCTATCTGGGTGGCCTTGGCACGCGACTTCACCGTTTCGGGGCGGGCCTGGACGATGAACAGCTTGCCGGTCACGCCGTCCTTCGCCCACTCGATGTCCATGGGGCGACCGTAGTGCTGTTCGATGACCAGTGCCTGCTTGGCCAGTTCGTGCACATCGGCATCGGTGATGGAGAACGTGTTGCGGAGTTCCGCAGGCGTGTCCTCGGTGCGCACGCGCTCGCCGGGGATGTCCGAGTACACCATGCGGATCGCCTTGCTGCCCAGCGAACGGCGCAGGATCGCCGGCTTGCCCTGCTTGAGGGTGGGCTTGTAGACATAGAACTCGTCCGGGTTCACCGCACCTTGTACGACCATCTCGCCCAGGCCGAAGGAGGAGGTGACGAACACCACGTCCCGGAAGCCGGATTCGGTGTCCAGTGTGAACAGCACGCCGGACGCGCCGACGCCTGAGCGCACCATCAGCTGCACGCCGGCGGACAGGAACACGTCCTCGTGCTTGAAGCCGTGATGCACGCGGTAGGCGATGGCGCGGTCGTTGTAGAGGCTGGCGAAGACTTCCTTGACCTTGTGCACGACATCGTCGGCACCGGTGACGTTGAGGAACGTCTCCTGCTGGCCGGCGAAGCTGGCATCCGGCAGGTCTTCGGCCGTCGCCGAGGAACGCACGGCCACGGCCACGTCGCCACCGCCGTTCTCGGCGCAGAGCTTCGCGTAGGCGCTACGGATGTCGCGGTCGAGGTCGGGCTGCAGCGGGGCATCGATCACCCAGCCGCGGATTTCCTTGCCGGCGGCGGTCAGGGCGGGCACGTCTTCCACGTCCAGCGTGGCGAGCTTGTCGAAGATGCGCTTGGAGAGGTCGTTGTGGGCGATGAATGCCTTGAACGCGTCGGCCGTGGTCGCGTAGCCGCCCGGCACCGAGACGCCCAGGCTGGCCAGGTGGCCGATCATCTCGCCCAGCGACGAATTCTTGCCGCCCACGCGGGCCAGGTCGGCCAGGCGCAGCTCGTGCAGCCACAGGATGTTCTCGTTCAAGCGCATTGCTCCGAAATGGACCGCACCGCGCCGAGGACCGCCGGCGTGGGGCCGTGTCTAGGGGGAAGAAGCGATATGATGCAGTGCATACCAATTGCAGACAAGCTTGATTTGACAGGGGTTTCCATGGTGAAGCAGGGGAAAGAGGGACATGTCTGAACTGCGTCCGGTGTTCTACGTATCCGATGGCACCGGTATCACGGCCGAGACCATCGGCCACAGCCTGCTGACCCAGTTCGCGGGCATGCGGTTCCAGACCGACCGGCTGTCCTTTGTGGACGACGAGGAGAAGGCCCGGGATGCCGCGGACCGCATCCGTCGCACGGGCGAGCAGTTGGGTGCGCGTCCGATCGTGGTGAGCTCCTGCGTGGATCCGGCCCTGAGCGCCCTGATCGCCGAGAGCGGCGCGCTGGTGCTGGACGTGTTCGCGCCCTTCATCGAGCCGCTCGAGCGCGAACTCGGCCAGCAGCGTCAGTCGCGCGTGGGCCAGGCGCATGGCCTGGTCGACTTCGAGACCTACCATCGCCGCATCAACGCCATGAACTTCGCGCTGACGCACGACGATGGCATGGCGGTGAGCTACGACGAGGCCGATGTGATCCTGGTGGCGGTGTCGCGCGCGGGCAAGACGCCCACCTGCGTCTACCTGGCCCTGCATTACGGGGTGCGCGCCGCGAACTATCCGCTGACCGATGGCGATCTGGAGACCGACCGCCTGCCGGCCAGGCTGCGCCCCTACCGTCGCAAGCTGTTCGCCCTGACCATCGATCCAGAGCGTCTGCAGCAGATCCGCCAGGAGCGACGCCCGAACTCGACCTACTCGAAACTGGAAACCTGCAGGCGCGAGGTCGCGGCGGCGGAAGCGATGTTCCAGGTCGAGCGCCTGCCCACATTGAGCACCACCAACAAGTCGATCGAGGAAATCTCGAGCAAGGTGCTTTCCACGCTGGGCCTGCAGCGCGAGATGTACTGAGCGGGAAACGGTTGCGACGCAGGCCCGGGAATCCACGGGCGGCAGATCCTTAACTTAGGCCGCACGCGGGTGTGCGTCAATGCTGCCGCGCAGGGAATTCCGCGTGTAGGATCGGCCCATGTCCCAGGCCCTCGCACGCACCGCACGCATTCCCCGGCTGAGCCGTTTCGGCTGGTTGATGGCGCTGTATGCGGAGAACCACGCGCGGCTCTCGCGCCTGTTCGCGCCCGAACACCTGATGGTGGGAAGCTACCTGTCCAGCGTCGGCGACGGGCTGGACCTGCGTCTGGACGTGATCGAGACGCACCGCTACACGGTGGAACTGCGACTGACCTACGACCTGTGCGACCCGCTCACGGGCGAACCCGATCCCTCGGCTTTCGTGCGGCTCTACCGCGACGCGCACCAGGCCGAAGCGACGCACTGCTACGTGGGCCGTCGCTGGCAGGATGTGATCGGCCTGTATCCGCCACCGGCCGAGGTCATCAGCCACCGCATGCGGATGAATACCTTTCTCGGCAAATGGCTGGAATACCTGGCCGAGCAGGGGCATGGCGTGGCCACCTTGCGCCACGCCGGTCGCGTGCGCGATGTCGCCTGATCCCGCGCCGAATCCGCCCCTCACGCCACGCGCACGAAGCGGATGGCGTTGAGCCGGCGCAGGCCGTTGCTGGCGTCGCGACTCATGTTCATCACGTCGATCGCACCCAGTGTTTCCAGTTCCAGCAGCCGCTGTGCGACCGCATCGAAGGCGGCCTCATCCAGCCCCAGCGATCCGGCCGTCCATCGCGTGTCGCGATGGAGCGGCAGTTGCGAAACCAGTTCGTCGGCGAGGGCATGGTGGGTCATGACGGCAGCTCCGGCAAAGGGGCGACAGCTTCGATCACGCCACGGATGGCATGCGCGGCCGCGCGAGCGGCATGGGCTGCCGCCGGTTCTACGCCGAAGGCGGTGAGATTCTTGTAAATGCCTGCGAAAGCGCCGTTACGAACGCGCTCGGCAAAAAAAAAGCCCGGTTTCCCGGGCCTTCAAGATAAGTGGCGTCCCCACGGGGATTCGAACCCCGGTCGCTACCGTGAAAGGGTAATGTCCTAGGCCTCTAGACGATGGGGACACACGAAAGTGTGTGCCAGATTTTCTTTCCGGACGGCCTATTGTCCGGAAGTTGGTGGAGCCAGGCGGGATCGAACCGCCGACCTCCTGCATGCCATGCAGGCGCTCTCCCAGCTGAGCTATGGCCCCACGTGCTGGCAGGAGCGAAATAATAGCCAGCCTCTTTCCGATGCGCAAGCATCTGTTACGAAATTTTTTACGACTGGCGAACATCCGGGCATGCGGGTGAAATAGCGCACACGGAAATCGACGGAGCGGTGCGCGCGGGATGATCGGCTTTTCAGTCAAGCAATGGGCCGCATGGGCGCCGGGTCTGGTGGATGGCGATGCGTGGCGCGCATGGGCCGCGGCGCCGTGGCTGCCCTCGGGGGACGAAACGCCTGCGCTGCAGGAGGTTCCCGCCATGCAGCGGCGGCGCATTGAGCGGCTGGGACGCATGGCCATCCAGACCGCGTGCTGGTGCCAGGAGGCCGATGAGGGCGGGGTGCCGCTGGTGTTCGCCTCGCGCCATGGCGACGTGGCGCGCTCCATGGAGCTGCTGGAAGCGCTTGCCACGGACGACCCCCCATCGCCCACCACGTTCGGCCTGTCGGTACACAACGCCATCGCCGCCCTCTATTCGATCCTGCGCCGGGACCGCGGCAACTACGTGGCCGTGGCCGGTGGCAGGGCGACGGTGGAGACGGCCTGCATCGAGGCCGCCGCACTGCTGGCCGATGGCGCGCCGGAAGTGTTGCTGGTGGTCTACGACGCACCCTTGCCTGCCGTGTACGCGGATTTTGCCGATGAACCGGACGCGGGATTCGCGTGGTGCTGGCGCGTGGGGCCGGTGGGCGCGGTGGGCGCGGTGGGCGCGGTGGGCGCGGTGGGCGATGCGCTCGCGCTCGCATGGAACGAGGCAGACGGGGCGGACGACGCCCCTGCGGCATTACCCCATGCACTGGATATCCTGCGATTCCTGCTCTCGGGCGATCCTTCCCTGCAGTGGCGGGGCGACGGCACTGCCTGGCACTGGCGGCGGAATGCGTGAGCGCATCCACCATGCGTGGCGGGTCGCGGGCACCGGGCTGAGTTTCCTGGCCTTCGGGCTGGGCGGCCTGTTCCTGGGCCTCTGCGTGCTGCCGCCCATGCTGTGGCTGGTGCGCGACCCGGAGCGCCGTCGGCGCTGGGCGCGGCGGATCGTCCAGCGCAGCTTCGCCGCGCACGTGGAACTGATGCGGCGGCTGGGGGTGATGACCTACGAGATCCGCGGCCGCGAGCGGTTGGCGCGCGACGGCCTGCTGGTGCTGGCGAACCATCCCACCCTGATCGATGTGGTCCTGCTGGTCTCGCTGCTGCCCAACGCGGACTGCGTGGTCAAGTCGGCGGTCGCGCGCAATCCGTTCATGCGGGGGCCGGTCCGGGCCGCAGGTTACGTATCCAACGACGACGGTGCAGGGCTGGTGGAGGACTGCATCGCCGCCGTGCGCGCAGGAGGCGCGCTGGTGATCTTTCCCGAGGGTACGCGGACCACGCCGGGCCAGCCGCTCCGCCTGCAGCGTGGCGCCGCCAACATCGCCGTGCGCGGCGCGCTGGACATCACGCCGGTGCGCATCCGCTGCTCGCCGCCGACGCTGGGGAAAGGGGATAAGTGGTATCGTGTGCCGCCGACGCGGTTCCATATGGTGATCGATGTCCAGGAAGACCTGCCGATCGCCCCGTTCCTGAACGGAACGGAGGGGGGGGATCCGTCGGCGGGGGGAGAGGCGCTGGCAGCCCGGCGGCTCACGGAACATCTGGCCAACTACTTTGCGGGAGATCCATCGCGTGCAGGCACTTGAGCACGAGATCAAGGAATTGATCATTTCTTCGCTGTCGCTGGAGGACATTTCCCCGGACGACATCGATGCCGGCGCCCCGCTCTTCGTGGAAGGGCTGGGCCTGGACTCCATCGATGCCCTGGAACTGGGCCTGGCGCTGCAGAAGCGCTACGGCGTGGCGCTTTCCGCGGATTCGCAGGAAACCCGTCGGCATTTCGCCAGCGTGCGCGCATTGGCCGATTTCGTCGCCTCGCAGGGCAAGGCCTGAGCAGGGACGGCAGGACTGGCAAGATGACCAAGAACGAACTTTTCGACCGGATCGTCACGATCCTGCATGACAGCTTCGAGATCGAGCCCGCGCGGATCACGCCCGAGGCCCGGCTCTACGACGACCTGGACATCGACAGCATCGATGCGGTGGACCTGATCGTGCAGCTCAAGCCCTTGCTGGGGCGCAGCCTGCAGCCGGATGCGTTCAAGTCGGTGCGCACGGTGCAGGACATCGTGGACGTGCTGTACGGCCTGATCCGCGACCAAGCCGCCTGAGCGCAGGGCGCTCTCCCGTGTCCAGGATAGGCGCGGCCATGTTCGTGGCGTTGTCGGTGGCGTACCCGCTGGTGGTGTACTGGGCCATGGGCCGGTTCGAGCCCCGCTGGCTGGCGGTATTGCTGCTGGCGCTTGCGCTGTTGCGTGCGCTCGCGACCCGCCAGGCGGTGTGGCTGGTCGCGGCGGCCGGCGCGGCCGTGCTGGCGGCGCTGGCGACGGTGTTCAATCAGGCGCTGCCGTTGAAGCTGTATCCGGCGTTGATCAATGCGGTGCTGCTGGTCGTGTTCGCGGCCAGCCTGGCGTTCCCGCCGACGGCGGTGGAGCGCATCGCCCGGCTGAGCGAACCCGACCTGCCGCCGTCCGGCGTGGCGTATACGCGCCGGGTCACCCAGGTGTGGTGCGGCTTCTTCTTGCTGAACGGCACGCTGGCGCTGGCGACGGCGTTGTGGATGTCCGACCGCGCGTGGGCGCTGTACAACGGCCTGATCGCCTACGGGCTGATCGGACTGCTGTTCGGCGTGGAGTGGGTGGTGCGGCAGCGGGTCAGGGCGGGGCACCGGCATGGCTGAGTGGCGCTGTCTGGCCGAGGTGGCGGTGCAGCCTGAGCCCGGTCGTGCATTCACGGCGGCCGGTCGGGATTCCCGCGACCATGCGCACTTCCATCGCGACGTGCTGCGGTGGCGTACCGCATTCACTGCGTCGCCGGCGCACGCGTGGGCGCTCCACTTCGAAGACGCGGCATGCTTTGCCGCGGCCCTGTACGGCGCCTGGCACGCGGGCAAGACCGTGGTGCTGCCCGGCGATGCCCTGGCTGGGACGCAGGCGCGTCTGCAGGGGCGGGTGGATGGTTTCGCAGGCGACTGGCCCCAGGCCACGCTGGCGTCGCCCGCCGACGATGTGTCCGCTACCCCGTTGCAACCGCTCGATGCGGAGGCGGCGCGGCTGGTCGTGTTCACCTCGGGCAGCACGGGCGAGCCGGTCGCGATCGAGAAACGGCTGCGACAGCTCGATGCCGAGGTGCACGCGCTGGAAGCTGCCCTCGGTAGGGGCCTGGCGGGCGCGACCGTACACGGGACCGTCTCCCACCAGCACATCTACGGCCTGCTGTTCCGGGTGCTGTGGCCGCTGTGCGCCGGTCGCGCGATCGTCCCGCGCGCTTTCTTTCCGGAAGACCTGCTGGCCGCGATGGACGGGCAGGATGCGGTACTGGTGGCCAGTCCGGCCCATCTCAAGCGCCTGCCGGCGCAGTTGGACTGGGCGGCGCTGCATGGACGGCTGCGCGCGGTGTTCTCCTCGGGCGGGGTATTGCCCGCCGAAGCCGCGCATGAGGTATCGCGCCTGCTGGGCGTGTCGCCGACGGAGATCCTGGGCAGCAGCGAGACCGGCGGCATCGCATGGCGGCACTGGCGCGAAGAGCAGCCAGCGTGGCGGGCCCTGCCGGGCGTGGACTGGCGCGTACACGAAGGCGTGCTGGAAGTGCAGTCGCCGCACCTCTCCGATGCCGCGTGGTGGCGCAGCCAGGACCGCGCGGAGCCGGACGGCTGCGGAGGCTTCCGCCTGCTGGGTCGCGCGGACCGTATCGTGAAGGTGGAAGAGCGACGCGTGTCACTGGATGCGCTGGAACGGCAGGTCCGGGCGCATCCCGCGGTCGGGGACGTGCGGGTGCTGTTGCTGGGCGGCAGCCGCAGTACGTTGGCGGCCGTGGTCGCGATGGCCAGCGGCCTGCCCGTACCCGAGGACGCGGCGGCGCGCCGCGCCCTGTCGCAGGCGTTGTCGCGGCATCTGGCTGCCAGCCAGGATGCGGTGACGCGTCCGCGACGGTGGCGGTTCGTGTCCGCGTTGCCGGCGAATGCGCAGGGCAAGGTGACCGAAGCGGCGCTGACCGCCCTGTTCCGTCCCGAGCGCCCGACGGCGACGTGGACGCTGCGCACGCCGACGCAGGCGCGGGTCGAACTGCCGCTGGATGCGTCGCTGGCCGTGTTCGATGGCCATTTCCCGCAGGCCGCGATCCTGCCCGGCGTGGCACAGCTGGATTGGGCGGTCCAGCTTGCGCGCGAGGCGTTCCCCATTCCATCGCGCTTCCTGCGCATGGAGGCGCTGAAATTCCAGCGCGTGGCACGTCCGGGCGACACGATCCATCTGGAACTGGAGTGGCAGGCCGAGCGTTGCACGCTGCAGTTCCGCTATACGTCCGTACACGGTCCGCACGCCAGCGGCCGGGTGGTGTTCGACCATGGCGAGTGAGCAGGCGCCGGCCCGGCCCGGTTTCAATCCGCTGGTGGTGATCCCCGTATTCGATCACGAGCACGCCATCGCCACGATGGTGGAGGGCGTGCTGGCCGCCGACGTGCCCTGCCTGCTGGTGGACGACGGGTCGGGCGCGGCCTGTGCCCGCGAACTGGACCGGCTGGCGGCGCTGCATGCACCGCGTGTGGGGCTGCTGCGGTTGCCGGTGAACCAGGGCAAGGGCGGTGCGGTGCTGGCCGGATTCCGGCAGGCGGGCGGCGAGGGCTACTCCCATGTGCTGCAGATCGATGCGGACGGACAGCACGACCCGGCCGACATCCCGCGTTTCCTCGCGCTGGCGCGGGCGTATCCGGACGATGTGGTCTGCGGCGTACCGCTCTACGACGCCAGCGTGCCGAAGGGAAGACTGTACGGCCGCTACCTCACCCATGTCTGGGTGTGGATCAACACCCTGTCGTTCGCGATCCGTGATTCGATGTGCGGCTTCCGCGTGTATCCGCTGCCGCCGGTGCTGCGGCTGATGGACGAGGAGACCATCGGCCTTCGCATGGACTTCGACGTGGAGGTGCTGGTGCGGCTGTTCTGGCGTGGCATCGCGGTCCACAACCTGCCCACGCGGGTAACCTACCCGCTGGACGGGGTTTCCCATTTCGATGTCTGGCGCGACAACGTCCGCATCAGCCGCATGCACGCGCGCCTGTTCTTCGGCATGCTGCGCCGTCTGCCGCGACTGCTGGTGCGCCGTGCGGCGGTGGCATCGTGAGCGGTCGCGGCCAGCATTGGGCCGAGATCGGCGAATCCACCTCGGTCGGCGGCATCCTGCTGCTGTGCGCGGTGCATCGCTGGTTGGGACGCTGGCCCTTTCGCGTCTGCGTGTATCCGGTGGTGCTGGTCCACTGGCTGCTCAACGGCACTGCGCGCCGCGCCTCGTTGCAGTACCTGCGGCGCGCCCACGCGCATCTGGGTGTGCCGGCGGAGGCGCCGGGCATGCGGCACAGCCTGCATCACTTCGCCATGTTCGCCGAGACGCTGCTGGACAAGATCCTGGCGCTGGGCCAGCGCTATCCGGTCGACCGCGTGCGCATGCACCGCGAGGGCGTGCTGGCGCGGGTCAGGTCGGGGCAGGGCGGATTGATCGTCACCGGACACCTGGGCTGTCTTGAACTGTGCCAGGTGATGGCCGAACAGGTCCCAGGGCTGCGTCTGACCGCGCTGGTGCATACGGCGCATGCCGAGCGCTTCAACCGCATGATGCGCCGCCTGGACGCGACGACCCGCGTCGAACTGCTGCAGGTCACCGACTTGGGGCCGGCCGACGCGGTGGCGCTGGCCGAGCGCGTGGCCCGTGGCGAGTTCGTCGCCATCGCCGGCGACCGCGTCCCCCTGCGTGGCGGCCGCACGGTGAATGCGCCGTTCCTGGGCCACCCGGCGCCGTTTCCCATCGGGGCCTATGTGCTGGGCGCCGCGCTGAAATGCCCGGTGTTCACCATGGCCTGCACGCACGAGGGCGATGGCTACAGCGTGCGCATGGACGCCTTCGCTGAACGCATCGAACTGCCGCGCGGCTCGCGCGACGCCGCGCTGGCCGGCTACGCTTCGCAGTTCGCGGCGTGGCTGGAACGGCAGGTCCGCCTGTCGCCTTATGACTGGTTCAACTTCTACCCCTTCTGGGATCAGGTAACGCATGACGCCCGCAATGAGTGAATCCGCAGCGCCGGTCTTCGGCGACGCACCGCTGCGCATCGAGGATGTGGTGGCGCTGTCGCGCCGGCAGGTGCCCGCCGTGCTCTCGAGGGATCCCGGTTTCCGTGCACGCATCGCCCGCGGGGCGGACTTCCTCAGCCGGTTGCTGGAGGAAGAGGGCGTCATCTATGGCGTGACCACCGGCTACGGCGACTCCTGCACGGTCAACATCCCGCCCGTGCTGGTGGAGGAACTGCCGCACCACCTGTACACGTACCACGGCTGCGGCCTGGGACGCTTCCTGGACGAGGCTGAGACGCGCGCGGTACTGGCTGCACGCCTGGCGTCGCTGGTGCGCGGCATGTCCGGCGTCAGCCTGCCGCTGCTGGAAGGATTGGAAACCCTGCTGCGCCATGACGTGCTGCCGCTGATTCCGGCCGAGGGCTCGGTCGGTGCGAGCGGCGACCTGACGCCGCTGTCCTACGTGGCAGCCGTGCTGTGCGGCGAACGCGAGGTCCTGCACGGGGGCAGGCGGCGCCCCGCGGGCGAGGCGCTGTCCGAGATCGGCATGACGCCGCTGACGCTGCGCCCCAAGGAAGGTCTGGCCATCATGAACGGTACGGCGGTGATGACGGCGCTGGCCTGCCTGGCGTTCCACCGCGCGGAGTACCTGTCGCGGCTCGCCACCCGGCTGACGGCGTTCAACGTGCTGGCCAGCAACGGCAATGCCCATCATTTCGATGCGGTGCTGTTCGCCGCCAAGCCGCATCCCGGCCAGTCGCGCGTGGCGCAGCGCCTGCGCGAGGACCTGCACAGCGACCGTCCGCCGCGCAACGAGCAGCGGCTTCAGGACCGGTACTCGCTGCGCTGCGCACCGCATGTGATCGGCGTGCTGGAGGACGCGCTGCCGTTCCTGCGCCAGCTGATCGAAACCGAACTCAACAGCGCCAACGACAATCCGCTGATCGACCCGGAACGCGAACAGATCCTGCATGGCGGCCATTTCTACGGCGGCCACATCGCCTTCGCGATGGATTCGCTGAAGAACACGGTGGCTAACGTGGCCGACCTGCTGGACCGCCAGCTCGCGCTGATCGTGGATGCCCGCTACAACCACGGCCTGCCCGCCAACCTGTCCGGCGCCACCGGCCCGCGCGCGGCGATCAACCATGGCCTGAAGGCCCTGCAGATCAGCGTGTCGGCGTGGACGGCGGAGGCGCTGAAGCTGACCATGCCGGCGTCGGTGTTCTCCCGCTCCACCGAGTGCCACAACCAGGATAAAGTCAGCATGGGCACCATCGCCGCACGCGACTGCCTGCGCGTGATCGAACTGGCCGAGCAGGTGGTTGCCGGCATGTTGATCGCCGCCCGCCAGGCCCTGGCCCTGCGCCAGCGCGTCGGCCTGCCGTCCACGCTGGGCGAAGGTCCGGCAGCGATGTACGCCGACCTGCAGGCGCGTATCGCGCTGGTCGAGGAAGACCGGGCACTGGATGGCGAACTGCGCCAGTTGCTGGCCGACATCCGCGATGAACGCTGGGCCGTCTATGCGGGCTGAACTGCGCGACGACTTCGCCATCGAGGTCGCATTGAACCCCGCTTTCCACGACTGCGATGCCATGCAGGTGGTCTGGCACGGGCACTATTTCAAGTACCTGGAGATCGCCCGGTGCGCGCTGCTGCAGCGCTTCGACTACGACTATCCGCAGATGCATGCGTCGGGTTACATGTGGCCGATCGTCGATACCCGGGTGAAGTACATCCGGCCGCTGCGGTATGCGCAACCCCTGGTCGTGGCGGCCCGGATCAGCGAGTGGGAGAACCGATTGAGGATGGACTACGAGATCCGCGACGCCGTCAGCGGCGAGGTGCTGACGCGCGCGCATACGATCCAGGTGGCGGTCGACGCCGCTTCAGGCGAGATGCTGTACCTGTGCCCGCCTGTGCTCTGGGAGCGGTTGGGAGTTCCTGCGCCATGACGTTCATCCGTGACCTGCTGGTCGTCCTTGCCCTGGCCTTCGCTTGTGCCGGTCCGCTCTCCCCGGCCGCGGCGGCGGAGCCGCTGGCCCGGGTGCGCGAGCAGGTGGCCCAGGTGCCGCTGCTGCGCGGTGAATTCAGGCAGGAAAAACAGGTCGCGGGCTTCAAGAATCCGCTGCGCTCCAGCGGGCGTTTCCTGCTGGCGCGCGACAAGGGCGTGGTGTGGACCACGCTGGCGCCGTTTCCCTCCGAGACCGTCATCACCCAGGACCGCATCCTGAGCCGCCAACGCGACGGCAGTCGCCGTGTGGAGGTGGACGGGCGCCAGCAGCCGGGCCTGCGCAGCATCAACGCCATGATGTTCGCGTTGATGAGCGGCGATACGAAGGCGCTCACCGCCGCCTTCGACGTGAAGGAGGAGGCCGCCGACGGCAAGGGCTGGCGGATGACGCTGTCGCCCCGCTCGCGCCAGCTGGCGCAGGCGTTCACGTCGGTGCGCCTGGCGGGCGACCGCTACGTGCGCGACGTGGAGCTGCGCGAAGCCAACGGCGATGTCACCCGCCTGCATTTCCAGGCCATGAGCGAGACGCCGGCCACGCTGACGCGCGACGAGGCCGCCCGGTTTGACTGAACCGCACGCATCGCCGGGGGCGGAGGGCAGGCTGCGCGGCTGGCGCTGGCTGGCGCTGGCGTGGCTGCTGGTGCTCGTGGCCGTGGCCTGGCATCACGTGCGCTTCTGGCAGGCGCCGCGCATCGATAGCGACATCCTGGCCCTGCTGCCGATGGATGCGGGCGATCCCGCGGTCGCCGACGCCACCCAGCGGATCGCCGGCAACAGTGCGCGCGACGTGGTGGTGATGTTGGGCGCCGCCGACGCGGCATCGGCAGTGCGCGCCCGCAGCGCGTTCGAGGCCGCGGTGCGGGCGTCGGCCGCCGATGGTGCAGGCCTGCTGATGGAGGACCGCTCGCCCGAGGACTGGTTCGCCCAGGCGCGCGATGCGCTGGCCCCCTATCGCGATCGCCTGCTGACGGAAGCGCAGCGCCGCCAACTGGAGCAGACCCCGGCCGATGCGCTTGCCGAATCGGCGCTCGCCGCGCTGTACGGCCCGATGGGGGCGCCGCGGCTGACCGAATGGCGCGACGATCCCCTCGGCCTGTGGCCGCAGTGGTGGCAGGCCCAGGCGGCCGCCTCCGGGATGGCGCTGGATGCCGAGGGCCTGCTGCAGGCCGACGGGCGCCATTGGGCGGTGCTGCGCTTCGTCCTGCGCGACTCCGCGTTCAAGCTGGATGGCGAACGGCGGCTGCAGGACCTGCTGGATGCCGCTTCAGCCGCGGCCACCACCGCCGCGCCGGGACTGCGCGTGCTGAAGGCGGGCGTGCCGTTGCATGCCGAGTCCGCCGCGGTTCAGGCCAGCCGCGAGGTCAACACCATCGGCTGGGGTTCGTTGGCCGCCGTCCTGCTGCTGGTGTGGCTGGCATTCCGTTCGTTCCGGCCGCTGCTGCTGGTCGCCCTGTCCCTGCTGGTCGGGTGCGCGGTCGCCCTGACCGCCACCGTGCTGGTGTTCGGCAAGATCCACCTGCTGACGCTGATTTTCGGCGCCAGCCTGGTGGGTGTGGCCGAGGACTACGGCATCCACTGGTTCGCCTCGCGCCAGGGCGTGGCGGCCGCGCGCCGCTGGTCGCTGTTGCGGCAGTTGCTGCCGGGCCTGTGGCTGGCGTTGCTGACCAGCGCGCTGGCGTACCTGGCGCTGGGACTGGCGCCTTTCCCCGGACTGCGCCAGATGGCGCTGTTCTCGGTGGTCGGGCTGTCGGCGGCCTTCCTGACGGTGATCTTCCTGTTCCCCTGGCTCGATGGCGGTCAGGTGCGCACGACGGGCTTCTCGCGCTGGCTGGGCGGCACGCTGGCGCGCTGGCCGCGCCTGGCGACGCGTCGCGGGGGCATCGCGCTCGCCGTCGTGGTGCTGCTGGTCGCCGTGCCGGGACTGATGCGCGTGCAGGGGAACGACGACCTGCGCAGCCTGCAATCGTCACCCGCCGAACTGATCGCCCAGCAACGCGAGGTGGGCCGGCTGCTGGGCATGCCCAGCCCAGCGCAGTTCTTCCTGGTGCAGGGCCGCGATGCCGAACAGGTCCTGCAGCGCGAGGAGCGGCTGGTCGCCCGGCTGCGCGAACTCGAGGCCGACGGGTCCGTCGGCGGCCATCGCGCGCTCAGCGACTGGCTGCCATCGCAGCGCCGGCAGGGCGAAGTCGCCGCACTGACCTCGCGTGTCGAACGGCACGTGCTGGCACGCCTGTCGACCGTCACCGGCGAGACGTTGGCACGTGGCGAATTCGCTGCATCGGCGCTGGACGTCGATACCTTCCTGGCGTCGCCCGCGTCGCTGCCCGTGCGCTCCCTATGGCTGGGGAAGGTGGGGCAGGGCGTGGCCTCGGTGGTGATGGTCAACGACCTGTCGCGGCCCGATGCGCTGGCTGTCTTCGCCGCCCAGGCCAAGGGGCTGGACGGCGTGCGCTGGGTGGACCGCACCGCCGACATTTCCCGCCTGTTGGCGCACTACCGCCACATGATGTCCTGGTTGCTGTTGGCCGGCGTGGTCGTCGTGTTCGTCGTGCTGGCGATCCGCTACCGCACGCAGGCCTGGCGCGTCATCACGCCGACCCTGCTGGCCGGCCTGCTGACCGTCGCGCTGCTGGGCTGGCTGGGCCAGCCGCTGCAGCTGTTCAACGTGCTGGCGCTGATGCTGCTGCTGGGCATGGGCATCGACTACGGCATCTTCCTGGTCGAGCACCGCGGCGACGCCAGCGCGTGGCTTGCGGTCTGTGTGGGTGCCGCAAGCACGTGGCTCTCGTTCGGCCTGCTGGGCCTGTCGGCCACGCCGGCGCTGCGCACCTTCGGCCTGACCCTGCTGTTCGGCATCGGCCTGGTGTGGCTGCTGTCGCCCCTGTTCCGGCCGGCGCCGGACGATTCTTCCCTGCTAGGACATCCCTCAGAATGAAAACGGAACGCACCGACATCCTGATCATCGGCGCCGGCCCGGCCGGCTCCGTGGCCGCGGCGATGCTGCGCCAGCAGGGCCGCAAGGTCCTGATCGTCGAGCGCGAGCAGTTTCCGCGCTTCTCCATCGGCGAGAGCCTGCTGCCGCAGAGCATGGAGTACATCCAGGCGGCCGGCCTGCTGCAGGATGTGGTGGAAGCCGGTTTCCAGTACAAGAACGGCGCCGCGTTCGTGCGGGGCGAACGCACCACCGAATTCGATTTCCGCGACAAGTTCTCGCCGGGCTGGGGCACCACCTACCAGGTGCAGCGCGCCGATTTCGACCATGTGCTGGCCAAGGGCGCCGAGCGCATGGGGGCGGAAGTGCGTTATCGCCATGAAGTGCTTTCCGCCGAGCCGGGCGAGACGCCGCGCGTGACCGTGCGTTCGCCGGAAGGCGAGGAATACGCCATCGAAGCCGATTTCATGCTGGACGCCAGCGGCTTCGGGCGCTTGCTGCCGCGCCTGCTGAAGCTGGAGTCGCCCTCCAACTTCCCGGTGCGCGGCGCCATCTTCACCCATGTGCGCGATCACATCCCGCACGATGCGGGCTTCGACCGCAACAAGATCCTGATCACCACGCATCCCGAGCACGTGGACGTGTGGTACTGGACCATTCCGTTCTCCAATGGCTGCTGCTCGCTGGGCGTGGTGGCGGAAACGGCGTTCCTGGACCGTTACCAGGGCACCGAACTGGAACGCCTGCAGGCCATCGTCGGCGAAGACCCCAACCTTACGCGCCTGCTGAAGAATGCAGAATGGGCCGTGTTGCCGGTGCGACAGATCACCGGGTACTCGGCGAACGTGTCCTCCCTGTGGGGACCGGGCTATGCGCTGCTCGGCAATGCAGGCGAGTTCCTCGACCCCGTGTTCTCCTCGGGGGTCACCATCGCCTTCAAGTCGGCGCAGCTGGCCAGCGAGTGCCTGCGCCGCCGCTACGCCGGCGAGACGGTGGACTGGGAAGCCGACTTCGCGGTGCCCTTGCGCGGCGGCGTGCAGACGTTCCGCCGGTTCGTGGAATCGTGGTACGCCGGCGGCTTCCAGCGGATCATCTTCCATCCGGATTCGCAGCCGGACATCCGCCGCATGATCTGTTCGATCCTGGCCGGTTACGCATGGGACAAGAAGAATCCCTACGTCGCCGATACGCAGCGTCGCCTGCAGGTGCTGGAGCAGCTGTGCACCGGCTGATCGCGCTGCTGCTGTCCAGCGTATTGCTGGCCGCATGCGCGACGCGCCCGGTCGCGCCCGCGGCAGAGCTGCCTGCGTTGCGACTGGCGCCCGCCGCGCTGGGTCATGAACTGGCCGTGCAACAGCGGCTGGTGTTCCGCTTCGGTGCGCAGGTGCGCGAACTGGATGCGCTGCTCGAAGTCGACGCGGCCGAGGTGCGCCTGGCGGTGCAGGCCATGGGTCGCACCGGCGTGCGCCTTCAGTGGGATGGCCGGAACTTAGTGGAGCAGCGTGCCGCCTGGCTACCGGACGCCGTGCGCAGCGAGCGCGTGCTCGACGATGTGCAGTTCAGCCTGTGGCCCGCCGACGCCGTGCGTGCCGTGTTGCCTGCCGGATGGGAGCTGCACGAGGCGGGCGATGTGCGCGAGCTGCGGCGGGATGGTCGTGCATGGCTGGTACGCGAACGTACAAGTGAGACGACGTTGCAGGTTCGCAACCGCGCCGATGGCTATGATCTGACCATCGAATCGGTGGCCGGCGGAGCGTCCAGTCCGTGAGTGGCGAGGCCATCTTCCTGAACGATCTTGGCCTGGTGTGCGCGCTTGGCCATGGCGCCGCGGCGGTACGCGAGGCGTTGTTCCGCGACGATGCGCCCGCCGGTGTGGCGATGAACGAGACGTTGGTGCCGGGTCACCGCCTGGCACTGGGTGCCGTGTCCGGTCCGTTGCCGTCGCTGGACCATCACCCGGTGCCCCTGCACGGACGCAACAACACGCTGCTGCGCGCGGCCTACCTGCAGATCCAGGGCCAGGTCCGGCAGGCCATCGAACGCTACGGTCCGTCGCGGGTGGCGGTGGTGGTGGGCACCAGCACCTCGGGCATCGGCGAGGCGGAGCAGGCGATGGCGATGTGGCGCCGGCAGGGCCGCTGGCCGGAAGGCTTCCACTACGTGCAGCAGGAGATCGGTGCGCCGTCGCGGTTCCTCGCCGCCGAATCCGGCGCGCGCGGCCCCGCCTGGACCCTCTCCACCGCCTGCTCGTCCAGCGCCAAGGCAATGGCGTCGGCGGCACGGCTGCTGCGCACCGGGCTGGTGGACGCGGTCATCACCGGCGGCGCGGATTCGCTGTGCCAGTTCACCGTGCGCGGCTTCATGGCGCTGGAATCGGTCGCCAGCGAGCGCTGCAATCCGTTCTCGGCGCACCGCCACGGCATCAACATCGGCGAGGGCGCCGCGCTGTTCCTGATGACGCGCGAACCGGGACCGGTGCGGCTGGCGGGTTGGGGCGAAACCTCCGATGCCCACCACGTGTCCGCGCCGGAACCGGAAGGCCATGGTGCCATCGCCGCGATCGGCCATGCGTTGGCGCGGGCAGGCCTGACGGCGGCCGACATCGACTACGTGAACCTGCACGGCACCGCCACGCCGCAGAACGATGCGATGGAAAGCCGCGCGGTCAGCGCGGCGCTGGGTACCGCCGTGCCGGTGAGTTCCACCAAGCCGCTGACGGGCCATACGCTGGGTGCCGCGGGCGCGGTCGAGGCCGGCCTGTGCTGGCTGGCGATGGTCGACAATCCCCGCCACCGGCTGCCGCCGCACTGGTGGGATGGCGAGCCGGACCCGGCGTTGCCGGCGCTCGCCTTCGTGCCACCCGGCGCCACCGCCGCACGGCCGCTGCGCCACGTGCTCAGCCAGTCGTTCGCGTTCGGCGGCAGCAATTCGGTGCTGGTGTTCGGGGAGGGGTGATGCACGATCTGTACGACATCGAACGGGTGGTGCCGCACCGCGGCAGCATGCGCCTGGTCGACCGGCTGGTGGCCTGGGACGAGGACAGCGTGGCGGTCGAGCTGCGCGTGCCTCACGAGGGGCCGTTCAGCCATGCCGAAGGCGTTCCGGCCTGGGTGGGCGTGGAATACATGGCCCAGGCCATCGCCGCCTGGGCGGGATGCCGTGCGCGCAGCGCGGGCCGCGAGCCGTCGATCGGCTTCCTGCTGGGCACGCGCCGCTACGAGAGCCGGGTGACGTGGTTCGTGGCGGGCGCATTACTTCGGGTGGAGGCGACGCGCGAGCTGCTGGGCGACAATGGGCTGGGAATGTTCCGTTGCCGCATCCTGGGGGACGGCGACGAACTGGCAACCGCCAACGTGTCGGTGTTCGAACCACCGGACGCCATGGCTTATCTGGAGAGCACGCCGCAATGAGGGGAGAGACAACGGTCCTGGTCACCGGGGGCAGCCGGGGCATCGGGCGCGCCATCGCGCTGGCGCTGGCGCAGGATGGCTTCGACCTGGTCGTGCATTGCCGCAGCCGCGTGGACGAGGCGGAAGCCGTCGCGGCACAGGCGCGTGCGCTCGGGCGGGAAGGCCGCGTACTGGCCTTCGACGTGGCCGACCGTGCCGCCGCCGCGCAGGCGCTGGAAGCCGACGTGGCCGAACATGGCGCGTACCACGGCGTGGTCTGCAATGCAGGCATCGCGCGCGACACCGCGTTTCCGGCCATGAGCGGCGAGGACTGGGACGCCGTGCTGCACACCAACCTGGACGGGTTCTACAACGTTCTCAATCCGTTGATCATGCCGATGGTGCGCCGGCGCAAGCCCGGCCGCATCGTCACGCTGTCCTCGGTGTCGGGCCTGGTCGGTAATCGCGGGCAGGTCAACTACAGCGCGGCGAAGGCCGGCATCATCGGCGCCACCAAGGCACTGGCGCTGGAACTGGCCAGTCGCGGGATCACCGTCAACTGCGTCGCGCCTGGCCTGATCGATACCGAGATGGTCAGCGGCGAGGTGGTGGACGAGGCCCTGAAGATGATCCCGATGAAGCGCGTGGGCAGGCCCGAGGAAGTCGCCGCCGTAGTGTCGTTCCTGATGTCGCCGCAGGCCTCGTACGTCACCCGCCAGGTGATTTCGGTCAACGGAGGGCTGGTCGGATGAGCCGCATCGATCGACGCGTGGTGGTCACCGGCGCGGGCGCGATCAGCCCGCTGGGGCACGACTGGGCCAGCGTGCACCTGCGCCTGCGCGAGTGCCGCAACGCGGTGCGGCACATGCAGGACTGGGATCGGTACGAAGGCCTGAACACCCGCCTGGCGGCGCCAGCCGAGCCCTTCGAACTGCCTGCCCACTACAACCGCAAGACCACGCGCAGCATGGGCCGGGTGGCCATCATGGCCGTGCGCGCCACCGAACTGGCGCTGGAACAGGCGGGCCTGCTGGGGCACCCGGTGCTGAAGAGCGGGAAGGTGGGCGTGTCCTACGGCTCGTCGGCGGGCAGCCACGAGGCCATCGGCGACTTCGGCCGCATGCTCAACGAGCACACCACCGAAGGCATCAATGCCACCACCTACCTGAAGATGATGAGCCACACCGCGCCGGTGAACATCGGCGTGTTCTTCGGCCTGACCGGGCGCGTCTACACCACGTCCAGCGCCTGCACCTCGGGCAGTCAGGGCGTCGGCTCGGCCTTCGAGGCGATCCGCAGCGGCAAGCAGGTGGCGATGATCGCCGGCGGCGCCGAGCAGCTGGATGCGACGGCCGCGGCCGTGTTCGACACCCTGTTCGCCACCAGCGTGCGCAACCACGAACCGGACAGCACGCCGCGCCCGTTCGATGCCCACCGCGACGGCCTGGTGCTGGGCGAGGGCGCCTGCACGCTGGTGCTGGAAGACCTGGAACATGCGCTCGCGCGCGGTGCGACCATCCTGGGCGAAATCGTCGGCTACGGCACCAACAGCGACGGCCAGCACGTCACCCAGCCCAGCGCCGACACGATGGCGCAGGCGATGCGGCTGGCGCTGGAAGACGCGGGCCTGCAGCCCGATGTGATCGGCTACGTCAACGCACACGGCACGGCGACCGACCACGGCGACATCGCCGAGACCACGGCCACCGCGTCGGTGTTCGGCCAGCGCATGCCGATCAGTTCGCTAAAGAGCTACGTCGGCCACACGCTGGGCGCGTGCGGCGCCTACGAATCCTGGATCACGCTGGAGATGATGCGCGAGGGCTGGTTCGCCCCCACGCTGAACCTGGAGGAGCGCGACCCCCGCTGCGCCGACCTGGACTACATCACCGGCGAGGGTCGCGAACTGCGGACCGACTACGTGATGAACAACAACTTCGCCTTCGGCGGCATCAATACATCGATCATCTTCAAGCGCTGGAACGATTGAATACCCGTTATCCCAAGGAGCTCACCATGAAACGCATTCTCGCCACGGCCGCATTGGCCCTGCTCACCGCCCCGACCGCATTCGCCGCCGACACGCGCCTGGAACTCCCGCTGCGTGAGCTGATCGACTCGCCGCAGGCCAAGGCCGCCGGCATCGATGGCAGCGTGCGCTTCTACCTGGCCGGAGAAAAGACGCCTGCCGTGGCCGCCCGGATGGGCGAGGACGTCACCAACAAGAAGACCAACGGTGTGGGCAAGTCGGACGTGGAATCCTGCAACTGGGTGGCGCTGTCGGCGCTGAAGGCATTGCAGGAAGGCGCCAAGGACCGCGGCGCGAATGCCGTGATCGATATCGTCAGCTACTTCAAGAAGAACGAGTTCCGCAGCGCCACCCACTACGAGTGCTACGCGGGCAACATCATGAGCGGCGTGGCTCTCAAGGCGACCTACGCAAAGGTCAAGTAATCGCCCGCGCA
This sequence comes from Pseudoxanthomonas sp. F11, assembly GCF_037046485.1. Classification (NCBI taxonomy): domain Bacteria; kingdom Pseudomonadati; phylum Pseudomonadota; class Gammaproteobacteria; order Lysobacterales; family Lysobacteraceae; genus Pseudoxanthomonas; species Pseudoxanthomonas sp. F11. The sequence continues at coordinate 35,817 of NZ_JBANLZ010000006.1, read as the reverse complement.
TCGACATGCGGCCGCCCGAGGGCGGCCGCATGCGTTTCAGTCGCCGGAGATCGCCGCGCGCCGCAGGCGCAGGGCGTTGCCGACCACCGAGGCGGAGCTGAGGCTCATGGCCAGCGCCGCCAGCATGGGCGACAGCAGCGGGCCGCCGAACAGGCCCAGCAGGCCCGCTGCCACCGGCACGCCGAGCGCGTTGTAGACGAAGGCGAACGCCAGGTTCTGCCGCATGTTACGCACGGTGGCCTCGGACAGCGCCTTGGCCCGCGCGATCCCGCGCAGGTCGCCCTTCACCAGCGTGACCTGCGCGCTGGACATGGCCACGTCGGTGCCGGTGCCCATGGCGATGCCGACATCGGCCGCGGCGAGGGCGGGGGCATCGTTGATGCCGTCGCCGGCCATGGCGACCCGGTGCCCGGCCTGCTTCAGGCGCGCCACCAGGGCCGCCTTGTCGGCGGGGCGCACGTCGCCGTGGACCTCGTCGATGCCCAGGCGCGCGGCGACCGCATGCGCGGTCCGTTCGCTGTCGCCCGTGGCCATCACGATGCGGAGCCCGCCCTCGCGCAGGGCGCGCAGGGCCTCCGGCGTGCTGGCCTTCACCGGATCGGCCACCGTGATGCTGCCGGCGGGCGCGCCGTCGACCGCGAGGAACATCACGCTGCCGCCTTCCTCGCGGGCGTGGCCGGCATGCGCCTCCAGCGCCTGCACCGGAACCCGCTCCTCCTGCATCAGCACGGCATTGCCGAACGCGAGCCGATGGCCGTCGACACGGCCGCGCACGCCGATGCCGCTGCCGGATTCGAAATCCTGCGCTGGCGAGAGTGTCAGTCCGCGACGGCGCGCTTCCTGCACGACGGCCTGCGCGAGCGGATGTTCGCTGCCTGCATCCAAGCTGGCGGCCAGACGCAGCACCCTGTCCTCATCGAACGGCGCCAGTGCGTGCACGCCGCTGAAGACCGGTCGGCCTTCGGTCAGGGTGCCGGTCTTGTCGACAATCAGCGTGTCCACCTTGCGCAGGGTCTCGATGGCCTCCGCGTCGCGGAACAGCACGCCGGCCTGCGCGGCGCGACCGCTGGCCACCATCACCGACATCGGCGTGGCCAGCCCCAGCGCGCAGGGGCAGGCGATGATCAGCACCGACACCGCATTGAGCACGGCATGCGTCCATGAGGGTTCAGGGCCGAACAGGCCCCAGCCCAGCAGGGTCGCCAGGGCCGCGCCGAGTACGGCCAGCACGAACCAGAACGACACCCGGTCCGCCAGCCGCTGCATCGGCGCGCGCGTGCGCTGCGCCTGTGCCACCAAGTGCACGATCTGCGCCAGCACGCTGTCGCTGCCCAGTTTCTCCGCGCGGATCACCAGGCTGCCCGCCTTGTTGAGCGTGGCGCCGATGACGCGGTCGCCGGGCGCGCGCGGCACGGGCATCGGTTCGCCGGTCAGCATGGATTCGTCCACATGGCTGCGGCCTTCCACCACCACGCCATCGACCGGCACCTTCTCGCCGGGCCGCACGCGCAGCCGGTCGCCGACGTGCACGTGCGACAGTTCGACATCCTCCTCTTCGCCATCCTCGCGCAGGCGCCGCGCCGTCTTCGGCGCCAGCCCCAGCAGGGCGCGGATGGCGGCGGAGGTCTGCGAGCGCGCCTTCAGTTCCAGCAGCTGGCCCAGCAGGGTGAGCGAGACGATCACTGCGGCGGCTTCGAAGTACACCCCGACATGGCCGTGTTCGTGGAACGAGGGCGGGAACAGCTGCGGTGCCAGCACGGCCACCACGCTGTAACCGTAGGCGGCGCCCACGCCGGTACCGATCAGCGTCCACATGTTGGGGCTGCGGTGGCGGATGGACTGCGCCCAACGCTGGAAGAACGGCCAGGCCGCCCAGAGCACGACCGGCGTGCTGAAGGCGAATTCCAGCCAGGTGCGCACGGTGGGCGGGATGATGTCGAGGTACATGCCGCCCATGGCCAGCAGCAGCGTGGCCGCACTGAACGGCAGCGTCCACCAGAAGCGCCGGCGGAAGTCGGTCAGCTCCGGATTCTCATCTTCCTCCAGCGAAGGCAGCATCGGCTCCAGCGCCATGCCGCACAGCGGACACGTGCCCGGACCGTCCTGCACGATCTCCGGGTGCATCGGGCAGGTGTACTGCGTGCCGGGCGCCGCCGCCGGAGCATCGGCCTGGGGGGAAGGCTGCAGGTAGCGCACCGGATCGGCGACGAACTTCGTGCGACAGCCGGCCGAACAGAAGTGATAGGTCTGGCCCGCATGTCCGGCGTGATGCGGGGTGGTGGCGGGGTCGACCCGCATGCCGCAGACCGGATCCAGGACGCGGCCATCGTCGGCCTTGGGCGCATCGCGATGGCCGCTGCAGCACGCGTGCGTCGCGGTGGGCGGCGCGGGCCGGTCGGCAGGGGAGTGGGGCGTGGGGTTCATGCCTCACCTCCCAGTGCACCGACGATGGGGCATTGATCCAGCGCGCCGTGGCCGGGGCAGGCCTCCACCAGGGTGCGCAGGCCGTCGCGCATGCGGGTCAGTTCCGCCAGGCGCCGCTCCACGTCGGCCAGCTTGTCGGCCGCGGCGGCGCGGATGGCGGCCATGTCGCCGTCGCGTGCGCTGCTCAGTGCCAGCAGGTCGCGGATCTCGTCCAGGGTGAAACCCAACACCTTGGCGCGGCGGATGAAGTTCAGCCGCAGCACGTCATCGGCCTCGTAATGCCGGTAGCCACTGGCGCTGCGGGTGGGCGGGGGCAGCAGGCGCTGCTTTTCGTAATAGCGCACGGTGTCGATGGGGACACCGGTGCGGCGGGACAATTGTCCGATGTTCATGCGGGGACTCCTCGAAGTACCTGCAGTCTGCACCCTGGAGTACGCTCCAGAGTCAAGAGGGCGGGCGGCGTCCGTGCCGCCCTTTCCGGATCACGGCGAATGTTCCGCGTAGGGCGTGGTGCTGCCGTCGCGGTTCAATGCCAGCACGGTGTAGGCAGGCGCATCGACGCCTTCCACTTCCATCCCCGGAGAACCGATCGGCATGCCGGGCAGGACCAGGCCGCGGATCGGCGGCTTCTCGCGCAGCAGGCGGCGGATGTTGTCGGCCGGCACATGGCCTTCGATCACGTAGCCGTCCACTTCGGCGGTGTGGCAGGACGCGTGCTGGGGCAGGATGCCCAGCCGGTCCTTGACCGGGCTCATGGCGTCCTCCACGCGGTCTTCCACATCGAAACCTGCGGTGCGCAGGTGTTCGACCCACAGATGGCAGCATCCGCAGTAGGCATCGCGATGGACGGTGATCTTCGGCGCAGCAGGGGCCACCGTCTTGCCCGGCACAGGCGCCGCCATCGCGGCGCGTGCGCTTTCCACCGGTGCGGGCACCGCCTGCGAGCAGGCGGCAAGAGTGACGACAAGCAACGGCAGGAGCAGGCGGGGCAGCGGAATGACAGGTTCCATCGTGTCCTCCATCAGAACCAGATCCGGACGCCCGCGACGATGCGGGTGTCGCGCGTGGATTCGCCCTCAGCACGGCGCAGGTCCGCGGTGTCGCCGAGTGCGCGTTCATGCACTACGCCGACATACGGGGCGAAACGGCGCGTCACCTCGTAGCGCAGGCGCAGGCCCGTCTCGATGCCGGTGAATCCGCGCGCGGTGCCGTACGCCGGGTCGTCTTTCGCGGCGAGGTCCACTTCGACCAGCGGCTGCAGGATCAGGCGGTTGGTGATGCGCAGCGTGTACTCGGCCTCGACGTTGGCGGCGACCTGTCCCCCTTCACCGACGTAGGCGGTCGCCGAGACTTCGAAACGGTAGGGCGCCATGCCCTGCACGCCGAACGCGGCCCAGCTGCGTGCGTCGCCGGGCTTGAAGTCGTGCCTCACGCCGGCCACCACATCCCACCAGGGCGACACGCTGCGCCCGTACAGCGCTTCCAGGTCGGCGCTTTCGGTATGGCCGCCGACGCGCTCGCCTTCGCTGCGCAGCCACAGGCGGCCGGTATCGGTGCCGAACCAGGCCACGCCTTCCCAGGCCTGGCCGATGCCTTCGTCGGCGTCCCAAGCTTCGAGCCGGTTGAAGGTCACCTTGTGGTTGAACGCGGGGGCGTGTTGCATGGCGTGGTGGTCGATGTCGGGAAACGCGGCTGCCAGGTCCTCCGCGGTGACAGCGGGGATCGGTTCGCGCGGCGCAGCGGATGCTGCCACGGGCGTCGCTTCGGACATGGCGCCGTGGTCGTGATGCGCGTGCTCTTCAGGCTTGGAGGTGTCCTGCGCCTGCCTCGCATGCTGCGCATGGTCGTGATGCTGCGCGATGGCGGGCGCAGCGGCGCCGAGCATGGCGGCGAGCACCGAGGCGAGGCGGAGCGGGGCGGGGGATAAGGTGTTCATGCCTCGATCCTCACTTCCCGCATCATGCCGGCTTCCATGTGGTACAGCAGGTGGCAGTGGAAGGCCCAGCGTCCCAGCGCGTCGGCGCGCACGCGGTAGCTGCGTCGCGTGCCTGGCGGCATGTCGATGGTGTGCTTGCGCAGCTGGAAACCGCCGTCCGCATCCTCCAGGTCGCTCCACACGCCATGCAGGTGGATGGGGTGCTGCATCATCGTGTCGTTGACCAGCACGATGCGCATGCGCTCGCCGTACGTCAGCTTCAACGGTTCCGCGCTGGCGAACGGGATGCCGTCGAACGACCAGGCGAACTTCTCCATGTGACCGGTCAGGTGCAGCTCCACGGTGCGCCCGGGTTCGCGACCATCCGGATCATCGAACAGGCTGCGCATGGCGCCATAGGTCAGTACCTGGCGACCGTTGTCGCGCAGGCCGATGCCGGGATCGTCGAGTTTCGGTTCGCTGGCCGACGACTGCATGTCCACCAGCGGATTGCCGGTTTCGCTGGCGGGATGGTTCGGTGCGTTCGACGGTGCGCCGTGCGCGCTGTGGTCCATGGCGCCCATGTTCGCGCCGCAGCCACCTTCGCCCATCATCGCACCGCAGCCTCCCTCCATGCCCTTGTGTGCACCGTGGCCACCCATGTCGTGGCCCATGTCGGCCATCGTCAGCAGCGGACGCGGGTCGCGCGCCGGGATCGGCGCTTCCAGTCCGTCGCGGATGGCCAGCGTGCCGCGCGCATGGCCGGTGCGGCCCATGTCCTGCGCGAAGATCGTGAAGGCCTCCTGGCCCGTGGGTTCGACGAGCACGTCGAAGGTCTCGGCCACGGCGATGCGGAACTCGTCCACGCTGACCGGGTGGATGTACTGCCCGTCGGCGGCCACGACGGTCATCTTCAGGCCCGGGATGCGCACGTCGAAGTAGGTCATCGCACTGCCGTTGATGAAGCGCAGCAACACCTTCTCGCCTGGCTTGAACAGGCCCGTCCAGTTGCCGTCCGGCGAGGCGCCATTCACCAGATAGGTGTAGGTGTGGGCATTGATGTCGGAGATGTCGGTGGGTGTCATCCGCATGCGTCCCCACATGCCGCGGTCCTCGAGGGTCTCCTTCAGTCCGTCGCGTCGCGCGTCGCGCACCAAATCCACCAGCGTGCGCTGGTAGTAGTTGTCGTGCTCCGGCATCTTCTTCATGCGCCGGTACAGCGCGGCCGGATCCAGGTCGGTCCAGTCCGACAGCAGCACCACGTGCTCGCGGTCGTGGTGGTACGGCGGCGGATCGCGCGGGTCCACGATCAGGGCGCCGTACAGGCCGGCCTGCTCCTGGAACAGCGAATGGCTGTGGTACCAGTAGGTGCCCGACTGCTTCAGCTGGAAGCGGTACTGGAAGGTTTCGCCGGGGCCGATGCCGTTGAAGCTCAGGCCCGGCACGCCATCCATGTTCGACGGCAGCAGGATGCCGTGCCAATGGATGGAGGTCATGTCGCGCAGGCGGTTGCTGACGCGCACGGTGACCGTATCGCCTTCGCGCCAGCGCAGGGTGGGCGCGGGCAGGCTGTCGTTGACGGTGATTGCGGGCCGGCGGCGGCCGGTGATGTCGACCGGCATCGCGCCGATGCTCAGGGCGAACGCGGTGCCGGCCATCTGCGCGGCGCCGCCGCGACGCGCGGGCGTGCCGGCGGAGGCGGGCAGGCGCGCCAGCCCCAGGCCGAGCGCAGCGCCGCCGCTGGCCAGTCCGGTGACGAACTGGCGGCGGGTGGGACGGAACGCGCCCAGGCGTCCCACGGTGGGTTCATCGTGTTTCATGCAAATGCATCCTGTCGGTCAGGACGCACGGTCGCCCGCGCGGCAGGCGCCGTCCGTCGTGTGAGGTAACCGGCGCGTCGGTGCGCGCCCGGCTTGCGGCGTCAAGCCGCCAGGATGGGAGGTCGGTGGCGGTGCGAAAGACGCGCGGAGGTGTGGGCGGCGGCGTGGTAGGCCGGTGCTTCGGTCCGGGCGTACCGTTGCGCAGGCAACGACGAAGGCCATGCGAGCGCGGGCGCGTGCTGGGTACAGAACCCATCGCAGCTGCCTGCCTTGCAGCAATCGGGCAGGCCCGCATCGCCGTCGGGGTGGGCGGAGGAGTCCGTGGCTTGTTCGTCCATCGGCATCGCCATGTCCATGCCCTCGTGGCACGGTGGCGCATCGTCGTGTGCCTGTTCCATCGCCGCCATGCCGCTCATCGCCATGCGCGTGGCGGCATGCGCATACGCCGTGCCATTGAGCAGCAGCACCAGGCAGAGCAGGGCACGGAGCAGGGGCACGAACCGGGACATGCAGGGATGATACGCCATGGGCGGCAGACGCGCGTTGACGCAGGATGAGCCCCGCCGAGCCGGACGCCCGGACCAGGCGGGGACACGCTATCCTTGGCGCGTACTTCAGGCATTGGGTGACGTGGTATTCGCATGACAGGCACGGCAATGACGGGCGAGGTGCCGACAGGCGATCACACGGATTCCTCCCAGGATGCCCCGGTGTCCACCCGCATCATCGTGGCGGATGTCGGCGGTACCTATGCGCGGCTCGGCTGGATCGACGCCGACGGCGGCAACGAGATCCACGACTACCGCCGCTACGCCTGCGCCGACCATCCCGACCTGGCCTCGATCCTGCGGGATTACGCCGCCGGCACGCCCTGTCGTGGCGCGGTCGTGGCCATCGCCGGCGTGCTGGAAGGCGACCGGCTGATCAACTCCAACCTGCCGTGGCCCGTGTCGGTGGAACAGACGCGGGCGGGCGCCGGGCTGGCGTGGGTGCAGCTGATCAACGATTTCGAAGCCGTGGCCAATGCGGTGCCCACGCTGGCGCCCGACACGCTGTCGCCGCTGACGCCGACGGTCGCGTCGGGCGCCTCATCGCCGGCGCTGGTGATCGGGCCCGGCACCGGGCTGGGCGCAGCGGTCTGGATCGAGGGCCAGCCGCCGCGCGTGCTGCCCACGGAAGTCGGCCAGGCATCGCTGGCGGCCGGTAATGCGCTGGAACTGGACATCGTGCGCCTGCTGCTGCGGGACCGGCCGTACCTGCACAACGAGCACGTGTTGTCCGGTCCGGGCCTGATGAACCTGTATCGCTGCCTGTGCGAACTGCGCGGCGCCGCACCCGTGCATGTGGAGGCCGGTGCGCTGGTGGCCGCGGCGACGTCGGACGCGCTTGCGCGGGAAACGCTGGAAACATTCTGTGGCTGGCTGGGCAGCGTGGTCGGCGACCTGGCGATCATTTTCGGCGCGCGGGTGGTCTATCTGGCCGGCGGCGTGACCGCGCACATTCCACAGTTCCTGCACGACGGCCGCTTCCTGCAGCGCTATCTCAACAAGGGCGTGATGACCGAGCAGCTCGAGCGCGTTCCGGTGTGGCGGGTGGAGCATGGGCAACTGGGGCTGCTGGGGGCCGTGGCCTGGTATCGGCAGAACCGGAAGGCCTGAGCGCGGTTCGCGGGGTTGATCCGGATCAACGCGCGCCGGCTGCACGGGCCACCATAATCGGTCTGGCCCTTTGATTGGACGGACCTGACATGCGGCTCGGTTCGCGTTCCCTGATCGTTCCCGTGGTACTGGCCAGTTTCGGCCTGACGGCATCGGCGGTTCCCGGCAGCACCTGGCCGACCACGGCGATGCTGAGCCTGGGGTCGGGGGTCGCGGCCGTGTCGCTGATGGCGCTTGCGGCCGTCCTGGGAGCGCGCTGGAAGGCGGTCGAATCGCTGTTCGGCGGTCTGGACCGCGTCTACGAGACGCACAAGTGGCTCGGGGTGTGGGCGCTGGTGTTCGCGTCGGTCCACCTGGTCTTCAAGGCGGGCACGCCGGCATGGGAGACCGCTGCCATCCTGCCGCTGCCCGGAGCGGTGACGCGCCTCGTCCGGCAACTCAGCTTCGTGTCGCTGATGCTCATCGTGTTGCTGGCGCTGAACCGCAAGATCCCGTACCGGACCTGGCGGTGGTGGCACAAGCTGTCCGGTCCGCTGTTCCTGATCGTCATCGCGCATTGGGCCAGTTTCAAGTCGCCCATCGTGCTGGCCAGCCCGGCGGGCGCATGGCTGGCCGTGCTGTCGTTGCTGGGTGTGATGGGGGCGGCCTACAAGCTGCTGCTGTATCCCCTGTTCTCGCGGCATGCGCGATACCGCCTGCGCGCGGTGTCGGCCAACGGCAGTGCCGTCCATCTGCAGTTGGTGCCGGAAGGCCGGCGCATTCCCTTCCTTGCGGGGCAGTTCGCGTTCGTGTCCTTCGAGCACGACGGCCTGCGCGAGCCGCATCCCTTCACCATCGCCAGCGCGGGGGGCACCGATGGCGGGATCGCCTTCATGGTGCGTTCGCTGGGCGATTACACCGAACGGCTGGTGAAGGAGGCCCGGCCGGGCATGGTGGCGCAGGTCTACGCACCGTTCGGCCGGTTCAAGCGTGCGCCTGCAGGACGGAAGGAGATCTGGATCGCCGGCGGCGTGGGCGTGACGCCGTTCATCGCCTGGCTTCACGATGCTGATGCGACCGGGCTGGACGGCGTGACGTTCTTCCATTTCTTCACCCCGGGCCGCCAGCTTCCCGAAGCCGTGGATCTTCCGGGCATGGCGCGTGCGCGCGGCGTGGACCTGGTCGACATCGCGACGGGGCCGTCTTCGGCGGGGTTCCGCCAGCAGTTCGCGCAACGGGTCGAGCGCGCGGGCGCATCCGGCGTGCAGATCAGCTTCTGCGGTCCGCAGGGCCTGCTGGACCATGTGCGCCAGCTGATGCGCGAAACCGGCGTGGCGGAAGACCGGCTGCAGCACGAACTGTTCGAGTTCCGCTGAAGCGGCGGCATTCATGCGCTGCCCGGGCAACTCCGGCGGCGCCACACCGCTTCCGCGCTACGGCGCCCGGGTGTCTTCCGCGAGGAAAGCCTTGATCGCCTGCGCATAGGCTTCAGGCTGTTCCCACCACAGGATGTGCCCGGCACCGGCAACGAACCGGTAACGCGCGTCGGGAAACAGGTCCACGTATTCGTAGGCTTCGGCGTAGGGCACGAAGTCGCACTGTCCCTGGAGTACCAGCACCTTGCCCGGGAAGCGGCGCATCTGCGGCCGGGGATCGGCGACATCGCCGAACCAGTTCGCGCCGGTGCGCACGTACAGCCCGGCGCCTCCTTCCTCAGGCTGCACCTTGCGCGGATCGCAGACCATGTTGCGGGTGAAGCGCGCGGCCAGCGTATTCAATGCGGCATCCGCTTCCGTGTCCGATACGGTCTTCACGTTGAAGGCCATGGCGATCGCCTGCGCCAGGATCACCTTGGGCGGCATCGCCGACAATGCCGTGTCGCGGCGGTACTGCTCCGCATCCGGCGGACGGAAATCCAGCGCCGCAGGAGCGGGAAACCTCGACGCCACCACGGCGCGTCCTTGGTCATCGTACTGCGCGGGCTCCAGGTTCCCGGGCGCGCTCAACACCAGGCGAGTGACCGTGCCCGGATAGCGGGCTGCGTAGTACGCCGCGACGCGGGCGCCGTGCGAATGCCCGATCAATGCCACGCGCCGGGCGCCGAGATGCCGGACGACGATCTCCCGCAGATCGTCGATCTGATCGTTGAATCCGCTGTCCTTGGGGTGGAGGAGGCGGTCCGAAAGACCGGAGCCGTGCTGGTCGTAGAGGTAGACCTCATGTCCGGCGTCGGCCAGCGGCCGCAGTGCCTTGATGACCGACGAGTGCACGTAGCCACCCGGTCCGCCGTGCAGGAACACGACCGGCATGGCGCGGGGAACGTCGGCCGGCGGCGCCAGTCTCGTGTACGCGATGCGGTAGCCGCCCTGCATGCGCAAGTACTGCGTATCCGCGCGCGGTTGAATGGGGAGCACGGTCGGATGCACCGGCACCAGGTACACCGCCAGCACCGCTACGGACAGCAGCGCGATGCACGCGCCGCCCGCGCGGAACAGCCATCGCAGCCAACGTTTCATGCATCACGCTCCCTTATGTCCACCTGAGGGTTCGGCACTGGAAAGATCGCCTCAGACGGAACCCGCTGTCGCAGGACGGCGCGCCATGGCCGTGAGTTTCCCGCCGAGCAGCCTGCCGATCACCGTATGTCGCACCAACGCTTGATAGCTGGCAAACGAAACCGCCAGCGTGGACACGGTGGCGAGTGCGAACTTGGCACTCCAGTGCAGTCGCACGTCCAGCAGCCCGTACTGGATCGCGAACAGCACGGGAAGGTGCACCAGGTACACCCAGTACGAGGCGTCGGCGAGCCAGCGCAGGGTCCTGTTCCTCCCGCCCAGCCATCGTCTCGCCGCGAGCACGCACCACAGCGTCATCCAGCACCCCGCATACGCCTGAAGCAGGGCGTGTCCCCAGGACGATGGCCGGACCGCCGCGGTGAAGCCACGGCTCGACCAGAACAACAGCGCATAGGCCACGACAGCGCCGCACAGCAGCCATGACGACAGTGGACGCAGGCGATCGAGCAGGTCGGCGCGCCTGTACATGCCGTAGCCCAGCGCGAAGTACGCCCCGAAGAACACCAGCGCCCACAGTGAGGGGAGCAGGGCGTCGGGCGCAGGCCAGGGAACACCGGCCCAGACCAGCGGCAGCGCCAGCCACACGGGCAGCAGGGCGGGCAACAGCGTCGCCGGCAGCGACGCGAGCGAGTCTCCGATGCGCCGCAGTTCCAGCGTGGACGCAACCCAGACAAGCACCGTGAACAGCATCAGGTAGAACAGGAACCACAGGTGCGCCCAGCCGGGCACGAACGGCATCGTGCCGTGTTGGTCGATGTAGGTGCGTAGCCAGGCCAGCGCGGGCGATGGGTGCACGACCGAGGCGGCGGCATGCTGGGTCAGTCCGTACATGCTGGCGGTGACCAGGGGCAGGAACAGCAGCAGCGGAAGCAGCACCCGCGCGCACCGGTTGCGGAACAGGCCGCCCAGGCCGCGGCGCGCCACCAGCCAGGCGGCGAAGAAGCCTGTTACCACGAAGAACAACGGCATGCGGAACAGATGCAGGAACCAGGCGGCGCCATCGACGACGATGGATCGCCCCGTATCGGCCGTCGGCCAGATCGGATGCATCAGGGGGCTGTAGGCCAGCGCCGCATGGAACACCACACCGGCCAGCATGGCCAGCGCCCGCAGATGGTCCATGTAGTGGAGGCGGTCCTCGGCCTGCATGGCGATGCCCTCAAAGGAACGCGGCCTTGCGGGCGTGGATCCAGCTGGTGACCAGGATCGCGACGGCGATCGCCGCAAGCTCGGCCGCCACGATCCCCAGCACGGGCGCGCTCCAGACGATCTCGTCGGTCTTCAGGTGCTGGACGATGCCGTCGAGGCGGCTCACCCAATAGATGAATGGCCCGATCAGGGTCATCAGCACGAGCATGGTGAAGATGTTCCAGCCTTCGGAATCCACGGCGATCGCCACGCACAGCGAGACGCAGAAGTTCGCCAGCAGGAACAGCGCGACCACCACCACCCAGGGCACGGTGCCGTCCGGGCGCGGCGTGGTCAGGATCATCGCCAGCAGGCCGGCGACGACCAGCAGGAAGGGCACCAGATAGATGACGAGGTTGGCGAGCAGCTTGCCCCAGTACACGTCCATCGGCGTGACCGGCAGACTCAGGATAAAGGGCACGGTCTGCTGCTTGCGTTCGGCCGTGATTGAGGAGTGGATGGCGTAGGAGCCCACCACCAGCAGCAGTACCAGCAGCAGCAACGCGCCGGCCGCGGCCATCATCGGCGTGCCCATGCCGACCAGGCCCAGCGCAAGCAGCAGTGCGGCGACGTAGCCGGCCAGCTGCTTCTGGTACACCTGCCAGTCCTTGATGATCAGTTTTCCGACCATGCCGGCATCGGATGCGAGCCAGTTCATGCGTTGTTGCCTCCGCGGACGGTGGTAACGAAGATGTCTTCCAGCGGCATCGGTTCGACCGAATGCACCGCAAGGCCCAGCGCCTGGAGCGCGGGCAGGGTGGCCTCGTCGAATGCGCGCGTCTTCAGCTCGATCAGCGGTGCGCTGTTGCGCGCGGAGACCACGCCCGGCAGGTGCCGCAGGCCTTCGGTCCACGCACCCTGACACAGGATCCGCCGCCAGCTGTCCAGGAACGATTCCTTGTCACGCGAAGCGACGATGCCGCCGCCATGGATGAAGGTGATCGTATCGGCGATCTGTTCGATGTCGGCGGTGTTGTGCGAGGAGAACAGCACCGAGCGTTGTTCGTCGCGCAGCACGTCGGCCAAGGCTTCGAGCACTTCGCCCCGCGCGACCGGATCCAGCCCCGTGGTCGGCTCGTCCAGCAACAGCAGGCGCGGATGGCGGGCGAAGACCAGCAGCAGCAGGGCCTTGACGCGCTGTCCGTGGGAAAAGCCACCGAGCTTCTGTTGCTCTCGCAGGTCGAACCGCGTGAGCAGATCCTGGGCGTAGCGCTCGTCCCAGCCGGGATAGATGCGGCGGATGAAGTCCATGTGCCAGCGCAGCGTCTGGCCCGGGTACAGGCGCATGTCGTCCGATGCGTAACCGATGTCCCGCTTCACCGCGACCTGCGCCTGCGGCAGGGGCTGCCCGAGCACTTCGACCTCGCCGCCGTCGGCGCGGATGAGCCCCATCAGCAGGCGCATCAGGGTCGACTTGCCCGCGCCGTTCACGCCGACCAGGCCCATGACCTGGCCGCCCGGCAGTTCCAGTTGGATGTCGCGCAGGGCGAACCCGTCGTACTGCTTGTGCACGCCTTTCAACGCGATGGCGGAACTCATTTCGGCGTCCTTTCGGTGGGGTCGGTGGGCGGTTGGGCGGCGTGCGGCGGGTCGGACAGCGCCAGTTCGACCCGATCCAGGATCTCGCGTGGGCTGAGGGCCAGCTTCCTGGCCGCGTCCAGCAATCCCTTCAACTGCAGCTGGAATTCTTCGGTGGCCAGCGCCTGTGTGGCATCGAGCGTGTCGGCGACGAAAGATCCCTTGCCCTGGCGCGTGACGATCACGCCCGCGCGTTCCAGTTCCAGGTAGGCGCGCTTGACGGTGATCACGCTGACCTGGCTGTTGCCGGCCAGTTCGCGGATGGAGGGCAGGGCATCGCCGGCCCTCCACTCGCCTGTCATCACCTTGGCGACCACCTGCTCCACGATCTGGGCGTACATGGGCGTGGCCGAGTGCGGGGACAGCAGGAGTTCGGTGGGCATGCGATCCTTCGAATCACGTGTGCATAGTCAATATACACAGCTATTCACGGTCGTCAAGCCGCGGCGGGTTCGACTGAAGTCGGGAAGAAAATGTCTGCCGGCCAGCCGGGCCGCCCGGTTAGGAAGCGGACGAGCCGGATCGCTCCTGCCGCCCAGAGCGGAGGTTGTGCTTACACGATTGGGCAGGTCGGGACGTCATTGGCTGACTGTCGGACGAAGTGACTGCCGACTCGGCTTCGGCAGGCATCTACGTTTGACAGATCAAGGACTTGGACTTGTGCGGCATCCGGACAAGCGCCCGTGGATCAGTTGCGCCCCATCCTTGCTTTTATTTACATAATAGGCATTATGCGAAATTATAAGTTGGGCAGCCGGTCCGGTGGTGGCTGGCATGGTGACTGTTCATGGCAGAGATTTGGGCCCTCCCAATGCAGAACTTTTGCGTTCTGCAGTAGAAGCCCTTGAGGCTCGGTGAACCTTAGTAGACATTTCTGGTGGTTCATGAACTCTTGGTAGACGCTGCTGGATACTGAGCACCTGCTGAGCGCTATCGTCTGCTGACGACCAACAAGTTCCAGCAGCCGAGGCCCTGGTTTCCAGCAATCCCTGCCCATAAGTTCCAGCAGCGCTGAGATCTGGACTTCAATTTCCAGCACCGCTGCTCTGTGGGACGACAAATTCCTGCAGTTCTGCATCTGATTCATCGATCCGGTGACCGCCTCGTCAACGATTCCGGCGATCGGCAATAGCCTGAATTGTTGCCTCGTGGGCAGCGCACTCTTGGATGATCCTGCTACGCACTCTTTGTGCTCAGTGAACGCAGACAAGGGTGTCTATAGTTTGGAATCACATACATGAATGCCTGGATTTCTGGAAGCTATCCCACCGCGCCCGATCTGGCAGTTGGGCTGGACCAACCGGTTCAACGCTTCCGGCGATCGGCAATAGCTTGAATTGCTGCCGTGACGTGAGCCATGGCCTCCTCATGCGGTATTGAAGGCCGCGGGTCTTGCAGCGCACGCTGCACCTTGGCTCTGAACCAAGCGTCGTACTCGTCGTCTGGCAGGCCCTGAGCTGTCCCAGGTGCGTCCGAAGTCATAGATGTAGCCTCCTCCTCAGCTCTCAGGGACTTCACGGTTCGATCATGCATCTGCGTGTCAGACGGTTCAAGCGCCCTCAAACTTGGGGGCATGTGGTCTAACCAACATCGTATGCTGTTACTCGTAATGCCCCAGAATTTGGGAGCCACGTTCCGCAGAGCTATTGATTTGTCGTCCAGACTTGCTAGAGTCGCTGCCGTGAACATCCTCTCCCGCGCGCTCCGAATACCTGGCTGATCAGTCGACTGATCAGCCCCTGTAGCTCAATGGTTAGAGCAGCGGTTTTATAACCCGTCAGCGCCAGATAAGCGGCTTATGCCGGTTCGAGTCCGGCCAGGGGCACCACACCTCCTATTAGAGGTTGGCCATGCCTATCCTAGACCCCGACGACTACCTCTCGCACATCGTCTATGACGAAGTGCGTGATGGCTGGTGCCTGACTGAAGAAGGCCTGTGGCTTCTTCTGCAAGAGATGATTGCCAGGACCAAGGAGCTTGATCGCCTTGATGTAATCGAGGGACGAAAGCCGCCCACCTACACGCATTTCATCCAACCCGAGATGGTTCGGGGCGCAACGGTGATCTGGCCCAAGAAGTACACATCAAGCTGATGTCGTGACCTATTTATTCCTCGATACGGAATGGGCGGATCCGACGGGTTCCGAGCTAGTGAGCTTGGCGCTCATCAGTGAAGATGGAATTCACCGGTTCTATGCTGAGCGCGATCCCTTGCCCGAGGAGGCCACCGACTTCGTGCGATCAGTGGTCTATCCCCTGCTCGATCGCGGGAAGTGGCGGATGTGTGATCAAGCGATGACTACGGGGTTGCGTGCTTTCTTAGGGGCTATCCCAGCCCCGATTGTGCTGGCTGATTACCCTAACGACTTAGCGCTACTGAAGTACGTGATTGCCGGTTTCGATATGTCAGACGAACTGGCCGCGGCCTGCGGTCCGATCCCTCAACCTGTGATGACGAGAATGCTGAAGGAAGGTGCAATGGGAATGCTGGTTGAAGACTACTTCGCGGGCCATTCAGAGGCTGCAGCCCGACGGCATCATGCTCTGGTCGATGCAGAAGCGCTGCGTATGGCGTGGCTGGTAGTTACGGGTCGAATCGAAGTGCCGGCATGGGCGCGGACAGTCCATCTCCAGTGACCCCTCATCCTTTTCAGGAGTTGAAATGAAGCACGCCGACTTTGCCATCGGAACTGAGTTTGAAATCTGCACCGGCCAGCGCTGGCGCTGCACCGACATGGGTCAGCGCTCTATCGTGGCCATTGAGTTGCGATCGGATGTAGATGAGGACTGGTTTCATGGTCCACCCTATCCGGTGCCGGAAGTGGTGTTCGATGAGCATGACATCGCGGGTGCGTTCCGGAGCGCCGAGGAGCACATCCTGGACGCGATAACCAGAATGAATGGCGGCACGCACCCAGGCTATCCCCATGACGTAATGAAAACAATGATGGAAGCATGGCTTCGCGAGGATGCGCGAACGTATCCGCGAGCGAGACTTCTCCGCAGCGACCGGGTCGATGTCAGCGGCGAGATCCTGCACCCTTATGCAGCCGAGTCTACGGCGGAGGGATGGTGCATTCTTCTTTACGCACCGTACACACAGGCATTCAGTACGTTGCCAGAACGCGTCTTTGTCTCGTTGCGCGCGGCAACCTCAATGGATTTTGAGGCGCGAGCAAAAGCCGTCAGAGAAGGCTGAGGTCGCTCGTCGTGTCATTTCCCTGGCTAGGGTTGCTTTTCCGCCCCACGGTTGGCCCGCTTGCCAACGGACTTGCGTGGCTTGGATGGGGGCTCACGTCGGCGCATTGCCGCTTCCAATGCCGCGGGCAGATTCTGCAGCTTGCTCAGTTGCTTCTCCAAGGCGTCGGCGCGCGCCCGCTCGCTGCTGGCGCTCCGGCTCGCTTCGGCGGTGGCGGTCTTGGCCTCATCGAGCGCTTGGCGCAGCAACGCCTCGCTGGCCGCCTGGTTCTTGGTAACCGCCGTGAGGCGACCCTGCAGCTCTTTGATCTCCTGGCGCGCCCGGTCGACTTCGGCATGAGCGCGATTCTCCAGCGCCTGCACGTGCGCGGTCAGACTGGCGCGTTCGGATTGGGCAGCGTCCTGCAGGACCTGTAGGCGGGCTTCGAGCGCCCGCTTGGCGCCTTGGGCCTCGACCTCGCGCGCCGTCACGGCATCGCGTTGCTGGGTGAGTTCTTCGATTTGCCCCTCGAGCCGGCAGACCAGTCGCTGCAGTTCGGTCAGCTGTGTGGTCGCTAAGCGCTCCGCCTGGCGGGCGGCCTCCGTCTGGGCCCGCAGCGCGCTGGCTTCGGCCTCCAGCCTCTCGCGCTCCCGTTGCAGGGCGCTGCGTTCCTCTTCAAGGACCTGCCGGTCCACGGCCAAAGACGCCTGCAGACTGGCTTGGGCGCTTCCCAGTGCCAGCGCCCACCACTGCCCGGCCAGGGCGGCAACGGCGTCTGGCGCGTCGGGGACCGCCAGTTGAACCTGCTGCATGTGTAGACGGCCGCCGAGCCCCTGCCACCACGTGTCCAAGTGCCGCGTCACCGTGTTGGGCGAGCCGGTGCCCAAGTGAGCGCGAATGCGTTCGACGGTCGGGCGCTCCCCCGCCGCGACCAGTTCGTCGGCGGCGGTGTGGACGTCGGTTTCTGTGATGCCTCGTGCCATGGGAATGCCTCCTGTGTCGCCGCCCTGCCCCGTTGAATACGTACTCACGATAACTGATGATTATCGAGGTTACGAGGCTCTTGGCGTAGTAAAACATACATACTATGAAAGATATTCCCGCGATTCCGACCCTCGCGCAACCGGCGGCCAGCCTGACGCTGCCCGCCCAACTGGCCCAACAGGCCGCCGACGCGGTGCGCGAGCTGCTCGCCGAAGCGTCTGCCGCCAATACCACCCGCAGTTACACCAGCGCGCTGCGCTACTGGGCTGGCTGGCACGCGGCGCGTTACGGGATCGAACTCACGCTGCCGGTGCCCGAGGCCGCCGTTCTGCAGTTCGTGGTCGACCACGTGGTCCGGCGCAACGCCGATGGCGACCTGGCCTGGGAACTGCCGCCGGCCGTTGACCAAGCGCTGGTGGCCGCCGGCCTGAAAGCCAAGCCCGGCCCCTGGACGCTGAGCACGGTCCGGCACCGGGTCGCTGTCCTGTCCACGGCTCACCGACTCAAGCAGCAGCCCAACCCTTGTGAGCAGCCGGCGATCCGCACCGTGCTCAGCCGCGCCGCGCGCGCTTCGGTCAAGCGTGGCGAGCGCCCGCGCAAGAAGACGGCGATAACCCTGGCCGAACTGGAAGCGATGCTGGTCACCTGCGACGACAGCCTCGAAGGCCTGCGCGACCGAGCCCTGCTCTGCTTCGGGTTCGCCAGCGGCGGCCGTCGACGCAGCGAAATCGCGGCGGCCGACCTGCGTGATCTGCGCCGGATCGGCGACAAGGGCTACATCTACCGGCTTGAATACAGCAAAACCCAGCAGGCCGGTGTCACCGCATCTTCCACACCGGACAAGCCAGTGCTGGATCGGGCAGCCTTGGCGCTAGAAAAGTGGTTGGAGGCCTCCGGCCTCACAGAGGGGGCGATTTTCCGACGGCTCTGGAAGCAGCGTATCGGCCCTGCCCTCTCCCCGGCCGCAGTTGGGGAGATCGTACAGCGACGAGCGCGTATGGCGGGACTGGAGGGAGATTTTGGTGGGCACAGCCTGCGTTCCGGGTTCGTGACCGAAGCCAGTCGCCAAGGCGTGGCGCTGCCGGCGATCATGCAGCTGACCGAGCATCGGTCGGTGTCGAGCGTCGTGGGGTACTTCCAGACGGGAGGTGCGACCGCAAACCCGGCGGCTCGCCTACTGGAGAATTGAATCACCTGTCAGGTCGGAAGCCACTCCCTTGAGTGTGGGCTGAGCACAGGTAAAGTGTCCTGTTGAGATGCACCAGAACGCGGCAGAGCACTGTGCCCCCCGCTCTCCCCCTCTTTCACGGCACCGTTTGATGGCACTGGACTGTCTCCTCAGGGGTGGCTCGATCTCAGCAGGCGCGTGCCAAGGGTTTGACAGACCCGGGGCGTTGCTGGCCAAATACGCCATGCTTGAAGCCCCACTCAAACGCCCAGACACAGGGAAACCAGCCTCGTACCCGCTGCCGGGGACGGTCGTGGATGATGGCGCGCTGGCCGAGCAGATTCAAAAGGCGTGGATGACTTGCCAGGAGGCAGTGCGAACGTCTGACAAGGCGCGGCTACGGAGTCTTCACGTCCAAGCAAAAACGCACGACCGGGAAGTGTCCTATGCGGACCTGCGCCGGCTCTATACCCGTCACCGCCGCTATTTTCCGCAGCCAACCGCCATCGATCCCTCAAGGATCGATCCCATACTAGTGCCGGTGATCCAACGAACGCTCGAAGGCGATCTGTTCCGTATCGCCCGTGGTTACTGGTCGATGCCCTTCTCCAAGGGCTATGGACGCCGTCTGCGGTTCCTAGTAATGGACCGCCACCATGAGTCTGTAATTGGAATCTTGGGGCTTCAGTCGCCCTCGGCGGATCTGGCTTGCCGGGACACCTACTTGGGTGTCGACAAGGACCGAAAGCTAGCAGTCGTCAACAATACGTTGGATGCGTACACCGTCGGCGCCATGCCTGCGTACGCCTCCATACTCGGCGGTAAGTTGGTGGCAGGTCTCCTGTGTTCCAACAAGATCCGACAAGCGTACTGGCGCGCCTACGGTAATAGTGTTACCACCCAGCTCAAAGAAAAGGTTCCCCAACCATTGATCGCCATTACAACGGCCAGTGCCTTTGGTCGTAGCTCGATCTATAACCGCCTGCGCTTCAAAGACACCTTGCTCGCCGAACCCATTGGCTACACGAAGGGTTATGGCACGATTCATCTGGAGCGACTCTACCCTCTTATGGCGGACTGGTTGAAGATGACAGGACAACATGTTCCGGCTGGCTTCGGGAACGGACCGAAGGTACGTTGGCAGAACATCATGCGAACATTGCTGGGGCTCGGCGTCGCGCGTGATTGTCTGGCGCACGGCATCCAGCGCCAAGTTTTCATCCTGCCGCTTGTGCGCAATCTCGCCGATGTTTGCCAGAACGCGGCGATCGCCGATCCCATCGATTTCGATGACGAGGCTTGGACGCAGTATTGGCTGGAGCGATGGTGCGGTCCACGCGTCCTGCGCAATCCGGAATGGAAGGCAGTCGACAGCCATGCACTTTTCGAGCAAGCCCTCAGCCACGGAACGCCGGACTAGCTACCACCTTCCTTCCAGAAGCCCAACGCAAGTGCCAGGAAGGCGAGCAAACCGACGGTGCCTGGCACGATCAGGCTCTGCTGGAAGGACGCTCCAGCATCGGGCGCATCCCATGCCAGTAACGCCGAACTAAGCGCCAAACCCAAGGACGCGACCACTGGCCGCCAGCGGCCCACCACCAGTGGAAAGTCATACCGTGCAACGACCGCTTTGGCCCGATCCTCTCCCGGCGTCAAACACTCTAGAACACCCTCGGTATCGGCGACAGCAGCGGGCGCTCTGAATTCGATCAGCCTAAGGGAAAGATGGCCATGGGCGCGGCGGAACAACGTCGAGGTGAACATCTGTAGACGTTTCACATCTCGTGATGAATCGACACGAAGACGACGCGTAGTCACGAAAGTTGCTGACGTGTGGGAGAGTTCAAGGACTACTTCGCCAATCGGATTTCGAAGAATTCCCCCTTGCTTGCGCGTCAATGAATGCAGATCACACGCGACGCTCGCCCCGGAATCGACAGTGAGCGCACCTTTGCTGTCCAAGGTTGCTTGCATGCGGGGAGGCAGGCCTGTCAGGTGGTACAGGAAAGGGATGCAAACGGCTTCCCCATGGAGAAGATCATCCAGTGTCAGCACGCGTTGTGCGACGATCTCCCAAGCGTCGACCGAGGCACTGGTTACAAAGGCGGTAAGGGGGGCCTCAATCAACTCGACGTAGTTCCCCGGCGCCCTTTCAGCAGAGCGGAAGTGTTCGGGCAGGCCGCTGGCTTTGGACCGCAGTTCTGGCCAAAAAATTCCCTCTGGAAACGATTCATAAGCGTAGTCAGACAACGCGACGTCTAGAACGAGAAGCTGACCTTGGCATGTCGCATGGACGATGCGACCGGTTCGAAGAGGTGCTACGGCGTTAGAGCCAACCTCCGAGCTGGCACCAAGGGCTACCAAGACGAGAGCATCAGGTAAGGCGGCGCGCTGGACTTCCTGCCAGACGGCTTGTGACACGTACGCCTTGTTGTAGCGCAAACGAACATGCGCGCCGTTTGGTAGACCGACAATATTGATGACATCTTCCACGAAGCGACGGTGTCGCAAGGTCGTCAGACATAGGAGAGTTGGCTTGCTTACGTTGGATCCGGGACGTACAGAACGATCAGTCACTTCCAGCACGCCTCTATTTGAAGAGTACCAACGCGAGCCAAGTATCGGACGTTCCCTCGCACATCGGCGAACACAATCCGTCGTAGGGTGCCGACTCCATCCGAATAGGACTTTGCGGTAAACGCTTCGGGCCTAGCATGAACTAGTGACACCTCCGGCCGCGCGGACAATGCCAATGCGACCCCTATGGCCTGAAGCTTGGTGCCCATGTGGATCATCGAGACGTTAGCGCCCGTGCGGCGCTCGATCTCCCGCATGACCAATCTTGCGCACTCCTTGTAATCCAGGGCGCCACAGTGGCCAAATGATCCGACGGGGAGACTGGCGGGTGTCTCCTGATCGGAGCACATTATGGCCAAGACCGTGCGCATGATTGCGTCATGGCGCCATTTGTGATCTTCGCTATCCGTGTCAGGGAGCAGCCAGTAGATTTCCTGCTCCTCCGTATTCAGGGAATCCAACCCTAAGTGGCCAAGGCAGCGCTGCAGGCGGGTGCCAAACATAGAGGGAGTCGCGATCGCAAACCCAGGTAGATGATCATGATGAATGCCAGCTTGAAGTTCATTTGTGCCGACATCCGAAACCCCCTGCTCCCGTTGATTCGACTCTGCCCATTGCATGGCTGGCCGCCCAATATCGTCTTCGCGAGGCGTGTGGTAGACCGCGGCTGTTGCGTAGAGCACTGTCAATCTGATCGGGCGATCTATTGAAAAAATCGTCAGTAAGGCGGAAAGAATAAATGTTGATGAGGATGCGCTGATATCGAATACCACATGACACGGCGCCAAGTCAGGCACCTTGTCCAACACCGCACGAATAGCGTCCCTGACGGCCGAAGGCGTATCTGCATCGCATTGAAGGTGCGGCTGCGTGGCAATCGCATCAAGCAATGGCATTAGTTCCTCGGCTCGCAGGTCATTGTCCTGGCCGTTGGTTCGATAGTGACCCAAAAGGATGGGCCCCCGAACCTTAATTCCACGCTGGGCAAGATCGTCGGGGAAGGCGCAAACCCTTTTCTCGAATCCGCGCGATACGATAAAAAGATCAACCTCCTCGTCGAACGAGCCGCCCCACTCCTCAAGAGAAGGCAACTCTGCGATGGCATCCTCGACACTCGCCGCCTTGACCAGAAATGGCTTTCGTACGCTCACAGCAGCTCCCCCTGGGGGCTATCAAATAGTCCGCTGTCGGCACCATACCTAATCCACACTTTCTCCATGTAGACGTCTGGCTTCATCAATAGCTCCACGAAGTCCTCGATGCGCTTAACGTCGATGTAGTCTTTTCGAATCAATGAGGTTCCGAAACTCGGCAATACGGAAGTGCGCAGTTCCCAACGCACCGTTCGATGACCAGAGGACTCCTTACCCCGACTTTCCGGATGCTCGATGAAGACCCCACGTCTCACAAGCTCCTTCCGCAAAGCGACCAAATGGTGGCCATTGGACTCTTTCATCAGCTCCGCATCCAATGTCGTACCGGGACTCAAGCTCATTTCCATCCGATAACGGCGCTGAGGCTGCAACCTACCATCGACATCTTGCAGCTTCCCGTGGACGAGAATACGGGCGGCAGTATCGCCAAATGCGACCATGATCCGATGCATTTGATCGCCGAGTGGATGGAAGCCTTGCACGCGTGCTCGCATCCCGTTAGAGATCTTCGTGATGGAGTCGTGCTGGATCTCTGGCTTGATCGTATCTACGGACTTTGAATCGACCTTCGCACGTGCGAACATCTCGCGCGTGATGTGCAGGATTGTTGCTACATCGCCACTCCATGCGTCAGACAGCACATGCAGGCCATGGTAGTGCGTCTTCTTTCCACTTCTGGTCGGTTTCCCATCTCCACGGATAGCCAAAGCAAGATCAGTGTCTTCTCTGCAAGCACTTTCGCCGATCAACTGCTCTGCCGTTCCCGCATACTTTGCTGTTGCTAAGCGTTTATTGAGTAGCTGTGTAATGAATGCCCGGCGCTGGGCCCTCTGATCATTCCCAAGTGTCAGCGAACCAGCATCAATCGGTGTGAACTCGCGATTGGCATCGATCTGCGCGCCGTCGTGATGCGTCGTATCGAATCCATAGGGTTCGGAAGACACCATGAATGTGAAGCTGCTATCGCGTTGCCAGACAATGGTGTTCAGAATGCTTTGAATCTCCGCGTGCAACCGAGACTGCGTATAGTCATCCAGCAGAAATGTCATCCTGCAGGTGGCGAATCCAGGCGCGACGCTGAGGACATGCCGGCACAGGTCTCTGATGAATGTGGAAGGCAGCGCTAGAGCTGATGATGTTGTGGAAGAAATCAGATCTCGACCAAGCTCCAATCGCGCTCGATCCAAAGCATCCACACACGACTGGAACAGGTCCATACCGGCGATTCGCACCATACTCAGTTCGCCATCGCATTGGCGGATCAAGTGGTCTACGATCGAGGACTTGGCCGTGTCGGACAATCCAAGCATATCTGCGACCTCTGGCGCTTGTGCACAGGTCGCCAATGACCGGAACAATTCGCGCGCCAGGACAAGATTAAAATACGTGGTGATCTCCTGGGCTCGCTCAGCCGTCCTGCCAGGCTTTCTAGCCAGCCACTGCAGGTCATTTCCAAGATCGTTCGCACAGCCGATATATACGCCGAAGAATCCAATTTTTCTGATGGCTTCAGTCGACGCTTGTCGTGTCGACACATGCGTGCGGACGCTAAGGTAGCGAAAGACCATTGACTTACCACAGCCGCGCGGGCCAAACAGCAAGCAGGGATCACCCTTGGAAACAAGCTCAATCCAGGGCAAGCGTTCCACAAAGAGCTTCAGGAGCAGCTCGTCACTAGCTAAATGCTCTGCACTGATCGCGCTAAATGGCGAAAAATTGGTTCTTGAACGCGGCTGCAGGGTTATGGTGGATGCTGCTTCGCGAAGCCGAACGATGTAGTCACCGGGATCGGGAAAGTAGCGGCTAGGATCCTCGTCTGATATCTGTTCAATGAACGCCCGGAAGAGGGTCATGAACTCTGGATACCGACTCGCTTCACGACGGTTCTGGTGCAACACGTTATAGAGCGTCGCCAAGCACTTCGCGACTGAAGACCAATCGTCATCGTCTTTCCGCGTGGATCGATCGATGTCTTTCACGCTGCCTATGTCGATCACCGTCAGGTGCGGATCACGTCGCTCTGGGTCGATAGCAACTAGATCTGGGTCGGGTGCAACCAGCATCAAGTTGCCCAGATGTAGGTCGTCATGCTTAAGGCCACGAGCCTCGAAGAAACGAACCGCAGTGATCAATTCGATGGCCACACTCGCGACAAGACTAGCCGTGACCAGATCCGGGGAGTGGCTCACGATCTCTTCGATGGTTTGGCCGGGAAGCCAGTCGCTTATGAAGCAAACCCAGTCCCGCGTGCCACCAGCGCCGGGTTCATCTTCGAATCGGGCGACGGTGCCCACTGAGCTGGGGAGATGAATGAGCGTCCCCGCACCTTTGAGTCGCTTTGCATTTGCCAGCTCGATCAGCGGTGACGATCCGTCGTAGTCATCTGGAATGTTCAACTTGGCTGCCATCTCTCGCCCCCCGCTCAAGTGTTCCTTGACGCGAAGAACGAAGCCCTTCTTGCCGCGACGGGAGCTCTTTAGTGGTTCGATGAAACCGTGCTCGTTCCTGTCTAGGAT
This sequence comes from Pseudoxanthomonas sp. F11, assembly GCF_037046485.1. NCBI lineage: Bacteria > Pseudomonadati > Pseudomonadota > Gammaproteobacteria > Lysobacterales > Lysobacteraceae > Pseudoxanthomonas > Pseudoxanthomonas sp. F11. The sequence goes on along the minus strand of NZ_JBANLZ010000006.1, from coordinate 11,102 downwards.
TTCAAAGCGCTGCGTATAGGTTTCCCCGCTTGAATCCATCGTCCTCACGACGAGTTCTTTCGGAAATGGCCCCCCTCGATCGAGCCATGCGGTGGTCGCATCTGCGAGTGTTGGCCCCCTGTGCGGGTTATCTGTCACGTCAGCGCCCCCCGGCGATAGATAGTCATAATACTAGATCAGCGCAATGTTTTCGTAAGAGCTCTATGTAAATCCCTGAAGGAACTGCAACATATCTCTTTCTTGTCCCGTAGAAATACCCAACCTTCCAGAAGCGGCATTGACCAGGCTTGATGTTGACAGGCACGTATCGACATTACCGATGCGTTGCAATGGCTTGCGCAGATGAATTGAATAGCCAGTAGAGACTGTCGCCGTGCATGCGTATTAGCGCTAATGCAGGAATTGTGCTGTGAAACGAAAAAGCGCCTGATCAAATAAAGTGTTAGCGTTTGCGCTCTAGTCGCTCAATAGCAGCTTTAGTGATCAGCCCCAGTGTCTCCCTCCTGGCTCGGAGGCCAAGGACAACTATCCAGGCACCGTATCCGAGTGCACCGACCGCAGCCAGCGTAAGGCCCGCCATGAGGCCCCACCCTCGACGGAGCATGCTTGCGTCAGTCTCGGAGACTGCTGGAGGGACGGTTGCAAACTGAAACGCAACCAAGCCCACTACCAATGCAGCAAGCACAATTACACCCGTGTGGAAGCACATCTTTCGCAGCGGCGGAATGTGCTTGGCGAATACGGCTTCTCGAATGGATTCTGAGTCGTCATTTGTCATGGCGCCAACTACCCCTATCCCTGGATCAGCCAACCGACCTATCCACAGCCCCCCAATGTTGGGCCATGCCTTCGATACCGTCAGATCTTAGGGGGACTGGGAGCGGCAAACAAGTCGACGTGTCCGGCCCCAAAGGCGAGCCGGTAAATGTGTGCTGTTCTAGCCTGATCCGCACAGGAAGGACCACTGACCGCGACCATCCCATCGTCGCTGCGGCTCGTGGACCAAATATCCATGATCTGCTATCGCGGGCACGTCAGCCAACGCGGTGAGCTTGGTCGATCTTTTGTGCGCTGAGTCTAGGGGCGAAAACTTTGGTGTTACCGCCTCGGGTCGAGAGTGCCCTACTCACGATAAATCTCCCCAATTCCCCGCCCTTGTCGATGCCGGGAGTGGAGTTACCAGGATTTAGTGGACACCTGAGCGGCGGGACCGATGTGCCGCTTCGAACTCGATGGGACTAACGCCACCGAGGTAGCTGTGCCGACGGAACGGATTGTAGAAGCCTTCGATGTACTCGGATACGTCCAAGGCTGCCGTTTGGCGGTCCGCGTAGATGCGCTTCTTGATGCGCTCCTTCTTCAGGCTTCCGAAGAAAGACTCGGCAACTGCGTTATCCCAGCAGTTCGCCCGCCTGCTCATGCTTGGCTCAAGATGGTTGGCCTTGCAGAAGCGTCGCCACGCGTCGCTTCCATACTGCGTTCCCTGATCCGAGTGGATCAGGGTCTTTCTTGGGCGCCGAGCACGAACGGCCTTCAAGACGGCTTCTAGGACCAGCTCTCGATGAATCGTCGGCTTGACGGCCCAGCCTACGACCTTGCGCGAGAAGAGGTCCACGACGACGGCCAAATACAGCCATCCTTGCCAGGTACGGATGTAGGTGATGTCCGTAACCCAGGCCTCGTTGGGCCTCGACACCGTGAACTGACGCTGCAGCACGTTAGGGATCAATGCGTGCGGCTTTGCAACCGGGATATGACGTATGCGGTAGCCGTGTAACGCCTGGAGGCCGTTCTCGCGCATGAGGCGTGCAACCCTGTGCTTGCTGCATTTCTCACCGCGTTCGCGTAGATCCTGCAGCACCCTGGGGGCGCCATAGATCCCGTAACTTGCGGTGAAAGATGATCGTATGAGACGTAGCAGGCGCGCATCTTCCTGGGCTCGATCGGACACCGGATGATCGAGCCAAGCGTAGTAGCCAGCACGAGCAACTCCAAGCAGCCGACACATCATCTGAACGCTGAACTCATTCCGATGCGACTCAATGAACTGATAAGCCCGCCGAGTCCGGCTTGGAACCTTCTTCGAAGACATGATGCTTGCCTCCCGCTGATCGCATGGATGCTAGACCTGTCCACAAGATGCTGGTAACTCCACAGATCACCTAGGGGGCATGGGGCGAAGATTTCGTGGTAGCGCTGTTCTGGGGGCCGTGTACGGAACTGGGTGGGCCGCCTGCTAGATTCAGGCGGCTGTGTCTGGTACAAAAGTAGTGTCCGTCTCCGGCCAAAACAAGCTGGGTATGCGGATGTCTGCTTTGGGTCGGAAGCGACCATGCCCTCCGCCCCAGCGATAACCATCCTGAACCCGCCTTTGCTGCAAGCGCAGTACGGCCGTACGCGATGGATATGAGGTGCTCCGTCATGGAGTCTCCCGTTTGGTGACCGATACGGCGGCCTTCTGATTCGCAGACTCCGTCCAGGGGAATGCATCCCGCCAGTTGAGCCACCATGCCTTGGGGGGGCGCGGAATGCGCTCCCACCATAGATTCATCGCATGCATGCTGCCACGTGACCACGCTTCGCGGTGCTGGGCGTCAGTCGGCAAGTCGAGCAGCGCCGCCAGCTTCGAATAGACCGGCCCGCTGGCCAGTGCTGGATAACGTGTCAGCAGACTGAGCAGAGCGAAGCTGTCCGCTGGCGTCGCCTCGCGGACGACGGCCTCTTCGCCGCCGGGCGGACGCCCTCCTTCCGCCATCGCCAGATCGAGGTGGCGGACGGCCGCGCGGAACGCGGCGCTCGACATGGTCGCGAGGGGAATGCCACTGCGCGTCGCATCGAAGTCGAGGCCCGATCCCGCTGGCACCAGCGTCTCCTGTCCGTTGACGCGATGCATGATCCAGCCGTTGGTGACGTGGATCGTCCCCTCGCCCTGCAGGTTGCGGCTCATCTCGAACTCGCAGCCCAGGTCGACGGTTTCGCTGGTACCCGCTGCGATGGCGAAGTATCCGGGAGGCGCCCAGATGCGCACACGCACGCGCCCTTCCAGCAGTTCCAGACGATGATGGCCACCACGCGTATCCAGCAGCCGGATCCGCGTTCCCGGCAAGACCTCCATGCGGCCGATGCGCGCCACCTGGACCGTGGCCGATTCTCCGGCGCGGGTCCTCAGCGTCGTGCCCACGTCCAGCGCGGCCGATGCGGGACCGGTGTCCGCATCGACCGCCCATTGCCGGCGCTCCTCCCAGTGCAGGCGCCAGGGCACCCAGACGGCGACGCCGGCCAGGCACGCCGCAAGCGCGACGGCGGCGGCCAGCAAGGCGCGCCGCGCGCGCCTGCGCGGAACGGCCGGCGGCCCTGCCGACCACACCCGCTCGGGTGGCGGAACATGCCGGTACCGGCCCAGCAGCGACGCGAGATGCGCCAGCGTCTCGTCGCCGGGTTGCTGCGGATCCCACAGCGGATCAGGCCGTTCGATCATCACCCTTCTCCTCGAGCTGCGTGACGATGCCCAGCGCATCGCGCAGCCGGGCCATGCCGCGATGGAGGTTCACGCGGACCGACTCCGGTGTCAGTCCGGTCAGGTTCGCGATCTCCGGACCGCTCAGGCCTTCGACCAGCCGCAGTATCAGGGTCTCGCGGTAGGTGTCGGGCAAGCGCCGGATCGCACGCAGGGCTTCGCTGGCCTGGGCGGCCGCATCGGGACCGGCGCCACGCCACGCGGGATCGTCGACCTCCGCGAGGTCCCGTTCCTCGACCATGAAAGTCGGACGGTTCCTGCGGGCAATCATCGCGATCCACGGGCCGAAGGACGCAGGCTCGCGTAATTGCGCCAATCGCTCGAACGCGATGACGAAGGTTTCCTGCGTCAGTTCTTCTGCTCGCGCGCGCGACGTCACGCCCAGGTGGATCGCATGTACCAGCGGCGCGAAGCTGCGGTAGAGCCACGCGAACGCCGACTGCGATCCACGCCGCGCGTCCTGCACCTGCCTGGCGATGTCAGCGGGATCGATCTTGGCCTTCATGGCCCATGGGGTCCGGGGTGGCCTGGAAGTAGAGGACAGTTCGAGCGGAAGTGTTAACACGCCGGACGCGGTTAACGCAGCGTGGCGACGCCGGCTCTTCCCTTGTGGACCCTCCGGAGACCACCCATGCCCCACCCCACGCCCTCGTTCCGCCCCTTCGCTGCCCGTGTTGCGCGCGTGCTCCTCGCGTCGCTGCTCGCCGCGTGCTCAGCGCCGGGCGCCGCCGCCACGCCCGTCGTCGGGTTGCCCTGCGAGGACTGCGAGGTGCCCCTGATCGGGCTGCCCGCCGATCCTCCCGCCCTCGTCCGCCTAGCGCCCGATGACGAACCCGGGGAGCGCCTGCGCCTGACTGGACGCGTGACCGACGCGCAAGGCAGGCCGCGCCGCGGCGTGGTCGTATACGCGCACCAGACTGACCGCCAAGGCGTCTACCCGGGCGCAGGCGGCAAAGGCGATGATGGCATTCGCCAGCATGGACGACTGCGCGCCTGGGCCGCGAGCGATGCGGAGGGGAGGTACACCTTCCTGACCATCCGTCCCGGCAGCTATCCGCGCAGCACGATGCCGCAGCACATCCATCTGTACGTCATCGAGCCCGGCTGCGCGCTGTACTACATCGACGACGTGCTGTTCCGCGACGACCCACACCTGACCGCGTCGGCCGCGCGCAAGGCGGACAAGGGGCGCGGTGGCAGCGGGATCGTGACGCCGCTGCGGACCGCGGACGGATGGCTGGCGCACCGGGACATCGTGCTGGGCCAGAACATCCCGGGCTATCCCGAGTGTGCGCCATGAGACCGCAGCCCTTGGACCGCTATCCCTGCCTCCTGCGCGTGCTGCATTGGCTGCTCGCCCTGATGCTGGCCCTGCAGTTCGTGCTCGGCTTCGCAGCGGAGCATGGCGCCGCGCGGTTGTCCGAGGCGCTGCTGCCGTTCCATTTCCGGCTCGGCGTAATGATCTTGGGACTGACGGTACTGCGCCTGTGCCTGCGCCTCGTGATGCCGACGCCAGCGGCCGACCCGGGAGAGCCGCCCAGTCTCCGCCGCGCCCGGTCGGCGGTCCACGGCGTGCTGTACCTGCTGGTACTGGCGGTGCCGGTCAGCGGGCATGTCATATGGGTGTGGATGGGCGCGGACCGGACCTTGTTCGGCGCACTTGAACTGCCGGCGCTGTTCGTCCCGCCCGCCGACGAAACCGGCCGCGCCATCGCCTGGTACGTGCACGTCTACGGCGCCTGGATCCTGCTGGGGCTCGTAGGCCTCCACATACTCGCTGCAGTACTCCGTCAGCGGGCCCGACGTGATGGGTTCATCACCCAACGCATGGGGTTCAAGCGGCCTCAGCGGGAAGAACGCGGATCATGAAAGTCCTAGCGAGCAAGTCCGAAAATCATCGACACAACGAACACGTTGATGCATGTCCGCTTCCGGCCAGGAGTGGACATTGGTGCTCTGCTGCTCTCTGGACCAATTGGGCTGACCTTCCAGCCATACGAGATAGCGATTAATCTCCGCTCTTCCGCTATTGATGTCGATGGGGTGTTGTTGGGGGTTGTAAGAAATCCGCGAAGCCGAAACTCCTGCCCTCCGTGAGCACCATCTCGAATCGACAGCTCTGTCCTGAACAGGCCTGTCAGCTGGCAGGCCTTGTCGCGTAGAGGAATCTCACGTACCCCAGCTCGGCTACATTCTTCATCAGCTCGATGTTGACCCAAGCCACAACATCGCCAAAAGGACGCTCTTGGAAGGGCCACCTTGTCCGCTCATCGGACAGTAGGTCCTCATCGGCGATGCTTGATATGAGGCCACGCCATCTATCATTCAATGCGCGCAATATCGAAATAGCGCCATCCGCGCTATCTGGGCAGGCAATTGTGTTCTGATCTAGCGTCGCACTATCAAACGAGTGATCTATGGCCATAGACCACCAAAAGCTAATGTGCCATAGAAGCCACGCGATGCTTGGCGGACCCAGATCATAGCCCTCATGCTCTGGCCATTCCCCGCGCCAATAACCTTCTTCCGGCGACACCACGTGTAAACCCTTGGTGGAGGGGCGCCACAGACACTCTTCATTGCTTAGACCGTTCAAATGATACGAAGCTAGGCTCCATGCCATTTCGTACTGGCGCAGGAGTAAGCCAGAAGTCCCTCTACTCATCAGTACTCCAACTCCCTCAACTTAGTCATCGATCTTACGCGGCGTTTGCTTCGCTTAGAAAGGGGGCGTGGACGGATCATGGAGGTCCAGTCTTACTGCGACCGCACAGCTTCCCATTCTCAGGTAGGACTCGACTGCTTTCCCACCATTGACTTCGTCCAGAACGCGGAGGCCCACTTGGGTTGATCGGCAAGTGCCTCCGCCATTCCGTCTTCGCCGAGCAGCTCCCAAAGCGCTTCGGAAACGGCAGCTACGGCGCCAGGCGGCGAGAAGTTGTGAGCCGTGCGAACGGCGCGAACATCTTCAAGCCAATCCTCGGTGGTTCCTACAGCCTTGGGAATGTCCGGCACCCACTCGGTCAAGAAGATGGCAGCAACGTGCGGTGGGAGCGCCCTGGAAAAGGAGATCACCTGCGCAATGGTCAGTCGCTTTCGGTACGCATGCAGTACGCCCACGACCATATTCCAAGCCATGTGGGTAGTCTGAAGTCCGGAGTAGTCGCGAGCCATCACCATGAAACGCGTAAATTCCTCACCGGCGCGTTGGAAGACTTGAGGCATTGGCATAGACAATGTAGATGCTAAGCGTAGAACGCATTTACCGATGTTGCGCATGAAGGTTCATGACAAGTTTGACCTGCTGTAAAACCGATAGTGTTCCAAATGGTGAGCCGCATCCTGCAACGTTAAACTGGCTAGATAGAACGTCGAATCAAGGTTACGATCGCACGCCCAAAAGCACGGTACTTGGCGACATCTGAACACATACGCGCCCCCTCGACGTCTCAACGCCGAAGATGAGTACGCTTTGTGCGTATGCACAAAGATCCTGAAGCTCGACCAGTTCGTCGATTGGTGGTTGGCATCTTGTCGGAACGAGACATCCACCAGGCTAATGGTCGCTAACGGCTTGGAGTTGGAGGCGCGCGACAAATAGGGGGTCGTCTCCACCGGGGAAGTCAGGAACTACCCCGCGCCTCTCCCAGCTACTGCCTGAAACCACGTTGACTGGTGTCGCGACGGGTATAGAGATGCGAAATCCGGTAGGCAGGGTGATCGGCTCATCAATGAGGCTGGCTGCTCCACCAGTGCGACTTCCAACAATCTTCGCTCTGCCTAGCGATTGCAGGGAGTAGGCGACAAACTCGGCTGCCGAGCCAGTTCTTCTATCTACCAGCACTACCATCGGCTTCGTATAGGCCGGGAGTTCTCGCTTCGGCAAAGGAGTCGCTTCGACGGAAGTGCGCTTCCTAATTTTTTGGACTACTTCTACTTCGTCCTCCAGTACAGCCCGCACCAAGTGCTCTGCCGTGCTCGCATCGCCTCCCCCGTTCTGGCGCAAGTCCAGAATCATTGCTCTGCTGCCTTGCAAGAGATTGAACGCTGATGTCAGCTTCTGCTCTACAAGGTCCCAAGGGTAGAACGTCGAGATACGCATGTAGCCGACATTCCCATCAAGGACACGCACTTCCCTTATGCCCGCATTGGATGATGCGGCATCTGCGCGCCACGCCATTAGCCAATCTTCCGAACTCGATTTGCTTGTGGGCGCTTCAAAATGGAAGTGGCCATCATAGGCATCCAGATCTTTGTTTAGGAGATCGGCGAACTCTGCCGTGTCATTGCACGACTCAGCGTAACGTCCGCTATCAGCCCATTGGAAGATAGCTGCTGCTATTCGGCGACCTTCATCAATGTCCACGTAGTTCTCTTCAACAGCTTCCGCTGTCGCATAGAGCACTTCGGTCTGAGTCGGGCAACTAAGCGCCATTACTACACTGAGAACTGACAAGACCTGCATATGCACCCCCTTGATCTTATATAAGCGCTTATATATCATGGCTCGTATGGACAAACAAGCAACTCTAGGCACGCTGCTCCGCTCACTGATTGATCAGTTGGATCCAGCAGTGGAACGCGCGTACGAAGGTCTAGGATTAGGATACCGGCCGCGTTTCACGCCCGTTGTGCGCATCTTGCGCGAGTCGGGATCGGCTCGAATCAAAGAAGTGGCGCAGCGCTGTGGCCTCAGTCATAGCGCACTCAGTCAGACGGTATCCAAGATGGCCGAGGAGGGGTGGATTAGCGTCAGCCCCGGCGAGGACGCAAGAGAACGCGTGCTCAGGCTGTCGATGAAGGCAGAGCGGGCGTACCCTGCGCTGGAACAACAATGGTCAATAACTGCCCAAGCAGCCGAATCGATAAGTAGTGACATTGGCATATCTCTTGAAGAAGTGTTGAAGCGTGCACTTCAAGCTCTATACGAGAAGTCTTTCGACGCGAGGCTTCTAGAGGCCCGTGAGACGAATCGGTCCACGTAGTGGCGACACGCTATGCTCAAGATCGAAACACTGACAGAAGAAGTTCGCGCTCTCGGCTTGCGTTCCGGCGGCGTCGTTATGGTTCATTCGTCACTACGGAAACTGGGCCAAGTGGAACAAGGGGCTGCGGGCGTCATACAGGCACTCCGCAGCGCCTTAGGCCCCACGGGTACACTGATGGCGATGGTCTCTTGGGACCGTTCTCCTTATGCGGAGACGCTTGATGGACGCACGCTGCCGGGTCACCTCAAAGACAGCTGGCCTGCATTCTGTCCCGTAACCTCCTCGGCGTATCCTGGCTACGGGATACTCAATTCTGCCTTGCTTTGTGAACCCGGCGTTCGGCGAAGTCCTCATCCGGATGCTTCGTTCGCTGCCGTGGGACCTGCCGCAGATTTCTTAATGAGAGTACATCCGTTCGACAGCGCATATGGCATTGGTTCCCCACTAGAGCGCTTTGTTGATGTAGATGGGCAAGTTCTAATGCTGGGCGCACCGCTCGATGCGGTCACGCTTCTTCATTATGCTGAAGCCTTGGCCGCAATCCCTCATAAGCGTCGCGTGACCTATGAAATGCCGGTCCTCCAAGAGAACGGAACGAAGGCTTGGGTTCGTTGCAGTGATTTCGATTCCAATGGAATTCTTGACTGCTATCTCACTGGTCCAGATGCCATCGAGTCAATAGCCAGATGCTACGTGCAGGACAACCATGGCGTGCGGGGGCGCATTGGTGAGGCTGTCTGCTATCTCTTTGAAGCCCGACATCTTCTAGATTACGGCGTTTCCTGGCTCGAGTCCCGCCACTCCAGAAGCAAGTAGAAGAGGATGCTCACAGTGACACGTCAATCAGAAGAAGCCAAAACCAGACAGAATTCCACTGAGCTCGTCGCCAACTTCTTTGAACGTCAATTGGCGAACTATCTCCATTTCGTCCTGAAAGCCTCTGCATGGTCGCGTCACGCGGGCTTTAGCGAGCAATCGGTCCTTGAAGCCAGGCTTGCGCCAGACATGTTCAGTTTTTCCCAACAGGTCGAGATCGCATGCCAGCTCGCCATGGCAACCTTTTCGCGATTGGCGGGGGAGGATCCTCCCTCTCCACCGCAACCACGGATTGTTAGCTTAGATGACGCTAGAAGAGCTATCGAGCATGCGATTAGATTCCTGCCTAATCTAGCAGCGCGAGTTCCATATGGCTGGGAGGCGGCTTCGGTGACACTAGAGGTTCCTACAGGCGGAAAACTGCACTTCACGGGCCGTCGCTTCGTGGATGAGTTCTGTATACCAAACTTTATGTTTCATATGACTACTACTTACGCAATCCTTAGAAATCAAGGAGCTCCGTTAGGCAAGCTCGACTTCCATGGGGTCGCAGACGCTGAGCATCGAGAATACGTGTGATGACGCGTTTCACGGTCTACGACTTCAGGGATGAACTCGCTCCCCACTTCTTGGACATCAACGTCGAGTGGATAACCTCGATGTTCACGTTAGAGGACGCTGATCGAGATGTACTATTGAATGCTCGCGCGAGAATTATTGATCGTGGAGGAGTTATTTTGTTTGCTGAGGCAGAAGGGCTCGGCATCGTGGGCACATGCGCACTTCAGAAGACGGGACCGAGAAGCTATGAGCTCACCAAGATGGGCGTGCTTTCGCGCGCCAGAGGCCTCAAGATTGGCGAGCGCTTACTGAACGAGATCATCAAGCGAGCATTAGATATTGGTGCCGACCCGCTATACCTTTTGACGAACACTGCCTGTAGCTCTGCGATTCACCTTTACGAGAAGCTAGGGTTCCAGCACGACGCTGGAATCATGCAGCGGTACGGCAACAGGTATGAGCGCTGTAATGTTGCAATGCGGTACGCTCGCAATGATGTGGACCGAGCTTGGAGCTGATGCGAGCAATCGACGGCATCAGTATCAACTGTGGCCGGAGGCGCGGCCAACCGGCGATGATCTCTCCTCGCAATGACGCGATGCTGTCACTCTCTTGTCTCAGCCCCCTTAACTTTCTCCCAATCCCGCAGCCCTGATGAGGCGATCGGCAATGGCTTCGGCGATTCCGTGACCACGCGGCAACGATGCAACCACGATATCGAGCTGCAGCGCGTCGGCCTCGTGCAGTCGCTGATAGAGGCTCGCTGCTTGCTGATCCAGTGTCAGTGAAAGGGGGAGCCACCACACACCCGGATGGTGCGACGGTGCAACGGCTAGATGCCCTACTCTGCAACCCTGCGCTGCCAAGCGAGCCGCCATCGCTTCTGCCTGTTCGGGAGCGACCAGGACGATGCGAGCTTTGGGTGCGTAATGCGAAGGCTTCTGACCTGGTGCGGGTGTGCCATGAGGATTTGCTAGGGAAATGGATGATCCCAGGACATGTTCAAGCATGGCACGAGTAATCGCGCCAGGGCGCAGCAACCGTGGCGTTCCATCCGAGAGATCGACGATGGTCGACTCCAGGCCTATCTCGCACGGTCCACCATCTAAGATCAGATCCACCGCGCTTCCGAGCGCCTCGGCCACATGGCTGGCCCGGGTCGGACTGACGCGGCCATAGCGATTGGCCGAAGGTGCGGCAATGCCGTCACCGAAGTGGCG
>NZ_JBANLZ010000005.1:0-272360 GCF_037046485.1 Pseudoxanthomonas sp. F11 | reverse complement strand
GCCGACCCTGTATGTGGACGGGGTGGCGGTGCCGGCGACCTACGATCCGGTGACCGGCACGCTCACGCCCAACAGCCCGTTGGCCGATGGTCCGCACAGCATCACCTACACCTTGACCAACGGCCTGGGCACCGAAAGCCCGGCCAGCCCGGCGCTGGTGTTGACGGTCGATGCCACACCGCCGCCGGCCGGTACGCTGACACTCAGCAACTTCACCGACAGCGGCACGTTCTCCAACGACTTCGTCAGCAACGACAACACGTTCGATCTGGCGGTAGCAGGCGTGGAAGCGGGCGCGACCGTGACGTATGAAGTGTCCACCAATGGCGGCGGGACCTGGTCGCCCACGACCAGCACACAGAGTGCCCTTGCCGATGGCAGCTACCAGTTCCGCGTGGTGCTGACCGATGCCGCGGGCAACAGCTCCACCTCCAACACGGTCAGCGTGACCGTGGATACGGTGGCGCCAGCCGCGCCGACGGTGGCCACGGTCACCACGCTGACCGGCACCGCCGAACCCAACAGCGTCATCAATCTCTACAACGCTGGCGGGACCCTGATCCACACCACCACGGCCAATGGCAGCGGGAACTGGAGCGTGCCGTCGGCGGTCACCGCCATGCCGGGGCCGGACGCGGCGACCGTCGGCACCGTCACCGACAACGCCACCTTTCGGCTGTCGAGCGTGTATGCCGTGGGCTCGGCCAATGTGGGCGGCACCACGTACGTGATCGGCGCCAGCCTGGAGAATGGCATCAGCGCCTTCCGGCTCCAGGCCGACGGCTCGCTGACCCAGACCGGCCTGCCTGCGTCCGCGAACCAGGGCCCCCTGGCCGACGTAGGCGGGTTGGAAACGCTTGCCACCATCACCACCACCAGCGGGGACACGTTCGTCTACGTGGGAGGTGGGCTCACGGGTGTGCGCTGGTTCGAGCTGGGCGCCGACGGCAGCCTCACCCCGGGCGGTTACCAGGGCAACGCGAGTGGATCGCATCTGTTCGACATGGAGGCGATGACCACCCTCACGGTCAATGGCGTCGACTACCTGGTGACCAGCGCCATATCCGGCACGACCGGCGTGGACCTGTGGCAGATCAATCCCACCACCGGTGCGCTGACCTTCCGCGGCGGCGTGCTGGACAACGCCACCCTGTTCATCGACGACCTGCGCGGCATGGATGTGGCCAGGCTGGCGACCGGCGAACAGTACATCGTCGCCAGCGGCGGCAATGGCGGGGTGAGCGTGTTCCGGGTGGATCCGATCACGCAGACCCTGGTCAACACCTTCAACGTGGCCGACAACGCCACGCTGCGGGTGAACCTGGTGGACTTCGTGACCACGTACACCACCCATGGCGGCACCTTCGCCTATGTCGGCGGGCAGGACGGCGGATTCAGCGTATTCCGCGTCAATGCGGACGGCACCCTGACCAACATCCAGAACTTCGTCAGCGGAAACTATGTGGACGTAAATGGGACCAGCCAAACCGTGACGCTCACCGATCTTCGCGGTGCGGACGTCAGCGAGGTCAACAGCACCCTGGTGGTGGGTTCCAATGGCTCGGCCACCAACTACTACTTCCGCATCGATCGCGACACGGGCCTGGTGACGTTCAGCGATCGGCAGACGGGGGTTCCCGGTCTGCAGGCCGTCAACGCCACCGAGGAAGGGAACATCATCACGGGCCATTCCAGCTCGCTGACCGCCTCGGTCATCACCGGTGGCGAAGCGTTCGAGGGCAGCCTGACCGCCACCGACCTGGCGGGCAACGTCAGCGGCGCGACGACGTTGGGTGCGGGGGGCGTGTCCGGCTTCTCCGCCATGTTCGCCGGCGCGTCGCAGGCCCTGCTGGCCGACGAGTCCGATGCCACGACCTCGGCGGCATTGCCCATGGGAGGGAGCGATCCCTTGTACCGTGACACCGGGGGCGACATGTTCAGCCTGTTCGACGCTCCGGCCGACCGCCTGCTGTACGACGGTCTGGACCGGTATGAGCCGATGATGTTCGGAGTGACCGGTGGAGCGGGCGGTTTCGGTGGTTTCGGCGGTCTGGCCGACAGCGGCCGCGGCCAGCTGGGCGACATCACCGAACTGCTGACCGGCTTCCCGGCGGACGGTGTCCGGTCGCTTCCGTTCGTCGATGGGGCCTTGTCGGGCCATGTCGATACGGCCGTCGCCAGCGTGCTGCCCGCCAGCATGGTGCCGCCGGTGTTCGGCGGGTCTGGCGGCGGGTCTGGCGGCGGGCTGTCGACGATCCACGCGACGACCTTGACGGATCCGGGGGCGATGATGGAGGCGGAACTCTTCATGGTGCGTCACCAGGCCGGTGCCTGATGGCGCCGGGGCTCTGTCCATCCGGGCAGGGTCCCGGACCGGGCATCGCCACCGCGCCAGGGAGGGCGCGGCCGCACAGGCTTCCAACGCAGCCCATGATGCGCGCATGCTGCACAGAAGATGCGACAGCGCCGTATCCCGGGCCGCACCCATGACGAGTGACACCCACGTGCGATCATCCGGACAACCGCCGCGCCAGGCGGGGCGAATCCTGCTGGCGGTACTGACAATTTTGGCTGCGATGCAGACGGCGGTGGCGGCCGATGCGTCCGCGGCTCCGCAAGCCGTCGACGGGATCGATCTGCCCACCGCCGTGCGCGCCATGCGCTCGTCCCATCCCTCGATCAGGCAGGCGGGCTTCCTGGTGGAGCAGCGCGAGTCGGAGGAGCGAGCGCTGCAAGCCGATCGCTGGCCCGTGGTGGAGTATTCGTTGAGGCCGGGATTCGATCCCGAGAGCAATCGGGACGCGAATCTCCAGATGAACCTCAGCCTGCAGGTGCCGGTGTACGACTTCGGAATGGGACGCGCCCACCGGAGCGCGGCCGAACAGCGCACGGCGCGTTTCCGCCATCTGGCTGTCGACAGCGAGGAAAGGGCCGCCGCCGAGCTGAGCGGCGAGTTCTTCGAGCACGCGATGTGGTCCTCGGCCGGTGAGGTGGCCGGCCAGCATCTGGAGACGCTGGAAGACGTCAGGCGCAAGATCGAGATGCGGGTGTCGGCCGGGCTGGCCGATGTCTCCGATCTGCAGCGCGCCGAGGTGTCCATCCAGCGTGCGCAGCTGCAACAGCAGCAGGTGATCGCGCGCCGGGCGATGGCGGCCGACCGCATCCGGCTGCTGGTGGGTCGTGACGTGCAGCCCGTCGGCTCGCTGGAAGACGGCGAGCGACGCCTGCAAACGGACGTCTCCCTCGCCGCGGTGGACGATTCGCCCAGCGTGGCGGCCGCGGAAGCCGAGTGGCGCGCAGCCCGTCATGACGTGGAGGCGGCCCGTGCCGCGCGTTTTCCGGCGATCAGTGTGGGCGTTGCCCACAACAGCTACTTCCTGCCCGACGGAACCGACGGACGCTCAGGCTCGGAGATCGTCAACAGCACGCAGTACGGCGTGTTCCTCTCGGGCAGGATGTCGCTGGGCGGGGGTGCCCGCCATCGCGTGCAGGCCGCCCGCGCCGCCAGTCTGGCCGCCCAGTCCAGTTACGACACCGAGATCATGAGGCAGCGCCTGGCCATGCGGGCGCTGTCGAACGAGATGGAGGATGCGCGGGCCCGGGCAGGCAGCGCAGCCCAGCAGGTGGCGCTGCTGGAGCGGGCGCGCAACCTGTACTGGCAGGAGTACATGCTGTCCAAGCGCCGGCTGACCGATGTGTTCGAGATCGAGCGCGACATCTACATGGCCCGGGTCGATCAGCTGCGGGCCCGGGCCGATCTGCTGCGGGTCAAGGCCGAGCAGTTGGGGATCCGTGGCCGACTGGTGGATACGCTGCTGAGCCCCGGGTCCACCCGGATGGATCCATGATGACGCCCGTCCACCGCATCGCCGCGTTCAGGCTGGGAGCCGAGGCGGCCGGCGTGCCCGTATCCCTGGAAGAACTGCGGCATGCGTGCGCCGCCGCCGAAGGCATGACCGTCGACGATGCCCTGGCCGCCTACGCGCGCGATCACGGGCTCGAGATGCGCGCATCGGCCGGTTCCCGGCCCCCGGGTGCGGGCGACCTGCCGATGGTCGTGTACGGTTCCGATCGCAGCTGGGCCATCACGGCATTCGATGGCGAGGCCTATCACGCGGTGCGGTTCGACGCCGATGGCGGGCAATCGCCCGTTTCCTGGTCGGTCGACCAGTGGCCGGGGGAGGGACCTCAAGCGGGGGCTCCCGCCTTCCGCCTGCGGCACGCAGGATCGGTGCGCGAGCGCATGGCCGGGGCCCATGTGGCGCCGGGCCGGCGCGATTGGCTGCGCGACGCGTTCGCCACGCACAAGCGCGTGTTCGTGGAACTCGGGGCTGCTTCGATCTACAGCAACCTGCTGGGGATCGGGACCTCGCTGTTCGCCATGCAGGTCTGGGACCGTGTGGTTCCGGCGCAGTCCACCCACACGCTATGGGTGCTGGTCGTGGGTGTGGCCATCGCACTGGTCGCCGATCTCATGCTGAGGCAGGCGCGTGTGGCGATCACCGACCACGCCGGCCGCGAAGCGGATCTGGCACTGTCGTCGCGGTTCTTCTCCCACATGCTGGATATCCGCAACGATGCCCGGCCGCAGGCGCCGGGCACGCTGATCGCGCAACTGCGCGACCTGGAGCAGATTCGCGAGCTGCTCACGTCCACGACGCTGGGCGCGCTGCTCGACCTGCCTTTCCTGTTCGTCTTCATTTTCATCATCTGGCTGATCGGCGGGCCGCTGGTGGTCGTGCCGCTGCTCGCCCTGCCGCTGGTGGCCATTCCAGGCCTGCTGCAACAGCGCCGGCTCGCGGCCCTGTCCCGGGACGGTGCCGCGGAATCGTCGCTGCGCAACACGATGCTGATGGAGTCGGTCACGCGGGTGGAGGACATCAAGAACCTTCAGGCCCAGACCCATTTCCGGCATCGCTGGAACCAGGTCAACGATGCGTCGTCGCGGATCGGTTTGAGCCAGCGCCGGATCATGCATGGACTGTCGAACTGGAGCCAGACGGTCCAGCAGTTCGCCTACGTCGGCGTGGTGACGCTGGGGGTGTACCAGCTGTTCGACCAGCGGTTGTCCTTCGGTGCCGTGCTGGCGTGCTCCATCCTCACCAGCCGGGCGATCGCGCCCATTTCGCACATCGCCCTCCTGCTGGGGCGCCTGCAAGGGGCGCGGGTGGGGAAAGAGGGGTTGGACCGGCTGAGCGAACTGCCGACCGACCACGCGGCGCGCGACGGCCAACTGCGCGGTGCGTCGTTGCGTGGCCACTACCGCCTGGAAGCGGTGCGCTTCGCCTACGGGCCGGACATGCCGCCGGCGCTGACGGTGGACAGGCTGGTCATCTCGCCGGGCGAGCGCATCGGCGTCATCGGCAAAGTGGGCGCCGGAAAATCCACGCTGTTGAGGCTGCTGGCCGGCATGTCGGCACCGCAGACGGGGTCGGTCCTGCTCGATGGTGCGCCGATCCAGGCGTACGACGCCTTCGACCTGCGACGTTTCGTGGGGCCGGCCTTGCAGGACTCCGCGCTCTTCTTCGGAACGCTCAGGGAGAACCTGAGGATGGGTGCGCCCCAGGCTTCAGACGAACAGATCATGGAACTGCTGACGGCGCTCGGTGCCGACCGGATTCTGCTGGCGCAGCCGGCCGGCCTGAGCCTGCAGGTCCGGGAGGGCGGATTGGGCTTGTCGTTGGGGCAGCGTCAGCTCGTCCTGCTGGCGCGCACGCTGCTGCGCGACCCCCGCGTGCTGCTGCTCGACGAGCCCACGGCGTTCTTCGACGACGGCATGGAGCGGGAATTCCTGGGCCGTTTCCAACGCTGGCTGGGCGATCGCAGCCTCATCGTGTCGACCCACCGTTTTGCCGTGACATCGATCGTGGACCGCCTGCTGGTGGTCGACCAGGGGCGGATCCTCATGGACGGCCCCAAGGCCGACGTCATCGCCGCACTGGCCGGTTCCGCCAAGGCCGCCGCAGAGGGACCCACGCCATGACCACACCCGGGACGATCGACACGCCCGACCAGGGCAGGCGCGCCGCGCGTGCCACGCTGTGGCTGATCGTGGGCTCGATGACCGCGCTCATGCTGTGGGCATCGTTGACCGAGATCGACGAGGTCGCCGTCGGGCCGGGCAAGGTCGTGCCCTCCGGTCGCAGCATGCTGATCCAGACGCTCGAACCCGGCACGCTCAAGGCGTTGCGCGTACGCGAGGGCGATGTCGTCGAGCGGGGGCAGCACGTGGCGACGCTGGATCCGGTCCGTGCCGAGTCCGCGGTGGGAGAGGCCGAGGCGCGCATAGATGCGCTGCAGGCGCGCGCGGCACGCCTGGAAGCCGAGTCGCGCGGCGCCTCCAAGCTCGTTGTGCCCGAAGGGGTGACCCTGACCGAAGCGTCCCGGAGCCGGGAGCAGGCGGCGCTGACGACGAACCAGCGATCGTTCCGGGGCAATATCGCCGCGATGGAATCCGAGATCGCCCTGGCGCGGCAGGAACTGGCCACCATCGAGCCCTTTCTCGCTTCGGGAGCGACGAACTCGATCGAAGTGCTGAAGATCCGCCAGAAGATCGCCGAACTGAGCACGCGCATCAGCGCTGCCAGGAGCCAGTACTTCGTCGGCATCCGGGAAGAACTCAGTCAGACGATCGCCGAGCTGACGCCCCTGCTCGAGGTTCGGACCGGCCGTCTGGACCAGTTGCAGCGAACGATCATGCGTTCGCCGGCTCGCGGGATCGTCAACGATATCCGGATCACCACGATAGGCGGCGTGGTGCCCGCCGGCGGCGAGTTGATGGAGATCGTCCCGCTGGACGACAGCCTGCTGGTGGAAACGCGGATCAGTCCGCGCGATGTGGCCTTCATCCATCCCGCCCAGCAGGCGAACGTCAAGATCACCGCCTTCGATTCGTCCATCTACGGCGCGTTGCCCGCGGTGGTGGAACGCGTGTCGGCCGACTCGCTGCGCGACGAAACCGACCAGCGCGTCCAGTACTACCGCGTGTACGTACGGACACAGAAGGGATACGTGCAGGCCAAGAACGGCCGCCGTTATCCGATCATTCCCGGCATGGTGACGCAGACCGAGATCAGGACGGGGCGCCGTACCATCATGAGCTCCCTGCTCAAGCCCTTGAACAAGGCGGCAGAGGCCCTGCGTGAACGGTAGCATCGGCAGCACGCACCTCATCCAAGCGATTCCCGGAGGCATGTCGCCGCCGCGGGGCTGACTCCGTATCGGTTGTCGTCGGGCGCCGGGTGTCGCGGTCCCGGCGTCTTTCGCTAGCGCGGGGCGGGAACCGCCGTCCCTCCGGCTTCGCCCGTCGCCGTCTTCAGAGGGCACCGGCAACGCCGCACATGAGGCGTCAGCAAGAAGGCCAGCGCCATGCGAAGCGTCGCTCCGACGCGTCCAGAATGGTGTGAGGTGCGCAGCAGCCGGTCCAGGTTGCCCACCCGCTGCCGTCGCCAATGTGTTGACGCGTACGAAGGTGCCGTCATGGCACCATGCGCCCATCCCCTTGTTGTGAGACGGCGCATGCTGCGCACGCTGCTCCTGCTGCTTTGCCTGACTCCGCCCACTGCCCTGGCCGCCACGCCCGTGTTCGACGTGCACGTCCACCTGCGCGACGGCGAAACCTCCCTGCGCGAATACCGCGACAAGGTCCATGCCGCCGGCCTGCAACTGTCCGGCATCGGCGCCATGTGGTTCGGCGGCCCCCACCAGGCCCGACAGGGCGACCTGGCCAAGATCCGCGCCGGCAACGACAAGGTGATCGCCCTGGCCGCCGCCCACCCCGACGTGCTGCCCATCGCCACCGTGCACCCCTACGACGGCGACGCCGCCCTGGCCGAACTGGCCCGCGTGGCCGCCGCCGGCGTGAAGGTGCTGAAGATCCACGCCCACACCCAGGGCTTCGACGTGGCCGACCCGCGGGTGGAGGCCCTCGCGCGCCGCGCCGGCGAACTCGGCATCACCGTGCTGATGGACAACGCCAACATCCTGCCCGGCGACAGCGAGAAGCTGTTCAACCTGGTGGTGCGCGTACCGAAGACGACGTTCATCCTCGCCCACATCGGCGGCCTGAACTTCCGCTTCTGGAACATCCTGGCCCTGGCCCGCACCGCCGACGGCTTCGGCTTCGACAACCTCTACTTCGACATCTCCGCCACCGTGCTGGTGGTGGCCGATTCGCCGGTGGAAGAGGAATTCCTCTGGACCCTGCGCAACGTGGGCCTGGACCACGTGCTGCTGGGCTCGGACTACCCGCAGATCGGTCTGGGCCGCACCCTCGACGCCTTCGAACGCCTGGACCTGACCGCCGACGAGAAGGCGAAGATCCGCAGCGGCAATGCGATGAGGCTATTCGGGCGCTGATCCGCGTTCGGCCATGCCGTCGTAGGCCGGGCTGACAAACCCCGCGCTTTGGGGGATCTCGCGCTGCTGGGTCTGGCAACCCAGCCTACGGAACGCCCCGCAGATCGGCGTGGGCGCCTCGGTGGAGGCGTTCGAGCGGCTGGAGCGCTACGAGAAGGCGAAGTGCCGGCAGTCGCCATGCGGTGAGGTTGTTTGGGCGGTGAGGCGTCCGCCTACGCGTAGACCCGGCAGGCGAAGCGTCGCTTGGTCATCGCGGACAGCCGGGCAAGGCCGCGCCCCGCTGGCGAGGCTTATGGCAAGGGTGAGGGCGACGGCGAGCCGGCGTCGGCGACCTGCTGGGTGAGCGCCCTGAGATGCGCGAGGACCTGTTCGGAAAGCTTGCGGTCGTTCTTCACGATCCAGGACACGCGGCCCCAGAGCATCTTGTGTTTCTGCGTGCTGTGGTTGACCAGGGCCATCGGCTGCGGGGCCAGCGCGCCCTGGTCGTTGGGGAAGGCGGCGAAGATCACGCTGACGCGGTGGCCATTGCGTGCGCCGAAACCGAGTTCGCTGAACGAGGCGTCGAATTCGGTGCCATCGTCCTCGCGGACGAACAGACGTAGGTTCTCCACCGCATGCGAATTGACCGTGGTGGTGCTCTGCGGAGCGGCGACATAACCCGTGCCGCCATGGATGTGGCCGCCGCCGCCGGAGGTCTGGGTGGTGGAGGTGAAGCGGGTTTCGGACCACAGGTTGCTGTCGACCACCGTGCCGGTCCTGACCGAGGTCTGCAGTTCTTCCAGGGTGCGCGAGGGCCCACGCTGGCGCGGGCGCAGCACGGCGAACAACAGCAGGGCCAGCAGTGCGCCGCCGCCGACCAGCAGCCAGGTGCCCAGGCCCATGCCGGCGCCCTCGGCCTGTGCGTCGTCCGCGCCGGCCGCCCGCCGCGCACGGTTCTCCGCGGTCCACTTCCGCGTCAGCTGGCCCGGCGATGCGTCGATGAAGCGCGACCGGTACGCTTCCGGCATGTACAGCTCGGCGGCTTCGACGGTGGCATCGAACCCGAACTTGTAGTCGCCTTCCGCCTTCAAGTAGTTCTCGCGCACGCAGTTGCCCAACAGGCGGGTGGGCGGCGAGCAGTCTTCCGCGATCAGGGCCTGGCGTTCGTTGCCATGGATCCGCTCATAGGCCTTCAGATAGTCCGCGTGGAGCGCCTGCACGGCGGCAGGTGCGCGCCGCAGGTTGCCGCCATACAACTGTTCCAGCGTCTGGCCCAGCATCAACAGGCGGCCGGCCTCCCGGCCGACCAGTTCTTCCGGCTTGGCGTCACCGCGGCGGTCGGCGATGTCGGTGCGGACCTGTTCGGGCGCGGGGAAATGGCGTACGAAATCGGCGTCCGCCGCCTTGTCCTGCGCATGCAACGTGCCGGCCAAGGCCAACAGCATCAACAGCCAGCGGGAAGGCAGGACGTGGGCGCGGTGGCCAGGACGTGCGGTGAACATGCGCGCGATCGTTCCCGTCGCGCTCCCCAAGGCTGCGATCAACATGCGGCTGTCCCCGAATTAGCCAGGGCACGAGCCTGCATGGGGGGGCGGAAAGCTGTCAATAGTCGGAGCTGCGCACCCTGCAGCCACACAGGCTGGGTTGCAGACCCCGTCGGGGGCGGTGCAATCCTGGGCGCTCGGTTCGGCAACCCAGCCTACGGAGGAGCGAGGGCGCCCTTACAGCACCGACCACCCCATGAAAGCATCGCCGCCGCGCTACCGGGGCCGTGAGCAAGGCCGGCAGCCACTGCCGTCACCGCTGTGAATGACGGCGGTTGTGGAGGATCTGATCGCGCCATAGCATGCAACAACGCTCGTCGGGAGGGATTCTGGATGCGTATGTGGACGATGTTTCTGCTGCTGGCGCTGGAAGGATGTACTGGACTCGGTACCCTTCAGGCAGGCATCAAAGCGGGCGCATCCGCGCCGCCTGTGCCGCACCACAGTTCTGCAACGCCACAGGGTGGTCCCTTCGCTGGCGAATGGGAGGCGTGCCCAGGCGAGACCCCATCCGATCAATGCAGTCGCTACGTGCTACTGCAACGTGGCCGCCGCATTTGCGGCACCTGGTTTCATTTCCCTTCCGGAAAAGAGTACTCGGGCAGGATCGTCGCGCGCGCCGACTC
This sequence comes from Pseudoxanthomonas sp. F11, assembly GCF_037046485.1. NCBI lineage: Bacteria > Pseudomonadati > Pseudomonadota > Gammaproteobacteria > Lysobacterales > Lysobacteraceae > Pseudoxanthomonas > Pseudoxanthomonas sp. F11. The sequence goes on along the minus strand of NZ_JBANLZ010000005.1, from coordinate 261,853 downwards.
GTCCACGGAGGCGCGGCGCACGCACGTGTGCGGTCGTCAAAGCGTCGAGTCCGATATCGAATGCGAAGACGGTTGGCAGCGCATCGACAAGCCGCTGCGGATCTGTAAGGGCCAGCTTTCCGATCTGACGCGTGCGGACGGCTCCTGCTTCGCCTACTACCACGCCGTGCGCATGGCGGACGACCGGCGTGAAGCGCTGCTGGCGGAGCCGTGGATGGAGGACTGTCTGTCCGGGGTTCCCGGTGACGCCCCCTAAGCCGCGCAGGCAAGGTTGCAAACCCCGCCGAGCGCGGTGCAATCCCGGGCACTGGGTTTGGCAACCCGGCCTGCGGAGCAGCGAGGTCGCGACTACAACACGGGCCACCACATGAAAGCGATCGCCGCCGCGCTGCCTGCCAGGGTGAGCAGCGCAAGCAGCCAGAGCAGGGCGCCCATCGCGATCCTGATGCCCGCGCGGTGCGAACGTTCCGCGCTGAAGTACAGCGCGAGCACCGCCATCGGCACCATCCAGCTGCCGAAACTGACCAGGATGAAGGGCGCGCCGGTGTAGTCGATCGTGATGCCCAGCGGCGCCAGGACCAGACCGGTCAGCATGATGCCGATGCGCAGGAACCACACCCCGTTCACCAGCAGGTACGCGCGCAGCGCATGCCGCCGGTGCGCGGCGAAATCCCTGGCCCGCGCACTGCGCCAGGCCAGCAGCGCGAAGACCACGATGAGCAGCCCGTTCAACGAGATCGACAGGTTGCTGGCCGGGCCGAGCTGCGAGCCGCGCACCCAGACCAGATAGAAGCCGGTCAGGGTCACCACCAGCGCCACCGACAGGAACACCCGGCCGTTCCATTGATGCAGCGTGGGCCAGCGCCGGCGCAGTGCGGGCATCAGCTGCCACGCCCCGGCGAAGGTCACGAGGCCGGCCAGCAGCGCATGGCCGACGAACTGCAGGTTGCCCATCACATCGCCCGGCACGTAGCCGGTGACGTGCGGCTTGGCGTTCAGCGGTGCCAGATCGCCGTCCAGTACCGGCCCGCCGAAGAACAGCACGATGAAGGCCACGAACGCCCATTGCCCGAGGGTGGCGGCAATGAACCAGGCGGTGGCGCCGCGCGACAGCAGGCGGGAGGGGAAGGGCAGGGACGCGGGGACAGGCATGGCGGGGCTCCGGTGGGAAAGGCCCGCACGATGGAGGGCGACGCCCGCCTGCGTCCTGCCGATTCGGAATTCGGCCAGCCGGATCGCCCGTGTCGATTCGGCATTCAGCGTGTGGCCGGGCATGACCGATGGCGCTTGGCGGCCCGTGCCGCGCCGTTGCACGCTTCGGCCGTCATCAGGAGGGCGCGATCATGCAGGAATGGCAGGCCATCACCACCGGTGCCGCCGTCGCGGTGGCGGTGGCGTCGCTGCTGGTGCTGGTGGGGCAACGCGCGCGGCGCGATGCCGAGATCGTGTTCGCGGTGGTCAGCGGGTCGATGGCGCTGTCGCTGATGTCGCCCTGGATGGACGGCGCGCCCGCGTGGATGCGCTGGGCGGTCGCGATCGGCGGCAGTGCGACCTGCAACGGTTTCTGGCTGGTGTCGCGGGCGCTGTTCCGCGGCGACGGTGGGGTGTCCCGCGTGCACGTGCTGGTGGCCGGCGGTGTGGCGCTGCTGATCGCGGCCTACCGGGGCGGCACGCTGGGGACGCACGGCGCGGTGTCGCCGTGGGTGGCGGGCGTGGAAAGCCTGCTGACGCTGGCCAGTTCCACCCTGCTGGCACTGACCTTCCTGGAAGCGCTGCGCGGCGGCTGGTCGTCGCTGCCCCGCGCCGAACGCCGCCTGCGCGTGGCCTTCATGCTGCTGTTCGCCACCTGCGTGCTGACCGCCACGCTGTTGGGTGCGTTTGCCGCCGCCTGGCCGTGGCTCGCGTCGGTGCGCGCCGGGGCGATCCCGCTGTGCGCGATGGCGATGATCCTGTTCACCCATGCCGCGCTGTGGCACCGCCGCCGTGTCCCGGTGGCGATCGTCGCGTCGCAGCCCACACCGCGCGCGGTGCCCGGTCCGCTCAGCGACGAGGATGCGCGGCTGGCGCGCGCATTGCAGCGCCAGCTCGACACGCTGCAGGTGTACCGCGAACCCGAACTGAAAGTCGCCGATCTCGCCCATCGCCTCGGCACCGCCGAACACCGGCTCAGTCGCCTGATCACCCAGGGACTGGGCGAGAAGAACTTCAACCAGATGATCAACCGCCACCGCATCGCATATGCCTGCGCGCGGCTTGCCGATGCGGACGACGACGCGACCATCCTCGACATCAGCGGCGATGCCGGCTTCGCCTCGCTGGGCCCGTTCAACCGCGCATTCAAGGCGGCGACGGGCTGCACCCCGACGGCGTATCGCGCCGCGCACCGCACCACCGCGCGCGCCGGGCTGGAGATGTCCTAGCGGGGAGCTGCTGGCGTGATGCGGGGCAGCGCTTGTCGTAGGCCGAGTTACCAAACCCGGCGCCCTTCGTCGATCAAGTGCAGCCTCTGGGTTGGCAAGCCGGCCTGCGTGTCGCAGGGATCCTGCGATCTCAAGGATTGCGCGATGCTGGGTTGATGGAGCCAACCCAGCCTACGCAAGCGGTATCCCGCCCCCGCACGTGGCCCCGTTAGCCGCTGTCGCCGCGCACGCGCTGCACGCGCTGCCGGTACGCGTGGACGTTGTCGCCGTCGATGCCGCTGCGCTGAGTGCCGCGGATCTCGTCGATCTTGCGGTCCGAGCCGGTGACCGGCTGGGCGACGACGTCGGTCTCGCGCTCGAAGGCGTGCGACTTGTCGGTGTTGCGGTAGTAGCGGTACAGCGCCCAGTACAGCGCGCTGGCGCCCGCGGGGCCCAGCGCCAGCAGCCATAGACCGTTGTCGTCGCTCATGCGCCTGCCCAGAGGATGGCGAGGGCGATGCCCTCGAGGAAGGTACCGACCGTCAGCGCCGCCAGCAGCAGCTTCCAGTGCTGCACCGGCACGCTGCCCATGGTCTCGCCGGTGCGGCCGTTGACCGCGATGTAGTGCAGCAGGCCGCCGTTCTTGCCGGGCTGGTGGTACGAGTACAGCCACACCGGCAGGTACATCGATACCCAGCGCGTGCCGTGCACGTCCAGGCGTTCCTGTTCCCAGCGCACGCCGCGGTCGTAGCGGCGCACCGAATCCTCCACCTGCGCGCGGGCGATGGACAGCAGCTGGTCCTCCAGACGCGGGCGCAGCTGTTCCACGTCGGTGTCGCGTTTCTCCGAGGTGAAGCCGGACAGATAGGAGGCGTTCCACTTCACCGCGTTCTTGGTGTCGAACGGCAGGATGGTGTTGATGATGTTCTGGGTGTTGACGGACGTGTCCAGGTTGCCGCGTTCGCGCGAGGATTCCAGCGGCAGGTCGTCCACGGTGAAGTCCACCTGCCGCTCGACCTGGTAGAGATCGGCGTCGTAGTAGGTCTTCTTGTTCTTGTCGGTACCGCGGGTGTAGCGGCGGATCAGGATCTCGCCCTTGCCCGACACCTCGGCGCTCGCGTTGCCGTCCACGATCATGTAGGGCAGATACACGCCGACGACGTTCTCGGGCGTGAACTGTTCCTTGAAGGCCTTCAGCGCGAACATCCGCCGCTTGTCGACGAACTGGCGGATGCGCGCCACCGCATCGTCCTTCCTGATGTGGAACGGCAGCACCGCATCGGGCACGGCACCGTTGGCGATCTGCTCGTTCACGCCGAACACGTGGCGGCACCAGTGGCAGCGCGCGGTCATCGCGTTCTCGGTGTTGACCGTGACCTCGGCACCGCAGCCGGTGCACTTGAAGGTCATCAGTGCCGCCGCATCGGCATCGATGTCGCGCGCGCCGGAGGCGATGACCGTGCCGCGCAGGTCGGCATGGCCGGTGCCGAAGCCGAAGGCTTCCTCCACGCGCGCGCCGTCCCACTCGTGGCGGCAGTACAGGCAGACCAGCAGGTCGCTGCCGATCTTGTGGCGGATGTCGGTGGCGCCGCACTTCGGGCAGTGGTTCTGCCCGTCGCGCAGCTCGGCCGAGGCGGTGTCGATGGCGACCGGATCGGGCGCCTCGATCTCCTCGCGGATGGCGTCGGGCAGGGTGGCGGGATCGATCGGGAAGTTGCCGGGCAGCGGCGGCACCTCCTGCGGCGAGCCGGGCCCCGTGGGCGGGGCCGGCGGCAGCGGCGGGGGCGCCGGACGGTTCGGGGTGGACATGGACGGCAGGCGGACTACAGGCCCAGCGCCTTCGCCTTCAGCGCGTCGTAGTCGGCCTGGGTGATCAGCCCCAGGTCGAGCATCTGCTTGGCCTTCTGCAGCTTGGCGACCGGATCGTCCGCGGCGGGGGCGGCCGGCGTGGCCGGCTGCTGCAGCCCGCCGACGCCCATCATGCCGGACGCCATGCCGATGCCCATCAGGCCGGCCGCGCCACCGTTCTCGCCGGCGGACTGGATGCCCTGGGCCACGCTGGCCTGCAGGTTGGAATTGCCGCGCGAACCGGACAGCGCATCGGCGCGCTGCACGGTCTTCAGCAGTTCACGGGTGTTGGCGTCGTACTCGATGGAGACGATGGCGGTCTTGACGATGGCCAGGCCGCGGTCCGAACTCCAGTGATAGCCCTGCTCCACTGCAGCGGACAGGCTCTGCGCGAAGCCCAGCGAGTCCTGCTGGATCTTGGTGATGCGGTTGCCCTTGGACGGATCGTTCGTATACAGGCTGAAGGCCGGCGCCAGCGAGCCCACCACTTCGTTGAACAGCTGGCTGGCGGCGGCGTTGTCCAGGTCGGTGAAGTCGAACACCTTGCCCGGCTGCAGGTAGCTGGCCGGCACGAAGTTCTTCACGAACAGGATGGGGTCGACGATCTTCAGCGTGTAGGTGCCGCGCGTGATCGCGCCGACCTGGGTGTTGAGGAAGCCGTCGTCCCAGTAGATCTCGGACTGGGTGCCGAAGCGGTTGTCCGGCAGTTCCTTCAGCGAGACGAAGAACGCCGCCTGCTGCGAGCCCGGCTGGCCGCCGAACTTGAAGCGCTCCCAGCTCTGGGTGATGAAGGTGGAGACCAGGCCGTCGCCGGCGAAGATCGACTTGGAGTTGATGTCATCCGAGCGCCATTCGTAGCCGCCCGGCTCGGCGACGAACGCGGTGATGGCGCCATCCTGCATCAGCAGCAGGCCGTAACCCTCGGGCACGACGATCTTCGAGCCGTTGGTGATGATGTTGGTCGAACCGCTGGTGTTGGATCCGCGGCCGGCATTGGTGCCCTGCGGCACCGCGGCGAACAGCGCCGCCGTCGCCGGCAGGCCCTGCGGCACCGTGTAGAAATCCTTCCACTGGTCGCCCAGCACGCCACCGACCGCACCCACCACCGCCTGTACAAGACCCATGACATCGCTCCGTGATTCGAGGCGGGTAGGGGCACCCGCCGAGTGTGACCGAGTATACAGAGCGGCATGCGGCGGTCATGGCGCAGAGGTCATGTGAGTCGGGGGCATCGTGTCGCCCGGCCGGGCGCGTGCCGGGGTGACCGGGGAAGGCGGATTCTGGCTACCCTCCTGCATGGCCCACGATGACATCGACGCCCTGGAATCCGACCTGCCGCTGGTGCGGCGCGCGTTTCCGTGGCCGGTGCGCGTGGGCTGCGTGCTCGCCGGTGCCCTCGCCATCGGCGTGACGCTATGGGAACTCGGCCGTGGCCTGTGGCCGCTCAACATCACCTCGCCGTTCTTCGCGGTCATCGTGGGCGGTGCGTGCTACGTCGGCGTGCAGTTCATCCGTGCCGGGTTGTCCGGTTGGGGCGACACCTGGACGTACGCGCCCCACACCATTGTTGTCCAGCGCCGCGCATGGGGCCGGTCGACGAGCAACCGCCTGAGCGCGACGAACGTGGCGGCTGTCGAGGTGCGCCGCCGTCAGGACAGCGACCACGACGAAGCGCCATGGCAGGTCGTCATCGTGCCGCGGCCCACGTTCTCGGGGTTGGCGGCCACCGCCGGCCCGGGCGGCGTGTTCGACGCGGGCTGCTACGGCTCGCAGGCCTACGCCGAACGCGTGCGGCGCGCCCTGCATGATCACCTGTGTCTTTGAGCGACGCGCGTCTCAGCCGCGGACGGCGGCCTCGATCCTCGCGACGTCGATCTTGCCCATCGTCATCATGGCTTCGAACGCGCGCCGGGCGACGCTGCGGTCGGGATGGGCCATGGCGTCGGTCAGCACGCGCGGGGTGATTTGCCAGCTCAGGCCCCACTTGTCCTTGCACCAGCCACAGGCGCTTTCGCGGCCGCCGTTGCCGACGATGGCGTTCCACAGGCGGTCGGTCTCCTCCTGGTCGTCGGTGGCGATCTGGAACGAGAACGCCTCGCTGTGGGCGAAGGCATCGCCGCCGTTCAGGCCGATGCAGGGAATGCCGCAGACGGTGAACTCGACCGTCAGCACGTCGCCTTCCTTGCCACTGGGATAGTCGGCCGGTGCACGGTGCACGGCCTTCACCCGGCTGTCGGGGAAGGTGGCCGCGTAGAAGCGGGCGGCTTCTTCGGCGTCGTGGTTGAACCACAGGCAGAGGGTGTTCTTCGGGGTCATGGCATGCTCCAGGGTTGGTGAGGCGAGGCGGCGCCTTGCGTCCGTGGGGAAAGACAGGGTGAAGCGGGCAACGGGCTCAGCCGGTGGCGAAGGAGCCGGTGCGGACATCGCCCTCGCGAACGTAGCGGCTGACGATCACGCCGGTCGGCGTGGCGCGCGTGCCGGCCACACGGAAGGCGGCCGCCTGCGCACCGTCATCGAACAGGCGCTTGCCGCGGCCCAGCACGATCGGATAGACCAGCAGGCGCAGTTCGTCGACGACATCGCGGGCCAGCAACTGATGCAGCAGCACGCTGCTGCCCTGGATCACCAGGTCGGGGCCGTCCGTGCGCTTGAGCGCGCGCAGCGCGTCGACCACGTCGCCGTCCAGCGCATGGCTGTGGGCCCATGTCAGGGTGTCCGGGCGATGCGTGGCGACGTGTTTGGTCGCCGCATTGAAGGCATCGGCGATGGCGCCGTGCGGGGCGTCGCTGGCGACCTGCGGCCAGTAGCCGGCGAAGATGTCGTAGGTGTGGCGTCCGAGCACCAGCGCGAAGGGACGGGTGAACAGCCCGTCCATCGCGTCGCCGTCGCTGGCGTAGGGCCAGGCCCAGCCGCCCAGGGCGAAACCGCCGCTGCGGTCTTCGCCGGGCCCGCCGGGGGCCTGGATGACGCCGTCCAGACTGATCATGACGGCGGCGATGAGCGTGCGCATGGGAGGTGTCCGTGCGGATCGGTGGGGTCCGCCTTGCATGAGCGACGAGCGGGGCAGGGCGGATTCGACACGGCGCGGAGTTGATCGCGATCAATGCCGGCCGGTCGTGGCGCGCGCATGCTGCCCTCATCGGATGAGGAGAGTGCGCGGATGAAGGCGAACGTAGGCGGTTTCGACAAATGGGCCCGCATCGTGGTGGGCGTGCTGCTGATCGGCTGGGCGCTGGCCGATGGACCGGTCTGGGCGTGGGTCGGCGTGGTGCCGCTGGTCACCGGCCTGTTCAATTTCTGCCCGCTGTACGGTCTGCTGGGCGTCAACACCTGCAAGCGCTGACGGGGCACGCGCCCACGCCGGCTTGTTAAGCTGCCTGCAGTCCATCGACAGGCAGCACCATGCACAGACGACATTTCCTCGGGAGCGCGGTACTGGCCGCCACGTCCTTGATGCTGCCGTGGGTCGGCGGCGCGCAGGCGTTCGCGGCGGCGCCGCGCAGGCGCCTGCTGCCGCCGGCACTGAATCCCGGCGACACCATCGGCCTGGTCAGCCCATCCGCCGCCACCGACGAGCCGCTGGACCTGCAGCTGGCGCAGGAAGCGATGGAGGCCCTGGGTCTGAAGGTGAAGGTGGGGCCGCATCTGGGCGCCCGGCGCGGGCATCTGGCCGGCAGCGACGCCGAGCGCGCGGGCGACCTGAACGCGATGTTCGCCGACCGCGAGGTCAAGGCGATCGTCTGCGCACGCGGCGGTTCCGGCGCGGCGCGCCTGCTGCCGCTGCTGGACTACGCGGCCATCCGCCGTCATCCGAAGATCCTGCTGGGGTATTCGGACATCACCGCGCTGCACAACGCGCTGCTGTCGCAGGCCGGACTGGTCAGCTTCCACGGCCCCATCGGCATCGGCAGCTGGAACAGCTTCAATGCGGACCAGTTCCGCCGTGTGTTCTTCCAGCGCGAACAGATGGAATACCGCAACAGTGCCGACAAGGGCGACGAACTGGTGCAGCGACGCAACCGTACGGTCACCATCACCGGCGGCAAGGCGCAGGGTGAACTGGTGGGCGGCAACCTGTCGGTACTGGTGGCGCTGGCCGGCTCGCCGTACCTGCCGGATTTCCGCGGCAAGATCCTGTTCCTGGAAGACGTGTCCGAAGCGCCGTACCGCATCGACCGCATGCTCAGCACGCTGCGCCTGATGGGGGCGCTGGACCAGGTGGCCGGCGTGATTTTCGGCGAGTGCACCGAGTGCGACCCGGGCAACGGCTACGGCTCGCTGACGCTGCCGGAGATCTTCGACGACTACTTCAAGCCGCTGAAGGTGCCCGCCTATCGAGGCGCGATGATCGGCCACATCCGCCAGCAGTTCATCGTGCCGGTCGGCGGCCGGGTGGAAATGGACGCGGACGCGGGCACGTTCCGGATGCTTGAGCCGGTGTTCGCGGGCTAGCCCCTGCCAGGCGGCGCTAGACGGCTTTCTTCCGCCAGGACAGCGTGGTGCCCAGGACCTCGATGGTGCCACCGGCCTGGCGGAAAGCGTCCAGGTCCGCGGCGATGACATCGTGGGTCAGGGCGCCGCGATCGCCGGCGGGGCGGCGCGCGAAAGCGCGGCTGGCACCGCGGGACGCATCGGGTGCGGGGACGCCATCGGGCGTGGTCTTGCGGGGGCGGGCCATGGGGGCTCCTGTCAGTACAAGATGAGAGGGATGCCGCGCGAGGTGCGGTCGAGGTAGTCTTCGCGCACGTCTCGGCAGTAGGGGCCGGACATCACGAAGCGTCGGCAGGTGTCCGGGCGTGTGGCATAGATGGAGCAGTGCATGTGCGCGGCGTCGATGGCCACGCACCAGCCCTCCTCGTCGCGCGCCATCACGTGCAGCCCCGCGTCGGTATGCGTGGTGAGGTGCGCGGGAATGCGGTCTTCCGGCTGCAGCACCACGGTCAGGCGGCAGCACACCGCGTCGCAGCGCGCGCACAGCGGGACCGTGGCGACGGCGACGGCGACGGCGTTCATGCGGGCACCGGAGGTCGACGCGATGAGGCGGCGCCCGCCACGGGACGGGAAACGAGGGATAACGGTGTGGCCGGCATCGGGCGCTCCCGGAAGGGCGTCTGCCCGGCGGGGCCTGACGCATGGAGGAAAGCGCAGCGGGCGAACGTTGTCGGCGGTCGGACGGGACGCAAAGAGTGAAGCCCGGCCATCCTACGCGCTTGCGGCCCCCGGCGCCCGCCAGGGACGCCCGGACCTGAACGCACCGGTCAGACTCCGGCCCGGCGCGCAGGGTGGAGGCGCTACATCAGCAGGCAGTCGATCCCGTCCAGCACGATGTGGATCAGCAGGCCGACGCCGAACCAGCGCGTCTTCTTCGGCACGCTCAGGCCCGCATACACGGCGATGGCCGGCCAGGTGTGCAGCGGGTGGAAGCCGAGACTGCAGCGGCCCGGCGCGTAGACCGGGTCGGCGAGCAGATGGTCGAGGTCGATCACCCAGGCAGCGAGCATCCACAGCGCCGCACGCTTCCAGTCCTTCGGCCAGACCAGGCGCGCCACCGCCAGCGGCACGATGACGTGCAGCAGCAGGTGGAAGACGGGGCGGAACTCCAGTTCAGGCATCAGCGTCGCGCGGCGATCCAGCGGTCCAGCTGGCTGGCGAAGGCTTGGCGGTCGCGGCTGTTGAACGCGGCCGGTCCGCCGGTCTGCACGCCCGCACCGCGCAGCTCGTCCATGAAGTTCCGCATCGACAGGCGCTCGGCGATGTTGTCGGGCGTGTAGCGGTCCCCGCGCGGGTTGATCGCCTGGGCGCCGTTGGCCAGCACGCGCGCCGCCAGCGGGATGTCCTGGGTCACCACCAGGTCGCCGCTGCGCGCCCGCTCGGCGATGGCATCGTCGGCCACGTCGTAGCCACCCCGTACCTGCAGCGCGCGGATGAAGCGCGAGGGCGGGGTACGCAGCCATTGGTTGGCGACCAGGGTGACCTGCACCTGCGCGCGCTCGGCGGCGCGGAACAGGATCTCCTTCACGGGGCCCGGGCAGGCGTCGGCATCCACCCAGACCTGCGGCGCCGCGGGGATGCCCTCACTCATTCGGAAGCGGTGTCGGATCCGGTCGCGGCGGGATCGGCGTCGGGGCGGGCGGCCTCGCGCTCGGCCCGCTTCTTGGCGTCCTTCTCGTCTTTCTTCTTTTTCTTGGCCAGTTCGCGCTGGCGTTTCTCGAAGGAGTAATTGGGTTTTGCCATGGGCAGAGGGTATCCGGAGAAAGGAGGAGACGGATCAGGAGCGCGGTCCGCAGGCGCACACGATAGCCCGCATTACCGTTGGGCGTGCGAGGGAAAGGGCCCCGCGCCTGTTTTCAAGGACTTCGCGCTGCCGCCGGCACCCGCCAGGTCGCCGGAATGCGCAGCCAGGCCGCCCTGGCGGGAGGGGCGCCGAGGTTCACGCCGCCCCTCCGCGCTGCTATACCATCACCGCGCGGGCCGTCCCGGGGGACGTGGACGGCCATGGCGTCTTTCGATGGGGTGATCAATGCGGCGAATGCTCTGCCTGTTGCTGGCGGCCCTGGTGCTGGCCGGCTGTTCGAAACGTATCGTCCAGGAGCTGCCGCCGCCTCCCCCTGAGGAGATCCCGGCGCCGCCACCTCCTCCACCGCCGCCACCGCCACCGCCACCGCCACCCAGCAGCGCCGCCGAGGCTGCTGCACGCGCCGAGGCCGCGAGACGGGCCGCCGCGGAAGCGGCAGTCCGCGCCCAGCAGGAACGCGCCGCCGATGCCGAGCGCCAGGCCGCCGAGCGGGCGGCACGGGAACGGGAAGCCGCGCAGTCCGGCAAGCCGCCGCGACAGGACTTCGTCAACGTCGACGTGTTCTATGCCACCAACCGCGCACCCGCGGCGACGTTCGCCAGCCTGCCGCCGGGCGACCGCTTCACGGCCTCGCCGGCGCGCCAGCTGGCCTACGGCACGGCCCGCATCAGCATCCCGAAGTCCCACGTGGCGGGCGAGCTGGAGTCGCCGCGCTGGTACCTGCTGGAATTCAAGGAAGACCCCAAGCAGCACGTCATCCTGCAGGACGTCGCGCGGCTGGAGAAATCACCGTTCTTCGCCCGTCTGTACGACCGCGTGGGCGCATCCCGTGGCCGCAACGCCTTCGTGTTCGTGCACGGCTACAACGTCAGCTTCCGCGATGCGGCCCGGCGCACGGCGCAGCTGGCGTACGACCTGCGTTTCGATGGCGCGCCGGTGTTCTACAGCTGGCCGTCGCAGGCGGCACTGGCGGGCTACTTCACCGATGAGCGGACGATCGCGCGCTCGGTACCCATGATCGAAGGCTTCCTGGCCGACATGGCCGATCGTTCCGGCGCGCAGAACCTCTACATCATCGGCCACAGCATGGGCACGCGTGGGCTGACCCAGGCGTTGCGCAACCTGGTGGTGAAGCGGCCCGACCTGCGCGGCCGCTTCCGCGGCATCATCCTGGCTGCGCCCGACATCGATGCCAACGTGTTTCGCACCGAACTGGCCCCCGTCCTGCGCCAGGCCAGCGGACGCGTCACCCTCTATGCCTCGTCCGAGGACCTGGCGCTGAAGGCCTCCAAGCAGGTCAACCGCGGGCCACGCGCAGGCGATACCAGCGAAGGCGTGCTGCTGATTTCCGGCGTGGACACCATCGACGTCTCCGGCGTGGACCAGAGCGTGCTGGCGCACTCCTACTTCATGGAATCGGACAAGGTGATGGGCGACATCCGCGAGATGTTCCGCGCCAACCAGCCCGCGGCGCAGCGCAAGCCGCTGCAGTCGGTGAGGCTGGGCGCGGGCATCTTCTGGAAGATCCTGCCGCCGTGAGCGGCGGTGGGACCGGGTGCCATCAGCGCCGCAGACCGACCACGCCATCCAGTGCCCGTTGTGCCCTGAAGCCGGCCTTCTCCAGCCGCTTCGCCACTTCGCCCGGCACGTCACGCCCGCTGGTGAGCCTGTTGGGACTGCCGGTGTAATGGAACAGCCTGCCACCACGGCGCAGCACGCGCGCCAGCTGGTCGTAGAACGCCTGCGAGTACAGTTCCCCGGCGATGCCGAAGCGCGGCGGGTCGTGCAGTACGGCATCGATGGATGCATCCGGGACGTCGCCGATGGCATGCGACACATCGGCATGCGTCAGCTCAAGGCGACCCTGGTGTTCGGGAGCGTCCGGGTCCGGCGACCAGGGATTGAGGGTGCGCAGCCAGAGCACGTCCCCGTTCTTCTCGAACGAACGTATGCGCGTGGCGCCGGCCGCCAGGCAGCAGGCGGCGAAGTAGCCGAGGCCGCCGCAGGTATCGAGCACCACCTTGCCCCGCGGCTCCACCAGCGCGACCTTGCGCTGCGCATCGTCCAGCGGCGACTCCCTGGACGTCGGAAGCATCTTGATGCCGTCGATCTCGAACGTGGGCACACCCCATCCGGTGGGCACCAGCTTGATCAGCGAGCCCGCATAGCGCGACACCGGCGCGAAGTTCTCGCCATCCCACCAGTACAGCGTCCGGTCCTTGAGCTTGCCGGGATACGGGTAGGCGATGCCGTGCCAGCGCCAGCCGTCGTCCTCCAGCGACGCCTCGCCCTGGGTACGTCCGAGGTCGAGCGAGCCCGCCCAGCGCGCCTCGCCACACTCGCGGGCGGCAAGGAGAACGAGGGCGGTGTCGCGGGTGAGCAGGGGTCCGGTGTAGCGGAGCATAGGGATGTCGCGCGCAGGAAGCAGGCCCGCATTTTCGCCGCGATGGCCTGCGGATGACAGGGCAGCCGGCATCGCGGACCCCGCTGGTATAGTGCCGACCCCTTGTGCACACCTCGCCGTCGCCATGAACCTGCCAGCGCGCTTCCATCCCATCGGTACCCCGGGCCAGCCGTGGGGCGCGGCAGAGAAGGCGCAGTGGCGCGCGCAGCAGCGCGTACGGCGCCGCTACGTGGACGATGTCGGCGTGGCGATCGATGCGTTGCGCGGGCGTTTCGACGTGCAGCAGTACGGCACGATCGACTACGGTCCCGGCGAAACCTATCCGCTGTACGCCGCCCGCAGCCGCGACTGGGACGACGGTCTGCCCACGATGCTGGTCACCGGCGGCGTGCATGGCTACGAGACCAGTGGCGTGCATGGTGCGCTGCAGTTCCTCGAACAGCGCGCCGGCGACTACGCGGGCAGGGCCAACCTGCTGGTGGTGCCGTGCGTCAGTCCGTGGGGCTATGAGCGCATCCATCGCTGGAATGCCGATGCGCTGGATCCCAACCGTTCGTTCCGCGCCGACAGTCCTGCGCAGGAGTCGGCGGCGCTGATCGCGCTGGTCGCGCCGCTCAGGGAACGGGTACTGATGCACATCGACCTGCATGAAACCACCGACAGCGACGAATCCGAGTTCCGGCCCGCGCTGGCCGCGCGCGACGGCAAGCCGTTCGAGCCGGGCGGGATCCCGGACGGGTTCTATCTGGTGGACGACAGCGAGCGACGGCAGCCGGAGTTCCAGCGCGCGGTGATCGCCGCGGTCGCCGCCGTCACCCACATCGCGCCGGCCGACGCGCAGGGCCAGATCATCGGTTCGCCGGTGGTGGCCGACGGCGTCATCGAGTATCCGGTGAGGTCGCTTGGCCTGTGCACCGGCATCACCGATGCGCGCTACACCACCATCACCGAGGTCTATCCCGACAGCCCGAAAGCCACGCCGCAGCAGTGCAACGATGCCCAGGTGGCGGCGGTGGTGGCGGCGATCGATTACGCGCTGGCGCACGGTTGAAGCGGGGCGGTTGCGACCCCATCCTGCTTCGTGAAGATCCGGGGTCGACGGCGGCGTAAGCTGGGCCGGCGACCAGGATCCATGAGGAGACGACCATGGCAACCGGATGGGCCGGCGATGGCGCCGTGCAGGACCAGATCGACGCGACCGTCAAGGACGGCATCGAACGCGCGCGTCGTGCCTTGCCCAAGGGCCCCAGCCTGACCCGATGCGAGGAATGCGAAAAGCCGATTCCCCTTGCGCGGCAGAAGGCGGTCCCAGGCGTAAGGCTGTGCGTGACCTGTCAGGAGGCGGCGGACGCCGACGCCCAGGGCGCCGCGACCTACAACCGCCGCGGCAGCAAAGACAGCCAGTTGCGCTGATGCGTGAGCGGCTGTCATGGGCACAGCAGAAGCCCCGCCGATGCGGGGCTTCTGTTTTCTCAGGCCGTGCAGGGATCAGCTGGCGCGCTTGAGTACCTGCTTGCGGTCGCGCATGACGTCGTGGCATTCGCGCACGCGGGGCAGCAGCGCCTGCGCTTCGGCGCGCGCGGCGGCGGGGGTGTCCTCGTCGCCGATGGTCTCGTTGAAGGCCTTCAGCAGGCGGTCCTCGGACTCTTCGAGTTCGGCCACGTAGCCATAGGTGGTGTCGCCCAGTGCGGCGCGGACCTTGCCGTAGAACTGCTGCATGCTGCCCACCATCGTACCGTGCTCGGCGGGCTTGCCGCCCGCGGACGCCACCACCGCGCTCAGGCGCGTGACGATGTCCTGTTTGACGCCTGCGATCCGCATGAACAACGCCGACAGTTCGGCATCCTTCACCTTGCCTGCGGCTTCGGTATAGAAGTCGTGGCCGTCGCGGGCGATCTCGATCAGATCGTTGAGGCTGTGCTGGATCTTCTTTTGCGTGTTCATCAGAACTCCTTTGGGGGATGTGTTGGACAGGGCACGGTGCCCGTGCACGACACCGTGGCGCACGCGGCATCAACATCGCGTGACCGGGCGAAGGAAGCGTTCACCAACGTGCGCAGCGTGCGAAGCGGACGTAATGAGGGTGTGAGCACGTGTCGTCGACGACCGTTCACTGCGTTCAAGTCCCGCACCGGTCGGCCGATAGAACGGCGTCGAACCGGAGAAGAATGGCGGCTGCCGTGCCACTGCTGAAGAAGATGACGCGCTGGTGGAGGCAGGTGCGGTCGAGTGGACCGCCTTCCGCCTCGCGGGCGAATGCGTGTGAAGAGGGCCAGCCGCCGGGGAGCGGCGAGCGGACCGAGGTCGCGGAGGAATGGGCGGGCACCTTGCTCAGACTCGCCGGCCTGGAGGGCGTGCCCACGCTGGCGCCCCAGGAGAGTCTGCCCATCATCGGCGCGGCCAGGGCCGCGCTCGCGCGTTTCGCCGACGACCCGCAGCGCCTGCCGCGGCGTCCACAGCTGCTGCCGCAATTGCTGGGTGCCCTGAACGATCCGGACACCTCGGGCCGCGACATCGCCGGCATCATCGCGCGCGATCCGGCGCTGGCGGCGAATCTGCTGAAGCTGGCCAACAGCGCGCTGTACCGTCGGCATGGCGCGGCGATCGAAAGCCTGGACC
Organism: Pseudoxanthomonas sp. F11; assembly: GCF_037046485.1. Taxonomy (NCBI): domain Bacteria; kingdom Pseudomonadati; phylum Pseudomonadota; class Gammaproteobacteria; order Lysobacterales; family Lysobacteraceae; genus Pseudoxanthomonas; species Pseudoxanthomonas sp. F11. The sequence continues at coordinate 246,288 of NZ_JBANLZ010000005.1, read as the reverse complement.
GTGCCGTGGCGGTGGTGGGCGTGGAAGGATTGCGCCATCTCGTGGCCGTGGCGCTGATGCAGCCCGTGATGCGTGCGGAGGGCGGCGTGTTCGGGCGCCTGCCGCACCTGATCTGGGACCATACGCAGCATACGGCGGTGATCGCCGCCGGCCTGGCGCGCCCCAGCGGCAGGGAACAGGTATTCGCTGCCCAACTGGCGGCCCTGCAGCAGGGCCTGGGTGCGATCGTGGTGGTGCAGGCGCTGCGCGATGCCTGCGCGGATACCGGTGGCGCGCTGCCCGATGCGATCTCGCTGCGGCGGCTGTTCCAGCGCTGGTCTCCCCGCATGGGCGGTGCCATCGCCCGCGCCTGGGGCCTGTCCGCGCCCGTCATCGAGGCGCTGGCGGGTCAACGGGATCAGGGCGCCGCGGCCATGGGGTCGCTGGCCTGGGTTCTGGCAACCGCGGCAGCACAGGCCAGCGCCGGATTGGAAGGTGCGGCGCAGGCGGATGCCGCCTGAGCGCCGCCTTCGCCAGCGCGCGTCGGGCGGTGGCGGGCGGGGCGGATGCCTTCGCTATTCCTTCCGGCACGGGGCCGATCCCGGTGACGCGGGTATCCTTGCGGACACGCCTGCGCGGGCCGCGTGCCCGCACCCGTTCACGGAGATCCGCTTTGAAGAAGACCCTGCTATCCGCCGCCACCTTGCTGGCCCTGGCTGCCGCAGCCCCGCTGGCAGCCCACGAAGACCGCGCGTGCCTGGATGACGCCTGCACGCTGCAGTCGCTGCTCGCCGGAGCCGACGCAGGCGGCACGGCCGCCGCCGGCACGACGATCGCGGCCAGGCGCTTCGGCAGCTGGGGCATCGATACGGCGGGCATGGACCGCCAGGCCAGGCCGGGCACGGATTTCTTCCGCTATGTCAGCGGCACCTGGGCCGACACCACGCAGATCCCGGCCGACCGTTCCAGCTACGGCGGCTTCGCCATCCTGCGCGACCTGTCCGAAGCGCGCCTGCGCGTACTGGTCGAAGGCTACACGCTGGGCGATCCGGCCACCGGCGGGGATGCCGCCAAGATCGCAGCGCTCTATCGGGGTTTCATGGACGAGGCGACGATCGATGCGCTGGGCGCCAAACCGCTGCAGCCCGTGCTGGCCGACATCCGCGCGGCGACGGACAAGAACGCACTGGCCAGGCTGATGGGCCGACGCGGCAGCTTCTACGACACGTTCTTCAACCTGGGCGTCAGCGACGACCAGAAGGATCCGGACCGCTACACGCTGTACCTGAGCCAGGGTGGCTTGGGTCTGGGCGACCGCGAGATGTACCTGCGCGACACCTTCAAGCCACAACGCGAGCGCTACGAAGCCTACATCGCGCAGATGCTGCAGCTCGCGGGCTGGGACAAGCCGCAGGAGAACGCGAAGGCGATCCTCGCGCTGGAGACCCGCATCGCTGAGGCGCACTGGACGCGCGCCGAGAGCCGCAACCGCGACAAGACCTACAACCCGATGGCGATGGCGGATTTCGCCAGCAAGGCGCCCGGGTTCCCATGGGCGGACTTCTTCACGGCCGCCGGTGTCGAGGGCGCCGGCCGCGCCGTGATCCGTCAGGACAGCGCCATCCCGAAGATCGCGGCGATCTTCGCCGACACCGACATCGCCACGCTGCAGGCCTGGCAGGCCTTCCACGCGGCCGACGATGCGGCACCGCTGCTGTCAAAGGACTTCTCGGTGGCGCAGTACGAATTCCGCGACAAGTTCCTGTCCGGCCAGCCGCAGCAGCGCGAGCGCTGGAAGCGCGGCGTGGCCTTCGCCGAATCCGCGATGGGCGAGGCGATCGGCCGCGACTACGTGAAGCTGTACTTCCCCCCCGAGGCCAAGGCGAAGATGGATGCGCTGGTCGCCAACGTGAAGGCGGCCATGGGCGCGCGCCTTGACGCACTGGCGTGGATGAGCCCGGCCACCAAGGCCGAGGCGCATGCCAAGCTGGCCGGCTTCGGCCTGAAGATCGGCCATCCCGACAAATACCGCGATTACAGCGCGCTGGTGGTGAAGAACGGCGATCTGTTCGGCAATGCGCAGCGTGCCGGCCAGTTCGAATGGGATTTCCGCCGCGCACGCATCGGCCAGCCGGTGGACAAGGGCGAGTGGGGCATGACCCCGCAGACGGTGAATGCGTACTACAACTCGGTGAAGAACGAAATCGTGTTCCCGGCCGCCATCCTGCAGCCCCCGTTCTTCGACCCGGATGCGGACCCGGCGGTGAACTACGGCGGCATCGGCGGCGTGATCGGCCACGAGATCATCCACGGTTTCGACGACCAGGGCCGCAAGTCCGACGGCCAGGGCGTGCTGCGCGACTGGTGGACGGCCGAAGACGCGGCCAAGTTCGAAGCGCAGGCCGCCAAGCTGGGGGCGCAGTACGAGGCATACGCGTTCCCGCAGCTGCCGGGCATGCGCATCAACGGCCGCGTGGCGATGGGCGAGAACATCGGCGACCTGGGCGGCCTGACCATCGCGCTGGAGGCGTACCACCGTTCGCTGGGCGGCAAGCCGGCGCCGGTGATCGACGGCTTCACCGGCGACCAGCGGTTCTTCATGGGCTGGGGCCAGGTATGGCGCACGCTGTGGCGCGACGACGCACTTCGCCAGCAGCTGGTCAACGGCACGCATTCGCCCGGCCACATCCGCGCCTTCGCACCGCTGCGCAACATCGATGCATGGTACGACGCCTTCGATGTGAAGCCCGGCGACGCGCTGTACATCGCCCCGCAGGACCGCGTGCGGATCTGGTGATGCGGTGAGGGTAGAGAGGCGGGACGCGTACGTCCCGCCCGCCGCGGGTTGCACGGCATGGACATCGCGCCGATGATGCAGGCCATTGTCGTCGTCCCCACGCCGTTTGCGTCATGCCCGCCACCCCTGCGTCATCCCAGCAAGGCGATCTGTTCGGCAGCCCGCAGCCGGGCCGGTTGCATCGCCTGTTTTTCGCGCTCGTGCCATCGCCGGGCGAATGCGAGGCACTGCGGCACCGGGCCGAAGACCTCAAGGCGGACTATCCGCAGGCGCGCTGGGTGCGTCCGGAGCGCTACCACCTGACCCTGCATTTCCTCGGCGAAAGCGAGGGGCCGCGCGAAGACCTGGTGGCCTCGGCGCGTGAGGCCATGCGCGACTGGCAACCCGAGCCGCTGGGCATCACGCTTGACCACCTGCTGTGCCTGGGCAATCCGAAGAACCCGGCCCTGACGCTGGCGGCGCTGCACCCCTCGCCGGCGGTGGTGGCGTTCTGGCGCGGATTGCAGCAGCGGCTGCTGCGGGCCGGCTTCCGGCAGCCGCTGGGCCGCAGCTTCGTGCCGCACCTGACGCTGGCCTATGTGCCCCCCCGTACCGCGCCGGTGGACGTGACGCCGGTGGTGCTGCATCCGCAGGCCGTGCACCTGCTCCAAGGGATCGAGGGCGAGCCGGAGTACCAGTGCCTGGGCGAGTGGTCGCTGGCGGATTAGCCAGGCGGGCAGGGCGCAGCGCCGGGAGACCGGACGCGACTGTGTAATACAGGGTCGCCCGCGGGGTGCGTTCGTCGGCCCGGCGCCGGATTCCTCTGTGTGCATGGCCGACGCACGATGCCGTGCCGCGTTCAGCTGGGCACCCGGAATCATCCGGCGAACACCCAACGAGGACTCCGACATGAAACCCTTGCCATTGCTGTGGGCGCTGCTGCTGTGCGTGCTGTGCCTCCCGTTGTCCGCGCAGGACCGCAGTTACACCGAAGGGCCGGTGATGGAGGTCACCGCGGTCAAGGTCATGGACGGCCAGTTCGACAACTACATGACGCACTTGCAGGGACAGTACAAGCGTGTGATGGATGCGCAGAAGGAAGCCGGCATCATCCTGGACTATGCGGTGTACACCACGCAGGCGCGTCGGCCGGACGAGCCGGATCTCTACCTGACCGTCGTCTATCCGAACATGGCCGCCTTCGATGGCCTGCGCGACCGGTCCGAAGCGGTGTCCAGCAGGATCACCGGGCAGAGCACGACGCAGGCGAACACCGCCTACGCCGATCGCGGCAAGATGCGGCAGATCCTGGGCAGCAACCTGATCCGCGAGTTGAAGCTGAAATAGGTCGCCGCCGGGGCTGCGCCCGCGTGCGCGGCCCCGGCCGGCGGGTTCATCGTTGATCCGCGCGGAGCCTGTCGACTTTCGCCTGCTGGAGCAGCCGCGTGTCGTCCCGGCTCAGTTCGTGCCTGCGCCCTGCCGGCGCGTGTCCCGTCGCGCGGATGCACGGCGGGCGTCGCGTGGAGGTCTTCGTCGTCAGGGGCAGCGTCGGGGCGTCAGCGTCAGAGGGCCGCCGTCGTGCATGACGCGGTGACGTGCCGGGCGCGCGGGCGTTAGGATGCCGGCATGAGCGCTGAAGACCCCCTGATCGCCTGTCCGCACTGCGCCGCGATGAACCGGGTGCCGCGAGCGCGCCTGGCGGAGTCACCCGCCTGCGGACGCTGCCACCACCCGTTGTTCACCGGCATGCCGCTGGCGCTGGGGGAGGCGGATTTCGACCGCCACGCGCTGCGCGGCACCTTGCCGCTGCTGGTGGATTTCTGGGCTCCCTGGTGCGGGCCCTGCCTGCAGATGGCGCCGCACTTCCAGCGCGCCGCCGGCATGCTGGAACCGGCGATGCGGCTGGCCAAGGTGGATACCGAGGCCAGCCCGGGGCTGGGCAACCGGTTCGGCATCCGCAGCATCCCGACCATGGTGCTGTTGCAGGGCGGCCGCGAGATCGCGCGCCAGAGCGGCGCGATACCGGCGGAGGCGATCGTGCGCTGGGCGAAGGGGCAGGTGGGGTGAGTGGATCCATCTCCGGTGCCTCGCCACTGGGAGCGCCCCCGCTTGAAACCGCACGATTCCGGCTTCGCCCCCTGGAGGCGCACGACGACGGGCTCTATATCGGGCTTTACACGGATGAGGAGGTCATGCGGTACGTCGGCGAGCCCATGGCCGCCGTAGCAGCGCGTAGCGCCTTTGACAAAGTGGTGGCGTTCAGCCAGCGAAAGCACGGGGGGTATCAGGCCTGGGTGGTCGTGGATCGTTCGACGGGCGAGGAATGGGGTCTGCTTGCACTGGTCGCGCGGGAGGACGGCTCCGAGATCGGTGCGTTGATCTGGCCGCAGTACCACAATGCGGGTGTCGCGACCGAGATTATTCGCCGGCTGATGGACTTCGCGTTCGCCGAGGGTGGGGTGGACACGGTGTTCACTCGCCATCGCGCGGTGAACGGGGGCGCGGAAGGTCTGATGCGGAAGCTGGATTTCCGGCGCATTCCCGCCGAGGGGAGTAATGAGGGGGAAGTGCGCTGGGAGCGGACCCGTCAGCGCTGGCAACGCGCCGGTGGTATGCAAACGAGGGCGCCCATGACTGCGCCATCCGAATGATCTGAAACAGGGGACGAGATGAAGAAGGGGAGTCTGGCCTGCGTGGGCACTGGCATGATGCTGGGCGCGCATATCGGGCCGCGTGCGCGCAGTCATATCGAAGAAGCCGATGTGGTGTTCGTGGCGGTGTCCGATCCACTGGTGGAGTTGTGGGTACAGGGCATGAACCGGGACGTGCGCAGTCTTCAGCCGTTCTATGCCGAGGGCAAGCCGCGGACCGAGACCTACCGCGAGATGGTGGCGGCCATGATGGACGAGGTACGGGCGGGACGTCGGGTCTGCGGCGCGTTCTACGGTCATCCGGGCGTGTTCGCCGTCGTGCCGCACCGGGCGGTGGCTCAGGCACGGGAAGAAGGGTACGAGGCGGTCATGGAGGCCGCGGTATCCGCTGAGGATTGCCTGTATGCGGACCTCGGGATCGATCCTGGCACCTATGGCTGCCAGCACTACGAGGCCAGCCAGTTCATGTTCTACAAACGACGCATCGACCCTTCGGCCTACCTTATCCTGTGGCAGATCGGGGTGGCGGGGGACAGGACCTTGGCCCGCTTCTCCGCTACGGGGGCCGAGCTCCGCGCCGTGCTGCTGGACCTGCTGCAGGAGCAGGGGTACGCCTTATCCGATGAGGCCATCGCTTATGAAGCCGCCACCCTGCCGATCACGACCCCCCGGATGGAGCGCTTGGCGCTGGGGGACTTGCTGCAGGCCGAACTCCGTCTTGAAACGACTTTGGTCATACCCCCCGCGCGCCGGATGGAACCCAATCTGGCGGTTTCCCAGCGATTATCCGGTCTGGGCCAATCCGGATGGTAGATGCTTCAAACAGGTAGAGAACCCCTCCGAAAGCAGGTATTGTCTGGTCGCAGCCCGTTCCAGGGCCGCGCTGGCGCAAGGGGCCGTCCGTCGGAGGGCGGAAAAGCGCCGGGTCATCCATCTTGATCCAGGGGAATGAGTTCGTGTCGAATCTAATCCGTTTCATGGAGTCCCTAGGGGGCTCGCCGCATCTCGCGGGCGCGTCGGTCGACGACTTCGTCGCCGCGATGGACAAGCACCATGTACCGGAAGCGGCCCGTCAGGCGCTGCTGGACCGCGACGTCCAGGCCATCTGCGAGTTCGAGAAGGCCAGGGCCGTGATGTTCTGCATGATCGCGACGCCGGATGGCGCGGAAGAACAGGATCTACCGGATCAGGACGATGTTCCCGAGCCCGGTGAGGAGCAACGCGAGGAGTAGTCGATCCTCGCTCGGTCGGGAGCGCGATGAGGTGGAGCTAACAGGATGAGTTCTAGCAAGCATCGGTACGGATTACTGGCCCTGGTCGCGTTCTCCTTGGCGGCGCCCGCGCACGCGGGCGCGTCATTCGACGCGTTGTTCGAAAAGGCGGATGCGATACGTACGTCGCAACCGAAAGAGTTCTTCAGGGTATTAAACGAACTTCAGGCCCTCGAGGAGAGGTCTTCGCCCGAGGAGCGGATGAAAATTCGCCTCATGCGAGCGCACGGCTATCTGCTTGAGGGAAAGCCAGACTCTGCGATACGCGATCTGGAAGAAGTGCGGGTAAGCGCCAAAGACGTGGAAATCAAGTATCGGGCCGCAGCGATGCTGGCCAACACGTATGCGGGCAATCGCAAGTTCGAGCAAGGCCTGAGTACGCTGAACGAGATGCTTCCTCTGGCCCCGGAAGTGAAGGATCGCGCCGCCAGGCATCATGGCTTGCTGGCTGCCGGAATCCTCTACAACCGAGTGGGCGAGTTCAAGCTCGCGGGCGAGTACGCGAGCCAGGTCGCTGGAGACGGTCCCTCGGGCCGGAATCGTTGCATTGCTGGAAACCTGATCATCGAGTCGATGCAGGGGCAAGGTAAGGAGTTGGCGGAAGACCAGATATTTCGGGCCATCGAGCACTGCGAGAGAGAGAATGAATCTTTGCTCGCAGGATTCTCCCGCACTTTCCTGGCCCGGAAATGGCATGGCGAAGGCAAGACGGCCAGCGCCATCGCCTTGCTTGAGAAGCACCTCCCGGGTGTCGAGAAGACCGGTTATCCGGTGCTGGTGGCCGAGTATCTTTCCATGCTCGCCGAGTATCGCCTGAAGATGAGCGATATCCAGGGGGCGGAGAAACACGCGCGAGCTGCAGTCGCTCAGGGCGACTCGATTGCCGGTTCGCTCCCGCTGGTCATGGCACATCGTGTGCTTTACGAGATCGCGAGCATCCAAGGTAATCCGGTTCGCGCATTGGAGCAGTACAAGAAATACGCAGAGGCCGACAAGGCGTATCTCAACGAGATCAAGACGCGCGAACTGGCCTACCAGTTGGTGCGTCAGCAGATCGTTCAGAAGAACCAGCAGATCAACCTGCTGGACCAGCAGAACCAGGTGCTGCAGCTCCAGCGCAAGGTGGATCAGCAGGCGGCGCAGAACAACCGGCTGATCGTGATGCTGCTGATTGTGCTGGTGGCCTCCATCGGCTACTGGGCATTCAAGATCAAGCGTGTGCAGCTGTCGCTGAAGAAGATGGCCGAGACCGACGCGTTGACCGGAATCTGCAACCGCCACCACTTCACCATCCGCGCCGAGCGCGCGCTGGCCGAGTGCGCTCGCAACGGCGAACAGGCCGCGCTCATCATGTACGACCTGGACCACTTCAAGAACATCAACGACCGCTTCGGCCACGGGACCGGCGACTGGGCGCTGAAGGAAGTGGCCGAGGCCAGCAAGGGCTTCTGCCGCCGCATCGACGTGCTGGGCCGCCTGGGAGGCGAGGAATTCGCCATCCTGATGTATGGCTGCGACCTGCGCGCCGCCGCCCGCGTGGCCGAGGACTGCCGCGTGCGACTGGCCCAGATCGACACCCGCGAAACCGGCCACGTGTTCGCCATCACCGGCAGCTTCGGCGTGACCTCCAGCGTGCAGTCAGGCTACAGCCTTGCCAGGCTGCTCTCCCATGCCGACCGGCAGCTTTACCGCGCCAAGCACCTGGGGCGAAATCGCGTGTGCGTGCACGAGAACGAGAGCGAACCGGCGCGTGCCGCCAGCAACGTGCTGGAACTTCCCCAGCGGGAGCGCAGCGAACACCTCGGCGCCTGACGGCCCGCCTCAAGGCGTTCCGGTGGCCGCCTCCAGGCCATCGTGTACCGCCAGCCGGTTGCGGCCCGCGCTCTTGGCCCGGTAGAGGGCCAGGTCGGCCGCCTCCATCCACGCGCGCAGACCTTCCTCCGGCGCGATGGCCTGTGCCAGCCCCAGGCTCACCGTGGGTCGCAATCCCGGCGCGCTCTCCACGCTCAGCGCTTCCACGCCTTCGCGGATGCGCCGCGCGACCGTCGCGGCCGCCTCCATGTCCGTGTGGCGCAGCACCACCGCGAACTCGTCGCCGCCCAGCCGGCCCGCATCGTCCTGCCCGCGGATGCTGTGGCGTATCACGTCCGCCGTGGCGCGCAGCACGTCGTCACCGGCCGCATGGCCGTGGCGATCGTTGATCGCCTTGAAATGGTCGATGTCGATCATCAGCAACGTGGCCGGGTCGCCGGTCGCCGCGCACTGTTCCAGCAGCGCCGAGGCCCGCTCCTGCCAGTGCCGCCGGCTGTCCAGGCCGGTCAGCGTGTCGCGCCGGCTCAGCTCGTCCAGCTGGCGGTTCTGGCGCTTCACCTTGCGGACGAGCCGATAACTGGCCTGGCTGACCGCGATGGAGTGGATCAGCAGCATGGGCAGGCAGGCGACCATCACCGCCATGGTGGTGACCGGCTGTACCTCGAAGCCGGTGACCAGCCCCGCTGCGACGCCGCCTGCCAGCATCAACGGCAGCGACCAGTACCAGAGCCTGTCGATCCCCGTGCTGATCTTGTCCACCGTGGCCAGGGTCACCAGCATGACGCTGGGCAGAAGATTGAACGCCATCAGCGGCACCCACATCCCCGCGAGGATCGAATCCAGCAGCAGGTTGCGGATCTCGCCACGGAAAGGTTCGCGGTGGCGCAGCGCGAGCCACAGCGCCAACTGCGGCCACAGCACGGTGGTGAACAGCAGGAAGCCCCAGTGGCCGGCGCCGGCCTGGTTTTCCAGCAGCACCATGCCGATAGGCAACGCCGCCAGACCCATGCCCAGCATGCGCAGCCGGTGGATCCGGCGCGGCAGGCGTTGGGCGTGGCGCGCCGGATCGGCGCCGGGCGGCGGTGTATCGGAAGGCATTGGCGCGAAGAGTCCCCTTGCTCATGGCGGCCATCCCCGGTAAGCCGGGGGATGGCGGAGTGTAGGTCAAAGCGTGACGGCAGGCACGTCATGCAGGCCTGCCACCCCAGCGGCCGGTGCCGGTGATTCTTGAGTTCCGGGATAATCCGGGCCCTCCCGCCACCGGTCCGCCTATGTCCGATACTGCCCCCCTGCGCCCGGAATCCTTGTACGGCGGCGCTACCAGGCAGGCGGCGCGCCTGGCGATCCTCGCGGCGCTGCTGTTCCTGACCGTGGCCGCTGGCCTCCAGCTCGTGCGCGAAGACCTGGCCTGGCAGCAGGCGACGCTCAGCCAGTACCTGCGGGGGCCGTACGGCCTGCTGCTGCGGACGATGTACTGCCTGTTGGCCGTGGCCATCGCGGCGCTGGCGTGGGGACTTTACGTGCAACTGGCGCCGCGGGCGCGCAGCGCTGCCCCGGTCGTGCTGCTGTTTACCGGTGCGCTCGCACTGGCGGGTGTGGCCATCGGGGACTCATGGCTGCCGCAGGTGGCGCCGGACTTCCATCGGATGTTCCACCATGTCTGCGCGATCACCTCCTTCCTGTGCGTGGTCAGCGGCATGGTGGTGCAGGCATGGCGCTTCCGTCTGGATGCCGCATGGCGCCGCCACTTCCCGTTGGCCGCCACCTGGTCGGTCGCCTGCTTCGTACTGCTGTGGGTGCACGCGCTGTGGCCACCGGCCGGGCAGGGATGGGTGCAGAAACTGCTGATCGCGCTGATCGTCGGGGCCATGCTGCTGGCCGGCACCTGGCTGCACCAGGCCACCCGCCGTGCGGACGGCGGGGCGGGGCGCTAAGCTTCGACGACACACCGGAGAACGAATTCATGATCCAGCGCTTCGACGTAGGCCCGCGTCTGTCGGAAATGGCCATCCACAATGGCGTGGTCTACCTGGCCGGCCAGGTGGCCGAGGACGCCACCCAGGGCATCGCCGGCCAGACCCAGCAGGTGCTGGCCGAGATCGACGCGCTGCTGGCGCGCGCCGGCAGTGACAAGGCGAAGATCCTGCGCGCCGAGATATTCCTGAAGGACCTGCAGGATTTCGAAGCGATGAACCGGGTGTGGGATGGGTGGGTGCCGGCAGGCCATGCGCCTCCGCGCGCGACCATGCAGGCGCATCTGGCGCGGCCGGGCTGGCTGATCGAGATCGTGGTGACGGCGGCTGTCTGATCCGTGGCCAGCCGCGGGCCGGGTCCTTGGCGACGTCCCACGCCGAAGCGGGGAGATGGTGGCCTCAAGCTTTCCCCAGCCCAGGTGGATGAGGCCCGCGCGCGTGCGCAGGCGGCGGGGCGACGCTATCCCAATCTGGTCGACAACATGTACGTCGCTGCCAAGGCGCGGCGCGAAGATCGGGTTGGAGAAGTCGCGCCAGACGAGGCTGAATGACGATTCAGCGGCCTGAGGTGCAGCATGCATATACGGCCGTAAATGTCTGTAATAAAACTGCTTTGAAACGCTAACCGGACTTCAACAACGGCTCGCGTATCGTGCGCGCCACGTTCCGCAGCCGCTGCGGCACGCACTTCCCGGGGTGCGCGCCGCAGCCCCTGCGGACGACCAGTCAGGCGTTGCGTTGCGCCAGCCAGTCGACCACGCCCTGCGCGGCCTGGTGGCCGCTGGCGAAGCACGCCGTCAGCAGGTAGCCGCCGGTGGGTGCTTCCCAGTCGAGCATCTCGCCGGCGGCGAATACGCCGGGCAATCCGCGCAGCATCAGGCCTGGGTCCAGTGCTTCCAGCGGGACGCCCCCCGCGCTGCTGATGGCTTCCTCGATGGGACGCGTGCGCTGCAGCCGGAACGGAAACCGTTTCAGGGTCGCGGCGATCTTCGTGGGATCGGCCAACGCCGCCTTGTCGAGTACTTCGTACAGGAGTGCCGCACGCACGCCGCTGACGCCGGCTTCCCGGCGCAGGTGTTCGCTCAGGCTGCGGGAACCGCGTGGCCTGGCCAGCCGGCGCAGCAGGTCGCTTTCCTCGCGACCCGGCAGCAGGTCCAGCACCAGCGTGGCATGGCCGTCGCGCGCGATCGCATCGCGAAGCATCGGCGACAGCGCGTAGACCAGGCTGCCTTCGATGCCGGTGGCGGTGATCACGCATTCGCCCTGGCGTTGCTGCGGCTTGCCGTCGGCGTCGTGCCAGTGCGCGGTGACCGGCTTCAGGGGCTCGCCCGCGAAGCGGCTGGCCAGATGTTCGCTCCAGCCGATATCGAAACCGCAATTGGAGGGCTGGAGTGGTGCGATGTCGATGTCGCGCGCCCGCAGGACCTCCACCCATGCGCCGTCCGAGCCCAGCTCCGGCCAGCTGCCGCCGCCCAGGGCCAGCACGACCGCGTCGGCCCGCACCGAGGCATCCCCCTGCGGCGTCGAAAAGCGCAACGCGCCGCCCTCGTCCCAGCCCAGCCAACGATGCAGCACGTGGAAGCGCACACCCTGTTCGCGCAGGCGTCGTACCCAGCCGCGCAGCAGGGGTGCAGCCTTGAGATCGGTGGGAAACACGCGGCCGGACGTCCCGACGAAGGTCTCCACGCCGAGCCCCCGCGCCCAGGCGCGCAGCGCATCGCCATCGAAGTGGCGTAGCCACGCGGCGATCTCGTGCGTAGGCTCGCCGTAGCGCGTGACGAACACATCGAACGGATCCGAGTGGGTCAGGTTCATGCCGCCCTTGCCGGCGATCAGGAATTTCCGCCCCACCGAGCCCTTGGCGTCGTAGAGGTCGACCTGCAGGCCCGCCGCACGCAGGGTTTCAGCCGCCATCAGCCCCGCGGGTCCGCCGCCGATGACGGCGACGGTGGGTGCGGGAGCGGCGGTGTCGGGCTGCGGTTGAGGCATCCGCATAGTATGCCGTGCGCCGACACGGACTTTCGTCGGGCGCACCGGCGAGGCCAGGTGCGGTATCGTCGCGCGCAGATTCGAACGGGGACTCCCGATGCATCCACTGTCGCCCGCGGCCATGCGCCGCACCCTGCTGTTGTTGTGCCTGGTCGCGCCCGCGGCCGTTGCGAAGGAAGCCACGCCACCGCCCGCACTGCAGGATCTCGACGCCTATGTCGAATCCGTGCGCGAGGCCTTCGATGTGCCTGGCATCGCGGTCGCCGTGGTGAAGGATGGCGAAGTGGTACTGGCGAAGGGGTGGGGCGAGCGCGAGAGGGGCAAGCCGGCGAAGGTGGATGCGCACACCCTGTTCGCCATCGCCTCCAACACCAAGGCATTCACGTCGGCCTCGCTGTCGATGCTGGCCGACGAGGGCAAGCTCGAACTGGAGGATCGCGTCATCGACCACCTGCCGTGGTTCCGCATGGCCGATCCGTACGTCACCCGCGAGATGCGCATCCGCGACCTGCTGGTCCACCGCAGCGGGCTGGGGCTCGGGGCGGGCGACCTGCTGTACTGGCCCACGACCACCTACAGCAACCGCGAAGTGGCCGAGCGCCTGCGCGATGTGCCGCTCAGCGGGGGCTTCCGCGAGCGCTACGCCTACGACAACATCCTGTACGGCGTGGCGCAGCTGGTGATCGAACAGGCCAGCGGCCAGTCCTATGAGCAGTTCCTGCGCACCCGCATTTTCCAGCCGCTGGGCATGCGCGAGACGCGCTACAACAGCGATGCGCTGAAGCCGGGCGACAATGTCGCCACCGGGCACGCCATGGCCGACTTCACCACCCTGCAGCCGGCGCCGCGCATGACGTGGCGCAACGTCGCGGGCGCGGGCGGTATCTACTCCAGCGTCGGCGACATGGCGAAGTGGATGAACGCCCAGCTTGCCGGCGGCACTTACCGCGACGCGAGGGGGCGGGAGCAGGCCCTGTTCACGCCGGCTCGGCAGAAGGCGATGTGGTCGCTGGTCACGCCGATTCCGATTTCCGAACCGAAGGTGGAAGCGTTGAAGGCCGCCAAGCCCCATTTCCTCGGCTACGGCGAAGGCTGGATGGTCTCCGACTTCCAGGGCCGCAAGCTGGTGTGGCATACCGGCGGCTGGCCCGGCATGGTCTCGCGGGTGACGCTGGTGCCGGAACAGAAGCTGGGCGTGGTGGTGCTGACCAACCAGGAAGTCGGCGCCGCCTTCCACGCGATCACGCTGAAAGTGCTGGACGCGTATCTGGCCAACAGCGGCACCGACTGGCTGGCGGCTTACCAGGCGCAGGTGGCCCAGGCAAAGGGCGATGCCGATGCGCACTGGCAGAAGCTGCAGGCCGCGCGCGACGCCACATCGAAGCCGTCGCTGCCGTTTGCTAAGTACGCCGGCACGCTGCGCGACCCGTGGTATGGCGATGTCGTGGTGGCGCAGGAGGGCGATGGCCTGGTGCTGCGCTTCAGCCGTACGCCGGAACTGGTGGGCGATCTGCAGCACTGGCAGCACGACACCTTCGTGGTGCGTTGGCGCGAGCGCTGGCTCAACGCCGACGCCTTCCTGACCTTCTCCCTGAAGCCGGACGGTGGCATCCGCGAGGCGCGCATGGAAGCCATTTCGCCGCTGACCGATTTCAGCTTCGACTTCCACGACCTGCGGCTGGCGCCGGTGGAGTAGCCAGCGTTTCTGTAGGAGCGACGTGAGTCGCGACCGCGAGAAGTAAAGGTAAGCAGACCTTCCACGTCGCGCACGAGTTCCCGCCCCAGGTGGTCAAGCCGTGCGGTCGCGACTTACGTCGCTCCTACAGGGGCGTAGTGGCACTCACTCGTGCGGTTTGACGTCCAGCAGTTCGACATCGAACACCAGCGAAGCGCCGGGCGGGATCACGCCGCCCGCGCCGTTGCTGCCGTAGCCCAGGTCGGCCGGGATCAGCAGCGTGCGCTTGCCCCCCACCTTCATGCCCGCTACGCCGTCGTCCCAGCCGCGGATCACCTGGCCGGCCCCCAGCAGGAAGGTGAAGGGCTGGCCGCGGTCGACCGAACTGTCGAACTTCATGCCGTGCCTGTCCGGCGCGTTCTCGTCGTACAGCCAGCCGGTGTAGTGCACGGTGACGTCGCTGCCGCTGGTCGCCACGGCGCCGGTACCGGCGAGGGTGTCGATACGCTCGAGTTCCGCGACGCTGCCGCCTGGCGGCGGGGCGGGGGCATTGCAGGCGGCGAGCAGGAACAGCGGAACGGCGAGCAGCAGGGAACGCATCGAGGGCTTCATCCACAGGGCGAAAGGCGCGCAGGGTAACGCATCCGTCTGCCAGGTGGCCCGGATTGCAGCGGTTACACTGGGGCCATGGCGAAACTCTTCCTGAATCTGCGCAACGTGCCTGTCGACGAGGCCGACGAGGTGCGCGACCTCCTGCGCGCGAACGCGATCGACTTCCATGAGACGCAGCCCAGCCCGTGGGGAATTTCCGCTGGCGGACTGTGGATCGAGGACGCCGGCCAGCTGGCCCGCGCGAAGGCACTGATGGCCGATTACCAGGCGCGGCGCCGCGACCACGCACGGTCCGAGCGCGCCATCGCCGAGCGAGAGGGGCGCGCCGAGACCTTCGCCGGCCTGCTGCGTGACCGACCGCTGTACGTCGTCGGCGTGCTGGCGGCGATGCTCTTCATTCTCGCGGTGACGCTGGCCTTGCCCTGGCTGCTGCTCTGAGGCCCCAGGCGGCGGTGTTGCGGCGCCTCTCGCGCCGGGTCTTCCCGCGGCGGCGGCGTTCGGCCGGGATGGCGGCACCCGTGGGGGCGGTAGAATTGCGCCATGGTCACCAACATCGCCGCCTACCACTTCACGCCCATCGAAGCGCCCGCCGAGTTCGCGGCCACCCTGCATGCGCATGCCGAAGTACTTTCGCTGCGCGGCTCGGTACTGGTGGCGGGCGAGGGGCTGAACCTGTTCCTGGCCGGCGACGCCGGCGCGATCGAATCCTTTCTCGCCCCGCTGCGCGAAGATGCGCGCTTCACCGGTTTGCGGGTGAAGTACAGCACCAGCCGGCAGATCCCGTTCGCGCGCCTCAAGGTCAAGGTGAAGCCGGAAATCATCAGCTTCCGTCGCCCCGGC
The DNA here is from genome assembly GCF_037046485.1 of Pseudoxanthomonas sp. F11. Taxonomy (NCBI): domain Bacteria; kingdom Pseudomonadati; phylum Pseudomonadota; class Gammaproteobacteria; order Lysobacterales; family Lysobacteraceae; genus Pseudoxanthomonas; species Pseudoxanthomonas sp. F11. The sequence goes on along the minus strand of NZ_JBANLZ010000005.1, from coordinate 230,710 downwards.
ACCACCCCAGAAGAAGCACGTGCACCCACTGTCGATCCGCACACGCTGGCCCGCTGGCTGCAACAGGGGCGCGATGACGACGGTCGTCGCGTGGTCATGCTGGACACCCGCAACCAGCAGGAGATCGCCTACGGGACGTTCGCCGGGGCGCTGACGCTGCCGATCGACAAGTTCACCGACCTGCCGGCCGCGCTGGAGCCGCATCGCGATGCGTTGAAGGACGCCACCGTCGTCAGCTTCTGCACCGGCGGCATCCGCTGCGAGAAGGCTGCGTTGTGGATGCAGGCCGACGGCATGGACAACGTGCTGCAGCTGGACGACGGCATCCTGGGCTATTTCGAACGGGTGGGCGGGTTCGGCTACGACGGCGCCTGTTTCGTGTTCGATGAGCGCGTGGCGCTGCGGCCGGACCTCACACCGCTGGTGGACCAGGCTGCGGACGCCGCATGAGCGGCCTGGACGCCCTGCGCTTCGACAACCGCTTCGTCCGCGAACTGCCGGGAGATCCTGAGCCGGGGTACCGTCGTCGGGAGGTTCGCGGCGCGTTGTGGTCGCCGACCGCGCCCACGCCCGTCGCTACCCCGACGCTGCTGGCGCATTCGCAGGAAGTCGCAGCGCTGCTGGGTCTGGACGACGCCGATGTGGCGTCTCCCGCATTCGTACAGGTGTTCGGCGGCAACGCACTGCTGCAAGGCATGCAGCCGTACGCCGGCAACTACGGTGGCCACCAGTTTGGCAACTGGGCCGGACAGCTCGGCGACGGCCGCGCCATCACGCTGGGCGAAGCGGTCAACGGGCGCGGTGAGCGCTGGGAACTGCAACTGAAGGGGGCCGGGCCGACGCCGTACTCGCGCACTGCGGATGGTCGCGCGGTGCTGCGCTCGTCGATCCGCGAGTTCCTGTGCAGCGAGGCGATGCACCATCTGGGCGTGCCGACCACGCGGGCCCTGAGCCTGGTCGGCACGGGCGAGCCGGTCGTACGCGACATGTTCTACGACGGTAATCCGAAACCCGAACCGGGCGCGATCGTGTGCCGCGTGGCGCCATCGTTCCTGCGCTTCGGGCATTACCAGTTGCCGGCCTCGCGCGGCGAAACGGACCTGCTGCGCGCGCTGGTGGACTTCACGATCCGGCGCGATTTTCCGCGCCTGTCGGGGGAGGGCGAGGCGCTGTACGCCACTTGGTTCGCCGAGGTCTGCGAACGCACGGCGGTGATGGTGGCGCACTGGATGCGCGTGGGTTTCGTGCATGGCGTGATGAACACCGACAACATGTCGGTGCTCGGCCTGACCATCGACTACGGCCCCTACGGATGGATCGACGACTACGACCCGGACTGGACGCCTAACACCACCGACGCCCAGGGTCGTCGCTATCGCTTCGGCTGGCAGCCGCGGGTGGCGGGATGGAACCTGAGCCGCTTCGCGCAGGCCCTGTCGCCGCTGTTCGACGGAGTGGAGGCGCTGCAGGAAGGATTGCAGCGCTTCGCTGACGCTTACGCGCATGCGGATCGCGACAACATCGCACGCAAGCTGGGGCTGGCCGAATGCCGCGAGGAAGACGTCGTGCGCATGGGAGACCTGCTCGGCCTGCTGCAGGAGGGCGAAGTCGACATGACGCTGTTCTTCCGTGCGCTGATCGACGCGGATCCGATGGACGCGTCGCTGCCGGCCTTCGACGGCGCCTTCTACGATCCGGCCAAGCGCGAGGCCGTCGCGCCGGCGCTGCGCGACTGGCTGGCCGCGTACGCCCGCCGCCGTGACGAGGACGCGCTCGATGCCGCTGTGCGCCGCGAACGCATGCGCCTGGCCAATCCCCGCTACGTGCTGCGCAACTACCTCGCGCAGCAGGCCATCGATGCCGCCGAGGCCGGCGACCTGTCCGGCGTCCATGAACTGCTGGACGTCATGCGCCGGCCGTACGACGACCAGCCGGGTCGCGAACGCTATGCCGGGCGTCGCCCCGACTGGGCACGCGATCGCGCGGGTTGTTCGATGCTGTCGTGCAGCTCCTGAATCGCATCGTCTCCCTGTAGGAGCGACGTCAGTCGCGGCCGGATGCAGCGGCCGTGCGTGACTCCGCTCCAGGCGCGAGGGCTCGGTGTTAAGTGTCCGCTCCCGCGAGTGTTGGCCGTGCGGTCGCGACTGACGTCGCTCCTATAGGGGTGAGAGCCGCGGTAGCATGACCCATCCCCGCGGAGCCCACCATGATCACCGTCCACCACCTCAACAACTCCCGCTCCCAGCGCGTGCTCTGGCTGCTCGAGGAACTGGGCCTGGACTACACCGTGGTGCGCTACCAGCGCGACTCGAAGACCATGCTCGCGCCGCCGGAACTGAAGAAGATCCACCCGCTGGGCAAGTCGCCGGTGGTGGTGGATGGCGAACACGTCCTGGCCGAATCCGGCGCCATCCTCGAATACCTGGTCGAGCGTTACGACACCGCGCGCCGGTTCGCGCCTTCGCCCGGCACGGCCGAACACCTGCGCTACCGCTACTGGCTGCATTACGCCGAAGGCTCGGCGATGCCGCCGATGCTGCTCAGCCTGGTGTTCTCCCGCCTGAAGAAGGCGCCGATGCCGTTCTTCGCCCGACCCATCGCGCGTGGCATCGCCGACAAGGCGATGCGGACCTTCGTCGGTCCGCAGGTACAGCTGCACCTGGGCTACATGGAAAGCGAACTGGGCAGGGCGCCGTGGTTCGCCGGCGACCCGTTCAGCGCAGCCGACATCCAGATGAGTTTTCCGGTCGAAGCGGCGGCGGTACGCGCCGGACTGGAGGCCTATCCGAACCTGGCCGGATTCCTGCAGCGCATCCACGCCAGACCGGCCTACCAGCGTGCGCTGGAACAGGGCGGGCCGTTCGACCTGCTGGGCTAGGCGGGATGCAGCATCCCATGCCACCGGGTGGAACCGGATCGCCTGCGTCCCCATGACGATGGCATCGTCATTGCCGGTGTCCCCATGATCCCTTACTCGCTCCTCGACCTCGCACCTGTCTGCGAGGGCAGCGATACCACCCAGGCGTTCGTGCACATGCGCGATCTGGCGCAGCATGCCGAGCGCTGGGGGTATACCCGCTACTGGCTGGCCGAACACCACAACATGCCGGGCATCGCCAGCGCCGCGACGGCGGTGCTGATCGGGCACGTAGCCGGTGCGACATCCACCATCCGCGTGGGGGCCGGCGGCATCATGCTGCCCAACCACTCACCGCTGCAGGTGGCCGAGCAGTTCGGCACGCTGGCGTCGCTGTATCCGGGCCGCATCGATCTGGGCCTGGGCCGTGCGCCGGGCACCGACCAGGCGACGGCGCGCGCGTTGCGGCGCTATTTCGACAGCGCCGAGCAGTTTCCGCAGGACGTACAGGAAGTGCTGCGCTACTTCGAGCCGGTGCAGGAGGGCCAGGCGGTGCGTGCCGTACCCGGTGCGGGCCTCGATGTGCCCGTGTGGCTGTTGGGCTCGAGCCTGTTCGGCGCGCAGCTGGCCGCCGCCCTGGGGCTGCCGTACGCGTTCGCTTCCCATTTCGCGCCCGATGCGATGGACCAGGCGCTGCTGCTGTACCACCGCGACTTCCGCCCGTCGAAGCGGCTGGCCAAGCCGCATGCGATGCTGGCCCTGAATGTCGTGGCGGCCGAGACCGACGAGGAAGCACGGTACCTGTTCACCACCCAGCAGCAGGCGTTCGTCAACCTGCGGCGTGGGCGTGCGGGCCTGGTGCCGCCGCCGATCGACGACATTGAAGCGTTCTGGGAGCCGCACGAGAAGGCCGGCGTGGCCCAGGCACTGGCCTGCGCCGTCGTCGGCAGCCGCGTTACGGTGCGCAAGGGCATCGCCGACTTCATCCAGCGCCACCGTCCGGACGAACTGATGCTGACGGCCAACATCTTCGATCACGGCAAGCGCCTGCGCTCGTTCGAGATCGCGGCGGACGTCATGCCATCGTAGGGTGGGCCCCGGCCCACCGTCGTACGGGGTCGGATGCGACAAGAGGGTGCGCCAAGGCCCACCCTACGCGGTGCCTCGTTGGACGAACGGCACACGCTCGTAGAGCCTGCGCTCGCCGCCGCGTGGATCGTCCTGCATGCCGGATGTGTCGTCGAACACCATCGTCTGCCGCCGAGGCAACGTGTACGGCGCCCATGCGGGCAGGCCGGCGTGGTTCGGATCGCCGTGACGGGCGAGGGCGATCAAGGCTTCGCTCATGCGCGCGGCCATCGCACGCGCCCGTGCGTCATCGCCGGTCTTCGACCCATCGGCCGCCACGTTGTCGAACACCAGCGGGATGTCGAGCGTGTGGAAGGCGCGCAGGCGTCCGTCTTCGGCCGGCGAACGCCAGTCCAGCTGGTAGACCCAGGCAGGCGCTCCCTGCTTCGCCCGCTCCTCGGCCTCGATGATGGCGCCGCGCCAGGAGCGGCCCGCGGTGGTGGCGGCGAAGAACACCTCTGACGGCGTGTAGTCGGGATACAGCCGGCGATACTCGGCGATCACCACGTCCGGCGACAGGTCGACGTACTGCTGCTCGCGCAGCTTCTGCGGCAACTGGTCCCAGGCCAGCGCGAAGTTCGCTTCGTCGTTGCCCAGGAACGCGCGCGTCTCATCGCGCGTGTTGCCGATGACCATCGGGATGCGTGCCGACTGTGCGGGTGCATCCGGATAGAACGGATGCCGCGGCAGGTTGTGCGTGTCCAGAACGGGCCCGAAGTAGAGCGAGGTGTCCTCCACCCGCGACGGATCGCGCACGCGCGTGGCCTCCAGCAGGCGCGCCATCGGCAGCGCCAGCAGCGCGGCGGTGTCGCGCGGGCCCAGCCCCAGTTCGGCGAGAAACAGCGCAGTGCGCTGCGCGGCGGCACGCGGGCCGGCCGCGGTGACCTGCTGGCCGCTCATCGTCATCGCCCTGTGGAACAGGCCATCGGCGCCCGGCATGGCCATCAGCGTGGCGATCTTGGCGCCGCCGCCCGACTGGCCGAACACGGTGACGTTGCCCGCGTCGCCGCCGAACTCGTGCGCATGCTCGCGCACCCAACGCAGGGCGTCGATCAGGTCCAGCTGGCCGACGTTGCCGGCGTCGTGCAGGCGTTCGTCGCCGCTCTCGCCGAGATACAGGTAGCCGAACGCGTTGAGCCGGTGGTTGACGGTGACCACGACGACATCGCCGCGGCGGCACAGGTTCACGCCGTCGTAGAGGGCATGCGAACCGGAGCCGTTGTTGTAGCCGCCGCCGTGGATGTAGAACAGGATCGGGCGCTTGCCGCCGTCGCGCAGGGCAGGCGTATAGACGTTGAGGAACAGGCAGTCCTCGCTGACGGACTGTCCGTCGGCATCGCCGCGCTGGGGGGCCGAGGCGCCGAAACGGGTCGCATCGCGCGTGCCGGTCCAGGCGGCCTCACGCACCGCTCGCTGGAACCGCCGGCGGGCGGTGTCGCCGCCGTACGGGACGCCACGGAAGACGTGGATGCCGCGTTCCACGAACCCGGCGATGCGCCCGCTGCGCGTGGTCGCGAGCGGCGGTCCGGAAGCCGCTCGGGCAGCGTACAGGCCGGGGCCGACCAGGCCCGCCATCGTGGCGGTGCCGGCGAGCTGGCGCAGGAAATCGCGGCGCGGCTGGGAAGAAGGCGGTTGCAGCGGCACGGAACACCTGTGATGACACCGGTTTCCAAAGGCTAGCAAAGGTGGCCCTGCCAGGAACGCCGCACTGCGTCAGACCGCCATGCCTGCCGCGTGACCCGAGGCCCAGGCCCACTGGAAGTTGTAGCCACCCAGCCACCCGGTGACGTCGAGAACTTCGCCCACGAAGAAAAGGCCGGGCACGTGCCTGGACATCATCGTGCTGCTGGACACGCCGTCGGTGTCCACGCCTCCGAGCGTCACCTCCGCCGTCCGGTAGCCTTCGGTGCCGCTGGCGACCAGGGGCCAGCCGGCCAGCAACGCGGCGGCTTCCTTCAGCTGCGGCGCGTTGAACTGCTTCATCGGCCGGTTGGGCAGCCAGACCTCGCACAGGCGCTGGGCGAAGCGGCGCGGCAGCGCGTCGGACAGGACCGTCTTCAGTTCGGCGTCGGGTCGCTGCCTCTGCTGGGCTTCCAGCCAGTCCAGCGCATCGCGGTCGGGCAGCAGGTCCAGTCGCAGGTCGTCGCCCGGCTGCCAGTATGACGAGATCTGCAGGATCGACGGCCCGCTCACGCCCCGGTGGGTCAGCAGCATGAAGTTGCGGAAGCGCACCTTGCCGCAGCGCGCTTCCACCGGGAACGACACGCCGCTCAGGTCGGCCAGCCGCTCATGGTGCTTGCCGCTCAGGGTCAGGGGCACCAGACCGGCGCGGGTCGGCAGCACGTCGTGGCCGAACAGGCGCGCCAGTTCGTAGCCGAAGCCCGTGGCGCCCATGCTGGGGATCGACAGGCCGCCGGTGGCGACCACCAGCGAGGGCGCCGCGAAGCGGCCCAGGCTGGTGTCCAGCCGGAACACGCCGTCGGCCTGTTCGACCTGGTGCACGCTGCAGCCGGTCTCGATGCGCACGCCGGCGGCCTGGCACTCGTCGACCAGCATCTTCACGATCAGCTTGGACGAGACATCGCAGAACAGCTGGCCCAGTTCCTTCTCATGGTAGGCGATGCGGTGGCGCTCGACCATGTCGATGAAGTCGCCGGGCGTGTAGCGCGCCAGCGCCGATTTGCAGAAATGCGGATTGGCCGACAGGAAGTTGGCCGGCGTGGTGCCGGTGTTGGTGAAGTTGCAGCGCCCGCCCCCCGACATCAGGATCTTCTTGCCGACCTTGTTGGCGTGCTCGACGACCAGTACGCGCAGGCCGCGCTGGCCGGCCGTGAGCGCGGTCATGAGACCGGCCGCGCCGCCGCCGATCACCAGGACGTCGTGGGTGGGCCCCATGCGCTCAGGCGGCCCGTGCGAGCCCTGTCTGGCGGATCGCGGGAATGACGCTGACGACACGGTCGTCGGTCATCCACTGCATCTCGCCGTCCTGGACCATCACGTTGAAGCGCATGCTGCGGACCATCAGCGCCGTCAGGGCGTCGATCGCCTCGGGCGCGATGTCGAGCACGGTCAGGTTGCGATGGCGCGCCAGCAGCGCCGCGTTCCTGTCCCACCAGAGATCGGCCGCGCGGCCGCCGTAGTTGACCACCACGACCTCGCGGGCGCGCCCGCAGGCCTTGCGGATCCGCGATTCGTCCGGCTGGCCCAGGTCGATCCACTGCTCGATCAGGCCGGTGTAGTCCTTGCGCCAGAGGTCGGGTTCTTCCTCATTGCTCAGGCCCTTGCCGAACTCCAGCCGGTCCTCGGCCATCAGCGCAAAGGCGATCAGGCGCACCATCAGCCGCTCATCGGTCTCGGAGGGATGCTGGGCCAGCGTCAGGCCGTGGGTGCCGTAGTAGTGGCGGTCCATGTCGCTGATCTGCAGTTCGGCTTTGACGACAGTGGACTTGAGGGCCATGGCGGGGGTTCTGCGAAAGGGGCGCCATCATACGCCGGGAGCGCTGGCCGGCCGGTTGCAGGCGGTTTTGCCGCAGGCCGGGGAGACCCCTGTTCAGCTCCCAGGAGGCCGGGATTCGCTTTTACGCGAAAACCCCGGTAGAGTGCGCCCCACTGTGCTTGCCAGGGTCACCGTGAATCGTGAGCCTGATGCGGTAGATACATCTGCTACATCTTCCCGCTTTACCAACGCCTGCAAACCCAGTCCCGATCCGGTCCATGCCGGCATCGTGGTCCTTTCATCCATGTTTCAGGAGTTAGTAAAGATGTCTGATCGTCAGACCGGTACCGTCAAGTGGTTCAACGACGCCAAGGGCTTCGGCTTCATCACCCCGCAGAGCGGCCCCGACCTGTTCGTGCACTTCCGCTCGATCCAGGGCAATGGCTTCAAGTCGCTGAAGGAAGGCCAGGCGGTCTCCTTCGTCGCCGTGCAGGGCCAGAAGGGCATGCAGGCCGACCAGGTGCAGGCGCTGTAATCCAGCCCTGAACCCTTGGTTCAAGAAAACGCCGGTGCGCAAGCGCCGGCGTTTTTGTTTGTGGGCCATTCGCACAACGTGTAGGAGCGCCCCATGGGCGCGATGCTTTTCCCGGATCAAAACGGCAACGGCATCGCGCCCATGGGCGCTCCTACGCGATGCGGCTCAGATGTCAGAGCTTGCGCACCCGGAAGCTGCGCCCCTTGATCCTGCCGGCGTTGAGCCGCGCCAGTGCCGCGCCGGCCTTGTCGCGCACGACGGCCACGTAGGTCCGCGTGGCGAAGACGTTGATCTTGCCGATCGCGGACGCGGACAGGCCGGCCTCGCCGGTCAGGGCGCCGAGCACGTCGCCGGGGCGTAGCTTGTCGGTCTTGCCCGCGTCGATGCGCAGCGTGGTCATGGTGGCCGGTGGCGCGGTGTTGGCCTTGGGCGCTGACGGGACGTTGCGGTCCCATAGCAGCGGCGCGCCCAGGCGTTCTTCGATCACCGCAGCCCGCGGCAGCTCGCGCGGCGTGCACAGGCTGATCGCCACGCCTTCGCGGCCCGCACGGCCGGTGCGGCCGATCCGGTGCACGTAGGTGTCGGCGTCGCTGGGCATGTCGTAGTTCACGACCAGCGCCAGGTCCTCGATGTCCAGTCCGCGCGCCGCCACGTCGCTGGCGACCAGCACGTTGCAGCTGCGGTTGGCAAAACGCACCAGCACCTCGTCGCGGTCCCGCTGCTCCATGTCGCCGTGCAGCGCGAGTGCGGAAAAGCCGAAGTGCTGCAGCGAGCCCGCCACCTCGTCCACGTCCTTGCGCATGTTGCAGAACACCACGCACGATTCCACGCCGCGCTGCGCCAGCAGCCCGGCCAGCGCGGTCTGCTTGCGTTCCGGCTCCACGCGCACGAAGCGCTGCTCGATGACGGCCTGCTGCTGCGGCGCGTCCACCGTGACTTCAAGCGGGTCGCGCAGGGTATTTCGGGCGATGTCGCGGATGGCATCGGTGAAGGTGGCCGAGAACAGCAGGCTCTGGCGGTCCTTCGGCGTCTTGCCGGTGATCTCGCGGATCGGCTCCTCGAAGCCCATGTCCAGCATGCGGTCGGCCTCGTCCAGCACCAGCGTGCGCACGCCAGCCAGATGCAACACCTTCTTGCGCAGCAGTTCCTGGATGCGGCCCGGCGTGCCGACCACTACGTGCGGGTCGTGCGCTTCCAGCGAACGGATCTGCGGCTCCAGCGGCAGGCCGCCGCACAGTGTCAGGACCTTGAGGTTGGGCAGGCCCACCGCCAGCCTGCGCAGCTGCTGCGCCACCTGGTCGGCCAGTTCGCGCGTGGGGCAAAGCACCAGCGCCTGGGTGCGCACGGTGGCCAGGTCCAACCGATGCAGCAGGCCCAGGCCGAACGCGGCGGTTTTGCCGCTGCCGGTCGGTGCCTGCGCGATGACGTCGCGGCCGTCGAGGATGGCGGGCAGGCTCTGCGCCTGGATGGGGGTCGGTTGCGTGTAGCCGAGCGCGTCGACGCCCTGCTGCAGGCCGGGCGCCAGCGGGAGATGTTTGAAATCGAGCATGCGGCATTTTCGCAGATCGGCGCCACCGCCGCCCGTCGCCTTACTGCAGGTCGGGGAACTCCTCGTCCGGCAGGGCGATGAAGGCCCAGAACGGCACCTCGTCCGCCGCCCACGCCTGCGAGGCTTCGTCCAGGATGTCGAGCAGGGTGTCGAAGTCGGTCTCGTTGCGCTCGCGCAGCGCGTGGGCTTCCTCGAACAGCAGCACGTAGCCCGGCGCGGGCAGCCAGGACAGATCGCGCAGGCTGTCCGACAAGGCGTCCCAGTTGCGACCGGAGGTGTCCGGGAAGTCCAGCACCGTGGCGATGCGCAGCAGCAGCGCGGCCTTGCCGTCGCAGCCGGACAGGTCGATGCGCCGTGCCAGCAGGCCGGCATCGCGACCGACGGCGGCCAGCGGGCCCAGGTCGTCTTCGGTGACGAAGAACACGCCCGCGTGCGCGGGGTCGGCCAGGCCGGGGTCGAAGCCGGAGTCGCTCATGGCGTGGTGCCCTGGCCGATCTCGAACCGGCGGAAGCTCTCGTAGTGATCGTCGGTGTAGTAGTACTCGCGGGGCGGATCGCCGCCGGTGACGATGCGGCGCGCGCCACGATGCGTCAGTCCGGGCGTGCCCACGGTGTACTCGCGGTAGTAGCCGCGCCCCTGGCGAGGCAGGCGCCCTTCGCGGTTCTGGAAGACGGCGCCGTCCTGCCGGTGCGGGTAGGGACCGCCGCGGGCGATGAGCGTCAGCGTCGCACGCGCCTCGGGCGGCAGGAAGGCGGGCAGGGCGCGGGTGGGCGGTGCGCTGGCCGGCGGCGTGGGCACGTCCCCGGCAAGGCCGCCGGGTCGCGTGTCCTCGACCGGAGGCAGCGAGAGTGTTTCCTTGATGCGCTGCGGATCACCGGCTTCGCGCGCGGCGACGGCCGGCGTCGTATCGGGCGCGTCGTCGCGCTGCGACCACCACCAGGCGCCGCCGATCAGCAGCAGCGCCACGAAGGCGATCAGGGGCAGGCGCAGGCCAGAGGACGGGCGGCGGCGGGAGCGTCGACTCATGCGGGCCTCATTCGGTCAGGAAGCGGCCGCAGCCACGGTAGGTCCTGCCGCCCACCGTAAGCGTCACCGACGCCGGATAGGTGTTGTCGCTCATGCCGTCGTTGCACGCTTCCCGCTGGGTGGTCAGCGAAACGGCGATGCCCTCGGCGGTGCTGCCGACGTAACCCGCCCCGGTCCGGTTCGCCTGCGCCACTTCGATCCTGCGTTGGCCGTAGTCCAACTCGGCCAGCAGGCGCGGCGTCGGGCCGGCCCCGATCTCCACGGTCCAGCCCGGCTCGGTACCCAGGCCGCGGAACACACTGCCCCGTGCCTTGGCGACATCCCAAGGGGAGTCCTGGCCTGCCTGGCGACAGGTGACGGCGGCGCGTCCGGCGAGGGCCAACGTGGCCTCATCCCCTCTGTTCCAGAACGTATTGCCGGCGTCGTCGGCATAGCGCGCGCCCGAGGCGGCAGGCGACTCCGGCAGGGTCACGGTGTTTCCGTCGATCTCAAGCGCCACGCTGCGTGCTGCCGTATCGAAACGCGCGTCGATGCGGCGATCCCCGCACTGCCACGAGGTCGAAGTGCCGGGCTCGCGGGTGGCCCGGACCATGCGGAATTCGACAGGGGTGTCCGCACTGGGCGTGATGGGTACCTGGGTATCGGTGACGAACCACAGGCGCCCCTGCGCATCGCGCAATCCGGCGTGCAGTCCGTATCGTCCGTTCGCTCTGAGCTTCGATGGATCGTAGGGCAGGGTGAAGGCGAAAGGAGGCCCCTGGAGGTCCCGGACGTCGGCGCTGGCGATCACGGCGGCGGGCGTGTCCGCCAGCTGCAGGTCCACCAGCTGGACGCTCAGGATCGCGCCAGGTGGTGGCGCGATACGCTCGAGATAGGAGGCCCGGCCCTGGATCTGCGCGGCCGGTCGTGGCGTCGATGGCGGGTCGGCAGGCGGTGGCGCGGTGATCGGGGACTGGCATGCCGCCAGCCCGAGCAGGCAGGCCGTGGTGAGCAGGGGGCGTAGCATCGCGCAGGCTCCTTGGGGGGCGGTGGACGCGGCCAGCTTAACGGCGTTTCCTGTAATGAAGCGTCAACATGCGCTGGGTGCAGGCGCGACTGCGCGCAGCAGGGAGGGTGCAGCCGCAGCTTGCCGGGTTGACCCGGTCGCGGGGACTGCGCACCCTGCACTGCACTCGGACGGAGCAGGGACATGGCGCAGACGCTGACGGTCATCGGCAACTACCTCTCGCCGTACGTGCGCAAGGTGCTGGTCTGCCTCGAACTGAAAGGCGTTCCCTATCGCATCGATCCCATCGCGCCGTTCGTGGGCGACGAGAACTTCAGCAAGCTCAGCCCGCTACGCCGCATTCCCGTGTTGATCGAAGGCGACCTGGTGCTCAACGACTCCACCGTCATCTGCGAATACCTGCAGGACCGCTTCCCCACGCCCTCGCTGTATCCCGCCGATCCCGTGGAGCGCGCGAAGGCGCGCTGGCTGGAGGAGTACGCGGATTCCTATCTCGGCGATGTGGTGATCTGGCGGATGTTCTTCCAGAAAGGCGTGCGCCGCTTCCTGTTCAACCAAGGTACGGACGAAGAAGTGGTGCGCAAGGCGCGCGAGGAGGAGCTGCCGGTCGCGCTGGACTATCTGGAACCGCGATTGCCCGGGGACGGCTGGATCTTCGGCGAGCTGTCCATCGCCGACATCAGCATCGCCAGCTTCTTCCGCAATGCGGCGTTCGTGAGGTATCAGGTCGATCCGACAAGGTGGCCGCGGACGGCGGCCTTCGTGGAGCGAACGCTGGCCTTGCCGGCCTTCGCAGGACTGGCGGCGTTCGAGGACCGCACGCTGCGCACGCCATTGGCGGAACAACGCGCCGTGCTCGCGCAGATGGGGGCGCCGCTGACCGAGACGACGTACGGCGACGCCGCCCCACGCTACGGCGTCATGCGCTTGGGGTGATGGGGCCTTCGAGCGCTTCCACGGGAACGGCGTCGGTCGCGATCCACGCCGCTCCCATGGCGCCGAGATCGGTCAGGGCAACGTGTCCAGACGCAGCACCGGGTACAGCTGGTAGCGCTCGTCCCACGAGGGATGACGGCGGTAGAAGAACTCCAGGCGTGCGGCAGGACTGTCCGCGAACGCCGTGTCTTCGCGCAGCCGGCGCTCGAACTCGGCCTTCACCGCCGGGTCGCGCAGCATCTCGCGTGCGACGGCTTCGGCCACGTAGTCCTCCATGTACTCCTTGCGTTCGAAGGCGTTGTTGAACCGCCCCCACGCCAGCAGCGAGTCCGGCGCCTTGGGCTCCAGCAGGGCCATCAGCAGGCGCGCCTTGGGCTGGGCGATCGGGACGAACAGTGCGCCCGCGGACGTGGCGCGGGATTCGCGCGTCCAGTCGCCCTCGACCGTCAGGCGCTGGTGGGTTTCCACCGACGCACTCCCGAAGCTGCTCTTCGTCGCACGGAATACCTGTGCGTCCCCTCGCCAGGGTTTGCCCAGCAGGCGGTACTCCACGCCATGCGTCTTCAGCACGGCCGCCACCCAGGAGGCTTCAGCGGCTGGCACCAGGTAGCCCGCGCCGGGCGCTTGGACCACGATGCCCGGACGGATCTCGTCCTTCAGCGGCACCTTCCAGACCTGTGGCGTGGTCTCGTCGTAACGCGTCATCAGGGCGCCGGACACGTCCGACGTCGTGCGCGTGTAGGCGTAGCCACGGAACTCCACGGTGCGCGCGTCAGGAGCTGCGACGTAGGTCAGCGGTTCCTGCCGACCGCCCAGGCGGGCCGCGGCGATATCCGCCTGCTTCGCCGTGCTCAGCCATGACGCTCCATCGCGGGCGACGTGCTCCAGCACGGACACCACCGTGTGGCGGGTGATGCGCACGCGCACCGGATACTCCTTCCAGGAGTGGGTTTCCACCAGCATCGCGATGCGGTTGCGCAGCAGGAAGTAGCCATGCGAGAAGCGCGGTGGCGGCACACCGTCCTCGAAGCCCGAGGTGGGATCGTCCTGCACCACGAAGGAGGGGTAGTAGGGCAGGGGTAGAGATCCCTGCCTGGCCAGATCGTCGATGACGCCTGTGCGCAACGCCAGGCCGGCCTCGCGCAGTCCCTGATCGCCGGCATGCACGGGTTCGACCTGGATCGAGATGTCGTGTTCGAACTGGGCGCCATTGGTCGCGTGCAGGTCCACGGTCACCAGCGGATCCCACCGCTGCACCAGCTGCAGCATCGCCTGCATCTCGGGCGTGTCGGCCTTCAGGTAGTCGCGGTTGAGGTTGTAGTTCTGCGCGGTGGTGCGCCAGCCCATTTCCTTCGGCCCGCGCTGGTTGGGGCGGTTCCACGCGCCGAACCGCTCGTGGCCGTCCACGTTGAACACGGGGACGAACACCCAGACCAGCTTGTCGAGCGCATCCGCCGCCGCCTTGCCTTCCAGTACTTCGCGCAGGGCGAGGAAGCCCGCGTCCTTGCCATCGATCTCACCGGCGTGGATGCCGCCCTGGATCAACACCACCGGCAGGCCACGCCGCTGCGCCTGTTCCGGTGTCAAGGCGCCGCTGGTGGAGGCGACCAGGGCCTTCATCGGGCGTCCTTCGGGCGTGGTGCCGAAGGTGGTGCAGCGCACGGCCTTCGGATACTGGCGGGCGAAGGCGTCGCACAAGGCCACGACTTCCTCGTAGCGGCCTGTCTCGACGAAACCCGAGCGCTCCGACACCGTGGTCAATGCGGACTGGGCATGCGTCAGGGGTGCCAGGGCCAGCAGCAGGATGGCGCAGAGGGATCGCATCGTGGGGAAATCCTGAACAGGGCAGGGGCGCATGATGCCCGGCAATCGCGGTCAGTCCCAGTCCCCGTTCGCCAGCGCGAGGCGTTCCGGCGGTTCGACCCTGCGCGGGCGGATACGGTAACCTTCCGGGACTTTTTCGCCGGAAGATCGGATGAGCACGACCGCAGAAGCCAGCCAGGGCCGCATGCCCCGCCAGATCCCCTACATCATCGGCAACGAGGCCTGCGAGCGGTTCAGCTTCTACGGGATGCGCAACATCCTGGTGCCGTTCCTGATCAGTTCGGTGCTGCTGGCGTACCTGCCGGAAGCGGACAGGGACGGCAAGGCGAAGGACATCTTCCACACGTTCGTGATCGGCGTTTATTTCTTCCCGCTGCTCGGCGGTTGGTTGTCGGACAGGTTCTTCGGCAAGTACAACACGGTCCTGTGGTTGTCCTTGGTCTACTGCGCCGGTCATGCGTGCCTGGCGATTTTCGAGGAGAACCGGACCGGCTTTTACACTGGATTGTTTCTCATCGCGCTGGGCTCGGGGGGCATCAAGCCCCTGGTGTCCGCATTCGTCGGGGACCAGTTCGACCAGAGCAACAAGGACAAGGCGAAGGTGGTGTACGACGCCTTCTACTGGACGATAAATTTCGGTTCGTTCTTTGCATCGCTCCTGATGCCCATCTTCCTCAGGAACCATGGGCCCAGCATCGCATTCGGCATCCCCGGCATCCTGATGTTCGTGGCAACGGTGATCTTCTGGGCCGGACGCAAGAAGTACGTCCATGTGCCGCCTTCGCCCCCCGACCCGGATTCCTTCCTCAATGTGGTGCGCAGCGCCCTCATCGGCCCGGCACCCGGAAAGGGCGCGGGGACGATGTTGGCTGCGGCAGGTGTGGTGCTGGCAGTTGCGTCACTCGCGCTCATTCCCTCGATGGGATTCGTGAAGGCGGTACTGATCGGTTTGGGAGTCCTGATGGGCCTGGTGGGCGTAGGCGCCTCGATGCAGTTGGATCGCGCACGTGCGCGCCATCCTGATGTAGCGATCGAGGGCGTGCGGTCCGTCCTCAGGATCCTGATCGTGTTCGCGCTGGTCACGCCGTTCTGGTCGCTGTTCGACCAAAAGGCGTCCACGTGGGTGCTGCAGGGCCAGGCGATGCATATCCCGCATGAAGCCTGGTGGTGGCCGAGCTGGCTGGTGGTAACCGCGGGCCAGATGCAGGCCTTGAATCCCATCATGGTGATGCTGCTGATTCCATTCAACAATCTGGTGCTGTATCCGTTGCTCCGCAGGATGGGCTATGAGCCGACGGCGCTCCGGCGGATGGGCTTCGGCATCGCGTTCTCCGGCCTTGCGTGGATCGTCGCTGGCGTGATCCAGTTGTGGCTGGACGGTGGCGACCCTGTGACGCTTGCCTGGCAGATCCTGCCCTACCTGCTGTTGACCTTCGGCGAAGTGCTGGTGTCGGCGACAGGTCTCGAATTCGCCTACAGCCAGGCGCCGAGGGCCATGAAGGGCGTAATCATGAGTTTCTGGTTGCTGTCGGTGTCGTACGGCAACCTGTGGGTCCTGATGACCAACGCTGCCATCCGCAACGAATCGGTGATCGGGCAGATCGCCAGCACCGGATTGAGCGAGAACGCATTCCTGATGTTCTTCTTCGCCGGGTTCGCGTTCGTGGCGGCGTTGGCGTTCGCGCTGTACGCCAGGACCTACCCGATGCAGGACAACTACCGCACCGCGGCCTGAGGATCACGCATGAGCGCGCCCATCACCCTGCTGCTGATCGCCGCCACCTGCGTGGTCAGCCTGGTCGCCTTCCGCACGCCCTCGCTGCTGATGCGACTGATCCTGTGGCCACCGGCGATCGACCGCCACCGCCAGTACGACCGGCTGGTGACGTACGGCTTCATCCACGCCGATATCTGGCACCTGTTCTTCAACATGTTCACGCTGTTCTTCTTCGGTCGCCAGATCGAGGGCTGGATGGCGGCGCAGAAGGGGCCGTGGGTATTCCCGCTGTTCTATTTCTCGGCGCTCGTGGTGTCGATCCTTCCCACCTACCTGAAGCACCAGAAGGATCCCAACTACCGCAGCCTGGGCGCGTCCGGCGCGGTGTCCGCAGTACTGTTCGCCTTCATCCTGCTGGCGCCCTGGGCCACGATCGGCGTTTTCTTCATCCCGATGCCGGCCATCGTGTTCGCCGTGCTGTACATCGCCTACAGCATCTGGATGGACAAGCGCGGCGGAGACAACATCAATCATGGCGCACACCTGGCCGGCGCGGCTTACGGCGTGCTGTTCCTGGTGGTGATGGATGCCGGCGTGATCGGCCATTTCCTGGAAGAACTGTCGCAGCCCTCATTCGGTTAAGCGGTCCTTGTGGTTTCGCTCACCTGCGCTGAAGGTGAGCCATGCTATCCCGACGCCATGTCCCGTCCCAGGAGCAGCGCATGGCAACGGCACGCAAGGCGGTCCGCAGTCCCCAGGGCAAGAAGGCCGCCAGCAAGGCGGTGAAGAAGACCACGAAGAACGCCGTCCGCAAGACGGCGACGACGACCTCCAAGGGCACGCCGAAGGCGGCCGGTACCGCGGCCAGGAAAGCCGTGAAGAAGGCGACGGCCGGCAAGGTCGCGAAGAAGACAGCCGCGAAGAAAACAGCCACGAAGAAGACGGCTGCGAAGACGACGGTGAGGAAGACCACCGCCTCGCGAGATGATGCGCTGAAAGCCACGGGCACCCGGGTCGCCGGGAAGACTGCCCGCAAGGCGGCGAAGAAGGCGACAGGCAGCGCCTCCCGGGCGCCGGTCGCGAAAGCGAAGAAGAAAACGGCGAGCAAAGCCTCGTCCGCGGCCCGCAAGACCGCAGCGCGCAAGCAAGCAGCGAAGAAGATCACGCCCGCGCGGGCGCTGGCGACTGCGCGGGCGTTGCTGGAACAGAAGCAGGAGCACGACCGGCAGCCCGCGCCCTGGCAGCAACTCGACGACCACGATCACGGGACTGTGCAGGGCGCTGGCTTCGCATCACCGGAGGCGGCGGGCAAGGCATTGGAGCTGCACGCGGCCGAGAGTCGGATGAAGGCCATCCAGGGCAGCCTGGGAACGCAGGACCGGCGCAACCAGGGCAAGCGCGATCATCGGGGCGAATGAGAGGCGTACCCAGAAGGACGCCCATGGACCCTCCGGCGTGGCCAGGAAGGGACGGGACTCCGGCGCGGCAGTCGCGCCCTAAGGCGGACCCCTGCGCCGCGCCGGAGCACCCGATGGGAGGAGGTGTCTTGCGGCTCAGTCCACCAGCGTGTGCACGGCGTGCACGCTGCCGACTTCGGCACTGGAATAGGTGGACATCAAGCGCTCGTACACGGCGTTGTTCAGGCGCTCGAACTCCCAGTCGCTGGTATGGCCGGTGACGGTCAGCTGGTACAGGCCTTCCAGCAGGGTGAAATCGCTGGCGCTGGCGACGTCGGGCAGTGCTTCGATCAGGCTCATGGTGGAACTCCCAAGTGAAGTCTATGAGCCTGCAGACGCAGCAATCGTGCCAACCCGTATTTCGCGAAACCCATCACGTTTCAGGTCCGCGTAGAATCCCTTCACAAGCATGAATGTGACGCGCAGCGTCAGTTTTGCCCGGTCCGCCCTGGGCATTGGGTCACAATGCCCATGAGCCCCCTGCCACGGAGATCCCATGACCCACGACGCGCCCGCCCTGGATGTGCATCACGACCCTGCCGCCCGCCGTTTCCATACCCGGCTGGAAGGTCGTGAGGCTGAACTCCTCTACTCGCTGCGTGACGGTCGGATGGTCATCGACCACACCGGTGTGCCTGACGCGATCGGAGGCCGGGGCATTGCCGGCCTTCTGGTAAAGGCCGCGCTGGACCTGGCGCGCGCCCGGGGCTGGCGGGTGATACCGGCATGCTCGTATTCCGCCGCCTACGTCCAGCGGCATCCGGAGTACGCCGATCTGATCGAGGGCTGATCCCGCTGGAGGAGGTCAGTGGGGCGGCCTAGAATGACAGCCATCACACGCGGAAGGAGCCCGAAGTGTCCCCCAGCAAGTCCCCCCCCATCCTGCGAACCGCCTGCCTGGCCCTGGTGGTCGCCAGTTCGCTTGCGGCATGCAAGCGCGAATCCGCCCCTGGCGCGCCGCCGACGCAGGCCCCCGCCGCATCGTCACCCGCGGCCGACGCGCCGGCCGATCCGGTAGCCCTGAAGGACGTCATCGAAACGACCGACCGCTACGTGGTGGGCATCAGTTTTCCGGCTTCGGCCAATCGCTACCCTGGGCTGGCGAAGGCGCTGTCCGACTACGCCGCCACCGAACGGGCCGAGTTGATGCAGGCGGTCGAAGCCTTCGGCAACGACAAGCCCAGCGCACCGTACGAGCTGTCGCTGGCCTTCGAGCAGGTGGTGGATACGCCGCATATCGTCGCCATCGCCGCCGATGGCAGCCGCTACACCGGGGGCGCGCATGGCCAACCGCTGATCGCACGGTTCGTGTGGCTGCCGCAGCAGGACGCACGCCTGACGTCGGCCGCGCTGGTGCCCGACGCCAAGGGGTGGCAGGCCATCAGCGATTACGTGCGCGAGCAGCTGCATACGGCCGTGGTGACGCGGGCGGACGAGGACGAACTGCCCGCGGCCGATCGGGCGGCGCTGATCAAGAGCACGTTCCGGATGATCGACGAGGGCACCAAGCCGGAAGCGGGCAACTTCAGCGAGTTCGTGCCCGTGCTGGACACCGCAGGCCGCATCAGCGCGCTGCGCTTCGTGTTCCCGCCTTACCAGGTGGGCCCTTACGCGGATGGCACGCAGACCGTCGACGTGCCAGCGGCCATCCTGCTGCCCCACATCGCGCCGGAGTACGCGGGGCTGTTCGCCCGCTGAGTCCGCCATGCCGCACGTCCGCTTCGAGCACAGGATGCGATCCCTGTTGGCCGAAGCGGATGTGCGGATCGGTGGCGACCGGCCGTGGGACTTCCAGGTCCGCGATCCTCGCGTGTACGCACGCGTGCTCGGTCAGGGCTCGCTGGGTCTGGGCGAGAGCTACATGGACGGATGGTGGGACGCCGAGGCGCTGGACGGCCTGCTGACCCGCCTGCTCGATGCGCATCTGGACGAGCGGGTGCATGGGGCCGGCGAACTGTTCGATGCGCTCCGCGCCCGCCTGACCAACCTGCAGTCGCGCCGTCGCAGTGGCGAGGTGGGACGGCGCCATTACGACCTGGGCAACGACCTGTATGCGGCCATGCTGGGCCGCCGTCTGGTGTACAGCTGCGCCTATTGGCGGAATGCGCAGGATCTGGATGCCGCACAACAAGCCAAGCTGGACCTGGTGTGCAGGAAGCTGCGGCTGGCCCCGGGCATGCGGGTGGTCGACGTGGGATGCGGCTGGGGCGAAGCGCTGAAGTTCGCCGCCGAACGTTACGGGATCACCGGCGTCGGCGTGACCATCTCGGTCGAGCAGGCCGACTACGCGCGTCGCCTGTGCGCGGGGCTGCCCATCGAGATCCGCCTGCAGGACTACCGCGATCTGGACGAGCGGTTCGACGCCGCGTTCTCGTTGGGCATGTTCGAACACGTGGGGGTGAAGAACTACCCGACCTTCTTCGACGTCGTCCGCCGCTGCCTGCCGGCCGATGGCCTGTTCCTGCTGCACACCATCGGCACGAACCGCTCGGTGCAGCGGACCGATCCCTGGATCGCGCGCTACATCTTCCCCAACTCGATGCTGCCGTCTGCGGCGCAGATCAGCCATGCGCTGGAAGGGCGGTTCGTGCTGGAGGATTGGCACGGTTTCGGTGCCGACTACGACCGCACGCTGCAGGCCTGGCGCCACAACGTGGAGGCCGCCTGGGAGCATCTGGATGCGCGCTACGACGCGCGCTTCCGCCGCATGTGGCGGTTCTACCTGTGCGCGTCGATGGCCACGTTCCGCAGCCGTCGTTCGCAGCTGTGGCAACTGGTGCTGTCGCCGTGCGGCGTGCGGGGCGGCTACATTGCGCCGCGCTGAGGGGCTGGAAACGGAAAGAGCAGGCCAAGGCCTGCTCTTCGTACGTACTGCGCGGCCTTCCTGTCAGGCTGCGGGCGGCGAGGGCAGTTCGCGGGCGTTGAAGATGCGTTCGATGACTTCGGCCAGCTCGTCTTCCGAGAACGGCTTGGTCAGGTAGGCCTTGGCGCCCTGGCGCAGGCCCCACATGCGGTCGGTGTCCTGGTCCTTGGTGGTCACCAGGATCACCGGGATGTGCTTGGTGGTGGCCTCGCGGCTCAAGGTGCGGGTGGCCTGGAAGCCGTTGAGGTTGGGCATCACCACGTCCATCAGGACCATGTCCGGCAGCTCGCGCTTGGCGACTTCCACGCCCGCGGCGCCGTCCTCGGCGGTGATGGATTCGTGCCCCAGTTTCTCGACGATGCGCTGGATGCCCAGCAACTGCGAGGGTGAGTCGTCGACGATCAGAATCTTTGCCATGGAGTTCCCCAGTTGTCCCCGGCGTCGATTGTAGAACGTGTTCGGGACAAGACAAATGGCCAAGGCGGTCAGGCGGTGACGCCTGTCGTGCCGCGACCGCCGTTCATCCCATTCGCACGAGGGTGCGACCGAAGGAGCCACCGGCCAGCATGGTCCGGAACACCTCAGGCAGCCCTTCCAACGTGGTTTCCCGGGTGCAGATGGTGTCCAGGTGCGCGGGCTTCCAGTCGCTGGCCAGCCGTTGCCACACCGTGTCGCGGATGTCGCGGGCGGTGCCGGCCGACGCCACGCCCAGCAGGGAGACCCCGCGGATGATGAAGGGCATCACCGTGGTCGCCAGGTCCGCGCTGGCGGCCAGTCCGGCGGTGGCCACGTTGCCGTAGGGAACGGTCTGCGCCAGCAGGCTGGCCAGCATGGGGCCCCCGACGTTGTCCAGGCCGCCGCCGAAACGGGCGGTTTCCATCGGGCGGCTGGTGGCCAGCGCGTCGCGCGGCAGGACCTTGCGCGCGCCGATGGCAGTCAGATAGCCGGCATTCTCCGGTTTACCGCTGATGGCATGCACCTCGAACCCGGCCTTGCTGAAGATGTCCACCGCCAGCGACCCCACGCCACCGGTCGCCCCGGTGACCGCCAGTGGCCCGAGGTCCGGGGTCTGCCGGTTCTCGCACATGCGGAACAGGGCCAGCGCCGCGGTGAAGCCGGCCGTGCCCAGGATCATGCTCTCGCGCAGGGTGAGGCCGGACGGGAGCGGGATGATCCACTTGGCCTCCAGCCGCGCGTACTCCGCGTACCCGCCGTCACGGGTCTCGCTGAGGCCGCAGCCCGTGACGAGCACGGCGTCGCCTTCCTTGAAGGCGGGATCGGTGGAAGCCACCACATGCCCTGCGACATCGATGCCACCCACCAGCGGGAACCGTCGCAGGATCTTGCCTTCGCCCGTGCCGGCCAGCGCGTCCTTGTAGTTGACGGACGAGTAGGCGGTCTTGACGACCACTTCGCCGGGGTTCAATCCGTCGAGCGTGAGCGTTTCGATGCCAGCACGGTAGCCGGCGTCGTCGTTGTGGATGCGGAAGGCGTTGAAGGGGGTGGATAGGGTCATGAAATGGCTCGTTCAATCAAAGAATGTCGGGATATAGATCGCGCCATATCGGGCTCGCATCCTCGATGAGTCGGATCTTCCAGACCCGTTTCCATGCTTTCAGGGCCTTCTCGCGCAGGATCGCAGAATCCATCACGGCGTGGACCTCATACCAGACCAAAGTATGGACGTGGTAGCGCCGCGTAAAGCCATCCACATAGCCCTGCCTGTGCTGCCAGACCCGCCCCGGTAGATCAGACGTGACGCCAATGTAGAGGGTGCCTCTTGGCTGGCTCGCCAGCATGTAGACACAGGGAATCCTTTCCCGACGCATTGCAGGCTCTCCGTGGCCCATCGTGTTTCCTGCCGGGCACTATAAACCGATTCTGTTGGGCACCACCCGGCTCGTCATTCCAGCGCATGCTGGAATCCATGGTCCTTGAGTGCCGCAATCTGCCGGCAAGAGCAAGATGGGTCCCAGCTTTCGCTGGGACGACGGTGATGGTTACACGGGTGGAGATGCCCCGGCGGGTCATTCCAGCGCATGCAATGGAATCCATTGCCTTTGAGTGCCGCAATCTGCCGGCAAGAGCAAGATGGGTCCCAGCTTTCGCTGGGACGACGGTGATGGTTACACGGGTGGAGATGCCCCGGCTGGTCATTCCAGCGCATGCTGGAATCCATTGCCTTTGAGTGCCGCAATCTGCCGGCAAGAGCAAGATGGGTCCCAGCTTTCGCTGGGACGACGGTGATGGTTACACGGGTGGAGATGCCCCGGCTGGTCATTCCAGCGCATGCTGGAATCCATTGCCTTTGAGTGCCGCAATCTGCCGGCAAGAGCAGGCTGGATCCCAGCTATCGCTGGGACGACGGTGATGGCTACACGGGTGGGGCGTGCCTCGGCTCGTCATTCCAGCGCATGCTGGAATCCATTGCCATGAATGCCGTGATCTACCTGCAAGAGGACAATGGTTTCCGGCTCTCGTCGGGACGAGGGCGCCATTACCGCAACGACTTCCGCCGCTTCTCATCCATCCACTTGTCCGCCTGGGCCGGGGTGTAGGCGCTCATCCAAGCGACCATGGCATCGAGATCGTCGCCATGCCACAGGTCGTTGCGCTGTTCCGGGTGCAGGAAGCGTTCTTCGACCATGCGGTCGATCATGCCCATCAGCGGCGTATAGAAGCCTTCGACATCGAGGAAGGCGCAGGGCTTGTCGCCGATGCCGAGCTGGCGCCAGGTCAGCATCTCGAACATCTCGTCCAGCGTGCCGAAACCGCCGGGCAGGGCGACGAAGGCGTCTGACAGGTCGAACATGCGCTGCTTGCGCTCGTGCATGTTGGCGACGACTTCCAGCCTGGTCACGCCCTTGTGCGCGACTTCCCAATTGACCAGTTGCTCGGGAATCACGCCGACCACTTCGCCGCCTGCGGCGAGCACCGCATCGGCGACGATGCCCATCAGTCCGACGTTGCCGCCGCCATAGACCAGTTGCAGGCCTTCCTTCGCGATGCGGTCGCCCAGGGCGATCGCGCGTTCGGTGTAGGCGGGCTTGCTGCCGGCGTTGGAGCCGCAGTAGACGCAGATGCTCTTCATGGTCGGGGTCCTGTGTTGCCTGTTGTCTGAAACGCAAAACGCCAGGCTTGGCCTGGCGCATGCGGATCACGGCGGCGGCCTCGCCGCCGTGCGGGCCTCAATTGGCCTTGTGGATCGCGCGCTTGTGCACGGCCATCGCGGCGTCGTGCACCGCTTCCGACAGCGACGGGTGCGCATGGCAGATGCGGGCCAGGTCGTCGGCGGAGCCCTTGAACTCCATCGTGAGCACGCCTTCGTGCACCAGCTCCGACACGTTGGCGCCGACCAGGTGCATGCCCAGCACGCGATCGGTTTCGGCGTCGGCGATGACCTTCACGAAGCCTGCGGGCTCGGCCATCGCCACGGCACGGCCCACCGCGGCGAACGGGAAGGAGCCCGCCTTGTAGGCCACGCCTTCGGCCTTGAGCTGCTGCTCGGTCTTGCCGACCCAGGCGATCTCGGGCGAGGTGTAGATGACCCACGGAATGGTGTCGAAGTTGACGTGTCCCGGCAGGCCGGCGATCAGCTCGGCGACCGCGATGCCTTCCTCGAAGCCCTTGTGCGCCAGCATCGGCCCACGTACGCAGTCGCCGATCGCCCACACGCCGTCGACGCCGGTGTGGCAGTGCGCGTCCACTTCCACCTGGCCACGCTCGTTGAGCTTGACGCCGGTGCCGTCGGCCAGGAGGCCCTTGCTCGCGGCGCGGCGGCCCACGGCGACCAGCAGCTTGTCCACGGTCAGCGTCTTCTCGCCTTCGGCGTCGCTGTAGGTGACCACGACTTCCTTTTTCTTGCCCTTGCCCGTGACTTCGGTCTTCGACACCTTGGCGCCAAGGCGGATGTCGAGGCCCTGCTTCTTGAACTCGCGCGCGGCGACCTTCGCCACTTCACTGTCGGCGACGGCAAGGAAATCGGGCAGGGCCTCGAGGATGGTGACCTCGGCGCCGAGGCGCTTCCATACGCTGCCCAGTTCCAGCCCGATCACGCCTGCGCCGATCACCGCCAGGCGCTTGGGAACCTCGGTGAAGTCCAGTGCCCCCACGTTGTCGACGATGTACTCGTTGTCGAACTTGGCGAACGGCAGTTCGATGGATTCCGAACCGGCGGCGAGGATGACGTTGGTGCCCTTCAGTTCGACGTCGCTGCCGTCGTGCTGCTTCACCTTGACGAGGTTGCCCGGCTGCAACTGTCCGAAGCCGTAGTAGGCGGTCACCTTGTTGGCCTTGAACAGCTGCGCGATGCCGCCGGTGAACTGCTTCACGATGGCGTCCTTGCGGCCGACCATGGTGCCCACGTCGATCTTCGCGTCCTTGACGCTGATCCCGTGCTGTTCGAACTGGTGGGTCAGGTTGTGGTACTGGTGCGAGGAATCCAGCAGCGCCTTGGACGGGATGCAGCCGACGCGCAGGCAGGTGCCGCCCAGCGCGGGCTTGCCGTCCTTGCCCAGCGCCGCATCGATGCACGCGACCTTCATGCCCAGCTGCGCGGCGCGGATGGCGGCGTGGTAGCCGGCCGGACCGGCACCGATGACGACGACGTCGAATTGTTCGGTCATTTCATTCGCTCAAAAATAGAAGTGAGTGGAGAGAAGTGAGGAGTGAGGAAGAACAAGAGCCATCGCTCTCACTCCTCACTCCCGATCACTCGCTCCTCGCTCTTACATGCCAAGCAGCATGCGGTGCGGATTTTCCAGCTGGTTCTTGATGTCCACCAGGAACAGCACCGCGTCCTTGCCGTCGATGATGCGGTGGTCGTAGGACAGCGCGATGTACATCATCGGCGCGGCGACGACCTGGCCGTTCTCGACGATGGCGCGGTCCTTGATGGCGTGCATGCCCAGGATGGCGCTCTGCGGCGGGTTGACGATCGGTGTGGACATCAGCGAACCGAAAGTGCCGCCGTTGGTGATGGTGAAGGTGCCGCCCTGCAGGTCTTCCAGGCCCAGCTTGCCGTCGCGCGCCTTCTTGGCGTACTCGGCGATGCCCTTCTCGATGTCGCCGAAGCCCATGCGCTCGACGTTGCGCAGCACCGGCGTCACCAGGCCTTTGTCCGTGGACACGGCGATCGAGATGTCGGCGTAGCCGTGATAGATGATGTCGTTGCCGTCGACCGAGGCGTTGATGATCGGATGGCGCTGCAGCGCGTTGGCGGCGGCCTTGGCGAAGAAGCTCATGAAGCCCAGCTTGATGCCGTTGGCCTTCACGAAGTCGTCCTGCAGCTCCTTGCGCATCTCCATGACCTTGGCCAGGTTGACCTCGTTGAACGAGGTCAGCATGGCGATGGAGTTCTTGGACTGCATCAGGCGCTCGGCGATGCGGGTGCGGATGCGGGTCATCGGCACGCGCTCTTCCGGACGCGCGCCGCCGGACACGCCCGCGGTCTTGCCGCTGGCGTAGTTGACCAGGTCTTCCTTGGTCACCGCGCCGCGGCGACCGGTGCCTTCCACGGCGGCCGGATCGATGCCCTGGGTGATGGCAGTGAAGCGGGCGCCCGGGGGCAGCGCGTCGGCGCCGGCCGGTGCGGGCTTGGTGCTGGCCGGGGCGGCCGCGTCGGCCTTGGCGGCGTCGGCCTTCGGCTGCACTTCCTGGGGGCCGGCGGCCGGCTTCTTTTCCTCTGCGGCGGGGGCGGGAGCCGCGGCGGCCGCGCCTTCCTCGATGATCGCAAGCAGCTGCTGGCTGGTCACCGTGTCGCCTTCCTTGAACTTGATCTCCTTCAGCACGCCGTCGACGGGCGAGGGCACTTCCAGCACGACCTTGTCGGTTTCCAGGTCCATCAGGTTCTCGTCGCGCTTGACCGCGTCGCCCACCTTCTTGTGCCAGGCGGCGATGGTGGCGTCGGAGACGGACTCGGGAAGAACCGGAACTTTGACTTCAGTGGCCATGGGATGGGGCGTCCTGGTGATGTTGTTGTTCGTTGTAAAGGGGCGGGCTTATTCGGCGACGTGGTCGGCGCCGAGCTTGTTGACCAGTGCGTCGGCGACCAGCTTCAGCTGCTCTTCCACATGCTCGGCGAAATGGCCGGCGGCGGGCGAGGGCGAGCGCGGACGGCCCGCGTAGTGCAGGGTCTGCTTGTCGGCCAGGCAGGCCTGCAGGTGATGCTTGATCTGGTACCACGCGCCCTGGTTCTGCGGCTCCTCCTGGCACCACACGACCTCGGTGGCCTTGCCGTAGCGCTTCAGTTCCGCGGTCAGCTGCTCGCGCGGGAACGGGTAGAGCTGCTCGACACGCAGCAGGGCCACGTCGTCCTGGCCGCGCTTCTGCGCGTCCTCGAGCAGGTCGTAGTAGACCTTGCCCGAGCACGCGATGACGCGCTTGACCTTCTTCGCATCGGCGGTCGCGTCGGGGATCAGGTGCTGGAATTCGCCGTTGGCGAGTTCGTCCAGCGTGGACACCGCCAGCTTGTGGCGCAGCAGCGACTTCGGCGTCATCACCACCAGCGGCTTGCGGGTGGTCATGCGCATCTGGCGGCGGAGCATGTGGTAGGCCTGGGCCGGCGTGGTCGGGACGCACACCAGCATGTTCTCCAGCGCGCAGAGCTGCAGGAAACGCTCGAGGCGCGCGGAGCTGTGCTCCGGACCCTGGCCTTCGTAGCCGTGCGGCAGCAGCAGGGTCAGGCCGCTGATGCGGCCCCACTTGGCTTCGCCGGCGGCGATGAACTGGTCGATCACCACCTGCGCGCCATTGGCGAAATCGCCGAACTGCGCTTCCCAGATGCACAGGGTGTTGGGATCGGTGGTGGAGAAGCCGTACTCGAACGCCATCACCGCCTCCTCGCTGAGCAGCGAGTCGATGACGGTGGCCTGCTCGGGCTGTTCGACCAACTGGCGCAGCGGCAGGTAGTAACTGTCGGTCTTCTGGTCGTGCAGGATCGCGTGGCGGTGGAAGAACGTGCCACGGCCGGCGTCCTGGCCCACCAGGCGCAGGCCGTGGCCTTCGGCCAGCAGCGTGGCGTAGGCCAGGTTTTCGGCGAAGCCCCAGTCGCCCGGCAGTTCGCCGGCGGCCATCTTCACCCGGTCCTCGTAGATCTTGGCCACGCGCGGATGCAGCGCGACGCCGGCCGGGATGGTGGTGATGATCTTGGCCAGCGAATCCAGCGCCTTGCGCTTGACCTTGGTGTCGACCGGATCGCTGAGCTTGCCGGACACGTAGCGCGACCAGTCGATCGCCAACTCGTCGCTCTTCTGCTTGGCCAGCTCGGTCGTGTAGTCGCCGGAATCGAGCTTGTTGCGGAACGCGTCGGCCAGCGCCTTGCCGCCATCGGCGGGGATCACGCCCGCCTCTTCCAGCTTGGCGGCATACATCTCGCGCGTGGTGGCATGCTTGCGGATGGTCTGGTACATGACCGGCTGGGTCGCGGCCGGCTCGTCGGCTTCGTTGTGGCCGTGGCGGCGGTAGCACACCAGGTCGATCACCACATCCTTCTTGAACTGCTGGCGGAAGTCGTAGGCCAGCTGCGCCACGAAGACCACCGCTTCCGGATCGTCGCCGTTCACGTGGAAGACCGGCGCGCCGACCATCTTGGCCACGTCGGTGCAGTACAGCGTGGAACGCGCGTCTTCCTTGTTGCTGGTGGTGAAGCCGATCTGGTTGTTGATGACGATGTGCAGCGTGCCGCCCACGGCGAAACCGCGCGCCTGCGACATCTGGAACAGTTCCATCACCACGCCCTGGCCCGCGAACGCGGCGTCGCCGTGCATGATGATCGGCAGCACGGCCTGGCGGGCGGCGTCGTTGCGGCGCTCCTGGCGCGAGCGGGCGCTGCCGGCCACCACGGGGTCGACGATTTCCAGGTGCGACGGATTGAAGGCCAGCGCCAGGTGCACCGGACCGCCTGGGGTGGCGATGTCGGCCGAGAAGCCCATGTGGTACTTCACGTCGCCGGCGTGCGCCAGGCTGTTGTCGTGCTCGAACTTGCCCTCGAACTCGTCGAACAGCTTGCGCGGGTTCTTGCCCAGCGTGTTGACCAGCACGTTCAGGCGGCCACGGTGGGCCATGCCGATCACGATGTCCTTCACCCCGCCTTCGCCGGCGCGCCGGATGGTCGTGTCCAGCAGCGGGATGAGTGCGTCGCCGCCCTCAAGCGAAAAGCGCTTCTGGCCCACGTACTTGGTGTGCAGGTAACGCTCCAGGCCCTCGGCGGCCGTCAGGCGCTCCAGGGTGCGCCGCTTGGCCTCGTCCGACAGGCCGAACTGGCCGCCCGCGGTTTCAAGGCGCTGGTACAGCCACTGGCGCTGCTCGACCTCGGGGATGTGCATGAACTCCACGCCGATCGGGCCGGTGTAGGTGGCCTTCAGGCGGGCCAGCAGATCGCGCAGCTTCATGCGCGAATGACCACCGACGTTGCCGGTGCTGAACTCGCTGTCGAGATCGCGTTCGGACAGGTTGTGGAACGCCAGGTCCAGGTCGGGCGGATTGACCGGCGGGGTCAGGCCCAGCGGGTCGAGCTGCGCGCCCAGGTGGCCGCGCGAGCGGTACGCGGTGATCAGGCGGCCGATGTTGCGCTCGCGCTCGTCGCCGCCGCCGGTCACGACATGGCCGTTGTTGGCGGCCTGGCGGGCGGCGTCGGCGATCTGCTGGATGACCACCGAGTGGGGGACGTCCCCGGCCTCGCGCCCCTTGAAGCCGTCGAAGTAGGCCTTCCACTTGGGACCCACGCTGTCCGGGGCGACGAGGTACTGCTCGTACAGGTCTTCGACGTAGGAGGCGTTGCCGCCATTGAGCTGCGAGGATTGCGCGAACTGCTTCAGGAGATTGTCCACGATGGCGATGGCGTGCTGTGGGGTAGTCGAGGGGCGCTTGCGGTCCATGTCGCGCAATGTCTCGGCGACATGGACGAAAACCGGGAAATTATACCCCCATGCCGGGAAGGGGGCGTAACCGGATTGGACTAAAGGCGCAGGGTGCCCGCGTCGCGGGACCCGCGATCAGAGGCCGAGTGCACGGTATTCGGAGACTGGACGCGCGCGTTCCCACATCGGGGTGAACTCTTCGCGCAGCTGCCGTGCGCGCCCGGCATGTTCCAGGCCGGCCTCGCCATCGAAGCGGTGGCCCAGGGGCCGGTAGTAGTAGCCATGGTCGTCGTTGGCGACAAAGGCCGCGGCATAGGGCAGATCCACCGGGTCCTGCACTTCGCGGAACCCGAAGACACTGGGCAGGCGCTGGGCCAGGCCGATCAGCGGGGCCAATGCGTGCTGGGGCGCGGCCGCGTCCTGCAACAGGACCTGGATCTGCACGCCGGTCCGGTGCGTGGCGAACCGGCGCAGCGCCTCCAGCACCGGGGGGGCGTCCCACAGGCCAGGGTCGAGGGCGCGGCTGTAGATCGCCAGCGCGCGGCGGGCCTGCACGACGATGGCGGTGGTGATGGCGATGGCTTCGACCCGGCGGGCGATGGTGGCCGTGGCGCCCAGTGCCCGGCGCATGCCCTGGTGCTCGATCCCGGCTTCGAAGAAGCGCTCGCCCTCGGGCAGGAACCCGTGGCGGGCGTAGAACCCTTCGGCCTCCACCTGGGCGTGCAGGGACACCGCCGGCCACTGGCGTCGGCGGGCCTCGGCCAGCAGGGCGAGCAGCAGGGCCTCGCCCACGCCCTGGCCACGCCAGGCGGACAGCACCGCCATGCGGCCGATGCGGTGGTCGGGCGTGAGCCGGGCGGTGCCGATGGGCTGCCCTCCGGCGTCGCGGGCGATCACGTGATGGCACAGCGGATCCAGCGCGTCCCACTCCAGGTCGCGCGGCACGCCCTGCTCCTCGACGAACACGGCATCGCGGACGCGCCGGAGTTCGTCCAGTGCGGCGGCGTAGTCGACCGCCTCGACGCGATAGTCGGCCGTGCTCACGACTGCGAGTCCCCGATGTCCGGCTCGTCATCGTCGAGGGCGAGCTGGTAGTGGCCCTGCTCGGCGAGCGCCATGACGGCATCGCGGCCGGCATCGCTGAGCACGGCGTAGGCCTGGCCGTCAATCGACTCGGCGGCTGCCAGCAGCCGGGCATCCTTCACCGGCATCACATGGTCCACGCCATTGCAGAACAGCGTGGCCTGCGTGCGGCGGCGGCGCCACGCGAACCGGGAAAAGGGGTGCCGGAGCAGGCGGGCGCCCTGTTGAAGGTCCCATTCCAGTTCGATGCGCGAGGGCGCATCCGGGCCAGGCATCACATCGCCCGAGGCCCGGTAGGTGGTGATGAAGCGGCCGAACCAGTCGCCGAGCCGGTCCGGGTCGTTCATCCGAAGGGCATTCAGGGCTTCCACCACGCGTTCCATCGCGCGGGCGTCGATCTCGTAGGGGTCCTGGGGCGGGCTGAGGTCCTCGTCGTGGTAGCGCACGGCTTCGTCGGCGTCGGCGACCAGGGTGTCCAGGTAGTCGGCGATCAGTTCCGCCGACGACGGTGCGCGCATGCCCACCGAGAAGGTCAGGCACGGGTTCTCCGCCACCCCGTGGTGCGGGACCAGTGGCGGCAGGTACAGCATGTCGCCGGGTGCCAGCACCCATTCATGGGTCGGGTCGAACCGCTGCAGCAGCTTGATCGCCACGTCCTCCTGGAAGGCCAGGTCCGGTGCGGGCTTCCCCAACGCCACACTGGCGTCGATCATCCAGCGGCGCTCCCCCTGCGCCTGCAGGAGGAACACGTCGTAATGGTCCACGTGGGCGCCCACCGAGCCGCCGGTGGCCGCAAAGCTGATCATGATGTCGTCCACACGCCAGCGCGGCAGGAAACGGAACTGCGCCAGCAGTTCGCGTACGTCGGCATCCCACTTGTCCACGTCCTGCACCAGGAGGGTCCAGTCGTGGTCGGGCAGACCGGGGAAGTCCTCTTCCTGGAACGGGCCGGTGCGCACGTCCCAGGCCCCGGTGGCGCGATCCAGACTGATCATCCGCGCCAGCACGCCTTCTTCGCAGGCCAGGCCCGCCAGGTCTTCCGGCTGCACGGGCGTTTCGAAGCCGGGAAAGGCGTTCCTGATCAGCAGGGGCCGCTTGTGCCAGTAGTCGCGCAGGAAGCGCTCGGCCGGCATGCCCAGCGGCTGGTCGCGCGTGGCGACGATCTCGAAGGGCAGGGCAGCGGTGCGGGACGGGTTCTTCTTCATGGTGTCGGATCCGCGCAGCGTCACGCCGCGCATGGGAAAGGGAGGCCAGCGTGGCCGGGCAGGCCGCGCAGGGCATTGATGCGCATCAAGGCCGCGCGTCGTCGGAGGGGGAGGTGGCGGCCTCCTCGGCCAGGCGCTTCTCAAGCCGCTGCATCGCACCCTGTGCGTAGCGGCGGCAGGCGGTGGTGTCCATCAGCGGTGCGGCGGCCCTCGGGCCGATCCGGTTCCACAGGTGGCTGGCCGAAGGGTGCGGGGTGACCAGGATGTCGCAGTCGAGCGCTGCGACCCGTGCGAGGGTGTCGCGGAATGCCGCCAGGTAGCCCGGATGCGCGGCGTCGTCGCTGTAGCGGAAGACGTCGTCCGAGATCGCCGTCAGGCTGTCGGCGTAGACCATCTGGCGACAGTCGTCGCCTTCGCAGGCGCGCCAGGTCCAACTGGTGCCACCCGGGGTGTGGCCAGGCGAGGCGACCGCCGTCAGGGCCAGCGGGCCGACGCTCACCACGCCGTCGTCGGCCAGGGGGATGATGTCGGCGACCGGCGCGATGGGTTCGGCCACCTCGAATTGCGGGTCGGTGCGGTCCGGCAGGCCGCGCTTCAACGTGTCGACGGCCGGTGCGCGCGCGTACACCGGTGCACCCGTGGCTTTCTGCAGTTCGGCGAGGCTGCCGGCATGATCGAAATGCTCGTGCGAGAACACGATGGCGCGCACGTCCTCCGGCCTGAAACCGAGCGCGCGGATGTTGGCCAGGATCTGCGGGCCCGCCTGCGGCGTGGCGGCATCGACCAAGATATGGCCCGCGTCGGAAGTGACCAGCAGCGCACTGATGCCGCAGGTGCCGACGTACCAGGTGTTGCCGTACACCTTCAGGGGCGTTGCAGGATCGTTCCAGCCGGCATCGTCGGCGCAGCCCCTGAAGGCAGGCGCATCGGAGGCGAGGGCGGTCGATGAAAGGGCGAGGGCGATCACACTGCCCAGCAGGGTGAAGCGACGTTTCATGTGGCGATCTCGTCGTAGCCGCGATTGACGAACTGCAGCAGGCACCAGCCATGGCCCCAGGGATCGGCCAGGCCGACGATGCGGCCCCAGTCCGTGTCGCGAATGTCGGTTTCCTGCACCAGGCCGGCCTGCAGGGCACGGTCGAGGGCAGGTTCAAGGTGATCCACCACCACATCCAGGTGCACCGGCGTCCAGTGGCGGGCGTAGTCACGGTTTGTGATGGCGGTGGCGCCGGAGCCGGCCGCGTTCTGCAGCAGGTAGATCGGTGCCTGCGCCCCCAGCAGTTCGACGCCACCGTCGCCGAAATGGCGCCCGGTGGTCAGCCCGAAGGCGCGCGTATACAGCGCCTCGGCGGCCGGCAGGTCGGGTACGTCGATGTTGATCAGCAGATGCATCGCCGTACCCGCCTCCGAGGTCAGATGCCGCGTGCGAGACGCTCGGCCAGGCCGGTGTAGCTGCCCGGCGTCATGTCCCGCAGGCGCTGCTTGGCGTCGGCCGGCAGCGCCAGCGATTCGATGAAGGCACGCATCGAATCGGCGGTGATGCCCTGGCCGCGCGTCAGCGCCTTCAGCTGTTCGTACGGATTGGGCAGGCCGTGGCGGCGCATGACGGTTTGCACGGCTTCGGCCAGCACTTCCCAGGCGGCGTCGAGGTCGGCGTCCAGGCGCTGCGGGTTCACTTCCAGCTTGCCCAGGCCCTTGGCCAGGGAATCCAGCGCCACCTGGGTGTGACCGAACGCCGTACCCAGTGCACGCAGCACGGTGGAGTCGGTGAGATCACGCTGCCACCGGCTGATCGGCAGCTTGGCGCTGAAGTGTTCGAACAGGGCATTGGCGATACCGAAGTTGCCTTCGGCGTTCTCGAAGTCGATCGGGTTGACCTTGTGCGGCATGGTCGAGGAACCGACTTCGCCTTCCTTGAGCTTCTGCTTGAAGTAGCCCAGCGAGATGTAGCCCCAGATGTCGCGGGCCAGATCGATCAGGATGGTGTTGGCGCGGCGCGCCGCGTCACCGATTTCGGCGACGTTGTCGTGCGGCTCGATCTGGGTGGTGTACGGGTTGAATACCAGACCCAGCCCTTCGACGAAGCGCTGGGCGAAGGTCGGCCAGTCCACGTCGGGGTAGCTGGCCACGTGGGCGTTGTAGTTGCCGACTGCGCCGTTGATCTTGCCGGTCAGCTCCACCGCGGCGATCTGAGCGCGCTGGCGCTCCAGGCGAGCCACGACATTGGCGATCTCCTTGCCCAGCGTGGTCGGCGAGGCGGTCTGGCCGTGCGTGCGCGACAGCATGGGTTGCGCGGCCTGCGCGTGGGCCAGTGCGCGCAGGGTGGAGGCGACGCCGTCCAGCGAAGGCAGCAGCACTTCGCGGCGCGCCTGTTCCAGCATCAGGCCGTAGGACAGGTTGTTGATGTCTTCGCTGGTGCAGGCGAAATGAACGAACTCCAGCGCGGGCGCGAGCTCGGCGTCGTACTTCAGCTGTTCCTTGATGAAGTACTCCACTGCCTTGACGTCATGGTTGGTGGTGCGCTCGATCTCCTTGACGCGGGCGGCATGGGCCACGCTGAAGCCGTCGGCCAGCGCCCGCAGGCGGGCCTTCGCCCCTTCGGAGAACGTGGCCAGTTCGGTGATGCCCGGCTCAGCGGCCAGCGCCAGCAGCCACTCGACCTCCACCTTCACGCGGGCGCGGATCAGGCCGTATTCGGAAAAGATCGGGCGCAGCGCATCGACCTTGCCGGCATAGCGGCCGTCGAGCGGAGAGAGGGCGAGCAGGGACGAATCCGACATGGGCGGGGCAGGGGGCTGGAAGGGAGCGTTCCATTTTACCCCGGGAAGGCGGCCCTCCGGCCTGGCGTATCCTGTCGGCCCGCCAGCCACCGGCTTCGGCCGGCATGCGAGCCGTGAAGTCCTGCCAGGAGACGCTGATGACCAGCAAGAAGACCGCGGGCCGCACCCGCGTCGAGCACGACAGCATGGGCGAGTTGCAGGTGCCTGCGGATGCCCTGTGGGGCGCGCAGACCCAACGTGCGGTCCAGAACTTCCCCATTTCCGGCCGGCCCATGCCGCGTGGCTTCATCCGCGCCCTGGGTCTGGTGAAGGCGGCGGCCGCGGAGGTCAACGCGGGCCTGGGCCTGCTGCCCAAGGGCGTCGCCAAGGCCGTGCAGACGGCCGCCAACGCGGTCGCGCGCGGCGAACACGACGCGCATTTCCCGATCGACGTCTACCAGACCGGCTCCGGCACCTCGTCCAACATGAACGCCAACGAGGTGATCGCCACCCTGGCTTCTCGCGCAGGCAAGGCGCAGGTGCACCCGAACGACCACGTCAACCTCGGCCAGAGCTCCAACGACGTCATCCCCACGGCGATCCGGGTGGCGGCCCAACTCGCCGCGGTCGAAGACCTGCTGCCGGCCATCGGGCACCTGCGCAAGACCATCGATGCGCGGGGCCGGGCACTGGGCAAGGTGGTGAAGACCGGCCGGACCCATCTGATGGATGCCATGCCGCTGACCTTCGGCCAGGAGTTCTCGGCGTGGTCGGCGCAGCTGGCATCGGCGCAGGCGCGCATCGAGGACACGCTCAAGCGGGTGCGCCGGCTGCCGCTGGGCGGTACCGCCATCGGCACCGGCATCAATGCCGATCCCCGCTTCGGCGCGCGCGTGGCGAAGGCGCTGTCCGCCACCACCGGCACGCGCTTCGAAAGCGCCGCCAACAAGTTCGAGGGGCTGGCGGCGCAGGATGATGCCGTGGAATTGTCCGGCCAGCTCAGCGCGCTGGCCGTCGCCCTCACGAAGATCGCCAACGACCTGCGCTGGATGAACTCCGGACCGCTGGCGGGGCTGGGCGAGGTCGAACTGCCCGCGCTGCAGCCCGGCAGTTCGATCATGCCCGGCAAAGTGAACCCGGTGATTCCCGAAGCCACCGTGATGGTCTGTGCGCAGGTGATGGGCTACCACACGGCGGTGACGGTCGCCGGCCAGACCGGCAATTTCCAGCTCAACGTCACCCTGCCGCTGATCGCACACAACCTGCTGGACGCGATGCAATTGCTGTCGAACGTATCGCGGCTGCTGGCCGACGACTGCATCGCCGGCCTGCAGATACGCCAGGCGCGGGTGAAGGAAGCCCTGGACCGCAACCCGATACTGGTCACCGCGCTCAACCCGGTGATCGGTTACGAAAAGGGCGCCGCCATCGCCAAGCAGGCCTACCGGCAGAACCGGCCGGTGCTCGAGGTCGCCCGCGAGATCACGGGGTTGCCGGAGAAGACGCTCAAACCGCTGCTGGATCCGGCCGTGCTCGCCAAGGGCGGTATCCACGGGAAGCCCGGGGGCGGAGGCGGCTGAGGGGCGCGGTCGCGCCGCTCAGTCGCGCGGAGGCCATTCGCCTGGAACCTTCGTCCCGGACAGCATCGCCAATGCGCCCTCGCACATCTGTTGCTTCTGTTCGGGCGTGCCCGTGTCCAGCCGGCCCAGGCGCTGCGCAAGCGTGCGTTCCCGGTAGGTCGCCAGCGTTTCATCCGGCGCGAACTCGGCGAGCGTCAGCAGTCGGCCGCGCTCGATACGGTCCTGGTGCGTATTGACGTAGCGGAAATACGCAGGCGCTGCACGCTGCAGGTAGGTGGGGTCCGCAGCCGAGCATTTCTCGATCAGCACCGGCATCGCGAACGTGGCCACATAGGCGATGTGGTCCTGGAAGGCGCGTTCGCGAGCGGGCTCCGGCCCGTCGCTCGCGTGGGCCACGGGCGCGGCGAGCGCCAGCGCGATCGCCGTCGCCACAAGGCGGTACTTGCTCATGATGCGCTCCTGTCGAAAAGGGATGGGGCGTGACGGACCGCGCGTGCGCGGCTCGCGGCATCAGGGCGTGGCGGGTTTCGCGGCGGCATCCGCTTCGGCGGCGGCATCCTGGCCGGATGCGCTGCCATTGTCGCCCTTGACCGCCCGGCCGATAGCGCGGCCCAGGTCCTTGCCGGCCTCGTGATTCTTGTTGTGGCTGGTGCGGCAGTCTTCCGCATCGCCTTCGTCCATCGACGCGTACGGCTGGAACGCAGGCAACGCGGCGGCCAGGTCCTGCTGCGCCCTGTACAGGCCGGGCAGACGGTCGCAGATCTTCATCGCCTCGGCTTCGACCTTTTTGGCCTCGGCTTCGATCTGCTTGTCGATCTGATCCGGATTGCCGCTGAAGATGCCCTTTACCGCGGCGCCCACCGCCTTGCCGGCGAGCTTGGCGCCTTCCTTGCCGGTGGCGATGCCCGCATCGGCGATCCCGCCCAGCTCACGGTGGTAGGCGACCAGCAGGGCGCGCTGCGCATCGCTCACCTCCACCTTCTTGCCGCCGACGATGAAGTCGCCCTTGGCCGAGATTTCAGCCTGCGGGTGACCGGTCGCATTGAGCGTGAGGTTCTGGCCCCACAGCGCGCGCGAGACGGCGATACCATCGCCCTCACCGGCGTTGGGCGCCTTGTCCTTGCCGGAGCAGGCGGACAGCAGCACGAGGGACAGCGCAAGAGCGAGCGGTGCGAATCGGGTCATGGTGTTTCCTGCGAACTCAGTGATGTTTCGGGATGTCGATCGCGCCGGTGACGCCTTCGTGGTCGACATCGCCGCTGCCGAGCGAGCGGACGGTCAGTGCGCCGGTGACATTGCGCGCTTCCACGCCGCCGGAGCCGACCGAGCCGACCACCACATCGCCGGTGATGTCGCGAAGCTGAGCGCCGCCGGAGCCGATGGAGTCTATCTCGGCACCGCCACCGCGCGACAGGCTGAAGCTGCCCGAGCCGATGCTGCCGACGTGGGTGCGGCCGTGCACGCGGTCGGCCTCCACGTCGCCCGAACCGATCGACACGACCTTGAGGCTGCCGGCGCCGTGGATGTCGATGTCGCCAGAGCCCACCGAGACGGCGGCCAGCCCGCGGATGTCGCGGCCCACGGCGTGGCCCGAGCCCACGTCGGCGCTGAACACGGGGGCGCCCGTGACCTTGGCCTCGCCCGACCCGACTTTCACCTGCACGGGCAGATGATCCGGCAGGGTCGCCGTCAGGTGCAGGTAAGCGTAGTTGCTGCCGAAGGAGATGCCGCTGAAGCTGCCCTCCTGGTACAGACGCACGATCAGTTTGTCGCCGGCGCGGCGCTGTTCGATCTTCAGCCGCGCCAACCGATCGGCATGGCTGCTGCAGGCGCGGCCGCTCGCTGCGGCGGGGGCACCTGCGCGCGATTCCACCGTCATGTCGTGGGGCCCGACCTCGAATACCACGGCCTTGGCATCGCCGGTGTCCAGCACCAGCTCGCGGGGAGATTCGTGCTTGCAGTACCGGTCGGAGGCCGACGCGGGCGCCGCCAGCGCCAGCGCGGCGAGCAGGGAGGAAGCGATCAGGGCGGTGCGCATTCCGTGTCTCCGGGGGTGATCATAGGTCGGACAGGCCGCGGCTGTCGGCGAAGGTGCGCTATCGGCTCGCGAACTCGCGGCGCAGCTCGTTTTCGCAATCCCCGACATCGTCCGCCTCCAACGTGGCGTAAGGGCGGAACTCGGGAACGGCAGCGGACAGCCGCTGCTCGCGATCCAACAGTGCCGGTAGGCTCCGGCAGATCCGTCGCACGCCGGGTTCGACGGTCTCGCGGACGGTCTTCTCGATGCGTCGCTCCAGACTGCCGGTCATCGCGCCGAACATCAGACTGAAGAGGCCACGGTCCACCGCATCCAGCGCCGCCTGGGCGCTGCGTTCGCCGATGTCGATGCCGGCCTTGGCGATGGCGATGACCTCGCCGCGGTAGAGCAGCAGTTCCTGTCGCTGATGGCGGTCGATGGCGACCGGCTTGCCTTCGATGAGGAAATCACCCTGCGGGGTGATCTCCGCGCGCGGCAACGCGCGATCCGCATGGGCGACGCGCGCATCCGACTTGCCGAAGCGAAGACTGTCGCCCAGTCGCAGGTTGCCGGTGTCGAGTTCGCGACGGGCAGCGGCGAGCTCGGTACGGACTTCACTGCGAGCATCGGCGAGGTCGGCGCTGATCTCGTTGT
The DNA here is from genome assembly GCF_037046485.1 of Pseudoxanthomonas sp. F11. Taxonomy (NCBI): domain Bacteria; kingdom Pseudomonadati; phylum Pseudomonadota; class Gammaproteobacteria; order Lysobacterales; family Lysobacteraceae; genus Pseudoxanthomonas; species Pseudoxanthomonas sp. F11. The sequence continues at coordinate 192,220 of NZ_JBANLZ010000005.1, read as the reverse complement.
CGACGCGGGTATCACCGGCGTTAGCCGTCTGTACCGCGAGCGGAAGAAGGCTGGCCAGGAAAATCGTCATCAGCATGCGCGGGTTGCGCGTGGAGTGCATGGCGTGTCCTCTTCGTCGCCTGAATCGATGTCGGTGGCGCTGATACGCGGGCTAACGCGCGGGTTGGGTCGGGAAACCTCAGAAGGTCCAGTTGCCGTCGCCATTGGCGTCGCCGCAGTCGTCCACATCGGCCTGGTCCATCGTGGCGTAGGGCGAGAATTCGGGCAGGGCGGCGGAAAGCGCCTGCTGCGCCGACAACAGGCCGGGCAGGCGCGTGCACAGCTGCGCGACCATAGGCTGGATCTTGGCCTTGGCCTGCTCGCCGACCTGCTTGCCGATCTGGTCGCCGTCCTGGCCCGCGAGGACGCCCTTCAGGGCAGACGCGGCGGCGTCGATGCCGACGCGCGCGCCCTCCATGCCGATCGCCATGCCATCGCCGACCACGCCCAGCAGTTCGCCGCGGTAGGCCAGTACCAGCGCCTTCTGCTCCGGTGTGGTTGCGACCGCCTTGCCTTCGATCAGCAGATCGCCGGCCGGCGTGATCTCGGCCTTGGGCAGGTGCTGCTTGTCGTTGCGGTTGAGCGAAATGTTCTCGCGGGCCAGGCGGTCGCGTGCGGTGGCGATCTCTTCGCGGGCCTTGTCCATCTCCTGGCTGGCCTCGCCCAGTCCCTTGGCCGCTTCGTCCATCGCCTTGGCCACCACGCCCGTGGGGGCCTGGTTCTTGTCGGTCGGCTGGCACGCCGCCAGGGCGATCATGCCGAGCACGATGAGGGGGCGCATCCGTGAAAGAGGGGTGTGCATGTCCGGTTCCTGAAAGGGGCGGGCCGGGGTGGGCCCGCCTGGAAAGGCTGACGGGCGATTACTCGCTTTCGCGCCAACGACGCAGATGGATCGCGCCGACGATCAGGGCCACGCCGATGGCGGCGCCGATCCACATGTCCGCCGTGGCGAAAGCGTGCCAGCTGCGGGTCAGGTCGATGGCATTGGCCAGTTCGTCCGGCGTGTTGATCTCGGTGTGCGGGTTGGCGGCGCCGCCTTCCAGCGTCGGGAACCACGCGCCCGGCACCACGCTCAGCAGACCGCGGTAGACCACCGTGTACCAGACCAGGTCGTGACGGATATCCAAGCCCGGCAGGATGTCGGTCATGCTGACGATCACGCAGGCCAGCACGGGGACCAGCACCGCCCACAGGAACGGCTTGCTGCGCGCCCAGGCCGAGCAGAACATCAACCAGCCGACCGCAGGCAGCGACCACATCATGTACACAGGCAGGGAGCTGATCACGCCGCCGATCACACGCAACGGGTGGGAGTGGGTGAACATCGCGCCGCCGGCCGGCAGGCCGTTGACGGTGATGGTCAGGGCCGAGATCAGCCACATCGCCACGCCGATCAGGATGCCGATACCGATGGCCAGCAGCGGCGCCAGGACCAGCGCCCAGGCCAGCTTGGACAGCACCATGTGGGTGTCCGAGACCGGCAGCGACTTCCAGAACAGCACGCTGCGGTCGCGGCGGTCGTCGTAGAGGGTGCCCAGGGCGTAGAAGAACACCACGAAGGCCAGTACCACGCAGGCCAGGATCACACCGCCCAGCAGCATGCCGTCACCGATGCCGCCGACGATCTGGTGCGCCTTCTCCGGCGCATCGTCGATGACGAAACCGCCACCGTCCATCGACCGCCGTGCGGCGATGCTGCCGATCACGGCCAGGATCAGGTTCAGTACCAGGAAGATGCCGCCGGTGATCACCGGCGCCCAGAAGAAGCCTCCGCGGTTCTCCCAGAACTCGCGCTTGATCAGCCATTTGAACGCGCCCGGCTTGGAGGGCTTGCCCAACGTCGAAGTCACGGCGTTCATGCGTAGGTTCCTTTCATGATGGCGACGAACAGGTCGGCCAGGCCAGGGGTACGGGTTTCGCCCAGCGGGGCGAGTTGCGCCTGCGGCACGCCGTCGAACAGCAGGACGGTCTTGCCGAAGGGCAGGGCGCGCTCGTCGATGGGTTTCAGGGCGCGGGCCTGCTCGACCGCCTCCCCGCTGACGAGCACTTCGGTGTAACGCTCGGCGACTTCGTCCATCTGCGCGGTCAGCGCGATCCTGCCGTCGCGGATGAACATCACGTCGGTGAGGATGTGTTCGATCTCCTCGACCTGGTGGGTGGTGACGATGATGGTCTTCTGTTCGTCGAAGTAGTCCTCCAGCAGGCGCTGGTAGAACTGCTTGCGGTACAGGATGTCCAGGCCCAGCGTGGGCTCGTCCAGCACCAGCAGCTTGGCGTCGATGGCCATCACCAGCGCCAGGTGCAGCTGCACGATCATGCCCTTGGACATCTCGCGCACGCGCAGGTTGGGCTTGAGCTGGGTATTGGCCAGGAAACGTTCGCACTTGGCGCGGTCGAACCGCGGGTGCACGCCGTCGACGAAATCGATGGCTTCCTTGACCTTCATCCAGCGCGGCAGCACGGCCACGTCGGCGATGAAGCACACGTCCTTCATCAGCTCGTCACGATCCTTGCGCGGATCCAGGCCCAGTACCTTCAGCTGGCCTTCGAACGGGATCAGGCCCAGGATGGCCTTCAACGCGGTGGTCTTGCCCGCGCCGTTGGGACCGATCAGGCCGATGATCTTGCCAGCCTCGATCTGGAAGCTGGTGTCGTTCAGCGCAAGCTTGTTCTTGTAGGCCTTGCGCAGGCCGTGGGCCGACACCACGGCATTGGCGATTGCGGCGTTCATCACTTGTTCCCCTTGGATTGCAGCAGATCTTCGATGGACAGGCCCAGGCGTTCGATGCGCTCGGCGACGGCCGGCCATTCTTCGGTCAGGAACCGCTCGCGCTCGCTGCCGCGCAGCTTCTTGGACGCTTCGTCGGTGACGAACATGCCCAGGCCGCGACGCTTCTCCACCAGGGCCTCGTCGGCCAGTTCCTGGTAGGCGCGCGATACGGTGATCGGATTCAACTGGTACTCCGCCGCCACCTGGCGCACGGAGGGCAGGGCGTCACCCGGCTTCAGTATCCCGTCCAGCATCATCGCGATCACGCGATCCTTCAGCTGACGGTAGATGGGAGCGCCGTCGCTCCATTGGATGGACGTCATGGCTCAGCTCCTCGGACGCAGCGATTGGCCAAAGGAGAAATAGGGCATGGCCAGCGAGGCCCGCGCCCGGCGCTTGTGTTGCCGCGCCTGCGGATTGCCGTCATCGCCTGCGACCTCGGCGGCATCGGATTCCAGCGCGCCGACCAGGGCGGTGGATTCCACGTCGGCCGTGCGTGCACCGGTGACGGTCGCCAGCACCCCGATCGCCAGCAGCAGGCCGCCGACGGCCAAGCTGGGCAGTGTGTGGGTCAGTTTCTGGTTCATGGCATCCCCCCCTGCGTTGGGTGAGTGGTGTTGTATTCAACTATAACACCAAAACACAGGCCGTCAACCGGCTGACAAGGTTTTGCCACCCAACTGAAGGCATACTTGTCATGTTCGTACTAGTGGAGCGGGTCATGACGTCCAAGTTGTTGAAATACAGTGCTTTTGTTGCGCTCCTGGGGGCCGCTTCGGCCGTCTTGGCGGCCGGTCTGCTGGATGTCAGCTATCGGCCACTGACCGCGAAAACGCCCGTGAACCTGAAGGAACGTTATGCCGGCCAGGTGCTGCTGGTGGTCAATACCGCCAGCAAATGCGGTTACACGCCGCAGTACGAGGGCCTGGAGGCCCTGCACCAGCGGTACACGCCCAAGGGATTTGCCGTGCTCGGTTTTCCCTCCAACGACTTCAGGGGCCAGGAACCCGGCACCGAGAAAGAGATCCAGGAGTTCTGCACGCTCACCTACGGCGTGAAGTTCCCCATGTTCGAGAAGGTCTCCGTGATCGGCGAAAACGCCACGCCGCTGTACAGGGCACTGACGCGGGCGACCGGCACGGCGCCGGGGTGGAATTTCCACAAGTACCTGATTTCTCGCGACGGGCGTGTGGTCGCCCAGTTCCCCAGCAAGACCAGGCCGGACGATCCCGCGCTGGTGGCCGCGATCGAGCGCGAGCTTGCGGCTCCGCGTGCGGTGCGCTGACGCTGCCGTGCAGGGCGACAGGCGTGCCACAATAGGCGTTTGGCGCCATCTTCCCGGCGCGGGCTCCAGGAGTGAAAGGATGAAGCGGTCGGTCCGCGGCGTAGCCGCGTTGTTGGGAATCTCGTTTTCGATGCTGGGAGGCAGCGTGGCTGCACAGGAAAAGACCGCGCTGGTGACCGAGCGCGACAAGGTCAGCTATGCCATCGGCGTCGATGTCGGCAACTCGCTGCAGCCGGTGGGTCCGTTCATGGACACCGCCGCCTTCGAGCGGGCGATCGTCAATACGTTCGCGGGCAAGCCGGCGCTGATTTCCGAACAGGAGGCGCAGGCCACCGACCAGTTGCTGCGCGTGAACCTGGCGGCGGCCGATGGCCAGCCCATCCCCGGCATGCCGCCGGGCAGCACCCCGCCGCCGGTGGACAAGACCAAGGTGGGCCTGTTTCTGGGCACCTACGTCGTCGGCCCCTCGCTGATGCCGTTCAAGGACGAGATCGATCCCGCCGTCCTCGCGCAGGCCGTGCGCGCCGTGGCCGGCAAGGCCGGCACGCCGCTGCTGACCGTGGAACAGGCGCAGACGGAGATGAAGGCCTATATGACCAAGCGGCAGGCCGGTCTTGCCCAGCGCAACCGTGAAGAGGGCGCCAAGTTCCTTGCCGCAAACAAAGGCAAGCCGGGCGTGATCACCACGCCCTCCGGCCTGCAGTACATGGTGCTGCGGCAGGGCAATGGCCAGCGGCCCATGCCGACCAGCCGCGTACGCGTCAACTACGAAGGAAAGCTGCTGAACGGCGAGGTGTTCGACAGTTCCTACGCCCGTGGCGAGCCGGCCGAATTCCCGCTCAACGGCGTGATCGCGGGCTGGACCGAAGGCGTGTCGCTGATGCCGGTCGGCGCCAAGTACCGTTTCTGGATCCCGTCCAACCTCGCCTACGGCGAGGGCGGCGCGCCGGGCGGCAAGATCGGACCGGACGCCACGCTGACGTTCGACGTGGAACTGATGGGCATCCTGCAATAAGCCTTCGATCCAATCACGGTTCCCAAGGGCAGGAAGTCAGCAGATGCGCGTCGCAATCTTCGGCACGGGTTACGTGGGTCTGGTGACGGGCACCTGCCTGGCGGAGGTCGGTCACGACGTGATCTGCGTCGATATCGATCCGGTCAAGGTGGAAGGACTCAACCAGGGGATCGTGCCGATCTACGAACCTGGCCTGTCGCCCATGGTCAAGGCCAACCATGCCGCGGGACGCTTGCGGTTCACCACCGATGCCGCGTCGGCCATCGCCCATGGCGACGTGATCTTCATCGCGGTGGGGACGCCGCCCGACGAGGATGGCAGCGCCGACCTGCAGTACGTGCTGGCGGTGGCAAGTACGATCGGCCGCCACATCGGGCGCGCGTGCACGGTGGTGAACAAGTCCACCGTGCCGGTGGGGACGGCCGACAAGGTGCGCGCCGCGATCGAGGTCGAACTGGCCGCGCGCGGCGCGGATGTCGCCTTCGACGTGGTGTCCAACCCCGAGTTCCTGAAGGAAGGCGATGCGGTCAACGACTGCATGCGTCCGGACCGTATCGTGATCGGAGCGGCGCACCCGCAGGCGGTCGAGCGGCTGCGGCGCCTGTACGCGCCGTTCAACCGCAACCACGAACGCATCGTGGTCATGGACGTGCGTTCGGCCGAACTGACCAAGTACGCGGCCAACGCGATGCTGGCCACCAAGATCAGTTTCATGAACGAGATCGCCAACATCGCCGAACGCGTGGGGGCGGACGTGGAGCATGTGCGTCAGGGCATCGGTTCCGACCCGCGCATCGGCTGGCATTTCATCTACCCGGGCGCCGGCTACGGCGGTTCCTGCTTCCCGAAGGACGTCCAGGCGCTGGCGCGCACCGCGCAGCAGCACGGCTATGCGCCCGAGCTCCTGCTGGCGGTCGAAGGCGTCAACGATCGCCAGAAGGGCCATCTTTTCGAGCTGCTGCAGCGCCACTACGAGCGCGGCGAGGACGAAGGCGTGCGCGGCAAGACCTTTGCGGTGTGGGGGCTGGCGTTCAAGCCCAATACCGACGACATGCGCGAAGCCAGCAGCCGCAGGCTGCTGTCCGAGCTGTGGGAGGCCGGTGCGCGCGTGCGCGCCTACGACCCCGAAGCCCACGAGGAGGCGTCGCGCATCTTCGGCGAACGCGACGACCTGGTGCTGTGCCGGGATGCGTACGCCGCGCTGGAAGGCGCCGATGCGCTGTTCGTGGTGACCGAGTGGAAACAGTTCCGCAGCCCGGATTTCGTCCGCTTGCGCGATGCGCTGGGCGACGCGGTGATCTTCGATGGCCGCAATCTCTACGACCCGGTCGAGGTGGAGGCCGCGGGCATCGCGTACTACGGGATCGGGCGCGGGAGGTCCGTGCATGCAGGCTGAGCCGACACGACAGGGCGATGCACTGGAACGCCGACTGGTGGAACTGGAAACCCGTCTTGCGTTCCAGGAGCACTCGCTGAACGAACTCAGCGAGGCCCTGGCCGACGCGCGCGCCGAGAACCAGCGTACGGCGCTGCTCTTGCGGCACATGGTGGAAGAGCTGGGCAAGGTGCGGACCTCGCTGTTCGAAGACCCGGCCAGCGAGCCGCCGCCGCCCCATTATTGATACGCTGCCGCCACGGCACGCCCCCACGAACCCGCCATGACCGATTCCCTTCGAGACCAGTTGCTCGGCCTGGGCTTCAAGCCTGCGCCCAAGCCCGAACGCAAGCCGGATGCGCGCAAGCCCGACGTACGCAGGCCCGGTCCGCGTCCGTCCGGCAAGGGTGCCGCTCCCGCCCCGCGCAGCGGCCCGGGCGGCAAGCCCCGATCGTCGCAGGGACAGGCGCGCAAGCCGCGTTCGCAGGAAGAGATCGATCTGGCGAAGGCGTACGCCATCCGCGCCCAGCGCGAGAAGGAGGAGCGGATCGAGGCCGAGCGCGTGAAGCAGGAGGAGGCCCGCCTGCGTCGCGAGGCGAAGGCCAGGCTAGTGGCCTTCCTGAAGGACAAGGCGCTGAACGATGCCGAGGCCGACATCGCCCGGCATTTCCCCTACGGTGGCAAGATCAAGCGCATCTACGTCAACGCCGAGCAGCTGAAAGCCCTCAACGCCGGCGAGCTGGGCGTGGTGCAGCAGAATGGACGCTATCTGCTGGTGACGTCCGCCGTGCTGGCCGAAGCCGAAGCGATCTTCGCAGCGGCGGTGGCGCTGAAGGTCGACCCGAACGCGACCGCCGAGGAAGACCCCTACGCGGATCCGAAATACCAGGTACCCGACGACCTGGTGTGGTGACCCGGCCGGGCGACGGCATGCGCCTGTGCCTTTTGCCGGGGCTGGATGGCACCGGTCGTCTGTATGCGCCGTTGATTCAGGCGTTTGGCGATGCGGTCGAGGTCGAGCCATGGACGTACGACAGCGGCCATTTCCACAGCTATGCCGCGCTGGCCGATGCGTTCGGGCCCACAATGCAGCGCCATGCGGATGTCGTGCTGGTGGCCGAGTCCTTCGCCGGACCGCTGGCGGTGATGCTGGCGCACCGGCACCCTGCGCGGGTAAGGGCCGTCGTGCTGGCGGCCAGCTTCGTGCACAACCCGCTTCCGGTCAGCGCCCTGTTGGCCAACGTGCTGCAGCGGATGCCGGCCATCGCGCCACCGGCATTCGCGCTTGAGCGCCTGCTGGCAGGCGAAGGCATGCCGCCGGACCTGCGTAAAGAACTGGACCTTATCCTCGACGCGATACCGGTGGATGTGCTGCGGCGTCGCGCGCTGGCTGCCCTGCGGGTGGACGTACGTGATGAACTCGCCGGCCTGACCATGCCGCTGCTCTATCTGCAGGCCGGGCACGACCGGTTGATCCGGCCCCGTGCGGGATGCGACATCGTGCGTCTGGCGCGCCGCGCACGGTGGCAGACGATCCCGGCCCCCCACTTCCTGTTTCAGCTCGCTCCCGTAGAAGCCGCGGCGGCGATCCGACGCTTCCTCAGTCAGCTCCGATGAATCGACCGATCCACTTGCGTCAGGCGATGCGGGGAGGCGCCTGACGCACCAGCCACCGCCACACGATGACCGCGGCAAGCAGGGCGATGGCCGACGAGGCCATGAAGGCGGTCTCGCCGCTGAAGCGCCACAGCTGCCCCGCCAGCAGTGCACCGCACACGCCGCCGACGCCGGACGACAGTCCATAGAACACGCCTTGGCCATGGCCGTTGAGGCGACCCGGGAAGAACCGCACCAGCAGCTGCATGGCGGCCGCGAAGAACGCGCCGAAATTCAGCGCATGGGTCAGCTGGGCCAACACCATCAGCGGCGTGTGGTCGGGAAACAGCGCCGTCATCAGCCAACGGACGGATGCGCTGAGCAGGGCGAACATCAGCACGCGCGAAGCGTCCCAGCGACGGAAGATGCGGCTGGAGAGGAAGAACACTGCGATCTCGGCCAGCACGCCCACGGTCCACAGCACGCCCTGCGTTCCGGTGCTGTAGCCGTGTTCGGAAAGATAGATCGAGAAGAACGTGTAGAACGGACCGAACGATACCTGGGTGAGGAATGCGGCGACGAAGAACGTGATGACGCGGGGTTGACGCAGGCGCGCGCGGAAGCCTTCGTCCGCTGCCGTCCGCGGCGCGTCCGGGTCGTGCGCGTACCGGTTGATCAGCGCCGAACCCAGCACGGCCGCCAGCACGGGCAGCATCAGCCAGGGCAGGGCGCCGATGCCGAGCCGCCTTGCATCGATCAGCCAGCCGAACGAGGCCACGACCACGATGAAGCCGATCGATCCCCATACGCGGATCAGGCCGTAGCGATCGCTGCGCGCCGCCAGGTGCGACATGGTGATCGACTCGAACTGCGGCATGACGGCGTTGTAGGCGAAGCAGAACGCCGTCATCACGACGAACAGGCCCACGTAATTCCAGGGCAGCAGGAACAGCGCAAAGCTGCCCACGGCCAGCGCGCACCCCAGGTGCAGCCAGCGGATCGGATGCGGCGAGCGCGCGGCCAGCGTCGTCCACAACGAGGGCGAGAGGATGCGCGTGGCGTACCACAGGCTCATCAACACGCTGATGGCGGTGACGCCCAGCCCGCGCGATTCCAGGTACAGGCTCCAGTACGGGGTGAACGCACCCAGTACGGCGTAGTAGAAGAAATAGAAGCTGGACAGCCGCACGGCGGGATAGCCCGACATGCCAGTCGTCGCGTTCATGGTGCCCCGTCCGCGGACGCCGCTGCGGACGTCATCCGGAGGGGGCGGCGGGGGAGAGGCGACGGCATGGCGGGACGACCACGGAGAAGGTGGCGCATTCTAGCCGGACGCGCGCCGCCTCATTCCGGATCGTAGTCCAGGTTCGAGGCCAGCCAGCGCTCCACGTGCGCGACCTCCACGCCCTTGCGCCTGGCATAGTCCGCCACCTGCTCCTTCGACACCCGACCCACCACGAAGTATTGGCTCTGCGGATGGCTGAAGTAATAGCCGGACACGGCGGCGGTGGGCAGCATCGCGAAGCTTTCCGTCAACGACATGCCGGCATGACTGCCCGCATCCAGCAGGCGGAACAGCGTGGCCTTCTCGCTGTGCTCCGGGCAGGCCGGATAGCCGGGTGCCGGGCGGATGCCGATGTACTTCTCTGCGATCAGTGCTTCGTTGTCGAGTGCTTCGTCGGCGACGTAGCCCCAGAACTCGGTGCGCACGCGCTGGTGCAGGCGTTCGGCCAGGGCCTCAGCCAGGCGGTCGGCCAGGGCCTTGAGCAGGATGGCGTTGTAGTCGTCGTGGTCGGCCTCGAAGCGGGCCACGTGCGCGTCGATGCCGATGCCGGCGGTGACGGCGAACATGCCGATCCAGTCCTGCCGGCCGGAGTCCTTCGGGGCGATGAAGTCGGCCAGGCAGAAGTCCGGGCGTTCGACCGGTTTGTCGACCTGCTGGCGCAGGAAGTGCAGGCGCTCGCTGCGTCCGTCGACCGCCAGTTCGACGTCGTCGCCGATGCTTTGGGCCGGCCACAGGCCGAACACCGCCTTCGCCGTCAGCCATCGTTCGTCGACGATCTTCGCCAGCATCGCCCTCGCATCCCGGTACAGCTCGCTGGCCTGCGCGCCGACCACGTCGTCGGTCAGGATCGCCGGATACTTGCCGAACAGTTCCCAGGCATTGAAGAACGGCGTCCAGTCGATGCAGTCCACCAGTTCGCCGAGCGGGTAGTCGTCGAACACGTGCAGCCCGGGCTGGCGCGGCGCGGGCGGCGTGTAGTCGGACCAGCCGCCATCGAACTTCTGCCCACGCGCCTTTTCCAGCGACACCAGCCGCTTGGCGTCGCCGCGGTTCCTGTGGCGTTCGCGGATCTCGGCGTAGTCGGCGTCGTTGGCGGCCACGAAGGCGGCGCGCATGTCGCGCGAGATCAGCGATTGGGCCACGCCGACCGCGCGCGAGGCGTCCTTCACCCAGACGGTGGGCGCTTGGTAGTGGGGGTCGATCTTCAGCGCCGTGTGCGCGCGCGAGGTGGTCGCGCCACCGATCAGCAGCGGCATATCGAAGCCCTGGCGCTGCATCTCGCGCGCGACATGGGTCATTTCCTCCAGCGACGGCGTGATCAGTCCGGACAGGCCGATCAGGTCGGCATTCTCGGCGCGTGCGGTATCCAGGATCTTCTGCGTGGGCACCATGACGCCCAGGTCGACGACGTCGAAGTTGTTGCAGGCCAGCACCACGCCGACGATGTTCTTGCCGATGTCGTGCACGTCGCCCTTGACCGTGGCCATGACGATCTTGCCGTTGGACTTGCCCACATCGCCGGTCCGCAGCTTCTCGGCCTCGATGAAGGGCAGCAGGTAGGCGACCGCCTTCTTCATCACGCGCGCGGACTTCACCACCTGCGGCAGGAACATCTTGCCGGCGCCGAACAGATCGCCGACCACGTTCATGCCGTCCATCAGCGGACCTTCGATGACGTCCAGCGGACGCGCGGCCTGTCGGCGTGCTTCCTCGGTGTCTTCGTCGACGAAGGCATCGATGCCGTGCACCAGTGCGTGCGCCAGGCGCTCGCGCACCGGCTTCTCGCGCCAGGCCAGGTTCTCGACCGGCGCCTCGCCCTTCCTGCCCTTGTAGCGGTCGGCGATCTCCAACAGCCGTTCGGTGGCGTCCTTGCGGCGGTTGAGGATCACGTCTTCGACCCGCTCGCGCAGTTCCGGGTCCAGATCGTCGTAGACAGGCAGGCCGCCGGCATTGACGATGCCCATGTCCATGCCCGCCTGGATGGCGTGGTACAGGAATACCGAGTGGATCGCCGCGCGGACCGGCTCGTTGCCCCGGAAGGAGAACGACACGTTCGAGACGCCGCCGGACACATGGCAGTGCGGCAGCGTCCGCTTGATGATGCGCGTGGCTTCGATGAAGTCCACGGCGTAGTTGTCGTGCTCCTCGATGCCGGTGGCGACGGCGAAGATGTTGGGGTCGAAGATGATGTCTTCCGGCGGGAAGCCCACCTCTTCGGTGAGGATGCGGTAAGCGCGCGTGCAGATCTCGACCTTGCGTGCGCAAGTGTCCGCCTGGCCGGTCTCGTCGAAGGCCATGACCACGGCCGCAGCGCCGTAGCGCAGTACCTTGCGGGCTTGTTCGATGAAGGCTTCTTGGCCTTCCTTCAGCGAGATCGAATTGACCACGCCCTTGCCCTGCAGGCACTTCAGGCCGGCCTCGATCACGCTCCACTTGGAGGAGTCCACCATCACCGGGATGCGCGCGATGTCCGGCTCGGAGGCGATCAGGTTGAGGAAGCGGACCATCGCCTTCTCGGAATCGATCAGGCCCTCGTCCATGTTCACATCGAGGATCTGGGCGCCGTTGGCGACCTGCTGGCGGGCGACCTCGACGGCTTCCTCGTAGCGTTCTTCCTTGATCAACTTGCGGAACTGCGCGCTGCCGGTGACGTTGGTGCGCTCACCCACGTTGACGAACAGCACGTCCGGCGTGATGACCAGCGGCTCCAGGCCCGACAGCCGCGTGTGGCGTGTGGCCGCGCTCATGCGGCCTGCTCCACGCGGGCGGGCAGTCGCCGCGGCGGCAGGCCAGCGACGGCTTCGGCGATGGCCCGGATGTGGGCGGGCGTGGTGCCGCAGCAGCCTCCGACCAGGTTGAGCAGGCCGGACTGGGCAAACTCTTTCAGCGTGGCCGCCATCTCTTCCGGCGTCTCGTCGTACTCGCCGAAAGCGTTGGGCAGGCCGGCGTTGGGATGCGCGCTGACGTAGGCATCGGCCACCGTGGCCAGCGTCTCCACGTGCTCGCGCAGATCCCTGGCGCCCAGCGCGCAGTTCAGCCCCACCGACAGGGGGCGGCCGTGCGCCACAGACGTGTAGAACGCCTCGGCGGTCTGGCCCGAGAGTGTGCGTCCCGACGCGTCGGTGATGGTGCCGGAAATCATCACCGGCAGGCGCCCACCGCGCGCCTCGAACACTTCCTCGATGGCATACAGCGCGGCTTTCGCGTTGAGCGTGTCGAAGATCGTCTCGACCATCAGGGTGTCGGCGCCGCCGTCGATCAGGCCTTCGATGGCCTCGCGGTAGGTGCCGCGCAGTTCGTCGAAACTGGTGTTGCGGAAACCGGGGTCGTTGACGTCCGGGCTGATCGACGCGGTACGGCTGGTCGGGCCCAGCACGCCGATCACGAAGCGCGGCTTGTCGGGGGTCGTGGCCTCGACGGCGTCGCAGCACGCCCGTGCGACCTGTGCGCCGGCCTTGTTCAGCTCGTACACCAGGTGTTCGAGGTGGTAGTCGGCCTGGCTGATGGACGTTGCGTTGAAGGTGTTGGTCTCCACCAGGTCCGCGCCCGCCTCGAGGTAGGCGGTGTGCACGCCGGCGATGACGTCCGGCTTGGTGAGCAGCAGCAGGTCGTTGTTGCCCTTGAGGTCGTGGTCGCAACCCGGGCCGTGTGCATGCGCATGTTGCGCATCGCAGCCGTTGGCGAAGCGCTCGCCGCGGTAATCGGCTTCCTGCAGGCCGTGGCGCTGGATCATCGTGCCCATGGCGCCGTCGATGACCAGGATGCGTTCTTGCAGGGCGTCGAGCAGCAGTCCGGCGCGGTCGGGGTGCAACCAGGGGAGGGTCTTCATGGCTTCACCGCGGTCAACGAAAGCACTTCGAAATGGGGCGGACGGCGCTCACGGGTGACGGTTTCGGCGTTGGCGATCTCCAGCCCCGCCTTCTCGGCGAACTTGCGCAGTTCCTTCTCCGTGAAACCCAGGTTGACGTGGCCGTAGGCTTCCACGACCGAGCGGTGCTCATGCTTGGCCAGGCTGCTCAGCAGCAGGCGGCCACCCCGGCGCAGCACGCGCGCGGCTTCCGCCACGGCCTGCGCCGGTTTGGTCGAATAGGTGAGCGCATGCATCAGCACGACCAGATCGAAACTGGCGTCCTTGAACGGCAAGGCATGCATGTCCCCCTCGCGGACTTCCACGTTGGGGAAACGACGCAGCCGCTCGCCGGCGGCCGCGACGACGCGGGCGCTGGTGTCGATGCAGATGTAGCGCTTGGCATGCGGCGACAGCAGCTCGGCCAGCACGCCGTCGCCGGAGGCGATGTCCAGCACGTCGCCGGTCTCCAGCAAGGGCAGGGCGGTGCGCGCCAGTGCCTCCCAGGTGCGCCCCGGGGAGTAGTGGCGTTCCATGTCCCCGGCCACGCTGTCGGCCCAGTTCTGGTCGGCGGCGCGGTTGGCCAGCACGCCGGCCACGCGTTCGGCATCCTGGCGCAGCAGCGGATCGTCGCTGCCGTCGCGCAGGCTGCGCCAGAGCTCGCGCTGGACCGTGTCCAGGTTGTCCTCGTCGAAGCGATAGTAAGCCGAGACCCCCGCACGGCGATCACGCACCAGACCCGCTTCCTTGAGCTTGGCCAGATGGGTGGAGACGCGCGGCTGCGCCAGCTGGGTGATGGCGGACAGTTCGGCCACCGTCAGCTCTTCGCGGGCCAGCAGGGCCAGCAGGCGGACGCGGGTGGCGTCGGCGAACACCTTCAGCCGGGTCGACCAGGCTTCCAGATCCATAAATATCTTCCTATCGCGATATAGAGATATTTTGACGGTCTGCCCCCGGCCGGGTCAACCCACGGCATACGGCCACGCATGGTGGCGGGTTACAATTGGTATTCAATGTTTGTCTGTCGAGGGGTAGCCGTGGATTTCGCGTTTAACGAAGAGCAGTTGATGATCCAGGACGTCGCGCGCCGGATCGCCCAGGAGAAGATCGGTCCCAGCGCCGAGCACCACGACAGGACCGGCGAGTTCCCGCTGGAGAACATCCGCCTGCTGGGCGAAAACGGCCTGATGGGCATCGAAGTCCCCGCCGAATACGGTGGCGCGGGCATGGATCCGATCGCCTACGTGCTGGCCATGATCGAGATCGCCGCGGGCGATGCCGCGCACTCGACCATCATGTCGGTCAACAACTCGCTGTTCTGCAACGGCATCCTGACCTTCGGTACCGAGGAGCAGAAGCAGAAGTACGTGCGCGCCATCGCCGAGGGCCGCGAGATCGGCGCTTTCGCGCTGACCGAACCGCAGTCGGGCTCCGACGCCACCGCGATGCGTTGCCGCGCCATCAAACAGGCCGACGGCAGCTTCGTCGTCAACGGCAAGAAGAGCTGGATCACCTCCGGCCCGGTGGCCAAGTACATCGTGCTGTTCGCCATGAGCGAACCCGACAAGGGCGCGCGCGGCATCACCGCGTTCATGATCGACACCGAGAAGGCCGGCTTTCATCGCGGCAAGACCGAGCCGAAGCTGGGCATCCGTGCTTCGGCGACGTGCGAGATCGAGTTCACCGACTACGTGGTGGGCCCGGAAGACGTGCTGGGCAAGGAAGGCGAGGGCTTCAAGATCGCCATGGGCGTGCTGGATGCCGGCCGTATCGGCATCGCCAGCCAGGCCATCGGTATCGCGCGGGCCGCCTACGAGGCCACGATCGCCTACGTGAAGGAGCGCAAGGCGTTCGGTGCGCCGATCGGTACGTTCCAGATGACCCAGGCGAAGATCGCCGACATGAAGTGCAGGCTGGACGCCGCCACCCTGCTGACGCTGCGTGCGGCGTGGGTGAAGGGCCAGGGCCAGCGCTTCAGCAATGAAGCGGCCATCGCCAAGCTCACCGCCTCCGAGGCGGCCATGTGGATCACCCATCAGGCGCTGCAGATCCACGGCGGCATGGGCTACTCGAAGGAAATGCCGATCGAGCGCTATTTCCGCGATGCCAAGATCACCGAGATCTACGAGGGCACCAGCGAGATCCAGCGCCTGGTGATCGCCCGCAACGAGACCGGCCTGCGCTGAGGTCCACCCCGCAACCGCCGAAGAAGGACGCCGCCCCAGGGCGGCGTTCTTCGTTCCGGGACACATCCACATGCGACCCCCGTCTTTGGTCATGGGACCACGGGGCCGACCGTCCGCTAGAGTGGCCCGATGCGGGGGTGCGTCCCCCGTTTTCCTCCTGGAGACCCCGATGCGCAAAACCCTGATCGTCTGTGCCCTCACCCTGGCGCTCGCCGCCTGCGACAAGGGCAATGCCCCGGCCGCCGGCGCTGCCGACACCGCGGCCCCGGTGGCCTCTGCGGCCGATATCGCCGCCGAGAGCAAGCGGCTGAACGAGTGGTTCGACAAGAAGTACGAGGAACAGTTGAAGTTCAGCCCGATCCAGCTGACCTTCCAGGGCCGCAAGGACCTGTACGACCAGGTCGACGACATGTCCGAGCAGGCCCAGCGCGACCAGGTCGCCTGGCAAAAGGCCAGCGTCGAAGAGATGGAGAAGACCTTCGATTATGCCAAGCTCGACGACGAGGCCAAGCTGTCCTACGACCTGTGGAAGCTGCAGTACGAGAACGCGCGCGACGGCCTGCCGTTCATGGTGGACGGTTACGCCTTCGACCAGATGAACGGCGCGCAGGGCTTCTGGCCCACGTTCCTGATCAGCTTCCACAAGGTGGAAGAGGAATCCGACTACACCGCCTACATCGCCCGCCTGAACGCCACCAGCCGCGCGTTCGACCAGTTGCTGGAACGTGCGCGCGCCTCGGCCGCGCAGGGGATCCGTCCGCCCAAGTTCGCCTACGAGGGCGTCATCGACCAGGCGAAGAAGGTCATCACCGGCGCACCGTTCTCGCCGGGCAAGGACGCGGCGATCTGGGCCGACGCCCAGGCCAAGGTGGATGCGCTGGTCAAGGCCGGCAAGATCGATGCCGCCCGCGCCACCGCGCTGAAGGACGAGGCCCGCAAGGCGCTGCTCGAGCAGTTCAAGCCCGCCTATGATCGCGTGATCGCATGGAGCGAAGAGGAGCTGCCGAAGGCTGCGGTCAACGCGAGCGGTGTGGGCAGCACGCACCCCAACGGCAAGGCCTACTACGAGTACCAGCTGCGCCAGATGACCACCACCGGCATGACGGCCGAGGAGATCCATGCGCTGGGCCTGAAGGAAGTGGAGCGCATCAAGGGCGAGATGACGGCACTGAAGGACAAGGTGGGCTTCAAGGGCGACCTGGATGCCTTCTTCGCCTTCATCGACAGCGACAAGCAGTTCAAGTATCCCAACACCGATGCGGGCCGTCAGGCCTATATCGACGACGCCACGCGCGCCATCGACAACATCAAGAAGGTGCTGCCGGAGTACTTCGGCCTGCTGCCGAAGGCGGACCTGGTGGTGAAGCGCGTGGAGGCGTTCCGCGAACAGGACGGCGCCGCGCAGCACTATTACCCCGGCACGCCGGACGGTTCGCGCCCGGGCATCTACTACGCCCACCTGTCCGACATGAATGCGATGCCGAAGCCCGAGCTGGAAGTCATCGCCTACCACGAGGGTCTGCCGGGCCACCACATGCAGATCTCCATTGCCCAGGAGCTGACGGGCGTGCCGAAGTTCCGCACCCAGTACAACACTACGGCCTACGCCGAGGGCTGGGGCCTGTACGCGGAATGGCTGGCCAAGGAAATGCCGGGCACCTACCAGGATCCGTATTCGGAATTCGGCCGCCTGAGTTCGGAGATGTGGCGTGCCATCCGCCTGGTGGTGGATACGGGCCTGCATGCCAAGGGCTGGACCGAGCAGCAGGCGGTGGAGTACTTCGACGCCAACAGCGCGGTGCCGCGTGCCGCGATCGAGTCGGAGGTGATGCGTTACCTGACGAATCCTGGCCAGGCCACCGGCTACAAGGTGGGCATGATCAAGATCCAGGAACTGCGCCGGAAGGCGGAAGCCGAGCTGGGCGGGAAGTTCGACATCAAGGGCTTCCACGACACCGTGCTGGGCGGCGGCGCGCTGCCGCTGACGCTGCTGGAGCGGCGCGTGGACCAGTGGATTGCGAAGGAGAAGGCCAAGCAGGCCTGATCCGTTTTCCGTGCAGCCAGACACGAACCCCGGCTTAGGCCGGGGTTCCTGCTTCTGCGGTCAGTGCGCCTTGGTGAGGAGGGCGAGGTTCGCAGGAAGCCATGCATCGAAAGTCGACGGCGCGCGGCCGGTCAGCGTGGCGAAATCATCCGTCACCTCGGCCAGGTCGCCCGCGGCCGTGGCCACATCGAACGAGGTGAAGACGTCCGCCAACGCGGGCGGGAAGCCATGCGCGCGCAGTCCGTCGGCGAGCTGTTCCGCCGTGACGTCGACGACGGTCAGCGGCTTGTCCGTGGCGGCACTGACTTTCGCGGCAATCTCGCGTGCGTTCAGCGCCTGGGTGCCGGTCAGCGTGAAGGTGCGGTTCCCGTTGCTGTCGGAGGCGAGCGCGACGGCGGCAGCAAGGGCCAGGTCTTCGCGTGCGATGTAGGCGACGCCCCCCGCACCGGCGGCGGTGACCCATTCGCCCGATGCCAGCGCCGACGGGAGCGCGTAGGCCAGGTTCTCGGCGTACCAGGCGTTGCGCAGGAACGTCCACCCCAGGCCTGACGCCGCCAGTGCCTGTTCCGTGCCCAGATGGTCGGGCGCAAACGACACGTGCGAGGTGTCCGGCGAGGGCAGCGAGGTGTAGACGACATGCTTCACCCGGGCTTCCACCGCCGCCTGCACGGCCGCGCGGTGCTGCACCAGGCGCTTGCCCGGTTCCAGCAGGGCGTCGGTGCTGACCAGCAGCACTCGGTCCGCGCCGTCGAAGGCGGCGGCCAGCGTGGCCGGCTGGTCGAAATCCGCAGCGCGTACGTCCACGCCCCGAGCAGCGAGCTCGGCGAGCGCCTCAGGCTTGCGGCTGGTGGCGATGACGCGGGCCGGGTCGATGTTCAGGGTGTCCAGCAGGTGGCGCACGACGGCGCGGCCAAGTTGGCCGGAGGCGCCGGTGACGAGCAGGGTGGGGGCGGACATGGGAACTCCTTGGCTTGGTAACGGAAAGGACATTGGTTACCCTATGGTAGTAATGACATTCGCGCCCACAAGCAGGGCGTTGGAAGTAACCCGGTTACTGCGCGGTAACCGACCCCGGAGCCCTTCATGACCCTGCACCGCCAATCGCTGATCCTCGTCGAGAACTGCCCGATCCGCGACGTGCTGGATCGCCTCGGCGACCGCTGGACGGTGCTGGTGCTGCATGAACTCGCGACCGGGACACTGCGCTTCTCCGAAATCCGCAAGCGGGTGGCGGACATATCGCCACGCATGCTCGCACAGACACTGCGCCACCTTGAGCAGGACGGCCTGGTCAGACGCGAAGTGTTCCCTACGGTCCCGCCACGCGTGGACTACGCGCTGACACCGCTGGGCGAGTCCTTCTTCGAGCGCGTGGAGATGCTGGCCCAGTGGGCAGCCGCTCACCACGACGAGGTCCGCGCCGCACGCAAGGCCTACGTGGCGCCGGTGGCGAACGCGCCAAAGTAGGCGGAAAAAAAAGCCCCGGCATGCCGGGGCTTTCTCATTGCATCGACTGCACGACGGGTCAGTGTCCGGGCGCAGCTTCACCCTCCAGGGATGGCGCCGCCTCTTCGGCATCCTTGCGGTCATGCGCATGATCGCGCGCCAGGTACAGGTAGAACGCCGGCAGCACGAACAGGGTGAACATCGTACCGATGGTCATGCCCGAGGCGATCACCACGCCCATCGAGAAGCGGGACGCCGCTCCCGGGCCGCTGGCGATCAGCAGCGGGATCATCGCGAACACCAGCGCCGCGGTGGTCATCAGCACCGGGCGCAGGCGGATGGCCGCCGCCTCCTCGATGGCCTCGCGCTTGGACAGGCCACGCTCGACCTGCAGCTTGTTGGCGAACTCCACGATCAGGATGCCGTGCTTGGAGATCACGCCCACCAGCGTCACCAGGCCTACCTGGGTATAGATGTTGATGCTCATGCCCGGGAACGCTTCGATCTGCATGAATCCCAGGATGCCGCTGAGCAGTGCCAGCACGTTGAGCGTCAGCAGTGCGCCGCAGATGGCCATGGGGACCGTCAGCAGCATGATCAACGCATCGCGGAAGCTCTCGAACTGCGCCGACAGCACCAGGAAGATGACGATCAGCGCCAATGCCAGCGTCACCAGCATCGCCGCGCCCTCCTGCTTGAACTGGCGCGACTCGCCGGCGTAGTCCACCGAGTAACCCTGCGGCAATACCTCCTTCGCCGCCTGGTCGAGGATGGCGAGCGCCTCGCCCTTGCTCACGCCGGGGCGCGGCGCGAAGGTGATCGACACCGCGTTCAGCTGCTGGAAGCGCTTGAGCGATTGCGGCTGCGCGCTCTCCTTCAGGGTCACGATGGTGGACAGCGGAATCAGCTCGCCGTCGCGGGTCCGGGTGTAGTAGTTCTCCAGGTCGCTGGCATTGAGGCGGTCGCTGCGCTGCACCTGCGGGATCACCAGGTACGAGCGGTTCTGCATCGCGAAGCGGTTGGTGTAGCCGCCGGACAGCATGGCCGCCATGTCGGCCGCCAGCGTGCGCATGTCGATGCCCAGGCTGGCCGCCTTGTCGCGGTCGATGTTGACCTCGATGCGCGGCTTGTCGATCTTCAGGTCCTTGTCCAGGAAGATGAAGCGTTTGCTCTCCATCGCCTTCATCAGGATCTGGTCGGCCAGTTCGGCCAGCTGGCTCAGCTCGCCCACGCCGCCGATGACGAACTCGCCGCCACCGCCGTCGCCGCCGGCGCTCGGCAGCGAGGGGGGCACCAGCGCGAAGATGTTCAGGCCGCTGACCTGGCTCATCTTCGGCTGCAGCTCCTGCTGGAGCACCGCGTTCGTCGAACGGTCGCGCTCGCTCCACGGCTTCAGCACGAAGCCGGCCATCGCCATCGGGCTGGCGCCACCGCCGCTGCCGCCGAAGCCGCCGTTGAACAGGAAATAGTCCTGCACCTCGGGCACGCCCTTGGCGATCTGGGTGACCTCCTCGGTGTAGCGCTCCACATAGTCCAGGGTGGAGTAGGGGTCCGCGCTGGCGACCGAGAAGATGAAGCCTTCATCCTCCAGCGGCGCCGGCTCCTTGGGCGCGGTGATGTACAGGAACACGCACGACACCAGCACCAGCAGGCCGAACACGCCGACCACCGACTTCGTTTCCAGGGTGCCGTGCAGGCGCCGCTGGTAGCCGGCGTTGAGCTTGTCGAAACGCGTGTCCAGCCATTTCTCCAGCTTGCCCTTGCCGCCCTCGCTGTGGGGCTTGAGCATCTTGGCGCACATCATCGGGCTGAGCGTCAGCGCGATCACGCCGGACAGCAGCACCGAGCCCGCAAGGGTGAAGGCGAACTCGGTGAACAACACCCCGGTCAGGCCGCCCTGGAAGCCGATCGGCAGATAGACGGCCACCAGCGTGGTGGTCATCGCCACGACCGGCCAGGCCAGTTCCCGTGCGCCCTTGATCGCCGCATCGTAGGGCGACATGCCCTCCTCGATGTGGCGGTGGATGTTCTCCAGCACGATGATGGCATCGTCCACCACGATGCCGATCGCCAGCACCATCGCCAGCAGGGTCAGCAGGTTGATGGTGAAGCCCATCAGCAGCATCAGGAACAGCGAGCCGACCAGCGACAGCGGCACGGTCACCGCCGGGATCAGCACGCTGCGCAGCGATCCCAGGAACAGGAAGATCACCACGATCACGATGACCACCGCTTCCACGATGGTGCTGACCACCTCGTCGATGGCGTCCTGGATCTGTTCGGTGCTGTCGTACGGGATGGTGGCCTTGATGCCCTCCGGCAGCTGCGGGACGATCTCGTTGTCCCACAGCGTGCGCACGTTCTTGATGACGTCCAGCGAGTTCGCGTCCGGCGACACGAAGATGCCCATGAACGTGGCGGCCTCGCCGTTGATGCGCACCGAGGTGCCGTAGCTTTCCGAACCCAGCTGCACGTCCGCCACGTCGCCGAGCCGCACGATGGCGCCGTTCTGTTCGCGGATGATCAGCTGGCGGAACTCGTCGGCGTTGCGCAGGTCGGTACGGGCCGTCATGTCGATGGCGACCATCTGGCCTTTCGTGGAACCCACCGCTGCCAGCACGTTGTTTGACGACAGGGCGTTGGACACATCGCTGGCCGTCACCTGCAGGGCGGTCATGCGGTCGGGCTTCAGCCAGACGCGCATGGCGAACGTGCCGGCGCCGAGGATGTCGGCGCGCTGCACGCCCGACACCGTGACCAGTTTGGGCTGGACCACGCGGGTCAGGTAGTCGGTGATCTGGTTGTTGTCCAGCGTCTCGCTGGCGAAGGACACGTACATGGCCGCGATCTGCTGACCCTGCTGCAGGTCGATCACCGGGTCTTCCGACTCCGGTGGCAGCTGGCCGCGCATCTTGTTGACCTTGGCGGCGATCTGGGTGAGCGCCTCGTTCGGGTCCTGGTCCAGGCGGATGTAGGCCTGGATCTGGCTGACGCCGGCGGAGCTGGTCGAGCTGAGGTACTCGATGCCCTCGGCGCTCGCGACTTCCCGCTCCAGCGGCGTCGTGATGAAACCCTGGATCAGGTCCGCGTCGGCGCCGTAGTACACGGTGCTGATGTTGACCACCGCGTTGCGCAGTTCGGGGTACTGGCGCACGTTCAATTCGGTGAACGAGCGCAGGCCGAACAGCAGGATGAAGAGGCTGACGACGATCGCCAGCACCGGCTTGTTGATGAAGATGTCGGTGAATTTCATGCCGGGCTCCGTCAGCGGTTCTCGGGCTTCGGCTGTGCCTCGCTGACCGGCTGCACCTTGTTGTTGACGACCACCTCGGCATCATTGCGCAGCTTCAGCAGGCCGCTGGTGGCGACGCGTTCCCCCGGCTTGAGGCCTTCGGTGACGGCGATCAGGTCGCCCCGCGTGGCGCCGGTCTTCACGAAGCGCTGGCGCACCACCAGCTTCTTGCCGGTCAGGGGCTTGCCCTGCATATCCTTCTCGCCTTCGGCGCGCTGCACTTCCTGGATCACGTAGACGGCGTTGCCGTAGGGGTTGAAGCTGATGGCGGTCTGCGGCACCACCACCACCTTGCGGCTGTCGCCAGTATCGAAACCGACGTGCGCGAACGCGCCGGGGCGCAGGTTGTACTCGGGGTTGTCGAGCGTGGCCTGGACCTTGAAGTTGCGCGTGGCCGGGTCGACCTGCGGTTCGACCGCGGTCACCTTGCCTTCGAATACCTGGCCGGGCAGGGCGTCCACGGTTGCCCGGACGACCGTGCCGGGCAGCACCTGGCCGGCCTGGCGCTCAGGCAGGGTGAAATCCAGGTAGATCGGATCCAGCGCCTGCAGGCTGACGATGGCGTCCCCCGGGTTGATGAACTGGCCCAGGTTCACTTTGCGGATGCCGAGCACGCCGTCGAACGGCGCGCGGATGGTCTTCTGCGCGATCAGCGCGCGCTGAGCCTCCACCTGGGCCAGCGAAGTCGCCGCCACCGTGGCGCGCTCTTCGGCTTCGGCCTGGGAGACCAGCTTGTCGCGTGCGAGCGCCTGCCAGCGGTCACGCTGGACCGCCGCCAGCTTGGCCGAGGCTTCCAGCGATTTCAGCACGGCCAGTTCATTGGCGGTGTTGAGCTGGGCCAGCACGGTGCCGGCCTTGACCGGCTTGCCCACATCAATGGACAGGCTGCGCACCACACCACCGGCTTCGGTGGTGACGTCGGTGCCGTTGATGGCCACGAACGTGCCCACGGCCTGCTGCGCATCGACCCATTCCTCTTCCTTCGCCGTCCAGTCGGTCACCGTGGCGGCGGGTTGTGGCATGTTGTCGAAGAAGTCGTTCATGCCTTTGCCCATGATGTACTTGACGGCGAACACGCCGCCAATGATCACCGCCACCCCCACGAGCATCAGGATCATGCGCTTGGTCGTGGAGGGCGTTTTCCGTGCGTTGGGGTCTTTCCGTGTCATCGGGGGAGGTCTTCGGCAGTCAGGGGAGGTCGTCGGGGCGACGAACGGGCGGGGGCCGGTTCGACAGCGTGAAGCGCCGGATTATCACGATTTGAGACGCCGGCTAGAAGTGCGGATGGTTTACCCGGCCCGCGCCGCCTTCAGTTCATGTGAGGCGAGGGCGCCCCGCCCGACACGCGGACAGCGGGTCATTGCGGTCAAACGTCAGGCGAGGCGGTCCTGGATGCAAAAAAAGCCCCGGCAGCGCCGGGGCTCTCTCGGGGGCCGGGGACGGCATCAGCGGGAAGCCGGCTTGCCCTGTTCCTCCAGGTATTCCTTCGACGGCTCGTCCATCCGGTCGCCCAGCATCCGCCGGACCGATACGAAGAAGACCGGGATCAGCAGCAGGCCGAGGAACGTGGCGAAGAACATGCCGCCGATGACACCGGTGCCGATGGCATGGCGGGCATTGGCGCCCGCACCGGTCGAGATGGCCATCGGCAGCACGCCCATGATGAAGGCGAACGAGGTCATCAGGATGGGACGGAAGCGCAGGTGCGACGCCGAGATCACCGCCTCGCGCAGCGTCTTGCCCTGCTTGCGCTCCATGACCGCGAACTCCACGATCAGGATGGCGTTTTTCGCCGCCAGGCCGATGATGGTGATCAGGCCGATCTTGAAGAACAGGTCGTTCGACAGGCCACGCAGCATGGTGAACAGCACCGCGCCCAACGCGCCCAGCGGCACCACCAGCAATACGGCCACCGGGATGGACCAGCTCTCGTACAGCGCCGCCAGGCACAGGAACACCACCACGATCGAAAGCACCATCAGCAGGGTGGCGCTGTTGCCGGCCAGGATCTCCTGGTACGACATGCCGCTCCAGTCGTAGCCGAAGCCCTGCGGCAGCTGGTCGGTCACGATGTTCTCCATCGTCGTCATCGCCTGGCCGGACGAACTGCCCGGTGCCGCCGAACCATTGATGTTCACCGCGGAGTAGCCGTTGTAGCGGGACAGCGAGGGCGGCACCGACGCCCACGACGACTGCACCACGTTGGACAACGGGATCATGGCGCGACCGCCGCTGGCATCGGTCTGCTGGTTGCTGGGCGAATAGATTCTCGCCAGGGATTCCGCACCGGTGCGGTACGGCGCATCGGCACGCATGTTCACCCGCTTGATGCGCCCTTCATAGAAGAAGTCGTTCACGTATACCGGCGCCAGCATCAGCTGGATGCCGTTGTAGATGTCGCTCAACGACATGCCCATCGCCTGCGCCTGCACGCGGTCCACGTGCAGCTGCAGCTGCGGTGCGTTCTCCAGCGTGTTCGGTCGGACCGCCATCAGGCTCTTGTCCTGCGAGGCGGCCCCCAGCAACTGGTTGCGCGCGGACATCAGGGCGTCCTGGCCCAGGCCTGCGCGGTCCTGCAGCCACATGTCGAAGCCGCCGAACTGGCCCAGGCCCTGGATCGTCGGCAGGTTCACCACGAAGATCTGCGCACCTTTGATGCCGTAGAAGCGCTGGTTGGCCTGCTGGATGAACTCCGGCACGGTGATGTCGCGCTCGTCCCAGGGCTTGAGCCGGATGAACGCCATGCCCACGTTCTCGCCGCGGCCGAGGAAGCTGAAGCCGGCCACTTCCATCACGCCGTCGAAGCCGTCCATCTGCTGCAGCGTGCCGCGGACCTGGTTGAACACCTGCTTGGTCTTCTGCAGCGAGTTGCCGGGCGGCAACTGCACGATCGCCAGCGCGTACCCCTGGTCTTCTTCCGGCACGAAGCTGCTGGGCAGACGGGTGAACAGGAAGCCCGCCAGCACCGTCAACAGCGCGAACACCAGCATCCAGCGCGGCGCATGCTTGATGGCCGAGCCGATGTGGCCCACGTAGGTTTTCTCGATCTTGCCGTAGTACTTCTCGAAGGTACGGAAGACGATGTTCTTCTTCTCGTGGCTGTCGTGTTCGTGCTGCTTGAGGAAGGTCGCGCACAGCGCCGGGGTGAAGCCCAGCGCCAGGAACGCTGAGAACGCCATCGAAATGGCGATGGTCAGCGCGAACTGCTTGTAGATCTCGCCCGAGGCGCCGCCCTGCAGCGCGGACGGGATGAACACCGCCGCCAGCACCACCGTGATCGCGATCACCGCGCCGGTGATCTGGCCCATCGCCTTGATGGTCGCTTCGCGCGGCGGCAGCTTCTCTTCCGCCATGATGCGCTCGACGTTCTCGATCACCACGATCGCGTCGTCCACCACGATGCCGATGGCCAGCACCAGCGCGAACATCGTCAGCTGGTTGATGGTGAAGCCGATGACGCTCAGGCCCCAGAACGTGCCCAGCAGGGCGACCGGGATCACGAGGGTGGGGATGATGGTGGCGCGGAAGTTCTGCAGGAACACCAGCATCACCAGGAACACCAGGATCACCGCCTCGATCAGGGTCTTGACCACTTCCTCGATCGATATCTTCACGAAGGTGGTGGTGTCGTACGGCGAGAACCAGGTGACGCCCGGAGGGAAGCTGGGTTGCAGCTCGTCCATCTTGGCGCGCACGGCCTCGGCCACGTTCAGCGCGTTGGCGCCCGGCAGCAACTGGATGGCGAACGCGCCGACGGGCTTGCCGTTGAACTGGGTATCGAAGCCGAAGTTCTGCGCGCCGAACTCGACTCGTGCCACATCCTTCAGGCGGACGGTCGAGCCGTCGTTGTTGGCGCGCAGGATGATCTGCTCGAACTGCTCAGGGGAGGTGAAGCGGCCTTCGGCCGACACCGTCGCCGTGAATGCCTGGCCTTCGGGCGCAGGATCGGAACCGATCGAACCGGCGGCGAACTGCACGTTCTGCGCGCGCACGGCGGTCAGCACGTCCGTGGCCGACAGGTTGAAGCCCTGCAGCTTGCCCGGGTCCAGCCAAAGGTTCATGGCGTACTCGGACCCGAAGTGCTGGGTGCTGCCGACGCCCGGCACGCGTGCGATCTGGTCCAGCACGCGCGAGGCGACGATGTCGTTTAGGCGGTTGCGGTCGATGCTGGCGTTCTCGGACTGCAGGCCCACCACCATCAGGAAGCCCGCGTTGGCCTTGGCCACCACCACGCCCTGGGCGGTGACTTCGCTGGGAAGGCGCGGGGTCGCAAGCGACACCTTGTTCTGCACCTGCACCTGGGCGATATCCGCGTCGGTTCCGGTCTGGAAGGTCAGGGTGATCGAGGCCTGGCCCGACGAACTAGAGCTGGAACTGAAGTACAGCAGGTTGTCGATGCCGGTGAGCTGCTGCTCGATGACCTGGGTGACCGATCGCTCGGTGGTTTCGGCGCTGGCGCCAGGATAGGTCGCGCTGACCGTGACCTGCGGCGGCGCGATCGAGGGATAGGATTCGACGCCCAGGTTGAGGATCGAGATCACGCCGGCCAGCGAGATCAGGATCGACACGACCCAGGCGAAGATCGGATGGTTGATGAAGAACTTGGGCATGGGGGAGGGTCCTTCTTACTCGGCCTTGCCTTGCGCGGGCGCAGGTTTGGCCTGTGCCGCCTTGGCGGCCGCGGCCTGCTCGGCGGTCACGCCTTTGGCCGGCGCGCCTTCCTTGACCTTCTGCAGGCCCTCGACGATGACCTGGTCGCCGGCCGCAAGGCCTTCGGTGACCAGCCAGTCGGCCCCGACCGCCTGCTGCGTGACGACGTTCTTGCGCACCACGTTGCCGTCCTTGCCGACCACCATCGCGTAGGCGCTGACGGTATCGCGCTGGATCGCGCCCTGCGGGATCAGGAACGCGCCCTTCTGCTCGCCCAGCGTGGCGCGCAGGGTGACGAACGTCCCTGGCAGCAGGGTACGGTCGGCGTTCGGCACGGTGGCCCGCAACGAGACGCTGCCGGTCGCAGGGTCGACGACGGTGTCGGAGAAGTCGAGTGTGCCGGTCCGGTCCAGCGCCCGCCCGTTCGGCAGCACGATCTGTACCGTGCGCTGGCCCGCGCTGGCCAGTTCGACCTTGCCTTCGCCCTGGGCCTGCTGGATGGCCTGCAGCTCGCTGGCGCTCATCGAGAAGTTGGCGTACAGCGGATCGATCTGGTCGATCGTGGTCAGCAGCGTGGCGTCGCCCTGGCCGACCAGCGCGCCTTCGGTGACCTGCTGCTTGCCCGCGCGGCCGGCGATCGGCGCGGTGACGCTGGCATAGCCTAGGTTGATGCGGGCGGTCTCCACGTTGGCACGGGCCTGCTGCACGGCGGCCGCGGCGCTGCGTTCGGCGGCCTCGGCGTTGTCCAGGTCGGACCGGGAGACGAACTTCTGCGGCGCGAGCTGGCGGGCACGGTCCGCGGCAACCTTGGCGTTGGCATAGGTGGCCTGCGCCGAGGCCAGGTTCGCCTGTGCCGCGCTGAGCGACGCCTGCAGTGGCGCGGGGTCGATCAGGAACAGCACCTGGCCTTCCTTCACGTCGCTGCCTTCCTGGTATACGCGCTTCTGCACCACGCCGGCCACCCGGGCGCGCACGTCGGAACTGCGGTAGGGCGACAGGCGGCCTACCAGGTCACGCTGTAGCGGCACATCCTTTGGCGTGGCGGTCACCACCACCACCTCCGGCGGCGGCATCTGCGGCTGTTCGGGCTTGCTGCAGGCGGCGAGGACCGCCAGCAGGGCGCTGGCCAGGACGAGGGAACGGATGGGGGACGTCATGGGGAAGCTCCGTTTCTTGTTCTTGAAGACGTGGGAAGAGGGCGCACGGTGCGGATGCGACGACCAGGGGCCTGGTCGGATGAAGCCGGTGCGCCGTCGGGGGAGGGCGCGAACGCGCGCAGGAAGGTGTCTACGGCGAACGTGGACCACCGCTGGCGCGCCTGGCGGCCGGCACGGTGGGGCACGCCGAAGCGCTGCCGTTCGAAATCCGTTCCCACGATCATGCTGAGCAGCAGCTCCGCGGCGTAGTGAGGATCGTCCTGCCTGAGCCGGCCCTGGTCCATCGCGTGCTGCAGCCAGGTGGCCAGGCGCCGCAGGAGAGTATCGCAGGCGTCGCGGTACAGGTCGCGCGCTTCCTGCGGAAATTGGTGCGCTTCGGCGGCCAGCAGCTGGCTGGCGGCGACGACCGTGGGATCGGACAGGTGGCGCAGGTGCTCTTCCGCGAAGGCCAGCAAGGCTTCGCGCGGCGTCTCGGGCGTGGGGGACAACTGTGCGGTGGCCAGTTCCTGGTGCTCGGCGATCACGCTGCGCAGCAGTTCCTGCTTGCTACCGAAATGCGCATACAGGGTCTGCTTGGAGCAACCGGCGCGCGCCGCGACCGCCTCCATGCTGATCCGGAAGCCCTGTTCTGCCATGAGTTCGCGCACGGCCTGGTGGACACGGCTGCGACGTCGATCGTGCGTGGATGGGGTGGGTGGGGCATGCATGCGAATTGGACTATACCGTCCAGTTCAGAAATTTGACAGACTTGATTCCACGCCGTTTCCGTGCACAAGCACCGCCCTTCATCTTGCCGGAGCGACTGGGCCGGGGTGGTCTGACGCCATGCGCCACCGCATGGTCTGCGAACGCGCGAGTGTCCTGCGCAGTGTGTGCGCCGCAAACAAATCCACGGGATCTTTGCAAGCCGGCCTTATGTGGCCGCGCAACAAGTCTTGTCATGGCAGCGGGGGCTACAATGACCATTCGACTACCACTCGTTGAGCCACTCTCTGCATGAACGCTGTACGCAGCCCGAAGAAAGCCTCGAAAAAGACGTCCAAACCGGAAGCCTCCAAGGCCACCCAGACGGTGACCCCGAAGGCGACGCCCACCAAGAAGGTGGCCGCCCGACCGGTGCAGGCGGCGAAGGCCGCGAAGGGCAAGGCAGGGGTGGCCGCGACGGCCGAGGCGTTCACGCTGTCCCCCATCCTGGACGCGATCCGCAAGCGCATTTCCGGCGCCAGCGCCCAAGCGGAGGCGAGGACCTTCGCCGAAGCCTTCTACAAGCGCATGGAGGAGGACGAATACCCCCATCATGGCGCAGAGGGCTGGGCCGCCATCGCCACCGACATGCTGGCGTTCGCGCGCGTCCGCAAGCCGGGTACGGCGAACGTCCGGGTGTTCAACGCGTCCCAGAAATCACATGGCTGGGACTCGCCGCACACGGTGTTGCAGATCGTCAACGACGACATGCCCTTCCTGGTCGACTCGGTGAGCATGGCGCTGGCCGAGATGGGCGTGGGCGTGCACGTGCTGGGCCATCCCCTGGTGCGTTTCAGCCGCGACCGCGCCGGCAAGGTCACCGCCGTGGGCGAGGGCAAGCACGAGTCGCTGATGCTGCTGGAGATCGACCGCCTGCCGCCGGAGGAGATGGCGCAGGTCGAGAAGCGCATCCGCAGCGTGCTGGACGAAGTCCGTGCCATCGTGCGCGACTGGTCGGCCATGCGCGAAAAGATGCTGGCCCTGGCCGACGACATGGCCACCCGCCGCATGCCGGTGGACGACGATGGCCGCCGCGAGGCGCAGGAGTTCCTGCGCTGGGCCGCTGCGGACCACTTCACGTTCTTCGGCTACCGCGAGTACCGCGTGGAGAAGGGCACGGGCATCCTGGCGGCCGTCGAGGACAGCGGTCTGGGCCTGCTGCGCGAGGGCGACACCACGCCGCCGCGCAACATCAAGACGCTGGCCGCGCACTACCTGCCGCAGGGCGGCTCGGTGGACGCGCTGATCCTCACCAAGACCAACCGCCGTTCCACCGTGCACCGCCCGGGCAACATGGACTACATCGGCGTGCTCGAGTTCGACGCCAAGGGCAACCCGATCGCCGAGCAGCGTTTCATCGGCCTGTACACGTCCAGTGCCTACAACCGCCGTCCGTGGGAGATCCCGCTGGTGCGCGAGCGCCATGAGTATGTGATGCAGAAGTCCGGGCTGTCGCCCAGCGGCCACAGCGGCAAGGCGCTGCGCCACATTCTGGAGACCCTCCCGCGCGAGGAGCTGTTCCAGTCCAGCGACGAGGAGCTCTACCGCACGGCGATGGGCATCCTGGGCCTGCAGGAGCGCGTGCGCAGCAAGCTGTTCCTGCGCCGCGACCGTTACGGCCGCTTCTACTCGGCGTTGGTGTACATCCCGCGCGAGCGCTTCAATACCGATGTGCGCCTGCGCATCGAATCGCTGCTGAAGGATGCCATGCGCGGCGAGTACGTCGACAGCAGCGTGCTGTTGGGCGAATCGCCGCTGGCGCAGCTGCACATCACCATCCGTCCGAAGGCGGGCGAGCAGGTCGAGGTGGACACCTCGGCGCTGGAGGGCGACATCGCCCACCTGCTGCGCAACTGGCAGGACGACCTGCGCGAAACCCTGATCGCCCGCCACGGTGAATCCAAGGGCCTGCTGCTGGCCGGCGGCTACGGCCGTGCGTTGCCCGCGGGCTACATCGAAGTGGTGTCCCCGGAAGGCGCCGCGCGCGATGTCGAGCACCTGGCGGCGCTGACGGGCAAGGACGACCTGCGCCTGAGCCTGCACGAATCGCGCCGCAAGCGTCCGGGCCAGGGCCGCCTTCGCCTGAACCTGTACCGGCAGGAAACCGACATCCCCCTGTCCGACGCGTTGCCGCTGATGGAGAACATGGGCCTGCGCGTGATCTCGGAGCATCCGTTCCGGCTGGAGACCGCACAGGGTGCGCGCTACATTCAGGAGTTCGAGGTCGAGCCGGTCAACGGCGCATTCGACGTCGAGCGCCTGGCGCCTGCGTTCGAGGAGGCCTTCGCGCGCATCTGGCGCGGGGATGCGGAGAACGATGGCTTCAACAAGCTGGTGCTGGGCGCCGGGCTGGCCTGGCGCCAGGTCGCGCTGCTGCGCGGCTACTGCAAGTACCTGCTGCAGACCGGCGTGCCGTTCTCGCAGAGCTATGTGGAAGAAACGCTCAACCGCTATCCGCTGCTGGCCCGCCTGCTGGTGGAGCTGTTCGAGGCCCGCTTCGATCCGGCGACCGGCAGCGAGAGCAAGGCCCAGATCAAGGAGGGCCAGGACCGCTTCGCCGCGCAGCTGAAGGCGCTGGCCGGCGACGACGAGGCGGCCGCCAAGACGCTGGCGGCGCTGGTCGAGGCCCGGGGCGGCAAGCGCGAGCAGCAGATCGAAGCCGCGCACCGCGCATTGCTCAAGTTGATGGACCGCGTGTCCAGCCTGGACGACGACCGCATCCTGCGCGGGTTCATGGGCGCGATCGAAGCCACGCTGCGCACCAGCTTCTACCAGCGCGGCAAGGACGGCCAGCCGGCCCACACGATCAGTTTCAAGTTCGATTCGGCCAAGGTCCCCGACCTGCCCAAGCCGCGCCCGTACCGCGAGATCTTCGTGTACGGCCCGCGCGTGGAAGGCGTCCACCTGCGCTTCGGCCCGGTGGCCCGTGGCGGCCTGCGCTGGTCCGATCGCCGCGAGGATTTCCGCACCGAGGTGCTGGGCCTGGTGAAGGCCCAGATGGTGAAGAACACCGTCATCGTGCCGGTCGGCGCGAAGGGTGGCTTCTTCGTCAAGCGTCCGCCGGTGGGCGGCGACCGCGACGCCGTGCTGGCCGAAGGCATCGCCTGCTACAAGCTGTTCATCCAGGGCCTGCTGGACATCACCGACAACATCGTCGGCAACAAGATCGTGCCGCCCGTGGACGTGGTGCGCCACGACCAGGACGACCCGTACCTGGTGGTCGCGGCCGACAAGGGCACGGCCACGTTCTCCGACATCGCCAACGGCCTGGCCCTTGCGCACGGCTTCTGGATGGGCGACGCCTTCGCGTCCGGCGGGTCGGTGGGCTACGACCACAAGGGCATGGGCATCACCGCCCGCGGTGCCTGGGAATCGGTCAAGCGCCACTTCCGCGCGCTCGGCCGCGATTCGCAGACGCAGGACTTCACCTGCGTGGGGATCGGCGACATGTCCGGCGACGTGTTCGGCAACGGCATGCTGCTGTCGGAGCACATCCGCCTGGTCGCCGCGTTCGATCACCGCCACATCTTCCTGGATCCGAATCCGGATGCGGCCAAGTCGTTCAAGGAACGCGCGCGCATGTTCAAGGTGCCGCGCTCCAGCTGGGCCGACTACGACGCCAAGCTGATCTCCAAGGGCGGCGGCATCCATCCGCGCAGCGCGAAGTCCATCGACATCACGCCGGAAGTGCGCGCCGCGCTCGGCATCGCCGACGGTGTGAAGTCGATGACGCCCAACGAGCTGATGAGCGCCATCCTGAAGGCGCCCGTGGACCTGTTGTGGAACGGCGGCATCGGCACCTACGTCAAGGCCGCAAGCGAGACCCACGCCGACGTGGGCGACCGCGCCAATAATGGCCTGCGCGTGGACGGTCGCGACCTGCGCTGCAAGGTGGTGGGCGAGGGCGGCAACCTGGGCCTGACCCAGCTGGGTCGCATCGAAGCCGCGCAGCACGGCGTGCTGCTCAATACCGACTTCATCGACAACTCCGCCGGCGTGGACACCTCCGACCACGAGGTGAACATCAAGATCCTGCTCAACGGCGTGGTGCAGGCGAAGAAGCTGTCGATGGACGCGCGCAACAAGCTGCTGGCCGACATGACCGGTGAGGTCGCCGAGCTGGTGCTGTGGGACAACTACCGCCAGAACCAGGCCATCAGCCTGATGGAGCGCATGAGCGTGTCGCGCCTGGGGTCCAAGCAGCACTTCATCCAGACCCTGGAGTCGCAGGGCCTGCTGGATCGCCAGATCGAGTTCCTGCCGTCCGACGCCGAACTGGCCGAGCGCAAGGCGCGCGGACAGGGACTGACGCGGCCGGAGCTGTCGGTGCTGCTGTCGTACTCCAAGCTGGTCGCATTCCAGCAGTTGCTGGAATCGGACATCCCCGAGGACCCCTACCTGTCCAAGGAACTGCAGCGCTACTTCCCGCAGCCCTTGCAGAAGAAGTACGCCTCGGAAATGGAGAAGCACCGCCTGAAGCGCGAGATCATCGCCACGGCGGTCACCAACACCACCATCAACCGCATGGGCGCCACGTTCCTGCTGCGCATGCAGGAAGACACCGGCCGCTCGCCGGCGGAGGTCGCCAAGGCGTTCACCATCACCCGCGAGACGCTGGATGCGCGGGCGCTGTGGAACCAGATCGACGCGCTGGACGGGAAGGTGACGGAGTCGGTGCAGATCGACGCCCTGCAGGTCATCTGGCAGGTGCAGCGCAACTTCACCCGCTGGCTGCTGACCCGCCAGGGCCCCATCCCCGCCATCGCCACGGCGGTGGAGCGCTACCACGACGGTTTCAACGAGATCCGTGCGGCCGATGGCGTGCTGCCCGATTCGTTGCGTCCGGCGTACAACGCCAGCCTGCAGGACTGGAAGGACAAAGGCCTGCCGCCCGCGCTGGCTGGCCAGATCGCGGCGCTGCCTTACCTGGAGCCGTCCTGCGACATCATCGAACTGGCGCGCGCGCGCAAGCTCAAGCCGGTCGAGGTGTCGAAGGTCCACTACCGCCTGGGCGAGGCCCTGCATCTGCCTTGGCTGCAGGACCAGATCGAGGCCCTGAAGGTGGATGGCCGCTGGCATGCGGTGGCGCGTGGCGTGCTGCGAGACGAACTGGCCGCGCATCAGCGCACGCTGACCAACCAGGTGCTGTCGCTGCCCGGCGGCAACGCCGACGCCAGGGTCAGGGCCTGGCTGGGCCGCGACGATGCCGGCCTGCGCTTCACGCTGAACATGCTCAACGAGCTGGCGGCGCAGAAGACGCTGGACTATCCGACCGCGTCGGTGGCGGTGCAGCGCCTGGGGCAACTGGCCTCGCAGGGCTGAGCATCGCCTGCATGAGTCGACAAGGCGGCCTTCGGGCCGCCTTTTTTTTGTGGCCGCCCTTCATTTCAGCCACCCGGTGGGCCCTGGCGACGCGTCGTCAGAAAGCGCTCCCGGCGTTTTTTTATGTACGCTGTGCAGGCCCGACGATGGAGCCACGGATGACCACACCCCGCATCGCCTTCCTCGCCAGCCCCACGCCGGAGGCGCAGCAGGCGTTGGCCGTGCTGCAGGCCGTGCACGGCGCGCATGCGCCCGACCAGGCCGATGTCCTGTGCGCGCTCGGGGGCGACGGTTTCATGCTACAGACGCTGCACCGGCATGGCGCGCTGGGCAAGCCGGTGTTCGGGATGAAGCTGGGCACCGTCGGTTTCCTGATGAACCAGTACCGCCCTGACGGGCTGATCGAGCGCATCGCCGCGGCGGAACCAGCCAAGTTGCGCCCGCTGGAAATGACGGCGATGACCGAATCCGGTACATCGATCTCGTCGCTCGCGTACAACGAGGTGTCGCTGCTGCGCCAGACCCGCCAGGCTGCGCACATCCGAATCGACCTCAACGGTGAGACGCGGCTGGACGAACTGATCTGCGATGGTGTGCTGACCGCCACGCCGGCCGGCAGCACGGCATACAACTTCTCCGCCCATGGACCGATCCTTCCACTCGGGTCGAACACCATCGCGCTGACGCCGATCGCGCCGTTCCGCCCGCGCCGCTGGCGGGGCGCCATCCTCAAGGCCGACACCGAAGTCCGCTTCCGTGTGCTCGACCCGTACAAGCGACCGGTCAGTGCCACCGCCGATTCGCACGAGGTGCGCGATGTGGTGGAAGTGACCATCCGCGAATCGCGCGACCGACTGGTCACTCTGCTGTTCGATCGCGAACACAATCTCGAGGAGCGCATCCTCAGCGAGCAGTTCATGACCTGAGTCGCAATGTCTCCGGGACAGCGCGATTCCGCCGCACTGCGGCTTGCCGCCCTTTGCCGGCGCGTGTTATCCAGCGCCGCGTAGCGGTTCGGTTCGCATCCACCCGGGGAGGGGTTCCGATGCAGTTGACATGCACCTTGGCGATCTTCGCCTCTCTTTTTGCGGCCGATGCAGCCGCCTGCAACCTGTCTACCGGCACCGCGCCGTTCGCCATCGCCGCCGCTCCGTCGGCGGAGGCGGGCGTTGCCTTGCGCGCGCCGGCGCTGGAGATGGTCAGCCTGACACGCGGCATCAATGGCCGGGCATCCTGTGACGCCAGCGGTCTGCTGACATTGAGCGTGGAGTGGCCGCGGGGCACGGACTACAAACTGCGTGAGCTGGGCTTCGAGTTCCGCGTGGTAGGGGGCGAGGACAGGCTGTCCATCTTCCCGAAGGCCCCGGTGACCGGCCGCGTGGACGGGCGGCGAAGCGAGTTCGTCTTCCTCTGGCAGGACGGGCCACCGGCGCAGCAGCAGCCGATTGACCTGGTGGTGGAAGTGCGTGCGGTCACGCCGGACAACCGGCGCGGACCGCCGGCCCAGTTGCGCATCGCGGCGCCGCCGGGGAGCTAGCGTCTCACGCGGTGCGCGCGGATGACGGATACTGTGCGCATGGCCGACAACACTCCCCGCCTGCTTACCGTCGCCGTCACCTCGCGTGCGCTGTTCGACCTGGAAGAGAGCCACGCCCTGTACGAGCGCGAGGGCGTGCAGGCCTACAGCGACTACCAGCGCACGCACGAGGACGACGTGCTGGCGCCCGGCATCGCCTTCCCGGTGGTACGCAAACTGCTGGCACTGAACGCCGGCGCGCCGCCCGATACGCCGCGGGTGGAGGTGATCCTGCTGTCGCGCAACTCGGCCGATACCGGGCTGCGCATCTTCAATTCCATCCAGCACTACGGCCTGGGCATCGTGCGCGCCACGTTCACGGCCGGTGAACCCACCTGGCCTTACGTAAAACCGTTCGGCACCGACCTGTTCCTGTCGGCGAACCCGGAATCGGTGCGTCGCTCACTGGAACACGGCATCGCGGCGGCGACGATCCTGCCGGCCAGTGCGCCCCAGCAGCAACGCCACGAGCACCAGCTGCGCATCGCCTTCGACGGCGACGCGGTGATCTTCGGCGACGAGAGCGAACGCATCTCGCGCGAGCAGGGCGTGGAGGCGTTCGGCAAGCACGAACAGGCGCGCGCGCGCGAGCCGTTGTCCGGTGGTC
This sequence comes from Pseudoxanthomonas sp. F11, assembly GCF_037046485.1. NCBI lineage: Bacteria > Pseudomonadati > Pseudomonadota > Gammaproteobacteria > Lysobacterales > Lysobacteraceae > Pseudoxanthomonas > Pseudoxanthomonas sp. F11. Next base: position 155,984 of record NZ_JBANLZ010000005.1, on the reverse strand, counting down.
CCTTCCGCAACTTCCTGTCGGCGCTGCACCAGTTGCAGCAGGTGTTCCCGGCCGATGAACGTTCGCCGATCCGTACCGCGCTGGTCACTGCGCGTTCCGCGCCGGCGCACGAGCGCGTGATCCGCACGCTGCGCGAGTGGGGCGTGCGGCTGGATGAAGCATTGTTCCTCGGCGGCCGCCACAAGGGGCCGTTTCTGGAAGCCTTCGGTGCGGACATCTTCTTCGACGACTCGCAGCACAACATCGAGAGCGCGCGCCGGCACGTCGCCGCGGGCCACGTACCGCACGGCATCGCCAATCCGTGACGACCGTCCCGGTGGGCCTGTCCGGGCGCCGCTGGACACCCCGATACGCATAGGCAGGAGCCGCTCCGCATCCGCGCGGAGTCCCGGGGGGGGGCGCCATGAGCCTGGAAGAACGCGAAGGTGGCCTGTGTCTGGTGTATCGCCGAAGGGAGTGCGGCGGCCAGCGGATCCTGGAGGAGAAGGTGTACGACCTGGGCCTGCCGGCAGCCGGCAGCCAGGTACTCGAACAGGGAGGTGAGGGACCCGATTTCTGGGCGTACGTGGGCCATGGGCGACGACTGTATTACGTCAGCTACTGGCTGCCCAACAAGATCCGGGTGATGCGCGTGCCACGAGAGGCGCGCGATGGGCTGGAGGTGCTGGCGCCCCATTACGCGCGCATCGGAGCGCGGCTGTACTGCAGGGGTGCCTGGGTGCCGGATGCCGCGGCGGACCGGCTTGAGGTGATTCCCGAAACCCGCTTTGCCCATGATGGCGAGCGCGTCTATGCCTTCACCGTCACCGAAGGGCTGGACGTGCTTGAGACCGCCTCGCCACCGTTCTACTTCCTGCCGCGTTGCGAATACTTCGCCGACCGCCGCTACTTCTACTGGCAGAGCACCTGGACGGGGAGGATCGAGCGCGTCAGTGGCCTTACGCGTGTGGAGGCATGCGAAACGAAAGCGGTCCTGCAGACCCTGCTCTGGCACCACACCGCCGCCCACGATGCACGCGAGCACGCCGCGCGCGCGCACGTGCTGGATCGCGTCCGCACGGTCGCCGAACTGTTTCGCCTGACGCTGCCGCGGGCTGGCGCGCAGTGGTCGGGTGCGCCGGTGGCGCACGCCTGATCGCGGGTGGCCTCAGAGCGGCAGGCGGATGTCGGTCAGCCGCCAGCGCAGCCCCTGGCGGGTCAGCACGAACACGACGGGATCTCCATCCTCGTCGTGCACGGTGGCAGTGAAGCGTGAGAGGGATTGGTAACGGTGCTCAGCCTGTTTCAAGGGATCGGCCGGCACCGCGGGCGCATAGGTGTCGCCTCCCACCGTTTCGCCGATGGCGCGCTTCCACGTCGCCCGCCCCTGCAGGACGGCCGCGATACCCATCGGCGTGACCAGCGTGTCCACGCCGCGGCCAAGCACCTGGTTGGCCAGGGACAGCGCGGCTGCGCCGACCAGGGTGGATGAGAGGTCCGGCCCGGCCTGACGCGCGAGATGATCCTCCACCTGTGCCCGCAGGTTGACGCGCAGCGCGGGAAAATCCACGTGCCGCTCCAGCCTGGCGGTGTCCTGCTCGGCCAGGGCGGTCCGGATGCCGTGCAGGGCCAGATAAGGGCCGGCCAGGACGTAGGCGGCCAACGCGACGATCGCGGCAAGCAGCAGGCCGATCACGAGCGACTTCTTCATGGGCAGGGCCTCAGGCTCAGAACTCCAGGTCCAGCGCGGCGCACAGGTAATCCACGAACGGCCCCAGCGCCTTGAGGTCGCCCGCCACGGTCTGCCGCAGGCGCGGCCCGGTCATCGTCGCATCGTCGAGCGAACGCCAGAACACGAAGTTGCGGTGCTTCAGATCCTCGATGAACTCGAAGTCGGTGGGAAATCCGCGCGGCGGACGCACCAGCTTCTCGCTTTCCTCAAACTCGAAGCGCCGACGGAAGGACGCATCGTGTGCGGCCTTCTTCCAGCTGCCCGGATTGTCCAGGATGAATTGCCTCACCCGGCGTTGCGTCTCGGGTTCCGGATGCCACAGGCCGGCACCGACGAAGCACTCCCCCGGCTGCAGATGCAAGTAGAAGGAGGGGGCCGGAACCTGCCGGTGGCGTTCGTGGTACAGGCGCGCGCCCTGCCACGACTTGTACGGCGATTTGTCGTTGGAGAAACGGGCGTCGCGATGGATGCGGAACAGCGAGCCGCCGACGGTCTTGGGGTCCGAGCGGAAGTGCAGGCTGACTGCCGCGAGGTCGGGCTGCAGGTCGGTCAGCAGCCGCAGGAACGGCTGGCGTACGTGGTCTTCGTACTGCGCCTTGTGGGCGTTGAACCAGGTCTTGTCGTTGTGGCGGGCCAGTCCGCGCAGGAACTTGAAGCTGGCATCCGAGAAGTAGGTGGCCATGTGCCGATTGTAGTCAGGCCGGCGTCAAATGACCGACAGGATGGTCCTCGATGCGGCTAGAGGCCCGCTTCCAGCTCCTGGCGCCACTGCTGCAGCTTGTCCAGCAGCGCCAGCCGCCCGGCATCGCCCCCGTGGCTGGCGCGCAGTGCCGACAGTTCGGCGTCGAAGCTCTCGAAGCTGTATTCCGACAGACCGCTGCCCGTCGCAAGGCGCGCGCGACGGTAGGCATCCCAGCGATCGCGCTCGTCCGCCGACAGCGTGCCGGGCCAGTTGCGTGCCCGGTACCGGAACAGCAGCTCCGGCAGGCGCGCATCGCGGAAGCCGAAATCGCGTTGTCCCAGCAACGCGGGGGGCGTCGTGCGCACGTCGGTGAAGCGCCGCTTGTCCGCATCGGCCAGGAAGCCGTCGTACAGCGAGGCGTCCACATCGCCGGGTGCGCTGGCGCGTTCGCCCGCGAACACCTGGCGCACCTTCTCCGCCAGGGCGGGGCCGGCCTGGCGCAGCGTCGCGGCGTGGCGCTCGCAGCGCGCCGGATCGATGCCCAGGCGGTCCATGTCCGCCGGACGCAGGTGCGACCATGCCACCAGGGCGGGGGATCGGTTCAGGTGCACTTCCTTCAGCGGCACGCGCTGTTCGCCCTCCGGCAGGTCGGCCGCCGGGGTATACAGCCGGTCGGCGATGTCGGCAGGCGTCATCGCCAGCAGCGGTGCCGGGTCGCTGTCCAGGTCGAACACCACCACGCGGTTGTCGATCCGCGGATGACGCGTCAACGGCAGCACTGGCGCCGCGCACAGCCGGCTGGCGGGGTAGCGCTGTGAAACATGCAGGACCGGCAGCATCGCGGTGGTATCCAGCAGGCGCGCGGCAAAGCGCTTGTCGCGCAGCTGCAGCGCGTAATCCCACAGGCGCGGCTGCGCCTGACGCATCAGTCGGGCCAGGCCGATGGTGGCGAAGACGTCCGACAACGCTTCGTGCGCGTCGCCGTCGCGGACGCGGTTGGCCAGCGCCAGGTGCTCGAGCCTGAACGAGGTGGCGCCGTCGTCCCGCCGCGGCCAGACGATCCCGTCGGGCCGCAGCGCGTGCATCAGCCGCATCACGTCCAGCAGATCCCAGCGCGAGTTGCCGCCGCGCCATTCGCGCTCGTAGGGTTCGTGGAAGTTCCGGAACAGCCCGTGGCGGACGAACTCGTCGTCGAAGCGCAGGCTGTTGTAGCCGAGGGTGCAGGTCTCGGGGCGGCCCATCTCGTCGGCGATGCGCGCGAAGGCCTCGGCTTCGTTCACGCCTTCATGCAGCGCCCGCTGAGGCGTGATGCCGGTGATCAGGGTGGCGATGGGCGAGGGCAGCAGGTCGTCCGCCGGCTGCACGAAGAAGCTGAGCGGCTCCTCCATCACGTCCAGCGCCGGCGTGGTGCGCACCGCGGCGAACTGGGCGATGCGACTGCGCCGCGGATCGGCGCCGAAGGTCTCCAGGTCGTAGAACAGGAAGCTTCCAGCCATCGCGGGCCTGCCTTCAGCGGTTCGTGGACATGGTGTGCTGCGCGACCCGCATGGAAATCGCTGCAAGAACGGCATGCCTGCCGAGAGCGATGCCTGTGCTCATCCCGGAATGTCCTCCAGCGGGGCCAGGGTGGCCACGACATCCGCGTCCACCGCGGCCCAGTCCAGCCCCTCCAGCGTCGCGCGCCCTTGCGTGTGGCGAACCAGCAGGTCGCGCTGCAGCTCGCTGCGGTGCCTGGCCAGGGAATACGGAATGCGCATGAAACTGACCATCGTGTAATGGGGGACGAAGCGGCCGGGGTGGCGCTGCTGCAGGGCCAGTTCCAATTCGCGCTGCAGCAGGAAACCCTGGTCGTCCACCTTGTCGCGCATCTCGACGTAGTTCTCCAGCGCCATCTGCTGGATGGCCAGCGCATCGGGCTTGCGCTCGGCTTCGAACGCAGCGAAGGCGGTGGCCAGGTCGTCGGTGGCCTGAAGGTGGCGTGCCAGGGCCACGCAGTCCTCGAACGCACAGTTCATGCCCTGGCCGTGGAACGGCACCATCGCGTGGGCCGCGTCCCCGAGCAGCACGGCCTGGCCGCCGAGATGCCACCGGTCCAGATACAGCGTGGCGAGCAGTCCGACCGGGTTGGTTTCCCAATCCTGTTCCAACTCCGGAATCAGTGGCACGGCGTCGGGAAAGTCGCGCAGGAACAGCGCCTTCGCCTCCGCCCCGGTACGCACGCTGGCGAAGCTGGGGTCGCCTTCGTTCGGCAGGAACAGGGTGACGGTGAAGGTGCGTTCGTCGTTGGGCAGGGCGATGCACATGTAGTGGCCGCGCGGCCAGATGTGCAGCGCATGGGGCTCCATCATGAAGCCGCCATCCGCGGCGGGCGGGATTTCCAGTTCCTTGTAGGCGTGGTCGAGAAACTCGGTCCGCTCGCCCAGGTCCTCGCGTGCCTGCATCGCCGCACGCAGCGAGGAGCCGGCGCCATCGGCGCCGACCAGCGCGGAGAAGGCGCATTCGATGCGACGGCCATCCCGATCATCGACGAAGCGCGCGACATGGGCATCGAAATCGACGCCTTCCAGCCGGTGGTGGAAATGCAGGCGTGCGCCGGCCTGTTCGGCCAGATCCAGCAGCGTGATGTTCAGATCGCCCCGATGGATGGACCAGATCACCTCGGAATCGTCGCGCCCGTAGCGTTGCAGCTGCTGACGGCCGTCCAGCGCGTGGACCATGCGTCCGCGCATCATCACGGCCTGGCGCATCACGGCGGTATCGGCATCGGCCATGCGCAGCGCATGGCGGCCACGTTCGGCCAGGGCCAGGTTGATGGAGCGGCCGCCCTCGTAGCCCTTCACGCGCGGGTCGCCGCGCTTTTCATGCACATCGACACGCCAACCCGCACGCGCCATCAGCGTGGCCAGCAGGGCGCCGGCCAGGCCAGCCCCGATGAGGGTGATGTGTCGCCGAGCGTCAGTGCCCACGATGTTTCCTCCGGGTCAGAAGCCCCGCCACGTCTCGACTTCCTCGACGAAGCGGTGGACATCCATGTAGCGGTTGTACAGCGGGGCAGGGGAAATGCGGATCACGTCCGGCTCGCGCCAGTCGCCGACCACGCCGACGGACATCAGGTAGTCGAACAGTTCGCGACCGCGGTCGCGCCCGCCCGCGACGCGCAGTGACAACTGCGCGCCACGCTGTGCCGGATCGGCGGGTGTGACGATCTGCAGTACATCGGCCAGGCGTGCGCGGATCAGCGCCTCCAGCAGGCCGGTCAGTTTGAGCGACTTGGCCCGCACCGCCTCCATGCCGCCGGCCTTGTCGAACAGTTCCAGCGACGCGCGAAGAGGCGCCAGCCCCAGGATCGGCGGGTTGCTCAGCTGCCAGCCTTCGGCCCCCGGCGTGGGCACGAAATCGGGCCCCATGCGGAAACGGGTGTTCTTTTCATGACCCCACCAACCCGCGAAACGCGGACGGTCCGTCTCCGCATGCCGCGCGTGCACGAAGCAGCCGGCGACGGCGCCCGGACCGGAGTTGAGGTACTTGTAATGGCACCACACCGCGAAATCCACCCCGCTGTCGTGCAGCCGCAACGGCAGGTTGCCCACCGCGTGGGCAAGGTCGACGCCGACCACGGCACCCTGCGCATGGCCGAGCCGCGCGATCTCCGCCAGATCGAACGCCTGGCCGGTGCGGTACTGGATGCCGGGCCACAGCACCAGCGCCAGGCGCGGGCCGTGTTCGGCGATGGCACGCTCGATGGCGGCCATCGAGAACGTGCCGTCCTGCTGGTCCGGCTCCACTTCGATCAGGTCCGTCGCCGGATCGAAGCCGTGGAAGCGGATCTGGGACTCCATCGCATGCCGGTCGGAGGGAAACGCACCGGCCTCCATCAGGATGGCCGGCCGCTCCGTGGTAGGCCGGTAGAAGCTCACCATCATCAGGTGAAGGTTGGCGGTCAGCGTGTTCATCGCGACCACCTCGACCGGCTGCGCGCCGACCAGTCGCGCCAGCGGCTCGCGTACCAGTTCGTGGTAGGTCATCCATTGCGCGCTGCCGGTGAAGTGGCCTTCGACAGCCTCGTTCGCCCACTTGTCCAGCACTTCGTTGATGTAGCTGCGGGCCCCCTTGGGTTGCAGACCCAGTGAGTTGCCGCAGAAATAGACCTGGTCGTTGTGCTTGTGGCGCGGGATCAGGAAGTCGTTGCGGAGCGGCCGCAGCGGGTCGGCGGCGTCGAGCGCGATGATGTGGGTGCGGGACAGCGGGTCGGTCATCGGGTTGGATAGGGTCGGTAAGTTGTAGGAGCGACGTCAGTCGCGACCGGAGAGTGTCGATAGCAATGGCATCGGATTGGCCGATTTCCCACGGAAAAAGTGAAAGTCGTCGCGATGTCCTGCCACACGGTCGCGACTGACGTCGCTCCTACAGGCAGCGCCATCATAGGAATCTCGACGCCGGCAGGCCCAGCCATTCCAGGGCCGTACCGTGATAGAGGCGTGCCTGCTGCGTGTCGTCGAGGCCGAGGGCCGCGATGCCCGCACCAGGCTCCTGTTCGCCCAGCGGGAACGGGTAATCGGTGCCCAGCATTACCCGCTCATGGCCGACGGTGTCCAGCAGGTAGCGCAGGGCACGCGGATCAGCGACCCAGGAGTCGAAATACACGCGACCCAGGTAGTCGCGCGGGTTGCGGGGGTTGTCGGTGGCCACCAGGTCCGGGCGCATGTTGAAGCCGTGCTCGATCCGGCCGATCGTGTAAGGAAAGCTGCCGCCACCATGGGCGAAACAGACCTTCAACCCCGGCAGGCGCTCCAGTACGCCGCCGAAGATCAGGCAGCAAGCCGCGCGCGACTGCTCCGCCGGCATGCCGACCAGCCACGGCAACCAGTACTTGGGCATCGACGCCGCGCCCATCATGTCCCAGGGATGCACCAGGATGGCCGCCCCCAGCTCGCTGGCCGCCTGGAAGAACTCGAACAGTTCGGGCGCATCCAGATTCCAGTCGTTGACGTGGCTGCCGATCTGCACGCCCTGCAGGCCCAGCTGGTCCATGCAGCGCTCCAGCTCCTGCACGGCCAGGCGCGGCGACTGCAGCGGCACCGTGCCGATGCCGGCATAGTGGCGCGGATAGTCGCGGCAGGCCGCGGCGGTGTGGTCGTTGAGCGCCTGGTGCAGCTCCAGCGCGTGGTGCGGTTTGGCCCAATAACTGAACATCACCGGCACGGTGCTGATGACCTGCACCTGCACGCCGAAGCGGGCGTAATCGGCGATGCGCTCTTCCGGATCCCAGGTCTTGGGCCAGATCTCGCGGAAGAACTTGCCGTCCTTGTAGATGCGGTGGCGACCATCATCGCCGTGATGGATTACCGGAAAACGCACGTCCCCGTACTTGGCGGCCAGGTCGGGCCAGTCGCGGGGCAGGAAGTGCGCATGGGTGTCGATCTTCAGCATCGTGGGATTGTAGGGGGGACGTGCGGGGAATTCGCGCTGCGGTGCCGAACGCGACCCGTCTCTGGAAGGGCGTTCGCCGTCATCGTTCCAGCGCGTCGGACACGCGCTCGCAGGCGGCGATCAGATCGTTGACCAGGCGTCGGTCGACGTCCACGTGGCCCTCGTATTCGGCCAGGTTGCGCAGGTCGTGCGCCTTGGCCAGGACGCGCCACACCTCGGGGCCCAGGCCCAGGGTATGCGGCAGCACCTGGAAGACGATGTAGCGGTGGCGGGCGCGGAAGCCTGCGCGGCGCAGCGCCGCCAGGCTCATCGCGTGCGCGGCGTTGTACGCCAGGTCAAAGCGGCTCTCCAGCGACAGCGCCTGGTTGTGGGCGTCGGCCAGGCGGGCCAGTCCCGAGCGTAGCAGGCCGGCGGTTTCCTTCTTGTCGGGCGGCTCCGGGCTGAGCGGGCCGCCGTGGGCGGCCAGCTTCTCAAGCGGCGAGGTCATCTTCGCCTCCGATCAGCCATTGCCGCGGCTGTTGCATTACCCGGCCGACGAAGCTGTTGCCGGCATCCAGGCGGCTGCGCAGTTCGTCGTGCGCGTACACGGTGGGATTGATCGGCCGGCCCAGCCGTTCCGCCACGGGATGCAGTGCCAGCATGATCTCGGCGTAAGCCAAGTCGTCCGCAATCACCATCAGGTCGATGTCGCTGCGGGCGGTGTCGCTGCCCTTGGCGATCGAGCCGTACAGGAACGCGGCATGGATGCGGTCGGACAGCGGTGCCAGCGCTTCGCGCAGCGGCTCGGCCAGACCGAAGGTCTTGCGGACGATGGAGACGAGTTCGTCGTGGATCGGGGCGTCGGGGTTGGCGCGATAGCGCTTCTGGTTGCCGACATGCTCGACGGTCAGCAGGCCGCTGCCGGCCAGACGGGCCAGCTCGCGCTGGACGGCGCCGCTGCCGGCACCCGTGGCCTGGATGAGTTCGTTGACCGCATAGCTGCGCCCTGACTCGCCGAACAGGCAGGCCAGGACGCGTTGCTGGGTGGTGGTGAACAGCGCCCCGGACAGGCTGGCGGCGGCATAACGCGCCGCGGCCTCGCTGACCTTCCCGGGACGGAGGGAGTCTTTCATGCCCATATCGGGCACGATAATGCCCAGATTGGGCAAGTGCAAGCTCAGGTGATGTCGGCCTGCGAGTCCGCCCGCATCTCGTAACGGCTCGGCCGGGGGTTCAGATGGCCGCAGGCCTTGCAGGTGCGCAGGTCGTCGTTGCGGTAGAACGCTTCGAACACGCGGAAGAAGTCCTGTTCGATGTCGTTGAGGTGGAAGTATTCCTCGTACACCTTGTGGTTGCAGCGCTCGCAGAACCAGAGCAGGCCATCGTCCTCGTGCGGCAGGCGTTTGCGTTCGATCACCAGTCCGACCGAGCCAGGCATGCGCTGCGGCGAATGCGGCACGCGCGGGGGCAGCAGGAAGATCTCGCCGGCGCGGAGCGGGATGTCGCGCGGGGCGCCATCCTCCTGGATGCGCAGCACCATCTCGCCCTCCAGCTGGTAGAACCACTCCGGGCCTTCTTCGTAATGGTAGTCCGTGCGCTGGTTGGGGCCGCCCACCACCATCACGATGAAATCCCCGTCGTAGATGCACTTGTTGCCGACGGGCGGCTTCAGCAGATGACGGTGCTCCTCGATCCAGGCCTGCAGGTTGAGCGGGTTCGGCAGCATGTCAGCGGCGCTCCGGCACGTGCGCGACGCACTTGAGTTCGATGGCGATGGGGGTGGGCAGGGCCGTGATGCCCAGCGTGGTACGGCATGGGGCCACCGCGGGATCGGGGAAATGGTCGGCCCAGACGCGGTTGTAGCCGCTGAAGTCGCCGTCCATGTCGGTCAGGTAGACAGTGACGTCCACCAGGTCATCCCAGCGGGCGCCGCTGGCCTCCAGCACGGACCGGACATTGGCGAACACCGCGCGCGTCTGCGCCTCGATGCCCGGAGGGATGGCGTCGGTGCCCGGATCACGCGGACCGATGCCCGAAAGGAACAGCAGGTCGCCGACCTGCCGCGCATGCGGGTAATGCCCGACCGGGCGGGGTGCGGCGGAGGTCTGCACGCCCTCACTCATCGCGTTTTCCCTTGGGCGGCACCGACGCGAGGGCGCGCTGGTAGGCGGGCTGCAGTTCGTCCTGCGCGGCCACATCCATGCCCAGTTCCCGCACGCGCCCGTCGAACAGGCTGTAGACCCAGCCGTGGACCGCCAGCGGCTGCCCGCGTGCCCATGCATCCTGCACGACGGTGGTCTGGCAGACGTTGAAGACCTGTTCAATCACGTTCAGTTCGCACAGGCGCGCGTGCCGCAGGGATTCGGTATCGACCTGCCCCAGCAGGTCCGCGTGCTTCATCGCCACATCGGCCACGTGGCGCAGCCAGTTGTCGGCCAGGCCCACGCGCAGGCCGGTCATGGCCGCATGCACGCCGCCGCAGCCGTAGTGGCCGACCAGCAGGATGTGCTCGACCTTGAGGATGTCGACGGCGAACTGGATCACCGACAGCGCGTTGAGGTCGCCATGCGACATCACGTTGGCGATGTTGCGATGGACGAAGACCTCGCCCGGGTCCAGCCCGAGGATCTGGTTGGCCGGCACGCGCGAATCGGAGCAGCCGATCCACAGATAGCGGGGGGACTGCTGCTGCGACAGCCGCTTGAAGAAGCCCGGGTCTTCCTGCTTGATGCGGTCGGCCCAGTCTCGGTTGTTCTGCAGGAGTTTCTCGAGTTCGGAAAGTTCGCTCATTCGGTGGGTTCTTCCTCAGCGTAATGCGATGCAGACGTTCTTGGGTTCGGTGAAGAACCGCATGGCGTCCAGGCCGCCCTCGCGGCCCAGGCCGGACGCGCCCATGCCGCCGAACGGCGTGCGCAGGTCGCGGGTCATCCAGGTGTTGATCCAGACGATGCCGGCGCGCAGTTGCGCGGCCAGGCGATGGGCGCGGTCCAGGTCGCGCGTCCAGACCGTCGCCGCCAGTCCATAGTCGCCGGCATTGGCCAGCGACAGCGCGTGCGCCTCGTCCTCGAAGGGCTGCAGCGTCACCACCGGGCCGAAGATCTCCTCGCGGTTGGTGGCCGCCTGCGGGCCCAGCCCTTCGATCACCGTGGGCGCGATGAACCAGCCGGGCCGGTCCAGCGCGTGCCCGCCGGTGAGCACGCGCCCGCCTTCGACGCGGGCACGGGCGATGCAGCCGAGCACCTTCTCGAAGTGCGCCTGCGACACCATCGCGCCCAGTCGGGTGGCGGGCTCGTCCAGCGGTCCGGCCTGCAGCGCGCTGGCGCGATCGATCAGAGCCTGGCGAAACTCGTCGTAGATCGCCTGCTGCACCAGCAGTCGCGAGCCGCACAGGCAGATCTGGCCGGCGTTCTGGAAGGCGGAGCGGAGCAGGGTGTCCAGGTGCGCGCGCCAGTCGCTGTTGGCGAACACCAGCGTGGCGTTCTTGCCGCCCAGTTCCAGCGAGACCTTCTTCAGCTGCGGCCCGGCCAGCCCGGCGATGCGCCGGCCCACCGCGGTGCTGCCGGTGAACGACACGGCCTTGACGGCCGGATGCAGCACCAGCGGTTCGCCCACGGCCGGCCCGCTGCCGTGCACGATGTTCAGGACGCCACGCGGCAGGCCGATCTCAGCCGCCATCGTGCCCAGCATCGTCGCGGTGGCGGGTGTGATCTCGGAAGGCTTGGCCACCACGGTGTTGCCGGCGGCCAGCGCGGGCGCGATCTTCCAGGTGAACAGGTAGAGCGGCAGGTTCCACGGCGATATCGCGGCCACCACGCCCAGCGGTGCGCGCAGCGTGTAATTGAGCCCGGCCTCGCCGTGGTGCGATTCGCTGGCGAACTGCGTGACCGCATGCGCGAAGAAGCGCAGGTTGGCGACCGCCCTGGGAATCTCGATGTCGCGCGCCAGCGCCAGCGGCTTGCCCGCATCGCGCGACTCCGCCGCCGCGAAAAGCGCCAGCCTGGCCTCCAGCGCGTCGGCCAGCCGTTCCAGCCAGCGGGCGCGGGCGCTGGGCGCCAGTGCAGCCCACGACGGAAAGGCCGCTTCTGCGGCCTCGACGGCCTGCAGCACCTCGGTCTCGCCGCCATCGGCGACCTCGGCGTAGACCTCGGCCGACGCCGGCTCGAAGACGGGACGCCAGGCGCCTGCGGGGCGCGGTTCGCCATCGATGAAGTGGCCGTAGCGTTCCATGCCCACTAGCTTAACCCGGCCAGCAAGCCCCTTTGGGGTCAGATGGACTGCATGCGGCCGCCATCGACGGCCAGGCTGACCCCGTTGATATAGCCTGCGGCAGGCGTGGCGAGGAAGGCGATCGCTGCCGCCACTTCATGGGCCTCCGCGAAACGGCCTGCGGGCACCGAGGCCAGCATCGCCGCACTGACGGCCGCTTCGTCCTTGCCGCTGGCCTGCACGCGGTCGCGCAGGATCTGCTCCAGGCGCCCGGTACGCGTGTAACCGGGCAGCACGTTGTTGACCGTGATGCCGTCGGCTCCCAGTTCCTTCGATAGCGTCTTGGCCCAACTGGCGACGGCGCCACGGATCGTGTTGGAGACGCCGAGGTTGGCGATGGGTTCCTTCACCGAGGTGGAGACCACGTTGATGATGCGGCCCCAGCCGGCGGCTCTCATGCCGGGCACCGTCAACTGCGCGAGCAACTGGTTGGCCAGCAGGTGGCGGTGGAAGGCGGCCAGGTAGTCGTCGGCAACGGCATCGATGGCGCGCCCGCCGGGTGGGCCGCCGGTATTGTTGACGAGGATGTGGATCGGGCGGGCCGCGGCAAGTGCCGACACCTTGGCCTGCAGTGGCCCGGCGTCGGCTACGTCCACGTCGATGCCGTCGTGGTGCTGATCACCAGGGGTACGGGGCAGGGCCGCCATCGCGTCCGCCAGGAGGTCGGCGCGACGCGCCAGCAGGGTGACGCTGGCGCCCAGCAGCGCCAGTTCATGGGCAGCGGCGCGGCCGATGCCTTCGGAGGCGCCGCAGACGAGGGCATGCCGGCCGGTGAGATTGAGGTCCATACGAGGCTCCAGGACGGAACTGAAGCGAGTGTAGCGTTGTGGCAGCGACGGGAGTCGCGATGACCTCCCTTCATCCAGGCGCGGGGCCGGGATACCGCTTCGCGAACTACGCCGCGCCCACGTCGCCTGCCCGACGGGCCAGGCGCTCGCGCATGAGGTCGGCGACCGCCACGTTGTCTTCACCGCCGAGCCGCTGCAGTGCGGCGGCGGCCCCCTCGACATTGGCGGCCGGATGGTTCTGGCTGAGCTTGAACTTCAGCTCGACGCGGTCGACCATGAAGCGGAATCCGATGATCCCGCGCAGCTGACGGACATGATCGTCGCGGTCGTGTTCGAAGCGCCAGTCGTTGCCGACCCGGGCCTCGTTCGCCTGGCTCAGGCGATCCACGATCGAAGCCAGCTGATCGGTGTCCTCGGTACTCTCCAGCCTGCCGTGCAGATGGGCGACGGCGTAATTCCAGGTCGGCACGCGGGCCGCCTCTTCCTTGTCCGCGTACCAGCCCGGCGACAGGTAGGCGTGCGGACCATGCACGATCACCAGTGCGGGCCCTGCATGGCGCGCCTGCGGATTCGGACGGGCCCAATGCCCTTCGATCACGATCCGGTCGCCGTCGCGCGCATACAGCACGGGCAGATGGCTGACAAAAGGCAGCCCATCGGCCACGGTGACCAGGGTGACGAAGGCGTCGCGCTCGATGAGCCGGTCGAGTCCGGTCAGGTCGGTTTCTGCAAACGCGCGCGGCGTGTACATCGCCGGGTCAGGCGCGGGCGCCGAGCGACTGCACCATCAGCGGCACCAGCGTGGCATCGTCGTCGCCCTGCGGCGGCTGTACCCCGCCCAGCGAGAAGCCGCGTGCCAGGGCGTCGTCCTCGTCCAGGCCGTCGAACGCCACGAACTCGGCATCGAACAACGCTGCGCGGGCGCTGTCCTCGCTGTCGTAGGGCAGGGTGTTGCCGTCGCTGTCCAGCACCTCGGCGGTCCCCGCTTCCAGTACGCGCAGGCGGGCCCAGATCAGCGTGCGGCCGAGCGAAGCCAGGTACCAGTCCTCACGGAGAAACGGGGTCATGCGAAGGCCTCCGCCCACAGCGCCAGCAGGCCGGCCATCGCCAGCCCGACGAAGATCACGCACAGCGAGATGCGTGCCGGTGTCGCCAGCCCAGACAAGGAGGTGTCGGGGATGCGGCGGTAGTCGCCCGACAGCAGCCAGCGCAGGGCGACAGGCTTGAGGAAAGCGCCTTCGCCCCATTGCGCGCCCAGGGCCGCATGGCGGTCGCGGACGTGTACCAGCGTCAATGGCCAGAAGATGACGAAGGCGCAGAAGCCTGCGATGGCCACGCCGACGAAGCAGAGCGCGAAGAACAGGAGCATCAGAACTCCGCGTTGCCGGGAGCGCGCGGGTAGGCGATCGCGTCGCGGATGTTGGACAGCCCGCAGACGTAGACCACCAGCCGCTCGAAGCCCAGGCCGAAGCCGGCGTGCGGCACGCCGCCATAGCGGCGGAAGTCGCGGTACCACTGGTAGTGCGCCGGATCCAGGCCGAACTGGGCCATGCGCGCATCCAGCACGTCCAGGCGCTCCTCGCGCTGGCTGCCGCCGATGATCTCGCCGATGCCCGGTGCCAGCACGTCCATCGCGGCGACGGTGCGGCCGTCATCGTTCAGGCGCATGTAGAAGGCCTTGATGTGCTCGGGGTAGTTCATCACCACCACCGGACGGCCGACGTGCTCTTCGGTCAGCCAGCGCTCGTGCTCGGTCTGCAGGTCCAGGCCCCATTCGACCGGGAAGTCGAACTTCTTGCCCGACTTCTGCAGCAGGTCGATCGCATCGGTGTAGTCGATCCGCTCGAATGGCGCGTTGATGAACGACTCCAGCCGGGTGATCGCATCCTTCTGCACGCGCTCGGCGATGAAGGCCATGTCGTCCGCGCGCTCCGACAGCACCGTGCGGAACAGGTACTTCAGGAAGTCCTCGGCCAGATCGGCGTCGGCTGTCAGGTCGGCGAATGCGATCTCGGGTTCGATCATCCAGAACTCGGCCAGGTGGCGCGTGGTGTTGCTGTTCTCCGCGCGGAAGGTCGGGCCGAAGGTATAGACCTTGCTGAGGCTGAGGCAGTAGGCCTCCACGTTCAGCTGGCCGGACACGGTCAGGAAGGTCTCCTTGCCGAAGAAGTCGCGCGAGAAGTCCACCTCCCCCTTGCCGTTGCGCGGCAGGTTGGCCAGGTCCAACGTGGAGACGCGGAACATCTGCCCGGCGCCCTCGGCGTCGGAGGTCGTGATGATCGGGGTGCTGATCCAGTAGAAGCCGCGCTCATGGAAGAAGCGGTGAACCGCCTGCGCCAGGCAGTGGCGGATGCGGGTGACCGCACCGAACAGGTTGGTGCGCGGACGCAGGTGGGCGAACTCGCGCAGGTACTCCAGCGAGTGTTGTTTGGGCTGCATGGGGTAGGTGAGCGGGTCCTCGACCCAGCCGACCACCTCGATCGAAGACGCCTGGATCTCGTAGCTCTGGCCCTGGCCCTGGGAGGCCACCAGCGTGCCGGTGGCGATGACCGAGCACCCGGTGGTCAGGTGCTTGATCTCGGATTCGTAGTTGGGCAGCGAGTCGGGCGCCACCACCTGGATGGGCGCGAAGCACGAACCGTCGCTGACGTTGACGAAGGACAGGCCCGCCTTTGAATCGCGCCGCGTGCGCACCCAGCCGCGCACCGTGACCTCGCCGCCGGCCGGGAGCTTGCCCGCCAGCGCATGTTCGACGCTCACCACCGTCATGGCTTGAATCCTTCGGTAACAGACATATTTATGGAACGCGGAGTTTAGCAAGAGCCGCACGGCCGACGGTGCGCCCGCGGCTATAATTCCCGGTGTCGCACAGGAGCAGCCCATGGCCATCACCCTTACCCCCGTCGCCCTCGAACGTGTGCAGCGTTTCGTCGCGCAGACGCCGGGCGCCCTGGGCCTGCGGTTCGGCGTGACCCGTACCGGCTGTTCCGGCTGGGGGCATGTGGCCGACCTGGCGCGCGATGAACGCGAGGGCGACACGGTGTTCGAGTTCGACGGAGTGAAGATCTACGTGGACGCGACCAGCCTGCCGCTGGTCGATGGCACGGAGATTGATTTCGCCAAGCAGGGCCTGTCCGAGACCTTCACCTTCCGCAACCCCAATGCGGCGGCCGAGTGTGGCTGCGGCGAGAGCTTCACCACGTCGGCGGACGCCGCCTGATCCATGTCCAGGGGCAGGACTTGCCCCTAAGTGACTGACCTGCCATACTTTCCGGCTACCGGTTGCCCGTCAGGCATCCGGATCCTTGCCCCACCGCGTCCGTTCCGGGCGTTCGGGGGGCTGTTCCGCCCGCGGGATACCCCGTCGGGCCCACATCCGAAAGGTGAAAACGATGCGTCACTATGAAGTCGTGTTCCTGGTCCATCCGGACCAGAGCGAGCAGGTGCCGGCCATGATCGAGCGCTACAAGGCGCTGATCGAAGGCGGCAACGGCAAGATCCACCGTCTGGAAGACTGGGGCCGCCGCCAGCTGGCGTACCCGATCCAGAACCTGGTGAAGGCGCACTACGTGCTGCTCAACATCGAGGCCGACCAGGCCGTGCTGAACGAGCTGGTCGAAAGCTTCCGTTTCAACGATGCGGTGCTGCGCAACCTGGTCATCAAGCGCGATGGCCCGGACACCGAGCAGTCCCTGATCATGAAGAACAAGGACGAGAAGGGCGACAAGCCCGAGCGTGGCGAGCGTCGTCGCCGTGACGACGAGGAAGGCGAGGCCGGCAACGCCGCTTCGACCGAATCCGACAACGCCGAAGCCGCCTGAGGAGACCACCTATGTCCAAGTTCTTCCGTCGCCGCAAGTTCTGCAAGTTCACCGCCGAAGGCGTGAAAGAGATCGACTACAAGGATCTCAACACCCTGCGCCAGTACCTGACCGAGAACGGCAAGATCGTGCCGAGCCGCGTCACCGGCACCAAGTCCCGTTACCAGCGTCAGCTGTCCACCGCGGTCAAGCGCGCCCGTTTCCTGGCGCTGATCCCGTACACGGACAACCACGACGTCTGAGGGCGAGGAGTGAGTGGCGGCTTCGCCGCGAGGAGTGAGTGATGAGGGTGTTCTTCCTCACTTTTCACTCCTCCGCACTCACTTCTGGCTTCAAATCCCGTCCATTCGGACAGCAACAGTTGCGGCCGCAAAGCGGCCGCTAACGAATCGGAGATACACGATGGAACTGATTCTTCTGCAGAAAGTGACCAACCTGGGCGTCCTGGGCGACAAGGTCAACGTCAAGCCGGGCTACGGCCGCAACTACCTTGTGCCGCAGGGCAAGGCCGTGCCGGCCACCGCCGCCAACGTGGCCGAGTTCGAAGCCAAGCGCGCCGAGTACGAAGCCAAGGCCAAGGCCGTGCATGACGAAGCCGAAGCCCGCGCTGCCAAGCTGGAAGGCGCCAGCGTCACGATCACCGCCAACGCCGCCACCGAAGGCAAGCTGTTCGGCTCGGTCGGCCCGCGTGACATCGCCGACGCCTTCACCGCCGCCGGCCTGCCGCTCGAGAAGAGCGAGGTCATCATGGGCGAAGGCGCGCTGCGCAACATCGGCGAGTACGACATCGTCGTGAAGCTGCACGCCGACGTGCAGACGACCGTGAAGGTCGTGGTGCAGGCCGAAGCCTGATCGATCCGCGCATCGCTGCATGATGCCGACAGACGGGCGCCGCAAGGCGCCCGTTTTGTTTGGTGGGTCCACCCGCGTCGCAGACGCTGAGATGCCCACCGGTTATCCACATACTTATCTGCAACACCCAGGGGCACGGACTGCCTACCATGTCCGGCCGTGCGGCCATCGCCCCGCATGCGCCGCAGGAGCCCGTAACGCCCATGTCCGCACGCACCGGTTTCCGCCAGGATCCCCACGACGCCCGCATCGAACAACTCCGCGTGCCGCCGCACTCCATCGAGGCGGAACAGGCGGTGCTGGGCGGCCTGATGCTGGCGCCGGAAGCCTACGACCGCATCAACGACAAGCTCACGGCCAACGATTTCTATCGCCGCGACCACCAGCTGATCTATCGCGCCATCGCGGAACTGGCCGAGAAGAACCGCCCGTTCGATGCGGTGACGCTGGGCGAATGGTTCGAGTCGCAGGGCCACATGGACCTGGTCGCCGGCGGCGCCTATCTGGTCGAACTGGCCAGCACCACGCCATCGGCCGCCAACATCGCTGCCTATGCCGAGATCGTCCGCGACAAGGCGGTGATGCGCCAGCTGATCGAAGTGGGCACCGAGATCGTCAACGACGCTTTCCAGCCCGAGGGCAAGGAAAGCGACGAGATGCTGGCGATCGCCGAGCAGAAGGTGTTCGCGATCGCCGAACAGGGCGCGCGCGGCCGCACCGACTTCGTGGCGATGAACGATGCGCTGAAGGACGCCTTCGAAGTACTGCGTGTGCGTTCGGAGAGCGGCGGCACCGTGACCGGCCTGCCGACCGGCTACACCGAATTCGACATGATGACCGCCGGCCTGCAGCCGACCGACCTGGTGATCCTGGCGGCCCGCCCAGCGATGGGCAAGACCACGTTCGCCCTGAACATCGCCGAGTACGCTGCCATCAAGTCGAAGAAGGCCGTAGCGGTGTTCTCGATGGAAATGTCGGCCGGCCAGCTGGCCATGCGCCTGATCTCCTCGGTGGGGCGCATCAACGCCACCCGTCTGCGTACCGGCCAGCTGGAGGACGAGGACTGGAGCCGCGTCACCAGTGCCATCCGCATCCTCAAGGACCAGGCCAAGGTCTTCATCGACGACACGCCCGGCCTGTCGCCCGACGTGCTGCGCTCCAAGGCGCGCCGGCTGAAGCGCGAGCACGACCTGGGCCTGATCGTGATCGATTACCTGCAGCTGATGTCGGTGCCGGGCAACAACGAGAACCGCGCCACCGAGATCTCCGAGATCTCGCGCTCGCTGAAAGGCCTGGCCAAGGAGCTCAACGTGCCGGTGATCGCGCTGTCGCAGCTCAACCGCTCGCTGGAGACGCGTACCGACAAGCGCCCGGTGATGGCCGACCTGCGCGAATCCGGCGCCATCGAGCAGGACGCGGACATGATCGTCTTCATCTACCGAGACGATTACTACAACAAGGAAACCTCGCCGGATAAAGGTCTGGCCGAGATCATCATCGGCAAGCAGCGTTCGGGCCCCACCGGTTCGTGCAAGTTGCGCTTCTTCGGCGAGTACACCCGCTTCGACAATCTGAGCCACGACAGCATCGGCGCCTTCGAGTAGGCCGCAGCCCTCAACGCCATGCGCGGGGCGTAGTACGCTGTGGGACGCGCGCGCCGCCCACCAGGGGATGCCGACAGGCAGGGGAGGCGGCATGGGCTGCGGCGTGGCGCGGCGCTGATAGGCCAGGGATGCCCACGGACTCGCCCCGGTCGGGCGACAACGGCGGAACACGACCGCCAGCGAGCTTGAGGCAGGTAAGCGGGTGGCCAGTCGGTCGGGCGAAGGCATGGGACGTTTGCATGGCGGGCGGGTCGTACTCGTCGGGCTGCTATGGCTTGCGCTGGCGCAGACGGCGGCCGCACTCGAGGTGCGCCGCCAGCTGGCGCAGTTCCACCACACGGCATGGCGGGTCCAGGATGGTGCGCCGGGCCAGATCACCGCGCTCGCGCAGACGACGGACGGGTATCTCTGGCTCGCCACGCAGATCGGGCTGTACCGCTTCGACGGCGTGCAGTTCGAGCGTTATGAGCCACCGGCCGGCGACGCACTGCCGGCCACCAGCGTCTCCGCAC
This sequence comes from Pseudoxanthomonas sp. F11, assembly GCF_037046485.1. Lineage (NCBI taxonomy): Bacteria > Pseudomonadati > Pseudomonadota > Gammaproteobacteria > Lysobacterales > Lysobacteraceae > Pseudoxanthomonas > Pseudoxanthomonas sp. F11. Next base: position 136,339 of record NZ_JBANLZ010000005.1, on the reverse strand, counting down.
TGCATGCGTCGCCCGATGGTGGACTGTGGGTGGGCTTCCGCTACGGCGCGGTTTCCCATATCGACGGGGCGCGACTACGCCACTACGGCCAGGCCCAGGGCCTGCCCAGCGGCACCGTCTTCCGTTTCGCCCACGATGCGGATGGCCGCCTCTGGGCGGCCACGTTCACCGGCTTGGTCTACCTGCAGGGTGGGCGATGGCATGCGCTGGGCCCGGGCTGGCAGTATCCCGGCCGACAGGCGCGGACCGTGTTCGTCGATGCCGAAGGTACGTTGTGGGTCGCCAGTGAGCAGGGCGTCGCCTTCCTGCCGCGGGGCGCCACGGCGTTCCAGCGCGTGCCGGCGCGCGTGGGCCGGATCAGCCAGTTCGGCCAGGGGCCGGATGGCGCCATCTGGATCGCGGAGGCGGACGGCGCGGTGCGTGCGCTGCCCGTGCCTGGAAGACCGGCGCCCCGGCAGGCGTTGTCCTTGGCCTCCGCCGGGCTGCTGTTCGATCGGGATGGCGCCCTCTGGGCCACCACGTTGGGCGACGGTCTGTACCGCTGGACCGGCGAGGCGGCCGCAGCGTTCGAAGGCTTCCGTCAGCGCGAGGGACTGACGTCCGACTATGCGTTGCCGCTGCTGGAGGACAGGGAAGGCACCCTCTGGATAGGCAGCAGTCGTGGCCTGGACCGGTTCCGCCATGCGAACGTGGTGCTGGCCCGCCTGCCCGATGGCGCCCACGATTTCGCCATCGTCGCGGAGGAGGGCGCATCCGTACTGGTGGGCAGCCGCAACCGTCCCCTGCTGCGATTGCAGGGGAGCCACCAGGCCTCTCTGCCGCTTGCCCCGCCGTTGACGGCGGCGTACCGCGACCAGACCGGTGTGGTGTGGCTGGGTGGTCCGAAGGGGATCTGGACCCTGCGAGACGGTGCACTTGCCCCTGGCGTTCCCCTGCCGGTGGGCCGCTACTCGGGCGTGCAGGCCATCGCGCGGACGCCCGACGGCACGGTGTGGGTCTCACTGAACACGCCGGGCCTCCACCGCCTGCAGGGCGGCCGCTGGACCCATCTGCGCGATCTTCCCGGCACGCGTGAAGGGTCGTCGCCGTTGACCCTGCTTCCCGGGACCGACGGCCGCTTGTGGATGGGCTTCGCGCACAACCAGATCGCGGCGATGCGCGAGGGCCGGCTGCAGGTTTTCGGACTGCCCCAGGGCCTCGATGTGGGTAACGTGAGTGCGCTGCAGCAGGGGCGCGCGGGCCTGTGGATAGGAGGCGAGCGCGGGCTGGCGCGCATGCGCGGCGAACGTATCCAGACGCTGCGCGCGCGGGCCGACAGCCCCCTGCGCGGCATTTCCGGCATCGTGGAGACGGCGAACGGCGACGTGTGGCTGAACGGTGCGCGCGGGATCGTCAGGATTCCGGCCGCATCCCTCGATGCGGTATTCGCCGGCACGTCCGCCGCGACCTACGATCTGTTCGATTTCCTCGACGGGCTGCCGGGCATTCCCGCGCAGTTCCGCCCCATACCGACCGCACTGCAGGCCGGCGACGGCCGGCTTTGGTTCGCCACCACCAGTGGCGTGGTCACGATCGATCCGGACCGCATCCAGCGCAATCCGTTGTCGCCACCTGTCAGCATCCGATCGTTGTCTGTCGACGGCCGCCCATACTCTTTGGACGCGGGTGCGCTGCGCCTCCCCGCGGGAACGCGCAATCTGCAGATCGGCTACACCGCGCTGAGCCTGGCCATTCCGGAGCGGGTGCGCTTCCGCTACCGGCTGGAGGGATACGAGCAGGAATGGCAGGACGCCGGGACGCGCCGGGTGGCCTACTACACCAACCCGGGGCCCGGGAACTACGTGTTCCGCGTGCTGGCCACCAACAACGACGGCGTCTGGAACGAGGTCGGGGCGCGCATCGCGTTCTCGATCGCGCCACGCTACTACCAGACGCCCTGGTTCGTTGCAGCGTGCGCGATGGCGGCGGCCGCGCTGCTCTGGGGCGCCTACATGCTGCGCCTCAGACGGGTGTCGCGACAGATCCACGACCGCCTGCAGGAACGCCATCAGGAGCGCGAGCGCATCGCACGCGAACTGCACGATACGCTGCTGCAGAGCGTGCAGGGGCTGATCCTGCGCTTCCATGCCGTCGCCCGTTCGCTGGGGCCCGGTGCCCCCGCACGCGACGCGCTGGATGCGGTGCTGGAGCGCGCCGACGACGTGATGGTGGAGGCGCGCGACCGGGTGCTCGACCTGCGCGCCACCGCCCGCGGTGGCTGCCTCGCCGACCTGTTCGCGAGGATGGCCGCCGAACTGGAGGCCGGTCCCGCGCTGTCCATCCGTGTGTCGGAGGAAGGAAACCGGATGCCGATCGACCCCATCGTGCAGGATGAACTGCTGCAGATCGGACGCGAGGCGATGCTCAACGCATGCCGTCACGCGGGGGCCCGGCATATCGGCATCGTCATCGAGCAGAGCGCGGCGTACGTGGCGGTGAACGTGCACGACGATGGCCGCGGCATCGAATCCGACGTGCTGGACCGCGGCGGCCGCGAAGGGCACTGGGGCCTGGCCGGAATGCGCGAACGCGCCGCACGCATCGGCGCCAGGCTGGACATCGTGTCCGGCCCCGGCACGGGCACCCGCGTGGAGGTACACGTACCCGCCACCGTGGCGTATCGCCCGCGGACCGCCTGGTGGCGGCGCCGGCGCGAGCGGCATCGCGGGTAGACCGCGCCACGGATGTCGGGTCAATCCCGCATTCCGCAAGCGTCTGCGCGGCGGAGCGCACGCTCGCCGCTACAATCGCGCCATGCACGGATCCGATGCTTTCGAAGCCGCCGCTTCGTTCCGCCCTGAAGCCAATGACCGGCCCACGCGCATCCGCGTGGACCTGGACGCACTGAGCCACAATTTCCACGCACTGCAGGCGCATGCCGGCGTGCCCGTCATGGGCATCGTCAAGGCCAACGCCTACGGACATGGGCTGGTGCCGGTCGCGCGCCACCTGCAGGCGCAGGGCATCGGACAGCTGGGCGTGGCACTGGTGGAGGAGGGCATCGCCCTGCGGCGCGCGGGCGTGACGGTGCCGATCCTGGTGATGGGCGGCATCCACGCGCCGCAGGTCGGCCAGTTCCTGGCCTGCGACCTGGAAGTGACCGTATCCTCGATCGCCAAACTGCGCCAGGTGGAACAGGCGGCGGCCTCGCTGGGACGCCAGGCGGTGATCCATCTGAAGGTCGACACCGGCATGGAACGGATCGGCGTGCACAGCGAGAATGCCGCCCCTTTGATCGAGGCCGCCGTCGCATCGCGCTGGTGCACCGTGAAAGGCATCTACTCCCACCTCGCCTGTTCGGACGATCCGGCCTCGCCGATGACGCACGAACAACTGCACCGGTTCCTCGATGCGTGTCGGCACTTCGACCGCATCGGCGCCCCCATTCCGCTGCGTCACCTGGCCAATTCCGGGGGTGTGCTGCATTTCCCAGACACCTGCCTGGACATGGTCCGTCCGGGCATCGCGCTGTATGGCGTGATGCCGGACCCCGCCTCGCGGGCCACCGTGGCGTTGAAGCCGGCGTTGTCGCTGGTGTCGCAGGTGGTCTACTTCAAGGTGGTGAAGGCCGGTCGGACGGTCAGCTACGGGGCCACCTGGACAGCGCCGGAGGACACGCGCGTGGTCACCGTGCCGATCGGGTACGGCGACGGCTATCCGCGTTCGCTTTCGTCGCGCGGCGAAGTGCTGGTGCGCGGCAAGCGCCATCCCATCATCGGCCGGGTATGCATGGACCAGTTCATGGTCGACCTCGGCCCTGGCGGAACCGCCTACAACGAGGACGAGGTGGTGCTGATCGGCGCGCAAGGCGGCGACGCGATTTCCTGCGAAGCGGTCGCGCATGCGGCGGGCACCATTCCCTACGAGATCCTGACCGGACTCAACGCGCGCATCCCCCGTGAATACGTCGGCGGTGCATCCATCGGCGGGCCGGCTGCGTAATCGGCAACGACGTCCGAAAGCCGAGCCCATGCCCTACGCCCTTGTCTGGTTCCGCCACGATCTGCGCCTGGACGACAATCCGGCCCTGCGCGCGGCCGTGGACGAGGGGTTCACCCCCATTCCTGTCTACGTGCATGCGCCGCAGGAAGAAGGCGAATGGAGGCCCGGTGCCGCGTCACTTGCGTGGCTGCACCGGTCGCTGGCGGCGCTCGATGCGGACCTGCGGGCACGCGGGTCGCGCCTGCTGTTGCGCGAAGGGCCGAGCGCTTCGGCCTTGCAGGCGCTGGTGGAGCAGACCGGTGCGGCGGCGGTTTTCTGGAACCGCAAGTACGAACCCGCCACCCAACCGCGCGATGCCGCGCTGAAGAAGGCGCTGCGCGAACGCGGCCTTCGGGTGGACAGTTTCAATGGCTGCCTGCTGTTCGAACCCTGGGACCTCGCCACCCAGCAAGGTGGGCCGTACAAGGTGTTCACGCCGTTCTGGCGGTCGGCGCTCGCGCAGTGGCGCGCACCGGCGACGTGGGATGCGCCCGGCGCGCTGCCCACGTTCGACGCCGCGTTGGCGGGCGAATCGCTCGATGCCTGGCGCCTGGCACCGGCGCTGGGCTGGGATACCGGCTTCTGGAAGGTCTGGACGCCCGGCCAGGCCGGCGCGCGGGAGGCATTGGAGGTCTTCATCGAGGGCGCGCTCAACGGCTACCGCACGGACCGCGACCGTCCCGACCGAACGGGCACCTCCCGGCTGTCGCCGCACCTGCATTTCGGCGAAATCGCCCCCTGGCGGATCACGGCCGAACTGGAGCGCGTACGCACGGCCGCCAACAGCGCCGACATGGACGGCTACATCCGCGAGCTGGGCTGGCGCGAGTTCGCCTACCACCTGCTGCACCATTTTCCGCAGACCACCACGCAGAACCTCAACCCGCGCTTCGCGCATTTCGACTGGGCGAAGGTCGACCCCAAAGCCCTCGAGGCATGGCAGCGTGGCCGCACCGGCGTCCCCATCGTCGACGCCGGCCTGCGCGAGTTGTGGGCCACCGGCTACATGCACAACCGGGTGCGCATGATCGTGGCCAGCTACCTGACCAAGCACCTGCGCTACCACTGGCTGCAGGGAGCGCGCTGGTTCTGGGACACGCTGGTGGACGCCGACCTGGCCAACAACACGTTGGGATGGCAGTGGACCGCGGGCACCGGTGCCGATGCCGCGCCGTATTTCCGCGTGTTCAACCCGGTGACGCAGGCGGAGAAGTTCGACCCCAAAGGGACGTACATCGCGCACTGGGTGCCGGAACTGGCGGCCATGTCAGTCCCGCTGCGTTTCGCGCCGTGGGAGAAGCCCGATGTGATGTCACGCATCGCCCCCGACTACCCGCGGCGGCCCCTGGTTGACCTGGCGGAAGGGCGCGACGGCGCGCTGGCGGCCTATCGCAAGACGGGCGACTGAACTGCGTTGACGCCTTTCGGGGCCGCATGCTTCACTCGGTGCGGGAGAGGAGGGCAAGCATGGCCACGAAGAAGGCGCAGGCAAAGCCGCGTCGCGAGCCGATGTCGCGGGTGGATACCGCCTGGTTGCGGATGTGTCGTCCGACCAATCCGATGATGATCACCGGCGTGCTGATGTTCGACGAGCCGATGACGCTCGACCGGTTGAAGCAGGTCATCAGAAAGCGGTTCCTCGCCTATCCCCGTTTCCTGCAGAAGGCGGTGGATACGCCGGCCGGCGCGTCATGGGTGACCGATCCGGACTTCGACCTCGATTGGCACGTGCGCCTGTCCGCACTGCCGGGACGGCACGATCCCGCGTCCGAGAAGAAAGCGCTGGAGCGCTTCACCAGCCAGATGGCGTCCACGCCCTTGGACAAGACCAAGCCGCTGTGGCAATTCCATCTGATCGAACGCTACGGCACCGGCTCCGCCCTGGTGGCCCGCATCCACCACAGTTATGCCGACGGCATCGCGCTGGTACAGGTGCTGCTGTCGCTGACCGATACCAGCCGCAAGCCCGACGCCGGCAAGGACCTGCGATCGGCGTGGCTGAAGAAGGACGGGGCCGAGGTCGTCCGCCGCGTGGGGGCGATCGACCGCTACATGCAGATCGGCGGCAAGATGCTGGGCAAGGGCATGGAGATGATGCAGGACCCCACGCTGGCCACGATGCTGGCGAAGGAGGGCGGCGAGATCGGCCGCGAGCTGCTGCACGCCTTGTCCCTGTCGGACGACCCGCCCACGTTGCTGCGCGGCAAGCTGGGCGTCAGCAAGCGCGTGGCCTGGGCCGAGCCGCTGGATCTGGAAGACGTGAAGGCGGTCGGCCGCGCCTGCGACTGCACCGTCAACGACGTGCTGATGGCCGCGGCGGCTGGCGCGTTGCGCAACTACATGCTGGAGCGTGGCGAGCAGCTCGAAGGGGTGACTCTGCGGGCCACCGTGCCGGTGAACCTGCGGCCGCTGGAGCACGCGCGCAAGCTGGGCAACCACTTCGGCCTGGTGTTCCTGGACCTGCCGGTGGGCGAGGACAATCCGATCCGCCGCCTGGAGCGCGTGGCCGACTGCATGCGCGACCTCAAGAATTCTCGCCAAGCCATTGTCGCATTTGGACTTCTTGCCGCGCTTGGGATGGCGCCTTCAGCGGTGCAGGGCCTAGCGCTGGAGCTCTTCTCGCGCAAGGCGACCGCGGTGGCGACCAACGTGCCGGGCCCGCAACAGCCGCTCTACATGGGTGGCAGCCGCGTGCGCGAGATGATGTTCTGGGTCCCGCAGACCGGCTCCATCGGCATCGGCATATCCATCCTCAGCTACAACGGACGCGTGCATTTCGGCCTGATCGCCGATGCCAAACTGATCCCCGATCCGGATGCCGTCATCCGCCGCTTCGGTCCGGAGTTCGACAAGCTGCTGTACCTGGCGCTGATGGGCGATTGGGAGCGGACGCTGGATGCGCCCGGGGCGGTGGCGGTGATGGCGTGATCCCCGACGCTAACTGAATGAACAGGGCTCAAATCGCATGTTGTGAACATTTTGCTGGGTAGGCTTGCGGCCGTTCCGGTGCATTCCCCGCACCGCCCAGGAGGATGTATGAATGCGATGCTGAAGACCGGCGCCCTCGCGGCGCTCACCGTGACGCTGCTCGGTGGCTGCGCCAGCTATACCGGCCAGACCAACGATCCCAATGATCCCAATCGCACCCGTACCGGCGCCCTGATCGGTGCGGGTATCGGTGCCGTGGCCGGTCTGCTCAGCGGCAGCGACGCCACCGAGCGTCGCCAGCGCGCCCTGGTGGGTGCGGGCATCGGCGGGCTGGCGGGCGGTTCCATCGGCGCCTACCAGGATCGCCAGGAAGCCGAACTGCGTCGCCAGACCGCGGGCACCGGCATCGATGTCAGCCGCGATGGCGACGTCATCAAGCTCAACCTGCCGGACGGCGTCACCTTCGATTTCGGCAAGGCCGAACTGAAGCCGCAGTTCTATCCCGCGCTCAACAACGTGGCGTCGACCCTGCGCGAGTACAACCAGACCATCGTGGAAGTCAGCGGCCACACCGACAGCATCGGCAGCGATGCGGTGAACCAGCGCCTGTCGGAGCAGCGCGCCGCGTCGGTCGGCAACTACCTGATCGGCCAGGGCCTGCAGCGCGAGCGCTTCGAGATCGTCGGCATGGGCAAGCGCTATCCGGTCGCCAGCAACGATACCGAGACAGGCCGTGCGCTCAACCGTCGCGTGGAGATCCGGGTGCTGCCGGTGCGTTCGTAAGCACGCCGCACGTCGCAGTCCAGACGGGCCGCTCTGTGCGGCCCGTCTTCGTTCCGGACACCAACGACGCGCACGGAGGGCGCGGGAACACCGGCCGCAAGGATGCGCTCTTCAGCCCGCATCGTCTCTTCCTGTCAACCCGTTTCCTGCGCGGCCATCCGTTGCCACAATCCCGGTCCCACCCGGCGTATCGGGTTTTCCAGTACGGACGCAATGCAAGACCGCAATCCCCAGATCGCCCAGCACATCGCCGCCACCATCGCCGCCGAGATCGGCGCACAGACCGCGCAGGCCAAGGCCGCCATCGCGCTGCTCGACGAAGGCGCCACCGTGCCCTTCATCGCCCGCTACCGCAAGGAAGTCACCGGCGGCCTGGACGACACCCAGCTGCGCAACCTCGAAACGCGCCTGACTTATCTGCGCGAGCTGGAGGACCGCCGCGCGGCCGTGCTCGCCAGCATCGAGGAGCAGGGCAAGCTGACCGACGTACTGCGGGCCGAGATCGAAGCCGCCGACAGCAAGGCGCGGCTGGAAGACCTCTACCTGCCGTACAAGCCCAAGCGCCGCACGCGCGCGCAGATCGCCCGCGAAGCCGGTCTGGAACCGCTGGCCGATGGCCTGCTGGCCGATCCCACCCAGGTGCCGGAAACCGCCGCCGCCGCGTACATCGATGCCGAGAAGGGCGTGGCCGATGCCAAGGCCGCGCTCGATGGTGCACGCGCCATCCTGATGGAGCGCTGGGGCGAGAACGCCGCGCTGGTCGGCGAACTGCGCGAGTGGATGACCGACGTCGGCGTGATCCGCGCCAAGGTCGCCGACGGCAAGGAGAACGAAGGCGCCAAGTACCGCGACTATTTCGACCACGCCGAACCGCTGGCGAAGATTCCCTCGCACCGCCTGCTCGCGCTGTTCCGCGCGCGCCGCGAAGAGATCCTGCAGCTCGACCTCGACCCGGGCATGGATGCCGAGGCCGGCCATCTTTCCGCCGAAGGCCGCGTCGCCAAGCATGCCGGCGTCTCCGCGCAGGGCCGCGCCGCCGACAAGTGGCTGCTGGATGCCTGCCGCCTGACCTGGCGCGCCAAGCTGCACATGCACCTGCTGCTGGACCTGTTCAACCAGGCCCGCGAGAAGGCCGAGGCCGAGGCCATCGCCGTGTTCGGCGACAACCTGAAGGACCTGCTGCTGGCCGCACCGGCCGGGCCGAAGGCCGTGCTGGGCCTGGACCCGGGCCTGCGCACGGGGGTGAAGGTCGCCGTGGTCGACCGCACCGGCAAGCTGGTCGACACCGCCACCATCTATCCGCACGAACCCAAGCGCCAGTGGGACCAGTCGCTGCACGTGCTGCGCGCGTTGTGCGCGAAACATGCCGTGGAGCTGATCGCCATCGGCAACGGCACCGCCAGCCGCGAGACCGACAAGCTGGCCGGCGACCTGATCAAGCTCGCGCCCGAGCTTAAGATGCAGAAGATCGTGGTCAGCGAAGCCGGCGCCTCGGTGTATTCGGCCTCGGAATTCGCGGCCAAGGAGTTCCCCGACCTCGACGTGAGCATCCGCGGCGCCGTCTCCATCGCCCGCCGCCTGCAGGACCCGCTGGCGGAACTGGTGAAGATCGAACCCAAGGCGATCGGCGTGGGCCAGTACCAGCACGACGTGGACCAGTTCCGCCTGGCGCGCGCGCTGGATGCGCGGGTGGAGGACTGCGTGAACGCCGTCGGCGTCGACGTGAATACCGCCTCTGCCGCGCTGCTGACGCGCGTGTCCGGCCTCTCCTCGACGGTGGCCGAGAACATCGTGCGCTTCCGCGACGAACACGGCGCGTTCCGCACGCGAAAGGCGCTGCTGGGCGTGCCGCGCCTGGGCGAGAAGACCTTCGAGCAGTGCGCCGGGTTCCTGCGCATCGCCGATGGCGACGAACCGCTGGATGCTTCGTCCGTGCACCCGGAAGCCTATCCGGTGGTCGAGCGCATCCTGGCCGGCAGCGGCCGGCAGGTGAAGCAGATCGTCGGCGACACCGCCTTCCTGCGCAGCGTGAAGGCCGAGCAGTACACCGACGAGAAGTTCGGCGTACCGACCATCCGCGACATCCTGAAGGAACTGGAGAAGCCCGGCCGCGATCCGCGCCCCGAGTTCAAGGCCGCGCGCTTCGCCGACGGCGTGGAGGACATCAAGGACCTGCGCGAAGGGATGATCCTGGAAGGCGTGGTCAGCAACGTGGCCGCCTTCGGCGCCTTCGTCGACATCGGCGTGCACCAGGACGGCCTGATCCACATCTCCGCGCTGTCCGACCGCTATGTGAAGGACCCACGCGAGGTCGTGAAGGCCGGCGACATCGTCAAGGTGAAGGTGCTGGAAGTGGACGTGGCCCGCAAGCGCATCGCGCTGACGCGCCGCCTGGACGACGCGCCGGCACAGCAGGCGCCGCGCGATGCACGGACGAACGATCCGCGTCCGCCGCGCGGACCGGACCGCGGCCATCCGCGCGATCAGCGGCGCAGTCCAGCGCCGGCCAAGGCGAGTGCGCCGCCGGCCGACAACGCGCTGGCGGCGGCCTTCGCCCGGGCGAAAGGCCAGGGCTGATCCAGCGCCGCGCTCAAGGGAACACGTGGGAGCGACGTGAGTCGCGATCGCACTGCAAGGGAAGCGCTCAAGCGCTGGTTCGGGAACGCCCGCCCTCGGCAGGGCGTTCGCGACTCGGGCCGCGCTCCCACAGGGGCGCAGGGGATCAGCGGCCGGGAGCTCCGGTCGCCGTCGCGTAGGGGGCCAGGTAGCGGCTCAGTCCGCCGGCGCGCAGCTGGGTGACGGCGGCATTCCAGTCGATGGGCCTGTCCGCCTTGAGCGCGTCCAGCACCGCCACCACGGACAGCTCCACTTCCGGCAGGCCGCCCGCGCCCGGCGCGTTGCGGCGCTGCTCGATGGCCTCGAACAGCACCGCATTGGCCTCGGCGTAAGTCAACGGTGCGGTGCTGCCGTGCGCCGTGCGCCACGCCGGCGTCTCCAGCACGGCATTCACATGGGAGAGGATCAGCCAGGTCGCGCGGCCGATCAGCTTCAGGTTGCCCGGCTGCACGCTGGTCATCGTGTTGCCGACCACGCGCCCGCGCTTGGCCATCACGCCGGTGGAATGCGCGTTGAGCAGCATCTTCAGGGCGATGGTCTGGTTGAGTTCGAACGCATCGCGCTGCGGCACCGTCACCGCGATCACCGGTACCGGCCGGGGCAGGGCGGCCACATCGGCCAGCACGTCGCTGGCGATCGGGCGCGCCGAGACGGACACCAGCACCGGCTCCGCACCGGCGGCGGCAAAGGTCTGCAGCCATCGGCGGTTGGCATCGGCGTGCGCTTCGTCGCCCAGCAGGATCAGTGCGCCGGTGTCGCCGGCCTGCGGACCGCGGCGTTGCAGGTTGGCATCGGAGAACGACAGGTCGTACAGCGCCTGCTGTTCGTCGCCCGCGTTGGACAGGCCGCGCAGCGCCGCTTCGCGCAGGTAGGGGTCGTCGATGCCGTTCTCGAACGGCGGCAGGTACAGCGCCTTGTCCAGGCCGTGGAAAGGCCGGTGCAGCAGGGCCTGCCAGGCCTGCGCGCCATCGGCGGCCGGCGTCCATACCTGGATCCATGAGCGACGCTCGGCTGCGTCCACGGGGTCCAGCGGGGCGAGGCGGAAGGTCGGCGCGCGCTCGGTCACGTCGACGAACACCGGCATCAGCGCCCGCGTGGCCAGATAAGTGGCATGGCGACCGGCGGCATAACTGGCGGCTTCGCGGTCGGTCCACGCGGCCAGTTTCTGCGCGGCCGCGGCGGTCGTGCGCTGGATCGCGGCGAAGCCGCGCAGGCGCTCGGCGATGCCGGCATCGTTGAAGCCCAACGCGGCCAGTTCATCGCCGGTCAGCACCTCGCGCAGCAGTGCACGCGTCGCGTCTTCCAGCACCACGCCCAGCACGTACAAGCTGGTGGTGGTGGCCTGCATGCGGGTGGAGCCGGTAATCGCCTGCGGCCCGGTAGGCAACGGGATCTTGGTGATGCGCGCATCGTCCAGCACGCGACGGCTGCGTTCGAACGGGCGCAGCACCTCATCGGGATTGTTGTAGACGAACCACGTGCGGCGTGCATCCGCGCCGGCCTGGTCGGCCGCGGCCAGCGCCGTACCGATCACCGCGGAGGTCTCGCCACCTTCGGTGACGGCGAATACCAGGTCCTGCGGCCGGATGCCGTTGTCCTGCAATTGCAGGCGACCGATCTCGGGAATGTCCTCGAAGCCTTCCAGCGAGGCGATCAGCGCGCGGTCGCCGCCGGTGATCTCGCCGCGCACGCGTTCGCCCAGGCCCGGAAAGCGCGCCTCGATCTTCGCCATCACGGGGGCTGCCGCGGTACGCTGCCAGAACGGGCGCCACAGCCCGCTTTCGATGGTCTCGGCCAGGCGTCCGGTGGAGCCGGTGCCGTAGAAATACAGGCGGTGTCCGTCGCGCAGGGCGCGGGTGATCTCGCGGCTGGCGTGTTCCAGCGCCGCCAGGCGCGCGGGATCGTCGGCGACGCCCTGCAGCGCGGCCGAAATGTCCTCATCCACCGACAGCAGCGCGGCCAGCCCGTCGGCGGTGTCGGCGGCGATGCGCGTACTCAGGTCGAAGCTGCGCGGATGACGTTGCTCGGTCAGCAGGCTGTGCAGCTGGAACTGCTGCTTGTTCGCCACGAAGTCCCGGGACTGCGCCGACGGCGTGACACCCAACCGGTTCGGTACGGGCTGCGCGCCCAGGGGCAGGGCGGCACCGGCCATGACAAGGAAGGACATGCTGCGCATGATGCGTTTCGCCGTACGGGACATCGGGCTCCCCACTGACAACGGAAGAATGCGGCGCGTCCGGCAGCGTTTTCGCTTGCCCGACGCCGCACGCAGGCTGCTATCGTCATGACAACGATAGCAAAAGGTTGTGACACTATGCCCCGGTTCCCCCGTCCGCTGCATGCTGCACTGCGCCCCCTGGGTCTGGGGCTGCTGCTGTTGCTGGGTCTTGGCCTTGCGTCCCCCGGTGCGGCTGCCCCGGGCTGCGACTGCGCGGGCATGGCGCCGACGCTGGGCATCGAGGTGCTGATGGAGCAGCGCCTGGACCTGTTGCGCGGCAGGCGCGTGGGGCTGGTGACCAATGCCACCGGCCTGGACAGCCAGCTGCGCAGCGATGTCGACCGCTTCGCAGGGCATTCGGAATTCACACTGGTCGCGCTGTTCGGTCCCGAGCACGGCGTGCGCGGCGACGTGCAGGCCGGCGATCACGTCGCCTCCGCGCGCGATGCGGCCACCAGCCTGCCCGTGCACAGCCTGTACGGCGAACACCGCGAACCCACGCCCGCGATGCTCGATGGCATCGACGTGCTGGTGTTCGACATCCAGGACGTGGGCACCCGCTTCTACACCTATCCGTACACGCTGGCCGGGGTGATGCGCGCGGCGAAACGCGCCGGCATTCCCGTCGTGGTGGCCGACCGTCCCGATCCGCTGGGCGGCGTGCGGGTGGAAGGGCCGGTGCTGGACCCGGCGCTGGCCTCGTTCGTCGGGCAGTTCGCCATCCCCATCCGCCATGGCATGACATTGGGCGAACTGGCGACGCTGTTCAACACGGCGTTCGGCATCGGCGCCGACCTGCACGTGGTGGGCATGCAGGGTTGGCGGCGCGGCGACGAACCATTGCGCGGCGCGCTGCCGTGGGTGCCGCCGTCGCCGAACATGCCCACACCGGACACCGCGCTGGTCTATCCGGGCATGGGCCTGCTGGAAGGCACCAACGTGTCCGAAGGCCGCGGCACCACACGCCCGTTCGAGACCTTCGGCGCGCCGTGGGTGGATGCGCCCGCGCTGGCCGCGCGACTCAACGCGATGGGCCTGCCGGGCGTGCGCTTCCGGCCCACGTGGTTCACGCCGACGTTCTCCAAGCATGCCGGCCAGGCCTGCGCCGGCGTGCAGCTGCACGTGACCGACCGCGTCGCGTTCCGCCCGGTGCGCACCGGCCTGGCCGTGCTGAAGGCCTTGCACGACCAGCACCCGAAGGAGTTCGCCTTCCTGCCCGGTGAGCCGCCGTTCTTCGACCGGCTGGCGGGCGTGGGCGACCTGCGTGCCGCGATCGTACGCGGTGACACAGTCGAGACCATCGAGGCAGGCTGGCAGCCGGGATTGGCGAAGTTCGAGACCCTTCGCCGGCAGTACCTGCAATATCCGATGCCATAAACGCGCGGGCATTTCACACTGAAAGCCCCACGATGGAGCGCTGAGTGTGAGCGATGGGGCTCCGAGCGCCATCGATGACACTCCTGGCGCGATCTTTCTCACATGGAGAGCCATCGATGGCATTCCGAATGTGATCTATGGAGCTCAGAGCCCCGCGGATGGGGCTCGGAATGCGATCTCTCTCACATTGAACGCCATCGATGGGATCCGGAGCGTGATCGATGGCCTTCCGAGTGCGATCGACCGAGCACCGAGCCTTGCGCGCGGAGCTCGGAGCCCGATCTTTCGCCCATCGAGCCTGATTGATCGAGCTCGGCGCGTCATCCGGCTCATATTCAGGGCGGTCAGGCGCTCCGGCCTGGCGAAGCGGCCTGCTTCCCGGTCGTGGGAGCGACGTGAGTCGCGACGAGGCACCGGTACGCTTCATCGCGACTGACGTCGCTCCCACAGCTCCAAACAGGCGCCAGCGGGCTGGTTGTGGCCCGCATGGAACGGGCCGCGCCGTGGGATCAGGGCACGACAGGCTTCGTGGGAGCGACGTGAGTCGCGATGGGTATCGGTAGAGCCTTATCGCGACTGACGTCGCTCCCACACCCTCGCCGACGCCAATGGTCGGCAATTCGCGCGTCAGGTCGCGACAGGTTTCCGTTTGCGCGGTGCGCGCCTGGCGGGGCGCGGCGTGTCGGTGGCCGTGATCAGCGGCGCCACCGCCTGCTGGACCTGCTCCAGCGATGACAGCGTGTCGGCATAGGCGATGAAGTGCTGCAGGTAGCCCGGCGACGCGGCGCGCATCAGATGGAGGGCGCGATGCACCAGCATGCCGGAGTTGAGCGGACCGGCGTCGGCGGGCACATCGTGCAGCGACGCGCGCAACTGACTGTCGATGCGCACCTGCGCCCAGACCTCTCGCGCCTCGGTGAGCGCGGACGGCGCCACCGGCGACGGACCGGGCGCGGGGGCATCGCCGTGGCGCGCCTGCAGTGCGGCGACCAGGCCCCGCAGTCCGCTATCGCGTGCCGGCACGGGCGCGGCGGGCGTGGGCCTGCGTGCCAAGCCTTGGGCATAGGCGCGTATCAGTCCGGCGAGACGTGCTTCCAGCAGGCGGCGGGCTTCGCCCTCGTGCGTGCCGAGCCGCGCGGACAGCGCCTGCAGGATGTCGAAACGCACCGGATCCGCACGGTCCAGGCCCTGCGCGCGCCACGCCTGCACCTGCGCCAGCGGCGGCAGCGCGTCACCGTCCATCGTCACCGCGGCGCTTGGCGGGGCGGGGAATGGGCGCGATCTCGACGCGGCGGTTGCGCGCGCGGCCTTCCTCGCTGGTGTTGGCGCTCACCGGCTGCTCGGCGCCAAACGCGGCGGCGAACACCGAGGAGGACGGCACGCCTTCGGCGATCAGGGTGCGGGTGACGGTGAGGGCGCGCTGCGCGGACAGGTCCCAGTTGTCGTCGAACTGGCGGTTGCTGCCGCTGACCTGGCGGTCGTCGGTGAAGCCGCTGACCATCAGGATTTCCTCGCGCGTACGCAGGTAGCCGGCCAGCGGCGCGGCCAGGCTCTTCAGCAGGTCGCGACCCTCCGGCTGCAGCTGGTCGGAGTTCAGCGCGAACAGCACGTTGCCGCGGATGCCGATGCGGCCGTCCACCAGCGTCACCCGTCCCTCGGCCAGTGGCGCAGCCAGCGCGTCCTCCAGCGCCTTGCGCTGCTGCGCTTCCTGTTCGCGCCGGCGGGTTTCCTCGTCCAGGCGCTGGGCTAGCTGCGCCTGCACGGCGATCACGCCCACCAGCACCAGCACGAACGCGCCCAGCAGCACCGACATCAGGTCGCCGAAGCTGGCCCAGACGGGCGCGCCCAGGTCGGCGTCGTCTCCGGTTTCCACGCTCATGCGGCGTCGGCCCCAGCCAGGCGCTGCAGGTCGACGGTGATCTGGCGCTGTGCGGAGAGGCTCAGGTCGACCACTTCGCGCGCCTGCGCCACGTAGTAGGCCAGTTGCTCATCGCTGCGCACCAGCGAGCGCTCCAGCGCGCCTTCGATGGCCTGCAGGCGTTCCAGCAGCGCGTCGTTGGTCTGGCCGAAGCGTTCCACCACGCTGCCCAGCGCATCGCCCAGGCCGGCGACTTCGGTGGCGCCGGCGGCGACCTGCGCGGCGACGTGTTCCAGCTTGCCGGTCTCGGCCTGCACGTGGTCGGTGAAGCGGGTGCCCACGCGTTCCAGCAGGTCGGCGGACGTCGCCACCAGTGCATCGATGGCGGTGCGCTGCTCGGTGGAGGCGTGGTTCACCGCATCCAGCAGCGTCTGCAGCGTGCCCATCATCTGGGTGCGTTCTTCCAGCAGGGCGGTGTCGCGCACCATGCTGTCGGAGAGCTTCTGGCGCAGTTCGGCCACCACGTCGGCCGCGGCGCGCGGTGCTTCAGACGCCACCTGCACCAGCTGCGAGATCTCGGCGATGGTCTGCTGCGCATGGGTCTGCGCCTGCGCGGTGATGTCGTTCGCGCTGCGGGCCAGGGCGTCGCAGATGTCCTGCTGCAGGCGCGCGGCGTCGGCGGCAGTGCGCTCCCAGTCGCCCCGCAGTGTGGTGCTCATGGTGGTCAACTGCTCGGCCCAGGCGGCCAGGCGCGCAGCATCCTGCTCGGCCAGCGTGCGCTGCAGCGCGGCATGCGAGGCGTCGACCGCTTCGACCAGGGCGGTGGCCTGCGAGCGGAAGTCGGCGCCGGCCGCGGACAGGGCATCCGCGTGGCGCGTGGCGATGCCGTCGGCGGTGCTGGCCTGCTGGCGGAGCGCCTGCGTCCAGCCCTCCGCCAGCGTGGTCGCGGTGCGCTCAAGCTGGCCGGCCGCCGCATCGAGCCAGGCCTGCGAGCGCTGATCGAACTGGGTCGCCTGGCGCTGGGCGTGTTCTTCCAGGCGTGCGACCAGCGCGTCGTGGGCGTCCTGCTGGCGGGCGAGGGCGGCCTGCCATGCCGCGGCCGCCGCCGTGGTTGCGGTGCCGAAACCGGCCGTCAATGCCTCCAACTGCTGCTGCACGGCGGTGCCGACGGTCTGCTGCAGGGCGCCGGTCTCGCGCGCCACGCCTGCCAGCGTGGCCTCCACCAGCGGTTGCAGTGCCGCGCCGACCGCGCGTGCGCTGCTGTCCACGCCGGCCTGCATCGTGGCGACCAGCGTGGCGGCGAGCTCGGCCTGGGCCGCTTCGGTGCGGGCATGGAAGCTTTCCTGGCGCGCGGCCTGCTGCGCGGCGGCGTCGGTGGTCTGCCGTTCGATGCCGGCGACCATGGCCTGCAGGCGTTCCACCAGTTCCGGCATCAGCGCGGCCTGCTGCTGCAGCAGGCGGAAGGATTCCTCACGCTGGAATGACTGCGAATGCGCGTGCAGCGAGGTGGCGATCGCATCGTCCAGCCGCTGCGCGACCAGCACGCGCTCGCGCCGGCTGAGGGCGGACAGCAGGCCGAGGATGGCCGACGCGGCCACGCCCGCGATCGAGGTGCCGAAAGCGAAACCCAGCCCCTTGACCGGCGCGGCCAGCGAGCCGCGGATCGCGTCGATGTCGGTGGCGCCTTCCAGCGCCAGGCCGGTGCCGCGCAGGGTCACCATCATGCCCAGCAGGGTGCCCAGCATGCCGAGCAGCACCAGCAGGCCGACCAGGTACGGCGTGAGCGAAGGGGCGGGCAGGGCGACGCGTTCGCCTTCCACGCGCAGGCGCACGGCCTGGCGCAGGCTGGGGTGCAGCGGCGCCAGCCAGGCCTGCAGGCCATTGCCCGCGGGCGTGGTGTCGTCCAGCGCGTGGGCGAGCGATGCGGTGGCCTGGCGATAGCGCTGCAGTTCCACGGCACCGGCCACGTAGCACGCGCCGATCACCAGGGTGACCATCACGCCCAAGGTGTGCGTGCCGACGTAGCCGACGCCGATCCAGCCGACGATGGCCAGGCCGGCGAGGAAGAGGGCGGTGGAGAAGGGCTGTTTCATCAAAGGCATCCAGGCATCACGGGGTACGAAGCGCGGCGACCAGCGCGTCGATGGGGTGGAAACGCAGGTCGAGTTCGGCCAGCAGGGCGTCCTGCAGGTCGCGGCGGAACAGCGCCCGCCAGGCGCTGTCGGGGCTGCCGTCCGCGGCGGTGCGCAGGCGTTCGAAGTGCAGGCCGAGCAGGGTGGGGGTGTGGGCCAGCAGGGTCTGTTCGCGCGGGCTGAGGGTCATTTCCATCACGGCGTCCACCTCGGCCAGGCGGGCCAGGTCGCCGCCGCGCTGGGCCAAGGCATCGCGCAGGCGTCCGCGCAAGGGACCGGTGCCGGTGAGCATGGCGCGCTGGCGTTCCAGGCAGTAGCGACGGAAGGGTGCGAAGTCGTCGCCGTCCGCGTCGGCAGGCGCGCCACGCTGGATCGCGTCCGTCAGCGAGGTGCGTACCCGGTCGACGGCCGCGGCGTGCGCGTCGACGCCCGTCGCGGCGCCAGCCGCAGGCGCAACGGCGCCATCGAGCGCCCGCGACAGCGAGACCGCACGGTTCCAGTCGATCCATTGGCCCAGCCGCTCGGACAGCACCGGGCCGGCATCGGGCAGGTCGGCCCCGCCCAGGCGGGCGAGGAGACGGACGAAGGCGGGGGCCGCCGTGGGCGTCCGGTACTGCACAGTGGTCACACAGTGGCTCAAAAGAGCGGGGATTTTACAGGAAGGGGGTGGGCGGTGAGCCGTCTCACGAAACTGGCGAACGAAAGGCCGGCGCCCATTCTTGGCAAAGTACGCGGCGGCTTTTCGAGGATGCCGCGTTCCCCGGTCACCAGCATCGGCTCGGCTTTGAGCCGGCGGATCTCAGCCAAATCACTCTGCTCGGCTGCGGGGGTGGGCGATGTCGCTCGTTGCCGCCTTGTGTGACTTGTGCACCCACCCGTACAGCGTGCGCTCGGGAATGCCGATCAGGCCGGCGACATCCACCACGTCAGGCCTCTTGATGGTCTGCTCCACTGCCTCTGATCGGAACGCGTCCGTGTACTGCTTGCTGTTGCCCATGAACACCTCGGTCGTTGCCATAAGTAAGGCAACCGGATGTCTACGAAAGGCTGGCCGGTCCAGGGTCGGGCTTTGACTGGTTTACCCTGCCACTGACAACCAGGGTCCGCCAGCCGGCCAGTGTTGCGGGTAGTCGGCATCAGCGTTCGCCGCAGCGATGACTGGAAGCAGGAAATCTCGAAGCGACACCACGACGTCCTCCAGGCGCAGCGCTTCGAGTCTGTTCTTTCCCAGAAACGCCTGCCACTGCGTCTGCTTTTGCGCATCTTGCGCAAAACCATCCGTCAGGCCAAAGGGGATGTCCGGAGGCAACGTAGTTTTGCGTCGATCGAAGGTTGCCCGAATCGCGCCTCGCAGGGTGTCGCCGTCAAATTCGGTGTACCGCGACAAGATCCAAAGGTCGAAGTAATCCTTCATCCGGCTGTTGGCGATACCCAGCGAGGCCAAGGCCTCCAGCTTCTCTGCCACCACGGTGTAGCGTGGATAGACGCGCAGTTTCGGCGCCGAGAACTCCGATAGCATCACGGGGTACTGGACATCTTCCGGCCCCGGTGTGACGGCATCGCCGAAACCGATGTCGACCTGAATCGGGCAGCGCGCTCCATCGATCAGTCCGAGCAAGGTGACGCGCACGCCGGCGTAGTTGGCCTCCTTGCGGATCTCCGCCGCTTGAACGGTGTCCGGTCGAAACGTAACACCGTCGTCAGTCTCCATCGCGCAGACGTCCTTGAAGACGGCCTCCAGGTGTGGCAACTCGGCCGAACCAAAACCCAGAAAGTCCGCATCTCGCGTCGGCCGGTGCGGGATGTCGAACCACAAGTCGAACAGCAGCGCGCCTTTCAGTAGGAACTGGTCAGCATGGGGCGAAACGCTGAGTCGGTACAGCAGCCGCTCAAGGGCGTAGCGGGTCAAGACCAGATTGAAATCTTGTCGAGTCTCGCGGGCGCGGGTGAGCAGGCGGGTCCGCACCGAAGCGGCCGTGTTGCGCTGGTTCATGACAGGCTTTCCATGTAGGGGCGCATCACATTGGCCACTCGGCACAGCGATGCATAGCGCCAGAGTTCGTCCATACTCACGCGCTTGGCTCGCCAGGCTTCCTGCAGGGCTTCCATCGCGACATCGAGGCCGATCTTGTTGCGGAACTTGAAGCAGTCGGCCACGGTGCGGGCGACGTTGGTCACGCGCACGGTCACGCCATCGATCTGGTGCTCTTCAATCCCATCGGTCAGCGCGGCACCTGAGAAGCGCACGATGCGCAGCGGGGGATAATCCATCTTCGGTGCACGCGCCTTGTTGGGAATCGCCAGCCAGACCTCGAATGGCGATTGCGTGGTGAGGTCGTGCACCCGCAGTGCTGACAGCAAGCAGACGATGGCTTGCGGGTGTTTGCGGGCCACCTCGGCCAGCGTGCCATGCTCGGATACGCTGCGATCGTGACGGGCGTACAGACCGCGACCCACGCGGACGAGCAGGCCCTGCCGAACCAGCCGCGTGAGTGCGACACTGGGCAGACCCAGCGCATCGAGATCGCGCGGGCGTATCAGGCCGCGCTGGGCGGCGAGATCCAGAATGGTCTGATGCGAAGTGTCCATGCCACCATGATGTTGCATTACGTCGGTAGTTGTAAATATATACCGACAAAACACAACTACGGGGTTCCTTTGCTCCCCGATGCTGCAATCCAACCGCTTGATTCGTCCGCGCGTAACTATTTGATCTGTATAGCGCTGACTTATGGCCTTTGCGGACTTCGGGCCGGTTTCAGAGGGCGAGGTCGGAGCGAGGAATGGTCGGGAGAGAGTGGAATGTGGCCTGAAACCGGCCTATAGGGTGAGCGGCGAAGTCCGCAGGCTTTCGCAGGAATCCCCGCGAACACGCGGGAACCGGCGCGATCGGACAAGAAAAAACCCCAACCGAGAACGGTTGGGGTTTCATTATTGGTGGAGGTGGGCGGAATTGAACCGCCGTCCGAAGGCACTCCATCCCCGGTACTACATGCTTATCCCGCCGTTGAGTCTCGTCCTGCAGCAGCACGGTGGGCCAAGCGCACCGCAGAACCAGCCTGTTTTAGGTTAACCGGGTGCTGACAGGCAACCACTCCCGGCGATTCCGTGATGATGACCTTACGCTGCGAGCACGGACACAAGCAGTTTCAGGGCTTAGGCCTTAAGCGGCCAGAGCGTAGTTGTCGTCGTTGGCAACTAGAGTTTTGCCGCTGGATTTACGAGGAAAGCTGCCCCCTCGGCATGCACCAGGAAACTTTGCAACCCCCGTCGAAGCCAGTGCACCCCCGGGAGTCAGAAACTTCCTGACGACGGCAAGTGTAGGGGCGGGCACCCCGCTTCACAAGGCACGGCGGAGCCGACGTTCAGCCTCTGGGGTCGGCCATCGTGGTTTCGAGCCCAGCCCCCTTGGTAAGGGGGCGAATTCGCGCGTGATCGCGAATGGGGGATCGGCAGCGTGCGTCGGGGCCCAGGATTCGCAAGGCGAATCCTGGGGGTTCCATCGCGTCGCGCGATGGAATCACGCGTCTTTATTGTGCTGGCGCATGACGCGCGACTTCTCGCGGGCCCAGTCGCGGTCCTTCTCGCTGGCGCGCTTGTCGTGGGTCTGCTTGCCCTTGGCCAGCGCCAGCTCGGCCTTCACCTTGTTGCCCTTCCAGTACAGCGACGTGGGCACCAGCGTGTAGCCGTCGCGCTCGACCTTGCCGATCAGACTGTCGATCTCGTTCCGGTGCAGCAGCAGCTTGCGCGTGCGGCGATCATCGGCGACCACGTGCGTGGACGCCTGGATCAGCGGCGTGATCTGCGCGCCGAACAGGAACAGCTCGCCATGCCGGATCACCGCGTAGGCCTCGGTGATGTTGGCGCGGCCGGCACGGATGGCCTTCAGCTCCCAGCCCTGCAGGGCGATGCCGGCTTCGTATCGCTGCTCAAGGTGGTACTCGTGCCGGGCGCGCTTGTTCAGCGCGATCGTGCCTGTTGCTTTATTCTTGTCGGGTTTCTTTGCCATCCGTCCTATTGTCGCCGAAGGCGGAACCCCACGCGAGCCACATGCATACGATCCGCCGCAGCGCCCTGGTCGAACACTCGGCCACCCGGATGTTCGACCTGGTCAACGACGTGGCCGCGTACCCGCGCCGCTTCGACTGGTGCAGCGCCGCCGAGCTGATCGAACAGGGGGAGGCGCGGCTGGTGGCGCGCCTGGATCTGGGCCTGGGCTCGCTGCGTACCTGGTTCACCACCGAAAACGCCCTGGACCGGCCCCACCGGATCGACATGAACCTGGTCGACGGCCCGTTCCGCAAGCTGCATGGGCGCTGGGATTTCCATGCCCTGGACGAATCGGCCTGCAAGGTGACCCTGACCCTGGAGTTCGAGCCCTCCAGCCGCCTGCTGGGCCCGGCGATGGCCCTGGGCTTCCAGGGATTGGCCGACCGGATGGTGGACGACTTCGTGCGCGCCGCCGACCGCGGGGAATGACGTGCGGGTGGACGTGATCCGTGCCTGGCCCCACCGGTTCGAATCGGTGGGGCTGGACCTGCCGGAGGGGGCTACCGTCGGGGACGCACTGGCGGCCAGCGGTTTCGCCGATGCCGGGCATCCGGCGGTGGCGGTCCATGGCGTCATCGCCACGCTTGACACCCTATTGAACGACAACGACCGCGTGGAAGTGCTGCGGCCGTTGCTGATCGATCCGAAGGAGGCGCGCCGCCTACGGGCGCGCAAGTAACGCATCCGCCTTAGCGGCGGCCCTTCTTCTTTTCCTTGGCCAGGTTGGGGCCGAACTTGCGCACGTCGCGCGACAGCTGCAGGTCGGCCTCGGGGAAGTATTCGCCTTCCCAGCTGGCCAGCGTGTCGCCGTTGAACAGCAGCGTGAGGTTCTTGATCTCGGTGGTGCCGCGGCGATTGGTGCGGTTGCTGGCCGTGTAGTCCCAGCGATTGGCGTGGAACGGATCGGCGATCGACGGGCTGCCCAGCAGCGACTGCACCTGCTGCTTGCTCTGGCCCACCTGCAACTGGTCCACGGCCGTCTTCTCGATCAGGTTGCCCTGGTAGATCGGCTGCTTGTAGAGGATGCCGCAGCCAGCGGTGGCGGAAGCGAGGACGGCAACCAGCAGGAATTTGCGCATTGGGACAGGTACGGTGGGAAACCGGGCCGATGATACACTTCCGCGGACCGCCGCAACCGAGCTTCAGGCAGCTGGCGCTAAACCGAGAGTGAACGGAGACGCCATGGAATCGCAGGATCTACGCAAAGTCGGCCTCAAGGTCACCCACCCGCGGATGCGCATCCTGGAGCTGCTCGAGCAGAAGAGCGCCCAGCACCACCTGAGCGCGGAAGACATCTACCGGCAGCTGCTGGAGCATGGCGACGAGATCGGACTGGCGACGGTCTACCGCGTGCTGACCCAGTTCGAAGCGGCCGGGCTGGTGCTCAAGCACAATTTCGAAGGCGGTCAGGCCGTCTACGAGCTGGACCGTGGCGGCCACCACGACCACATGGTGGACGTGGACACCGGCAAGATCATCGAGTTCGAGAGCAGCGAGATCGAGAAGCTGCAGCGCGAGATCGCCGCCAAGCACGGCTACGAGCTGGAAGAGCACTCGCTGGTGCTGTACGTGCGCAAGAAGCGCTGAGGACCGGCAGTTCGCCGTTCAAGGACGTGGGACCGACGTCAGTCGCGAAGCCTCACCGGTAAAGCCTCATCGCGACGTGCGTTGCTCCCACAGCCGGCAGCAGGGGGTCAGACCGCGTTGGCGAGCAGCCGCTTCGCGGCCGCGTGGGCTTCCTTGCTGACCTCCACGCCGCCCAGCATGCGGGCCAGTTCCTCTTCCCGCTGCTTCGCGCCGAGCTTCTCGACCGCGCTCTGGGTCATCCCATCGACCGGCGCCTTGCTGACCCGGTAGTGCGCGTGACCCTGCGCGGCGACCTGGGGCAGGTGTGTGACGCACAGTACCTGCCGCTGGGCGCCCAGGGCGCGCAGCTTCTGGCCGACGATCTCCGCCACGGCGCCACCGATGCCGGTGTCCACTTCGTCGAACACCATGGTGGGCACCGCGTCCAGCCCCAGCGCCGCCACCTCGATGGCCAGCGAAATGCGCGCCAGCTCGCCGCCGGAAGCGACCTTGCGCAGCGCACGCGGCGGCTGGCCCGCGTTGGCCGACACCAGGAACTCGACGCGTTCGGCCCCCGTCGGGTCGGGGCGCTCACCGTCCTGCGGCTCCAGCGCGATCTCGAAGCGCCCGCCGCCCATGCCCAGCTCGGCGATCAGGGCGGTGGTGGTTTCGCCTAGGGCGCGGGCGGCACGCTGGCGGGTGCGGCTGAGCGCGCCCGCCGCATCGCGCCATTGCTGGCGGGCGGCGCCGATCTCGTCGTTGAGCTTCAGCAGGCGTTCGCCGGCGCCACGCAGACCGTCCAGTTCGGCGGCCAATCGGTCGTGCTGCTCCTGCAGGCCCTCCAGCGGCACCCGGTGCTTGCGCGCCAGGTCGTGCACACGGGCGAGCTTGCGCTCCAGGGCGTCGAACTGCAGGGGCTCGCCGTCCAGGTCGTCACGGACCTGGCCCAGCAGGGACAGGGCTTCCTCGATCTGGATGGCGGCACCGTCGAGCAGGCCGTCGACATCGCGCAGACGCGGTTCGTGCTCGGCCTGGCGGGCAAGATCGGCCCGCACCTGCTGCAGCTGGCGGGTCAGGGAGGGAGCATCGTCCCCTGCAAGCTGCCCCAATGCGGCGTCGCAGGCCTGGATCAGGCCGGTGGCGTGGGCCTGGCGGCGGTGGCTGGCGACCAACTGTTCGAGCGCGACGGGCGAGAGGTCTTCGCGCTGCAACTCCGCCAGCTGGTGTTCCAGATAGTTGATGCGGTCGGAGACATCGCCCTGGCCCGACAGCTGCTCACGCTCCTGGAGCAGGGCCGACCACGCGCGGGCCGCGTCGCGCACCTGGGCGCGTTCGGCGTCGTTGCGGGCGAATGCATCCAGCAGGTCGAGCTGGCTGTTGCGCGCCAGCAGGGACTGGTGCTCGTGCTGGCCGTGGATCTCCACCAGCCGCCCGGCCAGGTCGGCCAGTTGCGACAGAGTGACGCTGCGCCCGTTGATCCAGGCGCGGGACCCGCCGTCGGCACGGATGACGCGGCGCAGCTGGCACTGGCCCTCGTCGTCCAGTTCGTTGTCGGCCAGCCAGGCCTGGGCGGGCGAGCCGGGGGCCGCAGCGAACTCGGCCGACAGTTCCGCGCGCTCGGCGCCATGGCGGACCACGCCGCTGTCGGCGCGCAGACCCGACAGGAAACCCAGGGCATCGACGAGCAGCGACTTGCCGGCGCCGGTTTCACCCGAGATGACGGTCATGCCCTCGCCGAACTCCAGTTCGGCGGCACGGACGACGGCGAAGTCCTTGATGGCGAGATGTCTGAGCATGCAGCGGATTGTAAGCGGAGCCGGCGCAAGTTCTGAGACGGACGGGCACAGCTTGCAAAGCCGCGGGGACGACGTTATCTAGCGGGCATGAATTCCCCGTCGCTCTCGCTTGACCCCCGTGCCCGCCAGTTGCTGCGCACGCTGATCTCGCGCTACATCCGCGACGGCGAACCGGTGGGCTCGCAGACCCTGGCCCGCCATGCCGGGCTGGAGGTCAGCCCGGCCACCATCCGCAATATCCTGTCGGAACTGGAGGAAGTGGGGCTGCTCAGTTCCCCGCATACGTCCGCCGGACGCATTCCCACGGCCCAGGGTTACCGGGTGTTCGTCGACAGTCTGGTGCAGGTGAAGTCGCTGGGCGAGGGCGAAGTGGCGCGCCTGCGCGCCGAGCTGCCCAGCGGGGCGGGAACCCAGGCCCTGCTGGGCAATGCGTCCGAGCTGCTGTCGGCGATGACCCATTTTGTGGGCGTGGTCAGCGTGCCGAAGCGCGAGCAGTTCGCCTTCCGCTACATCGATTTCGTGCCGCTCGACGGGCAGCGGGTGATGGCCATCCTGGTGTTCGCCGACAACGATGTGCAGAACCGGGTCATCGAGACCCGCCGTCCGTACGAGCGCGCCGAACTGGAGCGCATCGCCAACTACCTCAACGCCCAGTTCGCCGGCCGATCGCTGGCCGACATCCGCGCCAGCCTGCTGCGCGACCTGCGCCGGGCGCAGACCGAGATGGAAGGCCTGCTGGCCGAATCCATCGAACTGGCGGAACAGGCGCTGACGCCGCCCAACGACGATGTGGTGCTGGCCGGACAGACCCGGCTGATGGGCGTGCAGGAGCTTTCCGATCTGGAGCGGCTGCGCGAACTGTTCGAAGCCTTCGCCCGCAAGCGCGAGATCCTGCAATTGCTGGAACGCACGATCCGCGCGCCCGGCGTGCGCATCTTCATCGGTGAGGACACGGGCTTGGCGCCGCACGACGGGGTGTCGGTGGTGACCGCGCCCTACATGGCCGCGGGGCAGGTACTGGGTGTGCTGGGCGTCATCGGACCCACGCGGATGGCCTACGACCGGGTCATTCCGGTGGTGCAGGCGGCGGCCGATGTGCTGGGCGCGGCCTTGAATCCCGACGCGCCGGCCCCATAGGTTCCCGGTTGGGCGGCAGGACCCGCCGCCAGGGAACCGAAATGAACGAACAGCACGAACACGATGCCACTCCGGGCCAGACGCCCGAATCCCCCGACACCGACGCCGCCCTGCTGGCCGAGCTGGAGACCCTGCGCAACGAGCTGGACCAGCTGCGGGCGACCACGCTGCTGGAGCGCGCCGACCTGGAGAACCAGCGCAAGCGCGTGGCGCGCGACATCGAGCAGGCCCGCAAGTTCGCCAACGAGCGCCTGCTGGGCGACCTGCTGCCGGTGTTCGACAGCCTGGACGCCGGCCTGGCCGCCGCCGGCAGCGAGCCCAGCCCCCTGCGGGACGGACTTGAGCTGACCTTCAAGCAATTGTTGAAGGTGGCCAGCGACAACGGCCTGAGTCTGCTCGACCCGGCCGGCGAGGCCTTCAACCCCGAGCATCACCAGGCCATCAGCCAGGCCGATGCGCCCGATGCGGCGCCGGGCAGCGTGGTGCAGGTGTTCCAGAAGGGCTACGTGCTCAACGGCCGCCTGCTGCGTCCCGCCCTGGTGGTGGTGGCCAAGCACGACTGAACGACACGCGGGTGGCGCTTGAACGGCGCCATCGCATCCCTATATCGGGACCATCCACCCGGCCGATCGCCGGGTCCAACATCAGAATTTGCTAGGGAGCGAAATCCATCATGGGCAAGATCATCGGCATCGACCTGGGCACGACCAATTCGTGCGTGGCGATCATGGACGGCGGCAAGGCCCGCGTCATCGAGAACTCGGAAGGCGACCGCACCACCCCCTCCATCGTGGCCTATACGAAGGATGGTGAAGTGCTGGTCGGCGCCTCGGCCAAGCGCCAGGCCGTCACCAACCCCAAGAACACCTTCTACGCGGTGAAGCGCCTGATCGGCCGCAAGTTCACCGACGCCGAAGTGAAGAAGGACCTGGACCTGGTGCCCTACGGCATCATCGCGCACGACAATGGCGATGCCTGGGTGCAGACCAGCGACGGCAAGAAGATGGCGCCGCAGGAAATCTCCGCGCGCGTGCTGGAAAAGATGAAGAAGACGGCCGAAGCCTTCCTGGGCGAGACCGTCACCGAAGCCGTCATCACCGTGCCGGCCTATTTCAACGACAGCCAGCGCCAGGCCACCAAGGACGCCGGCAAGATCGCCGGCCTGGACGTCAAGCGCATCATCAACGAGCCGACCGCAGCCGCGCTGGCCTACGGGCTGGACAAGGGTGACGGCGGCGCCGACCGCAAGATCGTCGTCTACGACCTGGGTGGTGGCACGTTCGACGTATCCATCATCGAGATCGCCAACGTCGATGGCGAGAAGCAGTTCGAAGTGCTGGCCACCAACGGCGACACCTTCCTGGGCGGCGAGGACTTCGACAAGCGCGTCATCGATTACCTCGTCGAGGAATTCCAGAAGGACCAGGGCATCGACCTGCGCAAGGATCCGCTGGCCCTGCAGCGCCTGAAGGACGCGGCCGAACGCGCCAAGATCGAGCTGTCCAGCTCGCAGCAGACCGAAGTGAACCTGCCGTACGTCACGGCCGACGCCTCGGGCCCGAAGCACCTCAACATCAAGCTGACCCGCGCCAAGCTGGAAGCGCTGGTCGAAGACCTGGTGAAGAAGACCATCGAGCCGTGCCGCATCGCGCTGAACGACGCCGGCCTGCGCGCCAGCGACATCGGCGAAGTCATCCTCGTCGGCGGCCAGACCCGCATGCCGAAGGTGCAGCAGGCGGTGGCCGAGTTCTTCGGCAAGGAGCCGCGCAAGGACGTCAACCCCGATGAGGCCGTGGCGCTGGGCGCCGCGATCCAGGGCGGCGTGCTGGCCGGCGACGTCAAGGACGTGCTGCTGCTCGACGTGACCCCGCTGTCGCTGGGCATCGAGACCCTGGGCGGCGTGTTCACCAAGATCATCGAGAAGAACACCACCATCCCGACCAAGGCCTCGCAGACCTTCTCCACCGCCGAGGACAACCAGTCCGCGGTGACGGTGCACGTGCTGCAGGGCGAGCGCGAGCAGGCCCGCTTCAACAAGTCGCTGGCCAAGTTCGACCTGGCCGGCATCGAGCCGGCGCCGCGCGGCATGCCGCAGGTGGAGGTGTCCTTCGACATCGACGCCAACGGCATCCTGCACGTGTCGGCCAAGGACAAGAAGACCAACAAGGAACAGAAGGTCGAGATCAAGGCCGGTTCGGGCCTGTCCGAGGACGAGATCAACCGGATGGTCGCCGATGCCGAGGCGCACCGCGAGGAAGACAAGAAGTTCCAGGAACTGGTGCAGGCGCGCAACCACGCCGACGGCCTGATCCACGCCACCCGCAGCGCCATCACCGAGCACGGCAGCAAGGTGCCGGGCGACGTGATCGGCCGCGTCGAATCGGCCATCGCCGACCTGGAAACCGCGATGAAGGGCGACGAGAAGGCGCAGATCGAGGCCAAGGCCAAGGCGCTGGAGGAGGCCGGGCAGTCCCTGTATGCGGCGGCCGCGTCGAGCGACCAGCCCGGTGCGGGCCCGGCAGGTGGCGGTGCGGCCCCGGCCGATGACGTCGTCGACGCCGAGTTCACCGAAGTCAAGGACGACAAGAAGTAATCCCGGCCCACGGGATGCGGCGAACGGGAGACGTGGCCTGCCACGGCCTCCCGTTTTGCCATCCGGCGACCCTGCCAGACCAGCCTGACGACACATGAGCAAGCGCGATTACTACGAAGTCCTGGGCGTGGCCCGCGACGCCAGCGAAGAAGACCTGAAGAAGGCTTATCGGCGCTGCGCGATGAAGCACCATCCCGACCGCAATCCCGGCGATGCCGCCGCCGAGGCGGCGTTCAAGGAGTGCAAGGAAGCCTACGAGGTGCTGTCGGACGGGGCCAAGCGCCGCGCCTATGATGCGCACGGCCATGCCGCGTTCGAGCACGGCATGGGCGGTGGCGGTCCCGGCGGCCCGGACATGGGCGACATCTTCGGCGACATCTTCGGCAACATCTTCGGCGGCGGGGGCGCACGCGCGGCACGCCGTGGCGCCGATGTCGGCTACGTGATGGAACTGGACCTGGAAGAAGCCGTCGCCGGCATCGAAAAGCGCATCGAGATCCCCACGCTGGTCGCCTGCGACCCCTGCAAGGGCACGGGCTCGGCCGACGGCCGCGTCGAGACCTGCGGCACCTGCGGCGGTCGCGGCAACGTGCGCATGCAGCGCGGCATCTTCGCCATGCAGCAGGCGTGCCCGGCCTGTGGTGGCCGCGGCCAGACCATCCGGAATCCCTGCACCGAGTGCCATGGCGCCGGCCGCGTGGAGGAAGAGAAGGTGCTGTCGGTCAAGATCCCGGCCGGCGTGGACAACGGCGACCGCATCCGCCTGACCGGCGAAGGCGAGGCCGGACCACCCGGAACCCCGCCGGGCGACCTGTACGTGGAAGTGCGCGTGCGCGAGCACGACATCTTCCAGCGCGACGGCGACGACCTGCACTGCGAGGTGCCGATCCGCATCTCGCAGGCCGCGCTGGGCGACACCGTGCGCGTGCCGACACTGAAGGGCGAGGCGGAGATCCGCATCCCGGCCGAAACGCAGACCGGCAAGCTGTTCCGCCTGCGCGGCAAGGGCGTGAAGTCCGTGCGCAGCCGCAGCGAAGGCGACCTGTACTGCCGCGTGGTGGTGGAAACCCCGGTGAACCTGACCCCCGAACAGCGGGAGCTGCTGGAGAAGTTCGAGGCCACCTTCATCGGAGAGGAAGCGCGCAAGCATTCGCCGAAGTCGGCCACGTTCCTGGACGGCGTCAAGGGGTTCTGGGACCGCATGACCTCCTGACCCCCTGTGACATCCCGCCGCCCGCGGACGCGAGCGGCTTGTGGCATCCTGCGACGGCCCCGGCGACCCCGGGGCCGTTTTCATTCACGTCCACGAAGAAGGGAGTTCGCGTGCGCATGAACAAGGGGAAGCGGTGGGGATGGTGGGCGTTGCTGGTGATGGCGCCCGCTTGGGCGGCCGATGACCGGCCGCTGCAGGTGGAGCGCGAGTCCACGCGCTTCGTGCTCAATGCCGACGGCAGTTTCGTGCAGGAACAGGAAACCGCGATCAAGGTGCTGAAAGACAGCGCGCTGGAAGCGGCCAAGGATGCATCGGTCAGCTACAGCACCAGCATCCAGAAGGCCGAGGTGGTCGAAGCCTACACGTTGAAGCCCGACGGCCGCCGCGTCGATGTGCCCAAGGGCAACTACCAGGTCAGCAGCAGTTCGGGACGGGAGGGCGATTCACCCATCTACTCCGACCAGACGACGCTCACTGTCGTGTTCCCCGAGTTGGCCGTCGGCGACACCACGGTGTTTACCTATCGGGTGACGGCGACGCAGCCGATGTTCCCGGGCCATTTCTCGGTGATCCGAAATTACAGCCCGGCCGCGTACTACGGCGACGTGCAGGTGACCATCGATGCGCCCGAGGCGATGCAGGCCGCGTGGCGCAACTGGCAGATGACGCAGCCCGCCGTCGAAACCCGCGACGGGCGCCGGATCGTGCGCTGGCGCTGGAGCAACCGCCAGCCAGTCGACCGCGAAAGCCTGCGCGATACGGTCTTCACCGCCGATCGCTATCCGGGCTACGCGTTTTCCACCTTCGCCAGCTACGCCGACATCGCGGCGGCCTACGGGGGACCGGCCAACGCCAAGGCCACGCTGACGCCCCGGTTGCGCACGCTCGCCGCGGAGATCGCGGGCAAGAGCACGGACCCGCGCGAGACGGCGAAGAAGCTTTACGAATGGGTTTCCACCAAGATCACCTATGCCGGCAACTGCATCGGACTGGGCGCAGTGGTCCCGCGCGATCTGGACGTGGTGCTCGACAACCGCATGGGCGACTGCAAGGACCATGCGACCCTGCTGCAGGCGTTGCTGAAAGCCCGCGGCATCGACAGTACCCAGGCGCTCATCAACGCGGGCGGTACCTACACGCTGCCGGACATCCCGGTCGCATCGGTAGTCAACCACGTGATCAACTACATCCCCAGCCTGGATCTTTACGTGGACTCGACCGCGGCCACGGTGCCCTTCGGCAGTCTGCCGGACGGGGCGGCAGGCAAACCCGTGCTGCTGGTGGACGGTCATCGCGACGGCACCACCACGCCGGTGACGCAGGTCGGTTCGGAATGGCAGAAGCTGCGCACGACGCTTCGCATCCAGCCGGACGGTTCGATCAAGGGCGCGCAGCGGGTCGAACTGAGCGGACGCATGGCGGTGGCGGCACGCGCTCAGTTCCGCAACGTCGGCGCCAGCGATGCGGACAAGCTGGTGCGCAATTACTTCCGGGGAAGCGCACTGAGCGCAAGCGGCAAGGTGAAGTACGACGATCCCGTGCCGATGCTGGAGACCTTCAACATGGAGGCGGATTTCGAAGTCGAACGGATGCTCCCGACGAGCGGAGGTTTCCAGGTGCAACCCTGGTTTCTGAGCTTCACCCCGGTCGCCATGCTGGTGGCTTCCCAAATCGGTGATCCGGACCAGCCCGCGGGCGAGAGCAGCTGTGGTGCCTACCATTCGGACGAGGAGTACACCTTCGAGTTCCCCGCGTCGATGCGGATCGTCGCCATGCCGAAGGGCGTCAGCGTACGCGAAGGCACGCTCAGCTATGTCTCGACGTTCCGGCAGGACGGCGCGCGCCTGCACGTGCGCCGCACGCTGGACGACCGCACGCCCGGCCCGGTGTGTTCGCCGGAGTACAACGACGGCTTTGCCCGGGTCATGCGCAAGATCATGCCCGACCTGCGCGCACAGGTGGTCTACCTGACAGGGGAAGGCGTGGTGCAGCAATGAGTACCGGCTGGTGCAGCGCGTGACGCACAACCTATCTCCCCTGATCGGCATCGTCGGCAGCGCAGGCGCCTATGGTCGCTGGCTGCAGCACTTCTTCCAGGAACGGATGGGCCTGGAGGTCATCGGCCACGACCCCGCCGACCCCGCATCCACAGACGAAGCCGAGCTCGTGCAGCGGGCGGACGTCCTGGTTTTCTCGGCACCGATCCGCCACACCGGGGCGCTGATCGCCCGCTATGCGGCGCTTGCCGCCGGTAGTGAGGCCGGGCGTTTGTGGCTGGACGTCACCTCGATCAAGGCCGCGCCCGTGGCCGCGATGCTGGCATCGCGCGCCGAGGTGGTGGGGCTGCATCCGATGACCGCTCCGCCCAAGACGCCGACCTTGAAGGGCAGGGTGATGGTGGTCTGCGAAGCGCGCGTGGACACATGGCGGCCTTGGGTGGCGTCGCTGCTTGTCGCGCTGGAGGCCGAGTGCGTGCAGGCCACGCCCGAGCAGCACGACCGGGTGATGGCGCTCGTGCAGGCGATGGTCCATGCCACCCACCTGGCACAAGCGGGCGTGCTGCGCGGCGAAGCCGCGCGTGCCGGCCATCTGGCCGCCCTGATGCCTTTCCGTTCCGCATCGTTCGAGATGGATGCGGCCATCATCGCGCGCATCCTGTCGCTCAATCCGGCGATCTACGAAGACATCCAGTTCGGCAATCCGCATGCCAGCGATGTGCTGCAGGCGCTGGCGCGGCAGATCCAGCGCATGGCGAACCTGGTGGGGGAGGGCACGGATGCGGCCCGCGCCGCGTTCCGGCGCGAGTTCCTGCATGATGCCCACGATGCCATCGGCCCGGACATGCTGGCCCAGGGCAACTACAGTTACGAACGGATCGGCTATCTGCTGGCCGATCTCACCGGCCGCGAGGCGATCAGCGTGCACCTGCCGGAGGATCGGCCCGGCTCGTTGCGGGCGTTACTGCACGTGTTCGAACGGCATGGCATCAGCCTATCGTCGATCCATTCCTCGCGTACGCCAGAAGGCGAGGTGCACTTCAGGATCGGATTCGATGCGGACGTGGATG
This sequence comes from Pseudoxanthomonas sp. F11, assembly GCF_037046485.1. Classification (NCBI taxonomy): domain Bacteria; kingdom Pseudomonadati; phylum Pseudomonadota; class Gammaproteobacteria; order Lysobacterales; family Lysobacteraceae; genus Pseudoxanthomonas; species Pseudoxanthomonas sp. F11. The sequence continues at coordinate 102,985 of NZ_JBANLZ010000005.1, read as the reverse complement.
CCGCGGTACTGGCGCACGCCGCGCAAGAGATCGATGTGAGCGGACTGGGGAGAGTACTGGCATGAACGTGGCCGCGCGATCCAGCTGCGTCGTCGACGCGGTACTGATCGGCCGAGCGGTCGCCTTCACGCGTGCCGGCAGCGTCAGCGCCATCGCCAAGACCCCCGTATCCGGTCCGCAGCGCGTCACTCGGCTCGGCATCACCGACGACGAGCAGGGCGACCTGCGTGTCCACGGGGGGGGGCCGACAAGGCCGTCCATCACTATCCCCGCGATCATTACCGCGCCTGGCAGGCCGACATCGGCGTCCACCCCTTGCTTGAGCATCCCGGTGCGTTCGGCGAGAACATCAGCACGTCCGGCATGCTCGAGCACACTGTGTGCCTGGGAGACCGGTACCGCATGGGCACGGCGCTGGTGGAGGTCTCCCAGTCGCGCCAGCCGTGCTGGAAGCTGTCCGATCACTTCGCCATTCCTGACATGGCGCGTCGTGTGCAGGATACCGGTCGTACGGGCTGGTACTACCGGGTGATCGAGGAGGGGGATGTGCAGCAGGGCGATGCTCTGCTGCTCGCGGACCGTCCCCACCCGGCATGGCCCCTGTCCCGTTTCATCGCGCTGCTGTATGAGCGGGCCATCGATCCGGGCGTGCTGCATGACGTACTGGAACTGCCGCTGGTCCCTTCGTGGCGGGTACTGTTCCAGCGGCGCCTCGAACGCGGCGCGGTGGAGGATTGGAGCAAGCGCCTGACAGGCGGCGTGACGGACGCATGACGCGCACGACCTTATAAACGCGTTTACTCGACAGCGCCCCGCGTGGCGGCCTAGCATCACGGCATGGATGCAGGGGGTATGCATCATCGTCATCGTCCGCAAGGAGTGTGGGAGATGAGTCGGGATCGCAAAGTGACGCCGCTGTCGTCGATTCGGCCGCCGGCGCCCCCGTCGGGCACGGGTGCGTCTGCCGACGCCATCGCCCTGCTGACGCGTATCGTGGCGGCGCAGGGCGAGATTGCCGCCGCCGGCCCCGATCCGCAGGACGTGGTGGATGCCATCACGTCCCGCGCGCAGGCGCTGACCGGCTCCGCCGGGGCGGTACTCGAGATCCGCGACGGCGACCTGATGCGCTACTGGTCGGCCAGCGGCATCGCGCAGGGCCAGGTCGGTCTCGCGTTGCCTGTCGAAGGCAGCCTGTCGGGTCGCTGCATCCGCGAGGCGCGCGTGCTGCGCTGCGACGACAGCGAGGACGATCCCCGCGTCAATCGCGAAGCCTGCCGCACGGTGGGCCTGCGCTCGATGCTGGTGGCGCCGTTGCGCTTCCGCGACCAGGTGGTCGGTGTGCTGAAGGTACTGTCCGCCTCGCCCGGGGCCTATGACGACACCGATTGCAGCACACTGGAACAGTTGAGCACGCTGGTAGCCGCGAGCATGTACATGGCCATCGAGCATGCGCAGATGCGCGCGACGCTCCAGGCTCGCATGGGACAGGGCGAGCGCGAACGCAGGGACCTGCGCGATGTCCGAGAACGCCTGCTGCAGGTGCTGGAACACGGGCGGATCGCGATCGCCCTGCAGCCGATCGTCCGCCTCGCCGATGGTGTCGTCGTCGGCCACGAGGCATTGGCGCGCTTTCCGCTGGAGTACGACCTGTCCACGGGGCGCTGGTTCGAGGATGCCGCGCGCACCGGACTCAGCGTGGAGCTGGAACTCGCCGCCGCCGCCGCCGCGCTGGCGCGGTTCGCATCGCTGCCGCGGGAGACGTTTCTTTCGGTCAACGTGTCGCCGGAAACCGCGTGCAGCGACCGCCTGCGCCAGCTCATCGCCGGGCATGACCTTCGGCGGCTGGTACTGGAGGTTACCGAGCACACGCCGGTGGACGACTACGGACGCCTGAACCAGCGGCTGTCGGCGCTGCAGGAGGAGGGGGTACGCATTGCCGTGGACGATACCGGCGCGGGCTTCGCCAGCCTGCGCCATGTGCTGCGGCTGGCGCCGGACATCATCAAGCTCGACATCACCCTGGTCCGCGAAGTCGATCAGCGCCCGCGCATGCAGACGCTGATCGCCGCGCTACTGACCTTCGCACAGGGCACGGGTGCCGACCTCATCGCCGAGGGTGTGGAAAGCCCGCGTCAGCTCGAAACTCTGAAACAGCTCGGTGTGCCGTTGGGACAGGGGTTCCATCTTGGTCATCCGCAGTGCACCTGAACGCCGGGACTTCGCCACGCGGCACCCGGCCGTTACCATGACCGGATGGACACCTCTCCGACCCGATTGCTGATCCACGGTGCCTCCGGCCGGATGGGTCAGGCTTTGCTCCGCCTGGCCGCCGAGCAGCCCGCATGCACGGTGGTCGCCGCCGTGACACGCCGTGCCCCCGCGCAGCGTGTCGTCGATGGCGTGCCGCATTTCGCCGCCACCGAGCTGGGCGGCGTTCCGGCCTTCGACGCGGCCGTCGACTTCAGCCTGCCCGAAGGCTTCGATGCCGTTCTGGCCCTGTGCGTGGACCGAGGGTGTCCGCTGGTGTCAGGCACCACGGGCATCGATGCGGCACAGCAGGACGCACTGGCCACGGCGGCGACCCGCATCCCCTTGGTCTGGGCAAGCAATTTCAGTCTGGGCGTGGCCGTCCTGGCAGAGTTGGTGGAGCGTGCCGCGGCGGCGCTGCCGGGCTGGGATGTCGATATCGTCGAATCGCACCACGTGCACAAGAAGGACGCGCCGTCCGGCACGGCACTGACGCTGGGGCAGGCGGCAGGCAGCGCGGGGCAGGCGGTGCGCTATGCCAGCCTGCGGGCCGGCGACATCGTGGGCGAGCACATGGTGCAGTTCACCGGGCTGGGGGAGCGGATCGAGCTGACCCATCGGGCGACCCATCGCGACATCTTCGCCCGCGGTGCGCTGCATGTGGCGCGGTCGCTGGTGGGGCGCCCACCCGGGGCCTATCGCGTACGCGATCTTCTGGATTGATACGCGCCCATTCATCATGCCGGCGCTTGGAATCTGAATGCGCGGCGCCCTTGTCCGGTGCGGCCCGCAGCAGAACGCAAAAAACGGTGGCGCTGAACAGGGCTTCTCCGTACAATTCCCGCTCGCCTGTTACCCATCGCCACGGACCGGATGAACGCCGCGTCCGCGGTTTCTTGCAGCCGCAAGCCGGTGGGACAGGGTTCCTCCACCCCAAGGCGAACCCCGTGACTCGACCCGCACTCCTCGTACTCGAAGACGGCACCGTATTCGAGGGCGAATCCGTAGGCGCAGACGGCCTTTCGGTCGGCGAAGTGGTGTTCAACACCGCGATGACCGGCTACCAGGAGGTCCTGACCGACCCGTCCTACGCCCGCCAGCTCGTTACCCTGACGTACCCCCATATCGGCAACACCGGCTGCACCGACCAGGACGATGAAGCGTCCAGGGTCTGGTGCGCCGGACTGATCGTGCGCGACGTGCCGCGCCGCCCCAGCAGCTGGCGCAACCAGCAGGCGCTCCCGGAATGGCTGCAGACCCGCGGCATCGTGGCCATCGCCGGCATCGATACGCGCAAGCTGACCCGCATCCTGCGTGAGCGCGGCGCCCAGAACGGGGCGCTGATGGCCGGCGACGACATCGATGTCGAGAAGGCGCTGGAAGCGGCACGCAAGTTCCCGGGCCTGAAGGGCATGGACCTGGCTAAGGTGGTCACCACCGACAAGGCCTACCCGTGGCGCGATGGCCAGCTGGACCTGGACCGCAATGCCTTCGTTCAGGCGCCGGCGAAGTACAAGGTGGTGGCCTACGACTTCGGCGTGAAGCACAACATCCTGCGCATGCTGGCCGAACGCGGCTGCGACGTGACCGTGGTGCCGGCGCAGACCAGCGCCGCCGACGTGCTGGCGCTGCAGCCCGATGGCGTGTTCCTGTCCAACGGACCGGGCGACCCGGAGCCGTGCGATTACGCGATCACCGCCATCCGCGAGTTCATCGCGAAGAAGACGCCGACTTTCGGCATCTGCCTGGGCCACCAACTGTTGGCGCTCGCGGCCGGCGCACAGACCATGAAGATGGGCCACGGCCACCACGGTGCCAACCATCCGGTCCAGGACCTCGATTCCGGCCGGGTGATGATCACCTCGCAGAACCATGGCTTCGCGGTCGACGAGACCACGCTGCCGGCCAACGTGCGCGTGATCCACCGTTCGCTGTTCGACGGCACCAACCAGGGCATCGAACTGACCGACGCCCCGGCGTTCTCGTTCCAGGGCCACCCGGAAGCATCGCCGGGGCCGCATGATGTGGCACCGTTGTTCGACCGGTTCGTCGCCTGCATGGAGCAGGCGCGGTCATCGTGAGGGGGATGGCTACGTGCCATCGATTGTCCGTAACGGGTGGCGGGGGAAGCCGCCCCATCCCAAGGAGTGGAGTATGAAAGTGCTGGTCCGTCTGTTGTTGCTGCTGGTCTTGTTGCCACTGCAGGGTTTTGCGCGTGAGGTGCCGATCCAGGATTTCTTCAAGGATCCGGAATTCACCTCGATCAGCGTGTCTCCTGACGGCAAGCACATGGCCGTCACCGTTCCGCAGGCCGACCGCACCGTGCTGGCGGTGTTGCGTGTCGCCGACCAGGGCGTCGTGGGCAAGTGGGACTACGGCGAGGACCGCCATTTCCGCCAGGTCTATTGGGCCAACAACAACCGCCTGCTGTTCTTCGTCACGTTCAAGACCGGTCGCTTCGACTTCGAAACCGCGAAGGGCGATCTATACGCGTCGAACATCGATGGCACTGGCCGCATCGACATCCCCAACGGCAACTACTACAGCATCGTCGACCTCACCCCGGAAGACCCGGACACGATCCTGGTCGAGCGCTCGATCGAGACTTCGTTCCTGTTCAAACTGAACATCAACAACGGCCGGACGACGACCGTCGCTTCGGCACCCGTGGAGCAGGGCACCTTCCTCGTGGACCATGACCGGAACGTGCGCTTCGTCGCCGGCGCGATGAACGATGGCCGCAACGTGACTTATCGCCGCGATGGCGACAGGTGGACGCTGGTCCACGAGAGCGAACGCAACGGTGCCACCTACTATCCGCTCGGCTTCGATGCGCAGAACAAGCGCGTCTACATGGCGAAGGGCGAGCAGGGCAAGCCTGAAACAATTGTCCTGCTCGATGTGGATTCCCGCGAAGAGATCCCGGTGTCCAGTAACGGTACCGTCAGTCCGTCCGGTTACCTGTGGAGCAGTGACGAGAAGACGCTGCTTGGCGTGTGGTACGAAGATGGTGTCCCGTACTGGGACTGGGTCGCGCCCGAGCATCCGGAGACCAAGGTGTACGCGGGTCTGGCGAAAGCATTCCCCGGCAAGGCCGTGCGCTTCCTCCGACCGTCGCAGGACGGGCGCTACTTCGCCATGCGGGTCTTCGCCGACACGATGCCTTCGGAGGCCTATCTGTTCGACCGCGAGTCGGGCAAGGCCAAGTTCCTGGCTGCCAGCATGGACTGGATCAAGCCCGAAGAAATGTCCCCGATGAAGCCCATCTTGGTGAAGGCGCGCGATGGCCTGCCGCTGCACGGCTACATCACGATTCCGAAGAACAGCGACGGCAAGAAGCTCCCGCTGATCATCAATCCGCACGGCGGCCCGCACGGTCCGCGCGACGAATGGGGCTTCAATCCCGAAGTCCAGCTGTTCGCGAATCGTGGCTATGCCGTCCTGCAGATCAACTACCGTGGGTCGGGCGGCTACGGCAATGCGTTCGAAGGCATGGGTTACCGCAAGTGGGGGACGACCATGCAGGACGATCTGACCGACTCGGTGAAGTGGGCGATCGCGCAGGGTATTGCGGACCCGGATCGTGTTTGCATCTATGGCGCGTCCTATGGCGGCTACGCGGCGCTGATGAGCGTGGTGCGCGAGCCGGACCTGTACCGTTGCACCGTCGGCTACGTGGGCGTCTACGATCTTGACGCACAGCGCAGTGCGGATTTCATGGAGCGGGAGAGCGGACGCAACTACCTGAAGGACGTGTATCCGCCGACGGCCGCCGAGCGCATGGCGCAGTCGCCGGCCTACGGTGTCGAACGCATCAATGTTCCGATCCTGCTGGTCCATGGCGAGAAGGACGTGCGCGTACCGATCAAGAACATGCATTTCCTGATCTCGCAGCTGGCCAAGGCCGGCAAGAAGCCGGATGACGTGATCGTGGAAAAGAAGGAAGCGCACGGATTCCGCGACCTGCAGAACAACGTCAACCTCTACACCAAGATGCTGGCGTTCTTTGACAAGTACATCGGGCCGAACGCGAAGACCGCCTCGGCCCCGTAACCCTGGAAGCAGTCCCCCATGCCAAAGCGCAACGACCTAAAAACCATCCTGATCATCGGCGCAGGCCCGATCGTCATCGGCCAGGCCTGCGAGTTCGACTATTCCGGCGCCCAGGCGTGCAAGGCGTTGCGCGAGGAGGGGTATCGGGTGGTGCTGGTCAACAGCAACCCCGCGACCATCATGACCGACCCGGAGATGGCGGACGCGGTCTACATCGAGCCGATCAACTGGCAGACGGTCGAGAAGATCATCGCCAAGGAAAAGCCTGATGCGCTGCTGCCCACCATGGGTGGGCAGACGGCGTTGAACTGCGCGCTGGACCTGGCCGACAACGGGGTGCTGGAGAAGTACGGCGTCGAGCTGATCGGTGCCAAGCGCGATGCCATCCGCATGGCTGAGGACCGCGAACTGTTCCGCGTGGCGATGGGCGAGATCGGGCTGGAATGTCCGAAGGCCGCCGTCGCCCACACGCTGGAGGAAGCGCTGGATATCCAAACCCGCGTCGGCTATCCCACCATCATCCGCCCCAGCTTCACGCTGGGCGGCAGTGGCGGCGGCATCGCCTACAACCGTGAGGAACTGGTCGACATCGTGACGCGCGGCCTGGAACTGTCGCCGACCACCGAAGTGCTGGTGGAAGAGTCGGTGCTGGGCTGGAAGGAGTTCGAGATGGAGGTAGTCCGCGACACCGCGGACAACTGCATCATCGTCTGTTCCATCGAGAACCTGGACCCGATGGGCGTGCACACCGGCGACAGCATCACCGTCGCCCCGGCGCAGACCCTGACCGACAAGGAATACCAGCGCCTGCGCGATGCCTCCATCGCGGTGCTGCGCAAGATCGGCGTGGATACCGGCGGGTCGAACGTGCAGTTCGGCATCAATGCGCAGACCGGCCGCGTCGTCGTCATCGAGATGAATCCGCGCGTGTCGCGTTCGTCGGCCCTTGCCTCCAAGGCCACCGGCTTCCCGATCGCCAAGGTCGCGGCCAAGCTGGCCGTCGGCTACACGCTGGACGAATTGAAGAACGAGATCACCGGCGGCAAGACGCCGGCCTCGTTCGAGCCGGCGATCGACTACGTGGTCACCAAGATCCCGCGCTTCGCCTTCGAGAAGTTCCCGCAGGCCGATGCCCGCCTCACCACCCAGATGAAGTCGGTGGGCGAGGTGATGGCGATGGGCCGCACCTTCCAGGAATCGCTGCAGAAGGCGCTGCGCGGGCTGGAAACCGGCAAGGTCGGCCTCGACCCGACCGGCCTGGACCTGGCGAGCGAGGACGACCTGACCACGCTGCGTCGCGAGCTGAAGGCGCCGGGCCCCGAACGCCTGTTCTACGTGGCCGATGCATTCCGCGCCGGCATGAGCGTGGAGCAGGTGCATGCGCTGTCGTTCATCGATCCCTGGTTCCTCGACCAGATGGAAGAGATCATCGCGGCCGAGCAACAGCTCGCCGCCGATGGCCTGGGATCGCTGGACAAGGCCCGCATGCGCCGTCTGAAGCGCATGGGCTTCTCCGATGCGCGCCTGGCGCAGCTGGCCGGCACCGACGAGGCCGCCGTGCGGGTCCTGCGCAAGGCGCTGGGCGTGAAGCCCGTGTACAAGCGCGTGGATTCCTGCGCGGCCGAGTTCGCCACCAGTACGGCGTACCTGTATTCGACCTATGAAGACGAGTGCGAGGCGCAGCCGACCAGCCGCGACAAGATCATGATCCTGGGCGGCGGTCCCAACCGCATCGGCCAGGGCATCGAGTTCGACTACTGCTGCGTGCACGCGGCGCTGGCGCTGCGCGAGGACGGATTCGAGACCATCATGGTCAACTGCAACCCGGAAACCGTGTCCACCGACTACGACACCTCCGACCGACTGTACTTCGAACCGCTGACGCTGGAAGACGTGCTGGAGATCGTCGAGCTTGAGCAGCCCAAGGGCGTCATCGTCCAGTACGGTGGCCAGACGCCGCTGAAGCTGGCGCGTGCGCTGGAAGCCAACGGCGTGCCGGTGATCGGTACCAGCCCGGATTCCATCGACCTGGCCGAGGACCGTGAGCGTTTCCAGCAGCTGGTCGATTCGCTGGGTCTGAAGCAGCCACCGAACCGCATCGCCCGCAACGACCAGGAAGCGTTGCTGCTGGCCCGCGAGATCGGCTATCCGCTTGTCGTGCGTCCGTCCTACGTGCTGGGCGGCCGCGCGATGGAAATCGTCTACGGCGAATCCGACCTGGCCCGCTACGTGCGCGACGCGGTCAAGGTCTCCAACGACTCGCCGGTGCTGCTGGACCGCTTCCTCGACAACGCGGTGGAAGTGGACGTGGACATCATCGCCGACGCCGAGGGCCACGTGCTGATCGGCGGCGTGATGGAGCACATCGAGGAAGCCGGCGTGCACTCGGGCGACTCCTCGTGCTCGCTGCCGCCTTACTCGCTGTCGGCGAAGACGCAGGACGAACTGCGCCGCCAGGTGATCGAACTGGCCAAGGCGCTGAAGGTCGTCGGCCTGATGAACACGCAGTTCGCCATCCAGGCCAGTGAGGACGGCAGCGACGACATCGTCTACCTGCTGGAAGTGAACCCGCGCGCCTCGCGTACCGTGCCATTCGTGTCCAAGGCTACCGGCATGCCGCTGGCGAAGATCGCGGCCCGCTGCATGGCGGGCAAGACGCTGGCCGGGCAGGGCGCCACGAAGGAAATCGTGCCTGACTACTACTCGGTCAAGGAAGCGATCTTCCCGTTCGCCAAGTTCCAGGGCGTGGATCCGATCCTCGGGCCGGAAATGCGCTCCACCGGCGAGGTGATGGGCGTGGGCCGCAGCTTCGGCGCGGCGATGGCGCGCGCGCAGGAAGCCGGCGGCATCAAGGCGCCGCCGGTGGGGAAGGTGTTCATCTCGGTGCGCGATCCGGACAAGAAGCGCGTGCTGCCGGTGGCGCAGGAACTGGTCGGCCGCGGCTACACCATCGTGGCCACCGCCGGCACCGCGGCATGGCTGCGCGAGCACGACATCGCCTGCGAACAGGTCAACAAGGTGCTGGAAGGCCGTCCGCACGTGGTGGACCTGATCAAGAACGGCGAAATCGTGTATATCGTCAACACCACGGAAGGACGCCAGGCCATCGCCGACTCCTTCTCGATCCGGCGCGAGGCGCTGCAGCACCGCGTCACCTATTCAACCACCGTTGCCGGCGCCAAGGCGCTGGTGCATTCGCTGGAATACCGCGGCACGGGCCCGGTGCTGGCGTTGCAGGAACTGCACAAGGAGCTTCAAGGGTGAGAGCCCCATTGACCATGCAGGGCGCACAGCGCCTGCGCCAGGAACTGGACCTTCTGAAGACGGTCAAGCGCCCCGAAGTGATCACCGCGATCGCCGAGGCGCGCGCGCACGGCGACCTGAAGGAGAACGCCGAGTACCATGCGGCCCGCGAGCAGCAGGGCTTCATCGAAGGCCGCATCAAACAGCTGGAGAGCGAGCTCTCGCATTCGGAGATCATCGACGTCAGCAAGCTCAACGCCGGCTCGCGCATCGTGTTCGGCGCCAAGGTGGTGCTGGCCGACGTGGATACGGATGAAGAGAAGCGCTACCAGATCGTCGGCGACCTGGAGGCGGACATCAAGCTGGGCCTGATCGCGATCTCCTCGCCGCTGGCCCGCGCCCTGATCGGCAAGCACGAAGGCGACAGCGTCACCATCGACGCGCCGGCCGGCCAGCGCGAATACGAAATCGTCAGCGTTTCCTACGCCGACTGAGTCCATGGCCCAGGCCACACTGCTGCTGCCTGCGCGCACCCGCCTGGTCGGGCAGGCGCTACCTGACGATGTGGCGCGGGCGCTGGGCCGCAGCGATCGCAGCGACGCCGATGCCGGCGAGCGCGCGCAGCTGCGGCGGCAGTTCCAGCTGGTGCCAGACCACTGGCCCATCGCGGCCCTGACCCGTCAGCGCGATGCGGGCGATGCGGCCGGTGCCCGCTGGCTGCGTGCGGATCCGGTGCGGGTGTCGCCGGACATGACCGGTGCGCGCATGCTTGCCCACGGCGAATCGCTGGGCCTGTCGGCCGAGGACGCGGCGAACCTGCTGCCTGCGCTCAAGCCCCTGTTCGGCGATGCCGGCATGATGCTGGATGCGCCGCACCCGGCGCGCTGGTATCTGCGCCTGCCGCTGGAAACGCAGCTGCCCGAGTTCGCGCCGGTGGACGATGTACTGGGCGACGATCTTTTTGCGCACCTGCCGCACGGCGATGCTGGCCGCCGTTGGCGGGCCCTGCTCAGCGAAGCCCAGGTGCTGCTGCACAACCACCCCTGGAATGCGCAGCGGGTGTCGCAGGGCAAACCACCGGTCAATTCGCTGTGGTTCTGGGGCGCGGGTGCGCTGCCGGACTTCGTCCGCACCGGCTTCCGCCAGGTGAAGGGCAACGATGTGCTGCTGCAGGCCCTGGCGCAGGCGGCGGGCGTGGACGCGAGCCATGCCGGCGGCGAGGGCGGTGTGGACGCGCTGATCGACCTGCGTCACCTGCGCAATCTGGACCTGCTGTGCCGCGATGCGCTGCGTCCGCTGCTGGAGGCCCTGAAAAAGGGCGAACTGGACACGCTCACGCTCGACTTCGAGGATGGCGGCCTGTTCGCGCTGCGTCGCGAGCAGCGCTGGCGGTTCTGGCGCAGGCCCCTGCCGCGTCTGGATGCCGGCCGGCCCGATCACGTGCCGGCATGACGCCGACGGCCCGGATCCGCCGACGCGAGGCGGGCGCAGCCGGTACATGGCCAGCCCATGTGCCCATGCTGCTGCAACGCGTCTACGAAGCCCGGGGGGCCGGTTCGATGGAGCAGGCCCAGCCCAGGCTCGCTCAGCTGCTTCCGCCCGACCTGCTCGGCGGCATCGATAAGGCGACGACGCTGCTCGCCGATGCCATCGCGGCCAACCGCCATATCGTGATCGTCGGCGATTTCGACTGCGACGGCGCCACCGCGTGCGCCGTCGGCGTGCGAGGGCTTTGTCTGCTGGGCGCCCGGCGTGTCACGCCGGCGGTGCCCAACCGCATGGTCCATGGCTACGGACTGTCGCCTTCGCTGGTGGAGGAACTGGACGCACTGGCGCCCGAGCTGCTGGTCACGGTGGACCACGGGATTGCCTGTCACGCAGGCATCGCGGCGGCGAAGGCACGCGGCTGGCAGGTCCTGGTGACGGATCATCACTTGCCCGGTGATGTGCTGCCGCCCGCCGATGCGATCGTCAATCCCAACCTGCGCGGCGATCCGTTCCCGAGCAAGGTGCTGGCGGGCGTGGGCGTGATGTTCTACGTGCTGCTCGCGCTGCGACGCGTGCTGCGGGAACGGGGGGCTTTCGATGGCCCCGAACCCGACCTTTCGTCCTTGCTGGATCTTGTCGCGGTTGGCACGGTCGCCGATCTCGTCCCGCTCGACGCCAACAACCGCGCCCTCGTCGGCGCCGGCCTGCGCCGCCTGCGCGCTGGCCAGGCCTGTGCGGGCCTGCAGGCGCTGGTGCGCGTGGCGGGGCGTGACCCGGCGCGACTCACGGCCGCGGACATCGGCTTTGCGGTCGCCCCGCGCCTGAATGCCGCGGGACGGCTTGAGGACATGGCGCTCGGCATCGCGTGCCTTCTCACCGACGATGCGACCCAGGCCGATGAGATGGCGCGCGTGCTCGACGGCATCAACGCCGAACGCCGCGGCGTGCAGCAGCAGATGGTGGATGAAGCGCAGGCCGCGCTGGCGCGCATCGACGTCGAAGGCGCCGTGCCGCTTGCGCCCTGTCTGTTCGACCCGGAATGGCATCCGGGCGTGGTCGGCCTGGTGGCCTCGAAGATCAAGGAACGCCTGCATCGCCCGGTGATCGCGTTCGCACCGGCCGAGCCGGGCAGCACGGTGTTGCGCGGCTCGGCACGCTCCATTCCCGGGTTCCACATCCGGGATGCGCTGGCGGCGATCGATGCGGCGAACCCCGGTCTGATGCAGCGTTTCGGCGGTCATGCGATGGCGGCCGGCCTGTCGCTGGACGAAAGTGCATTGCCTTCCTTCCGTGAAGCCTTCCACGGGCAGGCCTCGAGGCTGCTCGATGAGGCGATGCTGCAGGAAGTGCTGTTGAGCGACGGCGAGTTGCGGTCGGACGAACTGGATCGCGCCCATGCCGAAGCGCTGCGCGGCGCCGGGCCATGGGGACAGGGCTTTCCCGAGCCCATGTTCGATGGCCGTTTCGATGTGCTGGATTGGCGCGTGATCGGCGAGAAGCATCTGAAGTTTTCGTTGCGTCTGCCGGGTCATGCCGCAGCGCTCAATGCGATCCACTTCAATGGCTGGCAGGACCAGGCCCCACCTGCCCGTATCCATGCGGCCTACCAGCTGGACACCGACGACTGGCAGAACCGCCGCGGCATCCAGTTGCTGATCCGTCACTGGCAGGCCGGGGAGTGAGTGCTCAAGACTCGGTGGAACCGGCCATCGCCGGCGATCCATCGGTTCGCGCGCCAGGCAGACGCTTCAGTCCGAACAGCGGTCGCAGCCACGCGACCCGGCGGACGACTTCATAGCCAGCGAAGCAGGCGGCGAAGGTGGCCATCACCAGCAGGATGCCTTCCACCAACGGCGGGATCGCCAGCGGTTTCAAGTGGTGGGCGAGCACGACGGTGACGGTCTGGTGCAGGATGTAGACTGGGAACACCGCCGGCACCAGGTACCGGAGCGCACGACTGTCGCCGGGATTCCAGTGGCGGGCGAAGCCGAGTACCGCCACGATCGCGCACCACTGGTCCAGTCCCCAGACCATGCGCATGGCGGTCCGCAGCAGCTCGGGCGGCTGCCCATCGGCGAAGCGCACGTAGTAGGCGATCAGGCCCGCCCAGGTAGCCAGCCACAGCAGCAGGGCGACCCAGCGCGCGCGCGCCATCGCCGTCCAGACGCCCTCGCTGCGTGCGATCAGGAAACCCAGCAGGAACACGCTGAAGTACTGGGCATGGTTGTACCAGTCGTCGACCAGCGCATGGGTCTGTTCGAAGCGACCGACCAGCAGGATGCGCACCAGGCCCAGGAACAGCGTGGGCCACACCACGATGCCGATTCCGGCCAGCGCATTGTCGAGACCACGCTCCGCGGCGATCAGGGCGCCAGGCGCCACGCGCCAGAGCAGCCACAGCACCACGGTGTAGACCCAGAGATAGGCGACGAACCAGAGATGGTTCCAGGTGGGCATGTCCAGGCAGCCGTCTGCATCGCAGAAACCGTCGTAGCCGGTCAGGTAGCGGCCATAGAAGGCCAGGTAACCGTCGTGATAGCCACCCGGGAGCTGCTCGACCACCTCGTAGTAGGACTGCGGAGGCACGATCACCAGCATGCCGAACACCAGCGGCACCAACAGGCGCCAGGACCGGCTGGCGAGGAACCCCGGCCGGCGGCGGGCCAGCTCGGAACTGCGTGGCTGCCATCCCAGCAGGAATGCCGTGGCGGCCCCCGAAACGAGGAACAGCAGCGCCAGCCGCCACGGTGAACTGAGCAGCATGAAGGGCTCCAGCGCATCGCTGGCCGCTGGACTCTTCACGTGCCAGTCCCAGGTCACGTAGTACATGCCCACGTGGTACAGCACCAGCAGCCCGAAGGCGCAAACACGGACCCAGTCCAGATCGTGGCGGCGTTGCATGGGGGTTTCCTCGTCCTGTGAAGGCGCCAGCGTGTCGGGTCCGCTCGCCAGCGCCCACCACGAAGGGACATGTGGGGGCGGGCAGGGGGCCAACGGCCGGCATGCAGGGACGAAGCGCGACGGGGCGCAGGACCGCCGAGGGCTAGAATGCGCGCATGACCGAACGCGCCGTGCTGTCCTACGAACGCTACCAACCCTGGAAACGCGTGATCGAGGCCGGCTTCTGGATCGCGGTGACCGGGGTCAACTGCGTCGCCAACAGCATCACCACGCTGATGGAACTGCGACGCGGCGAGTCGACCATCCAGGCCTGGGAGCCGGCCGTCTGGGAAACCAGCAGCGCGGTGATGTGGCTGCTGGTGGTATTGCCGGCGATGGCCTGGTTCACCCGGCGCTATCCCTTCCAGTGGAGCGACTGGCGGCGACAGCTCGCACGGTATGCCGGGGCCAGCCTCGTCGTCTGCCTCGTGCATGTGGTGGGCATGGTCGGGTTGCGGGTGCTCGCCTACCGGACCCAGGGCATGACCTACGACTTCGGCCCCTGGCCGCGCGAACTGGTCTACGAATACCTGAAGGACGTCCGCAGTTTCGCCTCCATCGTGCTGACGATGGAGGCTTACCGCCTGCTGCTGCGCCGTTGGCAGGGCGAGGCCAGCCTGCTGGCGGAGCCCGACGAGGGCCCGCCGCTGGAACCGGTGGACCGGCCCGAACGCTTCCTGATCCGCAAACTGGGGCGTGAATTCCTGGTCGCGGCGAACGACATCGAGTGGCTGCAGGCGGCAGGCAACTACGTCAACCTGCGGGTGCGCGGGCACGACTATCCGTTGCGCAGCACCATCGCCGGCATCGAATCCCGCCTGGACCCGCGCCGCTTCGCCCGCATCCATCGCAGTTACGTGGTGGCGCTCGACCACGTCGTATCGATCGAGCCGCTGGATTCAGGCGACGCGCGCGTCCACCTGCGCGACGGCACCGTGCTGCCCTGCAGCCGGCGCTACCGCCAGGACCTGAGGACGCGCACCGGCGCCGAGCCAGGTTAGTTTTCAGGCCGCCCGCAGGGCTTTCGGCAAGCGTTCGATCGCGTAGCTCGCCATCAGGTCGACGTCGCCGCTGCGTACAGCGTTTTCCGGTTCCTCCAGAACCCCGGCCGCGCTGGCGCCTTCCGGCAGGGTACGGCCCCAAAGGCCGGCCCACGCATTGCGACGGTCCTTGGCGGCGTAGAGCGCACGGTCGGCCAGGCGGATGGCGTACTCCCACCCTTCGCGTCCCTCCTCGAAGAACGGGAACGGCGCGAAGCCCAGCGACACCGTGAGATCCCAGGCCCGCCCCGGTGCCAGCTCGCGGGCGCCGCCCAACCGCTCGTGCAGGCGCGCGGCGACCGTGCATGCCTGCGCCGCCGTGAGATCGGGGCAGGCCATCAGGAACTCCTCGCCGCCCCACCGTGCGATCACATCGCCCGGCCGGCACAGGGTGCGCAGTGCGTCCGCGATGCCCACCAGCACATCGTCGCCGGCATGGTGGCCGAACCCGTCGTTGACCTGCTTGAAGTGATCGATGTCGATCAGGAACAGCACATGACGCATACCCGGTGCGGCGCGTTGCGTCGACATCGCCTGCAGCGCTGTACCGGCCGCGCGGCGGTTGCGCAGGCCGGTAAGCGGATCGGTCGCGCTGACGGTGCGCAGTTGCTGGTTCTTGCGCCGCTGGAGCAGGCCGAAGCCGACGCCGGCCATCACCAGAATGATCATCGCCGCGACGCCGGCTCGGCGCAGCAGGCGTGTTCTCTCTTCGTTGAGGGACTGGATCTGGGCTCGGTGGCGCATGGCCTGCAGCTCACGTTGCGCGGCGGCGCTCTCGCTGCGTGCCTGCAGTTCGGCCAGCGACGCGAGCCGTTGCGCCTTGAGCGTCTCCATTTCCAGCGCGTGCAGGCGTGCGCCGACGGCCATGACGCCGTCCGCCTGGCCAAGCGCGGCATGCGCGGCCATCCAGGCACGCAGTACCTCGCGCTGTTTCTGCGGCTGCGGCGTGCCGTCCACGTTCGACCAGGCCTGGCGTGCGGTGGCCAGCGCCGCCGCGGGGTCGCCGGCGATGCGCTGCAGGTTCGACAGCTTGGCCTGTGAGCCGGCCAACCCCGGCATGTCCGCACTGGCCCGCTGCGCGCGGATGACCGACGTGAGCACCTGCTGCGCCGGCCCCAGGCGCCCCTGCGTGATCCATATTCCCGCACGCTCCGCCCGCAGGCGCTCCACCACCGCGAGTGACTGCTTGCGCTGCGCCATGGCCTCGCCCTGGTCGATGACGGCCAGGGCCTCCGCCGTCCGGCCCAACCTGACCAGGTTGAGCACGTGGTTGTGCAGGATCACCGGGTCCTCCAGCCCGACGGACGCCGCGATGGCCAGCGCCTTGCGATGGAAGCCGTCGGCCACTTCCGCCGAGTCCAGGTAATCGGCGTGGATCAACCCGATGTTGCTGAGGGTAGTGGCCTGGAACAGTGCTGCCTCGTCGGCGGGCAGCTGCGCGGCCAGATCCTGCGCGCGCAGGTAGGCCGCCTCGGCGCGGTGGATCTGGCCGACGCCGTGGAAGACCGATCCTGCCTGCGAATAGGCCCGGGCGCGGAACGCCGGGGCCAGTTCAGGATGCGCCAGCACGCGGCGTTCCATCCGGG
The DNA here is from genome assembly GCF_037046485.1 of Pseudoxanthomonas sp. F11. Taxonomy (NCBI): domain Bacteria; kingdom Pseudomonadati; phylum Pseudomonadota; class Gammaproteobacteria; order Lysobacterales; family Lysobacteraceae; genus Pseudoxanthomonas; species Pseudoxanthomonas sp. F11. Next base: position 86,388 of record NZ_JBANLZ010000005.1, on the reverse strand, counting down.
CGCCAGCCTCCACCGCGCGTTTCCGGTCGCCGGACAGGCCGGCGGCGATCCCCAGGCAACTGAGGGTCTTCAGCTCGTCCTCGACGGTCAGGTCGGCCTCGCGCAGCAGCGATTCGGCCAGCGCGGCCGCCACGGGGGGCGCATCGCGACGCAGCTTCAGGCAGCGGGCCACCTGGCTGGCCCGCTCGGCGCCGGCCGGAACCGTGCCCTGGGCCCGCGAGGAGGGCAGGGCCAGCAGCACCAGGCCCACCAGGCAGGGCAACAGGCGGGCGGCGAAGGGAGTCGGCATGAGCGGTCGGCTGTCGGCAGGGGCGCACATATCGAATGCAAATTCCGTTCCATGCCGGCGCAGGACGGGCACCTGCACGCCTCTGGTATCCTTGCCGACCGATTCCATTCCCCCGTCACAGCCCCATGATCGAGCTCAATCCCATCCGCCAGCGCATCGCCGACCTGCAGGACAGGCTGGCCTCGCTCCGGGGGTATCTTTGACTACGATGCCAAGCGCGAACGCCTGGAAGAAGTAAACCGCGAGCTGGAAAACCCGGACATCTGGAACAACGCCGAGTACGCGCAGCAACTGGGCCGCGAGCGTTCCCTGCTGGACAAGACGGTCAACGGCATCCGTGACATCGAGGAAGGCCTGACCGGCGCCAGCGAGCTGCTGGAGCTGGCGGAAATGGAGAACGACGAGGATACCGCGCACGCCGTGGTGGCCGACGTCGAACGCTATGCCGCGCACGTGGACAAGCTGGAGTTCCAGCGCATGTTCTCCGGCAAGATGGACAGCGCCAACGCCTTCGTCGACATCCAGGCCGGCGCCGGCGGCACCGAGGCGCAGGACTGGGCGGAAATCCTGCTGCGGATGTACCTGCGCTGGTGCGAATCGCGCGGCTGGAAGACCGAGCTGATGGAAGCCAGCGGCGGCGACGTGGCCGGCATCAAGTCGGCGACGCTGCGCGTGGAGGGCGACTTCGCCTACGGCTGGCTGAAGACCGAGACCGGCGTGCACCGCCTGGTGCGCAAGTCGCCGTTCGATTCGGACAACCGCCGCCATACCAGCTTCACCTCGGTGTTCGTTTCGCCGGAAGTCGACGACAACATCGACATCGACATCAATCCGGCCGACCTGAAGACCGACGTGTACCGCTCCTCCGGCGCCGGCGGCCAGCACGTCAACAAAACCGAATCGGCCGTGCGCATCACCCACGTGCCCACCGGGATCGTGGTGGCCTGCCAGACCGGCCGCAGCCAGCACCAGAACCGCGACAACGCAATGAAGATGCTGGCCGCCAAGCTGTACGAGCTGGAAATCCAGAAGCGCAACGCGGAGCGCGATGCGGTGGAAGCCACCAAGTCCGACATCGGTTGGGGCAGCCAGATCCGCAACTACGTGCTGGACCAGAGCCGCATCAAGGACCTGCGCACCGGCGTGGAGCGTTCGGATACCCAGAAGGTGCTGGACGGCGACCTGGACGAGTTCGTCGAGGCCAGCCTGAAATCCGGCCTGGAAGCGGGCGCCAAACGCATCGACGCTTGAAAGCAGCAGTGAGTGGAGAGGAGTGAGAAGTGAGCGTCAGGTTCGCTCCTCATCCCGGCTCCCCTCACTTCTCACTCCTCCCCACTCACTCCTCGCCTACGCCATGACCGACCAGACCAGCGCAACGCCTCCTGCCGACGAGAACAGCCTCATCGCCGAGCGCCGCGCCAAACTGACGGCCCTGCGCGGGCAGGGCATCGCGTTCCCCAACGACTTCCGTCGTGGCGACTACGCCGGCGACCTGCAGGCCCAGTACAGTGATGCCGAGCTGTGGACTGTCGAAGCGCTGGAAGGTACCGGCCGCCGTGTGAAGCTGGCCGGCCGCCTGATGGCCAAGCGGGTGATGGGCAAGGCCAGCTTCGTGCAGATCCAGGACGAATCCGGCCGCATCCAGCTGTTCCTGCAAGCGAACACGCTGGGCGAGACTTACGACGCCTTCAAGGGCTGGGACATCGGTGACATCGTCGGCGTCGAGGGCAGCCTGACCCGGACCCGCACCGGGGAGCTGTCGGTCAAGGCCGACGTCCTGCGCCTGCTGACCAAGTCGCTGCGCCCGCTGCCGGACAAGTGGCACGGGCTGTCCGACGTCGAGCAGCGCTATCGCCAGCGGTATGTCGACCTGATCGTCACGCCCGAAGCGCGCGAGGTGTTCATCAAACGCTCGCGCATCATCCGTGCGATCCGCGAGTGGCTGGATGCCCGGCGCTTCCTGGAAGTCGAGACGCCGATGATGCATTACATCCCCGGCGGCGCGGCGGCCAAGCCGTTCACCACGCACCACAACGCGCTGGACCTTGACCTGTACCTGCGCGTCGCGCCGGAGCTGTACCTGAAGCGCCTGGTCGTCGGCGGGCTGGAGCGCGTCTACGAGATCAATCGCAACTTCCGCAACGAAGGCGTCAGCACGCGGCACAACCCCGAGTTCACCATGCTCGAGCTGTACGAGGCCTACGCCACGTACACCGAGATCATGGACCTCACCGAGGGCGTCATCCGCGATGTCGCCCACGAGGTGCTGGGCACGGGGCAGGTGACCTGGGACGGCCAGGACATCGACCTGGAACCCGCCTTCCGCCGCTGGCGCATGGACGAGGCCGTGCGCCACCACAATCCGGAGATCAGCATCGCCGACTGCACGGACCGCGAGGCGCTGGTCCGCCATTGCGAACGGCTGAGGATCCACGTCAAGCCGTCCTACGGCTGGGGCAAACTGCTGCTGGAGATCTTCGAGAAGACGGTCGAGCACACCCTGGTCCAGCCCACCTTCATCACCGCGCACCCGGTGGAGGTATCGCCGCTGGCACGCGCCAGCGATGCCGAGCCGGGCTTCACCGACCGCTTCGAGCTGTTCATCAACGGCAAGGAGATCGCCAACGGCTTCTCCGAGCTGAACGACCCCGAGGATCAGGCCTCCCGGTTCATGGCGCAGGTGCAGGCCAAGGAGGGGGGCGACGACGAAGCCATGCACTTCGACGCCGACTACATCCGAGCACTGGAGGTCGGACTGCCCCCCACGGGTGGACTGGGCATCGGCATCGACCGGCTGGTCATGCTGCTGACGGGTTCCGATTCGATCCGGGACGTGCTGCTGTTCCCCTACATGCGGCCGGAAGCCCACGGGTGAGCCAAGGCCCCAGGAGCGTCAAAAGAGTGACGCTGCGGGGCAGAATGGGCACATGACGGCATGACGCGGCGGGCCCACACTGGCAAGACAGCGGCTCCAGGCGGCGTATCCCAAGGGGACACGTCGCCGCCGGCGCCAAAATGTGTGACGAAGGTCAAGGTGCGAAATCCTGAAACATCCTGGAGGCGGCTGGCACGCTTCCTGCGTAGACTTCCACGCAGGTCGGTCAATTCTTCGCCGCCCGCGCCGATAGAGATCAGGGGAGGGGGCCCCGCGATCGGCATCGGTTCCCTTCGTGGATCTCGGACCCAACCCGGGGCCGTGCCGCCGAACAGGACTGCCACCATGCTGGATGCGAGCGTCGCCACCGCCGGAGTATCCTTGCCCGACAGCCACATCATGTGGCCACAAGGGGTGGGGCACGCATTGAACATCGTCATCGTCGACGATCAGACGTCCGCGCGTACCATGCTGCGCCATGTCATCGAGGACATCGCGTCCGAGCTGGCCGTCCACGATTTCGGCGACCCCCTGGCCGCGCTGGAATGGTGCGAGAAGAACCGAACCGACCTGCTGCTGCTGGATTACCGCATGCCGGGCATGGACGGGCTGGAGTTCGCCCGCCGTTTCCGCCGGCTGCCGATGCACCGCGACATCGCGATCATCCTGATCACCGTGGTGGGCGACGAACCCATCCGCCAGGCCGCACTGGAAGCAGGCGTCATCGACTTCCTGGTCAAGCCGGTGCGTCCGCGCGAGCTGCGTGCACGCTGCCGCAATCTGCTCCAGCTGCGCCAGCAGTCCGAGAACGTCAAGCAGCGCGCCCTGTCGCTGGAGCAGCGCCTGCTGTCCAGCATGCACGAGGTGGAGGAACGCGAGCGCGAAACGTTGTCGCGCCTGGCCCGCGCCATCGAATACCGCGACAGCGGCACCAGCGCCTACCTGGAGCGCATGGCCCACGTGGCGGGGCTGATCGCCGAGCAGCTCGGCCTGCCCGAGGACGAAGTGCGGACCATCGAGATGGCCGCGCCTTTGCACGACATGGGCAAGATCGCCATTCCCGACTCGGTGCTGATGAAGGCCGGCCCGCTGACCGCGGACGAGACCGACGTCATGCGCCGCCACCCGAAGATCGGGCACCAATTGCTGTCCGGGAGCCAGAACCGCTTCATCCAGGCGGGTGCCGTGATCGCGCTGCGGCACCATGAGCGCTACGACGGCAGCGGCTACCCCGATGGCCTGGTCGGCGAGGAAATCCCGTTGGAAGCCAGGATCGTGGCGGTGGCCGACGTGTTCGACGCCCTCATTTCGCCGCGTCCTTACAAGAAGGCGTGGGACAAGGACGCCGCGCTGGCCTATCTGTATGCCCAGCGCGGCCGCCTGTTCGACCCGGCATGTGTCGACGCGCTGATCCGCGGGCGGGCGCGGCTGGACGACATCTGCGAACGCTACTCGACGGTGCAGAGCCGTCCAGGGATGGAGTGAGCCATGTCCAACGTCCTCACCTGGGTCAAGTCCCGCCTTGCGCATCGCGGCGACAGCGAGCACGGCCAGGCGCTTATCCGCGTCGCGCTGATCTCCATCATCCTGGTCTATGCGCTGCTGCCCTCGTCGCGCGCGGCGCTGCCCGCCGACGAATATTCCATCGTCCTGACCATCATCGTCTCGGGCCTGGTCAACGGCCTGGGCATCATCGCCTGGCTGTTGGTGCAGCCCGGCAAGTCGCACATGCGTCGCGGGCTGGGCATGATCGCCGACTACGGCCTGCTGGCCGCCGCGATGAACGGCATGGGCGAGCCGCTGTCGTGGGCCTACGTGGTGCTGATGTGGATCACCGTGGGCAACGGCCTGCGCTATGGCAACCGGTACCTTGTGGTCGCGGTCACCATGGCCAGCACCGCGTTCGCCGCCGTGGTGTGGCTGAACGATTACTGGCGCGCCAATGCCACCCTGGGCGTCGGCCTGGTGCTGGGTCTGATTGCCGTGCCCATGTACCTGTCAGGCCTGCTGCGGGACCTCACCCGTGCCACCGACGAAGCGCGTCGCGCCAATGAGGCCAAGAGCCGCTTCCTGGCCAACATGAGCCACGAGTTCCGCACGCCCCTGAACGGCCTGGCCGGCATGTCGGAGTTGCTGGCCACCACGCGGCTGGACACCGAGCAGCGCGAATGCCTGTCCACCATCCAGGCGTCCACGCGCACCCTGCTGGGCCTGGTGGAGGACGTACTGGACATTTCCGCGATCGAGGCGGGCAAGGTCAAGCTGAACGTCGTCGAGTTCTCGCCGCGCGAACTGGTGGAAAGCATCGGCCTGATCCTCATGCCGCAAGCGCGCGGCAAGCAGGTGCGCTACGAAGGGTGGGTGGACGACGCGATTCCCGCCAAGCTGCGCGGCGATGCGGGCCACCTGCGTCAGGTCCTGCTGAACCTCGCGGGCAATGCGGTCAAGTTCACCGACGAGGGCGAGGTGCGCCTGACGGTGGCCCCCACACTGGTGGACGGCCAGCACCTGCGCCTGCGCTTCACCGTCACCGACACCGGAATCGGCATCCCCGTGGCGTTGCGCGAGCGCCTGTTCGAGGCGTTCGAGCAGGCCGACGGCAGCCTGTCGCGCCGCTACGGCGGCACCGGGCTGGGAACGACCATCGCCAAGGGGCTCACCGAAGCGATGGGCGGCACCATCGGCTTCGAGAGCAACGAGCAGCGCGGCAGCTGCTTCTGGGTCGAGCTGCCGTTCGACGCGGTACCGGAGCGCATCATCGTGCCCGCCGTGCAGGGCCACGCCGAATGGCTGGAGGAAACGCCGGATACGGCCAGCGCCGAGAACATCATCGCGTTCTCGGACCCGTTCCTGCGCCACCGCGCGCGCGTGCGCAGCATGCAGATCCTGGTGGCCGACGACCACGAGGCCAACCGCATGGTCGTGCAGCGACTGCTGCAGAAGGCGGGGCACCGCATCACCTGCGTCAACGGCGGCGAGGAAGTGCTGGACGCGCTCGAATCCTCGTCCTACGACGCGGTCATCTGCGACCTGCACATGCCGGGCCTGAGCGGCCTGGACCTGCTGAAACAGCTGCGCGTGATGGAAGCGGGTAGCGGCAGCCGCACCCCAGTACTGATCCTGAGCGCCGATGTCACGCCCGAGGCGATCCAGCGGTGCGAGCAGGCGGGCGCGCGCGCATTCCTCGCCAAACCGGTGGTCGCGACCCGGCTGCTGGATGCGCTGGCCGATGTCGCCACCTCGGGGCGCGTGGCCGCGACGACGGTTTCGAACACGCCCGTGCGGCCGGAGGTGTCCGACGGTGTGCTCGACGTCAGCGTGCTGGACGAACTCACGGCGCTGGGCATGGGCGAAGCGTTCGAGCGTGAGTTCATCGAGCAGTGCCTCAACGACGCCGATGGCTGTATCGGCGCCATGGCGCATGCGATGGAGCGGGGCGACGGCGAACATCTGCGCGAACATGCGCATGCATTGAAAGGCGTGGCCAGCAATCTGGGGTTGGTGAAGTTGGCGGCGGCCGCAGGCGAGATGATGGGGCTGGCCGACTGGCAGATCTCGCGCGAATGGCGTCACCGCCTGGCCGCGCTCAACTCCCACCTGAGCCATGGCCGCGCGGCACTCGATGCGCGGCAGCGGGTGCGTGGCGCGGCGGAGAAGGGCGGCGAAGGCTCCTCGTCCTGACCGGGCGTGGGACCGTCAGGCGGGTGGCGAGCGCGCGATCCGGCAGGACGCGGCACCGGCACCGGCAGAAAGCCAGGCCCGTGGCGAGTACGGTGTCCCGGACTCGCCCTTGAAGGCGCCTGCGCGCGCTCCAACCCCTGATGCCCCTGTAGTCCCCTGTACTTGCAGCAGACGTGCGGGTGCCGCTCAGGCAGCGCGGATGGATCGCTTCTCCTGGGCGCGAACGATGCGCTCCATCATCTTCAACGACTTGTCGCCCAGCGTCAGGGCCGTATCCACCCAGACTTCCGTGATGCCCATCAGCTCGTCGTAGCCGACCGGCTGGGCCAGGTTGCGACAGGCATTCAGCGCCAGGTGCGCATGGGGCGAACGGCGCTGCTTGTCGATGATCGTCTGCACGGCCGCTGCGCCCTGGCCCTTCGGCACCAGCACGTCCACCACGCCCATCTTGTACAACTCGTCGCTGGTGTAGATGTTGCCTTCCAGGATGATCTTTTCGGCGACCTGCGGCGACACGCGCTTGCACAGGAAGGAGTACGCGCCCATGCCCGGGAACAGACCGAACAGCACTTCCGGCAGCCCCATGTCCACGCCTTCTTCGGCCACGATGGTGTGGCAGGACAGGGCGATCTCCAGGCCGCCGCCCAGCGCGTCGCCCTGGATCAGCGCGATCGTGCGTACGTCGCCGCCAAGGCCGGTGTTGAGATGATGCACGCCGTCGATGCAGCGTCGCGCATAGCTGAGCAGGCGGTCGCGGTTGTTCTCGCGGATCAGCTGCGAAAACAGTTCCAGATCGCCGCCCAGATTGAAGGCGTTGGCATCGGAGGCCACGACCAGGTGGCGCAGCTTGCCCGGCTGGCGCTGCGATTCGCGCAGCGTGATCGAATTCATGAAGCTCAGCACGTCATCGAGCATCTGGCTGCGGAAGCATGGACGCACGCCCGGCGCGACATCCGAATGCATGTACATCCAGTGGGCATCGCCGCTGGGTTCGGACTCGACGCGGATGGTCGGGAAGGAACGGGTGCGCTGCAGTTTTTCGACGTTGTTCATGGAGAGCTCCTTGGAGGGGTTTCTTGCCCGCGCGGCAGGGGAAAGCGGGTGACGGATTAATGTGACGCAGGTGGCATCACGCGCCGATCCTACACCTGAACGAATAATTAAAATCCAGTGCACACGCGCGCTTGCAGCAAGATGCCGCGGCCAGGAAGGCCTGCGTCTCGATATTTGTGACGAACGTCTAGAATCGGGTGCTAACGTCCTGAACCAAAAGAAAAAGGCCGGCACAGGGCCGGCCTTCCATGCAAAGCTGAACAGGTATCAGCCGACCTTGGCGGACTCGCGCAGTTCCTTGCGCAGGATCTTGCCCACGTTGGTCTTCGGCAGTTCCGCGCGGAACTCCACATAGCGAGGCTGCTTGTAACCGGTGAGGTTGTCTCGGCAGTACGCTTTCACCTGTTCGGCCGTCAACGAGGGGTCTTTCTTCACGATGAAGACCTTCACCGCCTCGCCGGATTTGTCGTCAGGCACGCCGACCGCCGCCACCTCCAGCACCCCGTCCAGGCCGGCGATCACGTCCTCAACCTCGTTCGGGTACACGTTGAAGCCGGACACCAGGATCATGTCCTTCTTGCGGTCGACGATGTAGAAGAAGCCGTTCTCGTCCATCTTCGCCATGTCGCCGGTGTGCAGCCAGCCCTCGGCGTCCATGACCTTGGCCGTCTCCTCGGGACGCTGCCAGTAACCCTTCATCACCTGCGGACCCTTGATGCACAGTTCGCCCACTTCGCCGAGCGGCACGATGTTGCCGTCATCGTCTTTCAGGCAGGCATCGGTGGACGGCACCGGCAGGCCGATCGCGCCGTTGTAATCGTGCAGGTCCATCGGATTGATGCAGGCCGCGGGCGAGGTCTCGGTCAGGCCGTAGGCCTCTACCAGCGTGACCCCGGTGACCTTCTTCCACTTCTCCGCCACCGCACGCTGCACGGCCATGCCGCCGCCCAGCGTCATCTTGAGGTTGGAGAAATCCACCTCATCGAACCCGGGCGTGTTGAGCAGGCCATTGAACAGCGTATTGACGCCCGTGATGGCCGTGAAACGCGTGGCCTTCAGTTCCTTGACGAAGCCCGGCATGTCGCGTGGATTGGTGATCAGGTGGTTCAGGCCGCCCAGTTTCATGAAGACGAGGCAGTTCGCCGTCAGGGCGAAGATGTGGTACAGCGGCAAGGCGGTGATGATGACTTCGTTGCCGTAATCCAGGCCGGTGCCGACCCATACGCCGGCCTGCTGCATGTTGGCCACCAGATTGCGGTGCGTGAGCATCGCGCCCTTGGCCACGCCGGTGGTGCCGCCGGTGTACTGCAGGAACGCGATATCGCCGGAATCGATGTCGACGTCGGGCAGGGCGTGCAGTTGGCCCAGCGTCAGCGTGTCCTTGAAGCGCACCGCGCCCGGGATGTCGTAGTCGGGCACCATCTTCTTCACGTACTTCAGCACGAAGTTGACGATGGCGCCCTTGGGGAAGCCGACAAGATCGCCCAGCGCCGTGGTGACCACCTGCCTGACCTGGGTGCCGGCGAGGGCCTCCTGCGCGGTCTTGCCGAAGTTGTCCACCACCAGCAGCACGCTGGCGCCGGAGTCCACCAATTGGTGCTTCAGCTCGCGCGGCGTGTACATCGGATTGACGTTGACCACCGTCAGGCCCGCGCGCAGCACGCCGAAGATGGCGATGGGATACTGCAGGCAGTTGGGCATCATGATGGCGACGCGGTCGCCCTTCTTGAGCTTCAGTTCCCCAAGCAGATAGGCCGCGAACTGGCGGCTGAGCTTGTCGATCTCGCCATAGGTCAGGCTCTTGCCGAAGTTTCGGAACGCGGGGCGGTCGCGATACTTGCTGATCGCCTCATCGAAGACGGACACGATGGAGCGGTACTGCTCCAGGTCCACTTCGTGGGGCACGCCTTGCGGGTAACTCTTGAACCACGGACGTTCCTGACTCATCGTTCTGCTCCCTCCCCAGGGTCTTCTGGCTGCGTTGCTGCGTACTGTGGGCCGGCGCCCGGTCGCGGCGCCTGTCAGGAGCATACCGTTCCGGATGGAAAAGGCGAAGGTTTCGATGACAGGCACGGAAAAGAAGATGCGGGTCGCCGCGCTGGCATTTCTATTGGGACTGGCGGCATGCGCGCCCGCAGCGCCAGAGCAGCAGCTGCGGACGCGCTTCGGCCAGATGCAGGCGGCGGTGGAGGCCGGGCGGACCGGCGAGTTCATGGAGGGCGTCAGCCCGGAATTCACCGGCGAGGCGGCGATGGATCGTGCGGCGCTGCACAATCTGCTGCGCGCACGCACACTGACCAACTCACGTTTAGGCGTGACCACCGGGCCTCTGGATGTGGACGTGCAGGGCGACAACGCAACCGTCGCGTTCGATGTGGTGCTGACCGCGGGCAGCGGACGTCTGCTGCCGGACCAGGCACGTGCCTATCGGGTCACCACCGCGTGGCGGACGGAGGGCGGCCAGTGGCGCGTCTACCATGCGCGCTGGAACGGCACGCCTTGATCATTTCGCCGGCGTGAGCTTACCGGGCGACCAGCGGTAGCGCAGCGTCTTGGCGACAGTAGGACAACAGCGGGGATCGTTCGGACCTGGCCATTTGGTCTTCAGCTGGATGACGCCCCCGCTGACGCTCATGCCCTCTACGCTGCCGAGTGCTTCCTGGGCTTCGCCAGAGGGCACATAGCGCGCGCCCTGTCGCGCCAGTACCGCCAAGCCGTGGCTCCAATAGGTCGGCCCCAGCATCGTCCACAGCACGACGACCTCCGCCTCACCGTCGCCATCCAGGTCGGCCACGGCGATGTCGCCCGCTTCGTAGGCTTCCTGCGGGCTCGCGCTGGCCTGCTGCGTGGCAAGGAACTGCTCGGCGATGCGCCTGGCCTGGTCGGCGTCGGGCGGTGCGGCACGTGCGTTGGCATAGACGGCGACCAAAAGAAGCAGGCAGGTGGAACGCAGGACGGGGATTCCCATGGCGGCGTCTCGGACGACCTTCGACGAAGGCCTTCAACGCCCCGAACGCCGTAAGCGCGCCCGACCGGCAACCTTCCCGTGCGTGGTCTTGCCTCGGCAGGGGGCGAGCCATGATGATCGGCTTGTCCTAACGGGGAAACCGCTCATGTCGATTCGCTGGAAACTCTTGGCGTGCCTGTTGCTGGCCGCTGGAAATGCCCTCGCGCAGGACGCGCTGCCGTACCAGACGCCCCCCGCCGAGATCCTGCGGCTCGCCGACGTGCAGCGCCCGCCCACCGTTGTGACGGACAGCCGCAAGCAGCACCTGGTGCTTTTCTACCGCGACACGTTCAAGTCGCTGGCGGAACTGTCCGACGAGGAGCTCCGTCTCGGCGGTCTACGGGTCAATCCGCGCACCAACATCGCCAGCACCACGACCTACTTCACCCACGTGCAGGTGCAGGAACTGGAGGGCGGGAGCGCGCGGCAGGTGACGGGATTGCCTGCCTCGCCGCGTCTGGCCAATTTCACTTGGTCGCCCGACGAACGCCGGCTGGCGTTCACGCACACGACACGGACCGGCGTGGAAGCGTGGGTGATGGACCTGGCGACCGCGCAGGCTACGCGCCTGACGGAAGCCCGTGTCAACGGCAACGTCGGCAATCCGCTGACGTGGTTTCGCGACAGCCAGGCGTTGCTGGTCCGCATGCTGCCCGCACAGCGCCCGGCGTTGCTCGACACTGCGCGCGCCGTCCCGACCGGACCGACCATCTCGGTAAGCGATGGCAGCAAGGCCCAGAACCGTACCTATCAGGACCTGCTGAAGAACCCCTCGGACGAAAGCAATTTCGCCGTGCTTGCCACCTCCGAACTGCACCGAGTGCCGTTGAAGGGGCGCGCCACACTCTGGCGCGCGGCGGCCATGTACACCGGGGAGTCGTTCTCGCCGGACGGCCGCTATGTGTTGCTGCACACGCTGAAGAAGCCGTTCTCCTACTTGGTGCCCTATGGCCGCTTCCCTTATCGTGCGGAAGTGGTGGAAACCACGGGCAAGCCGGTGGTGACCGTGGTCGATGCTCCCTTGGCGGAGAACCTGCCGAAGGGCTTCATGGCCGTGCGCGCGGGACGTCGCGACGTGGAATGGCGCGCCGACCAGCCTGCGACGCTGGTCTGGGCCGAGGCGCTCGATAAGGGCGACCCGGCGAATGAAGTGCCGTTCCGCGACGAAGCCTTTGCCTGGCAGGCGCCGTTCTCCGGCACGCCGCAATCGCTGTTCAAGACCGTCGACCGCGTGCAGGGCATCCTGTGGGGCGACGACACGCATGCGATCGTCACCGACTACTGGTGGAATACGCGCCACACGCGGACCTACGTGCTGGATCCGTCGAAGCCGGGCGCACCACTGCGCGAACTCGTCAGCCGCAGTTACCAGGATCAATACAGCGATCCGGGCCAGTTCGAGACGCGGAAGAATGCAGCCGGCGAGACCGTGCTTGCACTGGATAATGGGCAGGTGCACCTGATCGGCGAAGGTTTCACGCCCGAGGGGCAATTCCCCTTCATCGACAGGATGGAACTGGCCACCGGCAAGAAGTCGCGCCTGTACACGTCGAGGCTGGAAGGCCAGAAGGAGAGCATCCAGGCGCTGCTGGATCCGCAGGAGGGCACCGTACTGGTGCGCATCGAATCGCCGACCGAGTTCCCCAACTACTACGTGCGTCACCTGAAGCAGCGGATCGCGCCCGTGCCGGTGACGCGCTTCGAGAATCCTTTCAAGGCGTTGCAGGGCGTCTACAAGGAAGTCCTCACGTACACGCGTGCGGATGGCCTGCCGCTGACCGGCACGCTGTACCTGCCGGCCGGCTACGACCGCACGGCCAAGCGCGAAAAGCTGCCGCTGGTGATGTGGGCATATCCCACCGAGTACAAGGACCGCGACAGCGCCGGCCAGAACACCACCAATCCCAACGAGTTCATCTTTCCGAGCTATGGCTCGCCGGTGTACTGGGTCGCGCGCGGCTATGCCGTGCTCGACGATGCCGCGTTCCCGATCGTGGGCGAGGGCAAGAACGAGCCGAACGACACCTTCATCGCGCAGCTGGTGGCCAATGCAAAGGCGGCGATCGACGCCGTCGACCGCCTCGGCTACATCGACCGGTCGCGCGTGGCCGTGGGTGGCCACTCCTACGGCGCGTTCATGACGGCCAACCTGCTGACGCATTCGGACCTGTTCGCGGCCGGCATCGCGCGCAGCGGCGCCTATAACCGCACGCTGACGCCGTTCGGCTTCCAGCAGGAGGAACGCAACTACTGGGAAGCTCCCGGCGTCTACAACGACATGTCGCCCTTCATGCACGTGGACAGGATGAAGACGCCGCTGCTGCTGGTGCATGGCGAGGCCGACAACAACTCCGGCACGTTCACCATGCAGAGCGAGCGCTACTTCAATGCGCTCAAGGGCTTTGGCGCGCCGGCGCGACTGGTGCTGCTACCGAAGGAGAGCCATGGCTACGCAGCGAAGGAGTCGGTGCTGCACCTGCTGTGGGAACAGGACCAGTGGCTGGAGCGTTATGTGAAGAACAAGGGACAGGCCGCCGGCGCCTCACCAGCAGCCGCTCGCTGACGTCGGACGCACCTGCGTGAAGAAGGCCGCCCGAGGGCGGCCTTTTTCTTTCCGTGCCCGTAACGTCAGGCGGCCTTTTGCGCAGCCAGCTGGCGCAGCACGTAGTGCAACAGACCACCGTGCCTGAAGTACTCGACCTCCTTCGGCGTCAGCAGCAGGACCTTGGCCTGGAACTCCACCGCCTTGCCATCGGCCCTGTGGGCGGTGACCTTGGCGACCTTCGCGGCGCCGTCCTGCAGGCCGGTGACGTCGAACGTCTCCGACCCGTCCAGGCCCAGCGACTGCGCATTCTGGCCATCGACGAACTGCAGCGGCAGCACGCCCATGCCGACCAGGTTGGAGCGGTGGATGCGTTCGAAACTCTCCGCGATCACCGCCTTCACGCCCAGCAGATTGGTGCCCTTGGCCGCCCAGTCGCGAGAGGAACCCGTGCCGTATTCCTTGCCGGCGACGACGACCAGCGGCACGCCGTCGGCCTTGTACTTCATCGCCGCGTCGTAGATGGACAGCTTCTCCGGCGACCCGCTGCCGTAGTACAGCGTGTTGCCGCCTTCCTCGCCGCCGAACATCAGGTTCTTGATTCGGATGTTGGCGAAGGTGCCGCGCACCATCACGTCGTCGTTCCCGCGGCGGCTGCCGTAGCTGTTGAAGTCGACCGGCTGCACGCCACGCGAGATCAGGAAGCGTCCGGCCGGCGAGTCCTTCTTGATGTTGCCGGCGGGCGAGATGTGGTCGGTGGTGATGGAATCGCCGAACAGGCCCAGCACGCGCGCGCCGTGGATGTCCTCGATGCCGCCGACGGCCATCGACATGCCGTCGAAGTACGGCGGGTTCTTGATGTACGTCGAGCTGCCGTCCCATGCGTACAGGTCGCCGTCGGGTGAGGCGATGGTGTTCCAGCGCGTATCGCCCTTGAACACGTCGGCGTAGTTCTTGGCGAACATCTCCGGCCCGATCGTCGCAGCGATGAAGTCGCCGATCTCCTTGTTGGTTGGCCAGATGTCCTTCAGGTAGACCGGCTGGCCATCGCTGCCGATACCCAGCGGCTCGGCCGTCAGATCGATGTCGGTGGTGCCGGCGATGGCGTAGGCCACGACCAGCGGCGGGCTGGCCAGGTAGTTCATCTTCACTTCGGGATGCACGCGGCCCTCGAAGTTGCGGTTGCCCGACAGCACGGAGGCCACCACCAGGTCGTCGGCGGCGATCGCGGCCGAGACATCGTCCGGCAAGGGTCCCGAGTTGCCGATGCAGGTCGTGCAGCCGTAGCCGACGACGTAGAAGCCCAGCTTCTCGAGATCGTCGAGTACGCCGGCCTTCTCCAGATAGTCGGTGACCACGCGCGAGCCCGGCCCCAGCGACGTCTTGACCCACGGCTGCGCCTTCAACCCCTTGGCCACGGCGTTGCGGGCCAGCAGGCCGGCCCCCAGCATCACGGCCGGATTGGACGTGTTGGTGCAGGACGTGATGGCCGCGATGACCACGTCGCCGTCCCGCAATTTGGTCGCGCCGCTGTCGGGCGACGACTCGTGTGCCGCTTCCTCGGCACCGACGGCGGTACCGCCACCGCCTTCGTTCTTCAGGCGGTCTTCCTGCACCAGGTCGTTGCGCTTGCGGCGGGCATCGGCGAACGGCGCCAGGTTGTCGCGGAAGTTCTGCTTGACGTCCTGCAGCAGCACGCGGTCCTGCGGTCGCTTGGGGCCGGCGAGCGACGGTTTCACGTCGCCCATGTCCAGGTGCAGCGTGGCACTGTATTCGGCGTGCGGACTGTCCGGCGTATGCCACAGGCCCTGTGCCTTGGCGTACGCCTCGACCAGGGCGATCTGTTCTTCGCTGCGGCCGGACAGGCGCAGATAGTTCAGCGACTCGCTGTCGATCGGGAAGATGCCGCAGGTCGCGCCGTACTCCGGTGCCATGTTGCCGATGGTGGCGCGGTCGGCCAGCGGCAGATGCTGCAGGCCGTCGCCGTAGAACTCGACGAACTTGCCCACCACCCCCAGCTTGCGCAGCATCTGGGTGACGGTCAGCACCAGGTCGGTGGCGGTGGCGCCTTCCGGCAGTTTGCCGGTCAGCTTGAAGCCGACTACCTGCGGGATCAGCATCGACGACGGCTGTCCCAGCATCGCCGCTTCGGCCTCGATGCCGCCCACGCCCCAGCCCAGCACGCCGATGCCGTTGATCATGGTGGTGTGGCTGTCGGTGCCGAAGACGGTGTCGGGATAGGCGATGGCCTGGCCGTCCCGCTCGCCCGTCATCACCACGCGGGCCAGGTTCTCCAAGTTCACCTGATGGACGATGCCGGTGTTCGGCGGCACCACCTTGAAATTGTCGAACGCCTTCTGGCCCCAGCGCAGGAAGCCGTAACGCTCGCGGTTGCGGTCGAACTCGATCTTGCCGTTGAGGTCCAGCGCCTCGGGCTTGCCGAACACGTCGACCTGGATGGAGTGGTCGATGACCAGCTCGGACGGAATCAGGGGGTTGATCTGGTCCGGGCTGCCGCCCAGCTTGACCACGGCATCGCGCATGGCGGCCAAGTCGACGACGCAGGGCACGCCAGTGAAGTCCTGCAGCACCACGCGGGCCGGCATGAAGGCGATCTCGGTGTCCGGTTCGCGGGTCGCCTCCCACTGCGCCACCGCCTGGATGTGTTCGGGCAGCACGGTCACGCCGTCCTCGCAGCGCAGAAGGTTCTCCAACAGGATCTTCAGCGAGTAGGGCAGGCGGGCGAAGCCGCCCTGCGGATCCAGCCGCTCGGCCAGGGCCGGCAGGCTGTAATAGGTGTAGGACGTGCCGTTGACGTCCAGAGTGCGGCGGGTGGCGAAGGAATCACTCATCGCGGAGGCTCCTGTAGCGGGGGAAAGGGGTGCGAGGGCAGCATAAAGCGTCCGTCCCACGCGTCTTGTCGAGGCTTGCCCGGATTATCCGCCAACCCGGACGCGGGCCGGGACCCGACCAACGGATGGGGTGGCGGACCGGGGAGGTATGCGGTACGTCAATGAAAGTATGTATAATTCATCCATACTCAAGAGGGCGTGACGATGGAAGCCACCGTTGCCGAACGCGGACAGATCACCCTCCCCAAAGCCGTGCGCGATGCGCTGGGCCTGACCAAGGGCAGTGTGCTGAAGGTCGAGCTGGAAGGTAGCCGCATCGTATTGCGAAAGAGCGTCGACGACGCGATCTCGCGCGTGCGTGGCAAGTTCGCCCTCGATGCAGACGTCGCCAAGAGCGCCGCCAGCGAATGATCGCCGTCGATGCCCCCGTGCTGATCGAGTTGCTGACCGACGGCCCGCGCGCGGACGCCGTCGAGGCCGGGCTGCGCCAGAGCCTGGGCAGCGGCCGCGTCGTCGTCTGCGATGCCGCGCTGGCGCAGCTGTGCGCCTCGCTGCGCAATGGCGCGGAAGCGCTGGCAGCGCTGGAAGAGATGGGCGTGCATTTCAATGCCGTCGAAGCCAAGTCCGCGCTGCGCGCGGGCGAGATGCAGCGTCGCCACCGCCAGCGTGAGGGCGATGCCAGGCCGATCGCCGACTTCCTGGTGGGTGCGCACGCCCTGCTGCAGTGCGACGCCCTGATCACCTTCGACACCGCCTTCCATCGCGACTACTTCAAGGGCCTGAAGCTGATCGTGCCCGCGAACGAATAAGCATCACCCCCGTTTTTCCATTCCACCGCATTACCGAACGACCGGAGCCACCCATGTTGGAAGCCTATCGCCACCACGTAGCCGAGCGCGCCGCGCTGGGCATCCCGCCGCTGCCGCTGTCGGCCCAGCAGACGGCCGAGGTCATCGAACTGCTGAAGAATCCGCCGGCCGGGGAGGAAGACTTCCTGGTCGAGCTGATCACCCACCGTGTGCCCGCCGGTGTCGACGATGCCGCCAAGGTGAAAGCGTCCTACCTGGCGGCCGTGGCCTTCGGCACCGAGAAGACCCCGCTGATCACCCCCAAGCGCGCCACCGAGCTGCTGGGCACGATGCTGGGCGGCTACAACATCCACCCGCTGATCGAGCTGCTGGACAACGCCGAGCTGGGTGCGACCGCTGCCGAAGGCCTGAAGCACACGCTGCTGATGTTCGACAGCTTCCACGACGTGCAGGAGAAGGCCGAGCAGGGCAACGCTCACGCCCAGGCCGTGCTGAAGAGCTGGGCCGACGCCGAATGGTTCACCAGCAAGCCGGAAGTGCCGCAGTCGCTCACCATCACCGTGTTCAAGGTGCCCGGCGAGACGAATACCGACGACCTGTCGCCGGCGCCCGACGCGACCACGCGCCCGGACATCCCGCTGCATGCGCTGGCGATGCTGAAGAACAAGCGCCCCGACGCGCCGTTCGTGCCGGAAGAAGACGGCAAGCGCGGTCCGGTGCAGGAAATCCTGTCGCTGAAGGAGAAGGGCCACCTGGTCGCCTACGTCGGTGACGTGGTCGGCACCGGTTCCTCGCGCAAGTCGGCGACCAACAGCGTGCTGTGGTTCACCGGCGAGGACATCCCGTTCATCCCGAACAAGCGCTTCGGCGGCGTCTGCCTGGGTTCCAAGATCGCCCCGATCTTCTACAACACCATGGAGGACGCCGGCGCGTTGCCGATCGAACTCGACGTGTCGCAGATGAACCACGGCGACGTGGTCGAGCTGCGCCCGTACGAGGGCAAGGCACTCAAGGACGGCCACGTGATCGCCGAGTTCCAGGTCAAGTCCGAGGTGCTGTTCGACGAAGTGCGCGCCGGTGGCCGCATTCCGCTGATCATCGGCCGCGGGCTGACCGCGAAGGCGCGCGAAGCGCTGAAGCTGCCGGCGACGGACCTGTTCCGCCAGCCGCAGCAGCCGGCCGACAGCGGCAAGGGTTTCTCGCTGGCGCAGAAGATGGTCGGCCGCGCCTGCGGCCTGCCGGAAGGCCAGGGCGTGCGCCCGGGCACCTACTGCGAACCGAAGATGACCTCGGTGGGCTCGCAGGACACCACCGGTCCGATGACCCGCGACGAGTTGAAGGACCTCGCCTGTCTGGGCTTCTCGGCCGACCTGGTGATGCAGTCGTTCTGCCACACCGCGGCCTATCCCAAGCCGGTCGACGTGAAGACGCACCACACGCTGCCGGAATTCATTTCCACCCGTGGCGGCATCTCGCTGCGTCCGGGCGATGGCGTGATCCACAGCTGGCTCAACCGCATGCTGCTGCCCGACACCGTCGGCACCGGCGGCGATTCGCACACGCGTTTCCCGGTGGGCATTTCGTTCCCGGCGGGCTCGGGCCTGGTCGCGTTCGCCGCGGCCACCGGCGTGATGCCGCTGGACATGCCGGAATCGGTGCTGGTGCGCTTCAAGGGCCAGATGCAGCCGGGCGTGACCCTGCGCGACCTGGTCAACGCCATCCCGTACTACGCCATCAAGTCGGGCCTGCTGACGGTCGCCAAGCAGGGCAAGAAGAACATCTTCTCCGGCCGCATCCTCGAAATCGAAGGCCTGCCGGACCTGAAGGTGGAGCAGGCGTTCGAGCTGTCCGACGCCTCGGCCGAGCGTTCCGCCGCCGGCTGCACGGTGCGCCTGAACAAGGAGCCGATCATCGAGTACCTGACCAGCAACATCACGCTGCTGAAGTGGATGATCGCCGAAGGCTATGCCGACGCCCGTTCGCTGGCCCGCCGCATCGCCAAGATGGAAGCGTGGCTGGCCGACCCGCAGCTGCTGGAGCCGGATGCCGACGCCGAGTACGCCGCCGTCATCGAGATCGACCTGGCCGAAGTGCACGAGCCGCTGCTGGCCTGCCCGAACGATCCGGACGATGTGAAGACGCTGTCCGACGTCGCCGGCACGAAGATCGATGAAGTGTTCATCGGTTCCTGCATGACCAACATCGGCCACTTCCGTGCCGCCGCCAAGCTGCTGGAAGGCAAGCGCGACATCCCGACCCGCCTGTGGGTCGCGCCGCCGACCAAGATGGACGCGTCCGAGCTGACCAAGGAAGGCCACTACGGCACCTTCGGCACCGCCGGGGCGCGCATGGAAATGCCGGGCTGCTCGCTGTGCATGGGCAACCAGGCGCAGGTGCGCGAGGGCGCGACGGTGTTCTCCACCTCCACCCGCAATTTCCCCAACCGCCTGGGCCGCAACTCCAACGTGTTCCTGGGTTCGGCGGAACTGGCCGCGATCTGCTCGCGCCTGGGCAGGATCCCGACCAAGGCCGAGTACATGGCCGACATCGGCGTGATCAACGAGAAGGGCGCCGAGATCTACCGCTACATGAACTTCGACCAGATCGAGGAGTACCAGGACGTGGCGAAGACGGTCGCAGCCTGATCGTCCGCTGCAACGAAAAGGCCCGGCATTGCCGGGCCTCTTCTTTGGGACGGTGGCGATGCGTCAGGACAGCCAGTCGTCCACGGCGTCCAGCATCTGCCGGCGGCTGAACACGAAGTCCCACATGCTGCCGCCCAACTGGCGCCACAGCACGGCCGAGCGTACCGCCGCCAGCAGGATCGCCCGGATCTCCGCCACCACGCCCGGCTGGCCGAGGTAGTGCGGGTTGCCCTGGACCATCACGCGCGGCCGCAGGTGGCTGATGGTGTCGGCGTACAGGCCGCCGAGCGCCGACAGGACATCCGGGTGCGTGCTGCCGTGTTGCTCGGCGCGCGGCGCGATGTCGGTCAGGCCGCGGGTGACGGCGTGCACGGTGTCCTCTTCGCGCACGAACCGCCGCTCCAGCTGCAATACCGCCATCGCCAGGCGGGGCAGGGCGTCGTCCTGCGCCTCCTTGGCCAGGTAGCCGCGCAGGACCCGCAGCCCGGGGGCGATGTCGCCCAGACGGCCGTACACGGCCAGCGGCGTGGCGGCTTCGATGCGGAATACGCTCTCCAGCGACGCCTGCACAGCCGAGGACTCGGACTGGCCGGTTTCGGCGATGCGCCGCACCTGGTGGAGGGCCTGTGCCAGCCCGGCGAGGGCGAGCACACGGTCGGAATATCGGTTGCTCAAGCTGCTTGCTCCGCGAGTTTCAATTCAAGAGGGGCGTCGGTGCGAGCGATCACCGCGCCGCCCAGGCATTCGTCGCCTTCATACAGCACCAGCGACTGTCCCGGCGTGACGGCACGCTGCGGCGTGGTGAACTCGACCATGACGCTGCCATCCTCCATTACCTGCACCCGGCACGGTTCGTCCGGCTGGCGATAGCGCGTCTGTGCCGTGCAGTCGAAGCGACCAGCGGGCGGACTGCCCGACACCCAGTGCGCCGTTTCGGTCCACAACCGCGTGGACATCAGATAAGGGCTGTGCGTGTCCTGGTCCACGTACAGCACATTGTGGGCCACGTCCTTGCCTACGACATACCACGGCGCCTGCGGACGGCCACGCACGCCACCGATCTGCAGGCCTTCGCGCTGGCCCAGGGTGAAATAGAACACGCCCGGGTGCTCGCCGACCACCTGGCCCTGCGGGTCGCGCATCTCGCCGCGTCGCGCGGGCAGATAGCGCCCCAGGAACTCGCGGAAATCGCGCTCGCCGATGAAGCAGATGCCGGTGGAGTCCTTCTTGTCGTGGGTAGGCAAGCCGGCTTCGCGCGCGACCCGGCGCAGGTCCGATTTCTGCAGTTCGCCGATGGGAAACAGCGTGGCCGACAGCTGCGCCTGGCCCAACTGGTGGAGGAAATAGCTCTGATCCTTCCCGCGGTCCATGCCGCGCAGCAGCCGCCAGCGTCCGCCCGCTTCGACCACGCGCGCGTAGTGGCCGGTCGCGATCTTCTCGGCCCCCAGGTCGTGGGCGGCATCCAGGAAATGCTTGAACTTCACCTCCCGGTTGCACAGCACGTCCGGGTTCGGGGTGCGGCCGGCGGCATATTCGGCCAGGAAATGTTCGAACACGCCCTGCCAGTACTCGGTCGAGAAATCGCGGAAATGGAACGGGATACCCAATCGGCCGCAGACGGCCACGGCGTCGCGGCGATCGTCTTCGGCACGGCACTCGCCGGTACCGTCGTCGGCCCAGTTCTGCATGAAGAGCCCGGCGACGGCCTCGCCCTGCTGCACCAGGCGCAGGGCGGCCACCGACGAATCCACGCCACCGGACACCCCAACGACGACCCGCGGACGGTTCATGCGATGTGCTGCAGCGTGGACAACGGCGAACGACGGCCGGACAGGTAGTCCTGCACGACCCGCCAGACCAGCGGGCTGCGATGGCGGTCGGCCTGCGCCTGCAGTTCCGCCGGGGTCAGCCACACCGCCTGGACGATACCGTCATCCAGCGGACGGTCGGGCTGGTGCCGAACGGGATCGGCGGAGAAGGCGAAGCGCAGGTAATGGCGCCCGGTCTCGGCCTTCCACTGGTAGGCGCCGATGAAGGCGGTCGGCGCGACCTCCCAGCCCGTCTCTTCCAGGGTTTCGCGACGGGCGGCGTCCAGCAGGCTCTCGTCCGGCTCCAGATGGCCGGCCGGCTGGTTGAACACAAGCCGGCCCTGGGCGCGCTCTTCCACCATCAGCAGCCGGCCGTCGCGGACCACCACGGTGGCCACGGTGACGTCGGGCTGCCAGAACCGGCCCTCGCGATAGCTCACTTACAGGTCGTCCTGGTCGCCGGAGAGTTCGATCTCCTGGTTGTCGGCCGTCTCGGCCGCGATGTCCATCGCCGCTTCCAGCGCCGCCGCATCCGCGTTGTCCTGCAACTTGATGACGAAGTACAGCACGTCGCCGGCGATCTCCCAGCTGCCGAGCTTCTTGGTGCGGCTGTCCGCCAGCAGCGCCAGCGCCCGTGCGCCATCGATACCGTCCGCCGCGACGCGCCCGGCCGGCGAGAACACTTCGCGGATGCTCAGCCCGCCGACCTGTTCGGTGCTGCCCGAGACGAACACCAGCTGCGTCCGGTTCTCCTTGTCGTAGGAATAGGTGGCCTTGTAGTCGCCGTCGGCGTCGATCTCGTACTGGATGCCGCGCGCCTTCAGCCGGGCCTCGACCGACGCATCGGCGGCGGTGGCGGGTGCCGCGACGGCGGCGGCGGTGCACAGCAGGGCGGTGACGGGCAGGCGGGACAGCGTCGGGATCATGGTCGGCTCGGGCTGGAAGGGATGGCGCATTGTGGCCGGGGTCACGCATGGCGTCCATGCGGGCGACGGGGGCCAGCGCCTATAATCGGCACATGCCCCGCAAGAACGAAAACGAACGCGACCATGGCCTGATGGTGGAGACCAGCCGGCCCGAGGTCGCGCCGCCGCCCCTCTACCAGGTGCTGCTGCTCAACGACGATTACACCCCGATGGATTTCGTGGTGACCGTGCTGCAGCAGTTCTTCGCCATGGACCTGGAGAAGGCCACCCAGGTGATGCTGCACGTGCATACGCGCGGCCGCGGCGTGTGCGGGGTCTATACCCGCGAGGTGGCCGAGTCCAAGGTGGCCCAGGTCAACGAGTTTTCCCGTATGAACCAGCATCCCTTGCTGTGCACGATGGAGAAGTCCTGAGGGATTCCGGCACGGGCAGGCCGGACCGGCTCGAACGGTGTGGGGGCGTCACGGCCTGGTGCAAGGCAACGATCCCTGAACACTGAAATCCGGTAGGCTGATGGAAAACCGCCCGCCAGGCCGCATATTGTCGGCATAGGCCCCGGAGGCAACCATGTTCAGCAAAGACCTCGAGCAGACCATCGGCCAGTGCTACAAGCGCGCCCGTGAAGCTCGGCACGAATTCATGACCGTCGAGCACCTGTTGCTCGCACTGTTGGAGAACCCCTCTGCACAGGCCGTCCTGAAGGCGACCGGTGCCGATGCCAACCGCCTGCGCGCGGATCTGGAGCAGGCCATCGAGGCCTCGGTCTCGCGCCTGGCCGAAGACGATGGCCGCGATACCCAGCCGACGCTGGGCTTCCAGCGCGTGCTGCAGCGTGCCGTCTACCACGTGCAGTCCTCGGGCAAGAAGGAGGTCACCGGCGCCAACGTGCTGGTGGCGATCTTCGGCGAGAAGGATTCGCACGCCGTGTACTTCCTCAACCAGCAGGACGTGACCCGGCTGGACATCGTCAACTACCTGTCCCACGGCATCGCCAAGCAGGGCGAGGAAAACGAAGCCTCCGGGCATCCGGAGGGCGAGGGCAAGGCCGAGGGTGCGGAAGGCGAGGGCAAGGGCGACGCCCTGGCCGAGTTCGCCAGCAATCTCAACGAGCTGGCGCGCCAGGGCAGGATCGACCCGCTGGTCGGCCGCGGCGACGAGATCGAACGGACCATCCAGGTGCTGTGCCGCCGCCGCAAGAACAATCCGCTCTACGTGGGCGAGGCCGGCGTGGGCAAGACCGCGCTGGCCGAGGGCCTGGCCAAGCGCATCGTCGAAGGCGAGGTGCCCGACGTGCTGCTGGATGCCGTCATCTATTCGCTGGACCTGGGCGCGCTGGTGGCGGGCACCAAGTACCGCGGCGACTTCGAAAAGCGCCTGAAGAGCGTGCTGGCGTCGATCAAGAAGATCCCAGGCGCCATCCTGTTCGTGGACGAGATCCACACCATCATCGGCGCCGGCTCGGCCAGCGGCGGCACGATGGATGCCTCCAACCTGATCAAGCCGGCGCTGGCGTCGGGCGAGCTGCGCTGCATCGGCTCGACCACGTTCCAGGAGTACCGCGGCATCTTCGAGAAGGATCGTGCGCTCGCACGCCGCTTCCAGAAGATCGACATCGTCGAGCCCACGGTGGGCGAGGCCTACCAGATCCTGCAGGGACTGAAGCCCAAGTACGAGGCCCACCACGGCGTGACCTACGCCGACGATGCGCTGCAGGCCGCGGTCGACCTGTCGGTCAAGCACATCGGCGACCGCCTGCTGCCGGACAAGGCCATCGACGTGATCGACGAGGCCGGCGCCCGCCAGCGCCTGCTGCCGCAGGAGACGCGCAAGGAACTGATCGACGTCGAGGAGATCGAGACCATCGTCGCCAAGATGGCGCGCATCCCGGCCAAGCAGGTGTCCTCGTCCGACAAGGACGTGCTGCAGCACCTGGAGCGCAACCTGAAGATGGTCATCTTCGGGCAGGATCCCGCCATCGAGACGCTGGCGTCGTCCATCAAGCTGGCCCGCAGCGGCCTGGCCAACCCGGAGAAGCCGATCGGCAGCTTCCTGTTCGCCGGTCCGACGGGTGTGGGCAAGACCGAGGTGACCAAGCAGCTGGCGCTGCAGCTGGGCATCGAACTGGTCCGTTTCGACATGTCCGAATACATGGAGCCGCATTCGGTCAGCCGCCTGATCGGCGCGCCCCCGGGTTATGTGGGCTTCGATCAGGGCGGCCTGCTGACCGAGAAGATCGTCAAGACGCCGCATTGCGTGCTGCTGTTGGACGAGGTCGAGAAGGCCCACCCCGACATCTTCAACATCCTGCTGCAGGTCATGGATCGCGGGGTGCTGACGGATACCAACGGCCGCGAGGCGAACTTCAAGAACGTCATCCTGGTGATGACCACCAACGCGGGCGCAGCGCAGGCGTCGCGGCGGACGATCGGTTTCATGCAGCAGGATCATTCCACCGACGCGATGGAAGTGATCCGCCGCAGCTTCACCCCGGAGTTCCGCAACCGCCTGGATGCCATCGTGCAGTTCCAGGGCCTGGGCTTCGACCACATCCTGCGGGTGGTGGACAAGTTCATCATCGAGCTGGAAATGCTGCTGCAGGAGAAGCATGTCAGCCTGTCGGCCACGCCGGCGGCGCGCGACTGGCTGGCCCAGCACGGCTTCGATCCATTGATGGGTGCGCGTCCGATGGCGCGCCTGATCCAGGACAAGGTGAAGCGACCGCTGGCCGACGAGCTGTTGTTCGGCAAGCTGGTCAATGGCGGGCGGGTCGGTATCGACGTACGCGATGGCGAGCTGGTGGTCGATGCGCAGGCAGAACCGGAGCGTTTGTTGCCGGCGACCGTGTAGATCACTGCTGGAATCGATTGCAGGCGAGAAAAAAGGCGGCCCACGGGCCGCCTTTCTCTTATCGCTTCTGGCGGCTCGATCCCCGCCTCAACGCCGCGCGCGTTGCTTGCGCTTGGCGAACTCTTCAGCGGAAATCGTTTCGACGACGCTGACATCGCAGGTTGAGGTCTTGGTACGCACCTTGGTGCCGGCGGGGCACAGCCGGTCGGCCTGGCCATCGGCGCTGATCTGGATGGTCGGCGTCATCGTCACCGAGTCGCAGTTGCGGGCGAAGCCGAGGCGGTAATGGGATTGACCATCGCGAAGGAAGATCTGGCCGCCGCCGCCGGCACGGACGATCTCCTGGCTGCTTCCCAGTGCGACGCAATCGGCAACCGGTTCGCCAGCCATGGCGAAAAACGGAGAGAGGCCCAAAGCCAGCAGGGCGGTCATGGAGAGATGACGAGGTTTCATGGCAGTCGTGATTGGAGGCAGCCCGTATCGGCCGACGTCCATGCTAGGGATCACGCTGCCGACGCGAATCTGCCCAAAGTCGCCATGACCACCGACCCAATGACGAAGGTCATTGGGAGACGACCGCACTAACGAAGAAAGCGGCCCAGGGCCGCTTTCCGATCAGTCGCATCAAGAAGCTTATTTCATGCGATAGGTGATTCGACCTTTGGTGAGGTCGTAGGGGGTCATTTCGACCTTCACCTTGTCGCCGGTCAGGATGCGGATGTAGTTCTTGCGCATGCGGCCGGAAATGTGGGCGATGATCTCGTGCCCGTTCTCCAGCTTGACCCGGAACATGGTGTTGGGCAGCGTCTCGGCGACGGTGCCTTCGAATTCAATGGAATCGTCTTTCGACATGTAAACCTGTGTGTGCCGCGAGGGATGGCGGGTGCCATGAAGCCAGGCATTGTACGCCCCGCGCGCGCCAGGTGCAAAAATTCCGTTATGGCACCGATGCTTGCGCCAGTTCGGCGGCCGGCATGCGTCCGAATCGGACGGTCCACGGGCCTGCCGGCGACGGCAGGTCCACCAGGCCCGCGACCTCGGCCAGGAAACGATGTCGGGGCATCCGGACGGCCCCCAGCGAGACCAGATGGTCGTTTTCCACCTGGGCATCGATCAGCGGCCAGCCCCACCCGCGCAGCCGGGCCGCCAGCGCGGCCAGCGCGACCTTGGAACCGCCCGACCGGCCACTGAACATGCTCTCGCCGAAGAACATGCGCCCGATCGCCACGCCGTAGATGCCGCCCACCAGGGCGTCGCCCTGGAACACTTCGACCGAATGGGCGTGCCCGTGACGATGCAGGTCGATATAGGCCTGGCGCATGCCCGAGGTGATCCAGGTGCCGTGCTGGCCCGGCCGCGGCGCCTTGGCGCAGGCCGTGATCACCTGTTCGAACGCGGTGTCCGCCCGGACCTCCCACGGGCTGTGCCGGAGGCCGCGGCGGAAGCGGGAAGACAGGCGCACGCCATCGGTGGCGAACACCATGCGCGGATCGGGCGACCACCACAGCGGTGGCTGGCCGGGCGAGAACCAGGGAAAAATGCCGTGACGATAGGCATTCAGCAGGCGCGGCAGCGACAGGTCGCCGCCGATCGCGAGCAGGCCGTCGGGCTCCTGCATGGCGCTGTCCGCCGGCGGGAAGGGCGCGTGGGGATCGGGGGACAGGACGAACGGCCGCTGGCGCATCGGGTGATCCTGGGCTCGGGCCGCGCGCTCAGGCACGGTCCTGCTGTTTGAACGGCGAGTGGGACTGCAGCGTACGCGCATACCGCCGTACCGCCTGGCCCTCCTCGTCGCACCAGTGCGCCAGTGCGCCGGCGAACTCCGGGTCGGCGATCCAGTGCCGCGAGCGTACCCAGGCCGGCAGGAAACCGCGTGCGATCTTGTGCTCGCCCTGGGCCCCAGGCTCGAACCGGGCCAGACCCTCGCGGAGGCAGTAGGCGATGCCCTGGTAATAGCAGGTCTCGAAATGCAGTCCCGGCAGGGATGCCTCGGCCCCCCAGTAGCGGCCGTACAGCGTGTCCCGCCCGCGCAGGCACAGCGCCCCCGCGACGGTGCGGCCGTCGTGATCGGCCAGGAACATCACCAGCTGCCGCGGCATCGTCCGCGCGAGATGCTGCAGGAACGGAAGCGTCAGCGCAGGCGAATTGCCGTAGTCCTGGAACGTGCGCAGGTAGAAGCCGAACATCGCCTCCAGGTCGGCCGCGGTCGCCTCGTCGCCGTGCACGGTGCGGATGACGACGCCGGCCCGCTGGACCTTCGCCCGTTCCTGGCGGATGTTCTTGCGGTGCTTGTGGTCGAAATCGGCCAGGAAGCTGTCGAAGTCGTGCCAGTGCCCCGGATTCCGCCAGTGGTACTGCACGTCGATCCGCGGCAGCCAGTCGGAAGCGAACGCATCGTCCTCGTCTTCAGCATGGAAGTTGACGTGCGCGGACGACAATCCCAGGCGCAACACCTCCTCGCGCACCGCGGTCAGCAGCGCCTTGCGATGCGCGGCGTCCTGCGCCAGCAGGCGCGGTCCGGTGACCGGCGAGTAGGGCACGGCACAGAGCCATTTGGGGTAGTAGTCCAGCCCGTAGCGGGCATAGGCATGCGCCCAGGCATGATCGAAGACGAATTCCCCGTGCGAGTTGTCCTTCAGGTAGCCCGGTGCGGCCGCAACCAGCGTGTCGCCCTCCCACAGCGTCAGGTGGTGCGGTGTCCATCCCCAGTCCCGGCGCAGGCATCCCTGTGACTCCAGCCCGTGCAGGAAGGCGTGGGCCACGAAGGGATTCCGACCATCGTGCAGGGCGTCCCAGTCGCGCGCGGACACGTCGGCCAGGGACGGAAGGAAACGGGCGTCGTACATCGTCTGCGATGCTAAGGGCGCAGATCCAGCACGTCGATGGTCGGCGGATTGAACAACCGCATCGGCAGGCCGATCTCCCCCGTGCCCACGGTGGTGTACACGCGGACGCGGCCGTGCGCCGTGCGCCGTGCGCAGGAACTGTTCGCCCCGGTCGAAGCCGTATTGGCTGGGAATCACGCGCCGGTACAGCCAGGGAATGCGGATCTGTCCCCCGTGCGTATGGCCCGCCAGTACCAAGGCCACGCGGGCAGGGTCCAGCGCGATGGCGCTGTCGGGATTGTGCGCCAGCACGAGGGTGGGGCCAGAGGCTGGACCGGCCGCAAGGAAGCCCGGATCGTCCTTGCCCGCCCAGCGATCCCCCAACCCGGCAAGCCCGAAGCCACGCACGGTCACCGTCCGCCCTTCGATCACCTGCACGCCATGCGTGGCCAGCGCGGTACGCAGTTCCGCATCGACATCGGGGCCGGGAGCCTGCTGGTCATGGTTGCCCAACACCGCGTAGACCGGCTTCCGCAGGGTCTCCAAAGGGGCAAACATGCGCTCCAGCGGCTCGCCGTCGGGTTCATAGGTGAAATCCCCGGCGATCACGATTGCGTCGGCCTGCAGCGTGTTGATGCGGTCCGCCAGCCGCTGCAGGTAGGCGCGGTTTTTGTAGACGCCCAGATGGAGGTCGCTGATCAACACCAGCCTTGCCTGCGCGCCGGTGCCCGTCAGCACCGTTTCCTGCACGCGGATACGCTGGGGCTCGACGAAGCGCGCCCAGGCGAACACCATGCACCCGGCCAGCAGCAGGGCGACGAGCGAACGGCCACGGCGCTCGCGCAGTCGCCATCCCAGCCACGCCATGAACGGCACGACGAACCAGCTCCCGTGGAACAGGCACTGCTTGATCAGCAGCGTGTCCATCCGTGGAAGGCGTCGTTGCCCGGATCAGCCGTCCTTGTCCAGGAAGCGTTCCGCATCCAGCGCCGCCATGCAGCCGAAACCGGCCGAGGTGATGGCCTGGCGGTAATGCTGGTCGGTGACGTCGCCGGCCGCGAACACGCCCGGGATGGTGGTGGCGGTGGCGTTGCCCTCGATGCCGGAGCGGATCTTCAGATAGCCGTTGCTCATGTCCAGCTGGCCTTCGAACAGGCCGGTATTCGGCGTGTGGCCGATGGCCACGAAGAAGCCGTGCACGTCGATGTCACGCATGCTGCCGTCCTGCACCGACTTCACCCGGATGCCGGTGACGCCGGCATCGTTGCCCAGCACCTCGTCGACCGTGTGGTGCCACACCGGCTCGATCTTGCCGGCCTGGATCTTGGCGAACAGCTTGTCCTGCATGATCTTCTCGGCCCGCAGCGTGTCGCGGCGATGCACCAGATAGACCTTGCGGGCGATGTTGGCCAGGTACAGCGCCTCTTCGACGGCCGTGTTGCCGCCCCCGATCACCGCCACGTCCTGGTCGCGGTAGAAGAAACCGTCGCAGGTCGCGCAGGCGGACACCCCGCGGCCCTTGAAGGCCTCTTCCGACGGCAGGCCCAGGTACTTGGCCGTGGCGCCGGTGGCGATGATCAGCGCATCGGCGGTGTATTCGCCGCTGTCGCCGATCAGCTTGAACGGCCGCTTGGACAGGTCGGCGGTATGGATGTGATCGAAGATCACTTCGGTCTCGAAGCGCTCCGCATGCGCCTGCATCCGCGCCATCAGGTCCGGGCCCATCAGGCCATGCGCGTCCCCCGGCCAGTTGTCCACTTCGGTGGTGGTCATCAGCTGGCCGCCCTGCTGCAGGCCGGTGACCACGACGGGCTTGAGGTTGGCGCGGGCCGCGTAGACAGCGGCGGTCCAACCGGCGGGGCCTGAGCCCAGGATCAACAGGCGGCAGTGCTTGGAAGTGCTCATGTATACTCGCGAAAAGGGGTGATCGGGCAGGCAACGACGCGTTGGCGCATCATCCGCAGGCACATAGAGTGGCGGGGCGTATCCGGCGAATCAAGGCACGCTGCTGGAATGCGGCGATGCAGCCGGGACCATGCCGGGCTCGATCCAGGACGCTGCGCCACCGCGCGGCGTTTTTGCTATCCGGGCCGACCCACGGTGAGAACGGACCGCTGTTGCCGTACTGACGATTCGTTTACTATCAATCACTAACAGAAATTTCCTAAGGTCTGGTCCAAAGGTGGCGAAGCAGCTCCCGGACAACGGCAAATCCAAGGGTGGCAACGCCGCCGCGCGCAGGCAGGCCTCGCCGCCGAACCCGCGCAGGCAGCGCCTGTGGCGCGATCTGGCGCTGATCGCCATCGCGCCGCTGCTGCTGTATCTGCTGGCCAGCCTCTTCACGTTTTCGCCCCAGGACCCCAGTTGGTCGCAGTCGGGCAGCCTGACGGCGCCGGTCCACAACATGGGCGGACTGGCCGGTGCCTACCTGGCCGACATGCTGTTGTGGCTGTTCGGCTACGTCGCTTTCCTGCTGCCGTTGATCCTGGGCGCGGTGGCCTGGATCGCGCTGTTCGGCATGGATACCGACGGTGATGGCGAAGCCGACCTCGGCCCGGCGCTGCGCCTGATCGGCATGGTGGGCTTCCTGATTTCCGCGACCGGCCTGTTGCACCTGCGCGGCGTGCCGGCCGAACATTTTTCGGCGGGTGCGGGCGGCATCCTCGGCACGCTGGTCGGCAAGTCGCTGCTCAAGCTGTTCGGCGGGCTGGGTGGCAACCTGTTCCTGCTGGTGCTGTTCCTGACCTCGGTGACGCTGGCGACCGGACTGTCGTGGTTCGCCGTGATGGAGCGCATCGGCAAGTACGTGCTGATGCTGCCCGACCTGTTCCGCCGCGGCAGCCAGCAGGCCAACGAGTGGCAGCAGACCCGCGCCATGCGCGAGGAACGCGAGACCGTCCGCAAGACCGACGCCATCGCGCGCGCCAAACGCGAGCCTGTGAAGATCGAACCGCCCGCGCCGGCCGTCGTCGAGAAGAGCGAACGCGCCAAGCGCGAGCAGCAGATCCCGCTGTTCCACGGTACCGGCGGCGACGAATCCGGCCTGCCGCCGCTGTCGCTGCTGGACGATCCGAAGCCGCAGACCAAGGGGTACTCGGAAGAGACCCTGGAAACGCTGTCGCGGCAGATCGAGTTCAAGCTCAAGGATTTTCGCATCGACGCCCAGGTGGTCGGTGCCTATCCCGGCCCGGTCATCACCCGCTTCGAGATGGAGCCCGCGCCGGGCGTGAAGGTCAGCCAGATCAGCTCGCTGGACAAGGACATCGCCCGCGGGCTGTCGGTGAAGTCGGTGCGCGTGGTCGACGTGATCCCCGGCAAGTCGGTGATCGGCCTGGAGATCCCCAACACCAGCCGCGAGATGATCTTCCTGTCCGAACTGCTGCGGTCGAAGGAATACGACAAGTCCGGCAGTGTCCTGACGCTGGCGCTGGGCAAGGACATCGCCGGCCGCCCGACCGTGGCCGACCTGGCCCGCATGCCGCACCTGCTGGTCGCCGGCACCACCGGCTCGGGCAAGTCGGTGGCGGTCAACGCGATGGTGCTGAGCCTGCTGTACAAGGCCTCGCCGAAAGACCTGCGCATGCTGATGATCGACCCGAAGATGCTGGAACTCAGCGTCTACCAGGGCATCCCGCACCTGCTGGCGCCGGTGGTCACCGACATGAAGGAGGCTGCCAACGGCCTGCGCTGGTGCGTGGCGGAGATGGAGCGGCGCTACAAGCTGATGAGCGCGGTGGGCGTGCGCAACCTGGCCGGCTTCAACAAGAAGGTCAAGGACGCGATGGACGCGGGCCAGCCGTTGATGGACCCGCTGTTCAAGCCCAATCCCGACCTGGCCGAGGCGCCGCGCCCGCTGGAACCGATGCCGTTCATCGTCATCTTCATCGACGAATTCGCCGACATGATGATGATCGTCGGCAAGAAGGTCGAGGAGCTGATCGCCCGCCTGGCGCAGAAGGCGCGCGCCGCCGGCATCCACCTGATCCTGGCCACGCAGCGCCCCTCCGTGGACGTCATCACCGGCCTGATCAAGGCCAATATCCCCACCCGCATCGCCTTCCAGGTCAGCTCGAAGATCGACTCGCGCACGATCCTGGACCAGTCCGGCGCGGAAACGCTGCTCGGCCACGGCGACATGCTGTACCTGCCGCCGGGCACCGCGATGCCGGAACGCATCCACGGCGCCTTCGTCAGCGACGAGGAAGTGCATCGCGTCGTCGAGCACCTGAAGGCGAGCGGCAGCGCCGACTACATCGAAGGCGTGCTGGAAGAAGTGCAGACCATGGGCGACGGCATCGTCGTCGGCCCGACCGGCCTGCCGGAGTCCGGGGGCGGTGGCGGCGACGAGTCCGATCCGCTCTACGACGAGGCGGTGAAGATCGTTACCGAGAGCCGCCGCGCCTCGATCTCCGGCGTCCAGCGCCGGCTGAAGATCGGCTACAACCGCGCCGCGCGCCTGATCGAAGCCATGGAAGCCGCGGGCGTGGTCAGTCCGCCGGAACACAACGGCGACCGCCAGGTGCTGGCGCCGCCTCCGCCGCGCTGACGCCGCCTGAATGGACGGGGAGGGGGCCACCCGTGGTCTGCAGCCTGTTCAGTTTCGCCACGGCACACTCCTCACCACGTCCCCAGAACCGGAACGCCCATGCTCCGCACTGCCCGCTACGCCATCCTCGCCACGGCCCTGTTCGCGACCACTGCGCTCGCCGGTGCGCGCGATGAACTGAAGACCTTCACGACCGGCCTCAAGGGCCTGGATGGCCAGTTCACCCAGAAGGTCTACGACGGTGGCGGCAAGCTCAAGGAAACCTCGAATGGCCGCGTCGCGCTGTCCGCGCCGCGCCTGTTCCGCTGGGAGTACAACAAGCCCTACGAGCAGCTGATCGTCGCCGATGGCAAGCAGGTGTGGGTCTACGACCCCGACCTGCAGCAGGCGACCGTGCGCGAGCAGGGCATCGAGGAAGAGAACAGCCCGCTGGCGGCGCTGATCGACCCCGGCAAGCTGGACCGTCAGTTCAAGGTCGCCGAAGCGGCCGGGCAGGGCGGGGTGCAGTGGCTCACCCTCACGCCGAAGAACGAAGGCGAGGCCAGCTTCCAGACCGCCCGACTGGCCTTCGCCAACGGCACGCTGGTCAGCATGGAAGTGAAGGACGCCGTGGGCCAGCGCACCGAGATCCGCTTCTCGGGCTGGAAACGCAACCCGGCCTTTTCGGCGGGCACGTTCAAGTACGCGCCCGCGAAGGGCGTGGACGTGGTCGGCGGCCCGTAAGCCACCAAGAACGCCTCCTGGTGGGCGCATGCAACGCCGCCCCGCATGCAGACATGGTCGTGCATCCGGCGTGGTGAGCCGCCGGTGATTGCGTGCGCCGCGGCTTCTTCCCGGCGCCGCTACAATGGGCTGTGGCCCGATCGAAAACGCCCCTGGAACCGTCGACCGACCTGTTGAGCGTCGACAACGAAACGCTGCGCCCGCTCGCCGAGCGGATGCGTCCGCGCACGCTGGACGACATGGTGGGCCAGCGCCGGTTGCTCGCGCCGGGCAGTGCGCTGCGCCGCGCCGTGGAAAGCGGCCGCGTGCACTCGATGATCCTGTGGGGCCCGCCGGGCTGCGGCAAGACCACGCTGTCGCTGCTGCTGGCACGCTATGCCGACGCCGAGTTCAAGGCGATCTCCGCCGTGCTGTCCGGGCTGCCGGAAGTGCGGCAGGTACTGGCCGAGGCCGCGCAGCGCTTCGCCAGCGGGCGGCGCACGGTGTTGTTCGTGGACGAGGTGCATCGCTTCAACAAGGCGCAGCAGGATGCGTTCCTGCCGCACATCGAACGCGGCACCATCATCTTCGTCGGTGCGACCACCGAGAATCCCTCGTTCGAACTGAATTCCGCGCTGCTGTCGCGCTGCCGCGTGCACGTGATGGAGGCCGTCTCCCCCGACGACATCCGGCAGGCGCTGCAGGCCGCGCTGGATGACGCGGAGCATGGACTCGGCGGACTGGGCCTGCAGGTCGAGGAAGCCGCGCTGCTGGAGATCGCCACTGCCGCGGACGGCGACGTGCGGCGCGCGCTCACCTTGCTGGAGATCGCCGCCGAGCTGGCGGCCGACGAAGGCGGGCGCATCACGCCACAGACCCTGGTGCAGGTGCTGGCCGACCGGACGCGCCGCTTCGACAAGGGCGGCGAACAGTTCTACGACCAGATCTCCGCGCTGCACAAGTCGGTGCGCAGCTCCAATCCGGATGGCGCGGTGTACTGGCTGGCGCGCATGCTGGATGGCGGCTGCGATCCGTCCTACCTGGCACGCAGGATGACGCGTATGGCGGTGGAGGACATCGGCCTGGCCGATCCGCGCGCCCTGCAGATGGCGATCGATGCCTGGGATACGTACGAGCGCCTGGGCAGTCCGGAAGGCGACCTGGCGCTGGCGCAGCTGGTGATCTACCTGGCCAGCACCGCCAAGTCGAATGCCGGCTACAGGGCGTTCAACGCCGCCAAGGCCGACGTACGCGAGCACGGCACGCAGGAGGTCCCGATGCACCTGCGCAACGCGCCGACCAAGCTGATGAAGTCGTTGGGCTACGGCACTGGCTACCAGTACGACCACGATGCCGAGGGTGGCATCGCACTGGACCAGACGGCGTTCCCGGATGCGATGGGCGAGCGCGTCTATTACACGCCGGTCGAACGCGGGCTGGAGATCAAGCTGAAGGAAAAACTCGACCGCCTGCGCGAGGCGCGCGTGCAGGCGCGCCGCGCGTCCGGGCGCGAAGACTGAGCGGACAGGAGCACGACGCATGCCGGTAAAGGCCTGGGTATGGTGGCAGCAACTGGGGCTGGTAATGGCCGGCGGCGCACTGGGTGCCGCCGCGCGCTTCTGGCTGGGCGGCGTGTTGATGCGGCACCTCGGCAGCGGGTTCCCGTGGGGGACGTTGGCCGTGAACATGATCGGTTCGTTCGCGGCCGGTTTCCTGGCGATCTGGCTGGAGTCGCGCGGCCCCTCGGCGCTGTACTGGCGTGCGTTCCTGATGGTGGGCGTGCTGGGCGCGCTGACCACGTACTCGGCGCTGATGGTGGAATGCCTGCTGTTCGCGCGCAGCGACCGGCAGGGCATGGTGCCTGCGTATC
The DNA here is from genome assembly GCF_037046485.1 of Pseudoxanthomonas sp. F11. Lineage (NCBI taxonomy): Bacteria > Pseudomonadati > Pseudomonadota > Gammaproteobacteria > Lysobacterales > Lysobacteraceae > Pseudoxanthomonas > Pseudoxanthomonas sp. F11. The sequence goes on along the minus strand of NZ_JBANLZ010000005.1, from coordinate 51,111 downwards.
TGGCCGTCACCTTGGTGGGCGGTCTGGCGCTGGTCTGGCTGGGCGCACGCCTGGCCGGCCTGCTCCGCGGCTCCGCCTGGTAGCGGCAGAACGTCCCCGCCGGACGCGTCCGGCCACCTCGCATGCGCCTGTGACAGGCCCGGTCCGCCTGCGGACGAGCGGCGCGCACCCGAACGAAAATTTAACGGCAGAGGCGGATACGCCTAACGATTCCCGTGCAAATGTGACTCGCGTCGCTCTTTAGGGGCTTCCCCTGGGCTCCGGATCGACCACAAGGAGAATCAACATGTGCATTCGCAAGACTCTGATCGCTTCGGCGGTACTGCTGGCACTCGGTACGACGGGACAGGCACTCGCGCAACAGACCAACAACGAGAGTGGACAGGGTGACGACATCCTGGTCAACCTCGCTGCGGACATGAGCAACAACAGCACCAACACGGACAACAGCGACAATTCCGACAACTCGGACAACTCCGACAATTCCGATCACAGCGACAACAGCACGCACGACGGCGACAACCGCAACAACCGCGGACGCGCCAATGCGGAAGGTTACGGCTCCACCGCTGCGAACAACGGCAGCACGGCCACCTCCACCTTCTCCAACTCCTTCAACCACAGCAAGGCGGTCGCCGAGACCAAGCTCATGGGCTCGGTGTCGGGCGTCACCGTGCACGACATCGGCAACGTCGCGCAGAACTGGGGCGACGCCAATGGCGGCGACGGGGGCGAAGGCGGCAACGGTTATGGCGGCAAGGGCTACGGCGGAAGCGCGGCCGGGGGCACCGGCAATGGCGGAGACGGCGGCGATGGCGGCAACGGCGGCAGCGGCGGCAGTGGTGGCGATGCCAACAACGGCAGCGCGACCGCAGGCGACTCCTCCAACGGCAGCGCCACCATCGGTGATGCGACGGCCGGCAACGGCGGACGCGGCGGCAACGCCAACGACACCCGGGGCGCCAATGGCGGCGACGGCCAGGGATGGGGCGCCGACGGCAACGCGACGGCCGGCAACGGTCGTGGCCGCGGCGGCGACGCCGGCGGCTGGGGCGGCGACGGCGATGGCGCCAGTGGTGCTTCAGGCGGCGACGCCGGCAGCATGAGCGGCGACACCGGCGCCATGGCAGGCGCCTCCGGCGGCGACGCCGGTGCAGGCAGCGGCAACGTGCGCGAGCGCGGCAACGGTGACGGGGCCAGCGGCGACGGCACGGCCACGGGCGGTGCGGGAACCTCCGGCGACGCAACCGCAACCGGCGGAGCGAGCACGGCCACGGCGGGGGCGGGTACCTCGGGCGACGGCACGGGGACCGGCGGTGACGGGTCCGGTACGGGCGGTGCAGGCTCCGGCACGGGTGGCGACGCCACTGCGACCGGCGGTGCCGGAAATGGCTGGGGCGGGGCGGGCGGCAGCGTGACCGCCACCGCAGGCAACGGCGGCGACGGCGGCGATGCCAGCAACGGCGATGCCACCAACGGCGGCGCCTCGTCCAGTGCCAGCAATGGCGACGCCACGGCCGGCAACGGCGCCAGTGGTGCGGTGGGTGCGACCGGTGGTGCGGGCGGCGTCGGCAACGGCGGCGACGGCAACGGCGGCGACGGCAACGGCGGCGTGGGCAACGGCGCGACCGGCGGTGCCGGCGGCGCAGGCGGTTCCATCGCGGTCGACGCGGGTGCGTTCGACATGTCCAACAACATGACGAGCGTCGGGCAGTCGGCGGCCGGCATCATGGTGGCGGCGCAGAACAGCGGCATGGCCTCGCTGATCCAGCAGGGCATCACCGTCCAAGCCAACCTGACCGTAGGCCCATAAGCGATCCGCCGGCGTCCCGGCCCGCACGGCCGGGACGCTCCGCGCGGACGCCGGGCGCCCCGCTTCGCGGCGGGGCGCCTTGAGGCCGCACGGTGGACGCATGGCAAGGGAGACTGACCATGCATACGCACCAACAGGCCGGGTTGCGCATCGCAACCTGTGGATTGCTTGTCCTGGCGTTCGCCGCTTCGGCCGAAGACAGCATCGCGACCGACGCAGCGCAGGCCCCCGCGCTGGTTCCCCAAACCTCGGTACCGGAGCTCCCGGTCGTGGCGGTCAGCGAACTGGGCCATGCCATCGCGGTGGACCGGCTGTCCGCCCTGCGGGGCGGCGACGGCAGCCAGACCGAGAATCTCATCGATGTCGATGGTTCCGTGGACGACAACACGGCGCACCACATCACCAGCGGCACCAACAGCATCGCCGACGGCGCCTTCAGCAACGCCAGCGGCATCAACACGGTCATCCAGAATTCCGGCAGCAACGTGCTGATCCAGAACGCGATGATCGTGACCGTCGACTTCGCCGGCGGCCCGCAATGAAACGCCGCGCCCGGTCCTGGCGATGGCCCGCCTATGCGGCGCTGGCCTGCGCGTTCGCCGGTCTGGGCGGCGCGTCGGCCGCGACCAGCGACGTGCGCGTACCGGGCGGCGCCTACACCGTCCGCCTGACCAGCCTGAAGGAAGCGCGCTTCAAGACCACGCTGCCGCAGCAGTACGACTTCAGTTGCGGCTCCGCGGCCACGGCCACGCTGCTGACCCATCAGTACGGGCATCCGGTCAGCGAAGTGGACGTGTTCGTGCAGATGTACAACAACGGCGACCAGGCGCGCATCCGCAAGGAAGGCTTCTCGCTGCTGGACATGCGCCGCTACCTGCGCTCGAAAGGCTACGAGGCGGACGGCTTCGAGCTTCCGCTGGACAAGCTGGAGCAGGAGAACGTGCCGGCCATCGTGCTGCTCAACGACCGCGGCTACCGCCACTTCGTCGTGGTGAAGGGGCTGCGCGAGGGGCGCGTGCTGCTGGGCGATCCCGCGCGCGGCACGCGCGCCATGCCGCGTTCGCGTTTCGAAGCGCTGTGGGACAACCGGGTGATGTTCGTCGTGCACAACCAGCGACAACGCGCCCGCTTCAACCAGGCCCGCGACTGGCAGACTGCTCCTCCGGCGCCGCTCGACATGGGAATCCAGCGCGATGGCCTGCGCAACGTCACCGTGCCCAGGCGCGGCCCGGGAGACATCTGACATGGACGCAAGACGACACCCGGGCCTGCGCCTGGCGCTGCTGCTGGCGGTCCTGCTGGTTCCCTCGGGCGCGCGTGGGCAGGGCGGCGAACTGGGCGCCGAATGGCAGCCGGTGGATCCGGCGCGGCTGGCGCAGATGCGTGGCGGCTTCCAGATGCCGTCGGGCATGATGCTGTCGTTCGGCATCGAGCGCGTGGTCTTCCTCAATGGCGAACTGACCGCGCGCATCGCCGTGCAGATTCCCGACGTGGCGCGCATCACCCCCGAGCAGGCGCAGGCCCTGTCCGACTTCAACCGTGGCATGGTGGTGCAGATCGGCGAGGGCAACCGCTTCGATCCGGCCCAGGTCGCCGGCGGGCTGGTCATCCAGAACACGCTGGACGACCAGGACATCCGCACGCTCACCCGCATCGAGGTGGGCGTGGACACGCTGGGCGCCTACCAGAATCTCAATGCCAATGGCGCGCTGACGGATGCGCTGATCCGCGCGCCGGGCGGCCCCTGATCCGCACGCCGCCCTCCACGCACACGAAGGGGAACACCATGAAAGGGACGTCTCTGATCGAAGTGGCACCGCTGGCGCTTGCCGTGGGCCTGGGCGTGCAGGCCGGACAGGCGAGGGCGCAGGTGGCGGTCGATCCCGCCCCGCCGGTACCGCCGCTCCCCCTGCAACCCTACGAGATCACCGCCGACGCACGCCTGGACGCGCTGCAGCGGCAGCTCAACGAACAGACCCAGCGCCTGCAGCAGATGCGCGAGGCGATGCTGGCGCAGGAGCAGCAGATCTTCAGCCTGCAGCATGCGCTGAACGAGGAAATCCTGGCCAATGCGCGCGCACGCGGCGCGCCGGCGCCGGTCATCGTGCCGTCGCTGAACCAGGCGCCGACCTTCCGCGACGCGCCGGCGCCCGCGCCCACCTACATCGTGGTCGGTCCCTCGCCGCCACCTGCGTCCGCTGCCGTCGCGCCAGTCGTATCCGCCGGCCAGGGCGTGCAGGTCGCGCAGGCCGGTGCGCCTGCGCAGCAGGCCGGCGGCACGCAGGCGCCGCAGCGCGTGGGGCAGGCGCCCGAAAGCGACTCGCGCCCGCCGGAAGTGGCGCAGATCTTCGACCAGCCCGGCGTGCTGACGCCCAAGAACAAACTGGTGCTTGAGCCGGCCCTGCAGTACGGCTACTCGGCCAACGACCGCGTCGCCCTGGTGGGCTACACCATCATCCCGGCCATCCTGATCGGCCTGATCGACGTGCGCCAGGTGAAGACCACCACCGCCGTGGCCACGCTGACCGGCCGCTATGGCGTGAGCCGGCGCATGGAGGTGGAAGCCAAGGTGCCGTACGTCTACATCCACAGCGACACCGTCAGCCGTGAGATCTTCACCGGCTCGGCGCAGGACCGCGTGTTCAACGCGCGCGGCAGCGGCATCGGCGACGTGGAAGTCACCGGCCGCTACCAGCTCAACCGCGGCGGCCCCGACAAGCCGTTCTACATCGCCTGGCTGCGCTACAAGAGCAGGACGGGACAGGACCTGTTCGACGTGACCACCGATTGCGTGACGCGCTGCGTGGCCAACACCACCGGCACCGGCCTGCCACTGGACCTGCCGACAGGCAGTGGCTTCAACGCGGTACAGCCCGGCCTGACCTGGCTGTATCCCTCCGACCCGGTGGTGTTCTTCGGCAGCTTCAGCTACCTGCACAACTTCAAGCGCAGCAACGTCTCGCGCCGCGTGCTGGGTGGGCAGACCGAATTCCTGGGCGACATCAAGGCCGGCGACATCATCGGCTTCAACCTGGGCATGGGCCTGGCGTTGAACGAAAAGGCCGCCATCAGCATCGGCTACGACCAGAGCATCGTCGGCAAGACCAAGCAGGACGGGCGGGAAGTCGCCGGTGCGGTGCGCACCACGCTGGGCACGCTGCTGCTGGGCGGCACGTACCGCTTCAGCGACCGCATGTCGTTGAACGTCGCCCTCGGCGTGGGCGTCACCCGCGACACGCCGGACCTGACGCTCACCGCACGCGTTCCGATCAACTTCTGAGCGCGCGCCGCGCAGGAGTCAGACGGACCGGCCCTGCCACCACAACCCGATCGCCGCCGCCAGCATCAGCCACTCGGTCACCGCCAGCGCGAGCGTGGCGGTTTCCACCGGCCACCAGCGCAGCAGGGCGACGCTGCGGTACAGCACGATCGGCAGGTAGAGCGCCATCGCCAGCACCAGGCCCGTGCGCATCTGCTGGGTCCAGGCGAACCACGCGAACAGAAAGGCCAGGCCCAGCTGCAGTCCACCGTAGATGGTCAGGTACTCGGTCTGCCCGGACCGTGTGAGCGATGCGTAGCCCACCGCCACGGCGGTGCGCGCGGGTGCCAGCGTGCACCACACGGCCAGCAGCAGGTAGATCGCCGCGTTGAGATACAGATAGAGGCTGGTCATGGTGTTGCTCCTGCAATGGAATGACGCGGTTCTCGCATGGCAGGGGGTGATGGCGCAGTGAATGCGCGGAAAAATCCGATGCCCGTATCCGGTGTGCGCCGATGCCACGCCCGGATGCTCCGCGCGATCCTGCGTGCCCGTCGTCGAGGAATGCGCCATGTCCCGCTCCCATGCCCCTGCAGGACGCCTGCTGCTGGCCTGCGTGCTGATCGCACTGGGTTCGTCCACCTGGGGCAGCGATCCGGTGTACAAGTGCCGCGACCACGCGGGCCAGGCGCACTACCAGGCCAGTCCATGCCCGACCACGCAGCGCACGGAATGGAGGCGCGAGTATCCGGACCAACCATCTGCGCAGACGGACGCCGGCCCCATCGCGCGCCAGACGTCGGCGAAGCCGCGCACCACCGTTAGCCGACATGCTGACAGCAAGCCACGCCGTGGCGCAGCGGCCCAGGGCGCGGTGATCTCGCTGTATCGCGACCCGGCCGCCTGCGAACGCGCGCGGCAGGCGCGCGACAGGGCGCATGCGCGGCTGGGGCTGCGACGGGACTTCGCCACCAGCCGTCGCCTGGACGACCGCGTACACGATGCCTGCCGCTGAACACGCCCGTCGGCAAGGTCAGACGGTGCGCGAGAACCGGGGTGCGTCGGGGGCGGGCGTCGCCGGCAGGTAGCGGTCGAAGCACATTGCGATCACGCGCAGCAGCAGGCGACCCTTGGCCGTGGCCTGGAAGCCCGCCCGCGTGAAGGTCAGCAGTCCGTCGTCGGCCAGCGCCTGCAGGCGGGGCAGGCTGTCGGCGAAGTACTCCGCGAAGTCGATGCCGTAGCGCCGCCCCACGCGTGCGTAGTCCAGCCGCCCATGGCACATCAGTTCCTGGATGACCTCCGCACGCAGCACATCGTCGCGGTCCAGCGGCATCCCGCGCCACACCGGCAGGCGGCCGTCGTCGATGGCGCGCTCCCAGCTGGCGATGTCGCGCGGGTTCTGGCTGAAGCTGTCGCCGATGTGGCTGATGGCACTCACGCCGAAGCCGATCAGGTCGCTGTCGGCGTGGGTGGTGTAGCCCATGAAGTTGCGGTGCAGGTCGCCGCGTGCCTGTGCGCGCGCCAGCTCGTCGTCCGGCAGCGCGAAGTGGTCCATACCGATGTACACGTAGCCCGCGGCGCCCAGGCGCTCGATCGCGCACTGCAGCAGCGCCAGCTTGTCCTCTGCGCTGGGCAGGTCCTCCAGCGCGATGCGCTGCTGGGGCTTGAACAGCTGCGGCAGGTGCGCGTAGCTGTATACGGCGATGCGGTCCGGACGCGCCTGCACCACGATGTCCAGCGTGCGCTCGAATCCCGCGCGGGTCTGCTTGGGCAGGCCGTAGATCAGGTCGATGTTGACCGAGCGCATGCCGTGCTCGCGGCACGCGGCCACGATGGCCAGCGTGTCCTCCACGCTCTGCTCGCGGTTGACCGCCTTCTGTACCTTCGGGTCGAAATCCTGCACGCCCAGGCTGGCCCGGTTGAAGCCCACCTTCGCCAGCTCGCCGATGTCGTCGGGCGTGACGAAGCGCGGATCCAGTTCGATGGAGAAATCCATCCTCTCACGCGGCGCGAAGCTGAACTGGCTGCGCAGTTCGGCCACGCAATCCGCGATCTGGGCCGGGGTGAGGAAGTTCGGCGTGCCGCCACCGAAGTGCAGCTGCACCACGGGACGGCCGCTGTCGAAGAGCGGCGCCATCCGCGCGATCTCGCGGTACAGGTAGTCCAGGTAGACCTCGCCGCGCGCCTTGTCGCGGGTGATGACGCGGTTGCAGCCACAGTAGAAGCACGGACTGGTGCAGAAGGGGATGTGCACGTACAGCGACAGCGGCCGCGCGTGTTCCTGCTGGTTGCTGGCCCGCGCATGCTCGCGCAGCTGCTGTGCACCGAAGTTCCCGCTGAACTGCGGCGCGGTCGGATAGGAGGTGTAGCGGGGGCCGGGCGTGTCGTAGCGCCGCAGCAGGTCCGCATCGAACAGGGGGGAAGGGGAGACTTTGCCCATGCCGCGCAGGCTAGGGCACCGCACCCTCCGCCGCATTGATCGGGATCAATTCCGCGCCGGCTCCCTGCGTCCGCGGTCCGCCGCATCGGGAATCTCCGGCAGCATTTCCAGCGCCACCGGCGTGGTGCGCAGCATCGGATGGAAGCGCGCCGCGTGCAGCAGCCGGTGCGCCTTCAGCAGACGGCGACCGGCCGCCACCAGGGCCAGCAGTCCCAGCGTGACCGCAAAGAATCCCGGCAGTGCGGAAGCGCCCCACTGCTGCATCAGCACGCCGGCAGCGGCCGGGCCGATCGCCGCGCCCACGCCATTGAGCAGCAGCAGCGCGCTGCACCCGGCCAGCAGCTGTTCGGGGGGCAGCCGGTCCAGCAGGTGCGCGACCGCCAAGGGATACAGCGCGAAGGCCAGGCCGCCGAACACGAAGAACAGGCCGTGTGCACCGCCCTGCATCGCGCCGTCGAAACGCAGTGCGATCAGCGCCGTCACAGCGGCCAGTGCGGCGACGATCGCCAGCGTGCTGCGCCGATCCCCGCGGTCGGACAGCCGCCCGATCGGCCACTGCAAGGCGGCCCCGCCCAGGATGGTGGCGGCCATGAAACTGCCGATGCCGGCGCGATCCAGCCCCAGCGAGGCGGCATACACCGCGCCCATCCCCCAGAACGCACCCAGCGCCATGCCCGCCAGCAGCGCGCCGGCGGCCGCACTGGGTGCGGCGCGACAGACCTCCAGCACATGCGCCCGGGGCGCCACCGCCAGCGGCGGCGGCGACAGCCGGGTGGCGCTGACCGGCAGGATGGCCAGCGCGAACAGGATGGCCACCACGCTGAACAGCACCGGGCTGCGGGGCGGCTGCAGGTCCAGCATCAGCTGGCCCGCCGCCAGCGCGAGCAGCGTCACCACCATGTAGACGGCGAACACGCGGCTGCGATGCGCCGGAGCCGCCTGGGCGTTCAACCAGCTTTCGATCACCGTGCACAGGCCCACCAGCGCCATGCCGGTGACCACGCGCAGCGCCATCCAGCCCGCCGGCTCCACCCATAGCGGATAGATCAGGACCGCCGCGGCCGCCAGCGCCGCGTGGAAGGAGAAGGCGCGGATGTGGCCGACCCGGCGGATCAGCGGCGGCGCCGTGAACGTGCCCAGGAAGAAGCCGACGAAGTAGCCCGACATCACCAGGCCCGTGGTGCGCTCGCCCCAGCCCTCCACCTGGCTGCGCACGGCCAGCAGCGTGCCCAGCAGTCCGTTGCCGCCCAGCAGCAAGGCGACGCTCGCCAGCAGGGCAGTGAGGGGAAGCATGATGCGCAGCACGACGTGGACCCCGTTCTTCGACGACGTCCCGCATGCTAACAACCCCATGCTGAGCGTCCGGTTCACGCGCCCGTTACGGCGCACGCGCATCCACCGCGTGCGGCACGCGTTATCCTGCATGCGTCCCCTGACCGGCGTGCAGCAGGCGCTATTCCAGATGAGTGATCGCAAGGTTCCCGGCATCGATGCGTACGACGGCGCCGCAGGAGGCTGGGGGGCGCTGGCCGCGGTCGCGCGCGCGGTGAAAGGCCAGATGGCGGTGGGCCGCGAAACCGCCGCCCTGCGGCGCGTCAATCAGCCCACCGGTTTCGACTGCCCGGGCTGCGCTTGGCCGGATCCGCAACACACGTCGTCGTTCGAGTTCTGCGAGAACGGCGCCAAGGCGGTGTCGTGGGAAGCCACCGGCAAGCGTGCGACACCGGACTTCTTCGCACGCCACACGCTGGCCGAGCTGTGGGAGTGGAGCGACCACGCGCTGGAAGACGAGGGCCGGCTGACGCATCCGATGGCGTACGACGCCGATGCGGACCGCTACGTGCCCATCAGCTGGGACGACGCTTTCGCCCGCATCGGCCAGGCACTACGCGCGTTGCCGCACCCGGACATGGCCGAGTTCTACACCTCCGGCCGCACCTCCAACGAGGCCGCCTTCCTGTACCAGCTGATGGTGCGCGAATACGGCACCAACAACTTCCCCGACTGCTCCAACATGTGCCACGAGGCCACCAGCGTGGGCCTGCCCGCATCCATCGGCGTGGGCAAGGGCACGGTGACGCTGGACGATTTCGCCCTGTGCGACGCGCTTTTCAGCTTCGGCCACAATCCCGGCACCAACCACCCGCGCATGCTGTCCACGCTGCGCGAGGTATCGAAGCGGGGCGTGCCCATCGTGGCGGTGAATCCACTGCGCGAACGCGGGCTGGAGCGCTTCACCTCGCCCCAGCATCCCGGGGAGATGCTGACCAACACCGCCACGCCGATCGCCCAAACCTATTACCAGGTGAAGATCGGCGGCGATCTCGCATTGCTGAAAGGCATGATGAAGTGGCTGCTGGAGGCCGACGCAGCGGATCTGGCTGCCGGCGGTGCCGGTGTGCTGGACCATGCCTTCATCGCCGAACACACCGAAGGCCTGGATGCGCTTCGCGACGACCTGGCACAGACGTCGTGGGACGACGTGGTGGCGCAGTCGGGCCTCTCGCGCGACGACATCGCCGCGGCCGCACGCCTCTATGCGCAGGCCGAGCGGGTGATCCTCTGCTACGGCATGGGCATGACCCAGCACCGCCGCGGCACGCAGAACGTGCAGCAGATGGCCAACCTGTTGCTGCTGCGCGGGAACATCGGCAAACCGGGCGCCGGCATCGCACCGATCCGCGGGCACTCCAACGTGCAGGGCGACCGCACGGTGGGCATCACGGAAAAGCCGACGCAGGCGCTGGTCGATGCCGTCAGGCAGCGTTACGGCTTCACGTTTCCGCTCACCCACGGCCACGATGCGGTGGACGCCGTGCGTGCCATCCGCGACGGGCGCTCGCGCGCGCTCGTCTGCATGGGCGGCAACCTGGCCGTGGCGATGCCGGACCCGGACACCACGATCCCGGCGATGCGCAATCTGGACCTGGCCGTGCATATCGCCACCAAGTTGAACCGCTCGCACCTGATCCCCGCCCGGCAGGCGTTCCTGCTGCCGTGCCTGGGGCGCACCGAACGCGACGTGCAGGCCAGCGGCCTGCAGTCGGTGACCGTGGAGGATTCGATGTCGATGGTGCACGCCTCGCAGGGCGGGCTGCCGCCGGCGTCCGAGCATCTGCTGTCCGAACCCGCCATCGTCGCCGGCATCGCCAAGGCGACGCTGCCGCAGACCAAGGTGGACTGGGATGGCTTGGTCGGCGACTACGACCGCATCCGCGACGATATCGAAGCGGTGTTCCCCCTCTTCAGGGATTTCAACCGGCGCGTGCGCGAGCCGGGCGGGTTCCGGTTGTACATCGGCGCATCGGAGCGCGACTGGGGCCCGGCGGGCAAGGCGCGCTTCCTGGTCGCGCCCGGGCTGGGCGAGGACCCCGCCGGCGACGGGGACGCCGTGCTGACGCTGACCACGGTGCGTTCGCACGATCAGTACAACACCACCATCTACGGTTTCGACGACCGCTACCGCGGCGTCAGTGGGCGGCGGGACGTGGTGTTCCTCAACCGCGACGACATGCGGGCGCGTGGCCTGCAGTCGGGCGACCGCATCCAGGTGGAATCGCGTGTCGGCGATGCCGTGCGCCGGCTCTCGGGCTTCATCGCAGTCGAATACGACCTGCCGCGCGGCTCGGCGGCGATGTACTACCCGGAAGGCAACCGGCTGGTGCCGTTGGACAGCCACGATCCGCATTCGGGCACCCCGGCCTACAAGTCGATTCCCGTCGTGGTGAGCAAGCTCGACGATCCGGCCGCCCATGCCGGCTGATCGCGTCGACGGGGTGGCCTGGCGCGAGGTCGTCGAGGTCTCCGGTGGCGTATCGGCCGTGCGCCTTGACCGGGTGGCCGAGGAGGTTCCGTTGGCAATCCACTGCAACGGCGAGCCGCTGGCGGTGATGATGGTGTCGCCGTGCGACCTGGAGGATTTCGCGCACGGCTTCGCGCTGACCGAACTCGGGCTGGGGACGGGCGATCTCGTTTCGGTGGGCGTGCAGGCGGTGCTGGAGGGCATCCAGCTGGATCTCGGCACACGCGATCCCTTGCCTGCACGTGCCGTGGATCCGCAACGCTGGCTGCCGGGTCGCAGTGGCTGCGGCATCTGCGGTCACCGGCATCTGGAGGATGTGGTCAGACAACCTGCAGCCGTGGGGCAGGGGAGTGCCATCGCATCTTCCGCGCTGGAGGTCGCGCTGCGTCAGATCGAGCAGCGGCAACCGTTGAATGCAGCCACCGGTGCGATCCACGCGGCGGCATGGGCGAGGGTGGATGGCTCGCTGGTGCTGGTCCGCGAGGATGTCGGTCGCCACAACGCGCTGGACAAGTTGATCGGCGCGATGCAGCGCGAAGATGTCGATCCGGCATCGGGCTTCGCGCTGGTCACCAGCCGCGCGAGCTACGAGATGGTGGCGAAGGCCGCGACGGCCGGCATCCCGCTGCTGGCCGCGATGTCGGCGCCGACGGCATTGGCAGTGGACCTGGCGACGGGATGCGGAATGACGTTGATAGGTTTTCTGCGTGCGGGACGATATGTGGTTTACAGCCATCAGGATCGGATTGGCTGACAAAACCACCAAGCAACTAAGCGACCTGGGTGATGGCTACTTTTAGCGATGAATGCAGTTGCCAAGCGGCCTGACGGCTGTGCTAGTCTCGCCTCCGTCGTCATGGAGGGATGGCAATGGGGAAGGGGATAGCACTAATTCTGCTCATCTTGGCTGCGCCCGCCATGGCTCAGACGCGTGCCGCCCAAGGCAAAGGCGTGCCACGAGTCGCACCAGCTCCGAAAGGGGGCTACAACTCGACTGCGAAGGACACCACGCCCTTCAATTGCGACAACTACGCCGATCATCCCCATCCGCTTATGAAGCCAATTTGCGAGGACTGGGAGAGAAACCACATTCAGTCGGAAGCGCGTCGAGTCGGCCGTCCCGGGCCCTCATCGAGCATAGTCGATCTCCCACCTTTAGGCTCCGCAGAAGGCAAGCGGACCGGAATCATCTGCATTGGTGGCCAAGCGATGCGAAAGATTCCCAATGGTTGGGAACAGGTCTGGGGTTCTGACGGCTGGCAAAGGTGTCGTGGTGGTTAGCAATCCAATTGGCGTGGAGTATTCATGATCAGCTTCTTTCAGCAATACGCAAAAGAGATCATTTCTCTGATTGTTCCTTTCATTGCTTGGGCCTTGGCGCGATACATTCGTGCTAGGCCGAAGCTTGAGTGTGCAAATCGACATGAGTTCGTGTTTCTTGTGAACGAGCCTCTCAAGAATGCTGAGGGAAACGTTGTTCGAGAGAGCCAAGTGGTGACGACACGTTCAGTCATAGTGAGGAACGTGGGGCGCGAGACCGCTAACAAGTTGGAGGTCGTTTTCAATTGGAAGCCGTTATGCGTGAATCTTTGGCCTCAGCGAAATTTCGAAGAGAAGGTTCTCGCTGACAAGAGATTCATCCTACTGTTTGACAACCTCGCTCCGAGTGAGGCCATCAATATTGAGATTCTTAATGTCAACAGTGAATTGCCGAACCTTGTATCGGTTCGCTCAGCTGATTCGGTGGCTAAGGACGTCTACTTAACGCCGCAACCTGAGGTAGGGCGTGGCGTCAAAGTCGTCGCGATTACATTGATGCTGGCTGGTGTTGCGGCCATCGTTTACTTCGGATTGCTGCTTCTGCAGTTCTTAGTAGCCCCAACATAACCGGCACGGTTGCCGAAGTGGCGGGCGTGCCAGTCGGCTGTTTCCACGACGACGGCCTTGACCGATCCCTGCGAAGCCTTCCGGTTGGCGTTCCGGGCCCGGGCAGCTTCCCGGCGGGCCTCAGCATCGAGCCGCCACATGATCCCGCGCATGCATTCCGGGCGAGTACGGGATCACAGGAAGGATGAGGCAATCGAGACACGCTCTGAGTGAGGTTCTCGCGATGAGGTCAACCATGAAGGCAAGGCGCGCAGTAGTTTGCGCACTCTTTTTCCCAGGAGCGGCGTTGGCTGACGTTCCTACGGACGTTTATTGCTCCGAGAGATTCTGTGTGCAGATCGCGCATCACCCCGAGGTGCATCCAAAGGATAGCTACGTCTTCCGTGGCAAGGAGGGGGTAGAGCACCACGTTGTCAGGTTCGAGGACGGGGCTGTCCTATCTGTACTAGCAACCCCGAGTCCGAAGGGAACTTGCGCGGTCAGCGCCATCATGATGGAGCCACTGAAGGACGGAGAGTTCTTCGGTAAGGGGTGTGTGAAGTCGACGACGCGTGTTCCGGATTTCCAGCTCGCGGTACGCCTAACGAGCCGCCAGGAAGACGCCCGATACTTCTTCTCCCGGACTCATCCGACTATGTGGGGCGCCGCGCGAGATGGCGAGGGTGAGTCCCCGGATGTGGCGACTGAAGTGCTCTTGATCCGGTCCAAGCCTCAGTCCTGATGGGCCGGCCGGGATGAAGCAGATAAACCGATCCTGTCACTGTTCATTGCCGAGAGACACCGCCAAGCTAAGTGATTGAAAAGTCTACAAGGCAAACAGTTTCAGAAGCCCGACTACTGCACCGCCCATCGCAGTGGTGTCTGAAGAAAGGTGAACCAAGTCACTTACTTTTGAAAACCATGCCACCGGCGAAGACTCGGCTAATATTTATGCGACCGATAGGCGCCCGGCCGTCAATCCGGTCTTAGCCACAGAAGCGAAATTTGACTCACAGACCTTCGCCTTCTGATTGTGGCGACCGGCTTCCAGTCGATGGGCTTGCCAGCAGTCGTAGTGCTCAGCTCCGCTAGGGTGAAGAACGCAGCAGATGCGTACCCCCTAGCAAGTACTCGCTTGTAGACCCGCACACAGTTCTGAACATGCTCAATGTCATCGCTTCTGTCGGCCATCATAGATGAAAGCTGCTGCAAGGCCTCCTGAACGGGCCTGGACAGGACTCGCCCATCAAAGAAAAGTGAGTTCTTGACCCTGTAGGCAACGAGCAACACCAATGAGACACGTGGCTTCCATGCATCGTGGATAGAGCTTTCGTTGATACCCAGCAAAGCTCTCTCTCGCTCAGAGAACGAGTCAGGGCTGAATCTACTCGCCACCATCGACGTTACGGACTTCATCGTCCGTTCGAACGATGGTGAAAGCTCTAGAAAGTGCGGATTTCCTCTACCGGCACCCGCCGAGATTCCGGCCATCTCCTCTGCATCCGCGCTCTCCTCGATAGGGCGATGTCTAACCAGTGATGACCTGGCAATATGCCCTTCCTTTGGACGCTCTCCGACGAACCATGGGAGCCTGCGGGATCCAATAATGCGCAAGACAGAACCATTGTCAGTCACTGCATTCATGAATCCGCAAACGTCTCTAACGCCTCTACTCGCCAATGCCCACTTCAAGTAGCGACGAGTCTGTCGAAGTCTTCGCTCAGCAATCCGATCGGGCTCCTTCATGAGCTGACCGCCATCAACGAAGTCATACCCACATGCGCAGACTAGAGGAGGCATCTCTCCCAGAAAGCATTTCCATAGCGGCTCGGAGCAGCGAGCGCAGCTACTAACGAGATTACTTCCATGCCAAGGGCAGCGGTCGACCCATGGCAACTGGAACATCATTGAGTGGAATCCGGTAGAGAGGCACTCTTCACATGCGGTGAGCTGTGGGCGCCAGTAAGGCTTCCTTCCGCCAAAAATTTGCCAGTCACTTGGAGTCCAATATCTCGCCAGCATTGATGCTGTTGGAACTCGCTCAATTAGCGCAATTCTAAGCTTCTCAGATAGGCAAAGCCTTTGTGCCCAATCCTCACCTCGCTTTAGTCGAAGTCCGAGTGCAGAAAAGGCGCTATCGGAAGTAAGAAAATTCAGTCGTAGCGTCTGAATAGCGAAGCCCAACGGAGAGATTCCGTCAATCTCTTCAACCCTTCGATGAGCTATCGAGCGCATGCCGTCGCTGCTACTCACGACTGAACTCTACTGCGCCCGATATGCCATCAAACACGGCAAGATCAGAGAAACGTATGGCCTGGACCACTTGTTCGACATTAAAGTCGCTGAATCCGACCTGGCAAATGGTTCTCGTCGTCAGATGGAAAGCGATGAGCCAGAATGACTTCATTGGCCACTCGTCCTTTGGAGAGTGGCCTGCAGCTACGCGAATCCTGGATCCTTGCTCCCAAAGCATCTCGCTTGCGTAACGCATCCGAAACTTCGTCTCGTACAGGGCTGGAGCGACGTGACGAGGAAGGCTGATGCCTGCTCCTGGCGCCATCTCGACCTCATCTTCAAAACGCTCAAGGAAAAGCGCTGCGTCTTCCACTCCTCGTATTCCGTGAACTCGATGATAGCGAGTCAGAAATCGACTCTTAACTTGAGGCGCAGTGACAAGCGTATTGATCTTCTCTTCCTTGCCCGAGGTGTGGTAATCCTGAAACAAGAAAACGACGAAAAGCCTTACACCATTGTCGGAAAGACGTTCATCGATACTGACGAAGTGTTGAAACGCTCGAGGATCAAGTAGATTGGCATCATCAACAATGAACATGTAGCAGCCTGCACCCGCCATCTGCAGCTGCATGGATACCGTACTGACAATCCTGTCGAACTTCAGCTCTGGATGCTGGCGTGCAACGACATGGACCCCAAGCTTGCTAAGGAACCAATCTAGAAATGCGTTCTCGCCGCTGCCGATATCGCGTACAACGGCACGCCTCGCTACGTACTTAACGGAGAACCAGTCGTGGTAGCTGCAAATGTACTCGGCGAGCGTAGTTTTCCCAAAGCGAGTCTGAGAATGGAGGCCTATCCCGCTATATTCCGACTCATATGCCGAGGCTATTCTTGTGAGCGCATCTTCCATGCCGGCGCTTGGCACGATCGCTTGTCCTCTTGAGTTGAAGATCGTGCTCACAACGGCTTCCCTCCACGTCCCAGGTTTACCCGTCCTGATAACGGAACGTAGATGTCCACCTTGGTTACGCTCGTGGCCGTACTTGTGTCGCCCTCGACTCGCGCCTTTAGTGGCTCCGCCACTTTCTCTAGGTAGTTCTTAAACTGAGTTTCTGTCGTTGCTGCTTCTCTGCTTGATGAGAATCTTTCGCGCAAGTGATCCCGAAACGCTCTCACGCCGTCATCAACACCTCTGATCTCAAACTCTCCTTTGCTTGATCTTTTGTGTATAAGGCTTCTAAGAGCAAGGCTATGCTCACTGCGACCCCAAGGCCGCAATGCTCTTAGAACCACGAACAGATCACCGTTCTCATCATAGACATGCATGAATCTACCGTCATGGATGTCGATTTCTGCCGAGTACTTTCTTCCCAGAACGTCCCACCGGTTCGTCAATGACACAGACCTGTATCTGGCGTACTTGTACCTAACATATGGCTGTCTCTTCTTTCTCTGAGAGCCGGTGAAGGTTACTGAGATCCTCATCTTGGAGAGATCCCGGGCCCTATCCTCATGATTCCTTGTTGAAAAGATCCATCCTCCAGATCCGAGGAACGACTGTAACGCCTGAGTTGGGGATCGATCTTGGAGAGATTCCAGCCGCGAGACGTTGTAGCCGCTGATACCTACGTCCATGAGATCTTCTAGTGCGGTAATGTCCGTCGGGAGGTCTGCAACTTCGCTCGACTGTGTTCTAACTCGGACATCGCTGCTAGCTCCTGGTGGCCTGTAGCCTCCGGGAAGCTCGCGAATCACCGCATCTGCGACCTTCTTGTTCCACGCCTCAAGAAGGGATCGGGTCTCTGGAACATGGCTTCTTCCGAAGTGTATGACGCCGAAGAGCCCGCTTGCCATTCTCTGCCTGTTGACTTCGAGCCTGTGTGCCATCGCGTTGTCAATACTCGTTATGGCTCCCGTCGCTACGAACCCAATTGCGTGCGATGTCCCCACGCCCGCCCCAGAGATGTACTTCATGTTTTGGCTTACTAGTTCTCGTGGCGACCACTCCCTCATGGTCCGAGCCATTGCCTCATTGAAGTCTGTCCCGTTGTAGTTGACCGCAAACGAGAGTTTCCAGCTTGTGCATAGACGCAACAGCGCCATGTATCCAGCGATAAGCCATGTGCTGAGAATCTTCTGTAGAAATTGACCTCCATCGGCATCGGTGCCCTCGACGTTGAAGTCACAGTCCTTTTTGTGTCCATCGAACTGAACCCAGTCGGCCGGTTGTAATGCGAAGACCTCAGTGAGTTGGCTAGATATCGATGAGTCCTCCACATCGAAGCCGTCGTCAACGAAGACACTGCCGGTCCTTTGCCTGCGCAAGAATCCTATTACTGATCTTCGTGCGAAAGTAGGGTCGTTTGCAGGGTATCTGTCTTTTGGGACATTCCCTTTTATCCAGCTCTTTGCTTTCTTGAAGAATGAGTCGAACTTGGTGCTAGGCGCGTTGCGCCCCGGGATTGGCCCAGCATAGTTGAGCAACATGTGCTCGAACTCAGGTGCCGACTGAAGAAACGCATTGAATGCATTGGGCCCGGCATGAAGCGGAAAGGTTCCTGATGCCGATTTCTTGGATCCACGAACCAATTTCGGCATGCAAGCGCGCCATCCCCATGGTCTGCCGTCTGGCGCATTCTTCATGGCGTTTCGTATAGTTGATGAAAGCGTAGTTGGATTGACTCCATACAGATCAGCGGCACCTCCAACAGTCTTCCCCGCGGCAACAGCGCGCAGCGCATTCTTTCGTGCGTCGAACGACAAAAGTTCTTTTTCCGACGCATTCGATGGAAGGAACTCATCCCAAGTTGATATTGCCCTTAGGTCTAGGTCATGCATGAGCAGCCTCCTTCCAGCGAACCTTAGAGCTCACACGAAGTCGCTCATGCAGGTCGATCGATAGCACTCCTTTATGAATCAGCAAGCAGGTCGCGCTTCGTATGTCCCTCCAGTCGAAGGGGTCACACAGGCTCCTCTCAATTGCATAGAAGGAGCTGATTGGATTTGCTTCCATGCAAGAAGTCACCGCGCGGACCAAGGTTTCGATACCTTCCAGGCCGCTGGCCGCTTGAACGTAAGGGAGTAGTTCTAAGCGCGTAGCGTTAGCAACTCTGTTGGCGAGGATCGAGGCCGGCTTCCGGATCGTCAGCGGCATACCTGCCGACTTGGCTGCGCCCAGAAGATTGGTGCAAATCCGCTCTTCCATTCTTACCGCTGGCACGGTCGGCTTGGGCTGCCTTCGAAAGATCTGATAGCTCTCAGCAGTATCAGATCGTCTACTCCAGAAGCAGAGCTCAAGATCCGCGCCGTCTACCGACAGCTTTCTAGGGCGTTCTACGTACGTTGTGATCTCAGGGTCAAACTCCAGCTCAAGTGCGATCGCCAAACGACATGGCTCAATAACCTTTACGAGGCGACCACCATTCTTTGGAGAGAGGAACATGTATGTGTCGAGTGTCTTTTCCTCAGACTGAGAGAGTGCTCGCGGAGTGAATGCTGCTTGGGCCACGCTGTCAGAGTCAGGTTTCCTTGCGGTAGTTCTAGGCACGATCATGGCCTCCACTACGAGTGACCTTGTTCTCATTGATCCTTTTCATGCATCACCCTGCTTGTTTTCTGCAGTTAGTGAGCCATCGCCTGCCTTTTGATAACTGGCTTCTGCGTAGAGCGGCCACATGGCGTAGCCTCTCTCGGGGACGACCACCAGAAGCCATGCCAGCTTTCCGAGAAGCTCGTCGTACAGCGCGAAGCCTTCATATACAAGCGGACAGGAAGCGTCGCCTCGAGGCGACGCTGGGTCATGAACGACTTTGACCCTGTGGTAGAACCGACCGGGCGTCATGGCTGGTCGAGGCTGCGCTTGCGAGTAGACGTTGTATCGAGGTTGAGTACCTTTCATGGGCTCCTCCAGGCAGTTCTTCCGCGCACCCGAACTTCCGAAAGGGAAGGGGTGTACTTTGGGGAGAAAAGGGGGTAGCCTCAGACTTGCTCGTAGTCCGCAACACCCCGCGCCCGGCCCCCGCCGGGCGTATTCATTTCTCTTGTCGGGTCAGGGTGAAGCCCTGATGAGGTGCCCGGATGGAAGGCGGCACCGTCCCTCGTTCAGACCCGAAATGACCCAAATTCGGGAGAACTACGGCATGCGCGTTGATGTGCCATTCGATAGATTTTGACTATCGAATGACTGGCTGCTCGTGTTGTTCTGCGCATTTTCGCGACCGTATCAGCCGGGCTGTTCGTGCGCAATACCCTAAGAAAAACCCCATATCCTGGCTTTTCTGGTGATCGAACATCGATCAGGGGAACGATTGATACTGTGAATTATTGTGGGATAAGAGTTTTAGCGTTTTGCGCTAATCAAAGTTTTAGCTGATGACAGCGCAGCTCCACCTGACCATTAGGTGTCGCGTTGTACTTTCTCGTTGCCGCGTGCTCGGATGCCATGCAGGAATTCGAATGCCGCAGCGTTGAAAGTCAACGTGATGGGCGGAGGCACCACGTCCTCACGTATCGCCGTTTCTAGTACGGCAGAACACGTCCGCTTGTCTGGACGACTGAATAGCCAAGTCAGATAGTTGGCCAGTTCCTCATTGAAGCCGACCTGCAAGCCGGCCGCGATCGCGGCATGCGGGAGGTCGATATCAGACAGGTCGAACTCACTGCCACCTAGCGTTGAGCGCGGCCCTCCGGCCTCTGCAGTTTGAACGAGGCACCAGTGCACATGTAGTTCCATAGATCCACCTTTACCGATCACGAGAATGCTGGCGAAAGTCATGCAGGCTTGATGACCAGGGTCGCGCAACAGTTCGGTCGTGCTCTCCATGTCTAGCCACAGAGAGTAGGCGCGTCTTAGCTGTCGTGGGATTGCATGACACACTAAGATTAACTTAGTATCCAGCAGACCGGGGCTTCGGTCATCCTTTCTGGGGTGAGAACCGAGGCCCCAGCGTGTCCAACCCCATTCCCGCACGACCCATCTTCGCTCTCCGATTGGCCCAAGCGCGCGCTCGCGCCGGGCTGTCGCAGGCGCAGCTGGGGGTGCTGGCCGGCCTGGAGCCTGAGGTGGCAAGCCCCCGCATCAACCAGTACGAAAGGGGTGTCCATGAGCCGCGCTCGGAGACGGCGCGCCGTCTAGCCGAGGCTCTGGGCATTCCACCGGCATTCCTCTATACCGAGGACGAGACCTTGGCCAAGCTACTGTTGACCTGGGTCGACCTGAAGCCCGCGCAACGGCGCGATCTCCTGAAACAGGCCCAGGCAGCCGTTCCTGCCGGCAAGCGCAAGCAAGGCTCCAGGAAGGACAGTTCCAAGCCTTCTGAGAGTGATTAAGGCCTTTACGGCCCCAGAAGTAGAGCCCGCACCCTCTGTCGGTCAACTCACCCAGTCGACGGCCTAGGGAAGTCGATGAGGGTGTCGTTCACACGGCTGTGGTGATTGGTGAAGGTGACGGCCCCCATCACCAGTAGCGCCTCCACGATCTGCTGATCGGAGTACCCGGCGCTGCGAACTCGCGCGCACGCACCTGCTTCACCGCCTGGGCCCGGAACTCACCTGTGTATTGCTTGCTGTTGCCCATGAGCACCTCGGTCATTGCCATCAATCATGGCGTCCGGATTTCTAGGAAAGGCGTGCTGGTCCAGCCTTCGACTCTAGCTTTTGCCACAGACGGGTAGCGGAGTAGGGATTAGGGCTCGTTATCGAAGGTAAGGTCGAAGGCACGTTCTGATTCAAAGCAAGCCACTACGGGAGCCGCCTGGTGCGGGTCTTCGGTCGACGGGGTTGAAGAATCGAGTTCTGCAACGGTGTAGAGCCGAAGCGGACGCTGGCCTCGCTCAGCTCAAGGGACACGAAAAGCCCGCGACAACTATTCGCGTTGATTAGCTGAAGCTCGGCTGCTGCCCCCCTCACGCCGACCCGGTCGCCATGTGTGCCCCGGTCGTGTTTGAGATAGGGTCTGCTGCGCGGATGCGCTAAGGACCTAGGATGTCGCCGACGATATTTGCCTGTCCCGCCGAAGGGCTTTTCGGAATAAGCATTCGTTCGACCCATCCTGCCCCGGACGCAGGCCTGCGTTCAGCAAGCCGGCCTTGGTCAGCACCCGCGCTGAAGCTTCATTCTCAGGGTGAATGGTCGCGATCACCTCAGCCAGTCCGAGATTGCCGGCATGGTCTAGGAGCGCCGTGGCGGACTCAGTGCCAAAACCTCTTCTCCAGTGCTCGCGATGCAGCGCGTACTTGATCTCGGGGACGGCCTGGCCCGAGGGGTGCACGAGGCCGCAGAAGCCCACCACCGCTTCGGTGGCGCGCTCGACTAGGGCGAACATGCCGTAGCCGCGGGTGGCATAGTTGCGGAGCGTGACCTCGATCCAGCGCTCGCACCCCACTCGATCCAGCGGCGTGCCGTCGCCGACGTAGCGGACGACGTCCGGGTCGCCATACACGGCGAGCATTGTGTCGACGTCAGCGCGGTGGAGGCGTCGAGCCAGGAGCCGGGCAGTTTGGAATACGATCTGCGACATCGTGAAGGAGACTTGGCGGCCAATGAGGTAAGGATGTCGGCGCCGCGGCGAGCCCCGCTACGGATTTGACCGGGCGGGCCGACCGATCTGGCCTAGATGGGTGTGGGAGAAGCCCAGGGCGTACTTCAAACCATAGCCGAGCATACGGTCGAAGCCGATATGGCTGGCCCAAATCAATCCCACCATGGCCGCCCATGTCTGCCCGCCGCCCCCCCCCAGACCCAGCAGCGCCAGTGGGCCGATATAACTGTGCGCCGCGTTGTACAGCAGGGCTCCGGTTCGGGGTCCCCGCAGGTAACCCAGCAAGGCCAAGTCCGGAAGGAGGAAGCAGGCGGCGAAATAGCCCCAACCGTAACCGCCCTTGGCATAGAGCGCGGCGAACAGTAGGAGGGCAGTCCCGCCCTCGAGGCGGAGCAGGCGTTGCACGCCACCCGTGGTCGATCCGGTCGTCATCATGAATTCCTCGCAGGTGCTTCGGGCGCTTCGTCAGGGCGGTGCAGTTCTGCGCTTTCTTTGGCGGGATCGCTTCGAACCCGAATACAGGGCCGCGTGGCTGCGTCGGCCTGGTTGCGCACGCTTTCGGCCAGCGGTTCGGCCCAGTACGCTCTGGCCCAGCGTCGAAGCCAGGGGTCGCCGTCGGCGATCGCCTCCACCTGTTCCTCTAGTGTTGTGCTGTCGCCAGCGGCGCCGGTGATCCGATCATGCGCGTCGCACAGCCAGTCGGCCAGCTGTCTCGCATACTCGGTTTCGCGCATGGGCGTTCCATGGCCGGGAATTATCAGGCGAGGTGAGTCCTCCAACAGCTGGGCCAGCACACTGGCCCAGGAAATCGGGTCTACATTGAACGCAAACGGCACCGGCGCCACCAAGATGTCCCCGACCGCCACAACCCGATCGCGCGGCGACAGCACCACGAGGTCACCGGGCGTGTTGGCCGGGCCCGGATGGAGCACGGACAGGGGCCGCACAGGATCGTTGAGCTCGAGGCGGTCCCAGACGAATTCCGTCGGCAGCTGGATCCCGGCCTCGTCGAACTGCGTGGCGTAGTGCGCAACTTCGTCTGCCGTCCGGGCGTGGCCGCGACGCTCCGCGGGCGAAAGCGCCGGATCAGCCGCGAGTATCCGGTAGTTGTCGGCCACCTTGGCCAGCGTCCCGCCCAACCGAGCGGGCTCGCGGAACGGCGCCAACCCCTCCTGCATCTGGTCGTGCGTGTGGCGGGTTGCGATCAACCTCGCCCGGGGCCAGCGCGCCAGCAGTTGCGCCGCACCGAGCGCGTGGTCGGCATGCCAATGGGTGATCACGAGGGCCTTGAGCGGCGCCGGTCCCAAGCGCTGCAGCGCGTCGGCCACCTGGCGTCCCGCGGCAGGCGTGCCGCCCGCATCGACCACCACGAAGCCGTCACTCTGGCGGAAGATCGTGACGTTGCCGAGGGGTTGCACGTGGAAAGGCTCGCGCTGCGCCATCACGTGGATCCCGGGCGTCACCTCGCGAATCTCGTGCCCGTATGCACGGATCGGGTCGGCGTCGGCCGCCGCGAGGCCGGGGAAAAGGAGCGCGAGGCCGGAGGCCAGCGCGGCAGGCAGGAGCATGGGGAGATCCTCTTGGGGGCTGGAATCAGCGCCGCTTGATCGCGCTGAGGTGGCGGAAACCGCCGCCCGCGATCTGAAGGCCATCGCGCCGACGGTCGAAGTATCGGGCATTGAGGTCGGCGGGACCCAAGTCCTGCTCGACGTCGAAGCCCGCGTCAGAGAGCAGGGCCCGCATACGGTCGGGATCGGACGACGACCGCCACGGCTCGCCCCCCGCCGCCATCGCCTCCGCGGTGGCGCGCATCATCATGCCGTCCATCGCCGGCAGCAGGTCTTCCCTTAGGCGATAGTCGAGCACCAGCGTGGAGCCCGGGACGAACCGGCCGAAGGATGAGAGCATGCGCGCGACTTCCTCTTCGCCGAGGTAGACCAGTACGCCGAGGATGGAGATGGCCATGGGCGCCGTCAGGTCGGCGCCCCGGCCGGCCAATGCGTCGGGAACGGCCCCCTTGCGGAAGTCCAGTCCGATCCATTCGAGCCCGGCCGGCTTCCGCCAACCGTTCGCCTCGAGCGCGGCCGCTTTCCAAGCCTGCATCGTGGCCTGGTCGAGTTCAAAGACGCGCACCGCGGAGCCGAACCGAGCGGCGCGTAGGGCCCAGGTGTCGAGCCCGGCGCCGAGCAGCGCGTACTGGCGGGTGCCGGACTCGATCGCCGCCTGCAGCCGCTCTTCCGCGAAGCGCGAGCGCGCGACGATGCCCGCGCGCATCGAGCGGGCCGCCACGCCGTTGTGGTGGAACGCATCGACGCGGGCAGCGGTGTCCGCGCCGAGGATCGGCAGTGCGAACGCATCGTCGAAGACCCGCGGTTCGTCGAGGACCTGGTGGATCGCTCGGGACAATGCGACCCGGAACGCGGACGGACTGGGGCAATCCGGAAGGGATGGTGCGTGGCTCATGGGCAGGTCCTCTGGTGCGGGGGGTACACCTTCCGGCCTGACGCTGCGTGAGGGTCAAGGGGGGTCGAGAAGGGCCCGGAGTTCGGGACCTATGAAGTGCCCCAGCGACAGGATCGGCTCGCGCTCGTAGGCCGCCCGCAGGCGCGCAGCGAGGCTGGCATCGTGCCGCACCGTCCGCGCCAGCAGGTCCTGGTATCGGCGCCGGAGCGCCCCGACGCGGCGATCGTCGGGGCGCGCGCCCGACGCGAGCAGGGCCTCGCCGTCGGCCGCGAGCTGTTCCCATTCCGACGACGCCGATCCGTCTAGGCGGGCCAGCCCGTCGTCGCCTAGGTGCCGACGGAGCGCATCGAGCCGCGCCTCGATCGCTTGGCCCAGATACCTCAACAGCGCAGGGTCAAGGCCGGCGTGCACCGCAGTGGCTGGCGAGCGCTGGTGCATGTTCGCCCACCGCAAAACCACGGGCAACTCACCGCCGAACACGCGCATGGCCACGTTCATCCAGCGCTGCGCCAGTCGCTGCACGTCGGGGGACAAGACATCGGTGCCCCCTGACTGGCAGACCCTGATGGCGGCGGCGATCGGACCCCAGTGCGGCTGTGCCTGCCGCCACCGGACCAGCAGCCCGCGGATGTCGAGGGTTGGGAGGTACTTCTGGTATTCGGCCAGCAGGCCCGTGGCACCCAAAAGGGAATCGGCCGAGCCGGGATCGTCCTCCAGCGTCCAAAGCAGCAGCCGCAGCCCTTCCTTGGCCGCGCCGGCCTGCGCGATCGACCTGTCCAGCTCCGCGATCTGCTGCCGGATGACCTCCCGAGGGTCCAGGTCGTTGCCGGCGAGAATGCCAGCTATCGCATCGAGGCCGATGCCGGTCCGCTTCAAGCTGACGATCAGGTGCAGCCGGCGGATGTCCGCCGCGTCGTAGAGACGGTAGCCTGATGGGCTGCGGGCGCTGGGGCGTAGGAGGCCGATGGCGTCGTAGTGGTGGAGGGTGCGCACGGTCAGCCCGGCGCGTTTGGCGACCTGGCCGACGGTGTAGAGTGCGGAACCGGATTTGGCGGCCATGGGGTCCGCGGAGTGGTCAGACCGTGGCATCGAACTGGCGGCAGGCTTCGATGACTTGCCGCGCGATGGCCTGGGGCGCGGCCGCGCCGTCCGGCGCGAGGAAGACGTGATGGGACTTCGTGGCGACGAGCGCGATGTCCGCCGGACGGTCCGGCGCACGCCCGCCGGGAAAGGCGCTCCGATGCTCGCGAAGGAAGGCCGCGGCAGCGCGGGTGGCCTGGTGCGCCCGTTCGCTCGCGGCATCGGCGTACCGGAAACGCCAACGCCGGGACTGTCGATCGATCGCCTCGTTGCCTGCCGGTATCCCCGCGGCCGCGAACAACCGGCAGTCGTACTCGCGGCAGGCGCGCGGACGGCTCGCGTAGATGGAGCACTCGTTCCGGTGCAGCAGGGCGCAGTCGCCCGATGGCGTGATTGCCACCAATCGCTGGCCCGGCGACCGGGCACCTGCGGCATGGACCATGAGCCGGGAGGGAATGGCCATCCGGCTTGACGCTTCGCCGGGTCCGACCGGGATGAAGAAGCCCGCGCGGCAGCACGCGCGGCAGTTGCCGCATTCGACCGTCATACCCGCCCCAGATGACAAAGAGGTCAAGAAGCGACCGAGCCACTCGATGAAATCCCCTGCGTCTAGCGTGGGGGCCTCCGGCGGAAAGTAGGTGCAATGTGGCATATGGCGTCAAGATTCGACGAGCGCGAATCCATGTGGGATGCTGAACGCAAAGCGTAAACATATTGCCGATTGCCGCCAAGCCAAGGGCACTGTTGTGCGACTTGCATTCAACTTCGATGATGTGCGCGACAGACTGCGTCGCTTGGCACCAAGTCCCGAGCACGCGTGCAATACGCGCTGATGATTTTCAATCTCAACGGCACCCTTGCGAAACCTCGCTACTTATTGATTTGCATGCGATATGTGCTGATGCGCCGTAGTAGCTTCGTGGAAATCAGCGGGGAGACGGTGGAATCGTTGGTCGCGCTTGGGATTAGCGCATTGATCTAGGTGTCGGAGGACTTGCCGATTACCATCAGCAGTATCACTTGATGGGTCCGCCGCGCCACCAGCGTGGCGATCAGACTATCCCGCACGTTGCCTCGCCGTCCCCCGTCACGGCCCAGTCTTCGGCATTGGCCATCTGTTCGGACCATGTCCCGAAAAGTACAACCGTAGTGACCGCCCGGCGGGGGACTTACGGGGTAGCGGGCCACCCACGCGTCCAGAGCGTGAATCGTGGCTGCGGCCTCTGCGTTGTCCATCATGCCGCCCTTGCCACCTGGTGCTCGTAGTAGGCCTCTGGTCGATCGTCCAAGATGGCCTGCAGCTCTTCAACTGATCGCCCCTCAGGTGTCAGCCAGCGGTCCACGTTCTCGGGCTTGATCTGGATGATGGTCCGATCATGGCCGGCCGCCGCGACTTCCGGCGCCGGGTCATCTGTGATCGCGGCAAACGATAGAAGGTGCCCGTCCCCATCCGGCGACTCGTTCCACAGGCAAGCGACGATCATGTCCTGCTCAGGCTTGGGCCGGAACTCAAGGACGACGTTTTCCGAGGTTTCGCCCTCGGCCAACTCCCGATGCTCCATGAGGTGCCGCTCGACGTTCTCATAGAAGGCGTTGACGATGATGATCCCGTGTCGGTGACCGAACAAGGCATCCCAAGTCTTGGGGATGCTGTCGCGCCTGGCGTTGTACGTGCCAGGGTACTTCCGCTCAATGTATTCGTTCCAGGCTGGCAGCCGGCACTGGTAGCGCATCGGCTTGATCAGCTTCCGGCCGCCCTCCATGACGATCACAGGGGCGTAGTTGCCGGGGAAGAACCGGGCATCCCGGGGCAGGGGTTCCGCGCGCTGCAAGTCGTCTAGATCCAGCTTCAGCTTGCTGATCTTCTCGGTCGAGATCCGGAGATCCTCCTGCGCCTTCTTGGTGACCTTGGTCTGAAGGGCTCGCTCTGCGTCCGCCTGGCGCTTCTTCTGTTTGAACAGCTCCTGCTGGAGCTCCGTTTCCCGTTCCGCCCGCTGGCGCTGTATCTCGCGCCAGATCTCCTGTGCTTTCGGGTCGCTAAGCCCCCGGAACCAGTCATCCACCGCCTTAGGGCGCCGCTTCTTTTTCGCCCGGTCTGGCGCTGCCCACACGTTCAAGGCGAACTCCTCCAGACTCATCGTGGCGCCATAGTGCCGCACGTACTTGTCGTAGTCGGCCTGGATCATCGCGGAGTAGCACATAGCCCGCCTCTCGTCCCGGATGGGCCGATCCTACCAAGCTCTCCGGACGTGATCATTCACCTGCTTGTTGGGCGGGTCTATTCGCCCTAACATCCCGCCGCACCACGGGGGCAGCCCACCATTCGTGGTGCTGTGGATAAGATTGCGTGGACATACCTGGCAATCCCGTGTTCGAGAAAGAAGTACTACTGGGAGTAGATCAAGTTGACTCGTCTTTTTTTTGCAGCGCTTCTTGCTGTCACCGTTTCTGGCTGTGCATCGAATGGTCGCGTCGTACAAATCAGCGACTCAAAGATAGTTGGCGAGCGCGTTGTTGCGCTGGATGCTCCCAATGCGCCATGGGTAGTTGAGATACAGAATCGGCTCAAGCAAAAGGGCTTTCGCGTGCTGCGCTGGAGCTCTCGCACACGGGTTTCGGAGCAGACTTCCGCGACACGTACCGAGTCTTACAACCAAGCGGAGGCGCGGTACGTTCTAGTGATAGATGGCTATGCCCCATACGACTGGGCCAATAGATGCTTTGCCGGAGGGTATAAGTTCGACCACATTAGTACTGACCTCGTAGACACAGTCACCAACGAGACGATACTCAACATCAATGGGTCTGGATTCTCAGAGAACTGTCCGCCGATGAGCGGAACCATTTTCTCGGACATCGCCAATGCGATAGATGCGGCATGGGCCAAGTAGCAGCGAACATTTGACTCAGGCCCAATCTGTTCGGCGCATGCGAGACTTGAGCTAGGGCTCAAACTCGCCGGGGGTCGCAAGCCCGCGACGGTTCAGTTCTGCTTGGACGGCTCCTTCTATCTCAGCTCCGCACTCCTCAGTGCATCCTTCGAACAACGGGGCTTTCGCTGAGTCCATGGCTCGCCAGAAGGCTGCCTCGTCTTGGGTGGCGTCTGGAAGGTCTTCAAGCGCAGCCAGGAACATGTCCCAGAGCGGGCCGCCCAGGCGCTCCTGAGCGAGAGTCGTATCCCGAATGCCGAGCAAGCCGCTTAGCTCAAGGAGGCGGTCGTATACCTCCACCTTCAGCTCTGGTGGAGCTTCCTCTTGGACTTGGGCCCATAGGGTCTCGATGAACTCGTGCGGATTGCTGCCGACCTGACCATCCCGGATGGCGGCCTCGGCTTCGTCCAAACGTTCGCGGATTTGCTCGGCGGTTAGCATGGGCTGACTGTGCACCTCAGTTCGTAGTCACGGCGTGAGATTCGCCGGGGGGAGCCTCGGGGCGCGGGAAACGAACGGGTTCCCCAGCACATGCCAGCGCCACGGGTGATCCCGGCCTTTGGATATCCCGACCCGGGGGGTCGTTGCAGGCTTGGCCGGCGGGGGGACTCCGTCGTCCGCCACCCACACCCCGCGATCGACGGTGACGAGGTCCGCGCCATTGACCTCCCCTGTAATGCCAAGTGCCTGGGCCAGCTTGCCTGGCCCATTTCCTAGGTCGACCGCGCGTCTGGTAAGCCCGCGAGCTTCTTGAATCGCATCTAGGCGCTGCACCGGCTCGATGGCCCGTAGGAGTACGCCAAAGCCCTGGCCGACCTCGCCACAGACGGTGTTGGCACACCAGTGGATCCCGTAGCTGAAGTAGACATACAGGTGGCCAGCCTCCCCGAACATGGTGGCATTGCGGACCGTCTTGCCGCGGTACGTGTGAGCAGCTGGGTCCTCTGATCCGCAGTAGGCTTCGACCTCGACGATCCGTCCCGCCCGGCCGTCAGCCACCACGATCAACTTGTTGAGTAGTTCGGGCGCGACGATTCTGGGGTCGCGAGCGTAAAACGAGCGGGGGAGGGGAGATCCCATCTCAGGCGGCCTTTTGTCTCCCGGCCACAATGGAGGAAAGCGGGCGGGACGGCTCCACGGGATGCCCGCAGGCCTTCGCCACCAGGCGCTCCCGCGGCTTCACCCAGCGCTGTGCCCAGCCCTTCCCACGGTCCAGAGATCGCACGGCATATTCCAGTGGTTCGATCCCGTGCCCCTTTAGCACCACCCGGATGAGCCAGCCAGCACCCACGGGGCCCACCGTCACAATGGGGCAGTCTTTGAGCAGAAGCGTGTGCTGGCCGTCATCAGCGACGTGCCAGGTGTAAGCGGGGGGAAGGTCACTGGGGGCAGCCATAGTCACGATCCATCGTCGAGGATGGCCACACGTTACTGAGTGGCCGTCGATGAATCGTCAAGGCTGGGCGATCTTGCGCCCTCCGTTCAGCGAAATACTAATAGCAAGGGACGCGCGGGGCGGCTAGGCTTCCCCTCCGTCGCGATGGCTGCGACGTCTTCGCCAGACGATCCCTGCTGGCCAGTGTCCGACACCCTGCGAAGTCATGTTGTTTCGTCGCCAAGAACGCGAGAAGTTCCCCTACGAGTATCCCAGCCACCTCCGTGAGCTTGCGGCCGAGCTGCCCAGGGCGCCTGGCGTGTACCAGTTCCACGGCGAGGAGCAGTCCGTCCCCCTCTACATCGGCAAGAGTGTCGATCTCCGGACACGGGTGCTCAGTCACCTGCGAGAGCCCGGCGAGGCCCGCATGCTGTCCCAGACGCGCCGAATCACCCATGTCCGAACGGCGGGCGACTTGGGCGCCCAACTCCTGGAGGCCCGCCAGATCAAGACCCTGCAGCCGCTCTACAACAAGAAGCTGCGGCGGACTCATCGGATCTGCTCGATAGCGCTGGATCTGGGAGGGGTGCGTTACGCGTTCTCCAACGAGCCCAACTTCCGTCTCCGCACCAACCTCTATGGCCTTTTCAGCAGCAAGATGGCCGCCATGGAAAGGCTTAGAGCTTTGGCGGACGAACACGAGCTCTGTTGTGCGCGCATTGGCCTAGAACGGACGCCGGGCGGCCGCCCCTGCTTCCGCCATTCAATCGGCCGTTGCCGCGGAGCCTGCGCCGGGAAGGAGCCTGGGCGGGACCACGACGAACGCCTGCTAACGGCGCTCAGGGGGATCGAAGTCGCTAAGTGGCCCTACAAGGGCAGGGTGGCGATTGAGGAGCGCGACGGGAAGCTCAGGCAGCTCCACGTCATTGACCATTGGAACTACCTAGGGAGCGCCGGATCCTTGCGCGAGGCCAGACGGATCAAGGGCGACTCGGGGCAATTCGACCGGGACGACTATTACATTGTTGCGCGGCCCATCCTCTCGGGCGAGCTGAGGGTGCGGGAGCTCTAGGCGGACGGTTCGCGCTGTCTCAGCTTCTGGGAAGCAACGGGCCGAAGATCGCTCCATGGCGCTTCCCCAATCCTATCGCTGGTCAGACAACGCAGACGGCGGGGCTAACCTCTATCAGAACTACGCGTGCGTAGCGGCCATCAAGGCTGACGGCACCACGAAGCTGAAGTGGTGGCAGAAGGAGTTCCACTCGAAGGCCGCGAGCGTCGCCCAGGCCAAGCGGTTCATCGAGCGCTGGATCAATGCTAGGAATAGTCCCCGGGCGTACGAGTGCGCACGTTGGCGCAGCCGCTATGCCAAGGCTGCTGCGCCGCCGCCAGCTGGGCGCCAGGGGAGTGCGCTCGACTACAACAGGCTCTTGCAGGCCAACTCCTCGGCGCTCAGTACCCGCGTCATCAAGCTCGACGCTATGCCCGACGACTTCGAGTCGATTGCCGATGTAGGACAACCCCTACAGCGCTTCGCGAAGTCCTCTGGCTTGAACGTGACAGCCAGAGCGCCACATGCTCCACTTGCCCAGCGCGGGCCCGGTACGGTCGCTCACTCGCGTAATGCGCCCCGTTGAGCGGGGGCGACGGGGCCATAAATGCAGAGCGTGGTGGTCGGGTGGCATCTCTCAGCGCCATAGCGTTCACTAGCGCGGCCTGCACTCGAGGGGGCGGTATATGCCACGCGATAGCGGTCAGAGCGGTGTGTCTGATTCTTGAGTCGCCGTAATTGAAGCAAGATCCGAGGCTGATGCTGCAGGCAATGGCGCGCTTGGCAGCTGATCTGCGCGGGGGGTGT
Source organism: Pseudoxanthomonas sp. F11 (assembly GCF_037046485.1). Lineage (NCBI taxonomy): Bacteria > Pseudomonadati > Pseudomonadota > Gammaproteobacteria > Lysobacterales > Lysobacteraceae > Pseudoxanthomonas > Pseudoxanthomonas sp. F11. The sequence continues at coordinate 19,449 of NZ_JBANLZ010000005.1, read as the reverse complement.
CAGTTCATTGTGGGATCCGGATATCCGCGGGGCAGGGGATAAGGGATGTTTATCAGGGGTAGGGGACAGGGCAGCTTTCGACCCAAAGCGGACATGAGTTAATTTGGGTGTGACGACCGCAGGTTAGGGGCCTGGTTATGATCCAATTGCCGCCTTTGGTAGTGAACAAGCCGTTTCCGAAGGGACGGGTCCGACACGTCTTGCGGCAGGGTACCGAGGTCGAGATCCTAGACCGACGCGAAGTGCGGATTACATCTAGAACCACACTGCCGGTCCTGCATTTGGCGAACGGCGATCGAGTGCTGGTGACCTCGAGGCCGAACATTGATCGCCCAGCCGGCGTTGATGGCATCCTGAAGGAACGTCCCGAAGGCGGCTATCAATGGAGGAGTCACCGCCTGCTCGAAGAGTTAGATGCAAGGGTTGCACAAGTCGGTTGGCCCCGCGTGGCCAAGGAGATTGCGACTTCGTGGGATGGGCGACTGTCCTTCCGGTCCGAGGTCAAACAGGAAGATGGAACCGTATTGCCGGGTCAGGAGGGATTGAGGCCTCCGCAACTAGGTGCGTTGCATGCCATCGGGGCGCACTGGAGCTTGGGGCATCAGCCGGCGACGATCGTGATGCCAACCGGTACGGGCAAGACAGAGACAATGCTGGCCGCCCTTGCCGCTTTTGGGCGGTCACCACTGCTGGTCGTGGTTCCGTGGGACGCCCTTCGAGCCCAGACTGCGCAAAAGTTCCTGACATTCGGCCTGCTCAGGAAACTCAAGGTGTTGCCCGAAGACGTACCTAATCCCATCGTCGGGGTCATCAACAAACGCCCCCAGACAGCTGAAGACCTTGAACTGATCGGGGCATGCAATGTCGTGGTGGTCACGGCCAGTGCGCTCGGCGTGGGTACGGAAACCGCGATCCTGGATGCGTTGGCACAAAGGTGCAGTGCCCTAATCCTAGACGAAGCACACCATGTCCCAGCATCCAACTGGACGCGGGTCAGGGATGCATTCAAGGACGTTCACACGCTCCAGTTCACGGCGACTCCTTTCAGACGCGATGCGCAGCTGGTCGACGGGAAGGTCATATTCAACTACCCGCTCGGCCAAGCGCAGCAAGACGGCTACTTCAAACCGATCCGGTTCGAGTCCGTCTTCGAAGTTCGCGGGACGGTGCGGGCCGACCGGGCCATTGCCGAGGCGGCCATCCAGCAGTTAAGGGAGGATCTGGATGCGGGATTTGACCATCTGCTCATGGCCCGGTGTGAGGGCATCGGACGTGCCGAGGCCGTGGAGCAAATCTATCGGGAATTAGCCCCCGACTTGGAACCGGTCCTCATTCACTCGGAGAGTCCTGGCGCTAATGCCAGGGTCGAAGAGCTGAAGGCGGGCCGGTCCAAGATCGCAGTCTGCGTGAACATGCTCGGAGAGGGGTTCGACCTTCCCCGCCTGAAGGTAGCGGCCATCCATGATATGCACCGCAGCTTGGCCATCCTGCTGCAATTTACCGGGCGGTTTACCCGGGTCGCGGGCCAGAACATCGGAGATGCCACCGTTGTCGCGAATATCGCCGACACACGGGTTTCCGGTGCGCTGGAACGCCTTTATAGCGAAGATGCCGACTGGAACAAGTTGCTGAGCGAGCTCAGTTCGGAAGCAGCGCAAGACCATGCGGAATTGATCGAGTTCCTCCAATCGTCGCAGCGGCTTGACAAGCCATCGACCGACGATGTTTCCATCTCGCACAAGCTGCTCCGCCCGATCTTCAGCACGGTGGCCTTTCACTCAGAACAATTCGTACCCGCCAGATTTCACTTGGGCCTCGGCAAGGAGCGTCATGTCCATGCGGTTTGGCTGCATGATGAAACGAGTACCTTGTACTTCGTGACAAGGAGCGAGCCTCGCCTACGCTGGATGCAATCCAAGGAAGTTCGCGATCGGGAATGGGCCCTGTTTGTGCTCCACTACCACGCGGATGCGAGGTTGCTGTTTCTATCGTCAACAGATCATGGCTCCATGTTCCAGGAGCTGGCTCAGGCTGTCTCCGGCGAGGTGACGCTGATCAGCGGCGAACAGGTGTTTCGGTCGTTAGGCCGCATTAATCGCCTCATGTTCCAAAGCCTGGGCGTAAAAAAGCACGGCAGACGGAACTTGAGCTTTGCCATGTACACCGGAGCGGATGTTGCGGACGCGTTGGGAGTTTCCGAGCGTGCCGGTTCTGTCAAAAACAATGTGAGCGGAACGGGTTGGGAAGAAGGAAACAAGGTCGCGATCGGGTGTTCCTACAAAGGTCGCGTATGGTCGAGGGAGCAAGGCTCCATTCCTTCGCTTGTCCAATGGTGCAGGGAGATTGGTTCGAAGCTCGTGGATGATACGATCAACGTCGCCGACATCATTGCAAACGTCCTGGTTCCGCAGGAAATCGATGCAATCCCGGATGAGGAAGTGCTTGTCGTGGAGTGGCCGGCAGAGCTGCTGGGCGTATCGGTGGAACGGGTAGTATTTGCCTCTGGAGACGCTGAGTGGCCGTTGTACCTGGTGGACATAGTATTCCGCGGGAAAGAAGGGAACAGCTTACGATTCGAGCTCAGAACCGATGATGTTCCTGAATTGGCCGCCTTCACGTTGACGGTTGGAGGTGAATACGGATTTCAAGTTCGCCAGACAGGCGGGAACGAGCTATCCATCAAGATAGGAAATCGCGATTACGAGGCATCCCAGTACTTCAGTTCGTATCCTCCCCTAGTCCGCTTCGTAAATCTTTCCGAGTTGGACGGGAATCTCCTGATCAAGCCTCAAGATCCGCGAGAACTACAACTCGATGCGAGCCAGTTCGAAACATGGGATTGGCAAGGGGTGGATTTGACGGTCGAGTCACTGTGGCGGAATGGACAAATGCGCATCGACTCAATTCAGTGGAAGGCCGCGCAGCATTTCATCCAAGGTGGTTTCGACGTCGTGTTCGACGACGACGCTGCGGGCGAAGCGGCCGACCTAGTTTGCCTCAAGGAAGAGCCGGATCGCATCCGTCTAGTGCTGGCCCACTGCAAATTCTCAGGTGGTCAGACGGCCGGCGAACGCGTCAAGGACGTGGTCGAAGTCTGCTCGCAGGCTGTGCGCTCAGCGAAATGGAAATGGCGCTTCAGGGATCTTGGCCAGCACATCAACAGCCGGAATCAGAAATTGGCGACAAATGTTCGACCGAGCCGGTTCCTCGCGGGCAGTCCTGTGGAGGTGAACAACATCGTGAAGGCCTACCGATTCAAACGCGTTGATGCGGAGATCCTCGTGGTGCAGCCGGGCCTTTCATTGGCAAACAGGACGGCCGACCAAAACATGGTGATCGCCTCGGCGGCCACCTATTTGAAAGAAACCATTGGTTGCGACCTTGGGGTCATTTGCAGCGTGTAACAGATGCTGACTTGAGTGGCCTAGATGTCCGCTCCTGGCCGGAAGCGGACGTCGCCTAGGTCTTTACGCCGTACGAGCGGCTCGTTGTGGAAGCCCTTACACCGGCTATAGGCAGGGTGCGCTATGCCCTAACTAGCAGGCAGACCTGATGCTAAGCTTGGCTGCCTGCCTAGAGTTACTAACTCGGAACGATCCCCATGCGTTTGCAGCTGTTTCGTATCGAGGATGGCTACTTGGTATGCCCTGCTGGTACTCCGCCGGCACAGTGGCAGCAGGAGTGTGCGGGGCGCAACCCCGATATGCTGTTCTTGTCCCGCGACACTGCCGGTCGACAGTTCATCGAAGAGCACATGCGATCCAACGGTGCAGTTGTCATGGACCAGCGTATCGCTGACATCATGTTTGCCGGTTATCCAGGCTGGGAAAGCAGAAACTTCTAGTTGCCCTTCGATTGGACATGCAATGGCGCGCGCGACCTTAGCTCGCGCAACGACGCTCGAAAGACCCGCAAGGACGAGCGAAGGAACATCAGCAGCAGCGCGGCCGCAATCAGCAAGTCGGGCCAACCTGCGCCGAACGCCCACACCAGGACCGTCGCCAGTAACACGGCGCAACCCTCGAAGATGTCATTACGCGAGCACTCCCAGGCGGAAGCCATGTTTACGTCGCCTGTCCGATGAGGCGTCAGCAACCATAGGCAGACTGCATTGGCCGCCAGATTCAATGCAGCGGCAATGCCCATGCCTTCGAACAGGGGCACCGCCGGATTGGCCAGCCGCCAGGCAATCTGCACACCCACTGCCGCGGCCGCGCCAAGGATCAGCAACCCTTTGAAGAAGGCGACCTTGGCCTTCGCGCGCATCGACGCGCCGACGACCGCCAGGCTGATGGCATAGGTCAGCGCATCCCCCAGGTTGTCCAGGCTGCCCGACAGCAACGAGGACGAGTGCGAGTACCACGCCGCGAACGCCATCATCGCGAAGGTGGCTAGATTGATGGCCAGCACGATCGTCAGGAGGCGGCGCTGCTTGGCCTGCATCGCTGCCACATCCATGGTCTTTCCACACCCGCAGCACTCGCTCATTGCCATCCACCGTTTGGAGAGGCAGCAGCGCCTGGTGCGCTGCCGTAGGCCGCACGCCAACCTCATCAGAGAGGCGGGTTGCTTTTAGGCCAACAAGGCCTTATCAACCCTGTAGCCACTACAGAGTCAAGCCATGTCCACCACCTTTGCCATCGGGGAGCTCGCCCGGCAGACCGGGACCAAGGCGGAGACAATCCGCTACTACGAAAAGATCGGTCTGCTCACCGCGCCCCTGCGATCGGCCGGCAACTACCGGTCGTACTCCGAGACGGACGCCCAGCGCCTTCGCTTCGTCCGACGGAGCCGCGAGCTGGGGTTCTCGATCGACCAGATCCGCGAGCTGATGGCGTTCTCCAGCCACGGAGAGGCTGACTGTTCGACGGTCGACAACGTGGTCAGGTCCCATGTCGAGGATATCGAGGGAAAGATCCGTGACTTGCAGGCGCTACGTGGCGAGCTGTCGCGGATGATCAGTCGGTGCCCGGGCGGCAGCATCGCCGGGTGTCGTATCCTGGAAGCCCTGGATGCCCCGCCGTCGCACCTTGACGTGCCCACCGGGGCAAGCCGCGGTTGACCTTGTAGCCGCTCCAACGTTTACAACGGCGCTCCGATTCGCCCGACACTGGCGATGCCACCGAGAGCTGTTGATGTCCCCACGTTCCCTGCTGTCCCGTCGTCGCCTCGCCACCGCGGTTGCCTTGCTGCTGCTGGCCGCCGCCCCATCCGCGTTTGCCGATGAGGCCCACCGGGATGAGCATGACCATCACGACGAGGATGCGGTCGAACTGGATGCCGTCATTGTCGAGTCGACGCGCTCCGGTCGCAGGGTGTCCGAGGAGCCGATCCGGGTCGACGTAATCAGTCGCGAGGAGATCGAAGAGAAGCTGCTGATGTCGCCCGGCAACATCTCGATGTTGGTCGCCGAGACGGCCGGCGTTCGTGTGCAGAGCACATCACCCGCCTTGGGGGCATCGAACATCCGTATCCAGGGCCTGCGCGGCCGGTACACCCAGTTGCTGTCCGATGGTCTGCCGCTGTACGGCGGGCAGTCCTCGTCGATCGGCCTGCTGCAGATACCACCTACGGATCTTGGTCGCGTGGAGATCATCAAGGGCAGCGCCTCGGCGCTGTATGGGCCAGCGGCGCTGGGTGGAGTGATCAATCTGATCACGCGCCGTCCCCGCGACGAGCAAGAGGCGGAAGTGCTGCTCAACGTGACCAGCCGGGGCGGCTACGACGCGACCGCCTACACGGCCGCGCCGCTCTCTGAAGCGTGGAGCTATTCGCTGGTGGGGGGCTACCACGAGCAGGATCGCCAGGACCTCGACGATGACGGTTGGATCGACATGCCGGAGTACGAGCGTTGGACGGTGCGTCCACGCCTGTTCTGGACTTCGGAGCGCGGTGCGAAGGCGTTCGTGACCTTCGGCGCGACCAAGGAGGATCGCGAGGGCGGTACGCTGCCGGGCACGCTGATGCCGGATGGCCAGCCCTTCCCGTTGACGCAGGACACCACCCGCTACGATGCCGGTACGGTCATCGAGATTCCGTTGCGCGAGACCGACCGCCTGCAGCTGCGCGCATCGGCCATGACCACCGATCACGCGCATCGATTCGGTGAGGTGCTGGAGGATGATCGCCACCAGACCGGTTTTGCCGAGGCATCCTACGCCTCCGGGTTCGGGGAGACGACCTGGCTCGCAGGCACGGCGGTGCAATCGGACCGATTCACATCCCGCGCCTTTCCGGGCTTCGACTACCGCTACACCGTTCCAGGCGTCTTCGCGCAGGCCGAGCATGCGTTGCGGGAAAACCTTATGCTCGCGGGCAGCGCACGATGGGACCACCACAGCGAGTACGGCTCGCACGTAAGCCCGCGCCTGTCCCTGCTGTATCGGCCCGGCAAATGGACGTTACGTACGTCGCTGGGTCGTGGCTTCTATGCGCCCACGCCGTTCGTGGAAGAGATCGAGGCCGCCGGCCTGTCCCGTCTTGAGCCGTTGAACGGCCTGGAAGCGGAGATCGCCAAGACCGCGTCTTTCGATATCGGATATGCGGACGGGGCGTGGGAGACGAACGTTGCGTTGTTCGCCTCCGACATCGACCACGCCGTCAGGTTGGCCTCAGCCTCTCCGGCGCCGAACGGGACCGGGCGCGTCCAACTGGTGAATGTCGATGGGATCACGCGCACGCGAGGCGCAGAGTTCCTGCTGCGCTATCGCTGGCAGGACTTCGTCGTGACCGGCAGCTATGTCTTCACCGACGCGAGCGAGCCGCGGACGGATGCACAGGGGCGTCGCAGCGTGCCGCTGACGCCGCGCCACACGGCCGGCCTGGTCGCCATGTGGGAGCAGCATGGACGTGGCCGCGTCGGCATCGAGGCCTACTACACCGGCACGCAGTCGTTGGACGATAACCCGTACCGGCGTACCGGACGGCCGTACGTGGAACTGGGCGCGCTAGGCGAGATCACGCTGGGCAAGGTGAGTTTGTTCCTCAACTTGGAGAACATCCTCAACATCCGCCAGACCGGCTATCACCCGATGACGCTCCCTCAGCGCGCAGAGGACGGGCAGTGGACAGTGGACGCTTGGGCGCCTACGGACGGCTTCGTCGTGAACGGCGGCATGCGCCTCAAGTTCTAGTACTCGCGAGCAGTGTTTGAGAGCGGCATGTCCGCTATCGACCCAAACCGGACATCCCGTAGGTGATCCGTCCATCAGCGATTCGGCAGAAGCGGCGCTTCTGGCGGTGGTGGCCCATGGCGCACCACGTCGCCCTGCATCGTCGCCAGCACGCGCAGCAGGCGGTTCTGCGTGGTGCGCGGCAGCTCGCGCTCGTCCATCGCCCACATCAGGTCCTCGACCAGTGCATTGAAGTCGGCTTCGCCAACGGTCACGTGCTTGTGCGCCTCGGCCATCGGCTTGCCGGCATAGGTGCAGGGGCCGCCAGACTGCACGCACAGGAATTCCACCAGCCGGTCGTTGAGGTGGATGATATCCACGTCGGCGAAGTGGTGGGCGATGCGCGGATCGTCGGATACGCGGAACAGCAACGTCTCCACCAGCGCCTCGATGCCGCTTCGCTGCCCCAGTGCGCGGTACAGGGAATCGTCGCGCGACGGCGTGGAGGCGCAGCCGGCCACCGCCATCAGGCCTGCCAGCACCAGCACCGTGACCAGGCGCAGGATCGTCATGTCAGAAGCTCCACTGCACGGAAACGTAGGCGCCGCGCTGGTCGTCCAGCGTGGCGATGCTGCCCAGGTCCGCCCAGGCGCCGACCACGGCGAGCTGCTTGTTGGGGAACCAGGCGATGAATACGTCGCGCCAGTCGTCCTCGCGGGCGAAACCCAGGTTGTCGGGCTTCTGCCGGTACTCCACGCCGATCGCCAGGCGCGGATCCAGCAGCACCGCCGCCGATCCCTCCCATACCCATTGGCGGTCCGCGCGCCGGTCGCCGCCGAAGCCAAGCAGCCCGGCCTGGTTGGCGCTGGTCGAGCGCAGGGTGGCGTTGAGCAGCAGCTGGTAGCCGCCGGCGGCATCGAGGAACAGCTTGCTGGCGCTGACATAGGCGTCGGTGCCGCGATCCTCGCGGGCCCCCACCGCCAGCGGCAGCGCGCCGTCGCGCAGGCGCTTGTGCTGCACGCCCACGCTGATCTGCGGCAGGTGGTTGTAGACCAGGTCGCCGGCCAGGCGCACCTTCATGCCGTAGATGTCCTGTTCCAGCGCATCCCAAGGCAGCGTGAGTTGTCGCTGCAGTTCGCCCAGGTCGAACGACTGCCGCGCGAACGATAGTTCCACCCGGTTGCGGAACGTGTAGGACGCACCGTAGGCGTCCAGCGCGTAGTCGCCGGTGTCCACGCGCGTGTAGAAAGCGGCACCGCCGTGCTGCGTATCGGTGCCGTAACCGGACAGCACCGCCCATGGCACGATGCCGCCGCCGGCCGCGCCCTCGATCTGGGCGCCGCCGCCGGTGGCCAGCAGGCGCCCCTGACCGGCGAAGGCGGGCAGCGCCGGGAGCAGGACGGCCAGCGCACAGGCCAGCGCACAGGCCAGCGGCAGGACGCGAAGGGCAGGGATCATGCGTCGGTTTCCAGCGTCAGGTCGCTGTCGGGCACCGCGGCTTCACGACGGCGGCACCAGTCCAGCAGTTCGGCGCTGCCGAGCGGCGCACTGAACAGGTAGCCCTGCACCATGTCGCAGCGGTAGTGGCGCAGCAGGGCCAGCGCGCGGTCGTTCTCCACGCCTTCGGCGATCACCGACAGGCCCATGTTGTGGCCCAGTTCGATGGTGGAACGCACGATCACCGCATCGTCGCTGCCTTCTTCCAGCTGCATGACGAAACTCTTGTCGATCTTCAGCTCGTCCACCGGCATGCGCTTGAGCTGCGCCAGCGACGAATAGCCGGTGCCGAAGTCGTCGATCGCCAGTCGCACGCCGCACGCCTTCAGCCGGTGCAGCATGCGCAGCGCGTACTCGATGTCCTGCATCAGCGCGCTTTCGGTAACCTCCAGGATCAGCCGCGCCGCCGGCACACCATGCGCCGCCAGCTTTTGCTCGATGTAGTCCGGCAGATCCGCATCCAGCAGGTCCATCGCCGACAGGTTGACCGCCAGCCCCAAGTCCAGGCCGTCGGCGCGCCAGGCGGCATTGCAGACCATGGCCTGGTCCAGCACGAAGCGCGTCAGCTCGTGGATGAAGCCCGATCGCTCCGCCAGCGGAATGAATTCATCCGGCGCCACCGGGCCGAGCACCGGATGGCGCCAGCGCACCAGCGCCTCCACGTGCTGCACATGCGCGCTGGCCGCATCGAGCTTGGGCTGGAACTTCAGCTCCAGCTGCCCGCCCGCGATCGCCTGGCGCAGGTCGGTCATCAGCTGCAGCTGCCGCAGGTGCGATTCATCGCGCCCCGGCTGGTACACCGCTACGCCGCCGTGCGCGGCCTTGGCGTCGTACAGCGCGATGTCGGCGCGTCGCAGCAGCGTGTCAGGATCGTCGCCATGCTGCGGATGGCAGGCCAGGCCGAAGCTGCCTTCGATACCCACCCGGGCGCTGGACAGGTCCAGCGGCTGCTTCAACGCATGCCACAGCGCTTGCGCCTGCGCACGCGCGGCCTCGCACGACAACCCCGGCAGCATCACCATGAATTCATCCCCGCCCAGGCGCGCCACCACCTGCGTGTCGTCCAGCGTGCCGCGCAGGCGCCGCGCCACTTCACGCAGCACCTGGTCGCCGAACGCATGGCCCAGGGTGTCGTTGATCTCCTTGAAGCGGTTCACGTCCATCACCAGCACGGCCACGTCGCCGCCCGCATCGAGCGCCGCCTGCAGGCGGTCGTAGGCATGGCGGCGGTTCGGCAACCCGGTCAGTCCATCGTGGTGCGCCTGGTGCAGGATGCGCGCCTCACGCGCGGCGATGTCGGCCTGCATGCGCCCGAGTGCGCCGGCCAACTCGACGATCTCGCGGCTGCCGCCGGAGGCCGGTGCCTGCGAGTAATCGCCGGCCTGTATGCGCTGTGCCGCCTGCGCCAGCCGCGACACCGGCAGGCTGATGCCGCGACCCAGCGCCACCGCCACGCCGACGGCCAGCAGGGTCGCCAGCCCGGACAGCAGCAGGATGCGCGAACGCAGCGTGCGGTACGGCGCCAGTGCGCGGTCGTACGAATCCAGCAAGACCAGTCGCGCGTCGTCGCCGGGGGTCAGCGGATGCGAATCGGACAGGTAGTGGTCGCCGCCCACCGCCAGTTCGCGCACCTGGCCGCCGCCGGGCGTCAAGACCTTGGCGAACATCGCGCGCTGGTCGGCGGGGAGGGTAGCGGCATGCACACGCGTGCCGGTGCCGGTGTTGGTGACGAAGGCGGCTTCCAGTCCGGTGAGGCTTCGATACTGCTGCGCGACCGCGTCGTCGTAGCGGCGGCCGACGACCAGCCAGCCGACCCGTTCAGGCGCCAGCACTGGCAGCATCACCACCAAGTACAGCGCGTTCTCCACCACCACCGTCTGCAGCGCCACGCCCTCCTGCGCCGCCTGTTGCGTGATGCCTGCCAGCACGCCCGCCGCCGGCGCCGCCATGCCGTCGGCGCTGGCCTGCCAGCGGCCATCGCGGTCCAGCAGCCACGCCAGGTCGGCGCCGATGCGCGTGCCGTGGTTGGCCAGCGCCGAACGCAGCGTCGGCGCGTCACCGCTGGCGACCGCCGCGCGGAAGCCGAAATCGTCCGCCAGCACCGAGGCCGAGGCGAGCAGCTGTTCCGAACGGTTCTGCTGGAACTGTTCCCACACGCGGTGGCCCACGCTCAGCTCCTGCTCCAGCCGCGACGACACCGCGCGCTGGGTCGCCACCGTCACCACCGCGAACGTGGCCAGCTGCGCGGCCGCCACCACCGCGATCATCATCGCGATCACGCGCGTCTGGAAACGGCGCGGCTTCAAGGCGGCGTCCCCTTCAGCTGGCGGAACTTCTGCTGCAGCGCACGCAGCCGGTCGTTGCCGCGCACATCCTCCTGGGCCGGCGCCAGCGCCACCTGCAGCGTCGCGGAGGTGCCCGCCGCCGGCACCACCAGCGTGCGCTCCAGCGGTGCACCGCTGCCGCGCACATGCCACACGCGCAGAGTGTACCGGCCGGGCGGCACGTCCAGCGTCAGATGGCCGTCATCGGTGGTCTTGCCGAAGTAGGGCGTGTCGAGCACCACGATGTGGCCGATCATCCAGTCGTGGATGTTGCAGCCCACCACCACCACGCCAGGCCTGTCGAAGCGGATCGGCGCGGCCTTGTTGCCCGAGTACAGCGGAATCTCGAACTGCCGTGGCTGCGAAAACGAATAGACGTGGTGCTGGATGTTGTCGCGGTTGGGGAAGGCCACCACCGTGCCGGCCTGCACCGGCAGCACGGCGGGCACGAAGGCCGAGTGCTGCTGGTCCATCCGCGCGGTGGCTGCGCGGGTGCTCGCGGGCACCGCGCCATGGAGGCTGACCACGGCATCGGCCACCGGGCCACTACCGCTACCCACCGCGAAGCGGACCTCCGCAGCATCGACACACCAAGCCAAGCCCATGGCCACCAGCCCCCCAACCCACGCCCGCCTTGCGCGATGCCGCCCCTTCATCACCGTCCCCTGTCTGATCAAGAACATATATGCAAATCCCATGCCACGCGCCATCGCCCGTCAGTGGGCCAATGCGCCTGGAGGGGGTGCCGTGCGTGCTGTCGCGGCGCACCGTCTAAGTCTGAAACTGACGTTACGCGACAAACGTCGGCGACGGATGCGCGACTTCGTCGAGGTCAGTCCAATCCCATGAGGTGGAGGTGACCTACACAGCCACTCTGCCCGTTTGCTCAACGGGTCGGGGAGTCGGGAGCCAGGCCAAAACGGCGTTGAGTCGTCGCGGCCGGGCTTTGGGGTACGACCTGCCAAGGATGGGGCGCTAACGATTCATTCAAACCGAACCCACTTCGCAGGTATGCCTAGTTCAGCCGTTGCTTGATGTCCGCTTCTGGCCGAAAGGAGACACAGCCATCATGGCTATAGTTTATGGAGCCAGATATAGGCAGCACCCATAGGTCGTAGGCGCGCTTTGCGGTTCGGCTCTTGGTCGATAAGCGCCGCGCTCACCTCAGATCCAGGCGGAGGACTCAGTGCCCTGCCCGCTGGGAGTACGGCCGAATCACCTAGGTCTTCCAGTGAGCGAGCGAAGGCTTGGTGCGAGGGGGTGCCGAAGGAAGAAGTTGCGTATCTGCGCAAAGCAAAGCAGCCGTGACTGTGACCGCTATCTCGGCCGTCTATACAACTGCCAGCATTCGCATCAGCGACGTACCTTCGTCTGCTACTCACCCGGCTCGCATGTTCAAGAGACAACACCATTCAACAATGTCTCGCAACATAGCTTCGAGGAGCCAACAGCCTCCTAAGCTGCGTTACCAACCAAGATATTCCCGTCCTGACAAGGGCAAAAAGTTCACGCATTTACCACTAGTCGAGCGCTCCTATGTCCATCCACTTACGGCGCATTTGCTGGGTGTTCCCCTCCAAATGGCGAGGGTGCTTGACAAGAGCTGGCGCGTGATCTAGCCATACGTTCACGCGAGGAAAGGAGGCTTCGGGGAATGGTCGCATATGCCGAAATGCCCGTGAGTCGACGGGATCGGAATCGCACAGCATTTGGCTATACAGATATCGAATCGGCTCCCACAACTGGAGAGCCGATCGCGGTTTGCACACCGTACCCCCTCGACGAGTCGAAAGGAGCTCTCGATCAGTTCGGTCCGACAGAAGACACGCTTCACGCCAGCGATTGCTTGAGGCTAGTGCTTGCTTGGCTGGCGTCATCTAGCCCCACTCGAGATTCGGATCTCGCACATGCCTCTAGACTGTTTACGTTGTCCGGCCCAGGAGCGATTGGCAGTGATGCATCTAGCGTACTGAAGGTTTCGGCAGACATTCTTGGACGTCCAGCACGCCTCAGGAGTGCCCACGCCTTCACAGGCGGCAGGTCGATAGAGCGCGCAAAGTACGTATACGCAGCCCCCTCAAAGGTGCCCGACTTGATGGAGTCATTCTTTGCGTGCGGCCAAGGTATCTATCGTGCAGGAAATGACATTGTTGCGGGAGCCTCTCTAGTCGGACTCTTTCTTCTGCTTACACACCCATTCTCCAACGGCAACGGTAGATTCTCTAGCGCATGCATGGTTGGGCTCTGCGCCAGAAAAGAGGACGCAGTAAGAGCGCTAATTGCGGCCTCCATGCGTTCATCGTTGCCACGATATGAAGGCCCGGGGATATGGCGAAGAACTATAGAACACGGCGCTACGGACTACTTGAGAAGATCAGTTGCCTATGAGCGTCACATGAGCGCAGAGCTCATTGCGTGCGGCTTGAATGATTTATGTAGAGAGCTCGATAGTTGCTTTACGGCTTCAGTGAACGCAAATGCTAAGAAGCGACTACTCGCCCTGCTCATAAGTGATGAGCTTACTGAGAGCCAAGTCAGGGATGCCATCGGTGCATCTGCAAAAGTTGCAAAGGGGTTAATCGATCGAGTCGAGACCATAGGATCGTTAGAGCGCCGTCCTAAGGATGGAGCCCTAGGTTTCGGTAGCCTAAGAGATCTTGCGAGAAGTGCATCGGATCGCGCCTACAACAACGCATGGGGAGTGTAAGGAATGCAGCCCGCTCATGAAACTAAGCCTGAAGCTAAGAGCTCACGGAAACTAAGGGCGTCAATCACCGCGGTTCTACTGGCTGCGACAGCAGGTGGCTCGGCTATCGCCTATGCAGCCATAGAGGACTGGTCACAGGCCTGCGTACGTGTTGACGAAACTCACACCTACTGCGAGTGGTTCTACAACCCGCAGCCAGACTATCAGGATGATTGGGAGAGCGATCAGGAGACAGGCTCCACAGACGTGGATGTTGCTGAGATCGTGACTGGGGACGACAGCCCAGGAGAGGACTGCGATGGTGTCACGTCGTTACCTGTCATGGTGGCGACGGGAAACAAAGTTCAATCAGATACCGACTTTAACCTCAATCTGGGGGGGCAGTCTCTAGGGATATCGCGCTTCTACAACAGTGCGGGCCAGACTCATGGGATATTTGGCCCCTTGTGGAACTCAAATATCGATACCGCTCTCTCGTTCAAGTACCAGAATGGCGAAATTTGCACCACCAGCCTGTACGCGGTCTTCTGGTGTGGCGGCATCGGTACCATCACAGAAGTCTATGCTCATCGAAGTGGAGGCAATTCCTGGATGCTCTTACCCGATGGTAGCGGCGCTTGGATAGATGGTGCGGGGAACAGAGTCAGCCAGTCATCAGGCTCATGGATTCTCAGCACTCGCGAAGGTGGCATTGAATCGTACACGAGCGCCGGTCAGCCAATAAAGATTGGAGACGAGCGAGGGATAGGGGTTACATACAACTACAATGCCGCCAGGCGCCTTACAGGCTTGACCCATTCCTCAGGCAAGCAGATTCAGTTCGAGTGGAATCAGAACAAGGTGTCCGCGGTAGTTGATCCTGCTGGCGGGCGTTACACCTATCAGTACGCGCCCTCCGCCATGCTGCAGGTCGTCACGTCTCCAGGTGGCTTGATCAAGAGAACCTATCACTATGAGGTCTCTACCAATGCTGGGACGCTTACCGGGATTTCGCTCAACGACGTAAGACAAACCCGCGTCACCTACCACAGTGACGGCAAGGTAGCTACTTCGGGCAAAGAGGGGGGCATTGAGAAAAGTACGTTTACGTACGGGACCGACTACACCGACGTGACCAACACACTGGGATCAACCACTAGATACCACATCGCTGAAGTCGGAGACGCAAAGCGAGTGATCGGCGTTGAAATTCCGGCAAGTGCAGCGTGTCCTGCCCGAGGGACGTATACCGCATACGATTCGGCAGGCAATAAAGACTACGTCGTTGACGCTCTGGGCAATAAAACCGACTACACATACAGCGAAGACGGCCAGCTGCTCTTGCTAATCACAGGTATCGGTCCCGGCGGAAATACAGCCTCACAGCGTATTACCCAGTACGTCTGGGATCCCATAAAGCGGGAGCGCCTCCTCTCTGTGAAGCGTTATGGCGCATCATTGGCCTCGCCAATCTCGGAGACACTATACGACTACTACCCAGATGGTCACTCATCCGCAAGGCTACTTAGGTGGGTGAAGACGTTCAACAGATCGTCAAAAGGCAGTCCTAATCAGGAACGAATCACCGCCTACGGCTACTCTGTCTATCCGAGCGGAATGGTGCAAACAGTGGTGGTTGATGGAACTTACCCTGGAGCCGGAGACCAGATAACCGTTCAGTACTCGCCATCTGGCGATCTTCTTTCTACCACCAACACTCTTGGCCATGCGGTTACATACACCAACCATACGGCTCTAGGTCAAGCGGGGCGGATAACAAGCGAGAATGGTCAGATACTTGACCTTACCTATGATCTACTCGGCCGTCTAACAAAGGCGCGTGCATACCGAACATCGGGCAATGATGACACCAGCTACATCTACGGGAGCAATGGGCTGCTGCGCTCGGTGATTGAGGCTGACGGCCATGTTAAACACAAGCTCTATGATCAAGTAGGTCGACTAATCAGGGAATTCGAAAAGGAAGTAACTGGAACGCATGCGGTTAAAGAGTACGAGTACAACAACGAGTCACAGCGAACTCACTACATCGTCGATCGATATCAAGGGCCACCGGGGAGCTCAATCCTGGGAAATTTCAGCGCAAATGCAAGTGGCGTCGTGAGTGGATGGGCTTGTTCTACATTTCATGATGCCCCGATTGACGTTCATCTCTATTTGGGCGGGCCTGCCGGCGTCGGGACGTTCAATGGCTCTTTCCTCGCTAATCACGCAAGTGAGCCAGCAGTTGGTAATGCATGCGCATCAAGTGGTACGCAGCACAGGTTCCAGTTCACGCTAACCCAAGCTCAGCTGGCTACGTACGCGAATCAACCAATTTACATCCACGGCATATCTCCATTCGGAGCCTCCAATCTGACCATCAGTGGCTCTGGACAGAACTTCGTCCCTGGATTTGGCGACCCAGATCCGCCGGGTCCAGAACCGTGCCTGCCGGGCGTGATTTGCCAGGAGCCCCTACGTGTAGCGCCAGGCATGAAGACAATGTCTTCTCCTCCTGGACGCATTGTCCACTTCATGCAATCCAACCACTACGATGCCAGCGGCGCTTATCACGTAAGCACCGCGCAAGAAGGCCAATCGATGGTCTATCAGTATGGTGCGTCTGGTGAAGTCAGAAGCGTGACGGACTCTTTGGGTCGCGTCAGAACCTTCACCTACAACCCACACGGCGAACTTCTTACGGAGCTAATGCCGGACGGTGGTTTGTCCACCTATACATACGACATCGCCGGCAATGTCAGCTCAGTTACCGACGCGATCGGCGGAGTGACTACGTATGAACACGATGGCTTTGGACAAGTAACAAAAGTAAGCAGTCCTGACACAGGAATCACTACATACCAGTATGACTCGTCAGGACGAGTCACTCAGAAAACGCCAGCCTCTGGGGGTACTGTTACGTACTCTTATGATGCACTAGGACGCCAATCGTCTCGCACTGTCGGCTTCTCAACACAGACAATAACCTATGACTCCTGCACCAATGGGAAGGGGCGAGTGTGCGCGGTCAATGACGAGACTGGATCGACGTCTTATCACTACACGCCATCAGGCAAAGTTTCTCTAGAAATAAGACAGCTACCTTCCGGTGGCTCGTCTTCCATTGCCTATCAGTATGACGTGCAGGATCGCTTGGTTGGAATAGGTGCGGGTGGTGTTGGGATTGGATACGGATACGCCGCAGGAAGGATTGTCTCGGTTACCTCAAGCATCAACGGCTCCACTACCGTGCTGGCTGGAAACGTAAGATACCAACCATTTGGGCCCGTACAGAATTATACGTACGGAAATGGACTTTCGAGGGAGCTAACCTACGACACTAGCTGGCGCCCGAAGTCATTGAAGGTTTCGTTGGGATCTACGGTTATACAGTCGAAGACGGTTTCGTACAACGCGAACAATCACCCGCTTAGCGTGAACGACCAAACAGATACGACAAAAAGTGTCACCTACGGTTACGACACAGTATCGCGTTTGCTTAGCAGCAACTCGATGGCTAAGTCAGAATCATGGACATTTGATAAGAACGGGAACAAGCGCTCATACACTGCGGCCGCCTCAAGCCTGCTTGAGTATCATCCCAATTCTAATCGTCTTCATTCTGTATCTGGCAGTCAAACGGCGAACTACACGCACGATGACAACGGCAACATCGTTGAGGATGGTTCGATTGTCTATGTCTACGACGGATTCAATCGGATGAGCCTAGCGGTTAAGAACGGTGTCCCAACCACATACAGTGTTAATGGCTTGGGTCAACGCGTTTATAAGTATGGCCCGTCAGGACAGTATTGGTTTATCTATGATGAGGCTGGCGATCTTCTTGGCGAGTTCAAAGCGGGCCAAGGATGGACAGTTTATGCAAGGCTTCACGGGGAGATCGTGGCTTTTGTGCGCGGCGCCCAGAACTACTACGTGCATAACGATCTGCAGCAGCGCGCTGAGTCGGTCACGAACAGCGTAGGCTCGCTGGTTTGGAAGGCTAACAATTCCGCCTACGGCAGAGATGTTACCGTCGACAGCATTGGTGGCTACAATCTGGGCTATCCTGGTCAGTACTTCGACGCGGAGACAGGTAACTGGAACAACGGAGCACGAGATTACAGCTCAAAGCTTGGACGTTACCTGCAGTCTGATCCGATAGGACTGGGCGATGGAAACAACACGTACGAGTACGTTGGTGGCAACCCGATGTCTTACGTGGATCCGGATGGCCGACTTAGAATCTATGTTGTTCACGAGCGTGGTCGTGGCAGCGGTACTGAGATCATGTACTACTTCCAGTTCGACCCAATTTCAACGAAGGCCAAGGAACTATCGAGGGCGTTCCCGAGCTTTCGAAAGTGGACAAATCCTCTAGACAAGGCGCAGAGCCATGTTGGGCCGGATCAAGCCGGCCCAAAACCTGGGTCCAATCCGATTGCTTGCGGAATTCTCGACTCAAAACTCAAGGAACGTTATGGTCACCACGAGGGCCAGTCGCTTACACGGCGGGAAGCTGCTGAGCTCCTCAATACGATGCGCTACGAGTTCCCTGAGATGAACAAGTACTACCGCCCAACTGAAGACTTCCTCGATGAGGCAAAGTATCGTGGTGAGGATCACATATTCAATCGACTTTCTGATTGGATGGACGACTTTTACAAGAAGAGATACCGCGAGATTGATGAATGAGGAGCGCTTATATGCTTGGAACTGTTGAAGTCGTCGTTACGGTGGTCTCGCTGCTGTGCCTGATCTTGGCATCGGCCATTCTGTATAGGAAGGTGAGATCAAAAGCAACGCTGCTTTTGCTTGTTTGCAGTCTTGTGCTGGTGTTATGGGGTCCGCTGTGGTTCGCTTTCGAACTCGCGCTGGGCAAGCACTACACGGAGAGCAGCGACTTGTCGACGGTTTGGGCATGGCTTTATGTTCACGGGAATGTGCTTGTGCCTGGAGCGGCAATTCTTATTGGCAGCATTAGCTTTCTCGCATTTGCGCGCAGCCTCAGCCGGGCTTAGCTTCTGAGCGGACGTGGAGCCCTCTTCCCTTAGTGAGGAGAGTGCTCCCAGAACTGTATTGGCTGGAGCCTCTCCTGAAACGTCTGTGCAAACTCGATTACCTGAATCGCGAATACTGTAAAGGCACGGGTGCGGGCCGGGCTCGGAGCCTTTGTCTTTTCGTTTGTTGTGAGCTGGCAGTGATGGCTCCTGCTCACACGGAAACTGATAGGCAACCCGGTTCTGGACTCCGTCAGAATTTGGCAGTCATTGAGCGAAGTAGGCGCCTGGCCTTAAGACAGGCATTTGCGAATGCGATGCTCCGTCATTATGGCGGTACGCCAGACGGGGATATCGATCACCCGTTACGTGGCTATTCCTGACGTCTGCTTTCGACCCGAAGCAGACATGACCTTCACTTCTGTCTACAGCCGCGACTAGCGCGGAGAAGCCTCATGGGGGTTCTACCCCGTTTCCACGCACGGTTAGATTAGGCGTCCAAGGCCTGATCCTTGATTTCGTCCCTTCGATGGGAAGATGGGACGATGCGCTATCGCGCCACCACCACATCGATCAAGTCGCCGATCCTGCAGTGTGCTTCCAAGGGGTGCCTCAGGGGCACACGACGGTTTATGCGGTAGGTATTCTGCCGCCCATCGCGATGCCGCTCCAGAACACCGGCTGCCTCCAATTCGGCCACGATGCGCTGCACGGCTCGTTCGGTGATTCCGACCTTGGCCGCCACCTCGCGCAATGTCTGCTGCGGCTCTGCCGCCAGGCAGAAGAGCACGTGGCTGTGATTGCTGAAGAAGGTCCAGCCGGTGGAG
>NZ_JBANLZ010000004.1:0-411618 GCF_037046485.1 Pseudoxanthomonas sp. F11 | reverse complement strand
GATCGCCGAGATCATCTCCGTCATCGACGGCATCGCCTTCCAGACCAACATCCTGGCGCTCAATGCCGCGGTGGAAGCCGCGCGTGCCGGCGAGCAGGGCCGCGGCTTCGCCGTGGTCGCCAGCGAAGTGCGTACCCTCGCCCAGCGTTCGGCCAACGCGGCCAAGGAGATCAAGGGCCTGATCGAGACGTCCGTCGACAAGGTGGCCGATGGCTCCAAGCTCGTGAACCAGGCCGGCGCCACCATGGGCGAGATCGTCGCCAGCGTGCAGCGCGTGACCGACATCATGTCCGAGATCTCCGCTGCTTCGCAGGAACAGAGCGCGGGCATCGAACAGGTCAACCAGACCATCACCCAGATGGACGAGACCACCCAGCAGAACGCTGCGCTGGTGGAGGAAGCCTCGGCCGCCGCCCGCTCCATGGAAGAGCAGGCGCAGGCTCTCAGCGAGTCGGTCTCGGTGTTCAAGCTGCATGCGCACGCGGCACCCACGGCGGCCGTCAGGCAGCCCGCCCGCCCCGCGCCCGCGGTGGCGCCGGTGAAGCCGATGGCACGCCCCGCCGCCCCGGCCGCCCTGGAGCCCGCGCTGGCCGAAGGCGACGACTGGCAGGAGTTCTGAGGCACGCCGTTTGCATTGTCTGACCCGTCACCGGTGTTCCGTCCTGTCGATGGGGCGCCGGTGACGGAAGCCCGCCCGCATCCCGTCCGCTCGAGCCCTCCATGTCCGTCAGCACCCGCTTCCCGGCCCACGCCGCCGCCACGATCCGACGGACCCCTGCCCCCCCCGCCAACCGTGACGACACCCCGGTGCCGGGCACGCGCGACTTCGAGTTCGACGACCGCGATTTCCGCCGGGTGGCCGACCTGATCCGCCAGCGTGCCGGCATCGCACTGGCCGACGGCAAGCGCGACATGGTCTACGGCCGCCTGTCCAGGCGCCTGCGCGCGCTCGGGCTGCGCAGCTTCAAGGACTACCTGGACCAGCTGGAACGCGATGGCGGCGACGAATGGCAGGCCTTCACCAATGCGCTGACCACCAACCTCACGTCGTTCTTCCGCGAGCCGCACCATTTCGAGCGTCTGCAGGAAGAACTGGCCAAACGCCGCAACGATGGTCCGCTGAAGATCTGGTCCTGTGCCGCTTCCACCGGCGAGGAGCCGTATTCCATCGCCATCACCGCCTGCGAGGCTTACGGCACGCTGACACCGCCGATACGCATCCTGGCCACCGACGTGGACACCCAGGTGCTGGCCACCGGCGAGCGTGGCGTCTATCCGATCGAACGCATCGCCGGCCTGGACGATGCCCTGAAGCGCCGCTATTTCCAACGCGGCAGCGGCCCCAACGAAGGCAAGTGCCGCGTGCATCCGGCATTGCGCCAGCTGATCGAATTCAGGCCACTGAACCTGCTTGCGCCGCGCTACGAGGTATCCGGTCCGTTCGTGGCGATGTTCTGCCGCAACGTGATGATCTACTTCGACAAGCCCACGCAGCGGGCCATCCTGACGCGCCTGGTCCCGCACCTGGCCGACGATGGCATGCTGTACACCGGGCACTCGGAGAACTACCTGCACGCGGCGGACATCATCCAGCCCTGCGGGCGCACGCTGTACCGGCGCGCCGGGACGGCCGCATGAGTGCCGCCGCTGCCGCCTTCGCCGATGGCCGCGTGATGCGGTACCACGATGCCCGCTTCAAGACCGAAGCGGCCAAGCTGCTGCCCACCCAGTACCTGGTGGTCGACAACGACACCGCGCTGGTCACCGTGCTGGGTTCGTGCGTGGCCGCGTGCATCCGCGACCCGCTGCTCAAACTGGGCGGGATGAACCACTTCCTGCTCCCCGACGGCAACGTGGGCGACGGTGCGCCGGCGCGTTACGGCAGCTACGCGATGGAACTGTTGATCAACGACCTGCTCAAGCGCGGTGCGGCACGCAACCGGCTGGAAGCCAAGGTGTTCGGCGGCGCCAACGTGCTGAAGGGGTTCACCAGCAATCCGGTAGGCACGCGCAACGCAGAATTCGTGCGCCGCTATCTGGATGCCGAGCGCATCCCGGTGATGGCCGAAGACCTGCGCGGCATCCATCCGCGCAAGGTCTGGTACTTCCCGCAGACCGGGCGCGCCGTCGTCCAGCGCCTGCCGCACGCGCACGATGCCGAAGTGCTGGCCGCCGAGTCCGCTGCCCGCGCCCGCCTGTCCAAGGCCCCGGTCACCGGGGGCGTGGAGCTGTTCTGATGAGTACGACCCCTTGCCGCGTGCTGATCGTCGACGACTCGGCGGTGGTACGCCAGATCCTGACCGAGATCCTGTCGCGCGACCCCGCCATCGAGGTCGTCGGTTCCGCCGCCGACCCGCTGCTGGCGCGCGACAAGATCAAGCGCCTGAACCCGGACGTGATGACGCTGGACGTGGAAATGCCGCGCATGGACGGGCTGGCCTTCCTGGAAAACGTCATGCGCCTGCGGCCGATGCCGGTGGTGATGATCTCCTCGCTGACCGAGCGCGGCGCCGATACCACGCTGCAGGCGCTGGCGTTGGGCGCGGTGGATTTCGTCTCCAAGCCCAAGCTGGACGTCGCCAGCGGCCTGCAGGCCTACGCCGACGAGATCATCGCCAAGGTCAAGGCCGCCGCGAAGGCGCGCGTGCGCCCGCTGGCCCGCACCAGCGCGCCGCGCACTGGGCTGGACACCGCGCTGCCGGCGCCGCCGGCGCTGCGCTTCCGCACCACCGACCGTCTGATCGCCATCGGCGCTTCCGCCGGCGGCACCGAGGCCCTGCGCGTGGTGCTGGAGCAGATGCCGGCCGACGCGCCCGCCATCGTCCTGACCCAGCACATCCCGGCCGGTTTCAGCCGCGCCTTCGCCGAACGCCTGGACCGCCATTCGGCCATGGCCGTGCGCGAGGCGACCGATGGCGAAGCCATCCTGCCCGGCCACGCCTACCTTCCCCCCGGCGGCCAGCACATGCGCGTGATACGCGACGGCGCCCGCTGGCGCTGCCGCATCGACGACGGCCCGGCGGTGAACCGCCACAAGCCGGCCGTGGACGTACTGTTCCGTTCCGTCGCCCAGAGCGCGGGCGGCAACGCGGTCGGCGCCATCCTGACCGGCATGGGCGACGACGGCGCCCGCGGCCTGCTGGAGATGAGCCAGGCCGGCGCGCCCACCCTGGTGCAGGACGAAGCCACCAGCGTGGTCTGGGGCATGCCCGGCGCGGCCATGCGGCTGGGCGCGGCCAAGGAAACCGTACCGCTGGAACGCATCGCGCAGCGGCTGCTGGACCTGGCGGCGGCGATCGCCTGAGTCTCCGGAATCCCCACTGCGGGCCTGCTGCAGGAGCGACGTGAGTCGCGACCGCACGGTCGAAGCTGCCCTGGCTCGCGATTCAGGCAAGGAGCCTTACCGGGCAAGAATCCCTGTCCATCTGCATTCAGGATTTTCGCAGGCCGCGGTCGCGACTCACGTCGCTCCGACAGAAAGCAGCAACGACGGTCACAGATCATCCGTTCGCGCGAAACCATGGGATTTCCCGCCTAAAGAGCCGTTCCGCACGGCCGATACTCCACAGTGAGCTTCATCAGAGAGCACCCATGTACTCGCGCATCCTGGTTCGTCTGGCGGCACCCCTCATCCTGACCCTGCTGTTCCCGCTGTCGGTCGGTCTCGACTGGCCCAACGCCCTGCAGTGGGCCCTGCTGACATCGCTGACCCTGGCCTGGCTGATCTTCGCCTGGCTGTCGGTCGTCAACTCGCACCAGATCTCGCCGGAGCATGCCAGCGTCGTGCGCGAACAGGATGCGCTGCTGAGCGAGCTGCGCCGCTTCGTCAACAACGAGATCGAAGGCTCGCGCCACGAGATCGACCGCGCCCGCGAACTGATCCGCGAGGCCGTCGGCAGCCTCGGGGGCAGCTTCGACGCGATGAACCGCAAGTCGCGCGAACAGAGCGCGGCCATCGCCCGCATCATCGACCGCAACGGCGACGGGGACCGCGCAGGCGTGGACGTGGCGCGTTTCGCCCAGAACGCCAGCCAGCGCATGGAGCAACTGGTGGAAGCGCTGGAGCAGGTGGCCGGCCAGAGCGGCACCACCGTGCACCACATCGATGATATGGCCCAGCACCTGGACGGCATCTTCTCGTTGCTGGAGGACGTGAAGTCGATCGCCGACCAGACCAACCTGCTGGCGCTGAACGCCGCCATCGAAGCGGCCCGCGCCGGCGAGGCCGGCCGCGGCTTCGCCGTCGTCGCCGACGAGGTGCGCAACCTGTCCGAGCGTTCCACCGCCTTCAACGAACAGATCCGCAAGCTGGCGCACAGCTCGAAGGAATCCATCGCCAAGGTGCGCGACACCGTGTCCCACATGGCCTCGCGCGACCTGGACCGCTCCCGCGAGGCGCGTGCCGAAGCCGCCGGCATGCTGAGCCAGGTCGCAGCCATCAACGCCTCGCTGGGCGATGGCATGCGCGAGGTCTCGATGTGCGGCCACGCCATCGACGCCAGCGTGGCCGATGCGGTCCGTTCGCTGCAGTTCGAAGACATCGCCACCCAGTCGCTGGGCAGTGCGGTGACGCACCTGGAGCGCCTGGCCACCATCAATAAGGAAGCCGTCGCCCTGCAGGAACTGCTGCACCGCTCCGGCGGCGCGACGGACAACGAGCTGCTCAGCGCGCTGCGCCTGATCGGCAACCGCCTGCGCGACCAGCGCACGGAATGGGAGCGGCCGCCGCACAAGCCGGTGGCGCAGCAGAACATGGGCGCCGGCACGGTGGAGCTGTTCTGAGCCTGTCGTCCATTTCCGGCTGAGACCACCACGGGGCGATCGCGATGCGGTCGCCCCTTGGCGTTTTCACCGCTCGCCACGTGGTCGACCGCGAGGCGCGGCTGGCATACTGCCGCGACCGCCCTGCGCACCGGCCGACGCCCATGCCGTCCACTTCCACGCTGCTGCTCCAGCTGTTCCGCCTGCAGGAGGAGGAACGCGCGCGGGTGGGACGCGCCCTGCACAACCAGGTGGGACAGGCCCTGTCGGCCATCCGGATGGGCGCGCACCTGGTGCAGTCGGAAGACGACGCCTACCTGCGTGCGGAGGACCTGCACGACATCATTCGGACCAGCGACGAAACGGTGGCGATCCTGCGCGACCTGCACGCGCTCCTGCACCCGCCTCAGCTGGACGCCATCGGCCTGGACGCGGCGCTGCGCGCCGAGGTCGAGCGCCACTTTGCGCCGGGCACGCTTTCGGCTTCGCTGCAGCCGCTGCCCCGCGCACCGCGCGCAGACCTCGCACTCGTGGCCTTCCGCATCGGCCAGGCCCTCCTCCGGCAAGCGGCCACGCGTGCAGACGGCGGCGCGCATGTGGCGCTGGCGGACGACGACGACGCCTTCGTGCTGACCGCCCACGACATCCCTGGCGAGCTGCCCGATGCCGCATTGTGGCGTGCGCTGGCAGGCGCCGCCGGGGGACGGCTCGACGAACAGGGGGGCAGCCACTGGCGACTTCGCCTACCCTATGGGCCGGCACCCGCGACGTCCCCCGACCCCGCTTGAACACCGAGCACGCCCACCTGCCCCGCCTGCCCCGCCTGGGTGCCGGCGAACCCGACCTGCAGCGGATGGTCGACGCCGCCAATGCGGGCGGAACGCCGCTGATGCTGCTGTACCTGGACATCGACCACTTCCGCTCGATCAACGAGAACATGGGCGTGGAAGTCGGCGACGAGGCGCTGGCCATCCTCAGCGACCGCCTGCAGCAGGGGCTGGGCCCCGAGGCGCGTGCCTGGCGGCATGGCAGCGACGAATTCATCGTGGCCGTGCCGCGCCTGCCCGGCATCTTGCCGCCCGAGCGCTTCGGCGACGCGCTGCGCGAGCAGATCGAACTGCCGATGACGGTGCTGCCCTACACGCTGTTCCTGACCGGCACGCTGGGCATCGCCCTGTGCCCGGAACACGCGGATACGGCGTCGGGCCTGTTGCAGTGCGCCGAAAGCGCGATGGAACAGGCCAAGCACGAGGGCATGAACCTGGTGCGCCTCTACCGTCGCGGCGCCGCCATCACTGCGCGCAGCGACAGCATCATCGCGCGGCAGATCGTCAACGCCATCCAGCACAACGAACTGCGCCTGTTCTACCAGCCGCAGATCAACGCCCACGACGGCCGCGTGGTCGGCATGGAGACGCTGCTGCGCTGGTACTCGCCCGCCCTGGGCCTGCTGGTGCCCGAGCGCTTCATGCACGTGGCCGAAAAGCTGGGCGTGATCGTGCAGATCGGCGACTGGGTGCTGCGCAACGCCTTCAAGCAGGCGCGCATCTGGCGGGACTGGGGCTTCGACGACTTCGAGATCGCGGTCAATGTCTCGACGCTGCAGCTGCTGCGGCCCAGCTTCGTGGCCGAAGTGCTGGAGGCGATGCAGGAAGCCGGCGTACCGCCGCAGATGGTGGTGCTGGAGGTGCGCCAGAACGCGCTGGCCAAGGACATGAACCTGGTCCACCGCACCCTGGCGCAGCTGCACCGCGAGGGCGTCCGCCTGACCCTGGACGATTTCGGCATGGGCGATTCCAACCTGGATTCGCTGGTCCGCTTCTCGGTGGACAAGATCAAGATCGACCGCAACTTCGTCAAGGGCGTACCCTCCGGCAATCGCGAGGTGGCCATCACCTGCGCCATCATCGCCATGGGACACCAGTTGGGCATGAAGGTCATCGCCCATGGCGTGGAAACCGACACGCAGCTGGGCTTCCTGCGCCGCAACCAGTGCGACATGTTCCAGGGCCACCTGTTCGGCGAGCCGATGAACGCCGAGGACGCGGGCGCCGTGTTGCGCCGCCGCTACCTGCGTGCGGATGCGTTCGCGGCCACCAAGCCCGATCGCACGCTGCTGCTGCTCGACGACGAGGAGAACATCCTGCGCTCGCTGGTGCGCCTGTTCCGCCGCGACGGTTACCGCATCCTGGCCGCCAGCAACGTCACCGACGCGTTCGAACTGCTGGCGACCAACGACGTGCAGGTCATCCTGTCCGACCAGCGCATGTCGGACATGAGCGGCACCGAATTCCTCGGCCGCGTGCGCATGCTGTACCCGGACACCGTGCGCCTGGTGCTGTCCGGCTACACCGACCTGGCCACCGTGACCGAGGCCATCAATCGCGGCGAGATCTACCGCTTCCTCACCAAACCGTGGAACGACGACGACCTGCGCGAGCACATCCGCCAGGCCTTCACCGCGTATGAAAGCCAGCCCCACCACCGCGCACATGCCTGACGCGACACCGTGGTGCCTGTACCTGCTGGAGTGCCGCAACGGCGCCTACTACGCCGGCATCACCAATGGCCTGGAGGCGCGCTATGCCGCGCATCTTGCGGGCACCGGCGCGAAGTATACGCGGGCGAATCCGCCGGTGCGCGTCGTGGCGAGTCGCGCCTATCCGGACCGCAGCGCCGCGTCACGGGCGGAAGCACAGCTCAAGCGGTTACCCAGGGCGAAGAAGCTGGCGTTCTTCGACGCGCCGCCCCTGTAGGAGCGACGTAAGTCGCGATCGCGGAAATCAAACAATCCATTCGGCGATACCATCCACCGGCGGTTGATCGCCTGCTCGACGCTCACCGGCACCGCGTTCATCCGGTCGCGACTTACGTCGCTCCTACAGGGATGCGTGTTGACGGCTCACGCAGCGTCGGCGCTCGGCTGGCGGATCGGCAGCATGATGCGGAAGCAGGCCCCCGCGCCGGGGATGTTGCGCGCCTCGATGCGGCCGTTGTGCTTCTTCACGATGCCGTAGGAGATCGACAGCCCCAGCCCGGTGCCGCTGCCCACCGGCTTGGTGGTGAAGAACGGATCGAAGATGCGCTGCAGGATCTCCTCGGGGATGCCGTGGCCGCTGTCCTGGATCTCGACCCAGACCTCGTCGCCCTCCACGCCCGTACTGACGGTGATGGTGCCGCGCTCGTCGATGGCATGGCTGGCGTTGAGCAGGATGTTCATGAACACCTGGTTCAATTCCGACGGCCGGCACTGCACCAGCGGCAGCTTGCCATAGTGCCTTTCCAGCGTGACCTTGTACTTCAACTCGTTCCAGACGATGTTGATGGTGGAATCCAGGCCGGCATGCAGGTCGGCGGATTTCCAGCTGTCGTCGCGGCCGGAATAGGAGAAGTCCTTGAGGTTGCGGACGATGGCGGTGACGCGCTCGATGCCCTCGCGCGACTCCGCCATCAGCTGCGGCAGGTCGCCGGTGATGAAATCGATGTCGTAGCGCGCGCGCATCTCCTCGATCTCGGGCAGCATCGCCTTCGGGTCCGGCAGGCGCAGCGCGCGCTCGTAGACCTCGATCAGCGAGAACAGGCTGTGCAGGTATTCCTGCAGCGAGCCCAGGTTGGAGTGCACGTAGCCGATGGGGTTGTTGATCTCGTGCGCGACGCCTGCCGCGAGCTGGCCGATGGAGGCCATCTTCTCCGACTGCACCAGCTGCTCCTGCGCACCGGCCAGGCGCACCAGCGTCTGCCGCAGCTGCGCGTGGCGGCGCTGCAGCTCCTGCTGGCGCGCGTGCGCCTCGCTGACGTCGTGGAAGACCACCAGGCAGTGTCCGCCGCCGGGATTGTCGTGGAAATAGGCGCGCACCTGCAGTACGAGGCCGTCGTCCAGGCTCAGGTCGCCGTTCCAGCGGCCATCGGCGCGTGCCGTGGCGATCGCATCCGCCGGCAGCAGCCGGGCAAGCGCGGCCAGCGCATCGTGTTCGTCGTTCACCAACGCCAGCGCGGCGGCGTTCGCATGGAGGGGGCGCGCATCGCCGCGACAGAGGAGGTAGCCGTCATCCATCAGTTCGGCCAGCGCCTTCAGGTCGGCGAACGTCGGTATGTCTTCCGACGCACAGGCGTGGGGGAAGGGATTCGGGGATGGGGCGGTGGCCACGGACGCATCGGACGGCGGCGACGGGGCGCCAGTATCCGGCGCGCCTTGGGCAGCGGCAAGGTGCGATGTCGCAGTTTGCGGATCGGGCACCGGGCTCAGGCGACCGCGAGCGGGCGCGGGGCGGACAGCGTGGACGTCTGTCCCTGCGCATCGTAGGCGCCGCTGCTTTCGGCGCGGCCGAGATGGCGCAGGGCCCAATTCACTTCTCGCCGGCGGCGCGCCAGCAGGATGCCGTTGGCATGGTTCATTTCGGCCAGTTCGGTCAGGCGCCCCTGCAGTTCGTCGGGGAAACCGTAGCCCGCGGCGGCCGCTTCCAGCGCGCGCAGCGCATCCAGCTTTTCCTGGGTGCACCGCACCAGGCCTTCCACGTCATGTTCGACGATGGCGCGACGCTCCTCTTCCAGGGCCGCGGACAGTCGCTGGAGGGGGGCGTGCGTCATCGTGATCAGCCGCCGAGCTGGTCTTCCAGGCCGAGCATGCCGTCGGCGATGGCTTCGGCGTTGATCGTGTACGTGCCGGCCTGCAGCGCTTCGCGCACGGCCTGCACGCGGGCGTGGTCGATGGCCGGCGCGGTGGACAGCTCGCGCTGCATCGCCTGCAGGCTGGTGGCCTCACCGGTCAGGCGCAGGCTGTCGCCGCCGGCGCTGGCTTCCACCGGCCGCGAACGTTCGGCACCCGCCGGCGCGACACGGCCGCCTACGGGGCCCGTGGTGCGTACGGCGGCAGGGGGAGTGCCTTCGATTTTCTGGCTCATGTTGGTTCACCTGTAACAGGGTTCATCGAGGTTATCGGCTGGGACCACGCCAACTTTAGTGACGGATTCCACAATTCCGCTGAAGGCCGGATGGTCGACGGCTTTTCCACCCAGCGTTGGTATCGGCGCCCCGACGGACAACTTGAGGGGCCATTGAGATTTCTTTTCAACGGCTGACCCAGACGTCGCCGCCCGGCCCCACCACGCCCTGCACCACGCGGTGGGACGAGAGGTTTTCCACGGTCACCCGTTCGTTCTCGCCGGCATCGCCCAGCGCCTTGCCGACCACGCGCACCTCCACCCCGCCGCGGCGGGACACCAGCGCGACGTTGTCGCCCCGGCGGATCAGGCGCTGGGCCACCAGGTCGGTCGCCGACAGCACGGCACCGGCCGACAAGGTGCGGCGCGCGACGCGACCGACGGCCTGGGCAGGATCGGCCACGGCCGCACCGACGATGCGTGAGGCATCGCGGGTTTCGGGAATGAAAGCATCGGCGGTGATCGTTTCGCCCGGTGCGATGCCGCGGCTCAGCACCAGTACCGTCTGGCTGCGGCGTACGCGCACCGGCACGAACAGGCGCCAGCCATCGGGACAGCCGACCTCCACGCTGTTGCTGGCCTGGACACGTGCGACCAGCGCGGCGCCACAGCGCGGCAGGCGCAGGGCGGGATCGAGCGTGGCCTCGGCTTCACTGCCGGCAGGCAAGGCGCCGAGAGCGGCGGCCTTGATGCTGTCGACCGGCTGGAAGTCCGCGGCCAGCACGGCGCATGCGGTCAGACCGCCGATCAGGGCGGTGGTGAGGCGCAGCAGCATGGGCGGGCTCCGTCGGTTCATCGGCGGGGAGGTTGCAAGGGATGTGCCAGCAGTGACCCCTCTCCCTGCGGCGACCGAAGGAAGTCCCTGTGGGAGAGAGGGGTTGGGGTGAGGGGCAACGAAGCCCGTCCCGGTCGATCAAAGGCAGTCTCGCAACCTGCACCATTCAGTCGACGCGCTCACTGCGAACGTGCAATGCGATTGAATCCTTCCGAGTGGGTCAGTGCTAGGTCGGGCTTGGCGCCGCTCGCCGCGGGGGCCCTACTTTTCTTTGCTTGTGCAAAGAAAAGTAGGCAAAAGAAACACCCCCCGGCGGTCCGCCCGCCGCACGCGGCGGGTTCGCATTCACGACGGGAATTTTCGGCCAGGGCATCCTGCCCTGGCCGAAAACGGCGCACATCCATGTGCGCCGCCCTGCGGGTTTTACCCGCCGTGACTGCCGGACCTAAGGGGCCCCAGAAGCCCGCACGGACAAATCCGGCACGCACGCCGTTGCCCTGGCTCTTCGGGTTCCCCATGAGGCACGGCGAGCGGGCCGGGTAAAACCCGGAGGGCGCCGTCATGGATGACGGCGTTTCCGTACGGCACAGGGATGTGCCATACGGAAATTCCCGGCCCGCTCGCGGACCCGGAGCGAAGCGCAGGGCGTGCCGCCTGGGGCGTGTTTCTTTGGTTCCTTTCTTTGCACGAGCAAAGAGGTGTTTCTCAACAGCCGAATGGCTGGTCAAGGAACGCCCCCGCGGCGAGCGGCACCATGCCAGGCCGCACGAATGGCACCTGCGCTCAAGACCCCCACCCCACGGCCGATATGCTGGACATGACCCAGGACCTGCTCAACCGCATCGACCAGCGCACCCGCCTGGCCGGCCACAACCGCCTCGCCCTGCTGCTGTTCCGCCTGGGCGGGCGTCAGCTTTTTGGCGTCAACGTCTTCAAGGTGCAGGAAGTCCTGCGCCGGCCCGGCCTGTTCCAGCTGCCCGGACTACCCAGCGAATTCGTCGGCGTGGCCGACGTGCGCGGGCGCTCGGTGCCGGTGCTGGACCTGGGCCTGAGCATCCGCCACCCCGAGCGCGACCCCGACCCCGAGAACGCCCCCAACTACCTGGTGGTGACCGAGTTCAACCGCTCCGTGCAGGGCTTCCTGGTCAGCGGCGTGGAGCGCATCGTCAACATCGCGGTGGAAGACATCCACCCGCCGCCGGAGCTGGGCGCGGAGAACAGCTACCTGACCGCCGTGACGCGCTTCCAGGGCGAGCTGATCCAGGTGATCGACGTGGAAAGCGTGCTGGCCGACATCTGCCAGTCGCGCATGGACGCCACGCTGGCCCCGGAGATGGCCCTGCCTGCCGGTGCGCCGCCGATGCAGGTGCTGGTGGTGGACGATTCACGCGTGGCGCGCTCGCAGATCCGCAGTGTGCTGGAGCAGTTGGGCGTCACCGCCACCCTGCTCTCCGACGGCCGTCAGGCTCTGGACCACCTCTTGCAGGTGCACGCCGCCGGCGAGAACCCGGCCGAGCGCTACGCCATGGTCATCTCCGACATCGAGATGCCCGCCATGGACGGCTACACCCTGACGACGGAAATCCGGCGCCATCCAGGCCTGGCCGGCCTGTACGTGCTGCTGCACACCTCGCTGTCGGGCGTGTTCAACAACGCCATGGTCGAACGGGTCGGCGCCAACGCCTTCGTGGCCAAGTACAGCCCGCATGAGCTGGCCGAGCATGTGCTGTTCCGGCTGAACCAGGTGGCCGCGGCGCAAATGGCAGCCTGATCGTCGTCCCAGCGAACGCTGGGACCCATGTGCTCTTCGCCTAGAAGAGAGAAGGGGTAAAGGGCAGGTTCAAGATGGATCCCGGCCTTCGCCGGGATGACGGCACGGGGATCCCTATCCCTGCCTGGGCGGATGTTCGCCCGGTTCTGGCACACGCCTTGCAGCATCCCCGGCAACGGTCTGCCGGAGCGGTGCCATGTCCAACCCCATCTCCAACTATCTGGGTGTCCATGCCGCGGCGCTGCCGCTGCGCGAGCAGCGCATGCAGCTGATCGCCAGTAACCTGTCCAACGCGGACACGCCCAATTTCAAGGCCAAGGACCTCGACTTCCAGGCCGCCCTGGAGCAGGCCGCCGCCAGGGCCGCGCCCCTGCAGACCACCCACGAGCAGCACCTCACCCTGCTCGATGCCAGCCCTCGCCTGTTCGAGCGCGCGGGCGTGCAGCCCAGCCTGGATGGCAACACCGTGGATGCCGACACCGAACGCGCCGCCTACGGCCGGGCGGCGCTGGAGTACCGCGCCTCGCTGAGCTTCATCGAATCCAAGGTGCGCACCATGCTCACCGCCATCACCGGCCAGTAAGGGGACGCGCCATGAGCAACCTGCCCATCTTCGACGTCGCCGGCTCCGCGCTGCAGGCGCAGTCCGTGCGCCTGAACACCATCGCCAGCAACCTGTCCAACGCCGACTCCATCGCCTCCTCGCCGGAGGCGGTCTACAAGCCGATCGAACCGATCTTCCAGGCGCGCCCGCTCAATGCGGACGGTTCGCTGACCTCGGTGCAGGTGAAGGAGATCACCCAGAGCGAAGCGCCGCCGATCAAGCGCTACGAACCGGGTCACCCGATGGCCGATGGCGACGGTTACGTCTATGCGCCGGATGTCGATCCGGTCGCGCAGATGGTCAACCTGATCTCCGCTTCGCGCGGCTACCAGGCCGGCGTGGAAGTGCTGAACACCGCCAAGGAACTGGCCCTGGCCACCCTGACCATGGGCCGCTGACGGCCTGCCACCGAGCGCACACGCACATGACGACCGTCAACGGCGATCCTTTCGCCGCCCTCAACACCGGCACCACCGGCGCGGCGACCACGGCCAAGAAGGCCGACACGCTGGGACAGGCCGACTTCATGCGGCTGATGACCGAGCAGTTGGCCAACCAGGATCCGCTGAAGCCGCTGTCCAACAGCGAGTTCGTCGCCCAGCTGGCGCAGTTCTCCACCGTGCAGGGCATCAGCGACCTCAACGCCACGGTCAACGGGTTCACCGCGTCACTCACCGGCGACCAGGTGCTGAAGGGCGCCTCGCTGGTCGGACACTCGGTGGTGGTGCCTTCCGAATCCCTTGCCCTGCCCGCCTCCGGCAACGCCACCGGTCTGGTGATGTCGCCCGGGGCCGGCAAGGTCACCTTCGAGATCAAGGACGCCAGCGGCGTGGTGGTGGACACCGTGGAAGTGGAAGCCGGCGCCAAGGGCGAGACCGCGTTCGCCTGGGATGGCGTGAAAGCCAACGGCGAGCGCGCGCCCGAAGGCAGGTACTCCATCAAGGCCACCCATACCGCCAGCGACGGTACCGCCACCGCGCTCAATACCTACGTCGACGCCACGGTCGACAGCGTGACCATCGGCTCCGATGGCCTGTACCTCAACCTGCCCGGCCTGGGCACCGCACCGCTCGACTACGTGCTGCGCATCGGCAAGTCGGCATCCTGACCTCCGCTCCCACCGCATAACGCAAGGAGTCTTCTATGGCATTCAACAGCTCGCTGTCCGGCATGAGGGCGGCCAACGCCGACCTCAACGTCACCTCGCACAACATCGCCAACGTCAACACCACCGGCTTCAAGGAGTCGCGCGCGGAATTCGCCGAGGTGTTCTCGTCCACCGGTTACGGCCTGTTGCGCAACGGCATCGGCGCCGGCGTGCGCCTGACCAACGTGGCCCAGCAGTTCTCGCAGGGCGACATCAACCAGACCGGGCGCTACCTGGACATGGCGGTGGACAAGGAAGGCTTCTTCACCGTCAGCAACAACGGCACCAATGTCTACACGCGTGCCGGCAACTTCCAGCGCGATCCCAACGGCTACGTCACCACGCCCGAGGGCTACCGTCTGCAGGTGTTCCCGCCGCGTGCGGACGGCATCGGCTTCGACACCGGCAACCTGACCGACCTGCGCCTGCTGACCACCGACAGCCCGCCCTCGCCCACCACGCGCGTCGAGCTGGGCGTCACCCTGCCGGGCAACGCCGCCCAGCCGACCATCGCGCCGTTCTCCCCCACCGACAGCGCCAGCTACAACGAAACCACCTCGGTCACCGTGTACGACTCGCTGGGCGTGGCCCACCAGCAGACGGTCTACTACGTGAAGACGCCCAACCCGAACGAATGGCAGATGCATACGTACGTGGACGGGACGTCAATGGGCGCGCCCACCACGGTGCAGTTCGACAACAACGGTACCCTGACCGCGCCGGCCAACGGTCTGGTGACCCTGTCGCCGTTCACGCCCAGCACCGGCGCGGGCGTGCTGAACATGACGCTGGACATCAGTGGCACCACCCAATACGGCGAACAGTTCGCCAAGCGCATCCAGAACCAGGACGGCTACGCCACCGGCAAGCTCAACGAGTTCAGCGTGTCCGAGACTGGCGTGGTCTACGCGCGCTACTCCAACGGGGAAGACCAGGCGCTGGGCCAGGTCGCGCTGGCCAACTTCAGCAATCCGCAGGGGCTGGTGTCGCAGGGCAACAACACCTGGACGCACAGCTACGCCTCCGGCGAACCGCGCATCGGTGCGCCGGGCACCTCCGACTTCGGCCAGGTGGCTTCCGGCGCGCTGGAAGCCTCGACGGTCGACCTGACCGAGCAGCTGGTCAACATGATCGTGGCGCAGCGCAACTTCCAGGCGAACTCGCAGGCCCTGTCCACGCAGGACCAGATCACCCAGGCGGTGATCAACATCAGGTGAGGCGAGGAGTGAGCGGAGAGGAGTGAGGAGTGAGTGGAACCTCCTGCACTCGCTGAACGCACTCCTCCGCTTCTCCTCACTTCTCACTCCTCTCTACTCACTTCTGGCCCTTCCCCATGGACAAAGCCCTCTACGTCGCCATGACCGGCGCCCGCGCTTCGCTGCAGGCGCAGGGCACCGTGTCGCACAACTTGGCCAATGTGGACACCAAGGGATTCAAGGCCGCACTGGCCGGCACGGAAGCCTTCAAGATCCAGGGCCAGGGCTTCCCCTCGCGCGTGGACGCGGTGCTGATCGATCCCGGCTTCGATGGCCGCACCGGTTCGCAGATGGTCACAGGCCGTTCGCTGGACATCTCGCTGCAGCCGAACCGCTGGCTGGCCGTACAGGCCGCGGACGGCGGCACGGCCTACACACGCAACGGCGAGCTGAGCGTGACCCCGAACGGCCAGCTGGTCACGGCAGGCGGCCGCGCGGTGCTGGACGACAATGGCAATCCCATCGCGGTGCCGCCGGCGCAGTCCATCGATGTCGGCGCCGACGGCACGGTGTCGATCATCCCGCAGGGCGAAGGCCCGCAGACGATGGCCGTGGTCGGCCGCATGCGCATCGTGGAAGCGGCGCAGTCGCAACTCACCCGCGGCGGCGACGGCCTGATGCGCCCCTCCGATCCACAGGCTCCGGCCCTGGCGCCCGCCACCGGCAACAGTCTGACGGTCGGTGTGCTGGAAGGCAGCAACGTGGATGCGGCCGGCGCGCTGGTGCAGATGATCCAGTTGCAACGCCAGTTCGAAATGCAGGTGAAGGTGATCCGCAGCGGCGACGAGATGGCGCAGTCGTCGAACCAGCTGCTGCGCCTAGGCGGCTGATGCTCGTAAGCCCTTCTCTCTGCATTGGGAGCCCCTCTCCCTCCGGCAACCGAAGGAAGTCCCTGTGGGAGAGAGGGGTTGGGGTAAGGGGCAACGAAGACCGTTCCCTTCCCGATTTCTGGCATCAACCACGGCCGCGATTGGCTTGGGTTGGATGGCCTTGCGGGACGGGTTTTCTGTTGCCTTTAGATGGTGCCGCTCGCCGTGGGGGCCCTACTTTTCTTTGCTTGTGCAAAGAAAAGTAGGCAAAAGAAACACCCCCCGGCGGTCCGCCCGCCGCTGCGCGGCGGGTGCGCAGTCCCGGTGGGAATTTTCGGACGGGGCATCCTGCCCCGGCCGAAAAAGGCGCACGTCCTGTGCGCCGCCCCTACGGGGTTTTGCCCGCCGGGACTGCCGGACCTAAGGGGCCCCAAGAGCCGCGCCTGACGGATCGCCGCGCGTCTTTGCTGTTGATGTTGCCTTCGGGTCCCCATGAGGCGCGGCGAGTGGGTCGGGTAAAACCCGAAGGGCGCCGTCATGGATGACGGCGTTTCCGTATGGCACAGGGATGTGCCTTACGGAAATTCCCGGCCCGCTCGCGGACCCGAAGCGCGCAGCGCGGAGGGCGTGCCGCCTGGGGTGTGTTTCTTTTGCCTACTTTTCTTTGCACAAGCAAAGAAAAGTAGGGCCCCCGCGGCAGGCGGCGCCATGCTGGCAAGTTAGGCAACCATCCCGTTAGGCCCTGAAAGCAAGAGCGGCAGCGTGCCTCTCGAAAGGTCCAATGTCCGCACGGACGGTGGACTCCGTTGCCCCTCACAACCCCTATCCCGATGGGAGAGGGGTTAAGGCCCGGGTCCGCCGGTTTTCCGCCACACCTCCGCCGCGACCGGAAACCCCGTCCCACTTCGACGCGGATCCCGGCGCCAGAACCACGACACCCATTCCGGCACAGGACTTGCCTGAGAGGAGGCGAGGAACCGCATCGCGCGGCTCCGCCCTTTCCACCAGCGAGGAACCACGCCATGAACCAGGCCCTCTGGGTCGCCAAGACCGGACTGGACGCGCAACAGACGCGCATGTCCGTGGTCTCCAACAACCTGGCCAACACCAACACCACCGGGTTCAAGCGCGACCGCGCCAGCTTCGAAGACCTGCTTTACCAACAGGTCCGCCAGCCCGGCGGCTCCACGTCCTCCCAGACCCAGTTGCCCTCCGGCCTGCAACTCGGCACCGGCGTGCGCGTCGTATCCACCTCCAAGGATTTCCAGCAGGGCAACCCGCAGCAGACCGGACGCTCGCTGGACGTGATGGTGAATGGCCGCGGCTTCTTCGAAGTGCTGCTGCCCGACGGCTCGCCGGCCTACACGCGCGACGGCTCGTTCCAGATCAACGCGCAGGGCGAGCTGGTCACCAACAGCGGCTATCCCGTCCAGCCCGGCATCCAGGTGCCCGAGGGCGCGCAGTCCATGACCATCGGCAACGACGGCACCGTCAGCGTGACCATGGCCGGCCAGGCCCAGGCGCTGGAAATCGGTTCGCTGACGCTGACCGACTTCGTCAATCCGTCCGGCCTGCAGGCCAAGGGCGAGAACCTCTACGTCGAAACCACCGCCTCCGGTCCCGCGCAGAACGGGACGCCCGGCCTCAACGGCCTGGGCAGCCTGGTGCAGGGCTCGCTGGAAGGCTCCAACGTCAACGTGGTGGAAGAGCTGGTCAGCATGATCGAAACCCAGCGCGCCTACGAGATGAACGCCAAGGCCATCTCCACCACCGACTCGATGTTGGGCTACCTCAACAACAACGTCTGATCCACGCATTCCGGGATTCGCCATGAAGCGCACCACGTCCGCCACTTCCCTCGCCTGCGCGCTGCTCCTGCTGCCGGGCTGCGCGCGCTACTACGGCGACGTGCGACCGTACGCGCCGATGCAACCCATCCAGCCGGTGGTCGCCGTGCAGGCACCCGCCACGGCCGGCTCCCTCTACCGCGCCGGCCCGGGCCTGAACCTGTACGCCGACCGCCGTGCGCGCGACGTGGGCGACCTGCTGACGATCAACCTGGTGGAGAACACGGCCGCACAGACCTCGGCCACCACCTCGGTGGACAAGCAGAGCGAGGTCAGCCTGGCCGCGCCGAACATCGCCGGTGCGCCGGTCACCTTGAACGGACGCGACCTCCTGAG
Source organism: Pseudoxanthomonas sp. F11 (assembly GCF_037046485.1). Lineage (NCBI taxonomy): Bacteria > Pseudomonadati > Pseudomonadota > Gammaproteobacteria > Lysobacterales > Lysobacteraceae > Pseudoxanthomonas > Pseudoxanthomonas sp. F11. The sequence continues at coordinate 393,372 of NZ_JBANLZ010000004.1, read as the reverse complement.
CGCATCGGTCAACGGCGACCGCGGTTTCAGCGGCGCGGGCAACAGTGCACAGAGCAACCGGCTGCAGGGCAGCGTGACGGTCACCGTGATCCAGCGCCTGCCCAACGGCAACCTGGTCGTGCAGGGGCAGAAGAACATGCGCCTGAACCAGGGCGACGAACTGGTGCAGATCCAGGGCATCGTGCGTCCGGCCGACATCAACCCGGACAACACCATCTCCTCCGGCAAGGTCGCCGACGCGCGTATCGCCTACGGCGGCCGCGGCGCGATCGCGCAGTCCAACTCCATGGGCTGGCTGGGCCGCTTCTTCAACTCGCCGATCTTCCCGAACTGAGCGCCGCCATGCACCCGCCGAACTCCGAACGTTCCAGCGACGCACCGGCGAAGAAGCCGCGCCGCATCGACACCTACACGCTGCTGGGCCTGCTGGCCTGGATCGGCCTGGTGCTGATCTGCCTGGCGCCGGCCGCACGCGCCGAGCGCATCAAGGACCTGGCCCAGGTCGGCGGCGTGCGCAGCAACCCGCTGGTCGGCTACGGCCTGGTCGTGGGCCTGGATGGCACCGGCGACCGCACCAGCCAGGCGCCTTTCACCGTGCAGAGCCTGAAGAACATGCTGGGCGAGCTGGGCGTCAATGTCCCGGCCAACGTCAATCCGCAGCTGAAGAACGTCGCCGCCGTGGCCATCCACGCCGACCTGCCGGCCTTCGCCAAGCCGGGCCAGCCGATCGACATCACCGTGTCCTCCATCGGCAACGCCACCTCGCTGCGCGGCGGCAGTCTGCTGATGGCGCCGCTGCGCGGCGCAGACGGTGAGGTCTACGCCATCGCCCAGGGCAACCTGGTGGTCGGCGGATTCGGGGCGCAGGGACGCGACGGTTCGCGGGTGTCGGTCAACGTGCCCAGCGTGGGCCGCATTCCCAACGGCGCGACCGTCGAGCGCGCGATCCCCAACGCGCTGGACAGTGGCGAAGGCACCATCACGCTCAACCTGCACCGCGCCGACTTCACCACGGTGTCGCGCATGGTCGCTGCACTGGACCAGAGCTTCGGCAGCGGCAGCGCCTACGCCGTCGACGCCGTGACCGTCGCCGTGCGCGCGCCGGCCGACGTGTCGCGCCGGGTGAATTTCCTCGCCCAGGTCGAGAACCTGGAATTGACGCCCGGTAGCGCGCCGGCCAAGGTCATCGTCAACGCCCGCACCGGCACGGTCGTGATCGGCGCGCAGGTGCAGGTGATGCCGGCCGCGGTCACGCACGGCTCGCTGACGGTGACGATCACCGAATCGGCCAACGTCAGCCAGCCGAACGAATTCTCGCGTGGCGGCCAGACGGTGGTGACGCCGCAGTCCAGCGTGTCGGTCAGCCAGGAAGGCAACCGCATGTTCAAGTTCGAGGGCGGCACCTCGCTGGACGAGATCGTCCGCGCGGTGAACGAAGTCGGCGCTGCGCCCGGCGACCTGATCGCGATCCTGGAAGCCCTGAAGCAGGCCGGCGCCTTGCGCGCGGAGCTCGAGGTGATCTGATGGGAGCCGGGATTCGCCATTCGGGATTGGGGATGCGTGTCGTGCGCTTCGCGCACGGCGCAAGGCCCTGCCCGACATGCGGAGTTGCTTTGGCACAGGGCTTGCCTGACCCCAGACGCGGCAACGTTTTCCCGAATCCCGAATCCCTCCTCCCCAATCCCGGCCCCTGACTGCCATGGCCAGCATGCCCATCGGAACGCTGAATCCCTCGCTGCCGCTGGCCGACGCCGGCGGCAAGCCGGACGACGCGCGCATCCACGAGGTCGCGCGCAAGCTCGAGGGCCAGTTCGCGCAGATGATGATCAAGTGCATGCGCGAAGCGGGTTTCGGCGACTCGCTGTTTCCCGGCGAGAACCAGATCTTCCGCGACATGTACGACCAGCAGATCGCCACGGCGATGTCGCAGGGCCGCGGCCTGGGCCTGGCCCCGATGATCGCGCGCCAGCTGGGTGCCACCGACGCGGCCACGCCCGCGGTGCCGGCCACCACCGCGCTGTCGGCCTACAAGCGGCTGCTGCCGGGCACCGATGCCGATTCGATGCTCGATGCGATCGCCGGTCGCGGCATCGGCAGCAGCGCGCATGCGTCGTCCGGTGTGCCGGACACGATCACGCTGGACACCATCACCGTGCGCCCCGACGCGGCGTGTGACGAGGTCGAACAGGTCGCCTCGGCCGATCCGGCCAAGTACGCCCGCAATACGCCCGAACGCTTCGTCGCCGAGATCTGGGGCCACGCGCAGAAGGCCGCGAAGGAACTCGGCGTCGATCCGCGCGCGCTGGTCGCGCAGGCGGCGCTGGAGACCGGCTGGGGCAAGCGCCAGATCAAGACCGGCGAAGGCGGCAGCGCGCACAACCTGTTCGGCATCAAGGCCACCGGCTGGAAGGGCGAGCGCGCCCGCACGGCCACGCACGAATACGTCGACGGCGTGAAGCGCACCGAGACCGCGGATTTCCGGGCCTACGCCTCTCCCGCCGAGAGCTTCGCCGATTACGTGCGGCTGCTGAAGAACAACCCGCGCTACCAGCAGGCGCTGGCGGCCGGCAAGGACATCGCCGGCTTCGCGCGCGGCCTGCAGCGCGCTGGCTATGCCACCGACCCGACCTACGCCAACAAGATCGCCTCCATCGCCCACGGCCCCACCCTGGGCAAGGTGCTGTCGGCCATCGGCACCACGGTAGCCGGCCCGGTCGGCAATGCGGTGGGCAACGCCATCGGCAACGCGCTGCGGCGCTGACCAGGGGATAACGCATGTCCAATCTTCTCGCCACCGGCAGCAGCGCCCTGATCGCTTTCCAGCGCGCGCTGTCGACCGTCGGCCACAACGTGGCCAACATCAACACGCCGGGCTATTCGCGCCAGCGGGTGGAGTTCGAAGCCCGCGACGCCACCTATTTCGGCTACGGCTACCAGGGCAACGGCGTGCAGATCGTCGACGTGCGCCGGATGGCCGACTCGCTGGCGACCTCGCGCCTGCTCGACAGCGGCGGCGAGCTGGCGCGGCTGCAGCAGCTGTCCACGCTGTCCTCGCGCCTGGACCAGCTGTTCTCCGAGAAGGCCACCGGCATCAGCGCGCCGTGGTCCAGCTTCTTCGATTCGGTCAACGCGCTGTCGTCCAATGCCGCGGGCTCGGCCGATCGCGAAAGCGTGCTCGCGCAGGCCAACGCGCTGGTCACGCGCTTCCGCCAGATCGACCAGCATCTGGACAGCCTGGATATCGAGGTGAACGCGGGCCTGACGGCGGCGACCGACGAGGTGAACCGGCTGGCCAAGGAGATCGCCCAGCTCAACGGACAGATCGGTGGCAGCACCCGCCCGTCGGGCGACCTGCTGGACCGGCGCGACCAGCTGATCAGCGAACTGGTCGCCTTCACCGGCGGCAATGCGGCCACCCAGGACGGCGGCCTGGTGAACGTGTTCAGTGCGGGCGGCCAGCCTCTGGTGGTCGGTGCCACCGCCAGCACGCTGGTGACCGTACCCGACCCGTACCGTCCGGAACGGCTGCAGGTGGCGCTGGAAACCAACGGCCAACGCGTGACCCTCGACAAGCGCGCGCTGGGCGGCCAGATCGGCGGCCTGGTGGAGTTCCGCACCACGGTGCTGGACCCGGCGATGGCCGAACTCGGCCGCATCGCCACGTCGCTGGCGCAGACCTTCAACGAAGGCCACCGCGCAGGCATGGACCAGTACGGTCAGATGGGTGCGGACTTCTTCACCTTGCCCGCGCCCCGCCTTTCCTCCAACGCCAACAACACTGGCAACGCCAGCCTGACGACGTCCGTGGGCAGCGTAGCCGGCCTGAACGCGCAGAACGTGCTGCTGCGCTTCGACGGCGCGGCCTGGGTAGCCACCCACCCCGACACCGGCGCCAGCATCCCGATGACGGGCACCGGCACCGCCGCCGATCCGCTGGTGGTGAACGGCATCGAGGTGGTGCTCGCCTCCGGCACACCGGCGGCCAATGACCGCTTCCTGCTGCAGCCCACCGCCGGCGCCGCCGGCAACCTGGGCGTGGCGATCACCGATCCCGGCCGCATCGCGGCGGCCACGCCGGTGAAGGCGACGACCGACCTGGCCAATACCGGCAGCGGCAAGCTCAGCGGCCTCAAGGTCACCGACGCTGCCAACGCCGGTCTGCTGGCGCCGGCCGACATCGAATTCATCGACGCCACCCAGTACACGATCAACGGCACCGGTCCGTTCGCCTACACGCCGGGCCAGACCATCGCCTACAACGGCTGGAGCGTGGTGCTGGATGGCGCGCCCGCCGCCGGCGACACCTTCAGCGTGGGCCCGACCGGCGCGAATTCCAGCGACAACGGCAACGCCAAGCTACTGTCCAACCTCGACGACGCGCGCGTGCTCAATGGCGGCACGCTGACCCTCAACGGCGCCATCGGCGGCCTGACCACCCAGGTCGGTTCGGCGGCGCGCCAGGCCGACTACTCCGCGCAGGCCCAGCAGGTGATCCACGACCAGGCGCAGGCCGCGCGCGATGCGGTGTCCGGCGTCAACCTGGACGAGGAAGCCGCCGACCTGATGCGCCTGCAGCAGGCCTACCAGGCGGCGTCGCAGATCATCGCCACCGCCGACACCCTCTTCCAGTCCCTCCTGGCCGCGACCCGCCGATGAACTACCGCATCTCCACCGGCATGATGTACCAGCAGTCGATCACCACGATGCTGGCCAAGCAGGCGAAGCTGGCGCATACGCAACAGCAGCTCGCCAGCGGCCAGCGCCTGGTCACCGCCAAGGACGATCCGGTCGCCGCCGGCACCGCCGTCGGCCTGGACCGCGCCGTGGCCGAACTGGAACGCTTCGGCATGAACGCCAGCGCCGTGCAGAACCGATTGGGCCTGCAGGAGAACGCGCTCACCCAGGTCGGCGACGCGATGGCACGCGTCAACGAACTGGTCATCCAGGCCAACAACGCCGCCATGGGCGAAGACAGCCGCAAGGCGATCAGCACCGAACTGAAGGCGATCTACGCCGGCCTGCTGGACCTGGCCAACAGCACCGATGGCGCCGGACGGTACCTGTTCGGTGGCACGAGCGACGGCAGCGCGCCGTTCGCGATCGCCGGCGGCAGCGTGATCTACAGCGGCGACCAGACCCAGCGGCAGGTGGAAGTGGCGCCGGACATGTTCGTCGCCGACACCCTGCCCGGCAGCGAGGTGTTCCTGCGCCTGCGCACCGGCGACGGCCGCATCGACGGCCAGCCGGCCGCGGGCAATACCGGTACCGGCCTGCTGATGGGCTTCGGCGTGACCGATTCCACGGCCTGGGACGGAGGCACCTACACCCTGAGCTTCGGCGCGGGCGACACCTATCAGGTGACCGACGCCGGAGGTACCGTCGTCACCACCGGCACCTACGCCAAGGGCGAGAGCATCGCCTTCGCGGGCGTGCAGATGCGGATCGAAGGGCAGCCGGCCAACGGCGACAGCTTCACCCTCGGCCCGGCCGGCTCGCGCGACATCTTCGCCACCGTGCAGGGGCTGATTACCACGCTGGACACCAACCCCACCACCGATGCGCAGCGCGCCGCCATGCAGAACGCCCTGCAGGCCGCGATGCGCGACGTCGCCACCGCACAGAGCAAAATGATCGACGCGCGCGCCAGCGGCGGTGCGCAGCTGTCGGCCATCGACGATGCGGCGGCGCTGCGCGAAGCCAACAACGTCACCCTGCAGGGCACGCTGTCCACCCTGCGCGACCTGGACTGGGCCGAGGCCATCGGCCGCTACCAGATGGAGAGCACCGCGCTGCAGGCCGCGCAGACGGTCTTCATGCAGATGCAGTCGCTGTCGCTGTTCAAGCTGATGGGCTGACCGCCCTTCTCCTTTTCATGCAGTCCTTCCCCTCACTCTGCGATGCCCACGCGGCGATTTTTTGGCTTTCTGTAGGAGCGACGTAAGTCGCGACCGCACACCTGGTGAGCCGTGACGCGGAATTTGAGCGTGCTTGAGACACGTTCCTGACCACGATCCTCCGCGGTCGCGACTCACGTCGCTCCTACAAGCTTCCCCTCAGACCGGCCTCACCCGGAACACCACGCTGATCCGCGGCCCCTGCGCGCGACGCGTCTTCGGGATGCCGTGCTCATGCGTACTCTGCGAGGCATGGCTCATCGACAGCACGCTGCCCGGCGCCAGATCCACTGCCAGGGTCTCGCGGCGGCCTTCGCGGGCACGGATCAGCATCCGCCGCGGCGCACCCAGCGATACCAGGGTGATCGGATGGCCGGCCGCCACCGTATGCAGCTTGTCGCCGTGCATGGCGACGCTGTCGTGGCCGTCGCGGTAGAGGTTCATGCCGATGCGCGTATAGGGCGCAGGCGCCCTCGCCTGCACGCAGGCCAGCAGGTGCGCCAGCGGCAGGCCCGGCGGCAGCGCATCCACGGCATAGTTCGCCAGCAGCCGCGGCACGTCGACGATGCGGTCGTACATCGGACGCTGCAGGTGCGTCCAGGCTGCGCCCGCGTGCAGCAGGTCGAACCAGCGTTGTGCGGTCGCGGCGTCGATGGCATCCGGCCAGTAACGGATGCCACCTTCGGCGTCGTCCACCAGTTGCACCCTTTCGGGCGCGAACAGGTCATCGGCGAGGGCGGACAGGGCGCGCATGAGGGGCTCAGTGGAAATCGCGCGAACTGGCCTGCAGTTCGCCCAGCAGATGGCTGAAATCGTGCAGGTCGTGGGCGATCAGGTGCTGCACGCCGTCCACGTGCTCCCAGCGTCCGCGCACGCCCAGCAGACGCGCGCCGAGCAGAGCCTTGCGCCGACGCTCGGCGATGCGCGGCCAGACCACCACGTTGACCACCCCATGCTCGTCTTCCAGGGTGACGAAGATGACGCCGCTGGCCGTCCCCGGACGCTGGCGCTGGGTGACGATGCCGGCCGCATGCACCCCGCGCCCGTGCGGCAGGTCCTGCAGCTGGCGCGAATCCACCACGCGTTGCCGGCGCAGGCGTTCGCGCAACAGCGACATCGGATGCGTACCCAGCGTCAGCCCGGTCATGCGGTAATCCGACAGTACGTCCTCGCCCCGCGTCGGTGCCGGCAGCGCGATATCGTCCTCCTCCGGACTGCCCGGCAGCAGCGGGCGCTGGCGCTCGATGCCGGCGACGGCCCAGCGCGCCGTGTGGCGATGGCCGGCCAGCGACTGCAGTGCGCCCGCTTCGGCCAGCGCGCTGCGCGCCTTCTCGTCGAGATGGGCGCGCAGGCACAGGTCGCGCACATCGGTGAAAGGTCGCTGTGCGCGAGCGGCCATGATCGCCTTGCCCACCGTTTCCGATAAGCCGCTGACCTGGCGGAAACCGAGACGCACCGCGGCTTGTCCTCCTCGAACGGCCTCGCTTCGCATCCGGCCACCTTCCAGCGTGTTGTCCCAGTCGCTGCGGGCCACGTCCACGGGTCGAACCTCAACACGCGGCCGCCCCGCCGGATGACCCCGCCGCGCGTCCTGCACGATCTGGCTGGCCGAATAGAACCCCATCGGCTGCGCATTGAGCAGCGCGCAGACAAAAGCGGCCGGCTCGTGCCGCTTCAGCCAGCAGCTGATGTAGACCAGCTTGGCGAAGGACGCCGCATGGCTCTGCGGGAAGCCGTAGGAACCGAAGCCCTTGATCTGCTCGAAGATCTGGTCGATGAACTCCGAGGAGTAATCCTTGTCCTCCATCAGCCGGCGGATCTTCTCGCGATGCGGCTGCATGTCCCCGCCCCGGCCCCATGCCGCCATCGAACGGCGCAGGCCGTCGGCCTCCGACGGCGTGTAGCCCGCATGGATCACCAGTTCCATCACCTGCTCCTGGAACAGCGGGATGCCCAGCGTGTTGCCGAGGATGGCCTCGATGCCTTCGGACGGATACGTCACCGGATCCTTCCCCTGCCGACGCCGCAGGTACGGATGCACCATGCCGCCCTGGATGGGGCCGGGACGCACGATGGCGACCTCGATCACCAGGTCGTAGAAATTCCTGGGCTTCAACCGCGGCAGCATGCTCATCTGCGCGCGCGACTCGATCTGGAACACACCCACCGTGTCGGCGGCCTGGATCATGGCGTAGGTAGGCTCGTCTCCTGCGGGCGGCTCGTGCGCAAGATCGATCGTGTAACCGCGATGCTTGGCCACCAGCTCCACCGCCTTCTGGATGCAGGTCAACATGCCGAGGGCCAGGCAATCGACCTTCAGCAGCTTCATCGTCTCCAGGTCGTCCTTGTCCCACTGGATGATGGTGCGGTCGGCCATCGCCGCGTTCTCCACCGGCACGACCTCGGACAGCGGCCCGTCGTTGATGACGAAACCGCCGACATGCTGGGAAAGGTGGCGCGGATGGCCGCGCAGCTGCGCCGTCACTGCCATTACGCGACGGATCAGCGGATTATCCGGATCGAAGCCGGCTTCCCGCAGGCGCTGTTCCATCGGCGTCTCGCCGTTGCCCCAGCCGAAGCATTCGGCCAGCAGCGCGATCTGGTCCGGCGGCAGGCCGAAGGCCTTGGCGACATCGCGCACCGCGCTTTTGCCGCGATAGCGGATGACGGTGGCGGCCAGTGCCGCGCGACGGCGGCCGTACTTGCCGTAGACGTACTGCAACACTTCCTCGCGCCGGGCATGCTCGAAGTCCACGTCGATGTCCGGCGGTTCGTTGCGCTCCTCTGAAAGGAACCGCGCCATCAGCAACCGGCTCTCCCCGGGATTCACCACGGTGATGCCCAGGGCGTAGCACACGGCGGAATTGGCCGAAGAGCCACGACCCTGGCAGAGGATGCCCTGCGATTTGGCGAAACGGACGATGTCCTCCACCGTCAGGAAGAACGCTTCGTACTTCAACCGGGCGATGAGGGCGAGCTCGTCGTCGATCTGCGCGGCGATCGCGGGCGGCACGCCGTCCTTCCAGCGTTCGCGCATTCCCCGTTCGGTCAGCACGCGCAGCCAGCTGGCCGGCGTGTGGCCGTCCGGCACCAGTTCGGCCGGATATTTGTACTTCACCTCCTCCATCGAGAAGGTGCAGCGCCGTGCCAACGCGGCCGCCCCTTCGAGCAACGCATGCGGATGGATGTTGCCCAACGCCCGGCGCGTACGCAGGTGGCGTTCGCCGTTGCGGAACAGGTGCCCGCCGCATTCGGCCAGCGGCAGCGCATGGCGGATCGCCGTCATCGTGTCCTGCAGCACGCGTTGCCGGCGCATGTCCATGTGCACGTCGCCGGCCGCCACGGCCGTAATCGACAGCCGCGCCGACAGTTCGAGAAGCTGCTGCAGGCGCGCGGCATCGTCCTGTTCGCGGTGCAGCTCCACCGCCAGATGCGTGCGCGCGCCGAAGATCTGCCGCAGCCAGCGCCCCTGCGCTTCGTCAGGCACGCGCGCCGGTACCCACAGCGCGAACAGCCCGCCGGCCTCAGGGTCGCCGTCTCCCAGCACGCGCTCCATGTCCTGTCGCGTCAACGCATACGCGCCCTTGGGGCTCGCGCGACGCGCGGTGGTGATCAGCTCGCACAGGCGCACGTACCCCGCCAGGGTTTCCACCAGCAGCACGCACTTCAAGCCGCACTTCAAGGTGAACTCGCTGCCGACGATCAGTTTCAGCCCGGTGGCGCGCGAGGCCTCCAGTCCGCGCACGATGCCGGCCAGCGAGCATTCGTCGGTGATCGCCAGCGCCTCGTAGCCACAATGCTTGGCGCGGACGAACAACTCCTCCGCACTGGAAGCGCCACGCAGGAAGGAGAAATCCGACAAGCAATGCAGTTCGGCATAGGCCGGCAGGCCGTCATCGACCGGCGCGTCGTCATTGGCCGCCGCATGCGCCCGCAGCCGATGCGCGGTCTCCCAGGCGCGCGGAACGTGCGCGCCCGGGTAGTCGCCGCGTCCCTCATCGCGACTCATGCGAACCACCCGTGCAACATCCAGCCGTCCCGCTCGCCCGGCGGCGCGAAGGCCCAGGCGCGCTGGCCCTGCGAGGTTTCCAGCACGTAGTAGTCGCGGCGCGCGTCCTCACCATCCCACCAGCCGCTTTCCAGCCGCTCCGGCCCGGACACGATGCGCGGATGCGGATCGCGCAGCGGCACCGGTTGCGGCAGCAGCCAGGTCGGGCGGGGCGGACGCAGGGGCGCCTGTTCGATGCGCCCGCCATCGCCCTGCACACGTCGCCATGCGCGTTCCGGGCGCGGATCGCCGGCCGGGGCCACGCGATGTACCGCTTCGTCGCCCAGGCGCGCACGCAGGCGTTCGCGCAATTGCGGCCACGGCAGTTGCTGTTGCGGTCGCGTATCGAACAGATCGCGCGCGGCCGGCACGAACGGCGGCAGTTCGCGCGCGAGCAGACGCACGCCCACCACCGGTTGCGCGATCTGCACGCGCTCCAGACGGTTGCGGGTCAGTTCGAACAGTATGGCCGGCTCGCGCTCGGCGGCCAGCAGCCCTATCTCGACATCGGTGTGGCCTTTTTCGTGTTCAAGGCGCAGCACGAAGCGCTGCACGCCGCCGTCGCGGATGGACAGGTAGGTGCACAGGTCGCCGATCAGCCGGCGCAGCGGGAACAGCAGCGCCATGTGGCTCTCGACCTCGTAGCCGAGCTCGATGCGTGCATCGAAGTGGTCCGGCGGCGCGTAGTACGCCAGCGGATCGTCGGCCTGGCCGTACAACCGGTCCAGGTGCTCCAGCACCGGCAGGCCGAAGCGGCGCCGCAGGCTGTCGCGCGGCAGGCCGCGCAGCGTGCGCAGGTCGCGGATGCCCATGCGGTGCAGGCGTTCGCCGGCGTCGTCCGGCAGGCGCGCACGGCGCACCGGTACGCGGTCCAGCATCTCCATCATCGCTGCCGGCTGCATCACCGCCAGGCCATCGCGCAGGCCGGCGAACACATGCGCCGCGCGCGGCGTGGGCGCCAGCGCGAGACGATGCTGGAAACCCAGCAGACCGAGTTCCTCGCGTAACCGCGCCTCGATACGCGGCCAGGGCCCCAGCAGGCGGAAGCTGGCGCGCACCTCCAGCACCAGGCAGCCCGGCCACTGCGCGCTGACCAGCGAACTGTGGCGGTACGCCCAGGCGGCGAGGAAGCGCTGCCAGCGCGCTTCGGCCGAGGGGTCGTATTCGACCATCGCGAACTCCGGCAGCAGCGCGTGCGCGGCGGTCAGGCGCATGCCCGCCCGCAGGCCCGCCTGCGCGGCCGACGCATTCACTGCCTGCAGGGTGCGCAACTGCGCGGTGCCGCCGACCAGCGCCAGCGGTGCGTCGGGATCAGGCAGACGCCGGAGGACGGCATCCAGCGCCAGCTGCGGCAGCAGTACACAGGCCCAGAGCATCGATAGGCCTCAATGCGCGACCAGCGCGAAGGGTTGCGCAGGCGCCGGACCACCGCGGCATTTGCGCACCCGCCATTGCGTACCGCCCTGCGCATCGCGGGTGGCTTCCACACGCAGCGCGGCCGCCGAGGGATTGGCCGCATGGCGACGATCGCGCAGCGCGAAGCCCAGGCATTCGCCACTGTCGGCCGCCACCTGCAGCCGGCGCAGCGCCGGCCCGTCGGCGTGCGCTGGCCAGCCCAGCACGGCCGCACAGGCGCCACTGCGCAGGCATTGTTCGAAGGCCCACAATGCATCGCGTGGCGCGGCTTCCACGATTTCCAGCAGCGCCAGATCCACGCCGGCGGCCTGCCAGGCCGGCGCATACGGAATGTACGGCGGCGCGATCACCGCCACGGCGCTGCCGGCCTGGGTCAGACGCGCCAGCGTCGGCAACAGCAGCGCCAGTTCGCCCACGCCGTCGGCGGGCAGCAGCAGTTCGGTCAGGGCGCGGCGGGGCCAGCCGCCTTGCGGCAGCAGCGCGTCCAGCGCGGTATGCCCGGTGGGTTCGCCATCGGCGGCGATCGCCGCACTGCGGCCCGCGTGCCATAGCGTGCGCGCGGCCAGCAGCGTATCGAGGGCGACGACGGCACCCATCTCAACCCCGGCGCACCAGGCCGCAGTACACGCCTTCGATGGCGAAGTCCTGCCCCGACTGCACCTCGATGGGCGCGTGCGCGGGATTGCGCGGCAGCAGGCGGATGCGGCGACGTTCGCGCTGCAGGCGCTTGATGGTCAGTTCGCCATCGATGCGCGCCACGACGGTCTGTCCGTCGCGCGCCTCTGGCGTGCGGTGCACGCCGACCAGGTCGCCATCGACGATGCCGTCGTCGATCATCGAATCGCCCTGCACCTTCAACAGGTAATCGGGTTGCGGCGAGAACAGCCGGCGGTCCAGCCACAGCTGTTCGTCCAGGCCGATGTCGGCCCCGATCGGCTGGCCGGCGGCCACCCGCCCCAATACGGGCAGCGGCAGCAGGTCCGCCATGCCGCCCGGCAGGCGCAGGCCACGCTTCTGGCCGGGCGCCTGCTCCAGCAGGCCATCGGCGACCAGCGCCTGCACATGCTTCTGTGCGGCATTACGCGAAGCGAAGCCGAAGACCCCGGCAATGTCCGCCAGACTGGGCGCGCGTCCGGCTGCCAGTTCCCGGCGCAGGAAGGCCAGGACGGCGGCACGTTGGGGGGGAAGGTCGACGGGGTTCATGGGTGTACATTTGTACACCCTAAGGTCTCACATGGCGAGAAAGACATGCGGCTTGCCTCCCAGCCCCACACATCTCAATATAACTATGGTTATAACGCCAAGGAGGCGACCATGAAGCTCAAGATCACCACGGTCGGCAACTCTGCCGGCGTCATCCTGCCCAAGGATCTCCTGGCACGCCTCCGCCTGAAAAAAGGCGATGAACTCCACGCGCTCGAAACCCCGGACGGCATCCGCCTGACGGTCTACGACCCCACCCTCGCCGAGCAGATGGAGGTGGCCGAGCAGGTGATGCGCAGCCGCCGCACCTTGCTTCACAAGCTGGCCCAATGAAGCAGCCCGGATGATCGTCTGGATCAGCCGGGCCTTGGCCTTGGCCATCCATGACCGGCAATTGGCCGAGCATGGCGGCGCGACCGGCATCCGCGACGAGGGCTTGCTGGAATCGGCGCTCGCGCGTCCCAGGCAGCTGCATACCGACGGGCAACCCGCGCCGGATCTGGCCGATCTGGCGGCCGCCACGGCCTTCGGCCTGGCGCGCAACCATCCCTTCGTGGACGGCAACAAACGCATGGCGGCCGTGGCCTGCGAAGTCTTCCTCGGGCTCAATGGCGCCACGTTGTCGGCGGAAGACCACGAGCTCTATCCGCTGTATCTGGGCCTATCGGAAGGCAGTCTCGGCGAAGCCGACTTCGCCGCGTGGCTACGCCCCCGGATCATCGCAAAGGCTCCAGGCAAGGTGCAGGAACCCTCTCCCGCCTACCGTCCCTGACGGCGACACACTCACCGTCGTCCCAGCGAAAGCGGGGACCCACTTTGCCTTTACCTTCCGACATACGGAAGGAGGGTCATCACCTGGGGCAATGGATTCCAGCTTGCGCTGGAATGACGGCAAGCCAGTGAGCGCACGGATTCGGATACGCCAGCCCCGTCGTCCCAGCGAAAGCTGGGACCCATCCTGCCGTTGCTTTTCCTGTCGCGGATGAAGCGTCAGGCGGCCTGTTCCTCGGCGCGCTCGACCATGGTCTCGGCCATCTGGCGCCAGCTGGGCAGCTGGTCCAGCACGCCCAGCGACTTCAGGTAGCTCTCGTCCACCGGCTCGTTGCTGGCCAGTGCGCCGGCCACATGCACGGCACCGGGCACCCAGAAGCTGCGCAGGCTGGAGCGCTGCGGCTGGCGATGGAACGCCACCGCCTCGACGATGGGCATCGGCAGGCCCCACAGGCCCAGCAGGTAGGCGCCGGCCTCGGTATGGCCGGGGCGGTCGTCGTCATCGGCCACCGGCGTGTCGCGCTCGTCGCGCACGCCCGGCAGCAGCAGGCCGATGTCGGCCAGCAGCGCAGCGGTGGCGCCGAGTTCGGAGCTGGTGCGCGGCAGGATCTTCGCGGCCAGGCGCGAGGCCAGCAGCGCACGGTGCTGCAGGGCGGTGCGGTCCACGCTGGAGGCGGTCTTCATCGAGAAGACTTCGCTGGCCAGCACCAGGTCGCGCAGCGTGCCCAGGCCCAGCCGCGTGACGGCCGCGCGCAGATCGGTGATCGCGCGCCCGTTGGAGAAGTAGGCCGAATTGCACAGCTGCAGCACCTTGGCGGCGATGGCCGGATCGCCCGCCACCAGCTTGGCGATGTCGTTGGCGGTGCCCTCGTCCTCCTCCAGCGCGCGCGTCAGCGCGAAGTACAGGTGCGGCGGCGACGGCAGGTGTTCGACGCGGCCGATGGCGCGGCGCAAGCGCGGGCTGTCCAGCAGGTCGCGCAGCTCCTCCAGGCTGTGGATCGCCTCCAGCACGGTTTCCGACGACAACGGCAGCGGCAGGAAGCGGTGCGCCACGCCGATCAGCTTGATCGGGGCCGCCAGGCTGTCGGTACTGCCTTCCAGCAGCGCGATGCGGATGGTCTCGGGACGCAGCGTGCGGATCTGCCCCAGCAGTGTGGCCGGCGGCAGATCGGCCAGCGTGGGCCCCACCATCACCACATCGACCGGACCGTTGGCCACCGCGAACATCGCCGACTTGCCGTCGGCCACCGTTTCCACGGTCCACTCGTCTCCCATGTCGCCGATGTAATCGGACAGATCGTCAGGCAGGCAGGCGGTATCGCCAACGTACAGAATGCGCAAAGCACTTCCCCTTGTTCGTGCAACCTTCAACACGCGCCCTGCTCGCAGGACACGGACCGGATGAAATCTAGCAAGGGTGTCGGCCGCGGCGGCGCATTCTTGAGACGCGATGCGGGGAATGCGCAGTCCTTCACACTCCACTGTCGGTGGATCCCCGACATGCGGCCCTTCAGAAGCGCAGTTTCCCCAGCAACTGCGGTCCCCGGTTGCCGAGCTTGAGATTGCCATCGAAACGGGAACGCGCGAAATCGAGGTCCACGTGGTTGTAGTTGTAGCGCAGCGAAAACCCGAAACGCTCCCAGGGGAAGTACTCCAGTTCCACCTGCGCATCCATCGCATCCCCGGTGACGTTGCCGCCGTTCTTGCGCGTATAGGCCAGGGATGCACCCCAGCGCCACCGCGAGGACAGCACATGGGCGTACTCCGCACGCAGCATCGGCGCCCAGGCGTCTTCCGACAGGTCGTTCGCGTACGCCACCGGCGTGCCACCGACGGTGGCCGCCGCATCCAGGTCGGCGGCGATGTCGTAGCGCATCGCGCCCAGGCCGATGCCGAGGGCACGCCTGCCGTCCTGCAGGAACATCCAGGTGTACGACACACCGGTGATGTCCAGATCCAGTCGGCCGGTGAAGGCGGCATCCACCGGGTACGTGTTGTCGCCGATCTCCAGATCGCGATCCAGCAAGCGCGCGCTGGCGTCCTCGTAGTCGTAACCGAACGCATCCAGCGTGTGGTGGCGCGCCTGGCCGAAGCTTCCGCCGATGCGCCATGCCCATGCATCCTGCCGGCCGACGAATCCCAGGTCACGCTGGAAATCGACGTTTGTGCCGAGCGAACCATCGCTGGCGTCCCAGCGCGTGTCCAGGTCGTGGTCGGCCCGGTAGCGTCCCGCGGCCAGATAGAAGCGATCCACCGCAGGAAGCGTGTCCTGGGCAAGGACAGGGGATGGCAGGCCTGCGCAGGCCAGTAGTCCGAGGGCAACGGTACGGTGCATGGGACGACTCCCGTGGCGGAGAACAGGCGTACGTCGTGATCGGCAGCCCGACCGGGCCAGCATCCGCCGGAGGCCGGAAGGGGTCAAGATGGATCGCCGGCGAACGGCCGCTGCGTATCCGTTCCCCCGCCCGCCGGCTGCGCGAGATGCAGCAGCAGGTGCGCCAGCGTCACCACGTCCTGGAAGTTGTGCTGCAGCACCCGCCGCAGCAGGCCGGCATCGCCCCCGCGCAGGTACTGCAGCCATGCGCCGGGCGCTTCCGAACCGGGGAGGTCGTCTTCGCGCACGATGCCGAGCGCGCGGCGTTCGATGGTCGCCAGCCGGCAGTTCTCCCAGACGCCGCGGTAGCGGCGGCGCGTGGGGAACAGCAGATCGAGATGCTCGATGCCGGCCAGCGGGGTGCCCTGCCGCGCCAGTCGATAGCGTGCGGCCAGCAGCGGCGCGTCGTAGCAGCGGCCGTTGTAGCTGACCAGGCGCGTGCCCTCCGCCAGCCAGCGCGAGAATTCGCGCAGCATCGCCGGCTCGGCCGACAGGTGGGTGATCAGCAGCTGGCGCACGCGCAGTCCCCCGGGCACGAAATCCGACGCCCCCACCATGAAGGCGCGCGTGCCCGTGCCGCCGGACAGACCGGTGGTCTCGGTATCGAAGAACAGCATGTTGGCCGTGGGGAGCATGCCTGTCCGGGCGAACGTACCGTCGACCTGCGTCCCAACCCCGTCGAACGCCAGGACCTGCTCCAGTCGCAGCAGACCCGGAGCGATCTCGTCGCCCGGCAGCGCGCGATCGCAGGCGCGTGCGGGGACGGCAGGTTGCGAGCGCTCGCGGATGCCCAGCATGCGACGCAGTGCCGGCAACGGGTCATGCGGCGGCGGCAGCGGCGCGGACGGCGACACGCCGCTGCCGTGCCCGGCCTGGCGACGCAGCCGCTGCAGTTTCTCCAGGCTGACGCTCATGCGGCGTCCAGCAGCTGCAGTACGCGTGCCGCCAGCGTACGCGGCGTGGTTTCGGCGTCCTCGTCGTTGGCCAGTACCGGACCGACACAGGCCGGACATCCTGCCCGGCAGTCGCAGGCCGAGACCAGTTGCGCGGCGCGCTGCACCAGTTCGCGCTGCCGTCGCCACAAGGGCTCGCTCAGGCCGATGCCGCCAGGGTAGTTGTCGTACAGGTACGCGGTGGGGATGAAACGGTCCCCCGACACCGGCGACAGCACCTGGCTTTCGGTGCCGCGCAACTGGCCACGCCCCTGGGCATCCGGCAGAGCGAACCAGGCCCCGTCGCCATCGCCCACCGCCTTCTGCAGGTCGCGTCCTTCGGCCATCACGGCGACGGTGGCGGCGATGTGCAGCGCGTACGCTGCGCCGAGGAAGCCGTCCAGCGCGTCCTGCCTCGATTCGAAGGACGATTCCAGCAGCGCCGGCGGCAGCTGCCACCACACGCTGGTGGTATGCATCTCCTGGTCGGGCAGGTTCACCGGGCCATAGCCGATGTTCTCGTGCGTGTAGTAGCGGATCTTCTTGTACCCGGCCACGCGGCGCACCACATGCACCTCGCCGTGGTGGCAGGTGCCCTGCCCGGCGATGCAGCCATCGAAGCGCTCCAGCACCTTGAGCTTGGTGTAGTCGATGGCGTCGGTGTAGTAGTCCACGTGGGTGCGGGTGACGTAGGCCTTGCGTCCTTCCCAGTCCAGCCGCTCCACCTGGTAGGGCGTGGACTGGATCATGTGGATGGCCCCTTCGTACAGCGTCAACGGCACGCCGCTGAAATCGACCTCGGCGATGATCGCCTGGCGGCCATCGGTACGGTCCACCACGACGAAGTTGCCGTCGGCCACCGACCGCAGGCTGACCGCGTTAGCCGGATAGCTGTCGGCGATCCACTCGTAACGGTCGCCTTCGCGATGCACCACGCTGTCTTCGTCGAGCAGCTGCAGGAACGGGGAAGGATCGACCGGGCCGAACGGTTCGCCGGCGAGGAACGGCAGCTCGAAGGCCGCGCAGCGGATGTGATCCAGCAGGATCATCGGCTGGTCCGGCGCGATGCGCGCATGCTCCGGCGGGCTGTCGGCGAAGAACTCGGGATGCCGCACCACGTACTGGTCCAATGGCTGCGAACTGGCCACCAGGATGCCCAGCGACGCCTGCTGCCGTCGCCCCGCGCGTCCGAAGCGCTGCCACGTCGCCGCGATGGAGCCCGGATAGCCGTTCAGCACCACCGCATCTAGGCTGCCGATGTCCACGCCCAGCTCCAGCGCCGAGGTGGACACGATGCCGTCCACGCGCCCGTCGCGCATCGCACGCTCGGCCTCGCGCCGCTCGGTGGGCAGGTAGCCGCCGCGGTAGGCGCGGATGCGTGCCGGCAGTCGCGGATCACTGTCGAACACGTCCTTCAGGTACTTGGTCAGCACCTCGACCATGGTGCGCGACTGGGCGAACACCAGCGTCTTCAGCCCGGCCTTGATCGCCAGCCTTGCGATGCGGTTGCTCTGCGAACGGGCCGACGCGCGCAGGCCCAGGTCGGGATTGACCACCGGCGGATTCCACAACAGCACATGCTTCTCGCCCGTCGGTGCGCCTGACTCGGTGATCGCGTGCACCGGCAGTTCCAGCAGCGCTTCCGCGTGCGCCTGCGGATTGCCGATGGTGGCCGAGCAGACGATGAACTGCGGGGTGGCGCCGTAGAACGCGCAGATCCGCTTCAACCGTCGCAGTACGTTGGCCACGTGGCTGCCGAACACGCCACGATAGGTATGCACTTCGTCGATCACCACGTAGCGCAGGTTCTCGAAGAACTGCGCCCACTTGGTGTGGTGCGGCAGGATGGCCTGATGCAGCATGTCCGGGTTGCTGACCACGATGTCCCCATGCAGGCGGATGGCCTGGCGGGCATCGCCCGGGGTGTCGCCATCGAAGGTGAACGCCTTCAGGCCCAGGTCGCCGGCCCTGCTCAGATCCAGCAGCTCGGCCACCTGGTCCTGCGCCAGCGCCTTGGTCGGGAACAGGTACAGCGCCTTGCCTTTGCGCGACAGCGCCGAGGCCACCACCGGCAACGTGTAGCACAGCGACTTGCCGGAGGCCGTGGGCGTGACCACCGCCAGGTGATCGCCGCCCTGCGCATGTCGCCACGCCTCGGCCTGGTGCGAGTACAGCCGTTCGATGCCGCGGCTGCGCAGGGCCACGGCCAGTGCGGCCGGCAGGTCGTCGGGAAGCGCCTCGTAGCGCCCTTCCCGCGCAGGAATGACGAACTGTCCGGTGACGCGGTCGCGGTACTTGCCCGCCAGTCGCTCGGCCAGCCCGCGCCCATCGGCAGGGGTTGCGGGCAGGAGTGCGGCCTCGTCGGCCTGGCGTCGGATAAGCGCGGTCTGGGCGGGCATGTCGGGCTCTCGATGATGCCGCTCATATGACGCCTCGTGCGTCTCAGCCGCTGAGACTGACCGGCGACTGATCGGGATGCGTGGCCTCAGCTTCGTGATCGGCCATTGAAGGCATTTCTCACCCTCGGGTAACGGTTTGCGCGATACCACTGCCGGCGTCACCGGAGAATCCGCATGGACCCCCATCTCTATCACGCACAACTGCACACGCTGCGACAGGCGCCCCGCTCCCCTCTCGTCCAGGACGATGCATTTGCCGCTTTCACGGCGTACGACTATGGCCGGCGCAGGCGCCTGCACCCGGATGTGGGCTGGGAAGATGCCTGCCGGGTCTACGCGTTCGCCGCCGCGTCCTACGCCGAGCACGCAGGCACGCTCGACCTGGACACCGAACTGCGCCTGGAGGACCAGTGGGACCGCCTGCGCGGGGATGCCGGCCCGGAGTGGCCTGTCGCACGCACGCTGCTGCGCGAAGCCTGGCGCTGGTTGGACGAACACGCTCCGGTCGCGCCACGCACGCATTGACCCAGGCCGCTCATGACGGGACGACGAACGGTTGGCCGTTCGTCGCGAGGGCGGTCGTGTTCATGGGCGCAGGGGCGACAACAACGACAAGAACCGGCAAGGGCGTGACCACGCGCCTCCCTGGGGAGGAAGGGGTGACGCGTTGCCACAGGGGGCCTTGCGACAGCATCCGCTGCCGCGATGGGCAGGCGCACGCGGCTGTCATGGCATTGCAAGCCGCGCTTCATCCGACGGGTCCACCTTCGGCCAGGTCTTGCGCCATGGAGGCGAAGCCATGCCCCGCCCGCCCGATCCGTTCGCTCATGCCTGGACGGACACCACCATGCCGTGCGCCGTGATCGACATCCAGTCCGAACTGCGCTTCTGGGAGGACACCTTCGCGTGCCAGCCCTTCCACCGGCCCGGAACGCCGTTCCGCTGCTACGTCCCCACGCTCAAGTTCGCGTACGACACCTACCTGCTCTCGCGCAGACGCTCGCTGCAGGAACTCCTGCCCACGCTCCCCGCGCGGTACGACGCCGCCATCGTGCGCGGCACCCGCCTGGACTGGCCCTGGGCCAGGGCGATCATCGAACGCGTGTGGGCACGGCTCAACGCACCGCTGGAAGAGGATCCACCCCTGTTCGCTCTGCCGCCGGCGCTGCTGGAAGAGCGCGCCCTGCTTGACCGCGCCATGCAACGACGAAGCCATGTTCACGCCACCATGGCAAACGTGAACGAAAAAGGCCCTACGCGGTTAAATACGCGTTAGAACGCCCTTTATTTCACTTAAGCATCACTGCCCGGAACAAAAACTTCGCCGGTCACCACCACATCGACACGGGGATTCACCATGGCCAGCCAGTACCGAGACAGCCACGCCACTGCGCAGATCGTCGACATCGATGCCGAACTCGCCTATTGGAAGACGCGTCTCAATGAAGATACGTTCCAGGTGGTCGGCGCCACGGTCAGCGACCTGGAAAAGTGCCTGAAGATCGGCTACGACGCTTATCTGCTGCATCATCGGCACGAGTTCGACGAGATCGCGCCCTCCCTGCGCGACCGGCTGCAGCGCTACTGCCCCGATACGCCGATCGGCTGGTACCGCGCCCAACCCATCATGCGCGCGGTCTGGCAGCGGCTGAAGCCGTCGGTGGGCCACACCTGACCGGTCCGGTCCGGCGCGCCGACAGGCGTCCGGGCCTCAGGCGCGCAATCCCAGCGCGTGCTCGATCGCCCCGAACAGCGCCTGCACCTGCACCGGTTTCACCACGCTTGCCGCGCAGTCGTGTCGGTCGGCCTGCCTGTCGGGTTCGCGCAGACGCACCACGGGGCCTTCGAAGCCCGCCTCCTTCAGTACCGCCAGCACGTCCGCCGCCGACAGCAACAGGATGTCGTCGTCGATGACCGACAGCGCAGGCAGGCCGTTGCGCTCGATCTGCTGCAGCGCGTTGGCGCCATCGGGCGCCATCACCGGGTCGTAGCCCTGCGCGGCCAGCGCGTTGCCCAGCAACGACAGGCGCGTCGCATCGCCATCGACCAGCAGGATCCGGCGACCACCGCCGTCGAGGAACGTGGCATCTTCGGCCGTGGACCATTCCTCGGCAACCGGTGCCGGCAGATGCAGCTCGAATACGGTGCCCTCGCCCGGCGTGCTGCGCACTTCGATGCGTCCGCGCACCGACTCGACGATGCGCTTGCAGGACATCAGGCCCAGTCCGGTCCCACTGGCCTTGGTGGTGAAGAACGGCGTGAACAGCTGCCCGCGCGTGGCTTCGTCCATCCCGGTACCCTCATCGGACACGCGCAGCAACACGTACTCCTGTCCGTCGCCGGCCACTGTCGACGCGGCCGACAGCGTCAGCCGTCCACCGCGCTCGGCCATGGCCTGGATGCCGTTGAGGCACAGGTTGATCAGGCACTGCTGGAACTCGGTGTAGTTGCCCTCGATCAGCAGATCCTCCGGCGGCGGCTCCACCACCAGGCGGACCTGTCGCGACAGGCTGCCTTGCAGCAGCAACTGCACGGCGCTGAACAGCGCGGCCACGCTGATCGTCTCGCTGGCCTTGCGCGAGCCGCGCACGAACGAGAGCATGGAATCGGCCATCTCGTGGCCGCGCTTGCCGCTTTCGGAGATCACCGCGCCCAGGCGCAGGATCTTGGGGTCGTCGCTGTACGTGGACAGCAGGTCCGGCACGATCAGCAGCGGCTGCAGGATGTTGCGCAGGTCATGGCTCAGGCCGGCGGCCAGCATGGCCAGGCAATCCAGCCTCTGCGAGCGCATCAGTTCCTTCTCTGCGTGCTCGCGTTCGCGCTCGGTGCGCGCTTCGCGGATGGCGCGCGCCACCGCCGACGGCAACCGGGCCGGCGTGTGCTTGAGCACGTAGTCGCTGGCGCCCTGCTGCAGCGCCCTGACCGCCGCCTCCTCGCCGATGGTGCCGGAGAAGAACACGAACGGCAGGCGCGAGTCGTGCGCGCGCAGGATCTCCAGTGCCTGGTAGCCGGAGAAACCCGGCAGCTCCATGTCCGACAACACCAGGTCGAACGGATCGCCGCCCAGCGCCGCGCGCATGTCGTCGGCACTGTCGACGCGGACGAACTCCGCGTCCAGGCCGGCGTCGAGCAGCTGTTCGATCAACAGTTCCGCATCGAGCTCCGAATCTTCCACCAGCAGGATGCGGACGCGGCCCAACGGGGCACCGGAATGCGGCACGGCTCAGTCCCTGATCGGTGTTTCGTTGATGACGGCCCAGAACGTGCCCAGCGTCTTCACCGCCTGGAAAAACTGGTCGATGTCCACCGGCTTGACCACGTACGCATTCACGCCCAGGTCCCAACTGCGCGCCAGGTCGCTCTCCTCCCGCGAGGACGACAGGATCACCACCGGTAGGTGCTTGAGCTTCTCGTCGCTGCGGATGTGCTTGAGCACCTCCAGGCCGTCCATGCGCGGCATCTTGATGTCCAGCAGCAGTACCGACGGCAAGCTGTCCTCGCGCTGCGCATGGGCGCCGCGGCGCAGCAGGTAGTCCAGCGCCTCCACGCCATCCTCCACGTGGACGATGGGATTGGCCAGGTTGGCCTCTCGCAGCGCGTCGATCGCCATTTCGGCGTCGGCCAGGCTGTCTTCGGCCAACAGGATGGTGCGGATGTCGCTCATGCGTCTTTCTCTCGGGAAGGCGGAGCGTCGAGCGCCGCGGGAAGGGTGAAGAAGAAGGTCGCGCCCTGGTCGGGCGCCGATTCGGCCCAGATCCGGCCGCCATGCCGGCCCAGCACGCGGCGCACGCTGGCCAGGCCGATGCCGGTACCGGGGAAGTCGCTGGCCTTGTGCAGGCGCTGGAACACGCCGAACAGCTTGCCGGCATACGCCATGTCGAACCCGGCGCCATTGTCGCGCACGCTGAACAAGTGGCTGCCGTCGTCCTGGCGCCGGTGCTCGACGTCGATGACCGCACGCTCGCGCTGGCTGCTGTACTTCACGGCGTTGCCGAGCAGGTTGCTCCATACCTGGCGCATCATGTTCTCGTCGGCCAGCACGATGGGCATTGGCGCGATACGCCACTCCACGCGGTCCGCGCGGCCCTCGCCCTGTTCGCCCGCATCCAGCATGGCCCGCGCTTCGGCCACCAGCGACTGCATGTCGACCGCCTGCAGCCGCAGCGCGCCGCGGCCCAGCCGCGAGTACACCAGCAGGTCGTCGATCAGCTGCGACATACGTCTTGCCGAACCGCCGATCACCTCCAGGTAGTGGCGGGTCTTCTCATCCATGCCCTCGCCCAGGTGGCGGCCCAGCTTGTCCGAGAAACCGGCCACGTGCCGCAGGGGCGCACGCAGGTCGTGCGAAACGGAGTAGCTGAACGCCTCCAGTTCGCGGTTGACCTCGGACACCTGCTCGACCTTGCCTTCCAGCTGGCGGTTCAGCGCGGCGATCTCCTGCTGTGCGGTCTTCTGCAGCGAGATGTCGCTGACCGTGACCAGCACGGCGTGGTCGTCGCCCTCTGGCAGCGGCATGCGCCGGGCGTTCAGCAGCACCGTGCGGCGGAGGCCATCTGCGGTCTCCTGCTGCAGTTCGTAGTCCCACAGCTCGCGGCCTCGCGCCAGCACGTCGTCCAGGCGCTGCCGCATCACCTTGTCCTGCCAGGCGGCGCCCAACTCGTCCAGGCTGGACACTTTTCGCCCCTTCTCGATGCCGTAGAGTTCGGCGAACGCGCTGTTGTGCATCTGGATGCGCTGTTCGCCGTCCAGCAACACGATGGGCTCGCGGACCGTATCCAGCACCACCAGGGCGCGCTGACTGGCCTGTGCGGTCCGCTTCTCGGCATTCAGGCGTCGCGCTGCCTGCCTTCCCAGCGACATCAGCACCAGCGACAGCAACAGCAGCTGCGCGCCCAGCGCGATCATGCGGATCCATTCCATGCGCCGCCGCTGTTCGGTGGCCTCGCTGTTGCGCTGCTGCAGCAGCGCCCGCTCATCGTTCAGGATCTCGTCCAGCAGGCCACGGATCGGAAATCGGGTGGCCAGTGGCGCGACCACGGTGCCGCGGTAGGCTTCCGGGGCCTGCAACAGTTGGTCGACCACCTCGACACGTGCGTTGACCAGTTCGCGCAGTCGCCCCACCCGGATCAGCTGCTCGGGATTGTCCGCCGTGAGTCGGGCGAGGTTCTGGAACCGCTCCGGCAACGCGTGGCGTCCCGTCCGCAGCCGCTCACGCGCCAGTGGATGGTCCGCACCGAGTGCAATCAGCATGGCCGACGATTCCATTTCGCGCACGTCCAGCGCCAGCCCCAGCACGGTGGCTTCCACCTCATGCGTGTGGATGACCGCGTCGGCCGCTTCCTGGGTGTCGCGCGCAAGGCGCTGCAACAGGATGACCGGCCCCACCACGATCAGCAGGATGGCCAATCCCAGCAGCAGCAGGCGTCCCTTGCCCCATGCATGCGGGGTGCGATCCTCGTTCATAGTCCCCTGGCGTCCGTTGGACGCGCAGCGGACCCGACAGTCGCTGCGCGTGGAAAGTCGGACGATGCTATCGCAGGAATGTCACATTGGGAATGAAGAAAAATCCGTTCAGGGAACGGGCGCCACGCACACGCGGTCACGCCCCTCGCGCTTGGCTGAGTACAGGGCGAGATCGGCGCGCCGCATCAGCTCGCGCAGCGTCTCGCCGGGCCGATGCTCGGCGACGCCGGCAGACAGCGTGGTGACCGCGCCTTCGTGCTCGACACCGAACTGGCTGCGCACGTGCTCGGCGAAGGTGCGCGCCGAGCCCGCGTCGTGCCCCTCCAGCAACACGGCGAACTCCTCGCCGCCGATGCGCGCAGCACACCCGCGGACGCCCGCGCGCGCCTGCATGATCGCGCCCAGGCGCTGCAACACCGCGTCGCCCCCGTCATGTCCCAGCCGATCGTTGATGCGCTTGAAGAAATCGATGTCCAGCACCACCAGTGCCAGCGGCACGCCGGCGGCGGCGGCGCGCGCATGCGCGGCCTCTGCACGCTCGCTCCAGCCGTTGCGGTTGAGCAGGCCGGTCACCGGATCGGTGCTGGCCTGCTGAACCAGGCGTCGGCGCATGCGCCAGGCCGAAACCGCAAAGTCGCTGCGGTAGCCGGCCAGTACCAGGCCGAAGCCGATGGTGGTCAGCGTGTACAGCCAGTACAGCGCACTGCCTGTGCCGGGCGCTCCGTACAGCACGATGCGCAGCTGGGCCATCGCCACGATCAGCAGCGCGAACGCCAACAGCGATACCGGGCGCACCATCAGCGCCATCAGCGCCAGCGGCAGCAACTGGAACAGGCCGGTACGAAGGGCCAGCTGGCCGGTCGCGCCAGGCAGCGGCATGCTCATGAAGATGCCCAACAGCAACGTCGCCAGCAGCGTCAGGACCAGCCGGTGCTGCCACTGCGGCAGACGGGCCACCGCGGCCGCGCAGCCGGCCACCACGCTGGCCATCAGCATCTGCAGCCAGCCGGGGTAGCCGATCGAGGGCGTGGCACCCGCCATCTCGAATACCGTGATGATCGCCAGCAACACCGCGCCGCACAGCAACACGCCACTGACGATCGGCCGCGTGGCGCGCAGTTGGGCCTCGATGAGGCTCTCCCGCTCGGTGCCGTCCAGGTCGTGGGTGGACTCGCGGGCGAAGAAGCCGCGCAGGCGCTGCACGCGCGGCGCCGCCATCGAAGGGGCCCGCGGCTGAACGCGGGTGCGACGCGGCGCGTCGCTCACCGGCTTCGCGCGCTCCCCCAGCATCGACCTAGCCGCCGAAGGTCGCGCGCATGCGCGCTTCGTCGGGCTGCTCGATCACGCCCTTCTCGGTGACGATGGCATCGATCAGCGATGCCGGGGTGACATCGAACACCGGATTCCACGCCGGCACGCCTTCGGCCACCGTGCGCGTGCCCGCGATGCCGAGCAGTTCGCCGGGGTCGCGCTCCTCGATATGGATGGCATCGCCGTTCGGCGTGGCCATGTCCACCGTGGACGACGGCGCCACCACCATGAACTTCGCACCGTGGTGGCGCGCGGCGATGGCCAGCTGGTAGGTGCCGATCTTGTTGGCGGTGTCGCCATTGGCGCAGATGCGGTCGGCTCCCACGACCACCCACTGCACGGCGCCGGTCTTCATCAGGTGCGAAGCGGCCGAGTCGGCGATCAGCGTGGCGGGAATCCCGTCCTGCAGCAGCTCCCAGGCGGTCAGGCGCGCACCCTGTTGCCACGGGCGGGTTTCACCCGCATACACCTTGCCGATGCGGCCCTGCGCCACGCCGGCGCGGATCACGCCCAGCGCGGTGCCGAAGCCGGCCGTGGCCAGCGAACCGGTGTTGCAGTGGGTCAGCACGCCGCTGCCAACCGGAATCAGCGCCGCTCCCAACTCGCCCATGTGGCGATTGGCGGCCAGGTCTTCCTCGGCGATCGCCAGGGCTTCCAGCTCCAGCACGCCACGCCAGTCGCTGCCGGCGGTCTTCAAGGCCGCACGCATGCGCGCCAGCGCCCAGCCCAGGTTCACGGCCGTGGGACGCGCGGCGTTGAGGCGCTGCATCGCAGGTTCCAGCTTGTCCGCCGCTTCGGCGGGCGTGGCGGCCATCACCTCGCGCGCGGCCAGCACCACGCCCCAGGCGGCGGCAATCCCGATGGCCGGCGCCCCGCGCACGGCCAGGTCGTGGATGGCCGCGGCCACCTCGTCGCTGGTGGTACAGCTGAGGTACTCCACCACGAAGGGGAGCTTGCGCTGGTCCAGCAGTTCCAGCGCGTTACCGGTCCAGCGGATGGGACGGATGCGGTCGTAGCGGGCGTAGTCGATGGGGTCGGTCATGCGGCCATTGTACCGGCCCCTCCCCGCCTCTCCTCACATCCAGGACGTCACCAGCTGCGGAACTCGGCCCGGCAACCGTCGGTCACCCAGACACCGCGGGCGTCCCGGCCCCAGGTGCGGCCTTCGATGCAGGCGGCGTTGGACAACTGGCGGACCAGCTGCACGCGGCCACGCCCGTCCACACCGCAGGTGCGGGTGCGTCCCTTCTCGGATTCACAACGGAAGGTCCGGCCGTAGCCGTCCCCGTATCCGTTGTCGTAGCCGCCGTTGTTCCAGCCGCCGCCGTTCCAGCCGTTGCCCCGGCCGTACACCTCGAACTCGGCCCGGCAACCGCGCGACACCCAGATCGCATTGCGATCGCGGCCCCAACTGTACCCTTCACTGCACGGGGCCTTGGAGAACTGGCGGACCAGACGCACCTCGCCGCGGCCGTTGACCGGACAGCTGCGCGAACGCCCGTCGATCGATTCGCAGCGGATGCGCTGCGCACTGTCCCAACCGCCACCGCGGCCGCTGGCGAACTCGGCGCGGCAACCGCGATCGACCCAGACGCCATCCCGCAGCCGGCCCCAGTTGCGGCCTTCCTCGCAGCGCGTCTTGGAGACCTGCCGCACCAGCCGCACGCCGCCGCGAGTATCCATGCGGCACTCGCGGTAGCGGTTGTCATTGGAGTCGCAGCGCACGACCTGCCCGCCGCCGTAATAGCGATCGTCGTACTGCGGTGCGGCCTTTGCGGCGACGGTGCCGAACAGGGCGACGGTGCCGAGCACCAGTGTTGCGATCAGCGAGCGTTGCATGGCGAGCGTCCTCGTAGGTGTTGGACCGCAATCTACGCAGCGATGATGAACGCGCGCCCACGTAACCGTTTGCAGGGAACACCCACGCGCGGCGTGTTTGGCTGGCTTTCAGGCGCGCGCGAAATCGAAGGCGACCACATCCGCGATGCGCGGTGTGTCGAGCATCGCCATCAGTAGCCGGTCCACGCCCAGCGCCACGCCCGCGCACGCCGGCATGCCGTACGCCAGCGCGGCGAGCAGGCCTTCGTCGATGGCGGGCGCATCCTCGCTCCGCACGCTGCGTGTCGCCACGTCGCGTTCGAAGCGCAGGCGCTGCTCCGCCGCATCGGTGAGCTCGTGGTAGCCGTTGGCCAGCTCCAGCGGGCCCAGGTAAAGCTCGAAGCGTTCCGCCACCGGCACGCCGTCGCGCTCCACCACCTTGGCCAGCGCGCATTGGCTGGCGGGGTAATCGTGCACCACGCGGATCTCGTCGCGGCCGAACGTCGGCTGCAGCCGGTGCGTCATCAGCAGGTCCAGCCAGTCGTCGCGGGTCAGGCCGTCGCCGTCGATGGCGATGCCGGCCGCGGCGTTGCGGACCGTCTCCAGGTCGGCCGTCATCGGATCGACCCCCAGCTGCTGCCGGTACAGATCGCGGAGGCTCACACGCGCTACGGTGGCCGAGCGCCCGACCATCGACAACGCCGCCTGCACCAGCGCCACCGTCTCGTCCATCAGCGGTTCCAGCGTCCAGCCCACGCGATACCACTCCAGCATGGTGAACTCCGGGTTGTGCCGCCCACCCGCCTCGCCATCGCGGAATACCCGCCCCAGTTCGAAGCAATCGCCCACGCCGGCGGCCAGCAGTCGCTTGAGCGGAAACTCCGGCGACGTCCGCAGCCAGCGCGTGCGCGATGCGCCGTCGGTGCGACCCGAGAATTCGAGCGCGAACGAGGCTATGTTGGGGTCGGTATTACCCGCCCGCGACATCATCGGCGTCTCCACTTCCAGCACGTCGCGCGCAAGGAAGAACTCGCGGATGAGCCGGTTGAGCGCGGCACGCAGGCGCAGCGCCTCCATCGAGGCGGAAGGCTGCCAAGTCAAGGCAAGCCTCCCGCCATTGTAGGAGCGACGTAAGTCGCGACCGCACACCAACAGCGCTGGGATGCTTCGCCCCCTCCGCGTGGACGATACGCCATGACAGGAGAACTTTTCCGGTCGCGACTCACGTCGCTCCTACAGAGAAGCGGGCTCCGCCTCATGCATGGCTCTCCAGGAACGCCAGCAGCTGCGCCTCGTCCCAGATCTCGATGCCCAGCTCCTGCGCCTTGGCCAGCTTGGAACCGGCGGCTTCGCCGGCCACCACCAGGTGCGTCTTCTTCGACACGCTGCCGGCGACCTTGGCGCCCAGTGCCTCCAGCTTCTCCGCGGCTTCGTCGCGGCTCATGGACGCCAGGCTGCCGGTCAGCACGACGGTCTTGCCGTCCAGCGGCCCGGCGGACACCGCCACGTCCGCCGGTGTGATCGCCCGCAGTTCGTCGAGGGCCGCACCGCAGCGCGACAGCAGCTGCGCGTTGGTCTCGTCCTCCCGCCAGGTGGCGAAGGCGTGGGCGGCATCGCTGGGCAGACCGGCGGTGACGAAGTTGTGCACCGGCGCATCCAGCAACGCCTGCACCGACGGGAATGCCGACGCCAGCTGCTCGGCGCGCACGCGGGTGACCTTGGGAATCTCCAGGTCGACCAGCACCGTGGCCAGCTCCAGGCCGGCGCGCAGCTTGCCCGAAGGGAGATGCGTATCGCCGATCACCACCCCGCGCGCCAGCAGGTCGTCGATGGCCTGCTGGTTGCCGGGCTGGTCAAGGAAGTGACCCAGCGAGCGCGCCACTTCACCGCCGATGTCCGGCACCTGCTTGAACAGCGGCCATGGCAGGCGACGGATCACCTGCAGGTCGCCGAACCACTGCGCCAAGGCCTTGGCGGTACTCTCACCGACATGCTGGATGCCGAGACCGAACAGGAAGCGCTCCAGCGTGGTCCGGCGGCTGCGGTCGATGGCCTCGATCAGGTTCTCGGCCCACTTGGTCGCGACCTTGCCCGATTTCACCGTCTCGGGCGTGGTGCCATCGCGCTCATCCACGCGCCGCTTCATCTCCAGCAGGTCGTCCAGCGTCAGCTTGTACAGGTCGGCCACGTGCTGCACGAAGCCCAAGTCACTGAGATCCTCGACGAAACGTTCGCCCAGGCCCTCGATGTCCATCGCCCGGCGCGAGGCGAAGTGGATGATCGTCTCCTTGCGCTGCGCCGGGCAGGTCAGCTCGCCGCTGCAGCGCCACACCGCCTCGCCTTCCTCGCGGACGATCTCCGAGCCGCAGACCGGGCACTGGGTCGGCATCTGCCACGGCACGGTGCCGGCCGGGCGCCGTTCGGGCACCACGCCGACGACCTCCGGGATGACGTCGCCGGCGCGGCGCACGATCACCGTGTCGCCGTTGCGCACGTCCAGGCGTGCCACTTGGTCGGCGTTGTGCAGGGTGGCGCGGGTGACGGTCACCCCGCCCACGTGCACCGGTTGCATCAGCGCCCACGGCGTCACCGCGCCGGTGCGGCCGACATTGACCTCGATCGACTCCAGCACCGTCATCTGCTCCTGCGCCGGGAACTTGTGCGCGATCGCCCAGCGCGGCGCGCGCGAGACGAAGCCCATCTCACGCTGCCCTTCCCCGTCGTCCAGCTTGTAGACCACGCCGTCGATGTCGAACGGCAGCCCATCGCGCGCCTCGCCGATGCGACGGTAGTAGTCGAGCAGGCCTTCCACACCTTCCACCACCTCGCTGAGGCTGCTGACCGGGAAGCCCCATCCGCGCAGCTGCTTCAGCGTGGCCGAGTGCGAATCCGGCAGTTCGCCGCCCTCGACCAGGCCGGTGCCGTAGGCGAAGAACGCCAGCGGCCGCTGCGCGGTGATGCGCGGGTCCAGCTGGCGCAACGAACCGGCGGCGCCATTGCGCGGGTTCGCCAGCACCTTGCCGCCATGCTTGCGGGCGTACTCGTTGTACGTCTCGAAATCGGCGCGCGGCATGTACACCTCGCCGCGCACTTCCAGCACGTCCGGCCAGCCGGTGCCGCGCAGCGTCAGCGGGATGGCCTTGATGGTGCGCAGGTTGAGGGTGACGTCTTCGCCGGTGGCGCCGTCGCCGCGGGTGGCGCCCTGCACGAAGGCGCCACCTTCGTAGCGCAGGCTGATCGCCAGGCCGTCGAGCTTGGGCTCGGCCGAGAACCGCAGCGCCGGGCGCTTCAGCCGGTCGGCGATACGGCGGACGAAGTCCTGGACCTCCTCGTCGCTGAAAGCGTTGCCCAGCGAGAGCATGGGGATGGCGTGGCGCACTTCGGCGAACTTGCCGGCTGGCGCATTGCCCACGCGCTGGGTGGGCGAATCGGCGGTCACCAGATCCGGATGCGCTGCCTCCAGCGCCTCGAGGTCGCGCAGCAGGCGGTCGTACTCCGCATCCGGGATGCTGGGCTCGTCCAGGACGTAGTAGCGGTAGTTGGCATCCTCCAGCTGGCGGCGGAGGTCGGCGATGCGTGCGGCAGGGGTCGGCGGCGTCATAGGTGAATTCTAAGGCCGTGGGCCGTGACGGGAGGTGCAGGCCGGCGGGGTCGAGGGCCGCCCCTGCCCTCCGTCGCGTGGCGTTGCCGGGTCCGCCGTCGGACGATAGCGCTGGGAGCCCCATCGATGGAGCTCGGAATGCCAACCGCAAGGCTCACCTGCTCCATCGATGGCCCTCGGAGAGCCATCGATGGCTCTCAAAGCCCGATCGATGGGGCTCAGGGAGCCATCGATGGCATTCGGAGTGTGATCGATGGGGCTCGGAGTGTGATCGATGGAGCTCTGAAAGCCATCGATCGGGCGCCTGTGCTTGATCGGTGGGATTCCGAGCCCGGCCGATGGGGCTCCGAGCACCATCGATGGAGCTCCGCGTGCCGTCTGCCGCTAGGAATGTGAGAAGCACGGCGCGTGGCACGCCCGCTATGGGCCAGGTCAGGTGTGGAAGAGGTACAGCACGTCCTCGTCCAGGTCGCGCAGGACCTCGGGCAGTGCCGCGGTCACTTTCACGCGGCGGCGTTCGCTTAGGGTCACGTCTTCATCCAGCGGACCGTGGTACTGGTGGAGCATCAGGCCGAGTTCGCGGACGTGCCCCGAGGCCAGCACCGCGCGCACGAAATCCGTCCAACGCACCAGCGCCTCCCCGTCCCGGGCCTGGAACGACGCCTCTGCACTCTCGCGCTTCTGCGCCAGGGCACGTGCGACCTTCGCCGCACTCCAGCCCTTGCGAGCGAGCTTTCGCGCATCTTCCCCTTCGTCGGACCCGCGCGAACGCGATTGCCCCAGCGGCGCATCGCAGTCGCAATGGCCGAGCGTCGTCAGGAAATACGACTCGCCCGCTTCCAATTGGCCCTCAACCGACGGACTGGGCAAGCGCTGGAACTGCCGATCATGCGCACGTGAAATCGCATCCAGCACAGGGATCGGCGCGGTGACGGGCAGCACGGCGGTGACGAATCGGCACATGGACGCAGTCTAGCGGACCCGCCTCACGGCATGCCCGCACCCACCGTCATACGCACCGGGATGCCCGCCGGGTCGAAGCCGTCCAGGCAGTACACGTTGATGCCGTAGTGGTCCGGTGTCACACGCTTGCGGTGGAACGGGTAGATGCCGCACACCTTGCAGAAATGGTGGTGCGCGGTATGGCTGTGGAAACGGTATTCGGCCAGCGCATCGGCACCGGCGAGCAGGCGGAAGGCGCTTCCGTGCACCTTCACCATCAGCGCATTCTTCTTGCGGCAGATGGAGCAGTCGCACTGCGTCAGTTCGGGAAAGTCGGTGTCGATCTCGAAACGGATCGCGCCACAGTGGCAACGGCCGGTCCAGGTCTGCAGGGGACGGGTCATGAGGTCTCCACGTTGGCGGGGAGGAACCGCACGACCTTCTGCTTCAGCAAGCGGATGAGCATGGGGTCCATGAAGTCGTAGTCGTCGGGGATGTCCAGGCAGATCACCCGCTTGCCGTTGAGGTGGCGCGCGAACTTCGCCGACAGCCGGTTGCGGTGCGCCTTCTCCATCACGAAGATCATGTCCGCCCACGCCAGCAGTTCGGGCGAGACCGGCACCTCGGCGTCATTGCCCAGACCGGCCGAGGCCGTTTCCACACCCGGCCACTCGGCGAATACCTGCTCCGCCGTCGGGCTGCGCAGGCGGTTCTGGGTGCAGATGAATAGGATGTTGCGGGGCATGCGTCTACTGAGGCTGATCGCCATCCAGCTTGCGGCGAGCCACCAATGCACGCTCATTCCCAGGGGAGGACTTCAGGATCCCCTCATACAACTCCCCTGCTGATGCAACGTCGCCCTGCTCGACGAAAACCTCCGCCAAGGCGAAAGCCGCTTCATCATGTGCCACTTCAACGCCTATCACCCCAGGCTGCGCATCACGCTTTGCCTGTCGGGTCTCTGCCATAACGGCGCGAAAGGCCTCGACAGCGGCATCCTGCTTCCCCATCTCTTTCAGTAGCATCGCAGCATCCAGTCTTATGAAAGGGTCTGCATGCCTTCGCAGCGAAGCTTCATATGCCTCAAGGGCAGCCGTATCCCGTCCCATTTCCCGAAGCGTAAAACCCGCGTCCGCATGAACCTCGGACGTGAGGGCGGGTGATCTCGCCACACCCCGGTAGAAACGGACGGCCTCATCCTGACGATCGGTACGGAGCGAGGCGTAGAAGCCGAGCATCCCTACAGCCGGATCATCCGGACAGGCCGGAGCAATCTTTGACACCTCGCTGAAGAAGCATTCGGGGCATGAGCCGGACGAATCCAATACAGCCTTCAGAGACGCAGCATCCGCGCTCATTCCACACGTGACAATGCCAGATCCCTCACCGGAGCACGCAACAGTCGATACTGCAAGCAGCATGAGCCACGTCATTCGTACCAAGCCGCGGTTTCGATCGCCCGTTGATCTGGATTCAGCGATCCTGTTTCGCACCACGCCCCCATAACCGACACGTCTGGCCAGCCCAATAGTCGAGAACAATGCTACCTCAGGACCTTCTCGATCGCCTTCCCCTTCGCCAGTTCGTCCACCAGCTTGTCGAGGTAGCGGATCTTCTGCATCAGGGGATCGTCGACTTGTTCCACACGCACGCCGCAGACCACGCCCTTGATGAGTGATGCACGGGGATGCAGATGCGGGGCGTCGGCGAAGAACGTTTGGAAATCGGTCTTCGTCACGATCTGCCGTTCGAGCCCAGCCTGGTCGTACCCGGTCAGCCAGCGGATGACCTCGTCCACCTCGGCCTTGGTCCGACCTTTGCGCTCGGCTTTCTGCACGTACAACGGATACACGCTGGCGAACGAAGTGGTGAAGATGCGGTGGCCGACCATCGTCATTCCTTCAAGAGGACGCGATAAGGCGATGAAAGCCAATCGTAGGAAGGGTTGAGCTGGAGGCGACACCCATCATGAGCCATTCTTTCCACTGTGATGGGCGCATCTGCTTCGCCGTTGAAAGCGGATTCGCTCAATCCATCCTACGTGCTCTCCACGAGCTCTTTGGTGTGAAACACTCGAATGCCACACTGCTTTGCGACGGAGATCATTTTCGCGTCGCTCGTGATGAGCGGCAAGCCATCAAGCTTGGCTATGGCAAGAAAGATATGATCCCCTGCCTTGATGTATGGGATGTCAGTCATCCTGTAGCGCAGAATGAACTCCTTATCGATGTGAATTAACTCGACGGGGTAGTTCATTTGCCCTTGGAATGCGGGACCAACAAAACGACCCTCATCCGTGAGCTTCTGGAGCGAGCATTGGATCTCAAACCAGGCGTGCGCCGGCATGATGATTGCACGGCCTTTGACCCGCAGATACTCGAGCAAAGCTAATGACTCGGCATGGGTATGTGAGTCCGGATCGAACGCATTTACAAACACGCAGGAATCGACGAGGACTTTCCCCATAGCGCCTCAACTACAGTTGATCCGCAGAACCAGTTAGATTGCAAGGTAACTCACCACCGGGGCGCCTTCGTCAGCGGCGGCGCTTCGTGCTGGCGATCGTACGCACGCAGCTCTTCGCGGATGTGCTGGATGCGCTGGCGGCCGAGGGTGTTGCGGCTGTCGTCGAGGACCACGCCGCCCAGCAGTTCGGCCATGCGCTCGACGTTGGGCAACAGCTTTTCCCAAGCTTCCAGCGCGGTCATCGGCGCGGGCAGCGTGAGGAAGAACGCAATGGCCGGGGTTTCCAGCGAACGGATGTTGGCCATGTCGAAGCTGCCGGGCTGCATGATGTTGGCCATGCTGAAGACCGGGCCACGCTCCGGATGCCCTTCCACCAGACGGTGGAACACGTTCATGTGACCGAAGGTCAGGCCCGTCTTCTCGGCGGCGACCACGATGTCCTCGCCGCGCAGCACCTGCCCGGCCTTGGCCGCGACATACAGCGAGACGATCTTGTCGAAATCCTGGCTGGGGCGCTTGCCCAGCTCGCTCTCCACGCCCGCGACCGGCGTACCGCCGGCCAGGCCCAGTTCGGGCTGGCTGACGCGTTCGTCGTTGTAATCCTGCATCTGCTCGCTGGTGTCGTCGCCGGCGAGGCTGGGTTCCACGCGCGCGGTATCGCGCTCGGCGGTTTCGATGCGACGGCCCTGGCTGGGCTTCTTGGGGCGTCCGAACAGGAAGATCGCCGCCAGCAGCAGGACGCCGGCGACGAGGATTCCGATACGAAGCATGGCCATGTCGGACACAGGGGATTCTCCGGCAGGTTGGGATCGATCAGGGTCAGGCGGCGCCGGCCAGGCGGGCGGCCTCTTCGAGGTCCACCGACACCAGGCGGCTGACACCGGGTTCCCGCATGGTAACGCCACTGAGCTGGTGTGCGGCTTCCATGGTGGCCTTGTTGTGGGATACGAACAGGAACTGCACCTTCTCGCTCATCTCCTTCACCATGTTGGTGAAGCGGCCGACGTTGGCCTCGTCCAGCGGCGCGTCCACCTCGTCCAGCAGGCAGAACGGCGCGGGGTTGAGCTGGAAGATGGCGAACACCAGCGCCACCGCGGTCATCGCCTTCTCGCCGCCCGACAGCAGCGAGATGTTGGATACGCGCTTGCCGGGCGGGCGGGCCATGATCGCCACGCCGGTGTCCAGCAGGTCTTCGCCGGTCAGTTCCAGATAGGCGTGGCCACCGCCGAACAGGCGCGGATACAGCTGCTGCACGCCGGCATTGACGCGGTCGAAGGTGTCCTTGAAGCGGCCGCGGGTCTCGCGGTCGATCTTGCGGATGGCCTCTTCCAGCGTTTCCAGTGCGGTCGTGAGGTCCACGTGCTGGGCGTCCAGGTACTCCGAACGCTGGCTGGCTTCACCGTACTCGTGGATGGCGGCCAGATTGACCGGCTCCAGGCGGCGCATGCGGCCGTCGATCTGGGTGACGGCCTGCTCCCACTCACGGATGTCGGCGACCTCGGGCAGCGTGTTGATGACGTCCTCCAGCACGAAGCCGCCGGCCACCACCGCTTCCGACAGCTGCTCGGCCTTCAGCGCCAGCGCCTGCTGGTCCAGCTTGCGCTGGGAAATGCGCTCGCGCTGGGCCAGCGCCTGCTCGTCGCGCTGCTGGCGGGTCTGTTCGTATTGGCGCAGTTCGTTGTCGATGCCTTCCAGCAGCGACCGCGCTTCGGCCAGCTGGCGGTCGGCGGTGACGCGGTGTTCCAGCGCCGCCTGCCGTTGCGCCTCCAGTTCCTGCACCGGCGAATCGCCTTCGTTGAGCTGCAGGGTGAGTTCTTCCAGGCGCGAGTCCAGCTGGCCGCGCTGCCCGCCCATGCGGTCCAGGGCCTGGCTGAGCGAGACGATCTGCGCCCGCTGCGACTCCAGGGTGAGCGCCAGCGCGTGCACGGTGTCGCGCGAACTGCGGGCGGCTTCGCGGGCCTGGTCGCGCGCCTCAATCCGCTGGCGGCGCTCGTTGTCCAGCGCCTGCCGTGCGGATTCCAGATCGCCCATGCGGCTGACCGCATCCTCCAGTTTGGCGCGGGCCTCACGGGCCTGCTCGCGGCTGGTTTCCAGCGTTTCGACCAGCTGCGCGATCTCGCCGTCGATGCGGTCCAGGCGGGCGCGGGTGGCTTCCAGCTTTCCCTGGTGGCTCTGCAGCTGGCCGGCCAGCTCGGACACGCCGCGGTGCGCCATGTACAGCGTGCGCTGCGCCTCCTCGCGCTGCTGCTCGGCAGCGAGCAACTGGTCGCGCAGCTGGGCCAGGCGCTCTTCCAGTTCCGCCTCGCGGGCCTGCAGGGCTTCGATCTCGCCACGCAGCGCCTGGATCTCGCGCTCGCGCAGCAAGGCGCCCTGCTTGGCCGCGCCGGAGCGCAGCACGCGCACCCAGCCGGCGCCGAGGCGCTCGCCATTGCGGGTGATGACCGAATCGCCGTCGCCCAGCTGCGACTGCAGGCGGCGGGCTTCATTCAAATCCTCGGCCGTGTGCAGACGGGCCAGCAGGCGGCGGATCGCCGCCGGGCCCTGCACCTTGGCCGCCAGCGAGGTCGGCGCGAACGCCACGTCGCCACGATCGTCGGACACCAGCGCGATGCGGCCATCGCCGAGTTCGCCCAGCGCCTCCACGAGTGCTTCCGGCGCATCGACCAGAACACCTTCGATCAGTTGACCCAGCGCACCCTCGACGGCATTTTCCCAGCCCGGCTCGACCGTCAGCTTTTCGCCGACACGCGCGGCGTTGTCCAGGCCACGGGCCTTCAGCCAGGTCATGGCGGCCCCCTGTTCCTGGCCCAGCGCGGCGTGCTGCAGCGTTTCCAGCGAGGACAACCGGCCGCGGGCTTCCTGCGCGCGCTTGCGGGTGTCGGACAACTCGGCCTGGGTGGCGCGCTGCTGCTCCTGGGTGTCGGCGGCCGCCTGCTTGCGGGCTTCGACCTGTTCGGTGAGCGTCTCCAGCGATTCCTTCTGGGTATCGTGCTGCAATTGCAGCTGTTCGAAGGCGGACGCCAGCGCTTCCAGGTCCAGGCCGGCGCGTTCGGCGGCGAGCGCTTCGCGGCGACGTTCGGCTTCCAGCGACTGGCGGTCGAGGTAGTCCACGCGGGTGCGTTCGACATCGCCGGCACGGGATGCCTCGGCGGTTTCGCGGCTGTGCGCTTCCCAGCGCTGCTGCCAGTCCGCCAATGCGGCCTCGGCCTCGCGCAGCGCGTCCTGGCGCATCACGTCGTCCTCGCGCAGCTGCTCCAGCTGCGGTTCGGCGTCGGCCACGGATTCGCGCAGCACGGCCAGACGGGTTTCGTCGCCGCTGATGTGCTGGCCCAGTTCCTGCAGGGCGTTGCGGGCTTCGTCGCGCGCCTTCTTCAGGCGCTCGGCCAGTTCGCGCTGGTGCTGGATCTGCTGCTCGATGCGGGCCAGCGTGCTGCCGACCTGGTAGACCTCGCCCTGCGCCTTGTTGAGGGCGTCGGCCGCTTCCTCGCGGCGCACGCGGTCGGTTTCCAGCAGGCGCTCGGCCTCGCGCTGTTCGGCGATCAGCTGCTGCAGTTTCGTTTCTTCCTGCGACAGCGCTTCACGCAGGCCCTGCAGCCTGCCGTCCAGGCCGCGGTATTCCAGCGCCTTCCACTCGGCGTCCTTGACGCGGCGCTCTTCCTGCAGGGCCTTGTACTGCTCTGCCTGCTTGGCCTGGCGCTTGAGGTGCTCGAGCTGCTTGCCGATCTCCTCGCGCAGGTCGTTCAGGCGATCCAGGTTCTCGCGGGTGTGGCGGATGCGCGTTTCAGTTTCCTTGCGACGCTCCTTGTACTTGGAGATGCCCGCGGCTTCCTCCAGGTAGATGCGCAGGTCTTCCGGGCGGGCCTCGATGATCTGGCTGATCATGCCCTGTTCGATGATGGAGTAGCTGCGCGGGCCCAGGCCGGTGCCGAGGAACAGGTCGGTGATGTCGCGGCGACGGCACTTGGTGCCGTTGAGGTAGTAGTTGCTCTGGCCGTCGCGGCTGACCAGGCGCTTGACCGAGATTTCGTTGAAGGCCGCGAACTCGCCGCTGATGGTGTGGTCGCTGTTATCGAAGATCAGTTCCACCGAGGCCTGCGACACCGGCTTGCGCGCGGCCGAGCCGGAAAAGATCACGTCGGTCAGCGAATCGCCGCGCAGGCGGCTGGCCGAGCTTTCGCCCATCACCCAGCGCACGGCGTCGATGATGTTCGACTTGCCGCAGCCGTTCGGGCCGACCACGCCGGTCATGTTGGTCGGCAGATGCAGCACGGTGGGATCGACGAACGACTTGAAACCGGACAGCTTGATGGTGGAAAGGCGCATGCGGCGGTGTCTTCCGGGCACCGCGACCGGACCGGGCCGGCGCGCTGCCGCAAGTGTGAAATGGGATCAGCTTCGATTGCCAGTCCATTGATTTGATTGACAATCCGGCCTGCCTTGGGGCACGCCAACGGATGAGTATAGCTGCCCCTGCCATGGGATGTCCGGGCCTCCTGGCGACATACGCCGCACCGCCGCCGGCGTACGGAGAGGCCCGCGCCTGCTAGCATCTCAGGCCGCTTCACCCCTCCCCTCACTCACCAACGGTCCCCACTCCGTGTCTCTTTTTGCATCTGTCGAACTGGTGCCCGGCGACCCCATCCTGGGGCTGACCGAGGCTTACAACGCCGATCCACGCACCCGGAAGGTCAATCTGGGCGTCGGCATCTACTACGACGAGCAGGGCCGCATTCCCCTGCTCGACTGCGTGCGCCGCGTCGAGGAGGCCTTGGCCGCCGAGGGCAAGCCACGCGGCTACCTGCCCATCGACGGCCTGGCGGCCTATGACGCCGCCACCCGCGAGCTGGTATTTGGCAAGGATTCGGCGCTGGTCCCCGCCGGCCGCGTCGCCACCACCCAGACCATCGGCGGCAGCGGCGCCCTGCGCGTGGGCGCGGATCTGCTAAAAAAGCTGCTGCCGCACGCCACGGTGGCGATCAGCAACCCCAGCTGGGAAAACCATCGCGCCGTATTCAGCGCGGCCGGCTTCGACATCGTCGACTACACCTATTTCGACGCCGCCACGCATGGCCTGGATTTCGCCGGCATGCTGACCGACCTGGGCCGGCTGGAGCCCGGTACCGTGGTCCTGCTGCATGCGTGCTGCCACAACCCCACCGGCGCCGACCTGACCGTGGAGCAGTGGACGCAGGTCGCAGCGCTGCTGAAGGACCGTGGCCTGTTCCCCTTCATCGACATGGCCTACCAGGGCTTCGACAAGGGCATCGCGGAAGATGGCGCCGCCGTACGCATCGTCGCCGAGGCCGGGATCGACAGCTTCATCGTGGCCAATTCGTACTCCAAGTCGTTCTCGCTGTACGGCGAGCGCGTCGGCGCGCTGTCGGTGGTCGGCCCCAACGCCAACGCGACCCAGGCGGTGCAGTCGCAGGTCAAGCGCATCATCCGCACCATCTACTCAAGCCCGTCCACGCACGGCGCGGCGCTGGTAGCGGGGGTGCTGGCGAGCAGCGAGCTGCGCGCGCTGTGGGAAAGCGAGCTGGGTGCGATGCGCACGCGCATCCACGCGCTGCGCGCGGGACTGGTGGAGAAGCTGGCCGCCCTCGGCGCGCCGGAATTCGCCTTCATCCAGCAGCAGGCCGGCATGTTCTCCTACTCCGGCTTGAGCAAGGCGCAGGTGGACCGGCTGCGCGATGAATTCGGCATCTATGCGGTGGGTACCGGCCGCATCTGCGTGGCGGCGTTGAACCAGAAGAACCTCGGGTACGTGGCGGAAGCGGTGCGCACGGTCAGCCGCGGCTGACTCGGCCTGCCCTGTGCAGGAATAAATTGTAGGAGCGGGCCATGCCCGCGATGCTTTTGCACAACGGACCGAAGAGCATCGCGCCCGAGGGCGCTCCTACAAAGGCGGCAGTAGGGGGTGCCCCTGCCGGCGTGCGCCGCGCGCGGTTCTACGGCAGGCGCAGGCCGGTATCCGGGTCGAATAAATGCAGGGTCGCGCCTTCGACGGTGACGCGCAGCGTCTCGCCGGGTTCCGGCAGGCGCTGCGGCGGCATGCGGGCGACGAGCGTCTGTCCGGCGTAGACCAGATTGACGAAGACTTCGTTGCCCACCGGCTCGATCAGCTCGACCTGGGCCTCGAATGCCGGCTTGCCGATGCCGGCCGGCAGCAGGTGCTCGGGGCGCACGCCCACCGCCACGCGCCGGCCCAGCCACGCGTCGGAGACGGACGCGTGGCTGAGCGGCAACGACGCGCCATTGTCGAGCACCAGGTGCAGGCCATCGGCCACGCGCAGGCTGCCCTGCAGCACGTTCATCGCCGGGCTGCCGAGGAACCCGGCGACGAACAGGTTGGCCGGCTTCTCGTACAACGCCATCGGCGTGTCGATCTGCTGGATCTCGCCGTCCTTCAGCACCACGATCCGCTGGCCCAGCGTCATGGCCTCCACCTGGTCGTGCGTCACGTAGACCATGGTCGCGCCGAGCTGTCGATGCAGGCGACCGATCTCGGTGCGCACGGAATGGCGCAGTTTTGCATCCAGGTTCGACAGCGGCTCGTCCAGCAGGAATACCGACGGCTCGCGCACCAGCGCGCGCCCCAGCGCGACGCGCTGGCGCTGTCCGCCGGACATCTCCCGCGGCAGCTTGCGCAGCATGTGGGTCATGCCGAGCGTGTCGGCTGCGGCGTTGACCCGCCGGTCGATCTCCGCGCGCGCCACGCCACGCAGCTTCAGGCCGAAGGCGAGATTCTCGGCCACGGTCATGTGCGGGTACAGCGCATAGCTCTGGAACACCATCGCGATGTCGCGGTCCTTCGGCTGCACGTCGTTGACGCGGCGCCCGCCGATCAGCAGGTTGCCATCGGTGATGTCCTCCAGCCCGGCGATCATCCGCAACAGCGTCGATTTGCCGCAGCCGGACGGTCCCACCAGCACCATGAGTTCGCCGTCTGCGATCTCGAAGCTGGCCCCGTGCACGGCCACCTGGCCGTTGTCGTACACCTTGCGCACGCGGTCGAGCTGGACACTGGCCATCATTGCTCCGGTCGGGCGGTGCCCGTAGTTGTTCGCAGCGGTCGGCGTCCCGTTCCGCGGCCGGGGAAGTTGCGCTATTCTGCCATGTAACCGTTTTCACAAGGCAAGCGGCCGCGCGCCGACACCCGCACGTCCACCTTATCGTCCAGGCCGCCCATGTCCCGTCCGCCGCGCCGCACGCCCGCCGCTCCGACTTCCATCTGCGCCGTCGTGCATACGTATACGCACGCCGCATCCGCGCGGACACCTGCCTGGCGCCGGCATGGGTGCGCGCTATCATGCGCGGCCCACGCAACGCGGCTCCACCCCCGCACAACAGGATCGACCAGGCGAATGCAGCGGACCCCCTTTGGAAGCCTTCCCGCACCGGACAGGATCTCGGCCGCATGAGCAGCGCCGATCGGGTCCTCCTCGCCGACATCGGTGGTACCAACGCGCGCTT
Organism: Pseudoxanthomonas sp. F11; assembly: GCF_037046485.1. Classification (NCBI taxonomy): domain Bacteria; kingdom Pseudomonadati; phylum Pseudomonadota; class Gammaproteobacteria; order Lysobacterales; family Lysobacteraceae; genus Pseudoxanthomonas; species Pseudoxanthomonas sp. F11. The sequence goes on along the minus strand of NZ_JBANLZ010000004.1, from coordinate 351,261 downwards.
CGCGCTGGCCGATCCCGCTTCCGCCGTGCCGCTGCTCGACGACAGCGTGCGCGAGTTCGTGGTGGCCGATTTCCCGTCGCTCGCCGACGCCGCGCAGCACTACCTGGATGAAACCGGCGCCACCGCCCAGAACGGGGTGTTCGCCGTCGCCGGCCGCGTCGATGGCGATGAGGCCCGCATCACCAACCATCCGTGGGTCATCTCGGTGAACCGCACGCGGCAGGCACTGGGTTTCCAGGGCCTGAAGCTGGTCAACGATTTCGCCGCGCAGGCGATGGCCGTATCGTTGCTGACGCCGCGCGACGTGGTCGCCATCGGCGGCGCGCAGTGGATGCCATCGCCGTTGTCCGTACCTCGCACCTATGCCGTGATCGGCCCCGGCACGGGTCTGGGCGTGGCGGCATTGGTGATCCGCGACGGCCGCGCCTATCCGCTGGAAACCGAGGGCGGCCATGTCAGCTTTCCGCCAGGCACGCCGGAAGAGATCCGCATCCTGGAAATCCTGTCGGCGCAGTTCGGCCGGGTGTCGAACGAGCGCCTGATCTGCGGTCCGGGCCTGGTCAACCTGTATCGCGCGCTCAGCGAAATCGCAGGCGAGGATCCCGGCGGCCCGCTGGAGCCGAAGGACGTCACCGCACGTGCCGCCGCCGGCGATCCGCGCTGCGTGCGCACGCTGGACGTGTTCTGCGCCGTGTTCGGCGCCATCGCGGGCGATCTGGTGCTGACCACCGGCGCGTGGGACGGGGTATTCCTGACCGGTGGCCTGGTGCCCCGCCTGCTGTCGTCGCTGCAGCACTCCGGCTTCCGCCAGCGCTTCGAACACAAGGGCCGCTTCTCGCCCGCGATGGCGCGCGTGCCGACCCTGGCGAACATGCACCCACGTCCCGGCCTGCTCGGCGCGGCGGCCTACGCGGTCGAACTGTTCGGATCGAAGACACCCCCGCACGCCTGAGGTTTTGCGCAGATGCGCGCTGCAACGCAACACATGCAGTGCTCCGATGCGCGGACTGGTCTGCCTTTGGTCGCTTTCGCGCCTGCGCCAAAGGCGGTAGAAAGCATCATGCCGTCGCCGTCGTCACCCGCCCTTCCCCTCCACGCGCTGGAGATGCCGGAAGGCCGCGCCTCACGGCCACCTTTCGCCACGCCATGCAGAATGTCCGCGTCTGCAGCCTAGCCCTACGCCCATGAGCCTGCACCCCCGCATCCAGGAAGTCACCGAACGCATCCGCCAGCGCAGCGCACTGCTGCGCCGCGCCTACCTCGACGGCATCGATGCCGCCCACCGTGAAGGCCCGCAGCGCGCGCGCCTGAGCTGCGGCAACCTGGCGCATGCCTTCGCCGCCTGCGGTCCCACCGACAAGGGACGGCTGCGCGCCGACGTCACGCCCAACCTCGGCATCATCAACGCGTACAACGACATGCTCTCGGCGCACCAGCCGTTCGAGCATTACCCCGAGATCATCCGCACGCTCGCCCGCGAGATGGGCGCCACCGCGCAGGTCGCCGGCGGCGTGCCGGCGATGTGCGACGGCGTCACCCAGGGACGTCCGGGCATGGAGCTGTCGCTGTTCTCGCGCGATGTGATCGCGCAGGCCACGGCGATCTCGCTGAGCCACGACATGTTCGACGCGGCGCTGTACCTGGGCGTGTGCGACAAGATCGTCCCCGGCCTGCTGATCGGCGCGCTGGCCTTCGGCCACCTGCCGGCGGTGTTCGTGCCGGCCGGCCCGATGACGCCCGGCATCCCCAACAAGGAAAAGGCCGCCGTGCGCGAGCGCTACGCCGCCGGCGAAGCCACGCGCGAAGAGCTGCTGGAGGCCGAAGCCGCCAGTTACCACGCTGCCGGCACCTGCACGTTCTACGGCACCGCCAATTCCAACCAGGTGCTGCTGGAAGCGATGGGCCTGCAGTTGCCGGGCACGTCCTTCGTCAACCCCGACCAGCCCCTGCGCGACGTGCTGACCCGCGCCGCGGCCGAACGCGCCCTGCGCATCACCGCGCTGGGCGACGACTACCGGCCGATCGGCCGCCTGATCGACGAGCGGGCCATCGTCAACGCGATGGTGGCGCTGATGGCGACGGGCGGTTCCACCAATCACACCATCCACTGGATCGCGGTCGCGCGTTCGGCAGGCGTGATCCTGACCTGGGACGACATGGACCTGATCGCACAGACCGTGCCGCTGCTGGCGCGCGTCTATCCGAACGGCGAAGCCGATGTGAACCGGTTCGCCGCGGCCGGCGGTACGCAGCTCGTCTTCCGCGAACTGCTCGACGCCGGCCTGATGCACGACCTGCCCACCATCGTGCCCGGCGGCATGCGCGCGTTCTGCGACGAGCCGCGCCTGCAGGATGGCAAGCTCGCCTACGCGCCAGGCGTCGCGCAGAGCGCCGACGAAGACGTGGTGCGCCCGGTGTCGCGTGCGTTCGAAGCCCAGGGCGGCCTGCGCCTGCTGCGCGGCAACCTGGGGCGCTCGCTGATCAAGACCTCGGCGGTGAAGCCGGAATACCGCTACATCGAGGCGCCCGCCGTGGTCGTCGACGATCCGCGCGCGCTCAACAAACTGCATGCCGCCGGCGCGCTGCCGCAGGATTTCGTCGCCGTCGTCCGCTACCAGGGCCCGCGTGCGAACGGCATGCCCGAACTGCATTCGCTGGCCCCGCTGCTCGGCCTGCTGCAGAACCAGGGCCGCCGCGTGGCGCTGGTGACGGACGGCCGCCTGTCCGGTGCTTCCGGCAAGATTCCCGCCGCCATCCACCTGACCCCGGAAGCGGCGCGCGGTGGCCCGCTGGCCAGGCTGCGCGAAGGCGACATCATCCGCCTGGACGCAGAAGCGGGCACGCTGGAAGCCCTGGTGGATGCCACGGAATGGGCCTCTCGGGACATCGCGCCCAACACGTCGCCGGCCGCGCTGGACCTGGGACGCAACCTGTTTGCCGTCAGCCGCGACGTCGTGACCCCCGCCGACCGTGGCGCGATGTCGATCTCGTGCGGCCTGCCCTACCACGACGGCACCTGGGAATACGACGCGGAGTACGAGCTGGGCGACACCGCGCACGCCGCCGATGCGCCCCATGAAACCAAGGATGCGTAGCATCCTGTTACCTCTGTAGGAGCGCCCTCGGACGCGATGCTTTTCGGGCATGGCGCCAAGAAGAGCATCGCGCCCGAGGGCGCTCCTACGGTCCTCCTTCCAGCCAAACATTCCACCATGACCATCGAAGCCCGCCAGCAGAAAGCCGAATCCCTCCTCCGCGCCGCCGGCATCCTGCCGGTCGTCACCGTCCACACGCTGGATGAAGCGCGCAAGGTATCCGAAGCGCTGTTGAAGGGCGGCCTTCCGGCGATCGAACTGACGCTGCGCACGCCGGTGGCGATGGAAGCGCTGGCGATGCTGAAGAAGGAACTGCCGGATATCGTGATCGGCGCCGGCACGGTGTTGACCCAGGACCAGATCACGCAGTCCATCGATGCGGGCGCCGATTTCCTGGTGACACCCGGCACGCCGCCGGCGATGGCCGAAGCGCTGGCCGCTGCCGACATCCCGGTGGTACCCGGTGCCGCCACGCCGACCGAACTGCTGTCGCTGATGGCGCGTGGCTTCCGCGTCTGCAAGCTGTTCCCCGCCACCGCCGTCGGCGGGCTGGCGATGCTGAAGGGCCTGGCGGGCCCACTGTCGGACCTGAAGATCTGCCCCACCGGCGGCATCACCGAGGACACCGCGGCCGATTACCTGTCGCAGCCGAACGTCGTCTGCATCGGCGGTTCGTGGATGGTGCCCAAGGGTTGGCTGGACAACGGCGAGTGGGAGAAGGTCACCGCCAGTTCCGCCAAGGCCGCCGCCATCGTCAAGGGCGTGCGCGGCTGACGTGCTCTCTGTAGGAGCGACGTAAGTCGCGACCGCAGAAGTGAAGTGTCGTGATGCGTGTGCGCAGTCACGCCGTCACTGCCGGAAACATGGCGCTCGCCCTCATGCTGCGACATGCGATGCCGTGCGGTCGCGACTCACGTCGCTCCTACAGTGGGTCATGACGCTTGAGTTCCATTGCCAGCTCCTGTCGCCACCACCCCGACGCCAGCACGGCATACCAGCCGACCATCAGCAGGCCGAGCCACCATTCGAAGACGTTTTCCCAGCGGTCCTTCGCCGCAGGATCGGGGACGGCCAGCCCCGTCACGACATTCGCCAGACCCAGCCCCAGCATGGCGACGGCAATCCACGACAGGGCCGCGATGACGCCGGCCGGCAACGCACCTGTCCGCGCGGCGCGACGCATCAGTGACAGCTGCGCGAGATAGCCGAAGCCGAAGTACACGATCACGCCGTAGCGGCGCAGGAAGCGGTAAGCCTCGCCTTCGGTACCGAGGAAGGTTGCGTAGACCGCCAGCGCAATCGCCGACATCACGCCCAGCACCAGCATCAGCCGGCCTCCGCGCAGCCAGTGGCGGGCCAGCCACCAGACCAGCGCATGCAGCACCGCGCAGGGAATTACCAGCAACCGGAACAGATGGTTTCCCAGCCCATGGCGGGCCGCGCGACTGATCGAGACGCAGCCCTCCACATACGGCATGCAGGCCGGCACGTGGCCCGCCTGGATCGACAGCAGGTAGGCCGCATGCGCCGCGACCACGAACAGCAGGCCGATCAGCAGCGGCAGCGGCCAGAGGGGTAAGCGGGCGTCATCGGCGTTCATGGCAGCAGGCGCGGACAGGAGCCGCGCCTACTCTATCCCCGTTCGGCTCCGCTCATCGCGTACGGATGCTGACCTTCGCCGGCAGCGTGGTGATACGCAGCTCGCCGTCCTTCCACTGCGCGGGCTTGCCATTGACACGCGTCTCGCCCGGGGGCTCCTTGTACGGCCACGGCAGCACCAGGCCACCAGCGGGCAGTGCCAATCCGGCTTTCGCCTCCAGCACGACCTCACCCGCATGCCTGCGCAGCGAATACCCCAGCACGCCGTTGGGCGTGCGCAGTCCGTCGATGGAGATGCCCTCCCCGTCCAGCCAGCCCGTGGGAACGCCCGCCGCCAGCACCAGGCTGTCGTCTGTTTCGCGGGTGTAGGCGAACATGTCCAGCGCCGAACGCACGAAGTCGGACGCCACCCAGGCGTGCGGCAGGTCGCCCACGAAGAACGGCTTGCGCGGCGTGCGCGACACCACTTCCGCCCACTGGTTCCAGGCTTGCGGCGCGCGATCCTTGAAGAAGAAGTCCAGCACCTCCCATGCGCGTTCGCGCCAGCCCAGGCGGACGAACGCGGCGACATTGCGCCATTCGTAAGGCGTGTAGTCCTTCCACTCGCGCAGGCCGTCGCGGCGCTGCACGAACTCGGTCCAGTAACGTTCGAACGTCCCATGCAGCAGGTCGACCGGCAGCGTGCCCTGCTCGCCACCGGGCGCCAGCGCGATGGTGGTCGAGGTCGGGTCGAAGTCGCCGAGCTCGGCGGCACCAGGCAGATAGCGGATCCCATGCAGCTGCGTTGCCGCACGCAGTGAGGTGTAGAGGTCATCGCGGAACTGGTCGCGCGACGCTGCCATGCGCTTTGCTTGGGCCGCCTCGCCCAAGGCTTCCGCCACCTCGACCGCGTCCTTGTACCCGCGCAACGCCCAGAAGTTGTCCCAGTACGAATGCATCGGCTTGGCCGAATAGCCTTCATGGCTGATCGAGGCCGGCATCATGCCGTAGAACGCGGCGTTGATGGCCCGGTTGGCTTCGGTGCGTTCGCTCAGCCGGAGTTCTTCCATGTAGGCGAACGCCCCCTGCACGTGTGGCCACATCCTGCGCAGGAACGCCTTGTCGCCGGTATAACGGTAATACTCGGCGATGTTGAAGATCAGCTCGCCGTGGCTGTCGTTCTCGGGCACGGGATCGCTGCCGCGGTCGTCCACGCAGCAGGGCACCTTGCCGTTCTCGAACTGGTAAGGCGCATACCACTCGACGTATTCCTTCACCACCTCCGGGCGACCCAGGCGCAACAGGCCCTCGGAGATCATCGCGCCGTCCCGGATCCAGCTGCGCGAGTACGAGCGGGTACCCGGCTGCAGACGCGGACCGATGCGCGAGATCAGCATGTGCGCCAGCGCAGTGCGCAGCGTATCGGCGACCGGCTGGCCTTCGGCCGGAACCTGCAGCTTCATTTCGTCGAGCTTCCTGCGCCAGACGCCCGCCATCGCCTGCTGGTCCCGCGCCGCATCGATGCGCGCGGGCAATACGCCCTCGAGCGGCGCGACCCAGTCGATATCCCGGCTCTCGCCCGGCGCCAGGGTGAAGCGGTAGAGCACGGCACCGGAGGCAAGGCCCGTCGCATCGCCATCGACCGAGGCGGTCTTCGCGGTCGGCGTCTCCATGGCGTCCAGGCGCTCGCGCACCATGCCCTCATCGAAACGCGACGCCATGACGGCATCCGGTGACGCGAATCGCAAGCTGGCGCGCCCGTTCACGGTCACCACGCCGTCGCCCAGCGCGAGCGCGTTGATCGGGCTGAAGCCACCGGTGGTATTGAGGAACTGGCTGGGCGGATTGACCTGCCATGGCTGGACGGCCAGCGCGAGCGCGTACTCGCGCGACGCGGCGCCCGTGTTGGTCAGGCGATGCCGCGCGACGATGCGCGAATCGCCCGGCGTGCCCGCGGCGAAGGCCGTGGTGGTCAGCGAGAACTGCGGGTGCGTCCAGGCGACGGTGGGAATCGGCAGGTAGCCGTCCTGCAACGACTGCGTGGCCTGCACGTCCGCCCAGCCGATCCAGCGCCCATCCACCTGCACGAAGGGCTCGACGCTGATGCCGCCCTTGGCGATCTCGATGGCGCCGTCTTCGCCGATCAGACCCTGCTCGCGTCCGCCATCGAGGCCGACGATGGTCCAGTACGGCTGCTCACCGCTGAACCCGCGCGCAAACCCGCCTTTCGGCGCATCGGCCGCCATCGCCTTGATCAGGTCGTTGGGGTGCGCGGCGAACGACAGCGGCTTCACGTCCAGCCCGGCCAGGGCGAACGACGCGCCCGGACCATCGCCCACCGTCAGGCGGATGTAACGCGCTTCGGATTCCGGCAGCGCCAGATAGTCGCGTCCCCCATTGCCGCCCACCACGGTGCGGACGTCGCGCCAGCGCACACCCTCATCGGACAGCTGCACCAGGTAGTCCGACGCGTGCTGGCCCCGCTTCCAATCCAGCACCAGCCCGCCGAACTCGCGCAGCCTGCCCAGGTCCAGCGTCAGCTGCGGATCGGTGTCGCCATGCAGGTCCGCGGACCACGCGGTATCGAGCTTGCCGTCCACGGCCAGCGCCGCGGCGCCGGCCGGAAATGCGAGGTTCGCACTCGCCTTGCCTGTCAGCGGCGCACCGTCATCCACCGGCAGTGGCTGGAACGTCAGCTGGTCGAAGCAGACCGAGCCCTTGCCGCCGACGTTGTTGTACACCGTGAACTCGAGCTTGACGCTCTTGCGCAACACGCGGTCCGGGTCGGGCCCCCAGGCCTTGTCGATGTGCCGCTGCTTGTAGCGCACGGGCGTCCACACCGTCGGATACTCATACTTGGGGCGGTTGACCCACCACACGTTGTCGCCGCTGGCGTCGATGACCTTGAACTGCAGGTCGTTGCGCGGCGAATCGCCGCGCAACTGGAAGCCGAACTGGTAGTTCTGCGGATACTCGATCAGCAGATCTCGCTGGATGCCCGCATGGCCCGACACGCCGTTGAAATCGTAGTCCAGGCACATCGCCTTGCCCGCCATGCCATCGACCTGGCGCAGGGCACCGCTGACCTGGTTGGAGGTCACCACGCGCCAGGGGGACGCGTCGTCGAACGCGTCCAGCATGCGTACCGGCTCGGCCGAGACGGCACCGGCCAGCGGAAGCAGCAGCATCCCGGCCATCCGCCGGGCATGGGTCGACAGCATGTTTTCGTCTCCGGCAACGGGCCGCAGCGGACAGGGATCAGCCCTTCACGCTGCCCAGCAACAGGCCCTGGATGTAGTAGCGCTGCAGCACGAGGAACAGCAGCAGCACGGGCAGGATGGTGACCACCGAACCGGCCATCATCAATTCGTAGTCCATCACGTGTTCGCGCGACAACGCCGCCAGCGCCACGGGAAGGGTCTGCAGCGCATCGTCGCTCAGCACGATCAGCGGCCACATGAAATCGTTCCATGCACCGAGGAAGCTGAAGATCGCCAGCGTCACCAGGATCGGTTTCAGGCCCGGCAGCACGATCTGGAAGAAGATGCGCGCCTCGCCGGCACCGTCGATGCGGGCGGCTTCCAGCAGTTCGTCCGGGATCGAGCGCGCGTACTGCCGCACCAGGAAGATGCCGAAGATCGCCGCAATGCCCGGCACGATGGCGCCGGCATACGTATTGACCAGTCCCATCTGCTTCAGCAGCAGGAACAGCGGCATCATCGCCACCTGCGCAGGAATGACGAGCGCGGCCAGCAGCGCACGGAAGGTGCGATCTCGCCCCTTGAAGCGCAGCTTGGCGAACGCGTAGCCGGCCATGGTGTTGAACAGCAGCGAGAGCAGCGTCACGCTGGTAGAGACGATGAAGCTGTTGACCAGGTAGCGACCCATGCCGGCGCGCACGAACAGGTCGCGGTAGTTGTCCAGCGTGGGTGCGGCAGGCAGCAGCGGCGGCGGGAAGTGCCCTGCTTCGCCGGTCTGCATGAAGGACACCGACAGCATCCACAGCAGCGGCCCAAGACTGATCGCGGCGAGCGCAACCAGCAGGCCGTTGACGACGATGGCGGTGAGACGATGGTTCATTCCACGCCCCGCCTGCGGGCGAACCACAGCAGTCCGCTGGTGACGGCCGTCATCAGGATGAAGAGCAGGAACGCCACCGCCGACGCGTTGCCCAGGTTCCACCACTTGAAGCCTTCTTCGTACATCAGGTACAGCACGCTCTTGGTGCTCTCCAGCGGGCCGCCCTGGGTCATCACGTAGGGCTCAGCGAACAGCTGGAAGTAGCCGGCCATGGTCAGGATGCCGACCAGCAAAAGTACAGGGCCGAGCTGCGGCAGGGTGACGTGGCGGAACTGCGCCCAGCGCGATGCGCCATCGATGCGCGCGGCCTCGTAGAGATCCTCGGGAATGCTCTGCAGGCCCGCCAGGAAGATGATCATGTTGTAGCCGAAGTTCTTCCACACGGCGAACAGGATGATGGTCGGCATCGCCCAGGCCGGATCGCCCAGCCAATCCACCGGATCGATGCCCACCCACGACAGTCCCCAGTTCACCAGACCGTACTTGGTGTGGAAGAGGTAGCGCCAGATCACCGCCACCGCCACGACGGTGGTGACCACCGGCGCGAAGAACGCGGTGCGGAAGAAGCCCTTGAAGCGCCCCAGTCTGGAATGCAGCAGCAGCGCCGCGCCCAGCGACACCGCGACCGACAACGGCACGCCCACGACGACGAAGTAGACCGTGTTGACCAGCGATTTCCAGAACAACGGGTTCTGCAGCAGGCCCAGGTAGTTGTCCAGCCCCACGAAGCGCAGGTTGCCGATATCGGCCAGCGCGTAGATGTCGAAATCGGTGAGGCTCAATGCGAACGCCGCCAGCACCGGAAGGCCGAAGAACACCACAATGACCGTCAGCGCCGGCGCGGCGAACAGCCAGCCTGCGAGCGCGTGGTTCGACCTCACGGCGCGGCCCCTGCCTTGTCGGCCTGATCCAGCATCCAGCGGCGCTTCTCCAGGATGCGGTCGGCGCGACGGTCCAGTTCCTCGGCCGCCTGGTCCACCGTCATGCGCCCGTTGGCCACCTGCTCGCCCACCAGCCGCATCTCCGTGGCGATGCGCTCCCACTCCGGCACCTTGGGCGTGGAGACGGCACGCTCAAGTTGCTCGCGGAACGCCTTCGCATGAGGATCTTCCGCCAAAGCCGGCGTCAGCCATGGCGAACGGCGCGGCGGCAGGTCCCCGGTCAGCGCATGGAATTCCGCCTGCACCTGCGGCGACGACAGCCAGGCGATGAGCTTCCAGGCCGCTTCCTTGTTCGGCGAGTCCTTGAATACGACGAAACTGGTCCCGTTGGCGAGCGACGCGCCCGGGCCCTTCGGTCCCGGCAAGGGCATCGTCATCCAGTCGTCCTGCTGGGCGGCCGGCAGGCGCTCCTTGAACTTGGCGATGTTCCAGGGCCCGGAGATGTAGAACGAGTAGAAACCCTTGCCGAATTCGTCCCACACATTGGAGATCTGGTTGTTGGTCACCACCGGGGCCCAGCCCTGCTCGAACATCTCCTTGTAGAACCCGAGCGACTGGCGGAAGCCCGCACTGCGGAAGTTGCCGTAGCGGCCACCGTCGCGGAGCAAGGGTTCGGGCTGCTGGATGGCCAGGCTCAACAACGGCTCGAACTCATTGAGCGGCAGCAGGATGGAATAGTTGCCCTCACCCGCCACCTGCTTGACCTTGCGCAGCGCCACGCGCCATTCGTCCCAGCGGGTAGGCAGCGTCTTCACGCCGGCCTTCGCCAGCATGTCGCGGCGATAGAACGGCAGGCGCGTCTCGACATACCATGGCACCGCGTACGCGCGCCCGTCGATCACCCCGGTATCCCAGACTCCCGGGAAGAAGTCCGCCTGGTCGAAGCCGGGCGTCGCGGCGATCCGGTCATCCAGCGGATCCAGCGCGCCGAGTGCGGCGAACTCCGGAATCCAGGTGTTGCCGATCGGGCATACGTCGGGCAGCGAATCGCCCGCGAACGCCGTCAGCAGCTTTTCGTGCGCGGACAACCACGGGACGATCTGCAGGTCGACATGGATGTCGGGGTGCTGGCGCTCGAACTCCGGCAGCATCTTCGCCACCACTTCGCCTTCGTAACCCATCACCCAGAAACGTACCGTGGTACGTGTGTCGTCGGTGCGCGCGCAGCCGGCCGCGCCTACGGCCAGGACGGCGACCACCAGAAGTAGACAGCAGCGCACCAGGGTCGACCTTCGCAAGAAGGCCGCCCTGATGCGTGCTGGAGAGAACGACGCGGGCACGCGCTCGATCATGCGCGCAGCTTACTCCGGCTGCTGCGGACGCGCCGCCTCGGGTTGCGAGGCCTGGTTTGCGCGCGATTCGGCCGTACCCAGTGCGCGCGCCGCGGCCGCGTCCAGATCCGCCGGTGACGAAGGCGACGTCTGCGGGGCCTGGACCGCCGGTCCGGTCTCGGCGTCCAGCCAGCCGCCCTGGAATCCGGCCTTCTTCAACCCATCGCGGATGTAGCGGTTCTTCTTCATCACGCTCCAGACGAAATCGTTGCGGTAGTTGGCGATCATCGCCAGGATCGGGCCCTGGTCGATACCGATGTAGTCGCTGGCCACCCAACCCTTGCCGGGCACGATACGGCCGGTCTTCAGCGGAATGTCGTAGTCGAAGCTGGGATTGAACGAATCCAGAAAGCCGTAGCTGGAATACAGGTAGTCGCCGTAACGGCGGTGCATCTCCTCCGTCGCGGGGATGACGATTTCCGGCGCGAACGGCAGCGACGCCACCGCCGCCGTGGGCGCGATGGTGCCATCGTCGAAGTTCTCGCGGAAGCCGGCGCCGCGCGCGGAATAGTGGCGGAACGGGCGTTGCTCGCCGCGATACTCCTGCAACGTCTGTTGCGGACCGTCCGACGCGGTGAGGCCCCAGACGTTCTCGCCGTAGTCCTTCCACTTCATCGGGTTCTCGATCGCATACGCCCGCTGGGCGTACGTGGCGCGGCGGCTGTTCTCGAAGTAGTCCATGCCGCGCTCACGCATGTAGGCGTCCTGGATGCCGCGGAAATCGATCCAGACATGGGTGTACTGGTGGCCGAAGTGCGGGGCGAAGGTCAGGTACTCCTGCCCCTGGAACACGCCCCACAGCTCGCTGTAGCTGCGCGTCCACACCTCCCAGGCTTCCGGACCGACCGGATGGGTCGGCGAGGCCATCGCCAGAACGTAGACCATCATGGCCTCGTTGTAGCCCTTCCAATCGTGCGGTATGACGCCGCTCTCGGGGAACCAGCCCATGGAGATCAGCGGCTTGTTGTTCTGCAGGAAGGACCAGTCCACGCGCTTGTAGATCGTGTCGGCGATCCAGCGGATCTCCCGCTCGCGCGGGTCGTCGCGATCGTAGTACGACTGCGCGAACAGCACGCCCATCAACAGCAGCGAGGTATCCACGCTGGACAGTTCGACCCAGCTGTCGAAGCGGTGTCCGGTGTTCATGTCCAGGAAATGGTAGTAGAAACCCTTGTGGCCGCCCTTGCCTTCCTTCTGCGGACCCTGCGGCAGGTCGCGCAGGAACTTCAGCGTGGTCAGCGTGCGATCCACCGCCTGGGTGCGGCTGACCCAACCGTTCTCGATGCCGATGGGGTACGCGGTCAGCGCGTAGCCGATGGCCGCGATGCTGGCGAACGGCCGCGACGGGTAGCGGTCCGGCGTCATACCGTTCACTTCGTTGGTGGTATCCCAGAAGAACTGGAACGTGCGGCGCTCGATGTCGCGGAACAGCGGCGGCAACTCCGGCTTGGCCGGCGGCTCGGGCTTGGCAGCCACGGTGGGCGCGGCGGGTTTGGCGGCAGACGCCGTCGCTTCCTCCGGCGCCTTCTGACAGCCGGCAATCAACAGGGTCAACGCGATGCCGGCGAGCCAGGACGATCGCGGGGCGTGGGTGATCTTCTTCAAGACGTCGTTCCGTTGTAATCGTTTACACGAGCGCATGAAACAAACCCGCCGGTCAGGCGGCGCACAAGGGCGCCGCCTGAGGGCGGGTGATTATTACCAGTCGAAGCCCATGGACAACTTGAAGGTACGCATGGGCTCGTACACTTCGATACCGCTGCGGGAGCCCAGCGTTGGGTTCTGAGGGCCGCCTGCGGGTCCCCAGTTGGTGTTGAACTGACTCCAGTTCTCCCAATTGAAGACGTTGATCAAGTCGCCACGCACCCAGACCGAAAGGTCTTGGCTGGGACTCCAGCGCTTCTGGACAGCCAGGTCGAACCGCTTATAGCCAATCGTGCCATCTGGTGTGACCGGAGCGTAGTAGGCATTCAGATCGCCGCAGTTTGCGGCGCCCGTGATCGGTGCGCACGTGCCGTTGGCTGGCGAATTCAGCCGGTTCACAGACGAAAGCGGCTTGGGAGTTTCCAGGATCAGTTTGCCGCTGAAGGTCAGATCCCAGCCCGGCGAATAGATCCCGGACAGGACGAGCCTGTGCTTCGCGACGCCCGTAGAGGTGTAGTACTCATCCCTCACGTAAGGGTAGTCGAAAAGATACGTCTCTCCAGTCGATGCGTTCGGACGGTTTTCTTCAGCATCCATGTAGGTGTAGGCGATGCTGACGCCCCATGGCGACGCTTGGGTGTATGGCTTGTCCGCGGACAACAGCAAGGAGTTCTGGTTAAAGGAGAACCCGTTATCCATCAGGATCAGATTGCCGTAACCAGGAACAGCGATAAACGGCGATCCGCCCCAAGTCTGCCCCTGCGCTTGGTACTGATGGAACGTTCCATCGGGACGACGGCTACCCAGACGCGCGTAGAAGCCGTCACGCGCGCGGATGTGTTGCAGGGTGACTGCAGTGTTCCAGTCGTGTCCCCACAGGGTCACCGCATTGCGCATACCCAGGCTGAACTGATCGGAGTATGGGGTCTTGAAGTCGTTGTTGATCAGCTGAATCTCGCCGCCCGCCACCGGATTCGCCGCCCGGTAGGCCTCCAGTCCCGCATCTGTCAGCAGGGCCGGATTGAACGGTATGCAGTTGGTACCCGAGCAGGGATGGAACGGGGTCGGGAAGTTGATGGTGTAGGTGGTGAAAGCGCCCGCGTAGTACTCCCGCGCCAGATAGTCAAACAGCGTGCGATCGTAGGCGCGTCCGGCTCCGCCGAAGATCACGTGGCGCTGATCGCCCATGAGGTCATAAGAGAAGCCGAGGCGCGGCTGGATGGCGTCCTTGAAGTTGTCGCGCTTGCCCGGACCGGGAATGTAGTTGTCGATGTTGTAATCCGTGTTCTGGATGTTCGTCCAGCCACGAAGCGCCGCTTCGATCGCGGGATCCAGGCGATTGTCGGTGTATGCCGGATTCTGCTCGTAATCCCAACGGACGCCCAGGTTCAACGTCAGCTTCTCGTTGACCTGCCAGTCGTCCTGGATATAGATGCCGAACTGTTTGTTCTCGGAGCTGACGAAAGGGTCACGGCCGGTGCGGGGCGCGGTGAACTCGATACGCCATGGCTGAGTCAGGCTTTCGTTGACGTCATACCAGTAACGGGGGAACGGCGGGAACTGCTGGAATGCCTTCAGATCCACCTGCTTGTACTTCACGCCCATCTTGATGGTGTGGTTGTCCCAACCGAAGAATGTGACGTCACTCTGGATGCCGACGCCCTTCTGGCCCTTATCCTGAAAGTTCGGGCCGCCGCCAAGATTCAAGACCTGAAGATCCCGCTGATTCGGATTTTCTGGATTGACGATGGTGTACCGGGCGGAGTTTATCGGCGTCACCGGACTGGGGTTGTAGGACGCCTCCTCGAATGTCAGATGACTATCGGCCAGCCAGTTCTGAGATGAGTACTGCCAGCGCAGGTCCGCTCGCGTCTCGTCGTTGTTGAGCGCCGTTCCTGCGCTCGGCACGTTGACGCCACCGATGCCGAGCACACCCGTCTCCTCGCGGACGCGCGCAATCAGCTCGAACAGGTGCGCGTCGCTGGCCTGGAAGCTCAGCTTGCCGAAGTAAACATCCTGATTGAACGGCCGGCTGGCAGGACCGTAGTACTGCGTGATTTCGGGAGGCAGCACGACATTGTTGTTGAGTACCGCCGTTGGCGGCAGGATCGGAGCCGGCCGCACGATATCCTTCGCCTCATACGACACGAAGAAATGCAGCTTGTCGCGCAGGATGGGACCGCCGAACGTGACGCCGTACTGTTCGACCTTTTCTTCATTTTCGCCGCTGCGCAGTTCTTGCGGCGTGGACTTGGTCCATCCATCCGATGTGTGGTCAACGAAGAAGCTACCCTGGAATTCATTGGTACCGGACTTCGTTACCGCGGTGATCGCGGCGCTGCTGATTTGGTCGTACTCGGCCTTGTAGTTGGAGGTGATGACCTTGTACTCACCGATCGCCGATTGCGGAAACGGATTGCCTTCGCTGTCATCCTGACTGGTGACGCCACCGGGCGTTACATAGTTCTTCTGGCCGACACCGTCGATATAGACGTTGATGGCGTTCGCACCCTGTGCACCACTACGAATCTGGGTCTCCTCTCCGTTCACCGGACTCTGAACCGCCATGCCGGGCACGATATCGGCGAAAGCAAGGAAGTTGCGCGAATTCTGGGGCAGCAACTCGATCTGCTTGTTCGATACGTAGGTGGCCACCTCCGAGGTCTTGGTCTCCACCAGCATCGGCGCGGTCACGCGCACCGTGTCCAACGTGGTCGCGTCGCCGGCCGGCGCGGACACCGGGGGGGCATCCTGCAGGTTCAGCGTGGCGGTCTGGCCCACCGCCAAGGTGACGGCACGGCTGCTGGTCTGGCCGCCGGAGGTGACTTCGATGCGGTAGGTGCCCGGCGGCAGGCCGCCGATGTTGTAGTTGCCGTTGGTCGCCTTCGTCGTGCGCGTCAGGCCTGTATCCACATTGGTGACGGTCACCGTGGAATCGGCGGTCACCGCGCCTCGCAGCGTGGCCGAGGTGGACTGCGCCATTACGTGGGGCGCTGCCATGGCCAGGCAGCTGGCCAGTGCGCAAGACAACAACTTGCGATTGGGTCGGAACGTGGTGCGGTTGCGCTGTTTCATTGGCTCTCCCTCCAAAGATAGAAATACTGCTTGTCGGCTTGGTGTCCGCTTGTAATCGATTACATCTCCGCCCAAAAAAAAGCGGCCCAACGGTGCCTAACTTTTTGCGTGGTGGCTCTCCCCCACACTCGAAGCCCTGATGATCAGTTCGGGAACCAGCATCGCCGACGGCGCCACGCGCTCGCCGTCGGAGTCGATCGTGTCCAGCAGCCGACTCATCGCCTGCCCGCCCAGCTCCGCGATACTGACCCGCATCGTGGTCAAGGTCGGGTGAACGAAGCGCGCCAGCGGAATGTCGTCGAAGCCGGCAAGGGCGATGTCCTGCGGGACGCGCACACCGGCTTCGTTGAAGGCGTACAGGCAGCCCAGCGCCATCATGTCGTTGGCGGCGAACACCGCCTGCGGCCGGTCCGCCGCCTGCGCGATGCGCTTTCCGGCCTCGTAGCCCGCCGTTTCGCTGAAGTCGCCTGCGAACTCCCGCGGTGTCGCCTCCGGCGCAAAGCGGGCGAGCGCATCGCGGTAGCCGCGCAGGCGCTCGCGCGCATCGAAATTGCCTTCCGGCCCGCCGATGAAGGCGACACGGCGATGACCGGCCTGCACCAGGTGCTCGACCATCGCCACGGCGGCGCTGTAGTTGTCGATGGTCAGCGTCGGATACGCCGCTTCCTGCACATCGGTGTTGATCAGCACGACCGGCAGCGACGACGGCAGGTTGTCCACCAGGAAGCCGGGCCGGTCGGTGTACGGGGACAGCACCAGCAGGCCGTCCACACGGCCCCGCATGGCGCGCAGGGCCTCACCCTGTTCTTCCGGAAGACCGTGATAACTGGATACGAGCAGGTGCTGGCGGCGCGCGCGGGCCACCTGGTCGATGCCGCGGATCAGTTCGGAGAAGAATTCGCCATACAGGTCAGGCAGGACCACGCCGATGGTCTGGGTGCGCCGGCTGCTCAGGCTGCGGGCGGCGGCGTGCGGCTGGTAGCGCAGGCGGTCGGCCGTGGCCAGGACCTGCTGGCGCACGGACTCGGCCACGTTCTCGTGTCCGTTCAAGGCGCGCGACACGGTCGCCACGGAAACCCGTGCCTCACGTGCGACATCCTTGATGGTGACCGAGGTTCGCGCCATTCCCCGCCCCTCCGCGGTGATGACTGCTGCAAGTGGCGCGGACTGTAACCGTTTTCACGGAAACGTGTAAAGCCCGCGTTATTCAATGCCGAAAACTCTTTACGATCATGTACTTGCGGACAACCCAGGTATCCGCAAGTATTTTGCGCCGCAACATACTCACCCGTGCTGCAGCGCCTCGGATTCAGCGGTCTGCGACCTCGAATCCGACCTCGCGCGTGCGGTCGGAACTGCCACCGACAAACACGGTGAAGGTGCCCGGCTCGACCACGCGCTGCATGCGGTCATCGAGCATCGCCAGATCATCGAAGCCCAGCGTGAAGGTGACGACCTTCGACTCGCCGGGCTGCAGCGCGACCCGCTGGAATCCGCGCAGCTGCTTCACCGGTCGCGTGACACTGGCCACATCGTCGCGCACGTACAGCTGCACGACTTCCTCGCCGGCCCGCTTGCCGGTGTTGGTGACGCGCACGCTGACCTGCTGCTGCAAAGCAGACGGCACCAGCGTCTTCTTCGACACGACCGGCGCGTCGTAGCGGAACGTCGTGTAGCTCAGACCATGGCCAAATGCATACAGCGGCGTCCACGGCACGTCGAGATACTTGCTGGTGTACTTCTCTTCCTCGCGCGGTGGGCGGCCGGTGTTCTTGTGCGCGTAGTAGATGGGCACCTGGCCGACGTTGTGCGGGAAGGTCACCGGCAGCTTGGCCGACGGATTCACGTCGCCGAACAGCACGTCGGCGATCGCCGGCCCGCCTTCCACGCCGGGGAACCAGGCTTCGAGGATCGCCGGCACCTTGCCCTTCAGTCGGCCAATGGACAGCGGACGGCCGTTGAGCAGCACCAGGGCGACCGGCTTGCCGGTCGCGGCCACGGCCAGCGCCAGTTGCTCCTGCACGCCGGGCAGGTCGAGCGAGGTGCGGTTGTTCGCCTCCGCGCTCATGTCCGGGTGTTCGCCAAGGAACATCACCACCGCGTCCGCCTGCTTCGCTGCGGCGACGGCATCGGCGAAACCTGTCGTGTCCTGACTGTCGATGTCGGCGCCCTTGGCGACGATCAGCCGCGTCTTGTCGCCGAGCGCGGCCTTCAGGCCTTCCAGCGGCGTGATCGCGTCTTCCTCGCGCCCCGCCACCGCCCAGTTGCCGAGCATCGCGCGGCGATGGTCGGCCAGCGGACCGATCACCGCCAGCGTGCGCACGGACTTGGACAACGGCAGCACGCTACCTTCGTTCTCCAGCAGCACCATCGACTTCTGCGCCATGCGGCGCGCAGCGGCGCGGTGTTCGGGCGTCAGCGTCAGCGCGCGCTCGCGCGCGCCATCCGGCGTGCAGGAACGGTACGGGTCGTCGAACAGGCCCAGCCGGTACTTCGCATTGAGCACGCGGCGCACCGACGCATCGACTTCCGCCATCGGCACGCGGCCCGCCTTGACCGCGGCCGGCAGGTCCTTCACGTAGATCTGGCTGACCATGTCGACATCGACGCCGGCACGCAGGCCCAGCGCACCGGCCTGCTCGCGGTCGGCGGCCACGCCGTGCGGCATCAGTTCCATCACGCCGGTGTAGTCGCTGACCAGCAGGCCGTCCCAGCCCCACTCCTTGCGCAGCAGGTCCTGGATCAGCGGCCGGTGCGCATGCATCGGCACTCCGGCGATCTCGTTGAACGAGGCCATGATCGACTGCGCACCGGCATCGATGGCGGCCTTGAACGGCGGCAGGTAGACCTCGTGCAGCGTGCGCTCGGAGATGTCGGCCACGTTGTAGTCGCGACCGGCTTCGGCCGCGCCATAGGCCACGAAGTGCTTGGCCGTGGCCAGCACCGCATCCGGCTTGCGCAGGTCGTCACCCTGGAAGCCGCGCACGCGCGCAGCGGCCAGGACGGAGCCCAGGTAAGGATCCTCGCCTGCGCCCTCGACGACGCGGCCCCAGCGCGGATCGCGCGCGATGTCGACCATCGGCGCATAGGTCCAGTGGATGCCGTGCGCGGCCGCCTCGACCGCGGCGACGCGCGCGGCGTGCTGCACTTCATCCGGATCGAAGCTGGACGATTCGGCCAGCGGCACCGGGAAGACGGTCCGGTGGCCATGGATCACGTCGTAACCGAACAGCAGCGGGATGCCCAGCCGGGATTCCTCCACCGCGATCTTCTGCAGGCGGCAGGTCAGCGCGGCGCCCTGGGTACCCAGGTAGGAACCGATCTCGCCCCGGCGGATCTGGTCCTCGTTGCCGGCCATCGCGGCCGGGCCGGTGTTGTTGCCCACGCCCGGCGGCTGGTTCAGCTGGCCGAGCTTTTCCTCCACCGTCATCTTCGCCATCAGCGCGTCGACGAAGGCCGTTTCGGCGGGGGTGGCGTAGACCGGCGGCTTGGCCGCGACAGGGGCGGCGAGCAGCGCGGCCAGCAGGCCGACCCGCAGGGGCGTGGGAGCAAGGGGATGTTGGTAACGGGTCATGGCGCCCTCCCGGCGATGCGAAAGGGGGCGAATGTAAACGTTTTCATCACCCCCTGCATGTCGCAGTGCCGGAAAAGGCGACGGGCGTCAGGCCGCCTCGTCCGGCGTCCTGGCCTCGATGGCCAGCGCATGGATGTCGGTCTGCATCATCTCGCCCAGGGCCGCGTAGACCGCGCGGTGGCGGGCCAGCGGCGCCTTGCCGGCAAACACCGGGCTGACGATCCGTACCGTGAAATGCCCTCGTCCGTCACGCGCGCCCTCGTGCCCGGCGTGCTTGTGGCTGTCGTCCACCACCTCCAGCGTCACGGGCTGCAATGCCGCCAGCGCTTGGCGGATGCGTTCGATCCTGGTCATGGCAGCACCTTGCGGAACGGCCGCACGTCCACGCGCGCGTACACGCCGGCCGCGACATAGGGATCGGCCTCGGCCCAGGCCCGCGCATCCTCCAGGGAATCGAACTCGGCAATCACGATGCTGCCGCTGAAGCCCGCCGGACCCGGGTCCTCGGCATCGATCGCAGGGCACGGTCCGGCCAGCAGCAGGCGCCCCTCGTCGCGCAGCGCGGTCAGCCGCGCCAGATGCGCCTGGCGGGCTTCCAGCCGCCTGGGCAGGGCATCGGCCGCGTCGTGGCCTTCAATGGCATACCACATCATGTTTCACTCCGGGGGCGAAGCCTGAATTGTACGTGCGCACCGGTGGCCGGGTGCTGGACACGGTCCGGGTCAGGGCTTACCCTGTCGTCCATTGCACGGCCGGAAGCAGCGGCCCGTCCATGGGAAGACCCGGCAGCGCCGGCCTCCCTGCCCCGTCGAGGGACCACCGGGACGTTCGATTCGCTGCCCCCACCCGCCCGCGCCCGACGACCTCTCGCTGTCCGCCACCGCCTTCCGCGGTGTGCTTTGCTGGTTGCTGTAAGGGAAGCGTTCGCCCTGCGACGCATGATGATGATGGTTGGTGCATTGCCGGTGCCGCGCCGTCCTGCCGTGCGCAGGCCCGCTTGGTGATCCGCACGATGGCTGTTTCTTGATGAGCCCAGAACTCGCGTCCGACGCGAACCCACAACACCCGCCCGCCCATCCGCAGCAGCAGGAAATGCCGCTGGCGGTGGTGCATGGCCAGCCGGTACTGCAGATCCCCCAGGACCTGTACATCCCGCCGGACGCGCTGGAAGTCATCCTCGATGCGTTCGAAGGCCCACTGGACCTGCTGCTGTACCTGATCCGCCGGCAGAACCTGGACATCCTGGACATCCCCGTCGCCGAGATCACCCGGCAGTACGTGGACTACATCAACGTGATGCAGGAACTGCGGTTCGAACTGGCCGCCGAGTACCTGCTGATGGCGGCCATCCTGGCCGAGATCAAGTCGCGCATGCTGCTGCCCCGGCCGGTCACCGAGGAGGGCGAGGAGGGCGACCCGCGCGCCGAGCTGGTACGCCGGCTGCAGGAGTACGAGCGCTTCAAGCAGGCCGCCGAGGACCTCGATGCCCTGCCCCGCCAGGACCGCGACACCACGGCGGTGCACGCACACGTTCCGGACCGCGCCGCGGTCAGGCTGCCGCCGCCGGTGGAACTGAAGGAAATGCTGCTGGCGCTGCACGACGTGCTCAAGCGCGCCGAGCTGTTCAGCGGCCACGCCATCAAGCGTGAGGCGCTCAGCGTGCGCCAGCGCATGGGCGACGTGCTGACGCGGCTGGAGGACGGCAAGTTCCACCGCTTCGAAAGCATGTTCACCCCCGAGGAAGGCAAGCTGGGCGTGCTGGTGACCTTTCTGGCCATGCTGGAACTGGCCAAGGAACAGCTGCTCGACATCGTGCAGGAAGCTCCACTCGCCCCGATCTACATCAAGTCGCTGGCGCTGAACAACACCAACGAGCCGCTGCAGTTCTCCAGCGAATTCGACGACAGCGACGCCGCCAACGACAGCCCGTGACCGCGGCCGGGCCATCGCCCGCCGCACTTCCGAACGACAGGACCGCATGGATCAATCGCTCATCAACCGCATCGTGGAGGCCGCCCTGCTGGCCGCCACCCAGCCGCTGACGCTGGCCCAGCTGCACGGCCTGTTCCCCGAGGACGAGCCCGCGCCGGAAGGCAGTGTCGAGCAGGCCCTGCAGCAGCTGACCGAAGCCTGCGCCGACCGCGGCGTCGAACTGGTCGAAGTCGCCTCCGGCTACCGCTACCAGGTCAAGGCCGACGTGCACGCCTGGGTGGCGCGCCTGTGGACCGAGCGCAAGACCAAGTACACCCGCGCCACCCTGGAAACGCTGGCCCTGATCGCCTACCGGCAGCCCATCACCCGCGGCGAGATCGAACAGGTCCGCGGCGTGGCGGTCAGCAGCAACATCATCCAGGCGCTGGAAGAGCGCGAATGGATCCGCGTGGTCGGCCATCGCGACGTGCCCGGCAAGCCTGCGCTGTTCGGCACCACCAAGGCCTTTCTGGACTATTTCGGCCTGAAGCGCCTGGACGAACTGCCGCCCCTGTCCGAACTCAAGGACATCGGCGAACTGGAACCGCAGCTTCCGCTGGACGGCGCCCCGCTGCCGGTCAGCATCGCCAGCGGCGATGCCGTCGACGCGGGACAGGAAGAAACGAAGCCGGAAGAAGGCATGCCCATCGCGAACGACGATGGCGGCACGGGCGACCAGCACCACGACAGCGCGGCATCGGACGATGCCGGCGAAGACACCCCCTCGGATGACGCAGGCGACGACGCCGGCGACACCGACGAACCTCAACCCCAAGATGACGACGCCGCTGCTTCCGACCAGGAAGACCGGGCACCGTCGGAGCAGAAACAATGAGCAACACCCCCAAGAAGCCCTCGCTGGGCAAGCTGTCCCTGAAGCGCGAAAGCGCCCCGACCGAAGCCCCACGCCTGGAAGAGCGGCTGCACAAGGTGTTGGCGCAGGCCGGACTGGGCTCGCGCCGCGCGCTGGAGCAGCGCATCGCCGATGGCCTGGTCAAGGTCAATGGCGAAACCGCGCAGACCGGCATGTCGGTCAAGGCCGGCGACAAGATCGAGCTGGACGGCAAAACGTTCGTGGCCAGCGCATTGACCGAACCGGCGCGCGTGCTGATCTACAACAAGCCCGAAGGCGAAGTCACCACCCGCGAAGACCCCGAAGGCCGGCCGACGATCTTCGAAGCCTTGCCTGCCCTCAAAGGTGCGCGCTGGATCGCGATCGGCCGCCTGGACATCAACACCACCGGCCTGCTGCTGCTGACCACCGACGGCGAACTCGCCAACGCGATGATGCATCCGTCGTACGAAGTCGAGCGTGAGTACGTGGTGCGCGTGCGCGCCCCGGAAGGCCAGGAAAGCGTGCCGGACAATGTGGTCGACCGACTGCGCCGCGGCGTGGCGCTGGACGACGGCCCGGCCAAGTTCGACGAGATCGAGCGCATCGGCGGCACCGACTCGCACGACTGGTTCCGCGTGGTGGTCAAGGAAGGCCGCAACCGCGAAGTGCGCCGGCTGTGGGAATCGCAGGGCTGCCAGGTCAGCCGCCTGAAGCGCGTGCGCTACGGCAAGGTCAGCCTGCCGCAGCCGCTGCTGCGCGGCCAGTCGCAGGAACTGCCCGATGCGCAGGTCGAAGCGCTGCGCAAGGACCTGGGCCTGGAGGACGGCACGCCCGCCGCGCTGACGCTGCAACCGGTGATCGGCCAGCGCAAGGCCTCCAAGAGCACCGTGCACGTGGGTGGTGGCCGCAGCGGCAGCGCCTACGTCAACGGCCACAACAGCGCCGACGAAGGCCGCGAGCTGCGACGTTTCGACCATGTGCGCGAAGACCGCGGCCGCGGTGGTCGCGGCAAGAAGCCGCACGGCGGCCTGACCGTCAGCGGCGAGCAGGCGGCGAAGCAGTCGCAGCGTCCGTTCAAGCAGCGCACACCCAAGGGTCCAAAGCCGTTGCCCGAGGGCAATCCGGCGGCGTTCCGCAGCTGGTACGTGCCGGAGGGCGTGGACACCGGCCCGGCCGGCCATCGCAACGCCGGCCCCGGCGGCCCGAAGAAGCCCTACGGCGGCAAGCCGGGGGGGCGTCCGGGTGCCGGCGGCAAGCCCGGCGGCGGTGCAGGCAAGCGGGGGCCAGGCGGTGGACAGGGCGGCTTCGGCGGCGACCGCTTCGGCAGCGACCGCGCGGGCTTCGGCGCCGAACGTGGGCCGCGTGGCGCGCAGGGCGCCGCGGGCAAGCCGCAGCGCGCGGCGCGTCCCTACGGCCACCCTGCCAGCGCCCCCAGCTTCCCGTCCGATCACGCCAACCCCGGTTTCAACCCCTACGGTCAGCAGCCGCGCGGTCCGCGTCCGCAAGGCCGCCCGGGAGGCGGCGGCAATCGCCCGCAACATGCCGGCCCGCGACCGGGTGGGCGACCTGCGGGAGGACGCGGCCCCGGCGGCCGTCCTGGCGGCGGTGGGCAGCGTGGTCCCCGCAGCGGCGGACACGGCTGACGTAACACAGAGAAGGCGCCCATCGGCGCCTTCTTCGTTTCCGCGGATCGGTCGCCGCGACTTCATGGCGACTTCATCGCCCCTCCCCGCATGGCCCGCACCCTGCCTCGCCTTCCGCGATGGAGCCCGTGCCCGGACATGCAGGACAAACACTATGACGTGATCGTCGTGGGTGCAGGATTCGCCGGCCTGGCCTGCGCCCACCAACTGGCCCGGCACGGCCTGGCGGTCTGCGTGATCGACCGCAAACAGGATCTGGGCGAACGCGTGCACACCACCGGCATCCTGGTGCAGGAGGCCTGCGATGCCCCCTTGTTGGCCGGCATGCCGCCGGCGCTGCTGCGTGCCGTGCCGCACGTCCGCCTGTACGCGCCGAACCTGCGCAGCGTGCGACTGGGTGCGGACGGATACCGCTTCCACACCACCGACACGCCGGCACTCATGCGCTGGCTCGGCGAACACGCCGAAACCTGCGGCGTCGAGCTGCGTCGGGGATGCCCGTTCCGCAATGCCGTGCGCACGCCTACCGGATGGCAGGTGGAAGGCGTGGGTCGCGCACGCGTGCTGGTGGGCGCGGATGGCGCGCGGTCGCGGGTCGCCCAACGGCTTGGCCTGGGACGGGTGACGCAGTTCCTCCACGGGGTGGAGTACGAGTTCGATGGCGTGGCCCTGCGCGAACCGGACGCGCTGCACTGCTTCATCAGCAAGCGTTTTGCGCCGGGCTATCTTGGCTGGATGGCACAGACACCGACGGGCGTGCAGGCCGGCCTGGCGCGGCGGTATCGGCCAGGGAACACACAGGCACCGGACATGGCCGGCTTCCTGCGCCACGTCGCGCCGATGATGGGGCTGTCGGTCACGCGGTCACCGGACAGCATCCGCGCCGGCCTGATTCCCTGTGGTGGTCCGGTCGGGCCGATGCGAGGGGACGACGTGGTGCTGGTCGGCGATGCGGCCGGCATGGTCTCGCCGCTGACCGCTGGCGGCATCCATTCGGGCCTGCGCCACGGCGCGACCATCGGACGCATGCTGGCCGGCCGCCTGGCCGGCGAAGCGTCATCGGGCGCTCCCGGTGCACCGCCTGTCCCGGGCTTCGCGTTCAAGCGCCTGTTGCGATGGGCGTTCGACCACGGGCAGTTCGACGCCCCGATGGACTTGCTGCTGACCGCGCGTCCCCTGCGGCGTGCCGTCGAGCAGCTCTGCTTCCATCGACGCGGGAGCATGACGCCGGATCCGGCGGGCGCGGATTGAGTACGATCAAAGCCGCACCGGACCGGTCGGCTACAATATCGCGTTGAACCGACAGCCCAGACTTCCCCCATGTCCTCTGCGTTCGGCACCGAGACGGTGCTCGACGTCCGTCACTGGACGGACGCCTACTTCAGCTTCACCACCACCCGCGACGACGGTTTCCGCTTCGAGAACGGCCAGTTCGTGATGATCGGCCTGGAGGTCGACGGCAAGCCGCTGATGCGCGCCTACTCGATCGCCAGCGCCAACTGGGAAGAGCAGCTCGAGTTCTTCAGCATCAAGGTGGCCCACGGCCCGCTGACCTCGCGCCTGCAACACATCCAGCCCGGCGACACCCTGCTGATCGGGCGCAAGCCCACCGGCACGCTGTTGATCAGCGACCTGCACCCCGGCCGCAACCTGTACCTGCTGGGCACCGGCACCGGCCTGGCGCCGTGGTTGTCGGTGATCAAGGACCCGGAAACCTACGAACGTTTCGACAAGGTCATCCTGACCCATGGCGTGCGCCACGCCGAGGATCTGGCCTACCGCGACTATTTCGAGAAGGAACTGCCGCAGCACGAATTCCTCGGCGAGACCATCCGCGAGAAGCTGCTGTACTACCCGGCCGTGAGCCGCGAGGCTTTCCCCAACCACGGTCGCCTCACGGATCTGATGGCCAGCGGCGCCATGATGCAGACGCTGGGCATCGAACCGCTGGACGCCGAACGCGACCGGGCCATGATCTGCGGCAGCCCCCAGATGCTGACCGACTTCCGCGCGCTGCTGGACAGCCGCGGGTTCACCGCCGCGCCTCGGATCGGCACACCGGGCCAGTACGTGTTCGAACGCGCCTTCGTGGAGAAGTAGGCCCCGCGATGCGCGGGCGGCGCGCACGGCCATCGAAACCCGGCGCACAGGTGCTACGCTCGCGGCTACGTCCTGGGGGAGGATCCGCGCATGATGCGTTGCCTATGGCTGGCGGTCCTGTTGGCCGCGAGTAGCTGTGTCCAGGCTGCCGAGCAGCCGCAGCAGCCCGGAATCGGGGAGCTTCCGCCGACCATCGGCCTGAAGGACCGCGGGGGCAACGTCATCGACCTGGCGGCCCTGCAGGGCAAGGTGGTGGTGGTGACGTTCTGGGCGTCGTGGTGCGGCCCCTGCCGCCGCGAACTGCCCATGCTGGGCAAGGTCCAGGAGGTCGTGGGACGCGAGCATCTGGAAGTCATCGCGGTCAACTTCAAGGAACCTCGCCGGGACTTCAACGCCGTGATCCGCGCCAACAAGGATCTGGACCTGACCTACGTGCACGACGAGCGCGGCGTCGTCAGCGATCGCTACGGCGTCACCGCGCTGCCCAACATGTTCATCATCGGCCAGGATGGCCTGATCGCGCAGACGCACCGCGGATACTCGGAAGACGTCCTGCAGTCCTTCATGCAGGAACTGCTGGAACTGCTGCCGGAAGAAGCGCTGCAGCGGAAGGTCGACGCCCCATGAGCATCGCGCGCAGGATCCTGCTGTCGCTGGTTCTGTTCGCCACTACGGCGCTGCTGGGCGCCTGCCTGCCGGGTGGGGGACATGCGCGCGCGCCGATACCGCAAGCGCTGATCCCGGCCGGTGCGCCGGCCACCCGACTGGTCGTGGTGCTGCCCGGACGCGGCGACGACATCGCGGCCCTGCGCGCCAGCGGCATCGTCGCGGCGGTGCAGTCGGCATGGCCGGACGCGGACGTGTTGCTGACGGGGCTGGGCTTCGCCTACTACATGGAAGGTCGTGCCCCGCAACGCCTGCATGCCGAAGTGGTGTCCCCTGCCCGCCAACGCGGATATCGCGAAGTGTGGCTGCTGGGCGCATCGATGGGCGGCATGGGCAGCCTGATGTACGACCGCGCCTACCCCGGCGAAGCCGACGGCCTGGTCCTGCTGGCGCCGTACCTGGGCAAGCGCCCGCTCATCGACGAGATCCGCCGCACGGGACTGGGTGCATGGGAGGCAGGACCCATTCCTGCCGCTGTGGATGCAGGCAACTACCAGCGCGAACTCTGGCGCCATCTGCAGACCTGGCAGCGCGACCCCGACCGCACCCGGACGGTATGGCTGGGCTACGGCGCGCAGGACCGCCTGGCCGGCGCCATGCCGCCGCTGGCCGGGTTGCTGCCGGCCGACCACGTGGCGGTGGTCGAAGGCGGCCATGCGTGGAAAGTGTGGTCGCCGCTGACGCAGCGGCTGCTGACGGCCGCCGGCCCGGCGCGCCTGGAACCTCAGCGCTCCCCGTAGCGGAGCCACAGCGCCGCGGCGGTTTCATCGGCGAAGATGCGCGCCTCGAATCCATGCTCGTTGGCCAGCAACCCGGCGAACTCCACCTGCGGTATCTGCTCGGCATGCCGCTCCACGTACGCGATGCGCACCGCTTCCATGCCCTGCCCCTGCATGGCCTGCACGAATTCGAGCAGTTGATCCGGCGGCGGCGGTTCGCCTTCCATGTCGTCCACGACCAGCAGGCCACGCGGCGGCTGGCGACGCACCTCTTCGGCGATCGTGCGCCAGCACGCCAGGGTGGTTTCCAGCGACCCGTTCACGCCTGTCACCCACGCGCGCAGGCCGTAGTCCGTGCCCGTGAACTCGATGTGGAACACCGGGCCGTCGGCCGCGCCTGCCATGTCGCTCACGCAAGCGCAGTACCGATGTCGCCGGCGATCGATTCCGGCGTGTCGGTGGGGGCGTACCGTTTGATCACCTTGCCGTCGCGCCCCACCAGGAACTTGCTGAAGTTCCATTTGATGGCGCTGATGCCGAGCAACCCGCTCTTCTCCTGCTTCAGCCATTTCCACAGCGGATGCGCCCCATCGCCGTTCACGTCCACCTTGGCGAACATCGGGAACGTCACGTCGTAGTTCAGCGAACAGAAATTGCGGATCTCCGCTTCATCGCCCGGCTCCTGGTGGCCGAACTGGTCGCAGGGGAACCCCAGCACCACCAGGCCTTGCGGGCCGAATTCGCGCCACAGCGCCTCCAGACCGGTGTACTGGGGCGTGAAGCCGCACTTGGACGCCACGTTGACGATCAGCAGCGCCTTGCCCTGGTACTCCGAAAGCGACCGCTCCCGGCCGTCGATGTCCTGGGCGGAAAAGTCGTAGGCAGTGGTCATGCGCGCGCTCCTGGAAAGGCGCTATCAGACACCCGCCGCGCGGTGCGGGCAAGTGGCCGCGCACCCTGCAGGCGGCCCCTGGACACCCGCGTGGGCGTGCCGGATTCAGCGCGCCGGCTGCGCCTTCACCGGAACAGCGAAGGGTGCGATGCCCAGCGCTTCATGGATCTCGGCCGGGTAGTAGGCCTGGCCGCCCTTGATCACCAGGGCCAGCTTGCGTACGTCGGCGATGTTCGACGTCGGATCGCCGTCCACCAGCACGAGGTCGGCGCGTTTGCCGGGGCTGATGGAACCGGCCTCGTCCAGCGTGCGGCTGTACTTGGCGCCGTTCCAGGTGGCCACCTGGAGCACCTGCGCCGGCGTCAGGCCGGCCTGCACGTAGAGTTCCAGTTCCCGCTGCAAGGTGAAGCCCGGCAGTTCGTCGGTGCCGGCGACGATCGGTACGCCGGCCCGGTACATGCGGCCGGTGAAGTCGACCAGCTTGTCGAAGCTGCGCTTGTAGCGTGCGCCGGTGGCATCGTCGGGGATATCCAGTTCGGCGGCGCGACGGCTGCGCTGCACGTCCGGCGGCAGGTGGTCGGCCACGTCGGCGACGATCGGCGACAGCTGTCCTTCGCGCTGGTGCAGGAACTCGAACGTCGCCAGCGTGGGGTCGATGACGACCTGCTTCCTGGCCAGCTCGGCGATGAAGTCCTGCACCGGCTTGCTGTCGAAGTCCAGCCCGTCCGTCCTGTCCGCCACCAGGTAGAAGCGCGCCAGCGTGCGCGTGTCGGTCTCCGGGGTGACGAAGAAGTTCAGCATCACCTGGTTGATGTGCTGGATTTCGTCGTAGCCCTGCTCCACGACGTCCTGCGCCCGCATGAAGGCGGGCACGTGACCGCTGACGCGGATGCCGCGCTGGTGGGCGTAGGCCGTCGTGTCGCGCAGGTTCTCCTTCGGGAACGAATTGTAGATCTTGATCTGTGGGTACCCGTGGTCGACATACCAGTCGATGGCCTGCTTCGCGCCGGCCAGGTCCTTCACCACGAAGCCGCCCTGCGAGGAGTGCGGACTCTGGCCCTCGATGTAGCCGGCCGGGATCACCCGCGGATGCATCAGCGTGCCCGCCTTCTCCTCGGCCATCAGCTGCTGCAGGGTGGCATTGTCGTTGCCCATGTCGCGGGCGCTGGTGACGCCGGCCGCCAAGTGCAGGCCGCCCTCCCAACTGCTTGCGTGCACGTGCATGTCGTACAGGCCCGGCAGCAGCACGCGGTTGCCGGCGTCCACCACCTGCTGCGCGTCGATCTCCGCCTGTCCTGCGGGCGACACCGACACGATCCTCCCATCGCGCACGACCACGTCGGACGGCCCGCCCAGCACGGCCTTCTCGCTGTCGAACACCCGCGCATTGCGGATCAGCGTGGTGCCGGGCAAGGGATGCGCCAGGCGCTGCTGCAGCGCCACCAGCGCCTCGCGCTCGGCGACCTTCTGGCGCGCTTCCAGCGTGTTGGCCGTGCCCTGCCAACCGTCCTCGATCAGTTGCAGGAAGCCCGGATGGATGTACGCGAACATGCGTGGCTGCGCTTCGCGCGTCACCCACACGAACGATGGGGTGAAGCCGATGCCGGTCAGTGCCAGCAGGTCGACGGTGCGCGACTGCGAACCGCTGCTGATGTCCATCGATGCCAGCCTGCGCTGGGTCAGCGTGCCGCTCGGCACCAGCGGCAGCTTGCCGTCGGGACGCCTGGCCAGGGCCGCCAGGGCCACGGACGTGGTCGCGGGCGTGCCGCCCAGCGGCGTGTACAACGCGGTGTCCGTGAACGTGTGCGTACCGGCGTCCGATGTGCTCTTCCAGCGTCCCGTGTCGCCGTCGCGGGTGAAGGTCTCGTCCACCGGCGCGCCGAAGGTGGAAACCCCCTTCACCTGATAGCGCTGGAACGTCCCGTCCGCGGCCAGCTGATACTCCTCCTTCAACTCCGGACCGCGTCCGTTGTCCTTGAAGATGAAATCCACCCGGGTGACGCCGTCGTCCCCGGTGGTGACCGTCTGTTCTCCGGCCTTCTTGCCACCGTCCACCAGGGCCACGTACTTCAGGGTTTCGGCGGCCAATGCCGAGGGCACCAGCAACAACGCGCAGCACAGGGCAAGGACGGGCTTCACAGGAGTCTCCGGCAGGGCGCTCGGCGCATTCTGCCGCAGATTGAGGCCCTGCCCTCCCCGCCGCCCATGCCTTTCGTCATGGGTCCGGCCCTCCCCCCTGGGTTACCCTTGGGAATCTACCCGTCAGGATGTCGTGCTTCATGACCACCCGTCTCGCCATCGCGCTCGCCGCGACCCTCGGACTTGCCATGCCCGCCTACAGCCAGGCCGCCACGCCGGCCACCCAGGCCGCCCAGGCCGCCAACCCCTTCTTCGCCGAAAGCCCGCTGCCGCTGCATTACCCGCAGTTCGACAAGATCAAGGACAGCGACTTCGCGCCGGCCTTCGACGCCGGCATGGCCGAGCAGCTGAAGGAGATGGACGCCATCGCCAACAACCCGGCCGCGCCCACGTTCGAGAACACCATCATCGCGATGGAAAAGAGCGGCCAGGTGCTGGACCGCGCCACCACCGTGTTCTTCAACCTGGTGGGCACCGACACCAACGATGCGCGCAACAAGCTGCGCGCCGACTACTCGGCCAAGTTCGCCGCCCACGGCGATGCCATCAGCCTGAACCCCAAGCTGTTCGCCCGCATCAAGGCGCTGTACGACCGCCGCAACGACCTGGGCCTGGATGCGGAGGGCGTGCGCCTGATCGAGCGCTACCACACCAGCTTCGTGCGCTCCGGCGCCAAGCTCAACGACGCCGACAAGGCGACGCTGAAGAAGATGAACGCCGAACTGGCCTCGCTGGGCACCACCTTCAGCGACAACGTGCTGAAGGAAGTGAACGCCTCGGCCGTGGTCGTCGACGACGTGAAGCAGCTCGACGGCCTGACCGAAGCGCAGATCGCCACCGCCGCCGAAGTCGCGAAGAAGCGCGGCCTGGAAGGCAAGTACGTGCTGACCCTGCTCAACACCACCGGCCAGCCGCCGGAGTCGCAGCTGACCAACCGCGCCCTGCGCCAGCGTCTGCACGAGGCCTCGGTCGCGCGCGGCAGCCGCGGCG
This sequence comes from Pseudoxanthomonas sp. F11, assembly GCF_037046485.1. NCBI lineage: Bacteria > Pseudomonadati > Pseudomonadota > Gammaproteobacteria > Lysobacterales > Lysobacteraceae > Pseudoxanthomonas > Pseudoxanthomonas sp. F11. The sequence goes on along the minus strand of NZ_JBANLZ010000004.1, from coordinate 319,988 downwards.
GCGAGTTCGACACCACCGCGCTGGTCTCGCGCATCATGAAGCTGCGTTCCGATCGCGCGAAGCTGCTGGGCTATCCCAACCATGCCGCGTACGGCCTGGAAGACCAGACCGCGCGCACGCCGGAAGCCGTCAACGCGATGCTGGGCAAGCTGGCGCCGGCCGCCGTGGCCAACGCCAAGCGCGAAGCCGCCGACCTGCAGGCGATGATCGACCAGGAACAGAAGGCCAAGGGCGAGCCGACCTTCGCCCTTGAGCCGTGGGACTGGGCGTTCTATACCGAAAAGGTCCGCGCCGCGAAGTACGATTTCGACGAATCGCAGCTCAAGCCGTACTTCGAGATGAAGAACGTGCTGGAGAACGGCGTGTTCTTCGCCGCCAACCAGCTGTACGGCCTGACCTTCAAGGAGCGTACCGACCTGCCCAAGTACCACCCCGACACGTGGACCTACGACGTGTTCAACGCCGACGGTTCGCAGCTGGCGATCTTCATCTTCGACCCCTACGCGCGCGACTCCAAGCGCGGCGGTGCGTGGATGAATTCGTATGTGTCGCAATCGGGCCTGACCGGCGACAAGCCGGTGGTCGCCAACCACCTGAACGTGCCCAAGCCGCCGGCCGGTGAACCCACGCTGATGACGTGGGACGAAGTGACCACCACGTTCCACGAATTCGGCCATGCGCTGCATGGCATGTTCTCCGACGTGAAGTACCCGTACTTCAGCGGCACCAGCGTGCCGCGCGACTTCGTCGAGTATCCGTCGCAGGTCAACGAGATGTGGGCCGACTGGCCGTCGATCCTGGCCAACTACGCCAAGCACTACAAGACCGACGAAGCCATGCCGCAGGCGCTGCTGGACAAGGTGATCGCGGCATCCAAGTTCAACCAGGGCTTCGCCACCACCGAGTACCTGGGCGCCGCGATGCTGGACCAGCGCTGGCACCAGATCACCGCCGACCAGGTACCGGATGCGGCTGGCGTGATGAAGTTCGAAGCCGATGCGCTGGCCGCGGACGGCATCAACTACACGCCGGTGCCGCCGCGCTACAAGACGCCCTACTTCAGCCACATCATGGGCGGCTATTCGGCCGGCTACTACGCCTACATCTGGTCGGAAGTGCTGGACGCCAACAGCGTGGAATGGTTCAAGAACAACGGCGGCCTGAAGCGCGAGAATGGCGACCACTTCCGCAAGACCCTGCTGTCGCAGGGCGGCAGCCAGGATGCGATGAAGCTGTTCCGCGACTTCGCCGGCCACGATCCGAAGATCGAGCCGCTGCTGGAGAAGCGTGGCCTGACCGCGCCGGAAGCGGCAACCGCGCCCCGACAGGCGCGCTGAGTTCCACGAAGACGCCATTGCCGGTTGCCCACCACGCCACCTTCGGGTGGCGTGGTGCTTTCAGGGATCGGATTGCGCCAGCGCCGTCGCGGAGAAGCGGGTTTTCCACAGCGGATGTGGATGACGCGTGCACGAATCTGTGGATAACCGCGTGACCGCCTTGAACGGCGGGCCTGTCAAGACCCATGGCGAAATTTTCGCCATGCTCGCGGCGAACGTCGCGACCTGTAGGAGCGGGCCATGTCCGCGATGCCTTTGAAGGGGATGCCTGAAAAGCATCGCGGGCATGGCCCGCTCCTACACCCAGGTCATGCACTGCCTTACACGTGCCCGAACGCTTTGCCCAGCGCGGCGTAGGCCTTGCGCTGCTCCTCGGTTTCGGCGCGCGGCGCCATGACTTCCAGCTCGACGATCTGGTCCCCGGGCGGCGTGCCGGGCAGGCCGCGTCCGCGCAGGCGGAGCTTGCGGCCGGTATCCGAGTCCGGCGGGATCTTCAGGTCCACCGCACCGCCCAGCGTGGGCACGCTGAGCGTGGCACCCAGGGCCGCCTGCCAGGGCGTCAGCGACAGTACGTGGATGATGTTGCGGCCATCCACTTCGAACTGCGGATGCGGCGCGTACTCCACCTCCAGCAGCAGGTTGCCGCCCTGGCTGCCCTGCCCGGCCAGACGGATCACCTGCCCGGGTTTGACGCCGGTCGGCACCCGCACGTCGAGCTGGCGCCCGTTGACGTTGACGCGCACGCTGCCGCCGTCGTGCACCGCCTGCAGCGGTACCGCCAGCTTGGCGCGCGAGTCGCGCGGGCCCTGCGGTCCCCGTTGCCCGGGCGCCTCCGCCCTGCCGCGCCGGCCGAACAGGCCCTCGAAGAAGTCGCTGAATCCGCCGCCACCGCCACCCGCTCCCCCGAAGATCTCCTCAAAATCGAACTCCTGCGCGCCGGGGCCGCCGCGCCCGAAATCGGGCGGTGGGCGGAACTCTTCGCCAGGCCGGTAACCGCGGGCGCGCAGCTGATCGTAGGCGGCGCGCTTCTGCGGGTCGCGCAGGGCCTCGTAGGCCTCGTTGACCGCCTTGAACTGCTCTTCGGCGCCGGGCTCCTTGCTGACATCCGGGTGGTACTTGCGGGCCAGGCGACGGTAGGCCGTCTTGATCTCGGCATCGCCCGCGGAAGGCTCCACGCCCAGCACCGCGTAATAGTCTTTGAACTGCATGGGATCTCCGCACGATCACGCGGACACCCTGCAGGCAGGGCGTCCGGAAAGAAAAGGCCCGCGACGCGGGCGCCACGGGCCGATTCTATCGCTCCGCCCGCCAGCCCGCCGTGTCGGCGACGGGCCGCGGCAGTCACTGCACCTGGATGCGGCGCGGCGTCGTCTCGGGCTTCTTGGGGATGTCGATCTGCAGCACGCCGTGCCTGCCGGTGGCGGTGATGCCGTCGGGATTGGCGCTGTCGGGCAGCGAGAAGCGGCGGTAGAAGGTGCCATAGACGCGCTCGACGCGGGAGAAGCGGGTTCCCTCGTCCTTCTTCTCCGCCGCACGTTCGCCGCGCAGGGTCAGGATGCCCTTGTCCATGTGGATCTCGATGTCCTTCGGGTCCACGCCCGGAATGTCGGCCAGGATCACGAAACGGTCGTTGTCCTCGCGGATGTCCACGCGCGGCGCCCATTGGCTGGTCACCACGTTGGACTGGTCGGCGTCGGCCTCGCCCAGGAAACGGTCGAAGACCTGCTTGATCTCGTCCTGCAGGCCACGGGCGTTACCCCACGGGTTGTACTGCACGATGCTCATGTCGGTATCTCCTCTTGGAAATGGCGCCGGGCGTACCGTCGCCGATGAGCGGAACATAGGCTCGCCCGCACGTCTTTCAAGATCGTCACGGGCCGGCCACGGAGACGCGCTACACTGCATTCAGTTTCCGTCCACACAAGGCACCCCCATGAGCATCCAGGTTGGCGAACGCATTCCCGAGGTGACCCTCAAGCGCATCCGCGAGGGGGTCGAGACGGTGGACACCACCACGCTGTTCGATGGCCGCAAGGCGGTGCTGTTCGCCGTCCCCGGTGCCTTCACCCCCACCTGCTCGGAAAAGCACCTGCCCAGTTACGTGCAGCACTTCGACGACTTCCGCAGCCGCGGCATCGAGGTGTTCTGCGTGTCGGTCAACGATCCGTTCGTCATGCAGGCCTGGGGCAAGACCCAGCACGTTCCGGATGGCCTGCAGATGCTGGCCGACGGCAACGCCGACCTGGCCAAGGCCCTCGGTCTGGAAATGGATGCCAGCGCCTACGGCATGGGCATCCGCGCCAAGCGCTTCGCGCTGTACGTGGAGGACGGCGTGGTGAAGAACGTGTTCGTCGAGGCGCCGGGCGAGTACAAGGTCTCCGGCGCGGAGCACGTGCTGGAACAGATCGGCTGAGTCAACGCGCCTGTCACTGCGTGTCCTGCAGGAGCGCCCTCGGGCGCCATGCCTTTCGCCAATGCGATGGAAAAGCATCGCGGGCATGGCCCGCGCCTACAAGATTGCCTGCGTTCTGCGGACTACCGCAGCACCTTGAACCGCACCCGCGTCCATGCGCCGCTGTCGGCCAGTGCGGTCAGCTGGTGCTCCCCCATCTCGGTGAAATCCCGCTGGAACGCCTGCGCGCCCCGCGTCTCCGCGATCCAGCGACCGTCCAGCAGCCATTGAACGCGCGTGTCGGTGCCCAGTGCGCGCAACTGCAGGCGCACACCGTGTTCGCTGCCCGGCGCTCGGGCCAGCGTGGCGAGATCGTTGAGCCCCTCGATACGCAGTTCCTCGGCCGCATCGCGCCCATCGGGCTGGCAGTCCGGCGACAAGGGCGGTAGCCGCGACGCCGCCCGCTCATGCGCGGGCAGCCATGGCGACGCCAATGCCGGCCAGCGCGCGATCTCCGTACTGCGCGCGTCATGCGGGCGTGCGCACTCGCCGGAGAGCCGCAGGCCAGTCCGCTCATCCACTTCGAATCGCTCACGGCCCGCGTTCCACAGGCGCGCATCGCGTTCTGCGAGGGTAGGCGGCACATTGCCACCCAGTGTCCACGCATCGCGCCTGCGCTGGCAGAGTTGCGGCGCTTCCGCCTCCACCTGCGTGCCCAGCGGCCAGCAGATGGCGTGCTCTGCCACCTCGGCGGGAGGAGGGGTCGGACCCGCGTCGCCCGGCCCGCGCGGCAGGCTGTCGATCACTTCGAACATCAACGGCAGCGCCGTCACCGCGCCGTACTGCCCCGGCAGGGGCGTACCGTCGGGCCTGCCCACCCACACGCCTACCGTGTAGCGCCGCGTCGCGCCCAGAGCCCAGGCATCGCGGAAGCCGTAGCTGGTACCGGTCTTCCACGCCACACGGGGCCGGCTGCCGGTGTCCAGCACGCCACCGCCGTAACCCGGGCGCGGGTGCGCCTCCAGTATTTCGCGGATGATCCACGCAGCGCCGGGCGACAGCAGGCGCCGATCGGACGAAGGATCCTGCGCCGTGTAGCGGACGCGGCCCGACAGGCCACCTCGATTGAGCGCCGCATACGCGCCCACCAGATCCTCCAGCCGCGCACCGGTACCGCCGAGGATAAGCGACAGGTTGGGCTGCGCGCCGCGCGGATAGCGTAGCGCCAGGCCGTTGTTCGCCAGTCGCGCGGAGAACCGCGCCGGACCCACGCGATCCAGCAGGTCCACCGCCGGCACGTTGAGCGACAGCCGCAGCGCGTCGGCCGCGCTGACCGGGCCATTGAAGGCGGCGTCGAAGTTCCCCGGTCGGTAGCCGCCGAACGACTGCGGCGCATCGACCAGGAGGCTTTCGGAATGGATCAGCCCATCGTCCAGCGCCAGCCCGTACAGGAACGGCTTCAGCGTCGAGCCGGGCGAACGCCACGCCTGCACCATGTCCACATGCCCCAGCCGTTCGCGATCGGCGAACGCCACCGAGCCGACGTACGCACGCGCCTCCATCGTGGCGTTGTCCACCACCAGCAGGGCCGCGGACGTGCGTGCGGGCAAGCTGGAGAAATAGCCCTCCACGCGTTCCTCCAGCGTGCGCTGCAGGCCCGCGTCGAGGGTGGACGTGATGCGGGGCGCGCGCGGCTGCTGGCGGCGCAGGCGTTCAGCCAGTAGCGCGGCGCTCAGGGGCGCCTGCAGGCGGCGGGCGACGACAGGCTCGATACGGGCGTCGTCGACCTGCGTCTTCGACCAGCTGCCAAGGTCGGCCATGCGCTGCAGCACCTTGTCGCGCGCGTTGCGTGCCGCGTCGGGGTGGCGGTCGGGCCGCAGCCGGCTGGGTGACTGCGGCAGGACTGCCAGCAGGGCGGCCTCGGCGTGGGAAAGGCGCGATGCAGGTTTGCCCAGGTAGGCCCAGCTGGCCGCCTCCACGCCTTCGATGGTGCCACCGAACGGGGCACGCTCAAGATAGAGCGTCAGGATCTCGCGCTTGGACAGATGCACTTCCAGCTGCATCGCGCGCAGCATCTGCTTGACCTTGCCCCAGGGCGTGCGCGAATGCCGGTCCAGCATGCGCGCCACCTGCATGGTCAGCGTCGAACCGCCCGACACCACCCGTCCATGGCGGACGAACTGGCCGGCCGCGCGCATCAGCGCCCAGGGGTTGATGCCGGGGTGCTTCCAGAACCAGCGGTCTTCGTAGTTCAGCAGCGCCTGCAGGTAGAGCGGCGACACCGTGTCCGGCGACGCGGGATAGCGCCAAACACCATCACGGTCGGCGAAGGCCCGCAGCGGCGTGCCGTCGCGCGCGACGACCAGCGTGCTGGTGTCGCGTGTCTTGGGGAGTGGTGGCGGGAATACAAGGTCCAGCACCAGCAGGCTGACAAGTATGGCCACCGTCGACCATCGCAGCCAGGAAGGCCAACGTCGCGGCTGCGGCTCGTCATCCCAGCGCACGCTGGAACCCATCTTGTCTTTTCTCCGATACACCATCACGGCCTAAATCACCGAGGATCAACATGGATCCCGGCCTTCGCCGGGATGACGATGGTGGCCGAAAAACCTTTCGCCCTTCCGCGCCCGTCATTCCAGCGCATGCACGAATCCTGTTTGATCCTGCCCCACCCCCTCATGGCAGACGGTACAGAAGGTCAAGATGGATCCCGGCGTTCGCCGGGATGACGATAAGGAATATGGGCGTTATGGCTGTACCACCGTGATCGTCGCCGGCGAGGCCCTGCCGACGCCGCGGATGTCCGGCCGGTACATGTCCTCCACCAGCGACGGCGGCACGGTGTAGGTACCGGGCGTCACCGCGCGCACCAGGTAGAACACTTTGGCGGTGTCCCCACGATCCAGTTTCAGCGCCGCCACGTAGCGGTCGTCGCGGAACTCCTCATGCTTGACGTCCGCGGCGCTGCCACGGTCGCTGATGGCGATGCCGTCCACCACGACTTCCGCCCATTGCTTGGCGTCGCCCAGGTTGAAGTTTTCGATCTCCAGCCCCGCCGGCAACAGGTCCGTGAACAGCGCATCCGGCATCGCGACGTTGGCGGTGATGCCGACGCGGACGATCAGCGCCTCGCCTTCCTTCAGCGTGCCGCCTTTCCACTCCTTGCCATCCGTCGTGTAGTAGCGACGCTCGATGCCGATCTGCCGGTTGTCCGGCGCCGGTGCGCTGCGCGGGATGCCGGCCACGTCCAGCGAGGCGTACAGGGGCGGCGAACCCTCCGGCACGAAGCGCAGGCCGCGGGCCAGCGCGGCGTGGTCGACGCTGCGGCCGAACAGGCGGACCGGCGCGACGGTTTCCGTATCCCCACCGATGCTCCACTGGCCGGACACCAGCTTCTTCTGGTCGACCATCAGCGCCTTGCCCAGACGCGCCAGCGCCACCTGCTCCTGCGTGCTCAGCCACAGCCAGCCACTGTTGCGGCGCGCATCCAGCTCGCGGCCCAGCGAGATCGCACGACGGTCGTATTCCGGCTTGGCCAGCTTGCGCTCGTGCACCAGCGCGATCATCAGGGCATCGTCGCGCAGCTTCGTGCCGTAATCGCCAAGGTACTCGGGACGGTCGCCGGTCCTGGCGAAGCCTTCGGCGATCGCCTTGGCGCCCCGCGTCTTGTCGCCCTGCAGCGTCAGCGCGATGCCCAGGTGCACCAGGGGCAGGCCGGTCAAGCTCTTGCCGCGCTCGTTGTCGTACAACGCACGCAGCGTACCCAGCGGCGCCCGGTTCACGCGTGCCAGCACGTAGCCTGCGTAGGCCTGGTTGGCGAACTTGAGGTGGTCGCGTCGGTCGTAACCGTAGAACTGCGCGCCACCGGCCAGCAAATCCTCGTTGAGGCGCGTGAGTGCCTTCTGCAGCACCGCGTCCGGCACGGCGAAGCCGCCTTCGCGCGCGTCCAGCAGGAACTCGGCAATGTACGGCGTCAGGCCCGGGTTGACGTAGTCGTCGTCGCCCCACATCGAGAAGTGACCGTTGGCGACCTGCATGGACGCCAGCCGTCCGAACGCACCCTCCATGCGCTCGCGACGCTTCTTCGCCTCCAGTCCGTCGATGCCCAGCATCTTCGCCGTGGCGTCATCCAGTTCCAGCGCCGCATAGCCCTTGCTGGTCGTCTGTTCCGCGCAGCCGTACGGGTATTCCAGCGCACCCTTCAGGGCACTGGCGAACGGGATCGGCGGCAGCGCGCTGACCGTCATGCGCGCGGTTACCGACCCCGGCATCAACCCATCGGCGAAGCCCGCGCCCATCTCCACAGGCGTCAAGCTGTCCAGCACCTGCGTGCGCGAGCGCAGCACCGCCGGCCAGCCCGCGCGTACCGGCACGTCGTAGCGGCGGTCGACCTTGAAGCCGTTGCCTTCCACGCGCACGCGCACCTTCGCCGTGGTGTAGCCCTCGTCCGCCGTGACCGGGAATGTCAGCGTGCGCTTGGCGTCCATCGCCAGGTCGGTGGTCCTGCTGCCTTCGCCGATGTCGAGTGGGCCCTCACCGTTCAACATTACGTTGAACACGCCGGCCTTGCCGGTGAAGTTCTGCACGTCCAGCGTCACCGTGCTCCTGTCGCCCGGCGCCAGCACGCGCGGCAGGCTGACCTCGGCCACGATGGGCGCGCGCACCACGGTCTCGCGATCGCGGTTGCCGTAACGCGTGTCCGAGTACACCAGCGCCGAGACGCGCAACGTGCCGTTGAAGTCCGGCACCTTCAGCGCGACGCGCGCATTGCCCTTGCCGTCCAGCTTCACCGGCCCGGAGAACAGGTCCACGGTCTGAACGCGCGAGGTCGGCCGCTTCGCCTGCGGCAAGGCCGACAATGCCATGTCGCCGCCGAAGCGGATCTTCGCGCTGCCGCCTTCGAAACTCTCGATCACGCGCCCGTAGATGTCGTAGGCGTCCACGCCGAGCCGGCGCTGGGCGAAGAACTGTGCGTTCGCGTCCGGGACCGGGAAGCGGGTGATGTTGAGGATACCCACGTCCACCGCGGACACGGTGACGTGCGCCAGCTTGCCGGCCAGCGCGGGCACGCTGACGGTGACCGGCAGGTTCTGCTCCGGTCGCATTTGCTTCGGTACCGACAGCCCGACGGCGACACGGCGGTCGCGACGATCCATCGGTACATGCACCACGCCGACGGCGCGTGCAGGCGTGATCTTGCTGGACGCCGAACCGCCACGGAATACCAGTGCGGTGACATAGACGTCGTGTCGCTCCCAATCCTTGGTCACCGGGATGGAGAACGTGCTGCCCGGCTTGGCATCGATCGCCTGCACGTACAGCATGCGGTCGCTCTCGACCATCAGCAGGCCCTTGCCCGCATGCGGCGGCGTGACGGTCACCTGCAACGTGTCGCCCGTCTTGTAGCCGGTCCTGTCCAGCGCCAGCTTGACCTTGTCGGGGCGCGCATCCAGCCCGCGGTTCTGGTCGTCCCAGCTCCAGCCGGCGCGGAACGGGTAGCGCGTGGTCAGGCCGGTGGCCGGGTCGAACACGTCCAGCCGGTACTCGCCCCACTCCACCGGAAAGTCGATCTTCGATGCACCCGAACCCACGTCCAGGGTGCGCGTATCCTTGTTCTCGAAACGGCGGGTGAAGTCGTAATCCCAGCCACCGTCCTCGTCGTAGTTCCAGTGGTAGTCGCGCAGCTCGCGCACCAGCGTGGCCTTCAGCCCCTTGCCCGGCTGCGGTTTGCCGCCCGCATCGACGCGCACCACTTCGAAGCCGGCGTTGGCGTTGGCATCGGCGCCGTCCTTGTCGTCGAACAGCGGGCGGATGCCGACCAGCGCATTGGCCGGCCACAGCACGCGCTTGAGCGTGCGGTTCACCGTGCGGCCGCCGGTCTCGTAGACGCTGCCGGACACGATGGCGGCGATGGGACTGCGCGGTTTGGCCTCGGCGGGCAGCGCGATGTCTTCCTGCAGCACGCCGTTCTCGGGCAGCGTGGTGTCGATGATGTCCTTCGCATCCTTCGGCAGCTCCATCGTCGGGTCGCCGAAGAAGTAGCCGGGCAACTGGTCCAGCGGATGCTGCTCGATCGCGACGGCGAGTTTGGCGGTGAAGCGGTTGCCGCTGGCGGGCGCGCCGTACAGGTAGGCTGCGGTGGCCTTGAGCTTCAGCGCCTCGCCCGGTTTCAGCACGGCTTGCGCCGCGTCCAGGTCCAGCTTCATGCGCTCGGGCAGGAACTCCTCGATGCGCAACGTCATGCCCTGCACCGCTTCCTTGCTGGCCGGGTCCGTGCGGAACTCCACCTGCCAGCGCCCGGTCGGCGCTTCCGTCGGGATCGCCTGCTCGAAGCTGAAATAGCCCTGCGCGCCGGGCTGCAGGCGCGTCTCGCGGAACACTTTTCCATCAGGCTGCTTCAGGCGCAGGAACACCGGCTGGCCGCCGCCCTGCTTCGGCGCCGGTACCGGCCTGCCGTCGTTGTCGCGCAGCAGCGCGGAGATGCGCACCGTTTCGCCGGGGCGGTACAGGTCGCGCCCGGACCATGCGAACACGTCGAACCACGCCTGCTCGCGACCGGCCACGGCGAACTCGGACAGGTCGAGCGCCGGCTGGTTGAACGGCAGCATGGACACATCCTTGCCGCGCGTGGCGACCAGCACATGACCGGCATCCAGGGTGTAGTTCAGCAACGCGTTGCCATTGCCGTCGGTCTTGCCGGCCAGGACGGCTTCGCCCCGTGCATCCAGCACTTTCAGTTCCACGCTGCCGGTGGCCGAGCCGTCCTGCAGCGACGCGGTGTGGACGAACAGCTTGTCCTTGTAGGCGCGCGTGTGCAGGCCGATGTCGCTGACGGTGAAGAAGGCGGTCTCGAACTCGCCGGCGAACTTGCCGGTGCGCTTCATCACCGCGAAGTACAGACCCGGATCCTGCAGTTCGCGGATGTCCTGGATCGGCAGATAGGTCAGCACCCGCTCGTTGGGCTTGCCGCCCAGGACGAAGCGGTTGAGGTAGACGGGTTCGGCCAGCTTGCCCAGCGGCGTGCTGTCGCCGTACTCGCTATCCAGGTCCCAGCTGCCTCGGCGGCCGCCGCGCTGGTACTCGGCAAAGAACTTCGGCAGCTGCTTCTCGCTGACGCGCAGGAATTCCACGTCCACTTCCGGCACATTGATCGACACCACGGGCAGGCCCCGGCTTTCGCGCGCCGGCAGCACGCTGCCTTGCGAGGCGAAGCCCACGGCCGGATCGAGTTCGCCGGTGTGTACCTTGCGGGTGTCGTCCTTGCCCAGACGCGTGCCGTCGGCGGCGGACAGGCCGGCCTTCAGGGTGACTTCGTAGTCCTTTGCCGCCTCCACCGAGGGGAAGCGCAGCACCAGACCCTTGTCGTCCAGCACCCAGCTGCCCTTCACCACGGCACCGTTGGCGTCCTTCACCACCAGCAACGCATCGAAGTCCTGCGAGCTGACCAAGGGACGGCTGAATTCCAGTGCGATGGCGAGGTCGCCGTCATGCTGGTCGGGATAGGCGCCGACCAGGGCGAAACCTTCCACCTTGGCAGCCTGCGCCTTGATCGGCTCGCCGCTGGCTTCGGGCAACTGTCCGGACTCGTTGCGCTTGCAGCCGGCCAGTGCGGCCGCTGCGATCAGGCCAATGAAAAACGCGCGCATCCAGCGGGTGCGCGCGTTTCGGGTGTTGCGAGTTGCCGATCCCATGTGCCGTTCCCTGCCGTGGTCGTACCGGCAGTATAGAACGCAGGAATGACAGTGGCGGGGTCAACGCCCGCGCACTCTCATGCCATCTGTCGATCAGGCCTCCGGCGGCGTGTCGACCGCTTCCGGCGCAGCGGCACCCGCCGCCACCATGCCGTCGCCCGCCTCGTCCTCGTCCAGCGAGGCATCCAGGCGTTCGACCGCCTGCAGCGTTTCGCCCTCGGACAGGCGGATCAGGGTGACACCCTGGGTGTTGCGGCCGACCTGCGAGATCTCCGCGGCGCGGGTGCGCACCAGGGTGCCGCCGTCGGAGATCAGCAGCACCTCGTGGTGGTCGGACAGCTGGATGGCGCCGATCAGGCGGCCGTTGCGTTCGGTGGTCTTCAGCGCGATCACGCCGCGCGTACCACGCCCCTTGCGTGGGTAGTCCGCCACCGGTGTGCGCTTGCCATAGCCACGCTCACTGGCGGTCAGGATGTCGCCGTCACCATCCACCACGACCAGGCTGACGACCTCGGAGCCCGCCTCGGGGATCGAGGGCACGCCGTCGGCATCGCCGGCCTCGCCGTCGTCCTGGTCTCCCTCGGCATCCGCATCCGCGCCTGCCACCAGGCGCATGCCACGCACGCCGGTGGCGGTGCGGCCCATCGCGCGGACCAGCGACTCGGAGAAGCGCACCGCGCGGCCGTTGGACGCGAACAGCATCACGTCGCGCTCGCCATCGGTCAGGGCGACGCCGACCAGCGCATCGCCTTCGTCCAGGTTGATCGCGATCTTGCCGCGCGCCAGCTTGAAGGCGAACTCGGTGAGCGGGGTCTTCTTGACCGTACCGTGCTTCGTCGCGAAGAAGACGAACTTGCCTTCCTCGTAGTCGCGCACCGGCACCACGGCCTGGACCTTCTCGCCGGGTTCCAGAGGAATCCAGTTGATGATCGGGCGACCACGCGCGTTGGAGCCTGCTTCCGGCAACTGGTACACCGGCAGCCAGAACACCTTGCCGCTGCTGGTGAAGGTGAGCAGCGTGTCGTGGGTGTTGACCAGCCAAAGCTGATCGATGAAATCCTCTTCCTTCGTCGCCGCCGCGCTGCGGCCACGGCCACCGCGCTTCTGCGCGCGATAGGCGCTGGCGGGCTGGCGCTTGGCGTAGCCAGCGTGCGACAGCGTCACCACCATGTCTTCCGGCGCGATCAGGTCGAGGATGTCGAGGTCTTCCTCGCTGTGCCGGATCTCGCTGCGGCGTTCGTCGCCGAACTCGGCCTTGACGTTCAGCAGCTCGTCGCGGATGACCTGCAGCAGCACGTCCGGATTCTCGAGAATGCGGATCAGGCCGGCGATGGTCTCCAGCAGCTGGCGGTATTCCTCGGTCAGCTTTTCCTGCTCCAGGCCGGTCAGGCGATGCAGGCGCATTTCCAGGATCTGCGTGGCCTGCGCCTCGCTGAGCTGGTAGCGGCCATCGACGAACCCGATGGCGGCCGGCAGGTCTTCCGGACGCGAGGCCTCGGCACCGGCGGCCGCCAGCAGCGCGCCCACCAAGCCCGGCTCCCAGGTCTTGGCCAGCATGCGCTCGCGCGCTTCCTGCGGGTTGGCCGACGTCTTGATCAGCTCGATCATCTCGTCGATGTTGGCCAGCGCGACCGTCAGGCCTTCCAGGATGTGGGCGCGGCTGCGCGCCTTGCGCAGTTCGAAGATGGTCCGGCGGGTCACCACTTCGCGACGATGACGGACGAAGGCTTCGAGCATCTGCTTCAGGTTGAGCAGCTGCGGACGGCCGTCGACCAGGGCCACCATGTTGATGCCGAACACCGACTCCATCGGCGTCTGCAGGTACAGGTTGTTGAGGACGACCTCGGCCGACTCGCCGCGCTTGACCTCGATGTAGATGCGCATCCCGTCCTTGTCGGACTCGTCGCGCAGCTCGCTGATGCCCTCGAGCTTCTTTTCCTTCACCAGTTCGGCGATCTTCTCGATCAGCCGCGCCTTGTTCACCTGGTACGGGATCTCGGTGACGATGATCGACTCGCGGCCGTTGTCGTCGTTGACCTCGATGTCGGCCTTGGCGCGCATGCGCACGCGGCCGCGGCCGGTGCGGTAGCCGGCGATGATGCCGGCGGTGCCGTTGATGATGCCGCCGGTGGGGAAATCCGGGCCAGGGATGTACTGCATCAACCCGTCGACGTCGAGTTCGGGGTTGTCGATCAGCGCGATCAGGCCGTTGACCACTTCCGACAAGTTGTGCGGCGGGATGTTGGTGGCCATGCCCACCGCGATGCCGGCCGAACCGTTGACCAGCAGGTTCGGGAAGCGCGTCGGCAGGACCGTCGGTTCCTGTTCCTTTTCGTCGTAGTTGGGCTGGAAATCGACGGTTTCCTTGTCGATGTCGGCCAGCAGCTCGTGGGTGAGCTTGGCCATGCGCGCTTCGGTGTAACGCATCGCGGCGGCGGAGTCGCCGTCGACCGAACCGAAGTTGCCCTGGCCATCGACCAGCATGTAGCGCAGCGAGAACGGCTGCGCCATGCGCACCAGCGTGTCGTACACCGACTGGTCGCCGTGCGGGTGGTACTTACCGATCACGTCGCCGACGATGCGGGCGGACTTCACGTGCGGCTTGTTGGCGTGGTTGCCCAGTTCGTTCATCGCGAACAGGACGCGCCGGTGGACGGGCTTCAGGCCATCGCGGACATCCGGGAGCGCGCGCCCCACGATCACGCTCATGGCGTAATCCAGGTAGCTGCGGCGCATCTCGTCTTCGAGGTTGACGGGGATGATTTCCTTGGCGGTATCGGCCATTCGGGTTCCGTGCTTCTTTGGTTGTCTCGGGCCTGAATCCGGGCCCAAACGGGCCTAGCCAGCGTGGGCCGGCGGGGCAGCGACAGGCGGGGATTCCGGCGGGTTCTGCAACCTGCCGAGTGTATCACAACGGACGTGCCCGACCGGCTTTTTCAGTCGCGGAAACAAGCACTTATGGCGCCGTGGAACGCGTGTTCGCGCGGGACTGCGCCGCCGCAGGCAGGCCCCGGCGGCGGACGCCAGACACGACAAAGCCCGGCCGAGGCCGGGCTTTTCGCTGGAACTGGTGGGCGGTACAAGTTTCGAACTTGTGACCCCTGCCGTGTGAAAGCAGTGCTCTACCGCTGAGCTAACCGCCCGAATTCGTCGGGGCGCGCATGATAAACGGGGACCGGGGATGCGGTCAACGCACCCTCGGGCTCAGCGGTCCTTGGTATCGCACAGGGCGCTGACCCGACGCGGCGGCGCGAACGCGTCGCTGCGGGCCTCGGCCCAGAAGTCGCGGAACACCGCGTGCGAGGGCACCCGGTCCAGCAGTTCGCCCGGCTCGAGGAACCGGTAGAGGGAAGCCAGTGATCGCACCTCGATGGGCGACACGCGGCGCAGGATGTGTTCCGGCCCCAGTTGCCGGGGATGTTCCAGACCCGCCGCACACAGCATGTCGCGCAGCGCCTTCAGGGTGTTGTCGTGGAACTGCTGCACGCGCACCGACTTGTCCGCCACGTCCAGATGCTTCCAGCGTGCCGGATCCTGGGTGGCGACCCCGGTGGGGCATCGGTCGTTGTGACAGCTCTGCGACTGGATGCAGCCCAGCGCGAACATGAAGCCGCGCCCGGCATTGCACCAGTCCGCCCCCATCGCCAGGGTGCGGGCGATGTCGAAGGCGCTGATGATCTTGCCGGCCGCCCCCACGCGCACGCGGTCACGCAGGTTCAGCCCGACCAGGGTGTTGTGGACCAGCAACAGCGCCTCGTGCATCGGCACGCCCACATGATCGATGAATTCGGCGGGCGCAGCGCCGGTGCCGCCTTCCGCACCGTCGACCACGATGAAATCCGGCAGCAGGCCGGTTTCGTGCATGGCCTTGGCGATGCCGAACCACTCCCATGGATGACCGATGGCCAGCTTGAAGCCGGTCGGCTTGCCGCCGGAGAGTTCGCGCAGGCGCGCGATGAACTGCAGCAGCCCGACCGGCGTGGAGAACGCCGAGTGCTTAGCCGGCGACACGCAGTCGTGCCCCATGGGTACGCCGCGGGTGGCCGCGATCTCGGCGCTGACCTTCGCCGCCGGCAGCACGCCGCCGTGGCCGGGCTTGGCCCCCTGGGACAGCTTCAGCTCGATCATCTTCACCTGCGGCGAGCATGCATTGTCGACGAAGCGCTCCTCGCTGAAGCGGCCCTGGTCGTCCCGGCAGCCGAAGTAGCCGGAGCCGATCTCCCAGACCAGGTCTCCTCCCTTTTCGCGGTGATAGGGCGAAATCGAACCCTCGCCGGTGTCGTGGTAGAAGCCGCCGCGTCGCGCACCCTCGTTCAGCGCGCGCACCGCGTTCGCCGACAGCGCGCCGAAACTCATCGCCGAGATATTGAACACACTGGCCGAATACGGCTGCGCCGAGCCCGCACCGATGACCACGCGGAAATCGTGCGAATCCACGTGCGTCGGCGCCATCGAGTGGTTGATCCACTCGTAGTCCACGCCATACACGTCCTGCTGGCTGCCGAACGGCACCACGTCCATCACGCCCTTGGCGCGCTGGTACACCAGCGAACGCTGCTGGCGCGAGAACGGCACTTCTGCCGTATCGCCCTCGATGAAGTACTGGCGGATCTCCGGGCCGACCGACTCCAGCCCGTAGCGGAAGTGCGCCAGTACCGGGTAGTTGCGGCGCAGCGTGCTGCGGGTCTGCAGCAGGTCCCACGTCCCCAGCAGCGCCAGGGCGCCGAAGACCGCCACACCCCACCAGGCGACCGGCCAGGACACCGCCAGTACGAGCATCGTCGCCGCGAGCAGCAGCGTGGCGGCATAGGCGAGGTATCGCTGCATCGTCTGTCTCCCGTAGACCTTTCCCGATTCTATGCGATGCCCTGCGACCGCACGCCGCAGGCGCGGACGGTCTGGTGCCGGGGTTTGATCCTGATCAATGCCCCGCCTCGCCCGGGGTGCGAGGTTGGCGCCACCACAACCGGGGAGACACCGACATGCATCCTGTCCTGCGCGAAATCCTGATGGAACCGGTGGGCTGGCTGGCCATCGGCGGCAGCATCGTGATGGTGGGGATCGCCTTCGCGGTGGCGATGTTCGTGCGCAAGAAGGTGCGCGAGGAAGAGAAGCGGCCGCCGCGCTGAGCGCATCGGCGAACTGGTGCCCGGAGCCGGAATCGAACCGGCATGGCCTTGCGGCCGGCGGATTTTAAGTCCGATGCGTCTACCAGTTTCGCCATCCGGGCACGGGGATAGCCTGCCTCACTCGCACCGCATTGGAAAGCGGCACCCTTGCGGTCGCCGGAAACAGCGAAGCCCCGCATGCGGGGCTTCGACGTGCTTCCCGGGGAAGCGGATATGGAGCGGGAAACGAGACTCGAACTCGCGACCCCGACCTTGGCAAGGTCGTGCTCTACCAACTGAGCTATTCCCGCATGGAGGACGCGGTTGCGTCTTCCTGGTACTGGAGGCCTGGGTCGGAATTGAACCGGCGTACGCGGATTTGCAGTCCGCTGCATAACCACTCTGCCACCAGGCCGATGGCGACCGCGCCAGACTGGCGCAATCCAGGCGCTTTTTCAAGGCGCCTGCAAAACAAAACCCCGCATGCGGGGTTGTGTCGTTGCTTCTTGCGAAGCGAATCTGGAGCGGGAAACGAGACTCGAACTCGCGACCCCGACCTTGGCAAGGTCGTGCTCTACCAACTGAGCTATTCCCGCGTCGAGAGAGATGAAATTGTAGCGTGTTGTTCGGACCTGTCAACCGTCTTTTTTTCGCCTTCGCGCAGGATCGGCCATGCCGCGAGCAGGTACTGGATGCCGGACCACAAGGTCAGCAGGGCGGCGATCGCCAGCAGCCAGTCGCCGAGCAGGAAGACCCAGCGGCCCATCCAGATGTCTTCCAGCGCCTGCCGGCCGGGGGTGGAGGCATACAGCAGGCAGGACAGCGCCACCATCTGCACGATGGTCTTGATCTTGCCCAGCGCCGCCACCTTCACCGTGGCGCGCTGGCCCAGTTCGGCCATCCATTCGCGCAGCGCGGACACGGCGATCTCGCGCCCCACGATGACCGCGGCCCAGATGGCCATCCACATGGTCGGGGTGTCCTGCACGATCAGGAACAGCGAGACGGCCACCATCAGTTTGTCCGCGACCGGATCGAGGAACGCGCCGAACGCCGAATACAGGTGATAGCGGCGCGCGATCCAGCCATCCAGCCAGTCGGTGACCGCCGCCAGCACGAAGATGAAGGCCGCCGCGAAGTTGGTCCACGAATACGGCAGGTAGAACACCAGCACCAGCACCGGGATCAGCACGATCCTCAGCAGGGTGAGCCAGGTGGGAACGGTCAACGTCATCGCGGGCTTACTCGGCTCCTGCCTCGGGGGACGGCAGTCCGTGCAGGTTAGCGTAGATTCGCTCGGCGAGTGCGGCGTTCACGCCCTCCACCCGCGCGATCTCATCGGCACCGGCGGCCTTCAGGCCGGCCAGGCCGCCGAAATGCTTGAGCAGGCTGGCGCGCCGGCGTGGCCCGATGCCGGGAATGTCCTCCAGCTTGCTGGTCATGCGGGCCTTCTGCCGCTTGCCGCGGTGACCGGTGATGGCGAAACGGTGCGCCTCGTCGCGGACCTGCTGGATCAGCTGCAACGCGGGTGAGGCCGCGCCGGGCCGGAGCTCGCGCCCGTCGGGCAGCACCAGCGCCTCGTGGCCGGCACGCCGCTCCACCCCCTTGGCCACGCCGACCAGGGTCACGCCCGCCACGCCGAGGTCGGCCAGCGCGGCCTGCGCCTGCGCCAGCTGGCCCGCACCGCCGTCGATCAGCAGGACGTCGGGCAGTACGCCCCCCTCCTCCACCGCGCGCCGGAACCGGCGCTCGATGGCCTGGTGCATGGCGGCGAAGTCGTCGCCCGGCGTGATGCCGGTGATGTTGTAGCGACGGTACTGGGAGCGCACGGCACCGTTGGCATCGAACACCACGCACGAGGCGACCGTCGCCTCGCCCATCGTGTGGCTGATGTCGAAGCACTCGATGCGCTTGGCCACTTCGGACAGGCCCAACAGGTCCTTGAGCGCTTCGCTGCGCGCGGTCTGCGCGTTGCGGCTGGTCAGTTCGGTCGCCAAGGCGATCTCGGCGTTGCGTCGGGCCAGGTCCAGGTAGCCCGCGCGCTCGCTGCGCACGTTCCACTTGAGCTGGACCTTGCGTCCGGCCGACGCGGCCAGTGCGTGCTCGATCAGCTCCGCCTCCGGGATCTCCCGGTCCAGGACGATCTCCTGCGGCGCCGGCTGCTCGGCGTAATACTGCGACACGAAGGCGCCGAGCACCTCCGCGGCCGAGTCCTCGCCATTGGTCTTCGGGAAGAAGGTGCGCGTGCCCAGGTTGCGGCCGTCGCGGAACGCCAGCAGCAGCACGCAGGCCTGGCTGCCCTGCATGGCGCAGGCCAGCACGTCGAGATCGGCGGCGTGGCCGTCCACGTACTGGCGCGCCTGCAGCGTGCGGATCGACGCCACCAGGTCGCGCAGGCGCGCGGCCTGCTCGAATTCCAGCCTGACACTGGCCTGCTCCATGGCGGCGCCGAGTTCGCGGGTCAGTTCGTCGCTGCGGCCGTCGAGGAACAGCGTGGCCTGGCGGACCGATTCGGCATAGTCGGCCTCGGCCACCAGGCCCACGCACGGCCCGCTGCAGCGCCCGATCTGGTACTGCAGGCACGGCCGCGAGCGGTTGCGGAACACGCTGTCCTCGCAGTTGCGGATGCGGAACAGCTTCTGCATCAAGTTCAGCGTCTCGCGCACCGCGGTGACGCTGGGGTACGGGCCGAAGTAGCGCCCGGGCACGGCGCGCGCGCCGCGGTGGAACGCAATGCGCGGCCATTCCTCACGGGTGAGCAGCACGTAGGGATAGCTCTTGTCGTCGCGCAGCAGCACGTTGTAGCGCGGCGTCAGCGACTTGATCAGCTGATTTTCCAGCAGCAGCGCTTCGGCCTCGGTGCGGGTGACCGTCACGTCCATGCGCGCCACCTGGGACAGCATCGACTGGATGCGCGGCGACTTGGGCGAGTTGTTGAAGTAGCTGGTGACGCGCTTGCGCAGCGCGCCGGCCTTGCCCACGTACAGCAGCGTGTCGTCCGCCGCATACATGCGGTACACGCCGGGTGCCGTGCTCAGCGCGGCCGCGAAGGCCTTGCCGTCGAATTCCGCCTGGGGACTGCCGCTCATTCGTCGATGGGCACGTGGCTCAGTTCGCCGGTGGCGATATCGTAGCGCAGCACCGCATGGGCGTCGGTTTCGGCGATCCACACCGCGCCCGCGGCCACCGACAGGCCCGCGGGCCCGTGCAGCGCGCGCGGCAGCGCGACCGTCGCCAGTTCGCCGCCGCCCAACCGCAACGTGCGCAGGCTGCCGTTGCCGCTGTCGGCGATCCACATGACCGGCGTATCGGGCCCCAGCGCGATGGCCTGCGGATGCTGCAGGCGCGCGCGGTCGCGCGGGCCGTCGTCGGCGCCAAAGGTCCAGGCGCCCTGCCCTATCAGCGTCTGCACGACGTCCCCGCGCAACTGCACCGAACGGATCGCCGACCCCGCCGCATCGCACACGTACAGCGTCTGCAGCACGGCCGCCAGGCTGGCGGGCTGCGCGAAAGCGGCCATCGGCCCGCTGCCGTCGCGCACGTCCAGTTGCCCCGAGCCGGCACGGGCACGGATTTCGCGGGTGCCCAGGTCGTAGCTCCAGATGCGGTTGTCGCCCGCCATCGCCAGGAACACCTGGTTGTTGTTGACCACCAGCGCCTGCGGCTGGTTCAGCGCGACATCGCGCGGCGCCACCACCACGCCTTCGACGGGCTCGCCTGCGCGTCCGTTGCCGCACAGCGTGTCCACCGTGCTGGTCGGCAGGTTGATGCGGCGCAGAGCATGGTTGCCGGTGTCGGCGACGTACAGCGATTCGCGTACCAGCGCCAGTCCCTGGGGCCGACGGAATGCGGCGTGGTTGAGCTCGCCGTCCGCCAGGTCGGGCGTACCCATGCCGAACTGGCGGATCACCCGGCCCTGATGGTTGCATTCCAGCACGCGGTGATGGCCGGTGTCGGCCACGAACAGGCGGTCCGCCGTGGCCACCAGCCCCGTGGGGAAGCACAGGGGCATGCGCGGCTCCGGGTGGGCCTCGCGGAAGGCCCGCAGATCGTCGTCCGGCGGCGCATGCAAGCCGTCGCACAGGCGGGCGATCTGCCGCTCCAGGTCGGCGAGGCCTTCCGCCCCCACCGCACGATGGCGCACGTGGCCTTCGCCATCGATCAGCAATACGGTGGGCCAGGCGTCAACCCCGAAGCGCTGCCAGGCCACCCAGTCGGCATCGTGCGCCAGCGGCAGCACGTTGCCATGCCGCCGGAGCCGCTTCAGCGCGGCCTGCGGCTCGCGCTCGCTGTCGAAACGCGGGACGTGGATGGCCAGCGCCTGCAGGCGGCCCAGGTAACGCGCCTGCAGCACGGCCAGGTCGTTGAGCCGTTGCGCACACCAGGCGGAGGCGCCATTGACGAAGGCCAGGGCGACGATGCGCCCCCGCTGCTCGTGCAGCGTGGTCGCGGGCGCGTTCAGCCATTGCAGGCTGCGCGGCAGTTCAGGAGCCAGGGTCATGTCCGTCATCGTCCCTGATTATGCCCAAGTCTCAACCGGCAGCGAGCCGGGCCACGACCGCCTGTGCGGCCGAATCGACCAGTCGCCAGACCTGCTGGAAGTCTTCCGGCCCACCCGTATAAGGATCGGGCACCTCGCCTCCGGCCCGGATGCCGGCCCATTCCAGCAGCAGCGCGACGCGCTCGCGGCGTGCCGCGGGGGCCAAGCGCAGGACATCACGGACATTGGCGCGGTCGGCGCACAGGATCCAGTCGAATACCTCGAAGTCGGCGGGGTGCAGCTGGCGCGCCCGTTGCCCGGCGATGTCCACGCCATGACCTCGCGCGCAGGCGATGGCGCGCCGGTCCGGCGGTTCGCCGGCATGCCAGCCGCCGGTGCCGGCGGAATCCACCTGCACCCGGCCGGCCAGCGGGGACGCCGCCAGACGGGCCTGCAACGCGCCCTCGGCCATCGGCGACCGGCAGATGTTGCCCAGGCAGACGACCAGCAGCTTCACGCCTGCGCCTGCAGGATCGCTTCCGCACGCGCCAGGTCCTCCGGCGTGTCCACACCGGGCGGAAACGGCGCCGGGGTCAGCGACACCGCGATGCGATGCCCTGCTTCCAGCACCCGCAGCTGTTCGAGCGATTCCATCTGCTCCAGCCTGCCCGGCGGCATGGCCGCGAACCGGCGCAGGAAACCGGCGCGATAGGCGTAGATGCCGATGTGACGCAGCCACTGACCTTCGGGCAAGGCATCGCGGGACTGCGCGAAGGCGTCGCGATGCCAGGGGATGGGCGCGCGGCTGAAGTACAGCGCGTCGCCGTTCGCGGCGCGTACCAGCTTGACCGCATTCGGATCGAACAGCGTCGCCGCGTCCTCGACGGGCACCGCCAGCGTGGCCATGTCGGCGCCGCTGGACGCCAGCGTGTCGGCCACGGCGCGGATACCCGCCGGCGGCGCGAAGGGCTCATCGCCCTGCAGGTTCACCACCACGGTGTCGTCGGCCCACCCGGCGATGTCGGCGCATTCGGCCAGCCGGTCGCTGCCGGAGGCATGCCGTTCGGACGTCATCGCCACGCGCACCCCGGTTTCCCGCAGGGCGTCGCGGATGCGCGTGTCGTCGGTGGCCACCCACACCTCGCGCGCGCCGGCTGCCAGCGCACGCCGGGCCACGTGCACGACCAGCGGGGTGCCGCCGAGCAGGCGCAGCGGTTTGCCGGGCAGGCGCGAGGCGGCATGCCGGGCGGGAATGGCGACGATGAAATCGGTCATCGGGAAGCACTCACGGAAAGAAGGGATTCAGGCCTTGCCGGCGGGGGCGGCCGTGGCCTGCGCCAGCCGTTCCAGCAACGCGATCCAGAAGGCTTCCGGTAGCTTGGCCACCACCGGCACGCTGTAGAACCACCCATTGGCGAACGTCGCGCATTTCACCGCGTCCTTTTCGGTCATCAGGACGGGCAACTCGCTGCCGAACGCGAAATCCTCGGCGCGATAGGCGTGATGATCGGCGAAGGCGTGCGGCACCACGCCCAGGCCGTGGCGGCGCAGCATGGCGAAGAAGCGCGCCGGATTTCCGATGCCGGCGACGGCATGCACACGCTGGCCCGCGAATGCGGACAATGGCCTGGGACGGCCGCCGCGCAACGGCAGCGCATCGTCGGCCTGCAGGTGCATCGGCCACTCGCCGAATCCTGCGGCGTCTTCGGCATCCGGCAGGTTGACCACGCGAAAGTCGCACTCCGCCGCGCGCGCGGCCGGCTCGCGCAGCGGGCCGGCCGGCATCAGGCGGCCGTTGCCGTAGCGGCGCGCGCCGTCGATGACCTCGATCTCGATGTCGCGCCGCAGCCGGTAGTGCTGCAATCCATCATCGCAGATGACGACATCGCACCCCGCCGCGACCAGCGCCTTCGCCGCCGCCACGCGATCGCGGTCCACGCGCACCCGGGTACCGGTATGGCGCGCGATCAGGACGGGCTCGTCGCCGCCCTCGGCGGGCGGCGTGGCCGCGTCCACCCAGCGCGCCTGCGTCTCGTCGCCGCGCCCATAACCGCGGCTGGCCACCCCGGGGCGGAACCCCGCGGCCCGCAGCCGCTCCACCAACGCGATGGTCAGCGGCGTCTTGCCGGTCCCCCCGGCGATGATGTTGCCCACCACGATGACCGGGACGCCCACCCGGTGGCGGCGCAGCACGCCCATCCGGTAGAGCCGGCGACGCAGGGCGATGACGGCACCGTACACCCCCGCCAGCGCGCGTGCCCAGACCGGCACCGGCGCGTGGCCGAACCAGTAGCCCGGAGGTTGCGGCATCGTGCGCCGGCTCACCCCGCGTCGCCCTCGCGGAACTGCATCTGGTACAGGTGTGCGTAGAGGCCGCCACGTGCAAGCAGTTCATCATGGGTACCCTGTTCGACCAGGCGCCCCTGGTCCAGCACCAGCACCTGGTCGGCGTGCTCGATGGTGGACAGGCGATGGGCGATGACCAGCGTGGTGCGGTCGGGCATCAGCTTCTGCAGCGCGTTCTGCACCAGCCGTTCGGATTCGTTGTCGAGTGCGGCGGTGGCCTCGTCCAGGATCAGGATGGGCGCGTCCTTCAGCATCGCGCGCGCGATCGCCAGGCGTTGCCGCTGGCCACCGGACAGGCGCCCGCCCTTGTGGCCGATCGGTGCTTGCAGACCTTCTGGCAGTTCGCTGACGAACTCCATCGCGTTGGCACCGCGCACGGCCGCTTCCATGACGCCGGCCTGCGCGCCCTGCAGCTCGCCGTACGCCACATTCGCGGCGACGGTGCCGTCGAACAGCATCACCTGCTGCCCCACCAGCGCGATCTGCCGGCGCACGTCGGCCAGGCGGTAGTCCTGCAGGGGATGGCCGTCGAGCAGGATCTGGCCCGACTCGGCCTCGTAGAAGCGCGGTATCAGCTTGATCAGCGTGGATTTGCCGCTGCCGGAACGGCCGACGATGGCGGTGACGGTCCCCGGCCGCGCGGTGAAGCTGATGCCCTCCAGCGCGGGACGGCTCTGGCCCGGGTAGCGTGCGGTGATATCGCGGAATTCGATCACGCCTTTCGCGCGGTCCAGCGGGCGGGTGCCGTGATCCTGCTCGTCGTCCGCGTCCAGCACCGTGAACAGGCGCTGCGCCGACGCCACGCCCCGCTGCAGCATGTTCTGCACGTTGGTCAGCTGCTTCAGCGCGGGGATGATGGCCATCATCGACACCATCAACGATACGAACCCGCCTGCCGTCAGGCGCCCGGCCATCGCCTCGCGACCGGCGAAGAACAGCAGCAGCGCCAGGCCCACCGCGCCCATCAGCTGCACCATGGCCGAGGAAATGCTGCGCGTGGCCTCGACCTTCATCGCCAGCTTCAGGTTGGTGTCCGCCAGGCCGGCGTAGCGCTTCAGTTCTGTCCGCTGGGCGCCGTAGATCTTCACTTCCTGCTGGTTGGACAGGGTCTGGTCGGCGGCCTGCATCATCTCCGCCCCGCTCTCCTGGATGCGGTGGCTGATACGGCGGTAACGCTTGGCCACCCTGTCCATCATCCATGCCAGCGGCGGCGCCATCAGCAGGATGGCGATGGTCACCTGCCAGCTGGTGTAGAGCATCACGGCCAGCATGGCGACGACCTGCAGCGACTGCTGGATCATCACCTTCATCGCGTCCACGGCCGCCTGCGCCACCTGGTCGCTGTCCGATCCCAGGCGCACGAGCATCGAGGGTACAGGCTCGGTGTCGAAGCGCAGGCCGGGCAGCCGCAGGTACTTGCCCAGCACCTCGACACGGAAATCACGCGCGATGCTGCGTGCGGCCTTGCCCATGCCCATGTCGGTGATGTAACCGGCGACGCCACGGATCACGAACAGGCCCACGATGTAGGCGGGCAGCAGCAGGCTCTTGGCTTCGTCGCGCTTGATGAAGGTCTCGTCGACCACGCTTTCCATCAACTTGGCGAACGCACCGCCTGCGCCCGCCTCCAGCAGCATGCCGACCCCGGCCAGCAGCAGCAGGCCCCGATAGGGCCTGGCGAACCCGAGCAGCCGGGTATACACCTTCCACGGCGAATCGGTTCCGCTCACTTCTGCGCCTCCGGCGCGGTGGCGATGTTGACCTTGCGAAAGCCCAGCTGGCCCAGCGCATCCAGCGCGGTCACCACGGCCTGGTGCGGCGTGCGCGCATCGGCGCGCAGCAGCACGGGCCGGCTGCGGTCGCTGCCGGCGACCTGCTGCAGAGTCTGTTTGAGGGCATCGATATCGGGCCGCAGCACTTCGTGTTCATCGACGAAGTAGCGCCCGTCGGCATTGACCAGCACGCTGAGCGCCTTCACCTGCGCGGCCACCGGCTCGCCCGCGGCGCTGGGCAGCTGCAGTTGCAGCATCGAGCGGGCGTCGAAGGTGGTGGTGATGACGAAGAAGATGATCAGCACCAGGATCACGTCGATCAACGGTACCAGGTTGATCTCGGGTTCTTCCTGCGCGCGGTCGTCGCGGATGCGCATGCGGCGGCCTCAGGCGCTGGTCGGCGCCGGCGCCGCGGCGGCCGCGCCGGACGGGCGCACCACCAGGCGCGGATGGCGGGCCTCCAGCGCATCCACCAGCGCCGTGGCCTCCTTCTCCATCTCCATCACGTAACCGGTGACCCGGCCACGGAAGTAGCGGTGGAACAGCAGCGCCGGGATGGCCACGATCATGCCGGCCGCCGCGCACACCAGCGCCTTGCCGATGCCGCCCGCCAGGGCGTTGACGTCGCCCACGCCGCTGTCCTGGATGCCCAGGAACATCTGGATCATGCCGACCACCGTGCCCAGCAGGCCCAGCAGCGGCCCCGCCGAAGCGATGCTGCCTAGGGCGTTGAGGAACTTCTCCATGCGGTGGACCACGTGGCGGCCGGTGTCCTCGATGCGCTCGCGGATCTGGTCGCGTGGCCTGTTGCGCACGTCCAGCGCCGCCGCCAGCAGCTCACCCAGCGGCGAATTACGGCGCAGCGATTCGATATGGGCCGGTTCCAGCTGGCCGCGGGCGGCCCAGGCGCGGACCTCTTCGCCCAGTCCCGGCGGCAGGATCTCCTTGCGACGCAGCGACCAGAAACGTTCCACCACGATGGCCAGGGCCAGCACGCCGAGCAGCAGCAGCGGGATCATCGGCCAACCGCCGGCCTTCACCAGTTCCAGCACGTTCAGTCCTCCGGCGCATCGGGCCGTTCCTCTTCCGGCCGATAGGATAGCCCACCGGCCCGCTGGCGCCGCACCGCGTCCCACCAGCGTGGCCGGTCGTGACGCCGTTCACGCACCTGCAGCCCGTCCGCACCCACCCACACCCGCAGCGCACCGCTGGACTGCGTATCCAGCAGTTCCCCGCCGCGTGCGCGCCAGCGTGCGACCACCGGCGCCCGCGGATGACCGAAGCGGTTGGCGGCGCCGCTGGAGTTGAGCACCAGGCGGGGAGACGTGGCGGCGACGAAGGCCGGATCGGACGAACCGGCGCTGCCGTGATGCGGCAGCACCACCACGTCCGCACGCAGCGATGCCGCGTCGCGATGCACCAGCCCGCGTTCGACGATGGCGCCGATATCGCCGGGCAACAGCAGGCTGCCGTGCGCCGTTTCCACCTTCAGCACGCAGCTGGCCTCGTTGCCCAGGTAGGGGAAGTAGCGCCCTGGATGCAGGAACCGGAAACGCACCCCGTCCCACGTCCAGGCGGCGCCGGCCACACAGGGCGCCCGCGCCGGCACCCCACTGCCCAGCGGCGACAGCACGGTACGCACCGACAGGCTGTCGCGCACCGCATCCACCCCACCCGCATGATCGTTGTCGCCATGACTGACCACCAGGGCGTGCAGGTGCGTCACGCCCAGCGCCCTCAAGGCCGGGACCACGGCCCGTTCGCCGGCATCGAATCCGTCCTCGACCGCCGGTCCGGCATCGAACAGCAACGCATGGCGCGAGGTACGCACCAGCGCCGACAACCCCTGCCCCACGTCGATCACCACCAGTTCCACCTCGCCGGCGCGTGGCCGCTCACGGTCTGGCCACACCAGCGGCAGCCACAGCAGCAGCGCCAATGCCTTGCCCGGCACGCCACGCGGCATCAGCAGCCAGAACCCACCGGCCAGCGCCAGCCACAGCGTCCAGGCCGGACTTTCGGGCAGCCAGTGCAGGGCCTGGGGATGGGTGGCCACGACCTCGAAGAGGCGCCAGGTGGGCCCGAAACAGGCGGCCGCGGCCTGCCACGCCCCCACGCCTGCCCCCGCATGAACCGTATCCAGCGCCGTTCCCAGCAAGGCCAACGGGACAACCACCAGACTCCACCACGGAATCGCCAACAGATTCGCCAGCGGGCCCGCCAGCGACGCCTGCCCGAACAGCACCGCCGTGAACGGCAGCAGGCCTATCGTGGCCACCGCCTGCGCGGGCAGGAACGCCTTTGCCCAGTGCATCGACGCAGGCAGGCACCAGGCAAGCCAGGCCACACCGCCGAAACTGAGCCAGAAGCCCGCCGCCAACAGCGACAACGGATCGAATACCAGTACAGCCAGCATCGCCAGCGCCAGCACGTCCACCAGGCGCACATGGCGGCGCGCCAGACGGGCCAACACCACCACGGCGATCATCAGCACCGTGCGCACCGTCGGCAGCGCGAACCCGGCGACGGCGGCATAGGCCACGGCGCCTGCCAACGCCATCGCACCGGCCACCTGCGGACGGGGTATCCACCGCGCCAGCGCGGGCAACAGCCGCCACAGTCCCGCCCCGATCAGGGCGCAGCCGCCTGCCACCAGCCCCACATGGAATCCGGAGATCGCGATGAGATGTGTCAGGCCCGTGGCGCGCAGGACCTGCCAGTCCGCATCGTCCAGCGCCCGCGTGTCGCCCAGCGCCAAGGCGCGCACGAAGCGGGCCGCGTCGCTGCGTACTTCCCGCGCGATGCGCTGCGACATGGCATCGCGCCAGGCGTCGATCCCGCGTGGCGGCGCGAGCTCTCGCGCCAGCGCGGCATTGCGGAGGTAGCCGGTCGCTGCGATCCGCTGCGCCACCGCATGGCGTTCGGCATCCATCCCGCCCGGATTGGCCAGTCCCCGCGGCGCACGCACGCGCACCTGCAGCCGCCAGCGCTCACCCGCCCCGAGCCGCGTGCGGGGGCCGGCCACCTCGGCACCGAAGTCGTCGTACCACGCCAGCCGGACCAGCTTTCCGCGTAGCGGCGCCGGCTGTGCATCGGCATCGTCCACCCGCAGCAGGAACCGCGTGCGCCGGGCCTGCGGTTCCGGCAAGCCCACCACGCGCCCACTGACGATGACATCGCGCCCCTCCCAGGCCGGCGGCAACTGTGCACCGAAGCTCCACGTGGCATGCAGGCCGGCCCAAGCCGCGCCCGCCAGCATCGCGCCCGCCCAACGCCAATGCCTGCCCGCGTACCAGCCGCCCAATCCCGCGGCCAGACCGACCCACAGGACGGCACCAGGAAGCAGCGCGGGCGACCACAGCAGGGCCACCATGCCCAGCAAGACCGCAGAGGTGCAGGCCAGGCCGAAAGGCGGCAGCGGATATCGTGCCGGAAGGGCGGCGGCCGCCATGTCAGCGGTCCAGCGGGCTGAGCACCGCACCCGCGCCGCGGTTCAGGACATGGGTATAGATCTGGGTGGTGGCGACGTCCTTGTGCCCCAGCAGTTCCTGCACGGTGCGGATGTCGTAGCCCGCTTCGATGAGATGGGTGGCGAAGGAATGGCGCAGCGTATGCGCCGTCACCGGCTTGGTGATGCCCGCGGCAAGCTGCGCGCGCTTCAGCGACCGTGACAGCATGGCCTCGTCCAGGTGATGCCGCCGCCACCGGCCATCGCGCGGGTCCAGGCTCAGGGTCCGCGCAGGGAACACGTATTGCCATCCGAGCTCCCTTGCCGCCCTGGGATACTTGCGCGACAGCGCATGCGGCAGCCACACCTCGCCCGCGCCCCGCCCGAGATCGCACTGGTGCAGGACGTGTACGCGCTCCACCTCCGCCTGCAACGCCGGCACCAGCGACGCCGGCAACACCGTCCGGCGATCCTTTCCGCCCTTGCCCTCCCGCACCGTGATCTCGTTGCGGGCGAAATCCACGTCCTTCACCCGCAGGCGGACGCCTTCCATCAGCCGCATCCCGGTGCCGTACAGCAGCCGCGCCAGCACCGCCATGCGCCCCTCCATGTTGGCCAGCAAGGTCCGCACTTCGGTTTGCGAAAGGACCGTGGGGACACGCCGCGGCCGCTTGGCGCGTACCACGTCGTCCATCCAGGCCAGCTTCATGCCCAGCACGTCGCGGTAGAGGAACAGGATGGCCGATAGGGCCTGGTTCTGGGTGCTGGCCGCCACGTGCCCCTCCACCGCCAGACCGGTCAGGAACGCCTCGACGTGCGTCGCCCCCAACTCACGGGGATGACGTGTGCCATTGGCCAGGATGAACCGTCGTATCCATCCCAGATATGCCCGCTCGGTACGCAAGCTGTAGTGACCGACCCGCAAACGCCGGACAACGTCCTCCAACAAGCGTCCACCTACCTTGCCCTCGCCCGAATCCGATACCGCCCCGACCTTCGGCTGATATTCCATGACCGCCGCATTCCCTGCGAATAACGCGCCCACCCTCGCACCCGCCGGCAGCACCCGCCATCAGGCAAGGCATTGAACTCGCATAGGAAAAACCCGATTGACGCCCACCGGCACGACCTGAATACTCGGCGCTATCACCCCTTTTTGGGGTCTACTAGGTAGTTATGCGTGGGTAGGTGTGTTGGTGTTGTCGGCTTCGGTGATGCTGCGACTCTCGCCGCATCGCAGGCTTCGGCGTTGATCGGTCGCTGACCTGTCCGGTTCACTCGCGCCTCCCGGCTTCGCTTCACTCGGCTTCGGATGCATGGCATTCGCGCCGCTCGGCAAAGGATGGCTTCATGACTTACGGATTTGCGGCGCTGTGGGCTTCGGTCTTTGCTGGCCTCGACCTGCTCCGTGCATCTGGATGCTTTGTCCGTGCTCCCCACTCTTCCCGCACCGTTGCGGGCGGCCGGCTTCGGGTTTACCTTGGCGCGCATAACAGTTCGTCCAAGCCGAACCCGCTTCGCGGGTCGGCTTAACTCAGGTGTTAGGCCGCTCATGAGCATTGATGCGTTTGACAACATATTGCTGGAGGACACATTCGTTCTCTCGTGGCACTACGCTTCAGACTCGCTCACATTCAGCGTTCTCGCGAGCCTCTTGCAAAGCCATCCAGAAGCAACGCCACCTGCGAGTGGTGAGTGGGCTTGCTATCGCCCCGGCCTCATTCGGTTTTCTAGTGTTTCTTCTGTTAGCGGCCTGCTCCCACAAGCCGCTGTTCCACCCACTCATGACGCTGACGGCAGCATGGATTACGGCTGCATTGACGAGCTTTCGCTTGTGCGACTAGGCGAGTACCGTATTGCTGGAGAGTTCGGGGTGGTCACGGTTGCCGCAAGGGAGGTTTCACTTGTACTTAGCGCCGCGGCCTAACAATTCATTCAAGCCGAACCGGTAGTTCCTACGGTTTAGTGGACACCCTGACCTAACCCTCAGGAGTGTCCCAATGCCAAAGCCAGGCCCCCGAACCATCCATCGCTACAGCGATGCCTTCAAGGCCTCTGCCGTTCGTTTGAGCCAGCAGCCCGGCGTGCGGGTCAGCGATGTCGCCCAGTCGCTTTACATCCATCCCCACATGCTGTCTCGTTGGCGAAGACTCGCGCGAGAGGGCGTTATCGTGACCAAGGGTGCACCGGTGGATCCGTCGACGGCCGCCGAACTGAAGGCGTTGCGCAAGATCAAGCGGCAGTATGAGCAACTCAAGCTCGAGCATGACCTTTTAAAAAAAGCGATCGCGTTCACTTCCGATCGAAAAGCGAGATCTTCGCCTTCATCGAGCACCACAAGGAAACCTGTCCGGTGAGGACGATGTGCCGTCTCTACCGGGTCAGCGCGGCCGGCTACTACGCATGGGTAAGGCGACCGTGCAGTGATCGCCAGATCGAGGATGCCTGCCTGGTGGAGAAGATCCGCCGGGTGCATGAGGCCAGCCGGCACACCTATGGCAGCCCACGCGTGCATGCCGCGCTCAGGCGTCAGGGCGAGCCCGTGGGACGCCGCCGGGTGGAGCGGCTGATGCGGCAGGAAGGCGTGCGCGCCTGCTCGGCCCGCCTGTATCGCCGACGGCCCGGCCTGGCGCGGTTCCTGGACAGCGTCCCCAGCCGTGCGCACGAACACCCTTGCCATCGGCCCGATCAGATCTGGGTGGGCGATGTCACCTATCTCAAGGTCGCCGGCCAGTGGCGCTATCTGGCGACTGTGATGGATCGCTACTCCCGCCGGCTGCTGGGCTGGTCGCTGGGGCCCGAACGCACGGCCTCGCTGACCCGTCGCGCCCTGGCCGCGGCCTTGCGGACACGCGCGCCAGCCTGCGATACGCTGTTCCACAGCGACCGCGGCATCGAGTTCATGGCCAACGGCTTCAGGCAGGGATTGGCGCGCGCCGGGCTGGTGCAGTCGGTCAACCGGCCGCGCCGCATGAACGACAACGCGCACATGGAGTCATGGAACAAGTCGATGAAGTCGGACATGTATCATCGCCACCGCTTCGATAGTGAAAGCTCGCTTCGCTCGGCGATCAGTGACTACATCCAGTTCTACAATCACCAGCGCCTGCACTCGGCGTTGGGCTATCGATCACCGGTGGAGTTCGAGCAGTGCTGCTAAAGAATCGGTGTCCACTTTTTCGTAGGAACTGCCACCCGCTTCGCGGGTCGGCTTAACTCAGGTGTTAGGCGCTATGAAGCAATACAGTCGACTTCTGGCAATGACTCTAGGACCGGGATTCATTGCCGGGGCTGGTCTTATTTCGTACACGGCCTTCCAATCGTTTGCTCTTGGCAACTGCGACATGAAGTTTGGTTGCATTGGCGGCGTTCAACTTGTGGCGGCACTGGCTGCCATGTCGTTCACTCTCTCCGCACTCGGACTGGTTTTTCCTGTAGCCCTGTTCCGTTCTACCGTAAGGACGTTGCCTAAAGGATGGCTTGTGCTTTTGGTTCTCTTTCTCGCTTCCTGTCTCCTAGGCATGCTATTCACTGCCGGGCATTGGCCGTTCGAGCCATTCGTTCCTTTGTTCACCGCTTGGGCAGGAGCGTCCGCAGCTGTTGGGTTGGCGGTACTCTTCTTGGCGCGTCGCTTAGCGCCTAACAATTCATTCAAGCCGACGCCGCTTCGCGGCGCGGCTTAATTCACGCGTCAGGCGACATGTCAAAGATAATCGCAGTAGTAGCGATGCTCTTTGCGTTCCTCACTGGCTGCGCCACAGATGCAACCGTGCGCACGCATGTCAGTGAATTGGCCGGCACCTACTACAGCGGTGACGGCCTTGGCCGCTTGGTATACATCACCCTTCGCCCCGATGGGACCTTTGCTAGCGACTGGCAGGGATGCTTGGGTGTCTACGGAGAGGCGACAGGCTCTTGGCAACTGCAGGGCGACCAGATCATCTTCAACCCTGCTGCCGAGCGTGACGCTCTCGCAGGCTACTTGCGTCGGGCTACAACCATTCGGCATGACGGGCGAATTGGCTTTGCCCGTACTCAGGACGTGACGCACGACAAGATTCGCCAGGACCTGGTCTTCTTTAAACAGGACGGCGGCGCCTACTAATGCCGCCTAGCACTTCTTTCAAGCCGAATCCGCTTCCCGGGCCGGCTTAGCTCCGTTCACACCGGGGTGAGTGCGGACGACTGACGCATCGGACGGCTGACAAGTCTGCGCCCGCTCACACCGCGTCGGGCGCCAGCTCGCGCAACTTGCCCTCGTGCAGCTCAAGCACCCGGTCCAGCCGGCGTGCCAGGCGCCGGTCGTGGGTTACCAACACCAGACTGGTCTTCTGTGCGCGATTGAGTTCCAGCATCAGGTCGAACACCGTTGCGGCCGTCTTCTCGTCCAGGTTGCCGGTCGGCTCGTCGCCGAGCACGCAGGCAGGCTGGTTGACCAGGGCACGGGCGACCGCGGCGCGCTGCCTTTCACCGCCGGACAGCTCGCCGGGCTTGTGCTCGAGGCGATGCCCCAGGCCCACGGACTCCAGCAGCGCCTTCGCACGGGTCGCCGCATCGACCGTCGCGGCGCCGCCCAGCATCACCGGCATCATCACGTTCTCCAGCGCGGTGAACTCGGGCAGCAGGTGATGGAACTGGTAGACGAAGCCGAGCGACGTATTGCGAAGCTGCCCGCGCGCGGCGTCCGACAGCGACGACATCTTCTTGCCGGCCACGTAGACCTCGCCGGACGTGGGCGTGTCCAGGCCGCCCAGCAGATGCAGCAGCGTGCTCTTGCCGGCGCCCGAAGCACCGACGATGGCCACGGTCTCGCCGGGCTGCACGTTCAGTTCGAGGCCATCGAATACGGGCGTGCGCAGCTTGCCTTCGGCGTAGGTCTTGCCCAGCGCTTCGGCGTGGATGACCGCGGAACGGATGGACTCATTCATAGCGCAGCGCCTCCGCGGGCTGTGTGCGGGCGGCGCGCCACGCGGGATACAACGTAGCCAGGAAGCTCATCGTCAGCGCGACCGCTGCGATCAGCACCACTTCGCCCGCATCCAGTTCGTAGGGCAGGCCCGTGATGTAGTAGACATCCGACGGCAGCAGGGTGACGTTGAACACGGCTTCGATGGCCGCGAGGATGTGCTCCAGATTGATCGTCAGCAGGATGCCACCGATCACACCCAGCACCGTGCCCATCACGCCGATCAGCACGCCCTGCACCATGAAGACCTGCATCACCCCGCGCGGCGTCAGGCCCAGCGTACGCAGGATGGCGATGTCGGCCTGCTTGTCGGTGACCAGCATCACCTGCGAGTTCACCAACGAAAAAGCGCCCATGAGGATGATGAAGGACAACAGGATGCCCATCACCGTCTTCTCCATCTTCAGCGAGTGGTAGAGGTTGGCGTTCTCGCTGGTCCAGTCGCTGATGCGGTACGGCCCCTGCAGACGCAATGCGAGGTCGCGCGCCACGTCCCAGGACTGGTACATGTCGTGCAGCTTCAGGCGCACGCCGGTGACGCCCTCGCCCATCCGCAGCACGCGCTGCAGGTCGCCCATGTGCACGAGCGCCAGGTTGCGGTCCACATCGTTGTGGCCGACCGCGAAGATGCCGGTGACGGTGAAGCGTTTTATCTTGGGCATCGCGCCCATGGGCGTGCCCTGGAAGTCGCCGGCGGTGACCACCACGCTGTCGCCCACACCGACCCGCAGCCAGGCCGCCAGTTCCTGTCCCAGCAGGATGTGGAATTCGCCAGGTTTCAGCGAATCCAGCGTGCCCGCCTTCATCTTGTCGCCGATGACGGAGACCTTGGGCTCCTCGCCCGGCAGGATGCCGGTGACCAGCGCGCCCTGCGGGTCCGCGTTGCCGGTCAGCATGGCCTGCACATGGATGAAGGGGGCCGCCCCGGACACGCGGGGATCATCCATCGCGATCTTGGTGGCATGCGGCCAGTCCTGCATGGCCTCGCCCGCCCCCATCACGGTGGCGTGCGCGGTGGCCTGCAACAGGCGGTCGCGGATCTCGCGCTGGAAGCCGCTCATCACCGACAACGTAGTGATCAGGATCATCACGCCCAGCGCGATGCCGACGACCGAGGCCAGCGAGATGAAGGAGATGAAACCGTTGCGGCGCTTGGCGCGGAGATAGCGCAGGCCGATGGCGACGGGGATGGGCTTGAACATGCGCCTATGGTGCCCGATCCCCCCGGTGCCGCCCAGCGGCCCCGGCGCCCGCAGCAAGCCGGAGTTCACGCCGCTGCTGTGCCGGCAGCGTATCGGGCCACCACGCGGCATGCCGCCAGCGCCGCCCCGCACCCTCGCGCCACCGCAGGAACGCCAGCGGGCCACGCCAGAGGACGTGCGCGTCCTGCATCGGCGTACCGTCGACGGTGGGCAGGCGGTCGTTTCCCGGAAACCAGAAGGCGCGCCGAGGCCTCCTCCCTTCGCTGCGTGCCTGCCATCCGCCCCAGGCCAGCGCCGCGACCGCGACAGGCCAGGCCCATGGACGGGGCATTTCGCTCGCCAGGACGGAGACCGCACCCAGCACCCCCAGCAGGATCAGCACCGCCTGCAGCAGGCGCGAGGGACGCCACTCAAGCCGGCAGTTGACGGATCCTTTCGACCAGCGCGGCGAGTTCCGCATCGGGACAGTGCTCGTAGCCCATGAACCAGCGCCAGAGCTTATCGTCCTCGCAATCGAGCAGGCGTAGGAAAACCACCCGTTGCGGTTCGGATTCGGTCGCCCAGCAGCGCGCCAGGTAACGGTCGAACAACTGGTCCAGTTCGCGCATGCCGCGCCGGCAGCGCCAGCGGATACGCTTGAGTTCGGGATCGTCGCTCATGCCGCTGCCAGTGCGAAGGCCAGGCGCGCCCAGAAGGCGATCAGTACCAGTGTCGCCAGCGCATAGGCGACGAAGCGCGTCATGACGTGGTTGAAGGTGCAGTGGACCGCACTGTGCACGGCTCGCAACCCGACGAAGGCCCACGCGAGGGCAAGCGAGACCATGTCCGACACGCCGATGTGGGCCGCCAGCAGCACACCGGCGTAGAACAGCACCGGCAGCTCGAACAGGTTGCGGAAGTTGTCCGACGCGCGGGTATCGGACAGCAGGCGCACCGAATCGGCCGCACTCGCCAAGGCCTGCGCGTGGATGCGCTTGCGGGCCATCTCACCCAGGCGCAACTGGTAAAGCCTGACCCACACCAAGAAGGTCAGGCCAGCCATCGCCACCGCGGGCCAGAGGATCGCCGTGGCAGGTGCGGCACCCATGCGATCAGGCGCGACGCGCCATCATCAGCTTCTTGATCTCGGCGATCGCCAGCGCCGGGTTCAGACCCTTCGGGCAGGTCCGGGCGCAGTTCATGATGGTGTGGCAGCGGTACAGCTTGAACGGATCTTCCAGATCGTCCAGGCGTGCGCCGGTGTCCTCATCGCGCGAGTCGATGATCCAGCGATAGGCCTGCAGCAGGATCGCCGGGCCCAGGTAGCGCTCGCCGTTCCACCAATAGCTGGGGCAGCTGGTCGAGCAGCACGCGCACAGGATGCACTCGTACAGGCCGTCCAGCTTCTTGCGGTCTTCCGGCGACTGCAGGCGCTCGCGGTCCGGCGGTGCCGGGGTCTGCGTGCGGATCCACGGCTTGATCGACGCGTACTGCGCGTAGAAGTGGGTCAGGTCGGGGACCAGATCCTTCACCACGTCCATGTGCGGCAGCGGATAGATCGGCACTTCCGCCTTGGTGCAGTCGCCGATGGCCTTGGTGCAGGCCAGCGTGTTGGTGCCGTCGATGTTCATCGCGCACGAACCGCAGATGCCCTCGCGGCACGAACGGCGAAACGTCAGCGTGGGATCGATCTCGTTCTTGATCTTGATCAGCGCGTCCAGGACCATCGGGCCGCACTTGTCGAGGTCGATCTCGTAGGTGTCGGTGCGCGGATTGGCGCCGTCGTCCGGGTTCCAGCGATACACCTTGAAGGTGCGCACGTTCTTGGCGCCCTTCGCGGGGAAGTGCTTGCCCTGGGTGATGCGC
Organism: Pseudoxanthomonas sp. F11; assembly: GCF_037046485.1. Taxonomy (NCBI): domain Bacteria; kingdom Pseudomonadati; phylum Pseudomonadota; class Gammaproteobacteria; order Lysobacterales; family Lysobacteraceae; genus Pseudoxanthomonas; species Pseudoxanthomonas sp. F11. Next base: position 283,401 of record NZ_JBANLZ010000004.1, on the reverse strand, counting down.
GAGTTCTTCGGGAGGGAAAATTCAGCCATGTGTCGGGTCTCCCGGCTCAGTAAACGCGCGGCTTGGGCGGCACCACATCCACGTCCTTGCTGAGCGTGTACATGTGCACGGGGCGGGAATCGAAGCTGCAGGTGCCGTCGTCGGCCACATTGACCAGCGTGTGCTTCTGCCAGTTGACGTCGTCGCGCTCCGGGAAGTCCTCGTGCGCATGCGCGCCGCGGCTCTCGTGGCGCTGTTCGGCCGAATTGATCGTGGCCACGGCATTGAGCAGCAGGTTGTGCAACTCGTAGGTTTCGATCAGGTCCGAATTCCAGACCAGCGAACGGTCGCTGACCTTCACGTCCTGGAAGCTGGAGAAGATGTCGGCCATCTTGTCGCAGCCTTCCTTCAGCGTCTTGCTGGTGCGGAACACGGCGGCGTCGGCCTGCATCGTGCGCTGCATGTTGTCGCGGATGACCGCCGTGGGCGTATCGCCGTTGGCGTTGCGCAGCTTGTCCAGGTGCGACAGCGCCTTGTCGCAGGCGTCGCCCGCCAGGGGCTTGTGCGACGAACCGCTCTTGATCGTCTCGGCGCAGCGGTTGGCCACCGCGCGACCGAACACCACCAGGTCCAGCAGCGAATTCGAACCCAGGCGGTTGGCGCCGTGCACGGACACGCAGGCGGCTTCGCCGATCGCGTACAGGCCAGGCACGACCGCGTCCGGGTTGTCGCCGACCTTGCGCACCACTTCACCATGGTAGTTGGTCGGGATGCCGCCCATGTTGTAGTGCACGGTCGGGATGACCGGGATGGGCTGCTTGGTCACGTCCACGCCGGCGAAGATGTGGGCGCTCTCGGCGATGCCGGGCAGCTTCTCATTGATGACTTCGGGGCCCAGGTGGGTCAGGTCGAGCAGGATGTGGTCCTTGTGCTCGCCGACGCCGCGGCCTTCGCGGATCTCGATGGTCATCGAGCGGCTGACCACGTCGCGCGAGGCCAGGTCCTTGTAGTGCGGTGCATAGCGCTCCATGAAGCGCTCGCCGTTGCTGTTGCGCAGGATGCCGCCTTCGCCGCGCACGCCCTCGGTGATCAGGCAGCCCGCGCCGTAGATGCCGGTCGGGTGGAACTGCACGAACTCCATGTCCTGCATCGGCAGGCCTGCGCGCATCACCATGCCGCCACCGTCGCCGGTACAGGTATGGGCGGACGTCGCCGAGAAGTAGGCGCGGCCGTAGCCGCCGGTGGCCAGCACCACGCCGTGGGCGCGGAACAGGTGCAGCGTGCCGGTGGCCATGTCCAGGGCGAGCACGCCGCGGCAGGCGCCCTCTTCGTCGAAGATCAGGTCCAGCGCGAAGTACTCGACCATGAAGCGCGCATCGTGCGCCAGCGACTGCTGGTACAGCGTGTGCAGCATGGCGTGGCCGGTACGGTCGGCCGCGGCGCAGGTCCGCTGCGCCGGCGGACCTTCGCCGAACCTGGTGGTCATGCCGCCGAAGGGACGCTGGTAGATCTTGCCGTCCTCGGTGCGGGAGAACGGCACGCCGTAGTGCTCCAGCTCGATGATGGCCGGGATGGCCTCGCGGCACATGTACTCGATGGCGTCCTGGTCGCCCAGCCAGTCCGAGCCCTTGATGGTGTCGTAGAAGTGGTAGCGCCAGTCGTCCTCGCCCATGTTGCCCAGCGCGGCGGAGATGCCGCCCTGCGCCGCCACGGTGTGCGAGCGGGTCGGGAAGACCTTGGTCAGGCACACGGTCTGCAGGCCCTTGGCGGCCAGGCCGAAGGTCGCGCGCAGGCCGGCGCCGCCGGCGCCCACCACGACCATGTCGTACTTGTGTTCGGTGATCTTGTAAGCGGACATGTGGCTCAGTTCCCCAGCGCGATGCGGGCCACGGCGAAGACGCTCACGATGGCGCCCAGCACGGCGATGAATTTGACGGTGGTCTGCACCGCGAGGGCGAGCAGCGAGTTGTGCACGTAGTCTTCCAGTACGACCTGCAGGCCGAGCTGGGCGTGCCAGAACATGGCGACCAGGAAGCCGACCAGCAGCATGGCGTTCCAGGGCTTGGCGATGGCCGCCGTGGCGGTGACGTAGTCGGCGCCGGACAGGCTCAGCACGAACACCAGGAACCAGATCGTCAGCGCGACCAGCGCGGTGGCGGTCAGGCGCTGGTGGACGAAATGTTCGGTACCGGTCTTCGCCGAGCCGAGGCCGCGCGCGTTCTTGATGGGGGTACGGAAGTCGCTCATGCGCCACCTCCCAGCAGTACGTAGCCCCACACCAGGGCGGTGATGACCAGGCTGCCGATCACCGACAGCCAGCTGTTGCGCACGAACGTGGCGATGCGGTAGCCGATGGCGAAGTCCTGCACGATGTGGCGGATGCCGTTGCACAGGTGGTAGGCGAAGGCCCAGGTCCAGCCGAACAGGAACAACTGGCCGTACCAGGCGCCCGCATGTCCGGTGAAGCAGTTCCAGGCATCCGGGCCGATCATCAGCGCCACCAGGCCTGCCGTGATCAGCAGGGCGCCCGCGGCCAGGACGATGCCGGTGGCGCGATGCAGGATGGAAGTCACCATCTGGATCTGCCAACGGTAGACCTGCAGATGGGGGGAAAGCGGACGTTGTGGAGTCGCCATGCGTTGCGCTCGTTGTCTCGGCTGGGCGGTCAGGACCGCGTTGGCTTTACGCGCACTGCTCAGAAATCGATGCAGCGCCCGTTCTTTTCCCAATCCCCGTAACGCGTGGGCTCGGGCCCGTCGCGGCCGCCGATCTCCTTCTGCACGGCCGTGTCTGCTGCCCCTTCGCCCGGTGTCGGCGGTGAGGTATCGGACGGCTGTGTTCCGGGATCGGGGTCGGGAGTCGGGGGTGTTTGACCTATCATGGTGGTCTCGCAACGCACAAAATTTTAATCCTCGCCCCCTTGGCTTACAACCTTTCCCCTACCACTCCGCCGGTTTTCAGCCTGCCCGACCATGCGCTGGTGACGCTGGAAGGCCCGGATGCCGTGGCTTTCGCCCACGCCCAGTTCGCCAACGATGTCGCCGCGCTGGCGCCGGGATGCTGGCAGTGGAACGCGTGGTTGACGCCCAAAGGGCGCGTGATCGCGGTGTTCGCGCTGGCCAGGCTGGCCGAGGACCGCGTGTGGCTGGTGCTGCCCGACCACCCCGCCGAGCTGTTCGCCGAAGCGCTGCGGCGTTTCGTGTTTAGACGAAAGTTGAAGATCGAAGTCCCCGCGGACAGGGCCATCGGTGGCGCCAACGCCGCGCCCGCGCACGCGCAAGGCAACCTGCTGGGTACGGCGGGCGACGCCGTTGAACTGGACATGGGGGGCGATGGCGGTCCGCGCACGTTGCGGATCGGCACCGCGGCGCCGGACGACGAGGCTGCACGTCTCGCATGGCAGGTGTCGGACCTGCGCCACGGCCTGCCCCGCCTGCCGGCCTCCCAGCGCGAGCAGTGGACGCCGCAGCAGCTGGCGCTGGACCGGCTGGCCGCCTACAGCGTGAAGAAAGGCTGTTACCCGGGGCAGGAAATCGTGGCGCGCACGCATTTCCTGGGCAAGGCGAAGCGCTCGCTGCAATGCTTCGCCGCCGCGGGCGCCGTCGTGGCCGGCGCCTCTGTTCGCCACGAGGCGCAGGACGTGGGCGAGGCGGTGTGCGTGGCGCCCGACGACGCGCGCACGCTGCTGCTGGCCGTGATGCCGTTGGACCATGCGGGCACCGGCCTATCCGCCGAGGGCCACGCGCTGGAACGGCTGCCCCTGTACGACGGCCTGCGCCGCTGAGGGACAACCGCGCCGGGATTGATCCACGTCAATGCCGTTCGCGCGTGCCCGCCTAGACTGCCCGCAACCTCCGCAGCAGAAGGCATGCGCATGCATCACGACGTCATCATCATCGGCGCCGGCCCGGCCGGCCTGTGCCTGGCCAAGGCGCTGTGCGACCTCGATCTGAAGGTGGCGCTGGTGGAGCGTCAGGCGCGTGCCGCGATCGCCGAACCCGCCTTCGACGGGCGCGAGATCGCTCTCACGCACGCCTCGATCCGGCAACTGCGCGACCTCGGCATCTGGCAGCACCTGCCCGACGACGCCGCTGCGCCCCTGCGTGCGGCGCGGGTGATGGAAGGCGATTGCCTGCACGACATGCGCATCGATGCCGCGCTGGCAGGCAAGTCCGAGCTGGGCATGCTGGTGCCCAACCAGCGTATTCGCGAGGCGGCGTGGAAGGCGGTGGGCGGCCTGCCCGGACTGGATTTCTTCGATGGCGCACGCGTGCATGCGGTCCGCACCACCGACGACCACGCCTGCGTGACCCTGGGCGACGGCCTGCGACTGGAGGCGCCGCTGCTGGTGGCCGCCGACAGCCGATTCTCGGAGACGCGCCGTGCGATGGGCATCGGCGCGGACCAGTACGATTTCGGCAAGAGCATGCTGGTGTGCCGCATGCACCACGAGCAGCCGCACCAGGGCGTGGCGTGGGAATGGTTCGGCCACGGACAGACGCTGGCCCTGCTGCCGCTGCAGGAACACCAGGCCTCGGTCGTCGTCACTCTGCCGGACAGCGCGGCCAGGCGCCTGGCCGCGCTGGACGTCGACGCGTTCGCCCACGAAATGGAGCAGCGCTATGGCCATCGGCTGGGCCACATGCGGCTGGAAAGCAGCCGTCACGTGTATCCATTGGTCGGTGTGTACGCGCGACGTTTCGTCGCACGCCGCTTCGCCCTCGCCGGCGATGCGGCAGTGGGCATGCACCCGGTCACCGCGCATGGTTTCAACCTGGGCCTGGACAGCGTGGCACGGCTGACGGACATGGCACGCCAGGCCGTGCGTTGCGGTGGCGACCTGGGATGCGCCGAAGGCCTGGCCCGCTACGAGCGGCGGCACCGCCGGGGCACGCGTCCGCTGTACCTGGCCACCCGGGCGATCGTGGAGCTCTACACCAACGATCGTGCGCCCGCGCGCGTCGTGCGCGAAACGGTGCTGCGCGCGGGGCGGCACCTGACGCCCTTCCGGCGCGCCCTGGCCCGCACCCTGGCCGACGACGCACCGGCGACCCGCCCTCCCCTGCAGCGGCTGCGCGACGGGCTGGCGCTCCTGCGTCCGTAGGCCGCGGGGTGCGCAGAGGCCCCCGCCCGGAACGGGGCGCTTGCCCCGCTACGCGGCCAGCCAGGCCTCGAAGCGGTCGAGGAACAGCTGCAGGCGTTTGCGCAGGCGTTCGTCGCTGACGTTGCCATCGGCGTCGATCTGGCCTTCCCTGTATTGGATGGCGATTTCCGGCTGCGGAAGGACCGCCAGGTCCACGGCGGACAGCACGTTGCGAAGGTGCTGCTGCGCCGACACCGTGCCATGCGCACCCGGCGACGTGCCGATGATCGCCGCGCGTTTGCCCGCGAAGGAGTTGCTGCTGCCGGGACGCGTCCCGATGTCGATGGCGTTCTTCAGGACGCCGGGAATGGAACGGTTGTACTCCGGCGTGACGAACAGCAGCGCGTCGCAGGCCTCCACCTGTTGCTTGAAACGCAGGCCCGCGGCGGGAAACGCCGCGTCGTCGTCCTGGTCGTACAGCGGCAGGTCGGCGATGCCGATCTCCTCGAAGACGAAGCGGTCGCCCGCCAGCGTCCGCACGGCATCGGCCAGCTGGCGGTTGAAGGAACCGGCGCGCAGGCTGCCGATGACGAGGCCGATCCGGAGCGTGGGCATATCCATTCCTCAGTGAAGGGGAAGGGCGATCATGCCAGCCTGTCCGCCGCCGCGACGATGTCCTCGTCGCCGGGCAGCACCAGGAACGCCGCGCCCGCCAGCGGGGTGTAGGTGTCGGCACCCACCACGCGCTGGAACGGACGCGCATGGTGGCCCGCTTCGGCGATGGCCGTGATGACGCCCTCGCCGACGCCTGCGGCGTGCCGGCCTTCGTCCACTACCAGGATGCGCTTGGCCGTCTTCGCCTGCGCCGCGATGAAACCCTCGTTGAGCGGCACCAGCCAGCGCAGGTCGACCACGCGCACCTTCCAGCCGTGCTTGCTTTCGATGGCCCGCGCGGCGCGCAGGCTCATCGGCACGCCGTTGCCGTAGGTGAAGATGACCAGGTCGTCCGCATCCTCGCCGTACACGCGACCTTCGCCGAGCGGCATCGCCTCGTCCTGCGGCGGATACGGGAACAGCCACTGGCCGTCGCCGGCCTCGTGCAGGTCCTTGGTCATGTACAGCGCGATCGGCTCCAGGAACACGGTGACGCGCCCGTCCACCTTCGCCAGCGCGGCCAGCGTGCGCAGCATCGTGGCCGCGTCGTCGCCGCGCGAGGGACAGCCCACGACCAGGCCCGGGATGTCGCGCAGGGCGGTGATCGAGTTGTCGTTGTGGAAATGCCCACCGAAGCCGCGCTGGTAGCCCAGGCCGGCGATACGCACGACCATCGGATTGCGGTACTGGTCGTTGCTGAAGAACTGCAGGCTGGCGGCTTCGCCGCGGATCTGATCGCAGGCGTTGTGGAAGTACGCCAGGTACTGGATCTCAGGCAGCGGCAGCATGCCCATGTTGGCGTAACCCTGGGCCAGGCCCAGGATCATGGTCTCGTCCAGCAGCGTATTGAACACGCGGCTGCCCTTGAATGCCTTCTGCAGGCCCTTGGTCACCGTGTACACGCCGCCCTTCTGCGCCACGTCCTCGCCGAACAGCAGCGTTTCGGGGTACTTGCAGAACAGGTCGTGCAGCGCGTTGTTGATCTGGATGGCGAGGTGCCTGGGCGGCAGCTTCTCCGGCAGTTTGTCCTCGCTGCCGAAGGCGGCCACGCGCCTGTCGTGCGGCGCCGTGCGTGCCGCCTCGGCCGCTACTGCATCGGGCGTATACGGCGCCAGCGGCGCCATCACCTGTTCCAGCGTGGTGATGCGCGGCCGGCGGTCGGCGTCCTCGGCCGCGGCGAAACAGCGCGCGCGCGTGGCCTCGTACAGCCCGAGCAGCGCATCCTTCGTCAGCAGTCCCGATTCCAGCGCGATCGCCGCCGAGCGCAGCAGCGGATCGGTCGCCTCGACCGCGCACAACTCCTCCAGCGGACGCCACTCGATCTCGAAATCGGTACCCGCGTGGCCCATGATCCGCGTGGTGCGCAGGTGCAGGAACGTCGGCCGGCGCGTACAGCGGCAATGCTCGACCGCCGCCTGCACCTGGCCATAGCCGGCTGCCAGGTCCAGGCCGTCGGCGTGGAAGTAGTCCAGGTCCGCGCGATCGCGGAAGTTGCGGCCGATCCAGCCGTCGGGCGTCTTCACCGAAATGCCGATGCCGTTGTCCTCGCAGACGAACAGCACCGGCGCCGGCAGCTTCTGGTACGCGGTCCACGCGGCGGCGTTGAAGGCGGTCTGCGCCGTCGCGTGGTTGCTCGAGGCATCGCCGAACGAGCAGATCGCGATGCTGTCCTCGGGAATCGGGAGCGCATGGCCGATGCGGCGCGCCTGTTCGATCGCCACCGCGGTACCCAGCGCCTTGGGCAGGTGCGAGGCGATGGTCGAGGTCTGCGGCAGCACCCACAACGGCTTGCTGCCCCACACCTTGTGTCGGCCGCCGGAAGCGGGGTCCTCGGCGCTCGCGGCGAAGCTGAGGGCCGAGTCCATCACCGGGTCCATGCCGGGCAGCTTGCGGAACCGTTCGGCCATGAAACCGCCGCTGCGGTAATGCAGGAAAGCGGGATCGGTGTGGCGCGCCAGCCGCGCGACCATCGCGTTGCCTTCGTGCCCACTGGAGCCGATGGTGTAGAAGACCTTGTTCTGCACGCGCAGCACACGCGCCATCAGGTCCAGGTGGCGGCTGATCAGCTGCGACTCCAGCAGTTCGACGAAGCTGCGCGCATCCAGCGCACTGCCGGGCAGCACGGGATCGGTGGCGGCCGGCGCGCTGCGCACGGGGCCATCCCACTCCTTCACGTATTCGATGAAATTCTGGTCGCAGATCTCGGCCCGGTTCAGGGCCTTCATGCGTGCGGGGATCGCTTTCGACGTCATGTGCTCGCTCGGATCAGGAGGACGCCAGGCGCACGGCGACTTCGTCGCTCACGCCGGGCATGGGAACAAAACCCGGCTGCGCGCGCACCCGCGTCAGCCAGTCGGTGATATGGGGAAACGCGGCCAGGTCGAAACCGCCCTCTCCCGCGCAGTGGGTGTAGGCGAACAGTGCGATGTCGGCCACGCCGTACGCAGGACCGGTGAACCACGCTGCCTGCGCGAGGTGCTTCTCCATCACCGCCAGCGCCTGCATGCCCCGTTCGTGCAGGCGCGGCAGGTCGGCACGGCGCGGCGAATCCAGCGGTGTCCAGCCGCGGATGAAGCGCGCGACGGCGATGTACGGCTCGTGGCTGTACTGCTCGAAGAACAGCCAGCTCAATGCCTGCGCACGCTGCCACGCATCGGCCGGCAGGTAGGGGCTGCCCTCCGCCAGCCAGCAGAGGATGGCGTTCGACTCCACCAGGATGGCGCCATCGGCGCGCTCCAGCATCGGCACCTTGCCGTTCGGGTTCTTCGCCAGGTATTCCGGCGTGCGGGTGCCGCCGTGGGCGCTGTCGACCTCGATCCAGGTGTAGGGCCGGCCCAGCTGCTCGAGCAGCAGGCGCACCTTGTGGCAGTTGCCCGAGGTGGACATGCCATGGACGGTGACGGGATCAGGCGACATGCGGATGCTCCGGAAGGGCGATGCGGGCGGCCTTGGCGAGGTCCTTGTCGCGTCCGAATGCGCGCAGGATGCGGCGCTGCTCTTCCAGCGTCGGGATGCGCACGGCGACCCCTGCGGCATCGATGCGCATGTCATGGTTCACCCGTACGGGCTGCCATCCCGCCTCGGCCATCAACTCCAGCCCACCCATGACTTCCACCGGCATCGGCAGGTGGGCGAAACGCGCGAAGGTGGAACGGAAGCGGGCTTCGTCCGCAGGTCGGTAAGCCGCATCGACATGGTCGGCCCATGTCTGGCGCAAGCGCAGCGCGTCCTGCCGGCTGCAGAGCACGTCGATGTCCTGCGGCACGATACCGGGGACTCCGGCCAGTGCCATCGCGGCGCTGCCGATGATCCACCAGGGATCGCGGAAGGTCCGCGCCATCTGCGGCAGGGCATGGTGCAGGCCTGCATGCAGTGCGGACGTGGAGATCACGGATGCACGGCCTTTCGCGCTTGCCACTGCGCGCGCGTCTGGCCCCAGACCTCCACCGGCTTCTCATGGTGCGGTTCGGGCAGGCGGCCCATGCGCAGATAGGCCGAACCCAGCTTGGCGGCCACCGTCTTGGAATTGGCGTTGTCCGGATCGATGGTGTGGATCACCTCGCTCCAGCCCAGATGATCGAACGCCCAGTCGGTACTGGCCGCGGCGGCTTCGGGTGCATAGCCCCTGCCCCAGGCTTCGCGCGCGATGCTCCAGCCCACCTCGGTCCCCGGCCAGCCTTCCGGTTGCCACGGCCCGACCCGGCCAACCCAGCGATTGGTCGCCTTCTCGATCACCGAGAACATGCCGAACCCCTGCAGGTGCCAGCTGCCGAGCGTCGCGGCGAGGCTCCGCCACGCAGGCGAGCGGGCCTGCATGCCGCCGATGAAGCGCGTGGCTTCCTCATCGGCACCGAACGCCGCCCAGGCTTCGTAATCGTCCCGTCGCGGCAGCCTCAGCAACAGGCGTGGAGTTTCAAGCTGGAGATCGGAAAGGTCCATAGACGCCACACCATCCCACCACAAAACCGGACACGACGAGCGGCGACGCTCGACTTCGCTGCACCCGCGCCCACGCGCGGGAGCGGACGGCGTCAGAACGCGTTGATGCCCGTCAGTTCGCGGCCGATCACCAGCTGGTGCACGGTTTCCGTGCCCTCGTAGGTGATGACCGATTCCAGGTTGAGCGCATGGCGGATGGCGGCATGCTCGGTGGTGATGCCGGCGCCGCCCAGCAGGTCGCGACATTCGCGCGCGATGTCGATGGCCATGCGGCAGTTGTTCCACTTCGCCAGCGATACCTGCTGCGGCGCCATGGTGCCGGCGTCCTTCAGCCGCCCCAGCTGCAGCGAGAGCAGCTGCGCCAGGGTGATGCGGCGGGCCATCTCGGCCATCTTGATCTGCGCGCTCTGCGTGGCCGCAACGGGGCGGTCGAACAGGATGCGTTCCTTGGTATAGGCCAGCACCTCGTCCAGGCACGCGATGGCCGCGCCGATCGGGCCCCAGGTGATGCCGTAGCGCGCCTGGGTCAGGCAGCCCAGTGGCCCCTTCAAACCCTTCACGTTGGGCAGGCGGCTGCTGTCGGGAACGCGCACGTTGTCGAAGAACAGCGCGCTGGTGACCGACGCACGCAGGCTCATCTTGTGCTTGATCTCCTGCGCGGTGAAGCCGGCCATGCCCTTCTCGAGCAGGAAACCCTGGATGCCCTCGTCGGTCTGCGCCCACACGATGGCGATGTCGGCCAGGTTGCCGTTGGTGATCCACATCTTGGAGCCGTTGATCACCCAGTCGTCGCCATCGCGGCGCGCATGGGTCTTCATGTTGGCCGGGTCGGAGCCGCCGTGCGGCTCGGTCAGGCCGAAGCACCCGATCACCTTGCCGGCGGCCATGTCCGGCAGCCAGCGCTGGCGCTGTTCCTCGCTGCCGTAGGCGTAGATGGGATACATGCACAGCGAGGACTGCACGCTGACGAAGCTGCGGATGCCGCTGTCGCCGCGCTCAAGTTCCTGGCAGATCAGGCCGTAGCTGACGGCGTTGAGGCCGGCGCAGCCGTACTTCTCCGGCAGGGAGGAGCCCAGCAGGCCCAGTTCGGCGATCTCGGGCACCAGTTCCTTCGGGAAGCGCCCCTGGTCGAAGGCGTCGCCGATGATCGGCCGCACGCGCTCGTCGGTGAAACGGGCCACGGCGTCCTGGACGGCGCGCTCCTCTTCGCTCAGCAGGGAACGGACATCGAACAGGTCGTACGGGTTCAGAGCCATCGTGCTTCAACCGGCGTTTGAGGTATCCGGCGATTGTATGCGGTGGCTTCCGCGTGGGTAAGCGCCAGTCCGCAAAGCGAAGGCCGGCGAAACGCCGGCCTTCGAGGGGTGCCACGTTGAAATGCAGGTCCGGGCGGGACCCCGGGCTTCAGCCCTGCCCGGGCGCGTCCACGCTGGCGGTCTGGGTTACGACCTGGCCATCGATGACCGGCAGGCGCTCGCCCGGCTTCTGGTCCATCCGGATGGTCTTGTCCTGACCCTCGAAACGGTAGGTCACGTCGTAGCCGATCACCTTGTCCGTGGTACCCATGGCGATGCGGGTGCCCGGCTTGCTGTCCATGCGCATGGTGCCGGTGGTGCCATCCGGGTTGCGGTAGGTGACGTTGTAACCGGTCACGCGCGAGGACTCGGAGGTCGCGTTCTCGGTATGGCACTGGCGCTCGGTGCGGTTGACGACCTTGCCGCCCACGTGACGCTTGTCCACCTGGTTGCCGATCACACCGCCGGCCACGGCACCAGCCACAGTGGCCGCCTTCTTGCCGCTGCCGCCGCCCACCTGGTTGCCCAGCAGGCCGCCGATCACCGCGCCTGCGACCGTGCCGCCGGCGTTGCCGTCGCGCTCGGGCAGACGCTCCTGCACGACCACGTCTTCGCAGACTTCGCGCGGGGTGCTGGTGGTGGTGGTCTCGCGCACCGGCTCGGTACCGATGACGGTCGCGTAAAGCTTCTCCGAACTGGTGATCGGCTCGGCCTTCACCACCTCGGCGTACTGCAGGGTGCCGACCGGCAGCTGATTGTCGGTGGCCGCGGCATCATCGGCGACCAGCGCGCCGTCGGCGGCGGTCACCAGGCCGTCCTGCGCCGTGGGGCTCTTGTCGCCGCCCTTGAGGAAAGCCGCGGTGGCCACACCGCCCACCAGCAGCGCGCCGACGGCGACCAGGATCGTAGTGGTATTGCTCTTCATCGCTGCCTCCAAGTCGGGCTGACCCCGATTCACATTGGCCATCATTGCACCACTGCGAACCTGAACCAAGTACCCGGACGAGGCCACGAAAACCAACGGAAAATGAACGATTCCGTCAAACAACGATCATGTTAGCGTGGTGTCCACTCCATCGTGGTCGAGTGCCTGCGTCATGCCCAATCCCGTTCTCCTGCCTCTCCTCGACTGGGCGCGCAAGCTGCGCTATCCCACCCTGTTCAAGATCACCGCCGCACTGTTCGTGGTGACCCTGTTCCTGCCCGATCCGGTCCCGTTCGTGGACGAGATCCTGTTCGGCCTGGGCACCCTGCTGCTGGCCAACTGGAAACGTCGCAAGGATCCGCCGTCCTCGCTCGAGGCCCCGGACGCCCGTCGCTGACGTGATGCTGGTCGACAGCCACAGTCACTTCGACGCGCCCGAGTTCGACGGCGACCGCGATGCGGCGCTGGCGCGGGCACGCGCCGCCGGCGTGACCCGGCAGGTGGTGCCGGCCGTGGCCGCCTCGAGCTGGCCGAAACTGCGCGAGGTCTGCGCGCAGGACGCGGGCCTGTTCCCGGCCTATGGACTGCACCCGATGTACCTGGCCGAACACCGACCCGCGCATCTGGACGCGCTGCGCGCATGGATCGAGCGGGAGCACCCACTGGCGATCGGTGAATGCGGACTGGATTTCTTCGTCGAAGGCCTGGATGAAGACGAGCAACGCCGCTACTTCGAGGGACAGCTGCGGCTGGCGCACGAGTTCGACCTGCCGCTGATCGTGCATGCGCGACGCGCCGTGGACGCCGTGATCGCGTCGGTAAAACGGGTCGGCGGCCTGCGCGGCGTGGTGCACAGTTTCTCCGGCAGCCCGGAGCAGGCGCGCCAGCTGTGGCAGCTGGGATTCCTGATCGGGCTGGGAGGACCGGTGACCTACGAGCGCGCCAACCGCCTGCGCACCCTCGCCCGCACGATGCCGCTGGACTACCTGCTGCTGGAAACCGACGCGCCCGACCAGCCCGATGCCGGCATCCGCGGGCAGCGCAACGAACCCGCTCGGCTGCCGGTGGTCCGCGACGTCATCGCGGACCTGCGCGGCGTGGCACCGGAGGACATCGCGGCGGCGACCACGCGCAACGCGGAACGGCTGTTCAATCTTCCGCTGACGTGACGCCCCGCTTGGCCGGTTTTGCCAGCAGCTCCAGCGCTTTGCCCACCATGGCGAACGCGAACGCGCCGGTGATGTGGGTGGCCGCCCCCAGTCCTACGCCGCAGTCCAGTTTCAGCGCCGCATCCGCGCCCAGTTGCGGGCGCAGGCCGCAGACGGTGCCATCGGCCTGCGGATACTTGACGTTCTCCAGCGAGTAGACGGCCTGCACGCCGAAATAGCGGTCCTTGTTCTTCGGAAAATTGAACTCCGCGCGCAGCTTCTTGCGGACCAGGGCTAGCAGCGCGTCGTGCTCGGTACGGGAGAGATCGCGCAGCCGGATCTGGGTGGGATCGGTGCGTCCGCCGGCCGAGCCGGAGACCACGATGGGCAGCTTGCGGCGCCGGCACCACGCGATCATCTCCACCTTCACCCGGAAGCTGTCGCAGGCATCGAGCACCAGGTCGAAACCGCGATCCAGCAGGTCGGCCATGTTGGAGGACGTCAGGAACTGCGGGACGACGTCCACCTCGACCAGTGGATTGATCGCACGGCAACGCTCGGCCATCGCCTCGGCCTTGTTGCGCCCGTACTGGCCATCCAGCGCGGGCAACTGACGGTTGGTGTTGGATACGCAGATGTCGTCGGCGTCGATCAGGGTGAGATGGCCCACGCCCGAGCGCACCAGGGCTTCCACTACCCACGAGCCCACGCCGCCCATGCCTACCACCGCCACGCGCGCAGCCGCATGGCGTTCCACCGAACCCACGCCGTACAGCCTGTCGATGCCGGCGAACCGGTCCCTGAGTTCTTTCTTCATGCCACCAGTGTAAGCCGTGGCGCAAACCGTGACGGCCGTCGTACCATCGCCGCGTCATCCACAAGGAGCCCGCCGCATGGCCAGCCAGCCCGAGACCAAGAAGCCTTCCGCCGCGTCGCGTTACCTGTTTCTGTTCCTGATCGGCCTGGTCGTGGGCGCCATCTGCACCGTGATGGCGATGCGCGCACTGCAGGCGCGGCAGGATCCGTTCCCGGACAGCGTGATGCAGGTGATGGCCAAGCATTCTGGCCAACTGGGCGACAAGGTGAAGCAGAACCGCTGCGCCGCCACCGACACCATCCCGCACGTGCGCACGCTGCGCGCGATGGCGAACGATCTGGAGATGGCGTTCCCCGGCATCGCCGACGACAGCCGCTTCAAGACGCATACCAGCCAGTTCCGCGCCGATCTGGATGCCGCGTTGAACGCACCGCCCACCGACTGCGCCGCCGCCGGGGCGCTGGTGGAGAAGCTGGGCACGGACTGCAAGGCCTGCCATCAGGACTTCCGCGGCTGAGGCGTAGCGCAGGTCTGAATCGCACCTGACATCCGGGCCGCGCAAGCGGCCCGATTGTCATGGTGTTCACGCGCCCGTGTGGAGCATGCAAGTGAAGGGGCCGCGCCATGTCGGCGACCCCACCCTCCAGGAGGCTCCATGAACATGCGTCTGATCGCCATCGGCCTGACCGCCACCTTCGCGCTCGCAGGCTGCGCCAGTACCTCGCCCGGCTACTCCAGCGGTTATGGCGGCGGCTACAACAGCGCCCCCGCCAACCGCTACTGCGCCGACTGCGGCATTGTCGAACGTATCGACGTGGTCCCCTCGGGCCGCAGCGCGCCGTCGGCCACCGGTGCCGTGCTGGGCGGCATCGTGGGCGCGGTCGCCGGGCGCCAGATCTCCGATCGCACCGGCGGCAGCGAGGGCAACAAGAACGTCGCCACCGTGGCCGGCGCGGTCGCCGGCGCGGCGGCCGGCAACGCAATCCAGAACCGGACCACCGGCGATACCTACAACATCACCGTGCGCATGGACGACGGCCGTCGCGTGACCATCAACCAGCACGATCTGGGGGGCGTGCGCGAGAACACCTATGTGCGCATCCAGAACGGCCGCGTGGTCATCCGCTGACGCCCGGTCCGCTGAAAAAGAAAAAGCCCGGCGCATGCCGGGCTTTTTCGTGGAGCACGCGCGGATGCGCGATTCGATGGATCAGGTCAGACCGGCTGCACCGCATCGGCCTGCAGGCCTTTCTGGCCCTGCACGACGGTGAAGGTGACCTTCTGGCCTTCCTTGAGGCTCTTGAACCCCTGGGTCTGGATGGCGCGGAAATGCACGAACACGTCTTCACCATTCTCACGGCTGATGAAGCCGAAGCCCTTGGCATCGTTGAACCATTTCACGGTTCCGGTTTCACGATCAGACATCTACTTGCTCCTTGAAACGGGTGGTGGATACGCCTGCTGGGCGGCTGGTTGCAAGGAGGAAGCGAGGTACAAGGATGTAGCGGATCATGGATCTACCCCATCAGGCCACGATTCACGGTGACCTTGGCAACGGCAGCGGCCGCACAGTAACCCGGCATTTGTGAAAATGCAAACGCCTGAACGATAAAGTCAAGCCCCTGGCAACCCCTTGATTCCGTAGGAGAATTGATTGGACATCCAGTTCCTGTATTACGCCTTGGCCATCGTGCTGATCCTCGTCGGCATCGCCGGCGTGCTGCTGCCCGCCCTACCCGGCCTGCCGCTGGTGTTCGCGGGCATGCTGCTGGCCGCCTGGGCGGGCGACTTCCAGCAGATCGGCTGGGTGCCCCTGGTCGTACTGGGCGTGCTGACGGCGCTTTCCTTCGTGGTGGACATCGTGTCGACCGCCATCGGTGCCCAACGCGTGGGCGCCAGCCGCAAGGCATTGCTGGGCACGGTGATCGGCACGTTCGCCGGCCTGTTCTTCATGCCCATCGGCCTGTTGGCAGGCCCCTTCGTCGGCGCGCTGCTGGGCGAACTGTGGCACGGCCGCGAATTCCGCCAGGCCACCAAGGTCGGGCTGGGCACGTGGCTGGGCATCGTGCTGGGCGTGGTGCTGAAGCTGGGCCTGGCCTTCGCGATGTTGGGGCTGTTCGTCTTCGCCTGGATCTTCTGACCTTAGCGCGCGGGCTGGCAGAATGGCGGCGCCCCCCACTGAGCGACTCTGCATGACGCATCGCATCCGACTGCTTCCGCTGGTAATTGGCGTTACGTATGGACTGGCCGCCCACGCCCAGGAGGGGGGGCCGACGCCCGCGCCTGCCGAAGCCTGCTTCTCCCTGGAGAACGATGCCGCGCGCCTGGCCTGCTACGACGCTGCGCTGGGACGCACCGCCGCCGATACCCGGCGAGCCGATGAGGAAGCCGTGGCGGCGAAAGAAGCCGAAGCGGCCGCACGCGCCAAGGCGCGGGCCGACGCCCGCGCCGCCGCCGAGGCGCAGGACCGGGACCTGGCGCTGACCGAGCGCACCCGCCGGCGGCTGGGCGCCTGGTTCCGTGCCGACGATCCGGGCGATGCCGACCTGATCGCCAATGCCGGCCGCGGCTCCCTGCTGGACAGCCGCTGGGAGCTGGCCAAGGACTCCAAGCTGGGCGTGTTCCAGCTGCGCGGCTACAAGCCGCTGTACCTGCTGCCGGCCTTCTGGACCAGCCGGGTCAACGAAACGCCCTCCTCCCCGAATCCCGACAACACGGTGACCGAACCGCAGGCGTTGCAGGACATCGAGGCCAAGTTCCAGCTCAGCTTCAAGACCAAGTTCGCCGAAAACGTGTTCGGCGACAACGGCGACATCTGGGGCGCGTATACCCAGAGCTCGCGCTGGCAGGTCTACAACGGCGAGGAGTCGCGCCCGTTCCGCGAGACCAACTACGAACCGGAAGTGATGCTGGTGTTCCGCAACAACTACAGCATCGCCGGCTGGAAAGGCCGCATGGCCGGCATCGGCATCAACCACCAGTCCAACGGCCGCGGCGACCCGCTCTCGCGCAGCTGGAACCGCGTCATCGCCACCATCGGCCTGGATCGTGAGAACTGGGCCTTCGTGGTGCGGCCCTGGTACCGCGTGCCCGACGGCAACGACGACGACAATCCGGACATCGAGGACTACATCGGCCGTGGCGACGCCATGCTGACCTATGCGAAAGACGGCCACGTCCTCACCGTACTGGGACGCCACTCGCTGCGCGGCGGCGACGACTCGCACGGCGCGCTGCAGGTGGACTACGGCTTCCCGATCAACCGCACGTTCCGCGGCCATGTACAGGTCTTCCATGGGTACGGCGAAAGCCTGATCGACTACAACCACAAGGCGACCTACGTGGGCCTGGGCATCTCGCTGCTGGACTGGTACTGATGGACGAGGTGACGATCTACCACAACCCCGCCTGCGGCACCTCGCGCAACACGCTGGGACTGATCCGCAATGCCGGCATCGAGCCGCAGGTCGTCGAATACCTGCGCACGCCCCCCGATCGCGCCACGCTGCTGTCGCTGATCGCGGCCATGGGCGTGTCCGTGCGCGACGTGGTGCGCGCCAAGGAACCTCTTTACGCGGAACTCGGCCTGGCCGA
Organism: Pseudoxanthomonas sp. F11; assembly: GCF_037046485.1. Taxonomy (NCBI): domain Bacteria; kingdom Pseudomonadati; phylum Pseudomonadota; class Gammaproteobacteria; order Lysobacterales; family Lysobacteraceae; genus Pseudoxanthomonas; species Pseudoxanthomonas sp. F11. The sequence goes on along the minus strand of NZ_JBANLZ010000004.1, from coordinate 265,967 downwards.
CGCCGACGACGCGGCCCTCATCGACGCCATGCTGGCCCACCCGGTGCTGATCAACCGTCCCATCGTGGTCACGGCCCTGGGCACGAAGCTCTGCCGGCCCTCGGAAGCGGTGCTGGACATCCTGCCGCAGCCGCAGCGCGGCGCCTTCAGCAAGGAAGACGGCGAGCCGGTGGTGGACGCGGCCGGAAACCGCATCGTCTGACGTAAGATCGGGCGCAGGATCCGTACCCCCTGCCAAGGAAGCCGCCCATGCCGCGCCCGCGCCGTTCGTTCTTCGCCTATGCCTCCGCCATGCTGGGCCTGCTGAGCCTGATGGCGGTGGCCTGTTTCCATTTCCCGGAACTGTTGACCAGCAAGGAATTCCGCGCGGCCTACAACGAACAGTTCGCCCGCCATCTGCTGCTGGTGGGACTGGCGTCGGCGTTCGCCATGGGCACGTGGGCCATCCTGCGCGACCGCAACAAGCGCATCGCGCTGATCGGCGTAGGCAGCGCGACGCTGGCCGTGCTGCTGGGCGGCACCAACGTGCAGTTCGACGCCATCGGCAAGACCCCGTACTCGCTGGGCCTGGACTGGTTCGTGATCTCGCTGTTCTTCTCGGCGCTGGTATTCGTGCCGCTGGAGCACTACCTGGGCAAGCGCCGGATCTCGCCGCTGCGGCCGGGCTGGCGCACGGACGTGGCGTACTTCTTCATGAGCCATGTGCTGGTGCAGTTCATCCTGATCCTGGTGACCGCATCCACGTCCACCATCGCGGGCTTGGCCGCCTTTCCTGCCCTGAAGAACGCGATCCAGTCGCTGCCGGTCTGGGCGCAGTTCCTGATCGCCGTGTTCGTGGCCGACCTGGCGCAGGCGCTGCTGCACCGCGCGTACCACAACGTTCCCTGGCTGTGGCGCTTCCACGCCGTGCACCACTCCAGCCGCGAGATGGACTGGCTGGCGGGTTCGCGCATCCATATCGTCGAGATCGTGCTGACCCGCAGCGCCGTGCTGCTGCCGCTGCTGGTGCTGGGCTTCTCCACGCCGGCCGTGAACGCCTACGTGATCCTGGTCGGGCTGCAGGCCGTGCTGGCGCACGCCAATCTCGGCATCCGCTTCGGCTGGCTGGAGTACCTGCTGGTGCTGCCGCGCTACCACCACTGGCACCACGCGCGGCACAAGGACTACCTGGACGTGAACTACGCCATCCACCTGCCGCTGGTGGACATGCTGATGGGTACCTTCAAGCTGCCGCCGAAGCAGGAAGACTGGCCCGGAGAGTACGGCGTGATGAAGTTGGAGACAGTGCCGCGCGGGATCGTGCGCCAGCACCTGATGCCGTTCCAGGGTGGGCGGAAGTTCGAAGAATACGTGGACTGAGTGACCCGTACTGGCTGTTGTAGGAGCGACGTAAGTCGCGACCGCATGCCAAGACGGGCAGGAACACTGCTCCAGGCGATGTATTTGCAGGCGAAATGCGCATGGCCTTGGTTTCACGCCATTTCAAGATCCGCGGTCGCGACTTACGTCGCTCCTACAGTGGGCCCGGCGATCGTCACGTCCAGTCCGTCAGCCCCTCGCGGGCATAGACGTCCCTGAAGCTCGGCAATGCCTTCATGCGCTGCGCGTGAGCATGCAGCACCGGCCAGGTGTCAGTCGGCCTGGGCATGTTGCGCGACCAGCGCATCAGCATGGTCAGCAGGAAGTCGGCCGCGCTGCGCTGTGCGCCCAGCAGGTAGGGCCCGTGCGCCTCCAGATGGTCGGCGACCTGCTGCCACGCGCGTTCCAGCTTGAGTCGTGCATGCAGGCGACTGGCCTCGGCGTTCTCCGGGCCCGCGATCTCGTCCGCATAGAACCACGCGCGGTAAGCAGGCATCAGCGTGTTCGCGCAGAACAGCATCCAGCGGTAGTACTGCGCGCGCTGCGTGGTCGCCACCGCCGGCGCCAGCTCCGCGCGGGGATGCGTATCGGCCAGATGCATCAGGATGGCCGCGGTCTCGGTGATCACCTGCCCGTCCATCACCAGCGTGGGCACCACGCCGGCGGGATTGAGCTTCAGGTAGTCATCGGACTTCTGGTCGCGCTTGTCGAAATCCAGTTCATGCAACGCGTGCGGGATACCCAGTTCGATCAGCAGCCAGTGGACGACCAGGCTGGCGGTGCTGCGGGAGTAGTAGAGCGTCGTCGACATAGATGGATCCCTGCGATTTGAGCCCCTCTCCCTACGGGAGAGGGGTTGGGGGCGCCAACGTAGCGCATCCGAGCCGATGCTAATGAACGAGCCGCAGCGAGCCGCGAAGGCGAACTATCGGCCGTTCAATGCGCCCGCTCGCTGTGGCTCGTTCCGCAGCACGGTGGGGGAAGCGCCATCATGGCAAGCCCTCATCCGCCCTACGGGCACCCCGTATCAAGTACGGGGCAAGCTCTTCTCCCGACGGGAGAAGGGAAAGGCAACTACGCCACCACCACCGGAATCTTCCCGATCCGCGCCTGCCATTCCTTCGGGCCGGTCTGGTGCACCGAGGTGCCCTGCGCGTCGACGGCCACGGTCACCGGCATGTCCTGTACGGTGAACTCGTAGATCGCCTCCATGCCCAGGTCGGCGAAGCCGACGACCTTCGCCGCCTTGATCGCCTTGGATACCAGGTAGGCCGCGCCGCCGACCGCCATCAGGTAGGCCGACTGGTGCTTCTTGATGGCCTCGATCGCCGCCGGGCCGCGCTCGGCCTTGCCGACCATGCCCAGCAGGCCTGTCTGCGCCAGCACCTGCTCGGTGAACTTGTCCATGCGGGTGGCAGTGGTCGGGCCGGCCGGGCCGACGACCTCGTCGCGCACCGGATCGACCGGGCCCACGTAGTAGATGAAGCGGCCCTTCAGGTCGACCGGCAGCGCTTCGCCCTTGTTGAGCATGTCGACCATGCGCTTGTGCGCGGCATCGCGTCCAGTCAGCAGCTTGCCGTTGAGCAGCAGCACTTCGCCGGGCTTCCAGCTGGCCACCTCTTCGCGGGTCAGCGTGTCGAGATCGACGCGACGGCCCTTGGAGGCGTCGTAGGTCAGCTCAGGCCAGTCCTCCAGCGACGGCGGATCCAGCATCACCGGACCGCTGCCGTCGAGGGTGAAGTGCGCGTGGCGGGTGGCGGCGCAGTTCGGGATCATCGCCACCGGCAGGTTGGCCGCGTGGGTGGGGTAGTCCTTGACCTTGATGTCGAGCACGGTGGTCAGACCACCCAGACCCTGCGCGCCGATGCCGAGCGCGTTGACCTTCTCGTACAGCTCCAGGCGCAGCTCCTCCGCGCGGTTGGATGCGCCACGGGCCTGCAGGTCGGTGATGTCGATGGGCTCCATCAGCGACTCCTTCGCCAGCAGCATCGCCTTCTCCGCGGTGCCGCCGATGCCGATGCCGAGCATGCCCGGCGGACACCAGCCGGCGCCCATGGTCGGCACGGTCTTAAGCACCCAGTCGACGATGGAGTCGGACGGATTGAGCATCGCGAACTTCGACTTCGCTTCGGAACCGCCGCCCTTCGCGGCGACGATCACGTCGACGGTGTTGCCCGGCACCACCTTCACGTTGACCACGCCCGGCGTGTTGTCCTTCGTATTGGTGCGCTTGCCGGCCGGGTCGGCCAGCACGCTGGCGCGCAGCTTGTTGTCGGGATGGTTGTAGGCGCGGCGCACGCCCTCGTGGACCATGTCCTCCACGCCCATCGTGGCGTCGTCCCAGCGCACGTCCATGCCGATCTCGAGGAACACGGTGACGATGCCGGTGTCCTGACAGATCGGACGGTGGCCTTCGGCGCACATGCGCGAATTGATCAGGATCTGGGCGATGGCGTCCTTCGCCGCCGGGGATTCCTCGCGCTCGTACGCGGCGGCGAGGTTCTTGATGTAGTCCACCGGGTGGTAGTAGCTGATGTACTGCAGGGCGTCGGCGACGGACTGGATGAGGTCTTCTTGCTTGATCGAGGTCATGGAGCGACGGGCGGCTGCCGGTGGGGTAGCGGGCGGAAGCGCCCATTTTAGGCCAAAGTGACGGCCCGCCCGGGTGTCACGGGCGGGCGCCCTCGCCCGTCTTTGGTCGCATGAACGCCGAAAACACCTTCGAAGCCCATCGTTCCCGCCTGTTCGGGCTGTCCTACCGCCTGCTGGGCAGCCGCAGCGACGCCGAGGATGTGGTCCAGGACACCTGGCTGCGCTGGCAGCAGGCCGACAGGACCGGCATCCGCGACCCCGAAGCCTGGCTGGTCACCGCCGCCACCCGGCTGGGGATCGACCGCCTGCGCGCCGCACGGACGCAGCGCGAGCACTACACCGGACCGTGGCTGCCGCCCCCCTCGGAGATCGACGAATCGCCCTCGCCGGAGCAGTCGGCCGAAGTGGCCGAACAGGTCTCGCTGGCCTTCCTGGCCGTGCTGGAGCGGCTGGGTCCGGAGGAACGCGCGGCCTTCCTGCTGAAGGAGGCCTTCGATTACGACTATGCGCAGATCGCGCCCCTGCTGGGCCAGAGCGAGGCGAACTGCCGGCAGATGGTCCACCGCGCACGCGAACGCGTGCAGGCCGGCAGGCCGCGCTTCGATGTTCCCCGCGAAAATCACCGCCGCCTGCTCGAGCGCTTCATGCAGGCCGCGCGGCGCGGCGACCAGCCCGCGATCACCGCCCTGCTGCGCGAAGACGCGCAACTGGTCTCCGACGGCGGTGGCAAGGCCGTCGCGGTCATCCGCCCGCTGCTGGGTGCGATCCGCATCGCACGACTGTTCTGGGCCGCCTATCGACGACAGGATCCGGCCATCGACTGGCGCATGGGCACGGTGAACGGCGAGCCGGCGATCCTGCGCTACCGCGACGGCGTGCTGACCGCGGTGATGGTGGCGGTGAGCGACGGCGAGCGCATCAGCGACCTCTTCACCATCGCCAATCCGGACAAGTTGGGCACGGGTGTCACGGCGAAGGACGGTGGCGCGTCCTGGTAGTGAAGGTGGCCATCGTGGCCGCCATTGAGGCACTGCCATGAGCCAGAAGTTCCATCGCGTCGATTACCCCAAGCATGTTCCCGAAGCCTTCCGCGGCCTGTATGCCGCCAGCACCGCCGTCCACAACGGCGTGCTGGGCAAGGAATTCCTCGAACTCGTCTTCCTGCGCGTCTCCCAGATCAACGGCTGCGCCTTCTGCATGGACATGCACGGCGGGGCACTGCGCAAGGCTGGCATCGAGCCGCGCAAGCTGGACACCCTGCCCGGCTGGCGCGACAGCCGCTTCTTCGACGCCCGCGAGGGGGCCGCGCTGGCCTGGGCGGAACAGCTGACCACCCTGCCCTCGGGCGCGCCCGCCGATGCGACCTACGAGGCGCTGAAGGAACACTTCGATGAGTCCGGCATCGCCGAACTGACCATGGCGGTGGCCACGATCAACGCGTGGAACCGCCTGGGCGTGGGCATGCAGCCCATCCTGCCCTGACCCGGCACGCCGTCAGGCGGCACAATGGGGGCCATGGAAACCCTGGTCCTCATCCTCGATCTGGTCGGCACGTTCGTGTTCGCGCTCAGCGGCGCCATGCTGGGCGTGCGGCGCCGACTGGACCTGTTCGGCGTACTGGTGCTGTCGTTCGCCGCGGCGACGGCAGGCGGCATCACCCGCGACCTGCTGATCGGCGCCACGCCGCCGGCGGCGCTCAGCGACTGGCGTTATCCGGTCACCTCGCTGGCCGCCGGCGTGGTGACCTTCTTCCGTGCTGCGCTGATCGAGAAGCTGCACCACCCGGTGCGGCTCTTCGACGCGATGGGCCTGGCCCTGTTCGCGGTCGCCGGCACGCAGAAGGCCCTGGAGTACGGCATTGCGCCGCCCATGGCGGCCGCGATGGGCATGCTGACGGGCATCGGCGGCGGCATCGCCCGCGACGTACTGCTGGCGCAGGTGCCGCTGGTGCTGCGCGCCGACCTCTACGCCGTCGCTGCGCTGGCCGGTGCCCTGATCGTCGCCCTGGGCCACTGGCTGCACCTGCCGCCGTTGCCCTGCGCGCTGGTGGGCGCCCTGGTCTGCTTCGGCCTGCGCATGGCCGCGATCACCTTCGGCTGGCACTTGCCGGTGGCCCTGCAGTCCGGCGGCGACGGCGAGCCGCCCGGTCCGTTGCAGTGACGCCCGGGCCGCCTGCGCCCAAGCGTGCGCAGGGGCCGACGAACCGTGCGGCACGCGCCGGCGCATGGGCTTAGCATGGCGGCACCTGCGCCCATCCACGTCCGCCATGGCCATCGCCGCCTCACGTCCGCTCGACATGCCCCGCCAGCAGGCTTTCTGGCTGCTGCACCTGGCCGGCTGGAGCGCCTACTTCGCGCAGGGTTGCCTGTACGCGGTCGCGCACGGCAAACCGTCGGGCTACTGGGTGGTGCCGCTGACCGCAGCGACGACCGGTGCCGTGGTCACGCTGGGGCTGCGTTATCTGCTGCGCGCCTGCTGGGGCCTGCCGCCGCGCCGGCTGCTCGCCGTGATGGTGCCGGCGATCCTGGTCAGTTCGGCCGTCATCGATTTCGTCACCCGCGAAGCGCTGGTCGACTTCTGCGAGACCTGCAGGCCGACCACGCGACTGGAGTTCGTCGCCTACTCGCTGGGCTACATCTACGTGGTGCTGGCGTGGGTGGGCGCCTACATGGGGATCAAGTACTACCGCCAACTGCAGGGCGAAACCGAGCGCGCGCTCGCCGCGCGCAGCATGGCCCACCAGGCGCAGCTGAAGATGCTGCGCTACCAGCTAAACCCGCATTTCCTGTTCAACACGCTCAACGCCATCTCCACGCTGATCCTGGACCGCGACAACGCCACCGCCAACCGCATGGTGCAGGGCCTGTCCTCGTTCCTGCGCCACTCGCTGGACAACGACCCGATGCAGCGGGTCACCCTACGTCAGGAACTGGATGCGCTGACGCTGTACCTGGACATCGAGAAGATCCGCTTCGCCGAACGCCTGCGCATCGAGACCGCCATCGACGAGGACTGCTGGCGCGCCCTGTTGCCCAGCCTGCTGCTGCAGCCGCTGGTCGAGAACGCCATCAAGTACGCCGTCGCCAAACAGGTCGCCGGCGGACTGCTGCGCATCGAGGCCGAACGCGACGGCGAGCAGCTGGTACTGCGGGTGATCGACGACGGCCCCGGCTGCAGCGCCATCGAAGGCGACCAGCTGCCGCCCGGCAAGGGCGTAGGCCTGCGCAACACGCGCGAACGCCTGCACGTGCTGTACGGCGACACCGGCGGGTTCTCCGTGCGCAACCGCGCGCGCGGCATCGAGGTGACGCTGCGACTGCCGTTCGAAACCTCGCAGACCCTGGGAGACTGACGCATGGATGCCGCCGTTTCCGCACCGTTGCGCGCCATCGTCGTGGACGATGAGCCGCTGGCCCGCCGCGGCCTGGAGATCCGGCTTGCCGCCCATGCCGACGTGCAGATCGTGGGCTACTACGGCGACGGCGCGTCGGCCATCGGCGGGCTGCGCGCACATCGCCCGGATCTGATGTTCCTGGACGTGCAGATGCCGGGCATGGACGGCTTCCAGACGCTGCGTGCGATTCCGGCCAACGAGATGCCGCTGGTGGTGTTCGTCACCGCCTACGACCACTACGCGATCCGCGCATTCGAAGCCTCGGCCACCGATTACCTGCTGAAACCGGTGGAGGACTCCCGCCTGGCGCAGGCGCTGGCACGGGTGCGCCAGGCCCGCGCCCAGCGCGAGGCCAGCGGCCATTGCGCGCATCTGCTCGGCCTGCTGGGCGAACTCAGCGGTCGGCCACCGCTGGACCTGGACGAAGCGCTGAAGCCCGATGCGCTCGACCTGCTGCGCCGCGAGGAGAAGCTCGCCGTGCGCGACGGTGGTCGCACCGTGCGCGTGGACCTGCACAGCATCCGCTGGATCGACGCGGCCGGCGACTACATGTGCATCCACACCGACGGCGACGGGCCGAATGGCAATACCCTGGTCCTGCGCGCCACCATGCGCGAGCTCGAGAAGCAGCTGGACCCGCAGCGCTTCCCGCGTATCCACCGCTCCACCATCGTCAACGCGCGCCGCGTGGTGGAGATGCGACCGCACACCAACGGCGAGAGCTTCCTGCGCCTGGACTGCGGCCAGGAACTGAAGCTGTCGCGCAGCCATCGCGACAAGCTGGCGGTGTTGCTGTAGGCGGGGTCATCCGTTGTAGGAGCGACGTCAGTCGCGACCGCACGTCCCGCATTCCGTCGAACCTCACGCCCAAGGCAGATTCGCGCCCACGTCTGCTCCCGTGTCGCGCGCTTCATCCTTCCCCTGATATTCACCGCGTACGGTCGCGACTCACGTCGCTCCTACAAGGACGCTCCTTGCAGGCAACATCCATTTCCCACCTTCGCTTCAACGCACCTGATCCACCACTCGCCGCAACGGGACTCACCGCATGACTTCCGGGCCATAACGCCGCTTGCTACTGCGCGCATCGTGCGCACCGCCGACCACCACGCGGACCTGCACGATGAAACTCACCGAGGCCTCCCTGCGCAATCCGGCCGCCGTCGCGGTCGTCGTGGCCATGGTCTGCGCATTCGGCCTGATGAGCCTGGGCAAGCTGCCGCTGCAGCTGTTCCCCGACATCGAACGTCCGCAGATGTCCATCCAGACCGGCTGGCGCGCCGCCTCGCCGCAGGAGATGGAGTCGGAGATCGTCGAGCCGATCGAGACCGTGATGCAGGGCCTGCCCGGGCTGGAGGAGATGGCCTCCAACGTCAATGCCGGCAACAGCTTCATCAACCTGACCTTCGCCGTCGGCAGCGACATGGACGCGATGCTGGTGGAAGTGCTGTCGCGGATGAACCGCCTGCAGCCGCTGCCGCGCGACGCCACGCCGCCGGTCGTGCAGGCCGGCGCCGACAACGCCAACAACTCGCTGACCTACTTCTTCGTGCAGAAGCTGCCCGGCACGCGCGGCGACATCCTCGACTACCGGCAGTTCATCGAGGACCGCATCGTGCCGCGATTGACCTCGGTCGACGGCGTGGCCGGCGTGGACATCAATGGTGGCGCAGCGGAGGAGCTGACCATCACCCTGGACCTGGCGCGCGCGGCGGCGCTCGGTATCCAGATCCCGGAAGTCGCGGCCGTGGCCGCGCGCGCCACCGACGTGTCCGGCGGCGTGGTCGAGGCCGGCCGCCGCGAGTACGTGCTGCGCTTCGCAGGGCGCTACTCACCCGAAGCGTTGGGCGAGCTGATCCTGGCCTGGCGCGACGGCCGGCCGGTGCGCCTGGCCGATGTCGCCACCGTCCAGGTCAAACGGCCCGAACAGCGCTTCTTCGCCTACCAGAACGGCAATCCCGCCATCGGCCTGCGCATCCTGCGCGAGAGTGGCGCCAACGTGCTGGACACGCTGGACGAGGTCAAGCGTGTCGTCGCCGACGTGCGCGAACAGGAACTGAAGCCGCTGGGCCTGGACATCGCCCAGAGTTTCGACGCCTCGGTCTTCATCAACCGTGCGCTCGGCCTGTTGTCCGGCAGTCTCACCGTCGGCGTGCTGCTCGCCGTTGGCTGCCTGTGGTGGTTCCTGCGCGACGTGCGCGCCACCGCGCTGATCGCCTGCGCCATTCCCATCTCGCTGCTGGCCACCTTCATCGTGCTGCAGCTGACCGGCCGCAGCCTCAACGTCATCTCGCTGGCCGGCCTCGCGTTCGCGGTGGGCATGGTGATGGATGCCGCGGTGGTGGTGGCCGAGAACATCGTGCGCCTGCGCGAACAGGGTCTGCCGGCGGCGCGCGCTGCGCTGGAGGGCACGCGCCAGGTCGGCGGCGCGCTGGTCGCCTCCACGCTGACGACGGTGGCGGTGTTCCTGCCGGTGATCTTCATGGAGGACGTCGAAGGCCAGCTCTTCGCCGATCTCGCCCTGACCATTTCCATCGCGGTGGGCATCTCGCTGCTGATCGCCGTCACCGTGTTGCCCGCGGCAGCCGGCAGTTGGCTGCGCACGCGCCCCTGCGAGGAGCGCCAGTACCGGTTCTGGTCGCGCCTCAGCGACTGGGCACTGAAGACCACCGAAGGCCGCACGCGCCAGCTCGGCTGGGTCGGCGCGCTTGTCCTCGCACCCGTCCTGCTCGCGGCCGTGCTGATGCCGCAGATCGACTATCTGCCGCCGGTGAAGCGCGCGGCCGTCGACGCCTTCTTCAACTTCCCGCCCGGCATGAGCCCAGAGCGGGTGAACCGCGAGATCGCCCCGATCCTGCTGGAGCGCATGCGCCCCTACATGGACGGCGAGAAAGGTCCGCAGCTGAGCAACTGGTACCTCAACCTGTGGCCGGGCGGCGGCACGCTGGGCGCGCGCGTGGTGGACCCGGACGACATCGGCGAACTCGAGCGCATCGTCCGCGACCAGATCGTGGTCGGTTTCCCGGATACGCGCGCCTTCGCCAGCGAGGGCGAGCTGTTCGGCAGCTTCGGCGGCTCTGCACGCGCCATCGCCATCCACCTGCAGCACAGCGACGGCGATGCGCTGGCGCGTGCGGCGGAGACAGGACGCAAGGCGCTGTCGGACCGTTTCGCCGGCGCCAACGTGCAGGCCTGGCCCAGTGCCGATGGGGGCACGCCGGAGCTGCGCGTCAATCCCGACGACCGCCGCCTGGCCGAGGCGGGCTGGCGGCGCCCCGAGCTGGGCACCGTGGTCCGCACGCTGGGCGACGGCCAATGGCTGGGCGAACACTTCGACGGCGATCGGCGCCTGCCGATCATCCTGCGCAGCAACGGCGAGGACGACATCGCGCGCCTGGGCGCTGCGCCGCTGGCCACGCCGCAGGGCGGCGTACTGAGCCTGGCCGAGCTGGCGCAGGTGGACACGGTGCTGGCGCCCAACCAACTGCGCCGCATCGACCGTCGCCGCACCGTCACCCTCACCGTCGATCCGCCGGCGGCGATGTCGCTGGAAGAAGCGCTCGACATTGTCAACGACGAGATCGTGCCCGGCCTGCGCGACGCGCTGCCGCCCGACGCCGCGATCCGCATCTCCGGCAGCGCCGACCGGCTGGGCGAAGTGGTGCGCAGCATGGGCCTCAATTTCGTGATGGCGCTGGTCGTGCTGTTCATGCTGATGGCCGCGATGTTCCGCTCGCTGCGCGACAGCGCCTTCGTGATGGCCACACTGCCGATGGCGGTGCTGGGCGGCGTGGCGGGCCTGCGCGTGCTCGACCTCGCCGCCGGGCAGACGCTGGACCTGCTGTCGATGATCGGCTTCATCATGCTGCTGGGCATGGTGATCAACAACGCCATCCTGCTGGTCGCGCAGACGCGCGAAGCGCAGGCCGAAGGCGCCTCGCTCGACCATGCGCTGAAGCAGGCCCTGGAACAGCGCCTGCGTCCGATCCTGATCGCCGCGCTCACCGGCGTGCTGGGCGCGCTGCCGATGGCGATCAATCCCGGCCCCGGCGCGGTGATCTACCGCGGGCTGGCCGCGGTGTCGGTCGGCGGCGTCGCGCTGAGCCTGCTGTTCACCGTGGTGCTGGTGCCTGCGTTGCTGCGCCTGGCGGCTCCCCGCGTCCCCCACGTCGCCGCCTCGTCGATGCACCGCGCACTGCCACCCCACGTTGCCTGACCACTGCTCCGGAGAACGACATGCCCCTGCTGCACAAATCCCTCATCGCCCTCGCGCTGGCCGGCATCCTCGCCCTGCCCCTGCTCCGCCTGGATGCCGATGCCAGTGCACCCGCCGCCGAGGCACAGCCCGCCATGGTCAGCGTCGCCCCGGCGGTGCGTACCGACTTCGCGCCACGCCACTGGGCGCCCGGCAGCATCATCAGCCGTCGGGACGCGCGCGTGGCCAGCGAACTGGAAGGGCGCGTGCTGCAGGTCGCCGAAGTCGGTCAGCACGTACGCGCCGGACAGGCGCTGGCGGTGCTGGACGACACGGCGCTGCGCCTGCGCGAACGCGAGAGCGAGGCGGAACTGGCCCGCATCCAGGCCCAGCTGGACCTCGCGGTACGGCAGGAACAACGCTACGCACAGCTGGCGGCCCAGCAGAACATCGCGCGCTCCCAGTACGAGCAGCTGCGGGCCGAACGCGACATGCTGGCGCAGGACCAGGCCCGCGCGCGGGCCCAGCTGGCCCAGATCCGGCACCAGCGCACGCAGATGGTGGTGCGCGCCCCCTTCGACGGCATCGTGGCCGAGCGCCACACCCAACGAGGCGAGTACCTGGTGACCGGCGCATCGGTGGCGCGGCTGGTGGACACGGCAGCACCCGAGGTGCGCGTGCGCGCGCCGGTGGAACTGGCGCGCCATTTGGACCAGGGCACGACGGTACGCGTACGCAGCGCCGGTGGCGAGCGCGACTACCCCGTCAGTGCGCTGGTACCCGTGGGCGATGAAGCCTCACGACAGCTGGAACTGCGCATCGCCCTGCACGACGTGCAGGCACCGGTAGGCACGGCCGTGGATGTGGGCCTGCCCAGCGCGGAGCCCCGCAGCGTCGTGGCCGTACCGCGCGATGCGGTGATCCTGCGCCGCGAGGGCGACTTCGTGTTGCGCGTGGACCCTGCCGGGAAGGCCGAACGGCTGGCGGTGAAGACCGGCGCCACTGTGGACGATCTGGTCGAAGTCAGTGGCGACGTACGCGCCGGCGACCGCTTGATCGTGCGCGGCGGCGAACGTGTCGAGCCGGGGCAGGCTGTGTCCGTGCAAGCGCTGGCGGGCCTCGCACTGCGCTGAGGACGGCCGTCGCGGTGGCGGCGGGCCGGGAATCGGTGACGGCACGCGTTCACTGACGACAACCGGGATAGCAGGCACAATCCCCGCATGGCGTCCCCTTCCTCGCACGCGCCCCCCCGGCGCGCCGGCCAACCCAACCTGCGCGAGCGCTTCGATGCGATGCGCAACCTGGCGCCGTTCCTGCGCCAGATCTGGCAGACCAGCCGTACGTTGACCCTCGCCAGCCTGGGCCTGCGCGTGGTGCGCGCGCTCATGCCGGTGGCCACGCTGTACATCGGCAAGCTGATCATCGACGAAGCCATCCGCCTGGTCGGCCTGGGGCTGGACTTCGGTTCGCTGGGCGATGCCTGGCGCAGCGGGCAGCTCGACACGCTGCTGGGCCTGTTGGCGCTGGAGTTCGCCCTGGCGATCGTGTCGGACCTGCTCGGCCGGCTGGTGAGCTACGCCGATGCCCTGCTGTCGGAGCTGTTCACCAACGCCACCAGCATCCGCCTGATGGAACATGCGGCGCAGCTGGACCTGGAGGACTTCGAGGACCCCGACCTGCAGGACAAGCTGGACCGCGCGCGCCGGCAGACGATGGGACGCATGAACCTGATGAGCCAGCTGTTCGGCCAGGTACAGGACGCCATCACCGTGGTCAGCTTCGCTGCCGGCCTGCTGGTGTATGCGCCCTGGCTGATCGCGCTGCTGGCGCTGGCGCTGGTGCCGGCCTTCATCGGCGAGGCCCATTTCAATGCGCTGGGCTATTCGCTGAATTTCCAGTGGACGCCCGAACGCCGCCAGCTGGAGTACCTGCGCCAGATGGGCGCCAGCGTGGAAACGGCCAAGGAGGTGAAGATCTTCAACCTCCACCGGTTCCTGATCGACCGCTACCGCACGCTGGCCGAGAAGTTCTTCCTCGCCAACCGCGCGCTGGCCCGGCGACGCGCCTTCTGGGGCGCGCTGCTGGCGGCGCTGGGCACGCTGGGTTACTACGTGGCGTACGGCTACATCGCCTGGCGAACCGTACGCGGCGACTTCAGCATCGGCGACCTGACCTTCCTGGCCGGCAGCTTCCTGCGCCTGCGCCAGTTGCTCGAAGGCCTGCTGATCGGCTTCTCCCAGGTGGCCGGGCAGGCGCTGTACCTGGACGACCTGTTCTCGTTCTTCGAGATCGAACCGGAGATCGCCTCGCCTGCCGATCCGATCGCCGTCCCGCGACCGATCACCCGCGGCTTCGTGTTCGAGAACGTCGGCTTCCGCTATCCCGATGCCGAACGCTGGGCCGTGCGGCACCTGGACTTCGAACTGCGTGCCGGCGAGGTGCTGGCGCTGGTCGGCGAAAACGGCGCCGGCAAGACCACGCTGGTGAAGCTGCTGGCCCGCCTGTACGACCCGGACGAAGGCCGCATCCTGCTGGATGGCCGCGACCTGCGCGAGTACGACATCGACGACCTGCGCGCCAACATCGGGGTGATCTTCCAGGACTTCGTGCGCTACCACCTGACCGCCGGCGAGAACATCGGCGTCGGCCGCATCGAGGCCATGCGCGACCAGGACCGCATCCGCGCCGCCGCCGCGCGCGCCATGGCCGACGAGGTCATCGAAAGCCTGCCGCGCGGCTACGACCAGCTGATCGGCCGCCGCTTCAAGGACAGCGTGGACCTCTCCGGCGGCCAATGGCAGAAGATCGCCATCGCCCGCGCCTACATGCGCGATGCCCAGGTGATGATCCTGGACGAACCCACCGCTGCGCTGGATGCGCGCGCGGAATTCGAGGTCTTCCAACGCTTCAAGGAATTGTCGGACAATCGGACCGCCGTGCTGATCTCGCACCGCTTCTCGAGCGTGCGCATGGCCGACCGCATCCTGGTGCTCGACGAGGGCCGCCTGGAAGCGAGCGGCACGCACGAGCAGCTCATGGCCCAGGGTGGCCGTTATGCCGAACTGTTCGAACTGCAGGCCGCCGGCTACCGCTGACTTTCCCCCACAGGAGACACGACGTTGCGCCACGTTCCCCATCGATTCGCCACCGCTCTCCTCCTCGCGCTGCCGCTGGCCGCGTGCAACTCTTCCGCCAAGAGCGACGCCGAAGCCAAGGCGCCCGCGGCGGCACAGGCCGCGCCCGCCAGCCAGCCGGCGCAGACGCTGACCAGCGCCAAGGGGCAGATCCGCGTCACCCAGGTGGCCAGCGGCCTGGCTCATCCGTGGTCGCTGGCGTTCCTGCCCGACGGCAGCATGCTGGTCACCGAACGCAGCGGCGCGCTGCGTCGTGTCGGCACCGACGGCGCCGTATCCGCACCCATCCGCGGCGTGCCGAAGGTGTTCGCCACCGGCCAGGGCGGCCTGCTCGACGTGGTCCTGGCCCCGGATTTCGCCACCACGCAGCGCATCTACCTCAGCTACGCCGAGCCTGGCGAGGACGGCACCGCCGGCACCGCGGTCGCCTACGGCACGCTGGCCGGCGACGCGCTCACCGACGTCAAGGTCATCTACCGCCAGGAACCGAAGGTCGACGGCCCCAACCACTTCGGCTCGCGCCTGGTCTTCGACGGCAAGGGCCATCTGTTCATCAGCCAGGGCGAGCGCAACAAGCGTGCGATGTCGCAGGAACTCGACAAGCTGCAGGGCAAGCTGGTGCGCCTGAACCTCGACGGCAGCGTGCCGCAGGACAACCCCTTCGTCGGCAAGGCCGGCGCGCGTCCGGAGATCTGGAGTTACGGCCACCGCAACATGCAGGGCATGGCGCTGGACCCGCGCACCGGCACGCTGTGGCAGAGCGAGCACGGTCCGCGCGGCGGCGACGAGATCAACCTGCCCCAGGCCGGAAAGAACTATGGCTGGCCCGTCATCACCCACGGCATCAACTACTCCGGCCAGCCCATCCCCGAAGCCGAGGGCAAGGCGAAGGATGGCATGGAACAGCCTTTCCACGTGTGGGAGAAGTCGCCGGGCGTATCGGGCATGGCGTTCTACACCGGACGCCCCGAAAGTCCCTGGAACGACAGCCTGTTCCTGGGCTCGCTGGCCGAACGCAACCTGATCCGCCTGACCCTGCAGGGCGACACCGTGCTCGGCGAGGAGCGCCTGCTCAACGAGATCGGCGAGCGCGTCCGCGACGTGCGCGTGGGTCCGGACGGCAACGTCTACGTGGTCACCGATGAGGAAGACGGCAAGCTCCTGCGGATCGAACCGCCGAAGGCGCCATGACCATGCGCCTGCCCATCGCTACCTTCACCGTGCTCATGCTCGCGACGGCCACCGCGCTTTCCGCCCACGCGCAGTCGACGATGGACTATGCACAGGCCAAGCAGCGCGCCGACGCGGACGAAGCGTCGCTGCATGTCCTGACCTCGCGGGCGATGCGCGACGCCCAGGCTCGCGTGCTGGACGACGCCATCGCCCGCTGCGCCGCGCCGGACGCCGACACCTCGCCGTTCGTGGTGGTGGCGGAGCTGGATGCTGCCGGCCAGGTGGTGCGCACGTGGCGCGAAGGTGGCACGGTGCTGGCCGCCTGCGTACAGGCGCAGATCGCCGGCAGGACGCTGCCCGCCCCGCCGCGTGCGCCGTTTCTCACCTCGTTCGAACTGAGCTTCACGCCATGAGCGACGGCACCGATATCAACGCCCTGCTGCGGGCGCGCCTGCCGGCGGGTGTACCACTGCAGATCCCGCCGCCCTGCCTGACCGACATGCAGGGCGAACCGGTCGCGTACGTGGAAGGCGAATCGCTGGCGATGCGGTTCCCGGTGCTGGCGCGCTACCAGAACCCGATCGGGCACATGCAGGGCGGTTTCATCGTGGCGGCGCTGGACAATACGCTGGGCCCGTTCTCGTACCTGATCGCGCCGCCCAGCGTGACGACCTCGCTCAACACGCAGTACCTGCGCCCGGTGACGCCGGAAATGCCGCACATCATCTGTCATGCGCGCTTGGTCGAACGCACGCGCACGCAGTTGTTCCTCGCCGGCGAGGTCCGCGACGACGCCGGTCGGGTGCTGGTGATGTGCCAGGCGGTGTGCCAGATCCTGCCGCAGAAGGCGGGATGAGCACTCCTGAGCCCCTCTCCCTGCGGCGACCGAAGGAAGTCCCTGTGGGAGAGAGGGGTTGGGGTGAGGGGCAACGAAGACGATACCCCTGATGTCCCGCGATTCGACAACAATCGCCGCGAGCGCGATATGCACGCGCGACCATAAGCCTGTTGGCCTCATGAGTTTGCTGGGAAATAGTCGTGGGTTTAGGCATGGTGCCGCTCGCCGCAGGGGTCTCCTTTCTTTGCTTGCGCAAAGAAAAGTAGGCAAAAGAAACACACCCCGACGGTCCGCCCGCCGCTGCGCGGCGGGTGCGCAGTCCCGGCGGGAATTTTCGGACGGGGCATCCTGCCCCGGCCGAAAACGACGCACATCCTTGTGCGCCGCCCCTGCGGGGTTTGACCCACCGGGACTGCCGGACCTAAGGGGTCCCAAGAGCCGCGCCTGACAGATCGAAACTCGCGACGAGCTTTTGACTTTGCCTTTGCTCCCGCTCCCGGGTCCCCATGAGGCACGGCGAGCGGGCCAGGTAAAACCCGAAGGGCGCCGCCCTGGATGGGCGGCGTTTTCGTATGGCACATGGATGTGCCTTACGAAAATTCCTGGCCCGCTCGCGGACCCGGAGCGAAGCGCAGGGCGTGCCGCCTGGGGTGTGCTTTCTTTGGTTACTTTCTTTGCACAAGCAAAGAAAGTGACGCCTCGCGGCGAGCGCGCCATCTATGCGAGAAGAGAAAAGCCATCCCGCAAAGCCACGAAACCAGTGCCATCGCGGATGTGGCTCAAGGCAGACGCCCAGAGGGATACGGACTTCGTTGCCCCTCACCCCAACCCCTCTCTCCCACAGGGACTTCCTTCGGTCGCCGCAGGGAGAGGGGCTTCGACCCGCGGAGACGTTGCGCTCAGCGCAACTCGAACCGATCCGCATCCAGCATCGCCGGAAACTTCTCCCGATGCGCCGCCAACGCCGCCGCCGAGATCGTCGACGTCGCCACCCCCTCGCCCGCCGGCAACTCCACCACCGGCTGCCCCAGGAAATCGATCACCGCACTGTCGCCGCTGTAGACGTGCCCATTGCCATCCGTGCCCGCGCGATTCACCGCCGCCACGTAGCACAGGTTCTCGATCGCCCGCGCCCGCAGCAGCGTCTTCCATGCATACGCGCGCGGCGCCGGCCAGTTCGCGACGAACAGCTGCAGGTCGAAATCGAGTTGCCCCGCACGCTCCACGTCGTAGCGGTTGCGCGCGAACACCGGGAAGCGCAGGTCGTAGCAGACCAGCGGATTGATCCGCCATCCCCTCCACTCCAGCGTCAACCGGTTGCGTCCCGCGGCATAGCGCTTGTGCTCGTTGGCGTAACGGAACAGATGGCGCTTGTCGTAGTGCTGCAGCCCGCCATCGGGCGTGGCGAACAGCAGGCGGTTGAACACGCCTTCGTCCGTACGCAGCTGCACGCTGCCGGTCACCGCCGCGCCGAGCGTTGCCGCCTGTTCGCGGATCCATGCCATCGTGGCACCGTCCATGCCCTCGGCCTGGTCGATGGCCTCGTTGCTGAAGCCGCTGGTGAACGTCTCCGGCAGGATCACCAGATCGGTCTGCCCGGCCAGCGGCGCGATCAGGCCACCGTAGTAGTCACGGTTGCCGGCTGGGTCGTGCCAGCGGGTTTCGCCCTGGACGAGGGAAATGCGGAGGTCTTGCATGGGTTCTGTCTCCAGGCCGCCATCAGCATGACGACGATGGCAATGGTTCAAACGTCATCCCAGCGCAAGCCGGGATCCATGTGCTTTTGCGCGTTCCAACGAACAACGAAGCAAAAGCCCCATGGGTCCCAGCCTACGCTGGGACGACGATCAGAGTGTCTTCAACCGCGCGATCGCCGCATCCAGCGTCGCCTCGTTCTTGGCGAAACACAGCCGTGCCAGTCGCTGGCCGGCCGGCGGCGTTTCGTAGAACGGCGACAGCGGGATCGCGGTGACGCCGTGCTCGACGGTCAGCCACTTCACGAACTCGGCATCGGGCAGGTCGCTGACGGCGGAATAGTCGACCAGCTGGAAATAGCCGCCCGGCACCGGCAGCGGCTTGAACTTCGTGCCCAGCAGCTGTTCGCGGAAGCGGTCGCGCTTGGCCTGGTAGAACGCGCCGAGCTGTTCGTAATGTTCCGGCTCCTGCCGGATCATCGCGGCGAACGCGTGCTGCGCCGGTGCGAACGTGCAGAACACGTTGTACTGGTGCACCTTGCGGAACTCCGCGCTCAGTGCCGGCGGCGCGATGGCGTAGCCGATCTTCCAGCCGGTGCAGTGGTAGGTCTTGCCGAAGCTGGAGACCACGAAGGCGCGCGCAGCCAGTTCGGGATAACGCAGGATCGATTCATGGCGACGGCCGTCGAACACGATGTGCTCGTACACCTCGTCGGAAATCAGGTAGATGCCGGTGCCCTCCAGCAGCGCGGCCAGCGCGCGGATGTCGGCCTCGTCGAACATCGCGCCGGAAGGGTTGTGCGGGCTGTTGACGATCAGCAGGCGCGTCTTCGGCGTGACAGCCGCGCGCACGCGGTCCCAGTCCACCGCGAAGGTCCGCGGATCCAGCGGCACATGCACGGCGCGCGCACCGGCCAGGTCGATGGCCGGCTCGTAGCTGTCGTAGGCCGGGTCCAGCACGATGACTTCTTCGCCCGGGCGCACCACCGCGTGGATCGCGTTGAACAGCGCCTCGGTGGCGCCGCTGGTCACGGTGATCTCGGTGTCCGGGTCTACCGGGCGTCCATAGCAGCGCAGCACCTTCTCGGCGATGGCCTGGCGCAGCGGCGCCACGCCCGTCATCGGCGCGTACTGGTTGTGGCCGGCGCGCATCGCGCGATCCAGTTCGTCCACCAGCCGCTGCGGTACCGCGAAATCCGGGAAGCCTTGCCCCAGGTTGACCGCGCCGTGCTCGGCGGCGAGCTGCGACATCACGGTGAAGATGGTGGTGCCCACCTTGGGCAGCTTGGTCTGCGGCTGGAACATCCCGGTTCAGGTACTCGGCGGAGGGGAGCACGGAGTGTACGCGCTCGGCGTGACGCGCGATGATGCGGCCATGGCCGAACACAGCGTTCCTGCCGACGGCGCCGCGAACGGGGACGCGCCCGAATCCGAGCGCGCACGACTGGCCGCCGCGTGGGCCGCGGCGCACTACTTCGTCACCCTCGGCCGCAGGGAATGGCTGTTCTGCACGGGCCTGACCGCACCGGACATCGAACGCCAGGTCATGGCAGACCGCTATCTGTTCATCACCGCCTGGAATCCGCCGCCGGGCGAAACCCCGCGCGCCGACAACGATGCCGCCCAGGCCCGGCTGGAGGCGCGCGTGCGGGCGCTGGGACTGGCGCTGCATCCGGCACTGGGCTGTGACCACCGCGGCGGCATGGTCGAGTACGGTTGTCTGGTCCTGGACGCCACGCTGGCGCAGGCCGACGCCCTGGCACGGGAGTTCGGCCAGGGCGGCACGCTCTGCTGGAGCACGGGCCAACCCGTCCGTCTGCGGATGATGTGGCCCCGCCCGGCCGAGGCCGGCGACGACCCGTACACCGACTGGGTGGGCTGACGGGGCGACATGGCCGGGGGCGCGACCGTCTGTCGCAGGCAGCCGGGCCGGCGGCTCCGTTTAGAATGGGTGGCTGAGCCTTCAGGACACCCCAGCCTCCCCTCCGGGAACGCCCGATCCGATGACCGACGCCGCTCCCCCCCACCCGCCGTTGCTGGCCGCCCGTGGCCTGACGTTCTCGCGCAACGACGAGCCGGTGTTCGGGCCGCTGGAGTTCGCCGTGGACGCGGGCGAGGCCCTGCTGGTGCAGGGCGGCAACGGCGTGGGCAAGACCACGCTGCTGCGGGTGCTGGCCGGGCTGCTGCGCGCCGATGCCGGCCAGATCGATATCGACGGACAACCCGCCGGCCCGTCCCGGCGGGCGCATGCGATGGCCTATCTGGGCCACCTGCCCGCACTGAAGGCCGACCTGAGCGCGCTGGAGAACCTCCATTTCCTGTGCGGCCTGCATGGCCGCCGCGCCCGCCAGATGCCCGGCAACGCGCTGGCCATGGTCGGCCTGGCCGGCTACGAGGACGCGCTGGCGCGGCAGCTCTCCGCCGGGCAGAAGAAGCGCCTCTCGCTGGCCCGCCTGTGGCTGTCGCCTTCGCCGCTGTGGCTGCTGGACGAGCCCTACGCCAACCTGGACCTGGACGGCATCACCCTGGTGAACCGGATGATTTCCGCGCACCTGCGCGAGGGCGGTGCCGCGCTGGTCACCACCCATGGCGCGTATGCGGCCCCGCCGGTGCAGACGCGGATGCTGCTGCTGGAGCGCCCCGCATGAACCCGGCGCCTTCGCTCTTCCAGACCGCCCGTGCGCTGATCGTGCGCGACGTGCAGTTGCTGTGGCGCCGTCGCGGCGATGCGCTGCAGCCCGCGCTGTTCGCGCTGCTGGTGGTGGTCCTGTTCGCGCTGGGCCTGGGCACGTCGCCGCAGGCGCTGTCGAAGGTCGCGCCCGCCGTGCTGTGGGTCGCCGTGCTGCTGGCCGGCCTGCTGTCGCTGGACACCCTGTTCCGCGGCGATGCCGAGGACGGCTCGCTGGAGCAGTGGATCCTGGCTCCGGTGCCGCTGGCCTGGCTGGTGCTGGTGCGCGTGCTGATCCACTGGGCCACCACCGCCCTGCCGCTGGTGCTGGCCGCGCCGCTGCTGGGCGAGATGCTGCACTTGCCGCGCAGCGAGCTGCCGATGCTGCTGGCCACGCTGGCGCTGGGCACGCCGCTGCTGAGTCTGCTGGGCGCGGTCGTGGCCGCCCTGACGGTCGGCATGAGGCGCTCTGGTATCCTTGTGGCCCTGCTGGCACTGCCGCTTTACGTACCCGTGCTGGTGTTCGGCGCGGGCGCCGTGGCCGCCAGCGCACAAGGGCTGGATGCCTCCGGCGCCCTCCTCTGGCTGGCCGCCGGCCTGCTGCTGTCGCTGCTGCTCGCCCCGCTGGCCGCCGCTGCGGCGATCCGCATCGCCCTGACCTGAAGACCGACGCTGCGCATGAATCCCCTCGTCCGCTGGTTCCACCAACTCGGTTCGCCCCCCTACTTCGACCGCTTCGCGGCGCGCTGGACCCCGTGGTGCTATCTGGCCGCCATCGTGCTGCTGGGCGCGGGCCTGTGGCAGGCGCTGTTCGTGGTCCCGGCCGACTACCAGCAGGGCGACAGCTTCCGCATCCTCTACATCCACGTGCCCAGCGCGTGGATGAGCATGTTCGTGTTCGGCCTGATGGCGTTCTACGCCGCCATCGCGCTGGTCTGGCGGATCAAGCTGTGCGAAATCCTGGCCATGGCCTGCGCGCCCACCGGCGCCGCGTTCACCGTCATCACCCTGGCCACCGGCAGCATCTGGGGCAAGCCCATGTGGGGCACCTGGTGGGACTGGGACCCGCGCCTGACCACCGAGTTGCTGCTGCTGTTCCTGTACCTGGGCGTGATGGGCCTGTACGGCGCCATCGACGACCGCCGCAACGCCGCGCGCGCGGCCGGCCTGCTGGCCATCGTCGGCGTGGCGCTGCTGCCGGTGATCCGCTACTCGGTGGTGTGGTGGAACTCGCTGCACCAGGGCCAGACCATCCGCGTGTTCGGCGAGTCCAGCATGGACAGCAGCATGACGCTTCCGCTGGTACTGATGGTGATCGCGACGAAGTTCTGGTTCGCCGGCTCGCTGCTGGCGCGTGCGCGCGCCGACAACCTGCGCCGCGAGGCCGGCAAGGACTGGGTGGCGAAGCTCGCCGCCGCCAAGGGAGCCGCACCGTGACCTATCTGGAATACGTCATCGGCGCCTACGCCGTGTTCGCCCTGGTGCTGGCGTGGGATTTCCTCGCCCCGCGCCTGCAGGTGCGCCGCGAACTGCGCGCCGCCCGCCTGCGCGCCGCGCGCGAGACCCGCCGCCACGCCGCCCCCGCCGACCTGGAACGCTGACCGCATGAATCCCGTCCGTCGCCGCCGCCTGCTGTTCGTGCTGCTGGCCCTGCTGGTCGCCGGTGCCGCCACCGCCCTGATCGCGATGGCCCTGCAGCGCAACGTGGCCTACCTCTACACGCCGGCCGAAGTGCTGCGCGGCGATGCCAGCGAGCGCGCCCGCTTCCGCCTGGGCGGCATGGTCGAGAAAGGGTCGTTCAAGCGCGAGAACGGCTCGCTGGTCTCGCACTTCCGCGTCACCGACGGCGATGCGCAGCTGACGGTGCGCTACGACAAGATCCTGCCGGACCTGTTCCGCGAGGGCCAGGCCGTGGTCGCCACCGGCGCCATGCAGGACGGCGTGTTCGTAGCCGAAGACGTGCTGGCCAAGCACGACGAGACCTACATGCCCAAGGAAGTCGCCGACAAGATGGGCAAGGCGCACCAGAAGCACGACGTGCAGGCCGCACCTGCCGGGGCGCCGAATTGATCTTCGCACCTGCCGGCCATTCCCTTCTCCCCGCGAGCGGGGGGAAGTTGCCCGGAGGGCGGATGAGGGGCGCTTTTGCTTTCAGGCGCCACCGTCGGACGTCCCGTCCGCGCATCCGGATGTACGCGGACCGTCCGGAACCCCGCCACTCCGCTCGCCCCTCACCCGCCTTCGGCACCCACCCCGGCCGGGCGCAGCGCGCCCGGCGTTCAAACGATCTGCGCGGCATGCCGCGCAAGCAGATCGTTCTCACCCCCGTCCGCAGGGCGAGGGAATGGATGACTGATGCTCCCTGAACTCGGACAAATCGCGCTGATCCTCGCGCTGCTCGTCGCCGCCCTGCAGGCGCTGCTGCCGCTGGCCGGGGCGCATCGCAACAAGGCCACCTGGATGGACGTCGCACGTCCGGCCGCCTACGCGCAGCTGTGGCTGGTGATGCTGGCCTTCATCGCGCTGACGGTCGCGTTCGTGCAGCAGGACTTCTCGGTGAAGTACGTCGCCGACAATTCCAACTCGCTGCTGCCGATGGTCTACCGCTACACCGCGGTGTGGGGCTCGCACGAGGGTTCGCTGCTGCTGTGGGCGCTGGTGCTGGCGATCTGGACCGGCGCGGTGGCGCTGTTCTCGCGCGGGCTGCCGGACGTGGTGATGGCGCGGGTACTGGGCGTGATGGGCGTGGTGGCGGTGGGCTTCCTCGCCTTCCTGATCTTCACCTCCAATCCCTTCATCCGCCTGCTGCCCTCGCCGGGCGAAGGCCGCGATCTCAACCCGCTGCTGCAGGACCCGGGGATGATCATCCATCCGCCGCTGCTGTACGTGGGCTACGTGGGCTTCGTGGTGCCGTTCGCGTTCGCCATCGCCGCCCTGCTCGATGGCCGCGTGGATGCGCGCTGGCTGCGCTGGACGCGGCCGTGGACCAACATCGCCTGGGGCTTCCTGACCCTGGGCATCGCGTTGGGCAGCTGGTGGGCGTACTACGAACTGGGCTGGGGCGGCTGGTGGTTCTGGGACCCGGTGGAGAACGCCAGCTTCATGCCCTGGCTGGTGGGCGCGGCGCTGATCCACTCGCAGGCCGTCACCGAGAAGCGCGGCGCGTTCCGCGGCTGGACGCTGCTGCTGGCCATCGCGGCATTCTCGCTGTCGCTGCTGGGCACGTTCCTGGTGCGCTCGGGGGTGATCACCAGCGTGCACGCCTTCGCCGCCGACCCCAGCCGCGGCGTCTTCATCCTGGTCTTCCTGGGCATCGTGATCGGCAGCTCGCTGCTGTTGTATGCCTGGCGCGCGCCGCAGCTGGCCGACGACGCCTCGGAGAAATCGTACTTCGCCGCCAGCTCGCGCGAGACGCTGCTGCTGGCCAACAACCTGCTGCTGGCCGCAGCCTGCGCGATGGTGCTGCTGGGTACGCTGTATCCGTTGATCGCGGATGCGCTGGACCTGGGCAAGATCTCGGTCGGTCCGCCCTATTTCAGCCTGCTGTTCATCGTGCTGATGGCGCCGCTGGTGGCGCTGGTGCCGTTCGGGCCGCTCACCAAGTGGCAGCGCGACAAGGCCTCACGACTGGGCGCGATGCTGCTGCCGTGGCTGCTGCTGTCGATCGTGCTGGCCGTCGTCGCCTACTTCATGGCGCCACAGGGCAAGCTCAAGGCCGCGGCCGGCATCCTCGGCGCGGCGTGGGTCGGCCTGGGCACCGTGCGCTTCGTCTGGTCGCGCCTGCGCGCCAAAGGGCGTTTCACCCCCGAGATGGTGGGCATGACGCTGGCGCACACCGGCATCGCCGTGTTCCTGGTCGGTGCGCTGCTGGTGGAAGCGCTGAACGTGCAGCGCGAACTGGCGGTGAAACCGGGCCAGACCGTCGAGGTCGGCCGCTGGGGATTCCACTTCCAGGGCGTGGATGAAACGCAGGGCCCGAACTACCTGTCCGACCGCGGCCACGTGCAGGTCCTGCGCGACGGCCGGCCGGTGACGCTGCTGCATCCGGAGAAGCGCGCCTACGCCAGCGGCGGCCAGGTGATGACCGAGGCCGGCATCCGGCCCGGCGTGCTCGGCGATGTCTACGTGGCGCTGGGCGAGCCGCTCGGCGATGGCGCCTGGGCGCTGCGCGTGCACATCAAACCCTTCGTCCGCTGGATCTGGCTGGGCGCCGCGCTGATGGCGCTGGGCGGCTTCGTCACCGCCGCCGACCGCCGGTTCCGCAATCACCGCAAGTCCGAGGCGACCCCCGCATGAACAACGCGTCCGAACTCCCGCCATCACCGCCGCGCTCGCGGGGCGCGCTGACCTTCGCGCTGATCATCATCGGGCTGTTCTTCATCGGCCTGATGGGCCTGCTGTACTACGGCGTGAAGCAATCCGACCGCGCCGGCCGCGACGCGCTGCCCTCGCCGCTGATCGGCAAGCCGGCTCCGGCCTTCGACCTGCCGCTGCTGCACGAGCCGAACAAGCGCGTGACCAACGCCGACCTGGCCGGCCAGCCCTACGTGATGAACGTGTGGGGCAGCTGGTGCCCGGAATGCCGCGTCGAACATCCGGTCCTCACGCAGTTCGCGCTGACCAAGCGCGTGCGCTTCATCGGCTACAACCTGAAGGACGAACGCCCTGATGCCCTGCGCTGGCTGGAGCAGTTCGGCAATCCGTACATGATGGTGCTCGCCGACGTGGAAGGCCGCACCGCCATCGACTGGGGCATCTACGGCGCGCCGGAAACCTTCCTCGTCGACGGCAACGGCGTGATCCGCTGGAAGCACGTCGGCGCCATCGACCAGGCCATCATCGACCACCAGTTGATTCCCACGCTCGAGAAGATCGAAGCCGGCCGATGAGTACTTCTCCCGTCCTGCTGCTGCGCGCCTTGCTGCTGGCCCTGCTGGTTGCCGTCGCCGCGCCCGTCTTCGCCCAGGCCAGCGACCCCACCCCGCTGCAGTTCAACGACGCGGCCGAAGAAGCCCGCTTCCACAAGCTCACCGCCGAACTGCGCTGCGTAATGTGCCAGAACCAGTCGCTGGCCGATTCCAACGCGCAGATCGCCCACGACCTGCGCCGCGAAGTGCTGGACCTGATGCGCCAGGGCAAGGACGACGCGCAGGTGAAGCAGTTCCTGGTGGACCGTTACGGCGAGTTCGTGCTGTACAAGCCCGACGTGGCGCCCGGCACCTACATCCTCTGGTTCGGCCCGCTGTTGCTGCTGCTGGCCGGCGGCGTGTGGGTCGGGCGCATCGTGGCGCGCCGCGCGAAACAGCCGGGCCCCGCCACCGACGACAACGACCAGGAGTGGTGATGACCCCCTTCGTGATCCTCGCCATCGTGCTGTCCGTGGCCGTGCTGCTGGCGGTGCTGTGGCCGCTGTGGCGCGATGCGCGCGGGCTGGTGCTGGCCGGCGTGGCGACGCTGGGCGTGGCCACCTTCGCGCTGTACCGCGTGGTCGGCACGCCCGCCGCGCTGGAACCGCAGGCCGCCGCGGCCATGCCGACCACGCTGGAAGAGGCCATCGGCCAGCTCGAAGCCGAGCTGAAGAAGAAGCCGAACGAACCCGAAGGCTGGCGCCTGCTGGGCAAGTCCTACGCCGCACTGCAGCGCTACGCCGATGCGCAGAAGGCCTTCGAGCGCGCCGTGCAGCTGATGCCCGACGACGCCGACCTGCTGGTGGAAGCCGCGCAGGCGCGCCTGTTCAACAACGCCGAGCGCAAGCTCGATGCGCAGGCCCGGGAGATGCTGGACAAGGCCATCGCGATCAATCCCGACCATCAACGCGCGCGCTGGTTCGTGGGCCTGGCACAGCGGCAGGAAGGCCGGCACGCCGAGGCCGCGAAGACCTGGGAGCCCCTGTTGGCCAAGGTCGATCCCAACACCGCCGCCACCCTGCGCACGCAGATCAACGAAGCCCGCGCCGAAGCCGGCCTGCCGCCGCTGGCCAATGCCGCGCCCGTCGCCGACGCATCGCCCGCGCTGCTGACGGTTACCGTCGACCTCGCTCCCGCGCTGAAGGAAAAGCTGGCGCCGGATGACACGCTGTTCGTGTTCGCGCGCCAGGTGGGGGGTCCCCCCATGCCGGTCGCGGCCAAGCGCCTGCCGGTGTCTGCGTTCCCCGTCACCGTGCCGCTGGGCGACGGCGACAGCCCCATGCCCACGCTGAAGCTCTCGCAGCTGCCACAGGTGCAACTGGTCGCCCGCATCGCCAAGGGCAACGGCCCCGCCGCGCAGTCCGGCGACCTAGAAGCCGCCGCGGTCACCGCCGACGTGAAGGCCGGCAATCGCTACATGCTGACGATCGATCGCGTGGTGCCGTAAGGCCGGACGCGGCGGACGTTACACATCCGCATCTGTCGTACACATCCGCATTTCCTGTAGGAGCGCCCCATGGGCGCGATGCTTCTCAAGGCGGCTGCCGTGCGGCTCAAAAGCATCGCGCCCATGGGGCGCTCCTACACGGGCATTTTTATACGTGGGCGTTGCTGAAATGGCATCGCCCCGCCGCATTGCCTACACTGCCGCGATGACCGAATTCATCCCTCCCGGCACCCGCTTCCATCCCCTGCCCTCGCCGTTCCGCATGAAGCGTGGTGGCGCGCTGCATGGGGCGCGGGTGGCGTACGAAACCTGGGGCACGTTGAACGAACGCCGCGACAATGCGGTGCTGATCGTCACCGGCCTGTCGCCGGATGCGCATGCCGCGCGCACGCCCGGCAATCCGGCCGACGGCTGGTGGGAGCCGATGCTGGGCCCGGGCAAGCCGATCGACACCGACCGCTGGTTCGTGGTCTGCGTGAACTCGCTGGGCAGCTGCAAGGGTTCCACCGGCCCGGCCTCGGTGAATCCCGATACCGGCGCGCTGTATCGCCTGGACTTCCCCGAGCTGTCGGTGGAAGACGGCGCCAACGCGGCTTTCGACGTGGTGCGCGGGCTGGGCATCGAGCAGTTGGCCTGCATCATCGGCAATTCGATGGGCGGCATGACCGCGCTGGCCTACCTGCTGCTGCATCCGGGCGCGGCGCGCACGCACATCAACATCTCGGGCAGTGCGCAGGCGCTGCCGTTCTCCATCGCCATCCGTTCGCTGCAGCGCGAGGCGATCCGGCTGGACCCCCAATGGAACGGGGGCCAGTACGACGATGAGACGTATCCGGAATCGGGCATGCGCATGGCGCGCAAGCTGGGCGTGATCACCTACCGCTCGGCGCTGGAATGGGATGGCCGCTTCGGCCGGGTGCGGCTGGAGTCCGACCGCCCGGACGAGGAGCCGTTTGGCCTGGAGTTCCAGGTGGAGAGTTATCTGGAAGGCCATGCGCGCCGCTTCGTGCGCCGCTTCGACCCCAACTGCTATCTCTATCTCAGCCGGTCGATGGACTGGTTCGACCTGGCCGAGTATGCGGACGGGGATGTCATGCAGGGGCTGGCGAAGATCCGCGTGCAGCGGGCGCTGGCCATCGGGGCGGCCACCGACATCCTGTTCCCGCTGCAGCAGCAGCAGCAGATCGCCGAGGGCCTGGCCGCGGGCGGTGCGCAGGCGGAGTTCCTGCCGCTGGAGTCGCCGCAGGGCCACGATGCGTTCCTGGTGGACTACGACCGCTTCGGCCCGGCGGTGGCGAGGTTCCTGGCGGGCATCTGAGTCTCCGCTGTTCCCTTCTCCCTCCGGGAGAAGCGCCTGCCCCGTACTCGATACGGGGTGGCGCGCAGTGCCGGATGAGGGTGTGCGAGCCATAAAGCTGTTCCCTTCTCCCTGCGAGGCGGAGAACGCGCCGAAGACGGATGAGGGTGGGGAGACCTCGACGCTGTTCCTTCTCCCCGCGAGGCGGGGAGAAGGTGCCCGGAGGGCGGATGAGGGGCGAGCCCGGTATCGCCCCGGTGCCGATGCGTTCCCTCTCCGTTCCCCCCTCACCCGCCCGTTGGGCACCCTCTCCCCGCCGCTGGCGGGGCGAGGGAACGGCCAACCCTCCCGCACCGCAAAACCCCGTCCGCGCCCACCCGGCTAAACTGGGCACACATTCTTACCGGGGCCGTCCCATGACCCTCGATTTTCCGGGCGCCGACAAGCTGGTCGCCTCGCTGGATGCCGCCGTCGCGCTGGGCGACGACCGTGCCGTCACCGATGCGCTGCGCAAGTCGCTGTGCGAACTGATCTGCGATGAGGAGGTCAGCCTGCCGGCCTGTGTGCTGGAGCCGATCTCGGACCATTACGCGCGCCGTGAGCTGTACACCAGTCCGGAGCATGGCTACAGCGTGATCGCGATGACGTGGGGCCCGGGCCAGGGCACCAAGATCCACGATCATTCGGGCATGTGGTGCGTGGAGGGGGTGTGGCGGGGGCGGCTGGAGATCACGCAGTACGAGCTGGCCGAGCGGGATGACGTGCGGTATCGGTTCGTGCCGGCGGGCACCATCGAGGCGGGCACGGGGTCGGCGGGCAGTCTGATCCCGCCGCACGAGTACCACACCATCCGCAATCCCAGCGACAAGGCCATCGCGGTGAGCCTGCACGTGTACCAGCGCACGATGGTCCGCTGCGGGATCTTCACGCCGGAAGACGAGGCCGGTGGCGGGGGCTGGCAGCGGCGCGGTGAGCGGCTGCTGGGCACCGATCAGGTCAACTGAGGGGCTGTGGGGCACCGGCCTGTCGGCGGGGGGCCGGCTCGGCTATACTTCGCGTCCGCGCCGGAGTGGCGGAACGGTAGACGCAGCGGACTCAAAATCCGCCGCCCTTAAAAGCGTGTGGGTTCGAGTCCCACCTCCGGCACCACGATCAGACCCTGGACCTCCAGGGTTTTTTCGTTTGTGGGGAACGTGCGTTGTCAGTACGCCATTGACCTTCCCTAATGAACAGAAGCCGGCCATTGGTTTGATCCGACTAGTTCTTCTGAAGCTACCCTTTCCCGGTAGCGACCGGGGTTCGAAGCCCTGCGGGGACGCCAACTAAAACATCCTTTAAATCAGCGGGTTACGGAATCTTTCGCGCAAGCGGACTTTCCGTTTTTGGAACTTCGGAAACGGATCGGTAACTCTCCCTGCTTCCGCGCGTGGCGGCGCCCAGCGGATCGTCGGGACGGGTCGGCGGAGGCCCGAGTGCGCGGGCGGCAGATCGTCGGCCCGCTAAACCTTCGCGTTGAGGTAGTGGAGCAGCGTCCGCGTGACGTTCACCATCAGCATTGCCTCCGCCTCATCCAGCAGATTGTCGTTGGGGTGCGCGACCGACGCATGATTCCGGATCGTGTTGAGCGCATCAACGACGTTGGAGAGCGAGTTAAGCACCCGCACAATGTCTTTGTCTTGGCTGCCGAGGTGCTGGAACTTCGGGTGGCTGGCGCGCAGCAGCTTGAATAGCTGAGTGAGGGATGCTTGGTCATCGACGGCTAGCCCAGCGCGAACAGCCAAGTCCTTCAAATACCCGTGGAGCGCGGTATGCAAGCGGTCGATGCAGCTGATGGGGCCGCTCTTCGCTAGCAGATGGTCCGCGTCTGCCAGTGCGCGCTCGACGACTTGCGACGCCGTGATGCTGCCGGACGGCATTGTCGGCACATGCGACTCGATCAGTCCCAGCTCATGCAGCAATTCCGGAGCGTCATTCTCCAGCGCAAACCGAATCTTCTTCCGCTTGAGAAGCGCCTCAATGGCAGCCGTGTTGTGATCTGCAAAGTATCGGAGCGCTTGGAAGACGCAAGCACCATAATCTTCATCGCCGAAATACAGGCTCCGCATGAGGCGCTGGTGCCCGGTAATGTAGTCGTGCTCGCCGGTTTCATAACCCAATTCTTCCCAATCAGTTTGAGTAAACTGGTCTGAAACCGCACGTTGCAAGGCGAGCATCAGCTTGCCGGATATGTTTGGGTCTCGCAAAGCGTCGCGAATATTCAAGGTCATGTACTCAACTGGGAAGGTCGCGCAGGAACGTCGCAAACGAGCGGCTGTCAGCGCTGCTAGTGGCGAACCTCGTGAGTTGCTGGATGTTCTGCCGCGTCAGCAAACGCCTTCTGGCAGCAACCACATTGCGAAGGTGCTCAAGGTTCGCGTCAAGCTCCCCACCTACCTTCGACAGCTCCCGGAGCTGTTTGTCCGGCAGGCTCTCAATGTCAGCTTCCGAAAGGGCTGCTAGAAGCGGCTCAATGCTCCCGATGATCTCCCGCAACCCATTGCTAGGGGCAAGCGCGGGGAATCCATCAAGCTGTCCCACGCGATCCTCTACAACAAATGGGACGTTCCGACGCAGGTGCTCAAGACCCTTGACGTCCACCGCTGCGGATCGTTCTTCGCGCTCTTTCTTGGTCGCTGCGCGCTCAATTATGAGGGAGCCATCGCCGCGCCGTACTGCTTGCCGAACCGCGTTAATGATCGGCGTCGGAAGAGCGGTTGATTTGCCGATGAGCTGATTAACGCGAGTATTGATCCATGCTGCGCCGTGCTGTTCTGTCTTGATGGTGGCGACTTCGGTTGAGATGGTGGGAAGCCGATTCCGCAGCTCGCCTAAGAACTCGCGGTTCTGCTGCGCCCTGACAGCGGCAAGGAAGACGCGGCTCATCTGAGTGAACTCTACATCGAAGTGCTTCTTGCCACAGATGCGCCCGATATTTGTCACTCTGCCGTCTGCAGCAGCAACAAGGAATCCGTTGCCGTGGGGCTGATGACAGGTCGAAAGGCCACATGGGATCAAGGCACCGAACGTGTAGCTGCCAATGATCTCTTTAAGCTTGACCGTCTTGGGGTCTATGTCCGCAGTGAATCCTGGGACAGACTCGATGTCATCCCAAGAAGCAATGCGGACAAGCCCCCGTTCGCTGTTGAGTGTGATCATGACTTACCAAGATCCCGAAATCCGGGGCGCGCTCAAGGTCAGCTTGTGCACTTCACCGAGGTCATTCAAAAGACTCAGGTCATCCAACTTCTTTGGGTATTTCTTGAACCAACGGTCAACCACCTTCAAAAGATCTACGTTTCCATCTCGATCAAATAGTGAATCAACAAGCTCGTCAGTCAGCTCAATGTTGGGCATCGTGAAGTAATCACCGGGCACGTGCAGTTTTTCGATTGACTCTGCTTCGGCAGACAACGGGCGCTGAAACATCTTGCGCGGCACCGCGCTGGGATAGCCCTTGCCCGCAATGGATTCGTTGAAGATAGGTGCCATGAAGTCAATCACATGCGTTTTTGTCTGAACCCACATATGGAACCCATCTCGATCAGACGTGACCATGCCATCTTCGTTCTTCGCAATGCTGATGACCGAAGGCGTCGGATCAGTACACAGCAAGAAAGCACCTGCTACCGCGCGAGCTGGAATCTTGTAGTGCTTGCTAAGGATCAGCGCCCCGGCGGCAGAAAAAAACATGCACGCGAATGGCGTGTTTGCTCTTCCTTCAAGAACGGAATAGATGATTTCGTAGATGCGGTTGTATTCGGGCAGCGTGAGCTGGAGCTTCGGCGAAGTCGCCTTGTCCTTGGCCATGTCGTCTTGTCCCCTGGTCGTGCCGCCCCCTGCGGCAGCAATTAAGTATTGGGGCGTGCTGGGGCGGACTCAAGTCACCCCTCCCAGACGAACTTGAGCGCAGTCGCCCATTGTTGCTGCAAACACCCATAGCGGATCAAGTCCGCCCCGTGGTCCGGGCCGGT
Organism: Pseudoxanthomonas sp. F11; assembly: GCF_037046485.1. Lineage (NCBI taxonomy): Bacteria > Pseudomonadati > Pseudomonadota > Gammaproteobacteria > Lysobacterales > Lysobacteraceae > Pseudoxanthomonas > Pseudoxanthomonas sp. F11. The sequence goes on along the minus strand of NZ_JBANLZ010000004.1, from coordinate 233,259 downwards.
CGTGTCCACGTCCTCAATGCGCTTGGCGTCACGGGCCAGCACCGGCACCGTGCCCCAGAAGTACCGGCAACGGCGGGCGATGTAAAGGCCGGGGCGGTCCGGCTTCCCGGCATGGGACAGGAGGCGGCGCATCCGGTTCCACCCGCTCACGAGATAAGTCCAATAGGCTGGGCTTTGCGGGCTCGACCCAACCTATCGCGCTTGGATTCCCTGCTTCATACATGAGTTAAGGATTTCACTGCGGCGCCAATCGTATCGGGATCCGGATCAACAACGACGACATCCTCGGTGTACATGAACGCTTTGTACTTCAGATCCGAATCCATTCGGGTGACACGGACGCGGCCATCATCAAGCTCAACCATGACGGACCGCGTTGCACCAACGAAACTCTTCTCGCTCTTGAAGCCAAGCATCTTCCCCGCGACACTCGCCTTGGAGTTTGCGAAAAACCCTTTCACTGCTCCTCCCGAACGCGACAGAGCGTCCAGCACCAGTTTTCCAATCTCTCTGGTCTCCACCGTTTCGATGGCATCGGAAACATGGCAGACCTGCCAGAATCCCTCCGGCATCTTGGTCGAAGCGGCGAACATGTATCGTCCACCTGAAAAATATACGCTTGCGGTCCTGGTAATCATCTGACCTCAACAACTCAGAAGTGACATTCTTACCGAAGTCGTGACGAGGCCGGCTGCGCCATCCTCGAAACATCGTTGTGATTTCGTCTGGGCCACGGTTGCCTAAGATGCCCGCTTTGACATCGCGGCGCACCGAAATCTCGACGAAGGGTAGACCGGCTCCGCCTTTGACAACCGCTTCGCTCCACCCATCCCAGGCGCTACCAGCCTGGAGGCTTCATACGCGCGACATGTCCGGCCAGTCCGGATGATGGGTGGAGGCATACCACTGCTGCGCTCTGGATAGCGCCTCGGGCTTGCTCAGATCGGCCTTGGCGAAGAAGAACCAGCGCACATCCCCGGCGCGGCCCTGCTGCTCGTGCACAAGACGATAGGCATTGAGGCGCGAATCCGTGTCGGGGTCCAGCCGGCCGCCGACGTACTCCACGCTCTGCGGCGAGATCACCAGCGAAATGCTGTTCATAGCCGCACAGCCTGCAGTCCCTCCTTCCACTGCACGGCCACGACACGCCGCGGCGACGGCGCCACCTGCCTGCGTGATCCGGGGCGCCCGGACCAGAAGTGATACTCATCCCTGACGTGCTCGCTCACGTGCGTGACCATGCGGTGCGCGAAGGAGGCCTGCGCGACCACCCGCAGCGGCTCAGGCAGATCGGCAGGAATGGGCCAACCCTCGTTCTCGGCGCATTGCACCGCCTGCTTCTGCAGGTCCTGGGTGATTCCCGGAAACGGGGACTGGCTCGAGACGACGCGATGTCGCTTGATGTTCATGAGACGGCTCCAACCCTTGTGCGACCCGGCACATTGCGGGCGCGGCAGGTAACCGGCATCGGAGTTCCGCGTAACCGCACGCTAGCACGTGCGTGGGCGGCCCCGGAGACATTCGGACGAACGGAGCTCACACGGCAGTAACAACGGAAAGCGCACGGTAGTGGCGTTACGGTGCAATACCGTATCGGCTGCTCAGCCGCGCAACACCTCCTCCTACTCTCCGCATTGAGCTTGCGCCTGGCATCTCGCCCGGCCACGGCCCTGGCCGTCCGCTCGACCCGCACTGGGTCCACTCCGCAGGAATTCCCATGCAAATGCAACAGAAAGAAGGCCTCGCCCAACAGAGCCTGGTGGGTACGCTGAAGAGCAACACATCCTTCTCCACCTTCATCAACGCCATCGACAAGGCAGGGCTGACCGCGTCATTGGATGGCACCGAGCAGTACACCCTGTTCGCGCCGACCGATGAGGCGTTCTCCGCGCTGCCTGCCGGCACGCTGGATCGCCTGCTGCAACCCGCCAACAAGGATGAACTGGCGTCACTGGTCAACTACCACCTCGTCAGCGGTCGCAAGACCACGGCCGATGTCGGCAAATGGCAGTCGGCACGCACGGTGCAGGGACAGGCCGCCCCCATCAAGGTCGCCGAAGGAACACTGAGCGTAGGTGGCGCTCGCGTCACCCGTCCGGACATCATGGCCCGCAATGGCGTGATCCACGGCATCGACAAGGTGAACATTCCGGAAGCCAAACCTCACTGAGGGGTGGTTGCAACGGAATGCCGGCGGCGGGGAGAAATCCCCGCCGTTTTCTTATGCATCAACGCTTCCGAGGAAGGCGCCCACGGCTCACGCATCGCCGGGCCGCGCCGCAGGATGGGGAGAGCCGCAGGCCGGATCTCGCATGCAAGATCGCAATCCGCGCACAAAAAAAGGGAGGCGCGCCGCGCCTCCCACCACGAATTTATATAACGCCCCGGGGCTTGCGGCAAGGCCCGCTTCGGGTTGCAGTATCGCCGGCCTGCCGCTGCGGCAGGCCACCGGAACACCACCCCCATGCGCGATACCGAGATCTACTACCACGGCACCAAGGCCAGGCTGGCGCCCGGCGACCTGATCGCCGCGGGCTACACCTCCAACTTCGGCAAGCGCCGCGTCGCCCGATACGTCTACCTCACCGCCCTGCTGGAAGCCGCCACCTGGGGCGCGGAACTGGCTGTCGGCGAAGGCCGTGGACACATCTACATCGTCGAACCGACCGGCCCGTTCGAGGACGACCCCAACCTCACCAACCAGCGCTTCCCCGGCAATCCCACCCGCTCGTACCGCATGCGCGACCCCCTGCGCGTGGTCGCCGAAGTGAAGGGCTGGATCGGCCACACGCCCGAACAGCTCAGCACCATGCGCACGCGCCTGGCGGAACTGGACCGCCAAGGCGTGGAAGCCATCGAAGACTGAGGCGCCGCCGCCTGCGCACATCGCCACTGGCGAACGGAATGAAGCCCGACATCGGCGCCGACACCGGCATCCGATGTCGGGCTTCACCGGCCCCGGCTTCGCGCGTGATCCGTCTCGTGTGCGCCGGCCTACGAGGCCGGATCGAATCCGAACACGCGCAGTTCCTGATCGCAGCGGCAGGCCTTGGCAAGCCGCGCCGCCCAGGCGATCGCCTCCTCGCGCGAGGGCAGTTCCAGCACGGTGAAGCCGCCGGTAAGCGGCGGCGCCCACGGATAGCCGCCTTCCGCCACCGTACCGTCCGCCGACACGCGCACCGGCGGTTCGCGTTCGTCGATGCCGCCACCGAAGACGTAGACGCCCGCGGCCTTCGCCTGCTCGATGACCGCGTGCGAATCACGGCCCGCCGCGTCCAGTTCGGCCCCGGTGGCGACCATCGCGGCACTGGGAAAGGAGATCAGGTATTTCATTCGGCGTCCTCTGCTGGCGGATCGAAGGATGACGGTACGGGGGCATCATGTGGCAGCCCGGACTGCCGGCGACGCTAGGGTCTGAGCCAGTGCAGCATGTCCGGATAGCGGCCGCCGGCATCCTCATCGGCGGGCGGGCCGGCCACCGTCATCCCACAGCCCGCGAGTCCCGCGCTGCCCGGATACACGCCCATCGAGAACGTGGCGATCAGCGCCTCCGCATGGCCGTGGTAACCGCCGGGGTGGAACAGCACCGCCGCGTCCAGGCCGATCTTCACGCAGGCGGCGTACGCCCAGGCGGTCGCTTCGGCTTCGCCACCGTGGGCGGGCTCGTCCTGCGTGGCCAGCGCGTCGGACAGCGCGGTACGCGAGGCGACGGGCGTCACCGCGATGTGGCCCGCCTCGTGCAGCAGGTCACCCGGCCATTGCAGACGCTGACGGTCGAACACCAGCGTGCCGTGGTGGATGCGGACACCCGGCAGGAAACAATCGTCCGGGAGGCTGCCCTCCGTCACCGGAAGGCCTATCCCGCGCAGAAAGGCCACGATCCTGTCCGTCGCCCCTGTCTGGTCTTCCGCCTGCACGATGATGCTCCCCGACGCCGCCGCGCACGATGATATCGGCAGGCACGCGTGGACCGTGCACACGACGTTCCAGGCCGTGCCACCACCCGCGTAAGCTGTCGCCATGACGACGCTCGCCTCGCTGCTGGGCACCGCCCTTCCGCTGATCCAGGCCCCCATGGCCGGCGCGCAGGACGAAGCGCTGGCGATCGCCGTGGCCCGCGCCGGTGGCCTGGGATCGCTGCCCTGCGAGCTGCTGGACCCCGCACGGCTGGAAGCCGCGCTGCAGGCCTTCGCCGCGCTGCCGCAGCCGATCAACCTCAACTTCTTCTGCCACACCCTGGCCGAACCCGATCCCGGCGCGGAACAGCGCTGGCGGCAGGTCCTGGCGCCGTACTACGACGAATACGGCATCGCCCCGCCCGCGCCGTCCACCGCGGGCGCACGCCGTCCGCTGGATGCGGCGACGGTGGATCTGCTGGCAGCGTTCCGTCCGCGCATCGTCAGCTTCCACTTCGGCCTGCCCGATGCCGCGCTGCTGGCGCGCATCAAGGCCTGGGGTGCGGTGGTGCTGTCCTCGGCGACGACGGTGGAGGAAGGCCTGTGGCTGCAGCGCCATGGCGTGGATGCGGTGATCGCGCAGGGCATCGAAGCCGGCGGCCACCGTGGCCATTTCCTGTCCGACGACCTGTCGCGGCAGCCGACCACGCACGCGCTGGTGACCGCGCTGGCGCGGACGCTGACCGTGCCGGTGATCGCCGCGGGCGGCGTGGGCGACCACGGCGACGTGCGCAGGCTGCTGGACGCAGGCGCCAGTGCGGTGCAGGCCGGCACGGCCTATCTGCTGTGCCCGGAGGCTACCCCCTCGCCCGTCCATCGCGCCGCGCTGGTGCAGCCCGCGCGCGAGGCCGCGCTGACCAACCTGTTCAGCGGCCGGCCCGCGCGCGGTCTGGTCAACCGGTTGATGCGCGAACTGGGTCCGCTGTCGGACCGGGCGCCCGCCTTCCCCTGGGCATCGCAGGCGCTGGCGCCGCTGCGCGCCGCCGCCGAGGCGCGCGGCCGCGACGACTTCTCGCCACTGTGGTCCGGCGCCCGGCCCGGCACGCTGGCCGGCCTGGATGCCGCGCAGGTGACACGCCGCCTGCTGGGCGTGGACTGAGTACACGACCCGGGGCGGCGGGATTCGCGCGGGCTGCGGCGGGTTGGATCCGCGCCAGCGGGGTTTCGTCGCACGTCCGTTGCCGAGGAGGCGCGCAGGATCGACGCTGTCGCCCTTCGATCTCTCGTGCCCGAGGACCTGGAACATGAAAACCCTGATCGCGTTGCTGGCCTGGTGCCTGCTGTTCGTCCTGTGCTGGCCGCTCGCCCTGCTGGCGCTGGTGGCCTGGCCGCTGGTCTGGCTGCTGTCGCTGCCGTTCCGGCTGGTTGGCATCACCTGCTCGGCGCTGTTCGCGTTCCTGCGTGCGCTGCTGATGCTGCCGGCGCGCCTGCTGGGCGGGCGTCCGCAGGCACCGCTGGTGTCGGCATGACCCGGGCCCGTTCGCGCCTGGCGACGGCCGCGCTGACCGGCCTGATGGGCAGCGTGCTGCTGTTCGGCGCGGTGGAATCCGCCGCCGCGGCCGAGCGTTCGCCCGAGCAGCTCACGCAGGTGATCGACGGGCTGGACACCGCGGTCTTCGATGCGTTCAACAGCTGTGCCGATCCTGCCCGACTGGCGGAACACGCGGCCTACTTCGACCCGGCGGTGGAGTTCTACCACGACAACGGCGGCGTCACCTGGACACGCGATGAGATGATCGAGCGCACGCGCGCCAACGTGTGCGGGAACTACCGGCGCGAGCGCGTGCCGGGCACGCTGAAGGTCTTCCCGATCAAGGATTTCGGCGCCATCGCGCAGGGCACGCACCGTTTCTGCCCGATGGGGTCGACGGCCTGTGCGGGCGAAGCGGACTTCGTGATGGTGTGGCGCGAGCGCGACGGCCAGTGGCAGGTCACGCGCGTGCTGAGCTTTGCGCACCGCCCGGCGCCCTGAGCCCGGACTTCGCCCCCGCTTCACACAGGCCCCGTCACCGCGCCATGCCGGCGTCGGATGCTGCATGCCGGCACTCCCGCCGACCTCCGGATCCGACCATGAACCACGCCGTCCTTCCTCCCGTGGCACCTTGGGTGCGCGTCCTGCGTCCGCTGGCATGGGGTGGTGCACTGGTGCTGCTGGCAGCGCCCTGGGGGGCCATGCGGTTCACCGACCAGGTGGCCTGGAGCGGCGGTGATTTCGCCGTGTTCGGCGCGCTGCTGCTGTTCGCCTGCCTCGCGTTCGAGGCCATGGTGCGCACGGCGCGTGTGCCGCGCCACCTGGCGGCAAGCGTGCTGGCGATCGGCACGGCGTTCCTGCTGGTATGGGCGAACCTGGCGGTCGGCATCGTCGAGGAACCTGACCATCCGGCGAACCTGATGTTCGCGGCGGTGCTGCTGGCAGGGGTGGTGGGCGCCGCGATGGCGCGCCTGCATGCGCGCGGGATGGCGCATGTGCTGCTGCTCATGGCTTGCCTGCAGATGGCGGCGGGAGCCATCGCCGTGTCGATGGACACGCAGACACCGCCGTTGTTCCTGCTGGCGCTGACCGCCGTCTGCTCGGCGGCCTGGCTGCTGTCGGCCTGGCTGTACCACGCGGCCGCGGCGCGACCTGCGGGCGGCGAGCGCTGACCTTCCCGGTCTACGGGGACGCCATGGACGCCGTGCTGCCGCTGGCCACGCTGCTGATCCTGTGGCCGTCGCTGCTGCCGCGATGGCGCGCCATGCTGGTGGCCACGCTGCTGCTCGGCCTGGCGCTGGCGGCCCTGATGTTCATCGCCCTCGACCACCTGGATCGCGCCGCCGGTGGCGACGGACCGGCCTTCTTCGCCGTGGTACTGCTCTACGCGCTGGGACAGGGCCTGCTGCTGGGGGCGTGTGCCGCCCGCACACTCATACAGGCAGGCATGGCACGCCTGTCGCCGCGACACCGCGCCACCTGCCGGCGTGGGCTGTGGTGCGCGCTGCTGCCGGTGGGACTGGCGGCCGGCATCGGCGCGCTGGCGCACTGGGTAGCCGCAGGCGTGGCGCTGGCGCTGGGCACGGCGATGCTGTGGCTGGCCATCGTGGTGTCGCTGCCCTTGCCGGCGGCGCCCGGCCCGTGCACGGAGGCGGCTTGAGGCGAACACGGAGGTCCGCCTGCTGCGTGCTGGCATGCCTGCTGGGCGCATCCGCGGGCTGTGGCGACGACGCCATCGAGTACGTCCCTGATGCGAACGGCGGCAAGCCCCGCGTCTTCGAACTGGGGTACGTGCAGGTGTGTCCGGTCACGGCAACGGGACTGCCGCTGCTGGTCCGCAAGGTGGATGCCTTCGCGCGCCGCCATGCGCTGGCGCGCCACCGCATCCCCCGTCCTGGCCCACGCATCGTCCACGTGTGGACGCGTGGCGCGCCGATGCGCGTCCACCTGGCGATCGAACGACTGCACGACGCCCGCTACCGGGTCGGCCTGTCGACCGAACGCGGCTTCGACGTCGACCGGGTGTTCGTGGCAGCGGCGGCGTACGACCTCTGCCCGCATGCCGCCGACCTGCCCGACGCGCCGGTTACCGCGGCTTCGGGTGCCAGAGCGCGTTGACGATGATCCAGCGGTCGCCGAAGCGGCCCATGTGGAAGTGATCGACGAACCACGGCGTCTCCAGGCGGACGGCTGCCGTCTCGGCGGTGACGTCGAGGATGCGGCAGCTGCGGTTCCACTGGCCCTTAGGTGTCTTCAGCGCGCCCTGCTGTGTCAGCGAGACCAGTTCGTCCTTCGACATGCGGCGCAGGCCGAGGCGCTCGTCGGGCGTGTCGCCGATGACGGCGCGCTTGGCCAGGTCCGGGTGCAGCGCGCGCGCCACGCGCGCCGGGTCGGCTTCGAGCTGGCCGTCGATGTAGTCCAGGCAGGTCGCCTCGATGGCGGCCAGGGTGGCGGCATCGGCCGCAGGGGCGGGGGCGGAGGCAGCGGTGGCCGCCATGACCAGGGACAGCAGGGACATGGAAATTCCTCTCGGTGCGGGGCGGGCCATGCTCGCCGGCCCGCCCTGCGCCCACACGTGCCGGAAGTCTGCCGGGCTACAGGTAGCCGGGGTTCACCGGCGAATGGTCCCAGTCGTCGTGGCGGCCGTTTTCGTATTGAACGGGAATGGCGGCCAGCTGCGCATCGTCCAGGCCGTCCAGCGTGGCGACGTTGACGGCATGGAACCATCCATCGAACGGCGCCATGTCCAGGTAGCCCTTGCTGAAGCCACGCACCCCGCAATGGCCGCAGAAGTAGTGGTGTACGTGGCCGTCGGGCCAGGACGAGTCGCGTGCCCGGTAGTCCGACAGGACGTCGGCGCCCTGCAGCAGTCGGAAGCTGCCCTCCCCCAGTGCGAACGCCTTCCACATGCGGGTCTTCAGGCAGAAGCGGCAGTTGCAGCGGCGCGTGCCCGCGGCAAGGTCCAGCTCGCATTCATAGCGGACGGCGCCGCAGTGGCAGCTGCCGGTGTAGGTGTGCGTGGCCATGATCGCGGCCCGGATCAGGCGCGACCGCAGCCGCCGGACGGCGACTCCTCGATCGGCCGCACTTCGCATTCGATGTCCCACTCGTCGCCATGCACCTGCAGGAAGCGGCGGGTCAGGGCGAGGGCCTCGTCCAGCGAGTCCGCCTGGAGGATGGCATAGCCGCCGATCACCTCCCGGGCCTCGGCGAACGGTCCGTCGGTCACGGTGATGCGGCCGTGCTGGGAGCGCACGCGCGCACCGTGCGACGACGGCAGCAGGCCGGCGGTATCCAGCAGTACGCCCGCGGCGGACAGCTCGCCGACCAGCGCCATCATCTCGTCCATCAGCCGCTGGCTGGGCTGCTGGCCGGTGGTTTCGTCAACCCGGATCATCGAAAGGAATCGCATGCATGGCCTCCTGGGCACGGAATGTGTCAGGACGACGAACGGGGATGCGCGGATTCGACAGACCGGCGACTCAGGGCAGCCAGAGTTTCTCCAGCTCGCGAAAGCCCCACTTCTCCGGCGACTCGATGCCGAGGATGCGCTCCCTGCCCTCGCTGGCGGTCAGGTCGATGTCGACCTGCAGCAGCTGGATGCGCGACTTGGCCGAATAGAACACGCGCACGCGCGGGGCCAGCAGGGTGGCCGGATTCTGTTCCACCACCACGGCCAGACGGTCGCTGGACAGGCGCACCAGGGTGCCCACCGGATAGATGCCGAGGCTGCGCACGAAGGCCTTCAGCAGGTCGGCATCGAAATGGCCCTGCCAGCCGGCCATGCGGCGTAGCGATTCGCCCGGATCCCAGCCGGCCTTGTACGGGCGGTTGGAGGTGATGGCGTCGTAGACATCGCAGATCGCGCCCATGCGGGTGAGCACCGGCAGGGCGCTGCCCGGCAGACGGTCGGGATAGCCGGTGCCGTCCACGCGCTCGTGGTGGTGGCGGGTGATGTGCAGCACGCCCTCCTGGGTGACGCCGCCCTCGCGCAGCAGGCGCTCGCCGTGCACGGGGTGCTGGCGGATGACGTCGAATTCCTCCTCGGTCAGCCTGCCGGGCTTGTTCAGCACGTCCAGCGGCATGGCGGCCTTGCCCATGTCGTGCAGCAGGCCGCCCAGTGCGGCCTCGCGCAGTTGGGCGTCGCTCAAGCCGATCTCGCGACCCAGCATCACCATCAGGGCGCTCACCGCCACCGAGTGCAGGTAGGTGTAGCTGTCGGCGTCCTTCAGGCGCGCCACGCTGACCAGCGCGGTGGGATGGCGGTCGACCGAACCGGTGATCTCGTCTATCAGGGGCATCGCCTGGCCGGCATCGACGCCGCGCCCCAGCCTCACCTCGCGGAACATGGCCTCCACGGCATCGCGGGCCTCGTCGCAGATGCGACGGGCGCGCGCCAGTTCGGCGGCGAAGTCGGGCCGACCGTCGGGGACCACGACACGGCGACGCTCGCCCTCCGCGGCAGCGGCGGCGTCGGCTTGCTGCGGCCACGCCGCTGCTTCGGGCGGCACGCCATCGGCGATGGGCCCGTCATCCAGCTGGCTGCGCGCCAGGTCCACCACGACCTGCTGCACGCCGCTGTCCTGCAGCTGCGCCAGACGGGCCTCGTCCAGGACGAACGAGGTGCGCCAGAACGGATGCTGCATCCAGGGCCCCAGCAGCCGCTGCACGTGCATGCCGGGCCGGAGCTCCGCAACATCGAAGGTTTTCAACATGCACGACTCCGCGGACGGGGCTATCCTCCGGGCTCCGGCGATGCCGGCGGGACTGGCCCGGCCGCCCCGGGGACGATATCGGCACGGGAGGCCACATGCTGAAGACCTATTCCGGCAGCTGCCATTGCGGTGCCGTGCGGTTCCAGGCGGACATCGACCTGGCCCAGCCCACCTACCGCTGCAACTGCTCGGTCTGCCGGCGCAACCGGTTCTGGCCGGCCATCGTGCCCCCGGAGCGCTTCCGCCTGCTGGCCGGCGAAGACGCGCTGACCGAGTACCGCTTCAACACGCGGCGCAACGCGCACTACTTCTGCCGGACCTGCGGCGTGCGCCCGTTCGGCGTGGGCAACGACGTGCCCGACGGGCAGCGCATCTACGGGGTGAACCTGGGATGCCTGGAGGACGTGACGCCCGAGGAACTGCAGGCCGCGCCGATCACCTACGTGGATGGCGCGCACGACCGCTGGGACCACGCACCGGCGATCACCCGCTACCTCTGAGCGGGCGCGCCCCGTTCGGCGGCCTCGTACTGCACCTGGCCACCGCGCATCACCCACACCACATCGGACAGCGCCAGCACGTCGTCGGCCGGATCGCGACCCAGCAGCACCAGGTCCGCGTCCATGCCGGGTGCGATGCGTCCGCTGCGCGAAGCATGACCGAAGCGGCGCGCCGGCTCGGTGGTCAGGCTGGCCAGGATGGCGCGCCAGTCCATGCCGGCACCGGCCATCAGGGCGTACTCGCGGTGCGGGTCGCTGTCGTGGATATAGCCCACGTCGGTGCCGAACAGCACCTGTCCGCCCGCCTGGCGGAACGCGCGCAGCTGTCCCTGCCCGACCGCCAGGAAGCGTTCGATGACGGCAGGTGGCACGCTTTCCTTGCGCAGTTCCACTTCGAACAGTTTCAGCGACGGCACCAGCGCCATGTCGGCGGCCACCAGCCGCTGCGCCATGCCGTCCGGCCATGGGCCATCGATGGGCGTGCTGTGCGCCAGTACGTCCACGCCCGCCTGCAGGGCGATCTCGATGCCCTGCGTGGTGCTGGGATGCGCGAACACCGGGCGGCGCGCGGCATGCGCCGTTTCCACCACGGCACGCGCTACGTCAGACGACATGTGCACCACGCCCTGCGGACCACCGACCAGCGCCCCGATGAACAGTTTGGCGCCGTCGGCACCATCATTCAGTTGCGTGCGTACACGGGCACGCGCGGCGTCGGGTGTGGCGACCTCGGCCGAGGGAGCGCCGTGCTGCTTCATCACATCACGGACGTAGTGCGGCGTGCCGTCGGCGGGATAGAACGGCGCATCCACGGTCAGGATGCGCGGGCCACGCACGTCGCCGGCCTCGATACGGGCCCGCAGACGGCGCGCATTGCCCGGCAGTCCACCCAGGTCGAACACACTGGTGAACCCCCAGCGCGTCAGCAGCGAACGGACTTCGAGTTCCAGCGCGGCGGCCGGTGCGTCGGCCACTTCCGTCAGGCCGGGCAGCAGGAAGTGCATATGACTGTTCCAGAAGCCGGCCACCAGCACGCGGCCGTCCGCATCGATCCGGCGCGCATCGGCCGGCACCCGCACCTCGCCTGCACGACCGACCGACACGATGCGCCCGTCACGCACCACGACCACGGCATCGGCCAACGGCACGGCCTCGGGCGAGGCCACGACGGTCGCCCGCTCGATGGCCCAGGTCTGCGCGCGCACGGCGCCGGCCATCGTGCACGCGGCCACCAGGCACCCTAGCCACCACGCCCATCCGTGTCGCATCACTAGTCTCCGCCCTGCGGCCGGACGGCCGGGAGGGGCAGTCTAGGGCACCGTGTGCGACTACGCCCGGACTGTGAGAAAACGCGCGCCCTGTCATGCATTTGCCACAGTCCGTCGAGCTTTTGCTAGGCTGCGGGAATCGTCGCCCAACGGCCGCGCGCAGGAACTCCCGTGAGCACTACGACCGATCATCTGGAAAACGTTTTCAGCGACACGTCACGCTCGCCGCTGCGACCGCGACCGCAGGTGGATCTGTGCAGGCGTGGCGAGATCCGCGCGGAGAAGTTCCTCGACGCGGCCACCGAAGTGTTCGCCGAGAAGGGCTACCAGCACGCGCGGCTCAGCGAGATCGTCGCGCGCGCCGGCGGATCGCTGGCCACGCTGTACCGCATCTTCGGCGACAAGGAAGGCCTGGCCAGCGCCATCCTCGAGCGCCGGCTGGACATGCACATCCACCTGCTCAGCGACCTCAACCTGACCGAACTGCCGCCCGAGCAGGCACTGCGCCGGGTGGCGATCCGCATGGCGCAGGTCATGGCGCGCACCGATTCGCAGGTGGTGTACCGCATCGTGATCGGCGAAGGGCAATCATTCCCCGCGCTGCGCGACTGGTTCCTGGACCATGCGGTCGCCTCCATCCGCGCTACCCTGGCCGCGTACTTCGAGCAGCAGGTGGCCGCGGGCCGCATGCAGCTGGCCTCGCCGAAGGCCGCCGCCGCGCAGTTCTACATGAGCCTGTTCGGCGACCAGATCTTCCGCCTGGCCGCGGGCAGCCACCACCTGCCCGACGTGGACACGCTGGAAGCGCAGGCGCTGGCTTCAGTGGAACTGTTCCTGCAGGGCGCCCTGCCCCGCTGACCACCGCGGGGCCTTCACCCGGCCCTGCACCGGCACCTGCCAGCATCTCCGCGTCATCGGAACGCGAGGCATGCATGGACCTGAAGAGCGGGTATCCCTTCTGGGCGGTGAGCAACGGCCTGATGCAAGCCTTCCCGCGCCTGGAAACCGACCATCGGTGCGACGTGGCCGTGCTCGGCGGCGGCATCACCGGCGCACTGATCGCGGATGAACTGGCCGGCCACGGCTTCGACGTGGCGATCCTCGAACAGCGCGACATAGGCTGGGGCAGCACGGCCGCCAGCACGGCGCTGCTGCAGTACGAGATCGACACCCATCTGGTCGACCTGGCCAAGCGACACGGCGAGGCCGATGCCGCCCTCGCCTACCGCGCCTGCGCCGCCGCCATCGACCAGCTGCATGCGGTCGCCTCGGCGTGGCGCGATGTGGGCTTCGCGCGCAACGCCAGCCTGTACTACGCCAGCCGCCGCCGCGACGTGCGCGCACTGGAGGAAGAACACGCCACTCGGCGGCGACATGGCCTGGAGGTCGAGCTGCTCGATGCCGAACGCGTGCACGAGGACTATGGCTTCGACGCGCCCGCGGCCCTGCTCAGCCGGCAAGGCGCGCGCGTGGATCCTTACCGCCTGACCCATCGCCTGCTCCAGCGCCTGCAGAAGCAGGGGGCTTCGGTGTTCGACCGGACGCGCGTCGTCGAGATCAGGACGACGACGCGTGGCGTCGCGTTGCGCACGGACACCGGGTTCACCGTGCGCGCCGCGCATCTCGTCGTCGCAGCGGGATACGCCAGCCAGCACTGGCTGAAGAAATCGGTGGCACGCAATCGCAGCAGCTATGCCGTCATCAGCGACCCGATGCCCGAGGAAACGCTCGGCTTCCTGTCCGACACGCTGTTGTGGGAAACCGCGCGCCCGTACCTCTATGCGCGCAGCACATCCGACCGCCGGCTGTTGGTAGGCGGCGAAGACGACGCTGTCGACATTCCCGCCAAGCGCGACGCGCGGGTCGAGAAGAAGGCGCGGACCCTGCTGAAACGGCTGCACGCCCTTTTCCCCGCGCTGGAGATCACGCCGGCGTTCTCCTGGGCCGGTACGTTCGCGGAAACGGAAGACGGGCTGCCCTTCTTCGGCCCGCATGCGCAGTGGGGACCGCGGGTGCATTTTGCGATGGCGTACGGCGGCAATGGCATCACCTACAGCATGCTGGGCGCCGGATTGCTGCGCGCCCTGATCGAACGGCGCCCGCACCCGTTGTGGCCACTGTTCTCGTTCCAGCGACTGGAGCGCTGAGGCCCGACGGGTGCGTTGCGTGCCGTTGACGCCCCCGTCATGCCGCGCTTACGCATGTAAGCGCAGGCTGGACCCACACCCCTGCGCAGGAGCACCGTCATGCCCCGTGGCGAAAAGTCCGCCTATACCGACAAGCAGAAGCGCCAGGCCGAACACATCGAGGACTCCGAGCGCGAGCAAGGACGATCGAAGGAGGATGCCGAACGCATCGCCTGGGCCACCGTCAACAAGCAGGATGGCGGCGGCAAGAAGTCCGGCTCGGGCCGCGCGAAGCCTCACTGACCGGCGCGACTGTCCCAGGGCCACCAGCCCTCGCCCGTCAGTGCGTAGCGGTCCGCCGCGCGTTCGAAGGGATTGCGCACGCTGACGCCCCCGCACAGCAGGTAAAGCGGCAGGAACAGCGGGCCCAGCACCATGTACTGGTAGACGTGTGCGCGCTCGTGGTCGCCCAGGCGGATGCGCGGATGCTGCGCATGTCCGGCACGATGCTCATAGGTGATGCACTCGGCCTCCAGCGTGTCGCCGGTGTGCAGGATGCTGTTGCCGAAGGTGATGGCGCCGCCCGGACCCCAGGGCCAGCGATGGAACACGAGTGCGAAATCGCGACGGCTCCATTCCGCGCGCGCACCGAACGCCATGCCCACGACACCGGCCAGCACGCCGACCGCGGTATTGGGAACGGCCCACACGATGCCGAAGGCCCGCGCGACCCACAGCCCGGTGACCGACATGGATCAGTCCTGTTCGTTCGGCATCAGCAGCCAGAGGATCAGATAGACCAGGATGCCGGGGAACGCCGCCGAGGCGATGGAAACGATCACGAAGATCACGCGCAGCAGGGTGGAACTCCAGCCGTAGCGATGCGCGATGCCGCCCATCACGCCCGCGATCATGCGGTCGTTCAGCGACCTGGCAAACGGCTTGGATGCGGTACTCATCGCCAGCAACTCCCCACGGTGGTCCGCGGCCAGTCTAGCGCGTCAGCGACCGGGCGCGCCTGAACCGCGCAGCGCATCCAGCCGGGCCTTGAACCAGGCGGCGGCCGGCTGCGCGGGCTGGCCCGGGCACCACACCTGGTAAGCCCGCCCGCTCATGCTGCTCTTGCTGGCGGCACGCTCGATGAACTGCTCGGCGGTGTCGACCAGGTCGCGCTTCAGCAGGTAGTCGTACTTGCGCTGCAGGTGCTTGCGCGCCTCGTCACGACCATGCCACGTGCCGTTGCGCTGAAACTCACACGACGAGGCGGACAGCGCGTCCATCAGGCCCTGGATTTCGCGCTTGGCGGTCGGCGACGGTGCGGCGGACACGAGCCCGGAAAAGGCGATCAGACAGGTGACGAGCGTGAGGCGTGACAGCATGGGACTACCCTATCGCAACAGAGGTGAAGGAAGCGAACGTCTGTAGGAGCGACGTAAGTCGCGACCGCACCGCCCGATGCGCCGACACCAGCAGGCCGGTCGAACAGAGAGATCTGGCTCCATCGACCTTCATTCCCTGTCGGATCGCGGTCGCGACTCACGTCGCTCCTACAGAAGGCACCGCGCACGCTTACCGAGCGCGCTGTCCCAGCCAGTGGTGGATGGCCGACGGGACTTCGCGCTGGGCGCGGCTGGAGACGTAGATGCCGATGTGGCCTCCCTTGAAACTCAGCTCGGTGTAGTCCGCCGTGCCCACCACGTCCTTCAACGCCCGTGACGCATCCGGCGGCACCAGATGGTCCTGCTCGGCGTAGATGTTCAGTACCGGCATGTCGACGAAACCCAGGTCCACCGTCTCGCCGCCGATCTCGATGCCACCCTTGATGAAGCCGTTGCGCTGGTAGAACTGCGTGATGAACTGCCGGAAGGCTTCACCCGCCAGGTCGGGCGAGTCGAAGATCCACTTCTCCATGCGCAGGAAATCCTCGATGGCGCGCTTGTCGTCCAGGATATCCATCAGGCCCACGTACTTCTGCAGGTTCAGCCGGAACGGCTTCAGCATCAGGTAACAGGCGTTCATCATGTCGGCGGGCACGTTGCCCAGCGCGTCGACGAACAGGTCCACGTCCAGTTCGCGCGTCCAGTGCGACAGCATGTTGTCCGGCGTATGGAAGTCCACCGGCGTGACCATGGTGATGAGGTTCTTGACCTTCTCCGGGTGCAGCGAGGCATAACACAGGGAGAACGCGCCACCCTGGCAGATGCCCAGCACGTTGACCGCCTCGCGGCCGCTGCTGTCGCGCAGGTGGTCCACCGCACCATCAATGAAACGGTTGATGTAGTCGTCCAGTTCCAGGAAGCGGTCCGAGCGGTCCGGATAGCCCCAGTCGATGACGTAGACGTCTTCGCCCTGTGCCAGCAGGCCCTTCACCAGGGAGCGGTCGTGCTGCAGGTCCACCATGTAGGGACGGTTGACTAGCGCGTAGACGATCAGCAGCGGCACCTTCGCCGTCGGCGCCTTCTCGCCGACGAAGCGGTACAGCACCACCTTGCCGTCGCGCCAGACTTCCTGCTTCTGGGTGGCGCCGTAGTGGACGTCGTCCACCTCCGGTAGCGTATGCAGGCCGGCGGAGAGTTTCTGCACCAGCGTGGTGGCCTCCTGGGCCAGCGCCTCGGCGGTGAAGTTGAGCGGTCCGTTCACTTGCCTTTACCCCGCTTCGTCTTCCTGGCGGCTTTCGGCGCCTCGGTGGTCGCGGCGCGCGCGGCGTTGCGCGCCACCCAGTCCTTCATCGACACGACCGACGCCGGCTTCGCGGCAGGCGCTGCCGTTTTCTTCGGCGCCTTTGCGACGCGCACCTTCGGCACGGCCTTGGCGACGGACTTCTTCACCCTGGCAGGCTTTTTCGCAACCCCCCGGGGCGCCGCGACAACGGGTTCCCGCTTGCTTGCCACAGGCGCAGCGGCCGCGATGGTCCGCCGTGCAGGCTTCTTCGCTGCCTTCTTCTTGGCCGCCGGACGCGGCTTGGGCGCCGCTTTGGGCGCTGCTGCCTTGCGGCGGACGGGCGCACGCTTCTTCGCCGCTGTCGGTTTCGCTGCGGCAGGCGCGGGCGGAGGCGGTGCCTGCGTGCTGACCGGTGCTTCCGTGGACGCCGCGGTGCGTGGCGTCGGGGCGCGACGAGCGGGTGCGGCCTGCACACGCGTCAGCTTTCGCATGGCGCGCTCCAACTCGACGATCTTGCGATGCGCGGAATCCACCTCGGTGCGCGTCGGCATGCCGAACAGGGAGCAGACCTGCTCCACCTCACGCTGCACGCCCAGCCGCAGGCGCGCCTGCGCATTGGCGAGGCCGGCAAAGGCATGGCGGAAATCCTCGGACAGGGCGACCTGCGCGTAGGCGTCTTCGGCTGCGTCGATCCACAGGTCGAACAGCGCGCGCGCGTTCTGCAGCTGGCGGCCCGGTTCGGCGTGCTCCTCCAGCTTGCGCTCGAAACGGGCGAATGCGTCCTGCGCCACCTGCAGCATCAGCTGGTCGTATTCGGCGACGCGCTGCTGGTAGTCCTGGTAGGCCTGGGCCAGATGCTGCCAGCGTTCCTGGTGCTCGCGCGTCAGGCCGAAGGTCGGCATGTGCCGCCAGCGGTCGCCATCACGTTGCAGGTTCTCCAGCCAAGGACGCAGCTGCTGCATCCAGCCATCCAGTCCGTGTGCGCCCCCCTGCATGCTGCGGAAGATGTCGGCGAAGGGATTGTGCGCGGGCGTGGGATCGGCCATGCCCAGCGCAGAGCGCCAGGCGCGGCCGATGTCGGTGGCGTCGTGATCGCGGCCGGTGAACTGCGCCGCGACCTGCTGCATCTGGCCGAACCACTGGCTAGCCTGCCGCTGGAAGCGGCCGACGGCCTCGTCCACCTGCGCCTGTCCACCGGGCACCAGCTTCGCCCACCAATCGACCGTCTGTTGCCAGCCCGGGGCTGCGCCCGGCATCGGCATCGCCGGCCCTGCGCCAACCTGTCGCAGGGCGTCGCCCCACAGGCTCCAGTACTGCTGGGCCACCGATTCGAAATCGCCCGGCCACGGTGGAACGGAATTTGCCATGTGCCCTCCCTTCCCGACCGATTCTAGCCGCGGCCGGCGACGCGTGCATGACGCGCTCTCACCTCACGGCTCAGGGCTTGGGAATGCGCAGCGTCTTGCTGATCATCAGCGTGCCGGATATGGCGTACAGCAGCACCAGCGGGTGCAGCAGCCACGGGCCCAGCTTCAATGATCCCAGCCACAGGTGCGGACCCACATGGCCAAGATAGGCCGCCACGGCCAGCACGATGACCAGCACCAGGCTGGTGGGAATGGGCGTGCCCTCGAAGAACTTCACCTTGTCGCCACCCTCGGCCAGCGTCTCGGCGGTGACGTTGTAGCGCGCGAGCCGGCTGACGCCGCAGGCGACGAAGTACGACAGCACCAGCCAGTCCCAGCCGCCCTGCATGCCGCAGGCATAGGCCAGCGCGGCCGGGGCAACGCCGAAGGAGATCACGTCGGCCAGGGAATCCAGTTCGCGCCCCAGCACCGAGGCCTGCTTGCGCCACCGCGCCACGCGGCCGTCCAGGGCATCGAAGATGAAGGCCAGCGGGATCAGCGCCATGCCGATCATCAGGTCGCGCAGGATGCCTTCCTGCAAGAAGCGCATCGACGCAAAGATGGCCCCGGTGCCGCAGAAGGCGTTGCCCAGCGTGAACCAGTCGGCCAGCTGGAAGTCGCGGATCATGGAGAAGTGTCGGGACATGAGGGCGTCGCTGGCCGGAAACGGCCTACAGGGTAAGCCGAACCGGGTGAATCCGTCGTGGGGGGCGCCAGACTCCCTGTAGGAGCGACGTCAGTCGCGACGGCGGCAATGGAGCAGCCAAGATTCCTTGCACAGCCAGTCCACCCGGACTGGCCACGTCTACGGTCGCGACTCACGTCGCTCCTACAACAGCAGGCTCAGCGCGGAATCGCGAACTGGCTGGCTTCCACGCTCCCCGCGCCGCGCGGATTGGCATTGATCAGCGCATTGGCCGGCAGTTCCCTGCTGCCATCCAGGGTGGCGTCGACCTGGTCCAGGGCAGCGTAGACGTACGGCAGCAGGGGGACATAGCGCGCCCCGTAGGCCGGTAGCGCCAGGAAGCCGTCGAAGTGCTGCGCATGCCGCACCTGCCAGTAGCGCACATCCGGATTGGCGGTGCGCGCGGCCTCCACGTACGGCGCACTGGAGAACGCCGGCGGCACCAGCCCGTCGTCCAGGCCGTGGATCACCACCACGGGGCGGCGCGTCTTCGGAAAGCGCGCGGCCGTCTGCGCGATGCCGGCCTGCACGCGGCGCGCGTCGTCGCCGTCACCGGTCTGCAACGCACGCAGGCACTGCAGGCCCGGCAGGGTGAAGTCCGGCGGCGCCAGCTTCGTGTCCACGATGCCCACGCCCGCACCCGGCGGAATGCCGCTGCCGTCGGACCACCAGGCGGCGCGTTCTGCCGCGCTTGCCGCGCGTGCACTGAAGTCCGGGTTCTGCGCAGAGAACGCGTACCCGCACGGATGTTCGCCCACGCCGTAGCGGCCGTAGGCCGAGGCGTAGGTGACGGCCACCGCGCGCCACAGATCGAAGCCGACGCTCAGCGCACCGGCCACCAGCGCCTCTTCGGTCCAGCCGTTCGCTTTCAGCTGCGCCCGGGCCGAGGCGGCCTGCGCCTTCGCATCACCCCCGGTGACCAGGCCCGCCGCCTTGAGCGTGGCGCAGCGCGCGGCCCACAGCGGTTCCACCTGGGCACGCAGCGGCGGCTGCGGCAACGTCTCCGCCGGCAGGTCCAGCAGCGCGCACGGCATCAGCAGTGCGGCTTCGGTCGTGTAGTCGTACAGCGAGCGCGCGCCCGGCGCATCGGCGGCGTAGATGTTGGGCTCTCCGGCGACGACGGCATCCAGCCAGCCGCCCTCCTCTTCGCTGGCACGCAGGACCGCGCCCCCGCCATTGGAAATGCCGACCGCGATGACGCGCGTATTGTCGAAGCGGAACGGCGCCGCCTGCGGGAACGCCTGATCCAGCGCGGCCAGCGCGAACTCGGCGGCCTGCTTCACATGCCGGCCCCAGTCCGCTTCCGGGTTGTCCTTGGAATGCGCGTGCTTCACCGCCACGCCGCTGGCGCCCACCGGCGCGTCGGGCGCGAAGGCCAGCGCATCGGTGCCCAACGCACCCACCGTGCCGTCCTCGCGCGCACCCTGCTGCTCGTCGAGGTCGAAGTAGTCCGTGCCCGCGCCCTTGTCGGTATAGGCGATGGCGCAGCCCTTCGGCAGGCCCCACGGTGCGGCGACCGCGATGGCGCCATAGATGCCGCGCGAACCCGACGAGGCGGTGACCACGATGCAGCGCCTGCGCGTATCGAAGCTGTCCGGCACCTGCACCAGCACGCGGTGCGGCTGCGCCGCCCCGGGCACCTTCGCCAGCGCCGAGTACTCGCGCCCCGGCACGCTGGCCACGCTGCCGTAGGCCTGGCCGTAGGCGCCGGTCGGCGACAGGTCGGCGATGCCGCGCCAGTTCCCCCAGATCGCCCGGCGGCGCAGCTCGGCGGCCGTGGGATGGGCTGGGTCGGCGAACGCGGGCGCCGCCATCGCGCGCAGGCCGTCCAGACCCAGGCCCGCGGTGAGCAGGTCGTCATGGCCGCGATGCTCGGTGACGCGCTGGGGCTGGATCATGTGGGCCACGGCCTCGGGCTTGGAGGGGGCGCTGGCGCAGCCGGCGAGCATCGCCGCCAGCCATACGCCACAGGAAAGTCGCATCGTCGCGTTCATGCCTGGATTGCATCCATGGTTCCGGTCAATGCCACGAAACTACCGCGCCGCGGAAGTCCCGTCATCGTACTTTGGTACCACGAACGGCGGACGCCTGCCTGCTACCCTAGCCCCAGCACGCAGGAGCCCCCATGCAGAAGACCCACACCCTCCTCATCACCGGCGCGGCCAGCGGCATCGGCGCAGGCATCGCCTCCCACCTGGCCGAAGCCGGCCGCCACGTCATCGTCAGCGATCTCAACCTGGAGGCCGCCGAATCCGTGGCGGCGCAGATCCGTGCAGAGGGCGGTTCGGCCGAAGCGGTCGCGCTGGACGTCACCTCGCAGGACAGCATCGATGCCGCACTCGCGGCGATCTCGCGCCCCATCGACGTGCTGGTCAACAATGCCGGCCTGCAGCATGTGTCGCCGCTGGAGGAGTTTCCCATCGAGAAGTGGGATTTCCTGGTGCAGGTGATGCTGGTCGGCGTGGCCCGCCTGACCCGCGCCGTGCTGCCGGGCATGCGCGAACGCGGCTTCGGCCGCATCGTCAACATCGGCAGCATCCATGCGCTGGTGGCCAGCCCGTACAAGAGCGCCTACGTGGCGGCCAAGCACGGGCTGGTCGGCTTTTCCAAGGTGCTGGCGCTGGAAACCGCCGACACCGACATCACCATCAATACCGTCTGCCCCAGCTACGTGAAGACGCCGCTGGTGGACAAGCAGATCGCCGACCAGGCGCGCACACGCGGCATTTCCGAGGCCGACGTGGTCAGCCAGGTGATGCTGAAGCCGATGCCGAAGGGCGTGTTCATCGGCCTGGACGAACTGGCCGGCATCACCGCCTTCCTCACCTCGCCGGCCGCGCGCAACATCACCGGGCAGACGATCGTGGTGGACGGCGGGTGGACGGTGCAATGAAGCGAGTGGATAGCCGGGAGGAGTGAGGAGTGAGCCAAAGCTCGCCTCCACCCACTCCTCTCCGCTCACTCCTGTCCCCATGCCCAATCTCCTGATCGCCGACGACCACCCGCTGTTCCGGGCCGCCCTGCGCGGCGCGGCAGCCGATGCCGTGGCCCAGCTGACGGTGCGCGAGGCGGAATCATTGGATGGCGTGATCGCCACGCTGGAGGCGCACGACGACATCGACCTGGTGCTGCTGGACCTGCACATGCCCGGCAACCACGGGCTTGCCGGCCTGGCGGCGATCCGCGCGCAGTTCCCCGCGGTCGCGGTGGTGGTGGTGTCGGCCAACGACGATCCGCGCGTGGTGCGCCGTGCGCTGGACCATGGGGCGGCCGGCTACCTGCCGAAGAGCTCCGGCCTGGACGAGCTGCGCGACGCCATCCGCAGCGTGCTGGCCTGCGAGCAGTGGCTGCCCGCCTCGCTGCGCGGTGCCGTAGCGCGCGCGCAATCCTCCGAACACGACACCGAACTGGCCGGGCGGCTGGCCAGCCTGTCGCCGCAGCAGTTCCGCGTGCTGACCTTGGTGGCGCAGGGCCTGTTGAACAAGCAGATCGCCGACCGTCTGGACGTGCAGGAGCGCACTGTGAAGGCGCACCTGTCCGCCATCTTCGACCGTCTGGGCGTGCGCAACCGGACACAGGCCGGCGTGGTGCTGCGGGAACTGGAGCTGGCGGATCCGGCGCGGCAGATCGAGTAGCCCCCCATCCCCACGCGAACGGGGACAAGACGTCGTGGCGATCCATGCCGTCATCCCAGCGCAAGCTGGGATCCATCTGGCTCCAGCTGTTGACCCGCATCTGACCTGCTCTGAAAAGAAGCAAGATGGGTCCCCGCGTTCGCTGGGACGACGATACCCGGCTATCCGTGGAACCTCGCCTTCGACGCCGCCAGGATCCGCACCGGTCAAATTTTCGCCACCCATCTTGACAGCGTTGTACCGCAACGCGTGCCAGCGCTTATCCACATGTTGGTCGACAGACCATCCACACCCGGTGTGGACAACCCGGACACACGACCGTCATGCCCTGGTCAAAATTTCGCCACCCATCTTGACAGCCCTGCGGCGCAAGGCGCCGGCGCGGTTATCCACACGGTTTCCCCAACGTCATTCCACAGGTGGTGTGGACAAGCGGGATCGTGGAACATGCGGCCGCTCCCTGTAGGAGCGACGTGAGTCGCGACCATGGACCTTGGTCTCCTTTGTTCCATGGACGACACGGATGAGGAGAAGCATGCGTCGCGGAATCAGCGCTCATCCAAAGTGCATTGACCCCGTTGCATTCCGGTCGCGACTTACGTCGCTCCTACAATGGAAACGGACGCGGGGTCGCTCAGATGCGCGAGTAGTCCCACGACACCATGCGGCCATCGCGGTACGGCATGACGCCGTGGAAACCCCGCGGGTCGTTGTCGAACACCAGCGGCAGGAAGTGGCGGTCGCCGTCCCAAAGCGGCAACGTCATGATCTTCTCCACCGGCACCCATTCCAGCGTGCCTTCCGGATTGTGCTCGAACGGTATGCCGCTGTAAGCCGTGATCAGGAACAGGAAGCCCAGCCAGTCCTCGCCGCGCTTGCCGAAGCCGGGCCAGCTGATCGTGCCGCGCAGCGTCATCGCGTCGCAGTGGATACCCGCCTCCTCATGGATCTCGCGGCGCATGCCGGCCACCACATCCTCGTCGCGCTCGATCTTGCCACCCAGGCCGTTGTACTTGCCCAGGTGCTGGTCATCCGGGCGCGCGTTGCGGTGGATCAGCAGCACCTGCGAGCGGTCGGGCGACAGCACGTAGCCGAGGGTGGCGACGATGGGGGTGTAGGGCATGGGAGATCGGTGAGCAGCGGAGTGGTGATTCTACCTTTGAACCATCGACCGTCGTCCCAGCGAACGCTGGGACCCATTCTGATGTCGATCTCCGCGGGTTCCCCGTCCATTGCTCGGAACCGCAGGAGCAAGATGGGTCCCAGCGTTCGCTGGGACGACGATGCGCCCTCACATCGCCCGCGCCGCCAATAAACGGTCCAGCACCGACTTCAACGCCAGCGGCCGCACCGGCTTGACCAGCAGCGGCAGGTCGGCGTCGCGCACCGCGCGCCGTACCGCCTCAGTCTGGTCGGCGCTCAGGATCAGGCACGGGCGCTGTCCATGCGTGTCACGCAGCCGAGCGGCCAGCGCGACGCCGGTGTCGCCGGCATCCAGGTGATAGTCGAACAGCCACAGGTCGGCAGCACGCTCGCGCAATGCGGCGTGTGCGGATGGGTCATCGGCGGCAACCGCCACGCTGCATCCCCATCCCATGAGCACCTGGCGCAGCGCCGCCAGCGCGTCGGGATCGTTGTCCACGGCCAGAACATGGCGGCCGGCCAGGCCAGGCTTGCCGGCCAGCGCAGGCACCGCCGCAGGTGCCGCCACCCGCACCAGGTCGACCGCGAAGACGGCGCCGTGCCCGACCCGGCTGCGCAGCGACAGGGGCGCGTCCAGCAGCGCGGCGATGCGGTCGGCGATCGACAGGCCCAGTCCCAGGCCCTGCCCCGGCACATCGTCGCCGCGCCGGAATTCCTCGAAGATCCGCTGCTGCTCGGCTTCGACGATGCCGGGCCCGGTATCCCACACCTCCACGCGCACACGCTCGCCACGGCGGCGCACGCCCAGCAGTACGCCACCGCGTGCGGTGTAGCGCACGGCATTGGCCAGGAAGTTCTGCAGGATGCGGCGCAGCAGTTGTGGATCGGTGTGCACCCAGGCACGCGTGGGCACCATCGCGAACGACAGGCCGCGCTCGCGTGCCAGCACGCGGAATTCCGACGCCAGCGGCTCCAGTACTTCCATCAACGGCAGGTCGCGCGGCTCGGGGACCAGTCCGCCGGCCTCCAGCCGCGACATGTCCAGCAGGCCGGTCAACAGGTCGGTGGTGGAATCCAGCGCCCCACGCACCTGCAGCGCGGTATCGCGCTGGCGCTGTTCCGGCAGCTGCTGCGACAGCGCGTCGGTGAACAGCTGCGCGGCGTGCAAGGGCTGCAGCAGGTCGTGGCCGATCGCCGTCAGGAAGCGGCTTTTGGCATCGTTCGCATGCTCGGCCTCGCGCTTGGCCGTTTCCAGCAGCGCGGTGCGCTCGGCGACGCGCTGCTCCAGGGTCTCGTTGGCCTGCTTGAGTTCCCGCTCCGCCTGGCGCGAGGCGGTCACGTCGGTATACGTCGCCACGAAGCCGCCGCCCGGCATCGGATTGCCGCGGATCTCCACGATGCTGCCGTCCGGGAACACGCGTTCGGTCAGGTGCGGCGTACCGGCGCGCATGAAGGCCAGCCGCCGGTCCAGCGCCCGTTCGTCCTGCCCGCGCTGCGGCATGCGCTGCAGGGCCCAGCGCGTGAGGTCGGCGATCGGGCGTCCGACCTGCAGCAGCTCGGGGGGGAAACCGAACATCTGCGCATAGCGGCGGTTCCATGCCACCAGCCGCTGCTCGCGATCGATCACGCTGATGCCCTGGCTCATGTTCTGCAGCGCGGCTTCCAGTACCTGCTGGTTGAAGCGCAGGTCCTGCGAGACTTCGCCGACGATGGCCGCCACCGTGTCCAGGTCCCCGCTCTCGCGACGCGCCGCATCCAGCAGCAGGCGCGCCGAGGCCGATCCCAGCACGGCCGACAGTTCGCGCTCCAGACGCGCCTCGATCACGCCGGGCACCGGACCGTTGCGCGGCGCATCGGCCAGCAGTTCCTCCACGCGCTCGCGCGGCAGGAAGCGGCGGCCGGCATCGCGCAGGGTCTTGGCATCGAAGCCGCGGCGGTCGAGGCGCCGCGGCGTCGCGCCGCGCCAGCCCATCACCAGCAGCGTCACCGCCGTGCCCAGGAACAGGCTCACGCCGACCGCGCGGCCCAACCGGCTCCATCCGGTCAAGCCGAAGAAACCATCAGGCGAGAGACCGGCGATGCCGAACGGGCCTGCCTGCAGCCAGGCCGGCGCCACGCCGCGCGCATCCATCGTCACCGGCAGCAGCAACAGCCATACCCAGACCGCAAAACCGGCGACGATGCCGGCGATCACCGCGCGCGGCGGCGTCTGCGGACGCCAGATGGCAAAACCCAGCGCAGGCGCCAGGGTGGCCAGCGCCGAGAACGACACCGCGCCCACGTCGGCCAGCGCATCGTTGCCCGCGATCAGGCGACTGTACGCCCACGCCAGCAGCATCACCGCGACGATGCCGATGCGCCGCTGCGCCAGCACCGCGCCGCGCAGGTCGCCGCCCGTGCCGCGAAGCCAGCCGCCCCGCAACAGGCCCGGCGCCAGCCAGTGGTTGCCGATCATCAGGCTGAGCGTCAGCGTACTGACCACCACCATGCCGGTGGCCGCGCTCAGTCCGCCCAGGAAGGCCAGCAGCGCCAGGCCCTGCTGCCCCTGGGACAACGGCAGCGCCAGCACGTAAAGGTCGGACGGCACCGCGTCGCCGAACATCGCGCCGCCCGCGCGCGCCAGCGGCAGCAGCGGTGCGGCCATCAGCACCATGTACAGCGGGAACAGCCAGCGCGCCGTGCGCACATGGCGCTCGTCGCGGCATTCCACCACGCCCACGTGCACCTGGTGCGGCAGGGTGAACATGGCCAGCACGCCCAGCGCCACCAGCGGCAGGAAGCCGTAGGTGGTGGACGGCGGCGCCTGCACGGGCGGGACTTCGGGGAGTTCAGGCAGGCCCCACCAGACGAACACGCCCAGCGCCAGCATCGCCGCCAGCTTGAACAGCGACTCGAACGCCATCGCCAGGATCAGGCCGCGGTTGTGCTCGGCCGCGCTCGCGCGGCGCGTGCCGAACAGCATCGCGAACACCGCCATCGCCAGCGCCACGTACAGCGCGCTGTCCTGCCAGGCCGGCAGCGCATCGTTGCCCGGCGACCGCGTGAGCAGGGCGAAGCTCATCGCCACCGCCTTCAACTGCAGCGCGATGTAGGGGATCAGGCCCAGGGCGGCGACCAGGGTGACGGTGGCCGCCAGCCATCCGTCCTTGCCCAGCCGCGTGGCGATCAGGTCGGCCAGCGAGGTGGCATTCGACTCGCGCGCCATCCGCACCAGCCGCACCAGCAGGAACGCGCCGAACACGTACAGCAGGATGGTGCCGACGAAGGTGGGCGGCAGCGGCCACCCGTAGCGCGCGGCCTGGGTCACGGTGCCGAAGAAGGTCCACGACGTGCAGTACACCGCCAGCGACAGCGCGTAGACGTATGGCCACTGCACCGCGAGCACGCGCGGATGACGCTCGGCATACAGCGCCGAGCCGAACAGCACGCCCAGCCAGAGCAGCCCCGCCAGCACCACGATACCGATGCTCAGCATGCTTCCTCGAATGGTCCTGTCTGCCCAGCCACGATCTTACCGCGCCGACGATCGGCACTGTCCCCCGTCCATTCCCGTGGCCGACGCCTCCGCAAGGCCTCGTTCTTCCTCATGACGAAGCCGGTGCGGAACGCTCCTACCGAAGGGATTGCCGCCATGCGGTTCCGTCATCGCCGGGCCCAAGGGGGTGCCCACACGGAGTCGAACAAGGAGATCGTCATGCACAACCACCTGTTCCTGCGCGCTTCCGCGCTGTCCCTCGTGCTGCTTGCCGCATCCGCGCCCGCCTGGGCAACGCGCACCAGCACCGCGCTCGGCATCTGCATATCGCGTGGCCCGGACTGCAGCATCGTCAACAAGGGCGACAACTACGAGATCTGCGTCAACAACACCGACGGCAGGCAGTGCGTCAGCTGTCCCAACCTGGCCCAGGACAAGCAGGAGTGCTCCGTCGCCAGGACCGACAAGGGCACCCCCGCCCCGACCACCGGCGTGGCCGGCCTGCTGGCGGAAGAGTACCCGGCTTCGCCGCGCAAGCCCGAACGTCCCGTCCGCAAACCCTGAGGCGCGCCGGCTTTCCGCGCACCCGCGAACGAACGACGGCGCGGCGCTGCATGCACAGCGCCGCGTCGCCTGGGGCCATGCGTCAGAAGTCGTAGCGCGCGGTGAGGCTGTACTGGCGCGGCGGACCGTAGAAGCCGGTCAGCACGCCGTAGGCGGCGATGTTATAGCCGGTGGTGCGATATTCCTCGTCCGCCAAGTTGGTGCCCTGGAGGGACAGGCTCCACGCGTCGTCGATCTTCCAGATCACGCCAGCGCTGACCAGGCCATAGCCGTCCTGCCTGATCGCCCGGCTCAGGTCGGTGGTCGGCCAGACTTCCGACTGGTACGAATACCCCACGCGTGCGGACAGGTTGCCCCCATTGGCCAGGTCCGTGCGGTACTCCACGTTCAGCGCGCCCGAGAACTCCGGCGCATTGGTGAAGTACTGGGTGTCGGCGATGTTGACGCCGCCGCTGATGAACTCGTCGTACTTCGCGTCCAGCCAGGCCAGGTTGCCGCTGATCAGCCAGTTGGCCGTCGGCAGGAACTGGTACTCGACTTCCACGCCATTCACCGTGCCCTTGCCCGCGTTGGTGAAGTCGCCGAAGAAGCTCTGCGAACCGTTGGGCAGCGTGTACGAAGTGAACACCGACAGCTGGATGTCCTCGTACTTGTTGTGGAACGCCGACAGGTTCAGGAACAGGCGCTGGTCGAGGAACGACATCTTGCTGCCGATCTCGAAGCTGTCGACCTGCTCGTCGTCGAACGGCTCGCCCGAGCGCGGCACCGCGGTGGTGTTGGCGCGGATGTTGTAGCCGCCGGACTTGAAGCCGCGCGAGGCCAGGCCGTAGACCATGATGTCCGGGGTGATCTGGTAGTCCAGCGACACCTTCGGCGAGACGTTCTTGAAGTTGACCGTCTTGTTGAAGTTCGCCGCCGTGCCCCACGACGTTTCGTACTGGTTGTTGGTGTAGAAACGGTTCAGCGCGATGGCATGCTTGTCTTCGTCCGTGTAGCGGGCGCCCACATCCAGCTTCAGGCGGTCGGTCAGGTCGAAGGTCCAGTCGGCGTACAGCGCGATGCTCTTGGTGTTCACCACGCCCTGGGTGTCGCCGAACAGCGGATTGGTCAGGCCGGTGGCCAGCAGCGGGTTCCAGAAGTAGTTCAGCACCTGGCCGCCGGCGTCGCCGTTGAACCAGTACAGGCCCATCACGCCGCGCGCACGGCCGCCGCCGTCGTAGTTGGCCTGCAGTTCCTGGCTCACCTGGCTGTCGCTGTAGAACGCACGCACGTCCACCAGCGGCAACGGCGTGGTGTCGAAGTCGATATTGGTCTCGGTGTCGGACTCGCGCTTGGCGGCGACGTACTTGAACGCCCAGTCGTCGCTCGGACGCCAGTTGACGGTGACCGAGGCGCCCTTCATCTCGGTGTCATTGATGTTCTTCATGCCGCTGCGGATGTCGTAGCGGTCGCCGGTCGGCGGATAGGCCGGAGCCAGCGGATTCGGCGCCAGCATCTTCGCACCGCGCACGCCGGACTGGTCGTCCATGTAGTCGAAGGCGAACTGCACGTCGAAGTCGTCCTGCGAGTACGCCCCCAGTTGCATGCGGACCGCGTTGATCTCCTTGTCGCTGACCTCCTGCCCCGTATAGGTGTTGGTGCCGAAGCCGTCGCGATTCATGCTGGCCACCGACACGCGGCCGCGCAGGCCGCTGTCCTTGCCGCCGATCTCGCCGCCCAGCGCCGCCTTCACGTCCAGCTGGTTGTAGTTGCCCACGGTGACCGAGGCGAAGCCCGTGGTCTCCTGCGGCAGGCCGCGCGAGATGTACTTGATGGCGCCGCCGATGGTGTTCTTGCCGTACAGCGTGCCCTGCGGGCCGCGCAGCACCTCGATACGCTCCACGTCGAACACGTCCAGCAGCGCGCCCTGCGGACGGGCGATGTAGACGTCGTCCAGATAGATGCCCACGCCCGGATCCACGCCCCACAGCGGATCGGCCTGGCCCACGCCGCGGATGTAGGCTGTGACGGTGCTGGTGGAGCCGCGCGCCGCGTACACGGTCAGGTTCGGCACCTGCGCGTCCAGATCGCCCAGGTCCTTGATGTTCAGCTTGTCCAGCGTTTCCGGCGTAAACGCAGTGACGGCCACCGGCACGTCCTGCAGGGTCTCTTCGCGCTTGCGCGCGGTGACCTTGACCGAATCCAGTGTGGTGGCATTGGTGGCCGGCGTGTCGCCGGCCGGCGCGGCGTCCTGCGCCCATGCCACCGGCACGGACGACAACAGGACGCAGCCGATGGCCAGGCTCAGATGCTTGCGCTTCATGGGTCTCCCCTCCTCCCGGGTATGACGTTGGCGGCGGACGGATGCCGCCGATTGAAGCGAACACTAGGGGGTGGCCCGTGCGGAGGGCATCGTACCTTCGTACAGTGGGACGGTCGGCACGGCCCTGCGGATACTCGCCGCACCTGCAACCGGCGCTGGCCGAGGAGTCGTGGATGTCGTTCCTGATCGTGCTGGCCGCGCTGTGCTTCCTGATGTTCGTGGCCTACCGCGGCTATAGCGTCATCCTGTTCGCGCCCATCGCGGCGCTGGGCGCGGTGCTGCTGACCGATCCCTCGCTGGTGGCGCCCATGTTCACCGGCCTGTTCATGGACAAGATGGTCGGCTTCCTGAAGCTGTACTTCCCGGTCTTCCTGCTGGGCGCGGTGTTCGGCAAGCTGATCGAGATCTCGGGCTTCTCCAAGGCCATTGTCGCGGCCACCATCAAGGTGGTCGGCGCGCAGCGCGCGATGCTGTCCATCGTGCTGGTGTGCGCGCTCCTGACCTACGGCGGCGTGTCGCTGTTCGTGGTGGTGTTCGCGGTGTATCCGTTCGCGGCGGAACTGTTCCGCCAGAGCGACATCCCCAAGCGGCTGGTGCCGGGCACCATCGCGCTGGGCGCCTTCACCTTCACCATGGACGCGCTGCCGGGCACGCCGCAGATCCAGAACATCATCCCCACCTCGTTCTTCGGCACCACCGGCTGGGCCGCGCCGGTGCTGGGCACGATCGGCGGCGTGTTCATCCTGATCGTCGGCATGAGCTACCTGGAATGGCGGCGTCGGGTGGCCGCGCGCAACGGCGAGGGCTATGCCGGCAGCGAGGAGCTGCGCAACGAACCCGAACCCTTCAAGGGCGATCGCCTGGCGCATCCGCTGATCGCGATCCTGCCGCTGCTGCTGGTGGGCGTGGCCAACTTCCTGTTCACCCGCTGGATTCCCGGCTTCTACGGCGAAAGCCAGTCCTTCGTGCCGGCCGTCATCGGCAATCCCGCGCCGGTGGTGCAGGAGGTCTCCAAGGTCGCCGCCATCTGGGCCGTGCAGGGCGCGCTGCTGGTGGGCATCGTGTCGGTGATCGCGTTCGCGTGGAAGCCGGTGTTCGCCAGCTTCGCCGAAGGCACCAAGAGCGCCATCGGCGGCGCGTTGCTGGCCTCGATGAACACGGCGTCGGAATACGGATTCGGCGCCGTCATCGCCGCCCTGCCCGGCTTCCTGGTCGTGGCCAATGCGCTGCAGGCCATTCCGAACCCGCTGGTCAACGAAGCGATTTCCGTCACCGCGCTGGCGGGCATCACCGGTTCCGCCTCCGGCGGCATGAGCATCGCGCTGGCGGCGATGGCCGACAGTTTCATCGCCAACGCGAACGCGGCGGGCATCCCGATGGAGGTGCTGCACCGCGTGGCCTCGATGGCCTCCGGCGGCATGGACACGCTGCCCCACAATGGTGCGGTGATCACCCTGCTGGCCGTCACCGGCCTGAGCCACCGGCAGTCCTACAAGGACATCTTCGCGATCACCCTGATCAAGACGACGGCCGTCTTCGTCGTGATCGGCGTGTTCTACGCCACCGGCCTGGTCTGACGCGATACCCGGCATGGCCGGGCTGTGCGCGCGGTCGCAAACGCCGCGCAGGGTCCTGGCCAATACTTCCGCCATCCTGGGGAACGTGGGAAACACCGCATGGCGCGCTATACCCTTCCGTGGCGCCGGTTCGCTGCGCGCGGGCCCGTCCGCCGCACCGCGGCCGGCCCGGCCCTCCGCCGCACCGCGGCCGGCCCGGCCCTCCGCACCGGCGCGGAGACCGACGCACCGGTGCTGCGGCGCAAGGCCGACCTCACCGCCCAGGTCCGCCAGCGACTGAACCGCCTGTACGGCTGGAAAGGCGGCGAACGGGCCAGCCCCAAGGACACCACCCCCGCGCCTGAAACCGTCGCCGCCGCCGGCGGTGGCCGCGTGATGATGGGCCAGTCCCATCCGCGCCTGCTGACGATGGCGCGACCACCTTTCGCGGTGCAGGCCCTGAACAACCTCAGCTACGGCGCCACCGCCGCCAGCGTCGCCGAGTTCAACGCGCTGGGCAGCACCGACCGCCAGCGTCTGGCCAACTGGGTCGACTGGCAGCTCGACTGGAACGCCATCGACGACAGCGCGGTCACCAACCGCCTCAACGCTGCCGGCTACACCACGCTCAACAAGTCGCTGACGCAACTGTGGGCCGACCATGTGGTGCCGGACCCGGAGTACAGCGTACGCATGCGCCCGGCCAACGAGGTGCAGCGTGCGGCGTTCGTGCGTGCGGTGTATTCGCGCCGGCAGCTGCGCGAAGTGCTGGTGAACTTCTGGCACGACCACTTCAACGTGCTGGGTACCGACTTCAGCGTCGGTCCGGTGTTCGTGCACTACGACCGCGACGTGATCCGCGCCAACGCCAAGGGCAACTTCCGCACGATGCTGGAAGGCGTGGCACAGAGCACGGCGATGCTCTACTACCTGGACAACATCAACAATTCGCGCTCGGGCCCGAACGAGAACTTCGCACGCGAGCTGCTGGAGCTGCACACCCTGGGCGCGGAGAACTACCTGGGCTTCATGGACCCGTTCCAGGTGCCGCCCTGCCCCGAGGATCCGGCCTACCCCATCGGCTACACCGACATCGATGTGTACGAGACCTCGGCCGCCTTCACCGGCTGGTCGGCGAAGAACGGGCACTGGCAGTTCCCCAGCGAGAACGACGGCACCTTCGTCTACCGGCAGTCGTGGCATGACGCCGGCCCGAAATTCCTGCTCGGCATGCTGATCTATCCCGAACAGCCGGCGCTGAAGGACGGCCGCGACGTGCTGGACCGGTTGGCCAGCCATCCGCGCGTGGCCAAGTTCATCTGCAAGAAGCTGATCCGCCGCTTCATCAGCGATACGCCGAAGCAGGGGCTGATCGACAGCGCCGCCGCGATCTTCCGCGCGAACTGGCAGGCGCCGGACCAGATCGAACGGGTGATGCGCCACATCCTGAACTCCGATGACTTCATCAACAGCTTCGGCCAGAAGAACCGCCGCCCGTTCGATGCCGCGGTGGCCGCGATGCGCACGCTGGGGGGCGACTGGACATTGCGCCCGGACCACGGCAGGAGCGACGAGTTCATGTGGCTGTACGGGTTCACCGGCCACGCGCCTTACAACTGGCCGGCACCGAATGGGTACCCGGACACGGGTCTGGCATGGTCGGGCTCGAACTCCTTCGCGATGACCTGGCGCGTGCTGGGCTGGCTGACCGAGACCAGGGACAGCGATGTACCGCTGCATCCGATCGTCGACACCACGCGTGCCAACGTGCCGGTCGCCAACTGGACAGCCAACAACCTGGTCACCTGGTGGTGCACCCGCCTGCTGGGCTACCAGCCGGAGGCCGCACGCAAGCAGGCGCTGATGGCGTTCATGGCCCAGAACGGCGACCCCCACACCTATGTCATCACCGACACCAATACGTGGCAGGGCAGCGACCTGAAGCGACACTACAACCACGAGCGCCTGCGCGGTCTGGTGGCGCTGATCCTGATGACTCCCGAATTCATGAGCCGCTGAGGGCCCGCCATGCGCGATCTACGACTGACCCGACGCGAATTCGTCAAAGGCTGCGGCAGCGCCGCCATCGTCGGCGCTGCCGGCGGCACACTGATGTTCGCCGACCCTGTCGATGCGGCAGTGAACAGCTACGACACGGTCGTGCACCTGTTCCTGCGCGGTGGCCTGGATGGACTGAACCTGGTGGTGCCCACCGGCGGCGCGGACCGTGGCTTCTACGAGGAGGCGCGACCCAGCCTGCAGATCGCCACCAGCGGTGCCTACGGGGCACTGCCGCTGCTGTTGGCGAACGGTGCGGACACGGGCTTCGGACTGCATCCCTCTGCCGGTGGCCTGCGCGACCTGTGGAACGACGGCAAGCTGGCCATCGTGCACGCCTGCGGCATGGCCACTACGGTGACGCGCAGTCACTTCGACGCGCAGCTGTACATCGATCTGGGCACGCCAGGGAAGTATGGCTCGCCCACGGGTTGGATGACGCGCGCGTGGGAAACGCGCCCGGGCGGCACCGCCACCCTGCCCGCACTCGGCGTGAGCGGCACGCAACCGGCCGGCCTGATGGGCGCCGTGGACGCGCTGACGCTGAGCAGCCCGTCGGACTTCTCGCTCAACACCACAGGGTGGAACTGGCAGCGCACGCGATCGGATCCTGGCCTGCGCGGCGTGGCCGAGACGGTGGCCTCGCTGTGGAATGGCCAGACCGGCATGGAAATCACGGGCCGCCGCGCCGATGGCGCGCTGCGCCTGATCGGCCAGCAGGGCTACGCCGGCCTGCCGGCCAGTTGGCCGACCGGCACCTTCGCCCAGCAGCTGTGGACCATCGCGCAGACCATCCGCTTCGACCTGGGCCTGCGCTATGCCACGCTCGACCTGGGCGGCTGGGACACGCATGAGGGCCAGGGCACCGCGGGCAGCGGCTACCACTACTACCAGAACAAGATCAACGAGCTTTCCGCCGCGCTGGCCGCGTTCTATGCCGAACTCGCCGGCACCGGCGAGATGGCGCGGGTGACGGTGGTGGTGCAGTCCGAGTTCGGCCGCCGCGTCCGCGCCAACGCCAATGGCGGCACCGACCACGGGTATGGCAATCCCTTGCTTGTGCTGGGCGGCGCAGTCAACGGGCGCCGCTTCTACGGCAGCTGGCCGGGCCTGAATCCGGAAACGCTCTCGCCCACCTTCGGCGACGTGCCCGTGACCACCGACTATCGCCGGGTGATGTCGGAAATCCTGATTCGCCGCATGGGCAACGCCAACCTCAGCCAGGTCTTCCCCGGCTACACCGGCTATGCGCCGCTGGGCATCGTGCAGGGCACCGACCTGGCGCCGAAGCTGGAGGGGGCCCCCATCGCGGCGTCGATCCCCTCGTTGGTGGCACCCGGTACCGGCACCGCAGCCGCCGCCGACAACGCAGCCACCGAACGCGTCGTGCCCGACTGGCAACGCCGCGGCCCGGTGGACCGCATGCTGGTGCGACGGGAGCGCTGAGGCACGCCTTGAAGATCCGCGAAGACTTGTGATGAGCTATCGGCATCACGGAAGTCTGGGAATCAGGGAATGGAAGGACATCGACGCTCTCGGACATGGTGGTTGGCTGCGTTGCTTGTGCTGTCTGGCGTCGCGATCCTCGGCTGGTGGGGTGGTCGTACCAGCCTTTCCCTGCCCGACGAGACGACCGATGCAGGACCGGATGGCAAAGCGTCCACCCCATCCAGCCAGGCGCCCACGCCGCTCTCACCGGACCGTGGCTCGGCGCGTCAGCGCGCACTCTCCACACCGCTGCCGGACCTGGCGACGCCCCTGCGCGATAGCTGGCAGGGCCTGCAGCAGCGCGCTGACGCAGGCGACGCGGGCGCGGCCTGCCGACTGACAGCCGAACTGGAGTTCTGCGATGGCATCCGCCAAGGTCTGGATGCGGCGTCTGCGATGCTGGCCGACCGGGATGTCATGACGGCCCCTTCCGGCGACTCGGCCGAGGCCGTCGCCCTTGTCAACGAACGACGGCGTGCGCTCACCGCCGGCAGCGAACGCTTGCTGGAGCAGAGTCGACAATGCGAGGGTGTGCCTGTGTTTTCTCCGCAGGATCGCGTGCGCTACTGGCGCAACGCCGCGCTGGGAGGCAACGTCGCGGCCATGCGGCACTACGCGGTCGGCAACGCATTCCGCATGAACGACACCCTGGACAACCTGGACGCCTTGCGCGCGTATCGCGGCGAAGCTGAAACGCTCGCGCAACGCGCGGTGGACGCGGGCGATCTGGTCACCGCCATGGCACTGGCTTCGGCCTATTCACCCCTGCGGCGCGGGAACCGCCGCTATCTGCTCGCCCAATCCGTGCAGCCGGATGCCGTTCGTGCGCTCGCGCTGTACCTGCACGTGCAACAGCGGATCCAAGCCGACAAGGCGGCACCGGAACCGGTGCGGAGGCGGCTGGCCAGCATCATCCAGACACTGCAAGCGGAGCTGCCGCCAGCTGCGCTCAGCCAAGCCCGCGCAGAGGCAGCCCGTTACCCCGCGGTCGCCCATTCTTCGACGCGCGAGCACGGCATGCTGCTTCGCGTCGCCAATAGTGGCGCCACTCCCGGCATCACTCGGGAGGAGTGCGCCCCCACGCGCTGAAGGCGCTCAGCCCTTCCGTGCGTGCCACGCCTTCAGCAGCTCGGCTTCCTTCTCGCGGGTAATGCCGGCACCCAGCTTGGCCTGGCGTTCGGCGGGCAGGCTGCGGAACCACGCCAGCAGGTCCTGCACGGTGGTCGCCAGCGGGCGGAAGGTCAGTCCGGCCGCGATCGCGCGTTCGTTGCTGACTGCGCCGTAGCCGGCATACGGGTTGTCCTTGGACGGCACCCAGATCGGCAGGCCGACCTGTTGCTCGTCCAGGAACGCCGGCGACACGTGCGTCAGCGTCATGCCGCCGCCGGTGACCGCCTGGCAGCCGTACAGCATGGCATCCATCGACAGGGGGTAATCCGGGCCACAGGCGTTGAAGGTGCCGGTGGTGCCGGCCTCGGCCAGGCGGATCATCCATTCGCCCAGGTCGCGGCCATCGATGATCTGGATGGGATCGTGGCCATCGCCCGGCACCAGGATCTCGCCGCCCTGCGCCACCCGGTGCGGCCAGTAGGTGAAGCGGTCGGTCTCGTCGCGCGGGCCGACGATGTAGCCCGGGCGCACGATGGTGACGTTCTTGCCGAACTGCTTGTGCGCTTCGGCTTCGCTCAGTGCCTTCAGCGGACCGTAGAGGTTCTCGATGTCGGCACGCAGGGTCTGCTGCGTTTCGGCCATCGCATCCTTGCCTTTGTACTGCGCCAGGGGCGAGTTCTCGTTGATGCCCGGCTTGCTGCCGTCGGCATACACCGAGATGGTGGAGATGAAGAGGTAATGGCCCACATTGCCCTTCAGCACCTGGCCGGCATCGCGCACCCAGAACGGCAGGCTGGTGGGGTTGTCGATGCAGACGTCCCACTTGCGGCCTTTCAGCGCGGCCAGATCGCCGGTGTTGCGGTCGCCGTGCAGTTGCTCGACCGCGGCCGGCCACTCCGGCGACGGGCGCTTGCCACGGTTGAACAGGGTGACCTTGTGCCCGCGCTTGAGCGCGTACTCGACCTGGAACGGGCCGGTGAAGCCGGTGCCGCCGAGGATAAGGATATTCAGCGGCCTGGCCGCCTTGCCCACGGGCTTGGCTTCGCCAGCAGCGGTGGCGAACGACGGCAGCGCGGCCGCAGCGGCGGCCAGTGCGCCCAGCTTGAACAGGTCACGACGGGTGGTCATGCGGATGCTCCCCAGCGGTGTCAGGAAACCGACTAGATAGCACCGCCCCGACCGGCAAGCCCCTGCCGGAAGTCGTTATGACTTCTTGTGAACCAGCGATGTGGAGCCGCGGGGGGCGAGCCAGCTCTGCAGACCGCAGCGCGTAGGATGGGTGGAGCGCAGCGATACCCATCAAGGATCACTTTGAGGCCACGATGATGGGTATCGCCTTCGGCTTAACCCATCCTACCTACGCATGCCAGGTGTCTTCCAGATACCGCGGCCGGCACGCCAGGTAGCCACCGACCAGCAGCACACCGACGCATGCCGCCAGGAACGCCATCGGCAGGGTCCAGCCATGCGTGTGTTCGTGCAGCAGACCGAACGCCAGCGGCCCTGCGCAGGACAGCGTGTAGCCCACGCCTTGCATGAAACCCGACAGCGCGGCGGAACCTTCCGGCGTGCGCGTGCGCAGGTTGATCAGGGTCAGCGCCAAGGGGAACGTGCTGGGTCCCATGCCCAGCAAGGCCACCCACAGCGCGGGCGCCGCCATCGGCGCCAGCAGCAGGCCCGCGAACGCGATGGCGTAGAAGCCGGCGCAGACGACCACCACGATGAAGGGATTGCGCATGCGCACGGCGATCAGCGGCATCGTGAGCGAAGCCACCAGCCCCAGCGTGGAGAACAGCGCCACCATCGTGCCGCCCAGAGCGGGCGTACCGCCGGCTTCGACCAGCAGCTTCGGCAACCAGGTGAACATCGAGTACGTCACCAGCGAGGTCATGCCGAACATCAGCGCCATGCCCCAGGCCACCGGGGAGCGCCACGCACGGCCGGTGGGACGAACCGCGGCCAGTTCGGGCGCTTCGTCGTCGACGGTGACGGCGGCATCGTGCACGCGCGCCAAAGGCGAGGCCTTGCTGCGTTCCTGCCACAGCACCAGGCACCACGGCACTGCCGATGCCGCGGCGAACACGGCCCACAGCCCCAGCGAGATCCGCCAGCCCGCGGCTTCCATCACCGGCACCGCGACCAGCGCCGGCAGGATGGTGCCCGCCTGCAGCACGGTGATGTACAGCGTACTGACCGTGCCCACGCGGTCGGCGAAGTAGCGCTTCACCAGCGGCGGCAGCACGATGTTGCCGATACCCATGCCCGCCAGCGCGGTGAGCGAGGCCGCCACCAGCGCCGTCGTGTCGCCCGCCGCACTGCGCAGCAGCAGGCCCAGCATGGCCAGCAACATCGCCAGCAGCGCGGTCCGTTCCAGGCCCATGCGGTGCGCCAACGCCGGCGTCACCACCCCGAACAGCGCGAACGCCGCGGTCGGCAGCATGCCGAACACGCCCGTCATGGTCGCGCCGAAACCGAATGTATCGCCCAGCGTATCGAGCAGCGGTGTGAGCGAGGTCACCGCCGTGCGCAGGTTGAATGCGGACAGCACAATGCCGAGCAGCACCAGCCCGCGGCCGGACCAGAGAGAGACTGGCGCAGCCGCATGTGTATTCGACGAATTCATGGACGCCATTATCGTCGACGGCACGTCGGCATTCTTCGCATGCACGAAGACGCTGTGTCCTGCGTGATCGTCGATGGCGTGAATCCTTCTCCCCGCCTGCGGGGAGAAGGTGGCCCAACGCCGGATGAGGGGCGACGAAGCCAAGGCACTCAACGGCACGGCAGCCGAACCGGCTGAGGGGAGACCATCACGCGATGCATCACGCGCGATGAAACATCACGGCTCCGGCATTGCCCCTCACCCGCCCCCGTATCAGGTACGCGGCAGGCTTCTGGCACCCTCTCCCCGCACGCGGGGAGAGGGGAAGAATCAGCAACATCGCTCACTGGAAGTGATTGGCCCCATCCAAAGAAAAAGCGGGCCGAAGCCCGCCTTTCCGTATCGCATCGCGATGTCGTGCGGCTTACTCGGCCGACACGCCCTCGCCTTCTTCCACGGCCTTGATCGACAGGCGGATGCGGCCCTGCTTGTCGACTTCCAGCACCTTGACCTTGACCACGTCGCCTTCCTTCAGCGCGTCGCTGACCTTCTCGACGCGGTCGTTGGAGATCTGCGACACGTGCACCAGGCCGTCCTTGCCCGGCAGGATGGTGACGAACGCACCGAAGTCCATGATCTTGGCGACCTTGCCTTCATAGATGCGGCCCGGCTCCACGTCGGACGTGATCTGCTCGATGCGGGCCTTGGCGGCCTGGCCGGCGGCGCCGTTGACCGAGGCGATGGTGATGGTGCCGTCGTCCTGGATGTCGATCTGCGTGCCGGTTTCCTTGGTGATGGCCTGGATCACCGAACCGCCCTTGCCGATCACTTCGCGGATC
Organism: Pseudoxanthomonas sp. F11; assembly: GCF_037046485.1. Lineage (NCBI taxonomy): Bacteria > Pseudomonadati > Pseudomonadota > Gammaproteobacteria > Lysobacterales > Lysobacteraceae > Pseudoxanthomonas > Pseudoxanthomonas sp. F11. The sequence continues at coordinate 193,699 of NZ_JBANLZ010000004.1, read as the reverse complement.
TTGTCGGGGTGGATCTTCATGGTGATCAGGCGCGGCGCGAACTCGGACAGCTCGGCGCGCGGCGTGGTGAGCGCCTTCGACATCTCGCCCAGGATATGCAGGCGGCCCTGCTTGGCCTGCGCCAGCGCGGCCCGCATGATCTCCTCGGTGATGCCGTCGATCTTGATGTCCATCTGCAGGGCGGAGATGCCCTCGGCGGAACCGGCCACCTTGAAGTCCATGTCGCCCAGGTGATCTTCGTCACCCAGGATGTCGCTCAGCACGACGTAACGGTCGCCTTCCTTCACCAGGCCCATCGCGATGCCCGCGACCGGCGCCTTGACCGGCACGCCGGCATCCATCAGCGCCAGCGAGCTGCCGCAGACCGAAGCCATCGAGGAGGAACCGTTGGACTCGGTGATTTCCGAGACCACGCGGATGGTGTACGGGAATTCTTCCATCGACGGCATCACCGCCAGCACGCCGCGCTTGGCCAGGCGGCCGTGGCCGATCTCGCGGCGCTTGGGCGCGCCGAAACGGCCGCACTCGCCCACCGAGAACGGAGGGAAGTTGTAATGGAACAGGAAGTGTTCCTTGTACTCGCCGCTGACGGCGTCGATGATCTGGCCGTCGCGCGCGGTGCCCAGCGTGGTGACCACGATGGCCTGCGTCTCGCCGCGGGTGAACAGCGCCGAGCCGTGGGTACGCGGCAGCACGCCGGCCTTCACGGCGATCGGGCGCACGGTGTCCAGCGCGCGGCCGTCGATGCGGACCTTGGTGTCCAGCACGGAATCGCGCATCGTGCGGTATTCCAGTTCGCCGAACTCCTTCGACAGTTCGGCCTTGTCCCAGCCTTCGGATTCCATGCGGCCGGCCAGCTGCTCGGTCACGTCCTTCTTGATGGCGGCGATGGCGTCGCGGCGCTGCAGCTTGTCGTGGATCTTGAAGGCTTCCACCAGCTGGCCACCGACGGCTTCCTTCAGCGCGGCGATCAGGGCGGTGTTCTTGGCCGGGGCGACCCAGTCGGACGGCTTGGTGCCGGCTTCGACGGTCAGCTCGTTGATGGCGTTGATGACCTTCTGCATCTCGCGGTGACCGAAGGTCACGGCGCCCAGCATCACGTCTTCCGACAGCAGCGCGGCTTCGGATTCGACCATCAGCACGGCGCCGCTGGTGCCGGCGACCACGAGCTCAAGCTGCGATTCCTTCAGCTCGGTGGCGGTCGGGTTGAGGATGTACTGGCCGTCCTTGTAGCCGACCTTGGCGGCGCCGATCGGCCCCTGGAACGGGGTGCCGGCCAACGACAGCGCAGCGGACGCGCCGATCAGGGCCGGGATGTCGCCGTCCACTTCCGGGTTCAGCGAGATCACCTGGGCGATGATCTGCACTTCGTTCTTGTAGTCCTCGGGGAACAGCGGGCGGATCGGCCGGTCGATCAGGCGCGAGATCAGCGTTTCCTTCTCGGTCGGACGGCCTTCGCGCTTGAAGAAGCCGCCGGGGATGCGGCCGCCGGCATAGAACTTCTCGACGTAATCGACGGTCAGCGGGAAGAAGTCCTGCCCTTCGCGCGCGCTCTTGGCGGCGACGGCGGTGACCAGCAGTACGGTGTCGTCGACGTTGACGATGACGGCGCCGCTGGCCTGGCGTGCGATTTCGCCGGTCTCCAGGGTGACGGTGTGCTTGCCGTACTGGAAGGTTTTGGTGATCTTTGCCACGTGGTTTCCTTGGGGATGCCTTGTTCGGGTTGGACCGGGCGCGACCCTTGCCGCGCGCGGGTGGCCGGGGATGCCGGCCGGTGCTTCAGCGTGTGCGGGCCCTGCGCGGTCCGCGGGTACAGCGCATTCCGTTCCCTGAAATGCAAACCGCGGCGCATCTCTGCGCCGCGGCGGGGTCTTGCATCAGCGGCGCAGACCGAGCTTTTCGATCAGGGCCTTGTAGCGCTCGTTGTCTTTGCGCTTCAGATAGTCCAGCAGGCTGCGGCGGCGGTTGACCAGCTGCAGCAGGCCACGACGGCTGTGGTGGTCCTTCTTGTGGGTCTTGAAGTGGCCGCTCAGGTGCTCGATGCGGGCGGTCAGCAGAGCGACCTGGACTTCCGGGGAGCCGGTGTCGTTGGCGCCGCGGGCGTTGTCGGCAATCACTTTCTGGGTATCGACGGACATGGTGTTCTCTCGTTGGATGCGTGACCTGCAGGAACGCGGGCTGTCCTCCGCGCGCACCGCCTGGTTCGCCGTTGATGAAGCTGGGGAATGGTGCAGAGGCCGGCACGAAACCGGCGGCGTAGTGTAGCCGCCAGCCCCTTTTGAAACAAGGTTTTATTGGCCGCCGGCCGCCGGGATGGCCGCCTGCGCGGTCCAGGTGAACAGGCGCTGCGGCGCCAGCACGCCCGTCGGGTCGACCGTCGCCAGCCCCAGCACGCGGCCATCCGGGCCATGCACGGCCACGGGTCCGTCGCTGGGCGGCTGCCCGCGCAGACGCTGACCCTGGCCGAGCCGGCGGGCATCTTCGGCATCCACGTCCACCCGGGGGAACCCCGCCAGGCCCGCCTCGATGGGCAGCAGGCAGGCGTCCAGGGCCGCCTCCCCGCCTTCCTCGGCCAAAGCCTGCAGAGCGTCCAGGGTGTACATCCGCGGCTCCCTGAACGGGTCCACCCAGCGCCGGCGCAGCACCCCGACATGGGCACCGCAGCCCAGGGCTTCGCCCAGGTCACGGACCAGGCTGCGCACGTAGGTGCCGGAGCCGCACTCCACACGCAGCGCGATGCGACCGGACGCGATGTCGAGGAGGTCGATCGCGTGGACCTCGACCTCGCGCTCGGGCGCTTCGATGGCTTCGCCCCGGCGCGCCTTGGCGTACAGCGGCTCGCCCCCCTGCTTGAGGGCCGAATAGATGGGCGCACGCTGGCGGATGCGGCCCAGCAGCGGCGCCAGCGCTGCCTGCACGGTCGCCCTGTCCAGCGGCGGCACGGGACGCTCCCGCAGCGGCATGCCGTCGGCATCGTCTGTATCGGTGGTGGTCCCTAGCACGGCGACGGTGTCGTAGGCCTTGCGCGAACCCAACAACAGGCCGGCGATCTTGGTCGCTTCACCGAAGCACAGCGGCAGCAGGCCGGTGGCGAGCGGATCGAGGCTGCCGGTATGGCCGCCCTTCTCCGCACGGAACAGCCGCCGGGCCGCCTGCAGGGCGGCGTTCGAGCTCATGCCCTGCGGCTTGTCCAGCAGCAGGATGCCGTCAAGGGAGCGGAACGTGGGCTTGGGCGACGCCATCGGGAGGAACGCATTCCTTACTGTAGGAGCGGGCCATGCCCGCGATGCTCTTCGCATGCATGGGGAGAACAGGAGCATCGCGCGCTTGGCGCGCCCCCTACAACCACCACTCGCGGGCCGGGCACTACGCCGGCGCGTGGACCGTCCGGCGTAACGGAACGTCGGCGGGCTCGACCGCGCGCAGGCCAGGCGCCGCCCCGCTTACGGATCCCGCGGTTCGTCGTCGGCCGGCGGTGGCGGCAGGTCGCGCAACAGGTTCTCAATGCGCTCGCCGCGGTCGACGGAGTCGTCGTAGTGGAAGTGCAGCTCCGGCACGTGCCGCATCTTCACGCGGCGCGCCAGCTCCATGCGCAGGCCCCAGGCCAGTTCCTTCAGGCCCTTGACCGCTTCCACCGAACGTTCGGGCATGAGCGCGGTGACGAACACCTTGGCATGCGCCATGTCGCGGGTGACTTCCACGTCGGACACGCTGACCGACGGCAGGCCGTGCTCGCGCACGGCCTCGTGCACCAGCGTGCCCAGCTCGCGGCGGAGCTGGGCGGACACGCGATCGGTGCGGTGGAACGATTTCGTAGGCATGGGGTGGGAAATGAGCGAAGAGGAGTGAGAAGTGAGGGAAGGCAACGGTGTTGGCAGTGAGTGGAGCATCGTCGGATAGCTTTCGCTCACTCCTCACGCCTCTCCACTCACTCCTCGCCTCACAGCGTGCGCTGCACTTCGATGCGCTCGAAGCACTCGATCTGGTCGCCCGGCTGGACGTCGTTGTAGGCCTTCACGCCGATGCCGCACTCGGTGCCGTTGCGCACTTCGTCGACGTTCTCCTTGAAACGGCGCAGCGACTCCAGTTCGCCCTCGAACACCACCGTGCTGGCGCGCAGCACGCGGATCGGCTTGTTCCGCTTGACCACGCCCTCCACCACCATGCAGCCTGCGACCGCGCCGAACTTGGAGCTGCGGAACACGTCGCGCACCTCGGCGATGCCGATGATCTCCTCGCGGATCTCAACGCCCAGCAGGCCGGAGGCCACCTGCTTCACCTGGTCGATCACGTCGTAGATGATCGAGAAGTAGCGCAGGTCCACGCCGTTGGCTTCGATGATGCGACGCGCGGAGGCGTCGGCACGCACGTTGAAGCCGATGACGGTGGCCTTGGAGGTGACCGCCGAGTTGGCGTCGGACTCGGTGATGCCGCCCACGCCCGAGCTGATGATGTTGATGCGGATCGATTCGTTGGACAGCGCCGTCAGCGAATGACGCAGCGCCTCCACCGAGCCCTGCACGTCGGCCTTGATGATCAGGTTGAGGCTGAGCTGGCCTTCGCCCTTGCCCAGCTGCGCCATGATGTCTTCCATGCGGCTGCCGGCGGACTGCACCAGGCGCGACTCGCGGCGCTTGGCGTCGCGCTGCTGCGCCACGTCCTTGGCCAGGCGCTCGTCCTCGACCACCACGAAGTCGTCACCGGCTTCGGGCACGCCCGACAGGCCGAGCACCTGCACGGGGATGGACGGGCCGGCCGACGGCGGCTGGCCGCCGGTTTCGTCGAACAGCGCACGCACGCGGCCGTACTGGATGCCGCACACCAGGTAATCGCCCTTCTTGAGCGTGCCCTGCTGCACCAGCACCGTGGCGACCGGACCGCGGCCCTTGTCCAGCGAGGATTCGATGACCACGCCGCTGGCGCGGCCTTCTTCCACGGCCCTCAGCTCCAGCAGTTCGGCCTGGATGGAGATGGCGTCCAGCAGGTTGTCCACGCCCTGGCCGGTCTTGGCCGAGATTTCGACCATCTGGGTGTCGCCGCCGAACTCTTCGGCGACCACTTCCTCGCCCAACAGTTCGTTCTTCACGCGCAGCGGGTCGGCATCGGACTTGTCGATCTTGTTGACCGCCACGATCAGCGGCACCTTGGCCGCCTTGGCGTGCTGGATGGCCTCGCGCGTCTGCGGCATGACGCCGTCGTCGGCCGCCACCACCAGCACCACGATGTCGGTCAGCTTGGCGCCGCGGGCGCGCATCGCGGTGAACGCGGCATGGCCCGGGGTATCCAGGAAGCTGATCACGCCCTTCGGCGTTTCCACGTGGTAGGCGCCGATGTGCTGGGTGATGCCGCCGGCTTCGCCGCTGGCGATCTTGGTGCGGCGGATGTAGTCCAGCAGCGAGGTCTTGCCGTGGTCGACGTGGCCCATGATGGTGACCACCGGGGGACGCGCGACCTTCTCGCCCTGTTGCTCCTCGGCATGCGCAAGCAGTTCGCTTTCCACGTCGTTGGCGTCGGCGCGGGTCGCCTTGTGGCCGAGTTCCTCGGTCACCAGGACGGCGGTGTCGTGGTCGATGGTCTGGGTGATGGTGGCCATCACGCCCATCTTGAACAGCGCCTTCACCACGTCGCCGCCCTTCAGTGCGAGCTTCTGGGCCAGGTCGGCCACGGTGATGGTGTCGCCGATGGCCACTTCGCGCACGACCGGCGCGGTCGGGCGCTCGAATCCGTGCGCACCGCCACCGCCACGGCTCTGCTCGTGACGACGCGGGGGCTTGGGCTTGCCACGCGACGCGCCACGGCGCGCGCGATCGGCGGCCGACAGGTGCAACTGGCCGGCGAAGCGGCTGGTGCTGTCGTCGTCCTCGACGCCGGCCACCATCACGTGCGAACCGCGGGTCTTGTGCTTGGCGGCGGCGGCGTTGCGGTCGTCGGCACGCGGCGGCTCCTTGCGCACCACCTGCTTGGGCACGTGGTGGCCCGGCGTGGCGGCGCGGGCCGGCCGGGGCGACTCGTCACCGTCCACGGCGGTGGCGCCAGCCGCCAGGGCGGCGGCCTCGGCCTCGGCCTGCGCACGTGCGGCTTCGGCCTCGGCACGGGCCTTGGCCTCTTCCTGACGGCGGCGCTCCAGCTCCTCGGCGCGCTTGGCGTCTTCCTGGGCCAGGCGCTGCTGTTCCTCGAGGTTGCGCTGGCGGGATTCCTCCAGCTTGCGCAGGATCTCGGCGCGTTCGGGATCGGCTTCGCTCTGCCAGTTCGTAGCGACGGACTCGGCGTCGGTCGGCTTCACGTAGGTGCGCTTCTGGCGCACTTCCACGTTCACCGTGGTCTTGGTGCGGCCGGCGGCGACCGTCACCTCCTGCACCTTGCGTCGGTTCAGGGTGATCTTCTTGGGCGCAGCCTCATCCGTCGCGGCATCGCTCTTGCCGTGCGAGCGCTTGAGGAAGCCGAGCAGCTTCACTTTTTCCATGCTGGTCACGACCTGGTCGGGACCGCTGAAGCTCATGCCGGCCTCGGCCAGTTGCTCCAGGAGTTTCTCGACCGGCGTGTTGACCAGTTCAGCGAGCTTGCGGATGGTGGTTTGCTGCGACATTCGGATCCTAGGTTTCTTGTTGCGCCCCCCTGGCGGTGGAGGGGCAACCCTTTTCGAGAGGGGGGATTCTAAGCCCTGCGGGTGCCAGGGCGGTGTTCATGGATGGCTCATGCGCCGCGTCCCGGGCGGGCCCGGGCGGCGCTCATGCGCCGCGCTCCAGGCGGGCGATCTCCTCGGCGCGAGCGGCCAGGATCAGCGCGGCGGCGCGCGCCTCGTCCAGGCCCTCGATACCGAACTCGACCACTTCGTCGGCGGCCAGGTCGGACAGGTCCTCGCTGGTACGGACGCCATGCGAGGCCAGTGCGAACGCGGTCTCCTCGTCCATGCCTTCCAGCGCCAGCAGGTCCTCCGACGGGTGGTTCTCCTCCAGGCCCTCTTCCTCGGCCAGCGCCTCGTTGAGCAGGGCATCGCGGGCACGCGAACGGAGCTCCTCGACGATGTCCTCGTCGAAGCCTTCCACGGCCAGCAGTTCGCCGACCGGCACGTAGGCGATTTCCTCGACCGTGCTGAAGCCCTCGGCGACCAGGATGGCGGCGATTTCCTCGTCCACTTCCAGCTTGTCCATGAACAGTTGGCGCGCGACGGCCTGTTCGGCCTCGCTCTTGGCCTGCACCTGGTCGGCGGTCATGACGTTGAGCTGCCAGCCGGTCAGGCGGCTGGCCAGGCGGACGTTCTGTCCGCCCTTGCCGATGGCCTGCGCCAGGCGGTCTTCCGCCACGGCCAGGTCCATCGAATGCTTCTCTTCATCGACGATGATCGACTGCACTTCGGCCGGGGCCATCGCGTTGATGACGAAGGTGGCCGGGTTGTCGTTCCACAGCACGATGTCCACGCGCTCGCCGTTGAGCTCGTTGCTCACGGCCTGCACGCGCGAGCCGCGCATGCCGATGCAGGCGCCGATGGGATCGGTGCGGGTGTCGTGGGCGAGCACGGCGATCTTGGCGCGGTCGCCCGGGTCGCGCGCGCAGGCCTTGATCTCGACCAGGCCCTGGCCCACTTCCGGCACTTCCAGCTTGAACAGCTCGATCATGAATTCGGGAGCGGCGCGGCTGATGAACAGCTGCGGGCCGCGCGGTTCGTAGCGAACGTCGTACAGGTAACCGCGCACGCGGTCGCCGGCGCGCAGCACGTCGCGCGGGATGCCCTTGTCCTTCGGGATGAAGGCCTCGGCGTTGCCGCCCAGGTCCACATAAATGTTGCCGCGCTCGGCGCGCTTGACCACGCCGGTGACCAGTTCACCCACACGGTCCTTCCAGGCATCGACCACCTGCGCGCGCTCCGCCTCGCGGACGCGCTGCACGATGACCTGCTTGGCGGCCTGGGCGGCAATGCGGCCGAAGTCCGGGTTCTCGATCTTCTCTTCGATCCAGTCGCCCACTTCCGCGCCTTCGGCTTCGTCCTCGGCGTCCATCAGGCGGATCTGTCGGTCCGGCGACTCCATCACCACGTCGTCGGCCACCACTTCCCAGCGGCGGAACGTCTCGTAACTGCCGTCCTTCGGGTCGATGGTGACGCGCACCTGCACGTCCTGGTCCAGGTACCGCTTCTTGGCGGCGGACGCCAGGGCGGCTTCGATGGCCTCGAAGATGACTTCGCGCGGCACGCCCTTCTCGTTGGCCACCGCATCCACGACCAGCAACAATTCCTTACTCATTGATCACTCCGCGCGCGGCTTGCGGGCCGCCGGTTGGTTGGGTTTCTTCTTGGCTTTGCCGGCCGGCGCACGCTTGCCGCCGCCAGCCTTGGCACCGGCCTTGCGGCCGGCACCGGATCCGGGTTTCTCGGGCGCCAGGCCCAGCGCCGCCCAGTCGGGGACCAGGCGCGCCTTGTCGATATTATCGAACGCCACCGGCAGTTCGGCGCCGTCCACGATGAACACGATACGGTCGCCCTCGATGCGGCCGATGGTGCCCTGCAGGCGGCGGCGGCCGTCCTGCGGCAGCTTCATCACCACCTTCGCCGACTCGCCGACGAAGCGGGCGTAGTGCTCCAGCCGGAACAGCGGCCTGTCCACGCCGGGCGAAGAGACTTCCAGCGTGTAATTGCCGGAAATCGGATCCTCCACGTCGAGCTGCGCGGACACCTCGCGGCTGACCGCCTCGCAGTCCTCGATGTTGACGTGGCGCGTGTCGCGCTCGGCTTCCTGCACGTCGATGTACAGGCGCAGCGTGGCGCCGCCGGGCGCCGGCAGATACTCGATGCCGAGCAGCTCCACGCCCAGGGACTGGACAGTCGGTGCCAGCAGGTTGGCGATGTCGTTGGCCTTCTCGCTCACGGATTCGATGCCGTTGTCGGAAATGGTGCGATACGGGTCGCTAAAACAAACAAGGGGCCCGATGGGCCCCTTGTCCGATACGCTGGATGTCGGTGCAACGACGGGAACATGCGTCGTTGCGTGCCCAGGTTTTTCGTCGGCCGCCTTATGAAGGCGGCCTCGGACAAACATGGTAGCGGGGGCAGGATTTGAACCTGCGACCTTCGGGTTATGAGCCCGACGAGCTGCCAGACTGCTCCACCCCGCAGCAGAAGCGAGATTATGATGAATGCGCCGATCCAATGCAAGCCTTATCGGCTATCGGCGTGGGGCATCGCGTTCATCGCGCGTTGCCAGCCCATGACGGGCCGGCAGCCCCCCGGCGACGGGATCAGCCGGCGAATGCCAGCTTGCACCACGCCATGATCGGGTTCCAGGCGATGCCCAGCGCCAGCAGCGCCAGCGCGTTGACGCCGAACACCAGCGGCACCACGCGATCCTTGCGCGCAGGCGGGATTTCGCCGACAGGCTCGTCGAAGTACATCACCTTGATCACGCGCAGGTAGTAGAACGCGCCGATCACCGCGCACAGTACGCCGACGATAGTCAGCCACAGGAAGCCGCCGTTGACGGCCGCACCCAGCACCACCAGCTTGGCCCAGAAGCCGAGGAACGGCGGTACGCCGGCCAGCGAGGCCATCACGCACAGCACCAGACCGGCCTGCCACGGGTTGCGTGCGTTCAGGCCCTTGAAGTCGTCGATCTTGTCGGCCTCGAAACCTTGACGCGACAGCACGATGATCGCGCCGAACGCCGCCGCCGACATGATGGCGTAGCTGATCGCGTAAAACAGCGCGGCGGAGTAGCCCACCTCGCCGCCGCCGGCGAAGCCCACCAGCAGGAAGCCGACATGCGACACCGTGGAGTACGCCAGCATGCGCTTGAGGTTGGTCTGCGCGATCGCGATGACGTTGCCGATCACCAGCGAGGCGGCGGCCAGCCCGGCCAGCAGCCACTGCCACTGCGCCGCGGCCGGGCCCACACCGTCCTGCAGCAGGCGGAACGCCATGCCGAAGGCGGCCAGCTTCGGTGCCGCACTGATGAACAGCGTCACCGGCGTCGGTGCGCCCTGATACACGTCCGGCAGCCACATGTGGAACGGCGCCGCCCCCAGCTTGAACGCCACGCCCGCCACCATGAACACCACGCCCGTGAGCAGCAGCAGGCGCTGGTCGCCGCCACCACCCAGCGCGGCCCCCGTGGCCTCGAAGATCGCCGGCAGCTGCAGCGAACCAGTCGCGCCGTACACCAGCGACATGCCGTACAGCAGCAGACCGGAGGCCAGCGAGCCCAGCACGATGTACTTCATCGCCGCCTCGGTGGCCAGCCCGTCGTCGCGGTTCAGCGCGACCAGCGCGTAAGAGCACAGTGCCAGCAGTTCCAGGCCCAGGTAGACCATCACCAGGCTGCCGGCCGACACCATCATCATCATGCCCGCAGTGGCGAACATCACCAGCACCGGCGCCTCGCCCGGATACAGGTTGCGCTCGCGCAGGTACGGCCAGCCATAGACCAGCGACAGCGCACTGACTGCGACGATCACCACCTTGCTGACATCGGCCAGGGTGTCGCGCACGAACATGCCGCTGAACACGGCGCCCTGCCCGCCCACGCCCGTGGCCAGCATCCAGACTACGGCGGCCATGATGACCAGTGCCAGCCCATGGGTGATGAAGCGGCGCGCGTTGTCCAGGAACAGGTCGAGCATCAGCAGGGCGAATGCGCCCGCGATCAGGGTCAACTCGGGCAGCAGCGGCTGCAGGTCGGCGGCGGAGATGGGCATCGGCGTCGTCATGGTTCTTCCTTACAGCTTGCTGTTGGCGAGCTGCATCGCCAGTTGCGCGATCGACGGCTCCATCAGGTCCGTCAGCGGCTTGGGATACACGCCCAGCGCCAGCACGCAGGCGGCGAAGCCGCCGAGCACCAGCGCCTCGCGCAGGGACACGTCCTTGAGTTCGGCGACATGCGCATTGGCCACGTCGCCCAGGATGACCCGCTTCACCAGCCACAGCGTGTAGGCCGCACCGATCACCAGCGTGGTGGCGGCAAAGAAAGCGATCAGCGGATGCTGCTGGAAGCTGGCCAGGATCACCATGAACTCGCCGACGAAACCGCTGGTGCCCGGCAGACCGGAATTGGCCATGCCGAACAGGATGAAGAACGCACCGAACCAAGGCATCGTGTTGATGACACCACCGTAGTCCTTGATCATGCGGGTGTGCATGCGGTCGTAGAGCACGCCGACGCAGGTGAACATGGCGCCGGAGATGAAACCGTGGCTGATCATCTGCACCATCGCGCCCTGCAGGCCCAGGCGCGCGCCGTCCAGGTTGCCGTAGTCGCGCACCAGGCTGAAGGCGATGAAGATGCCCAGCGTCACGAAGCCCATGTGCGAGACCGACGAATAAGCGATCAGCTTCTTCATGTCGTCCTGCACCAGCGCCACCAGGCCCACGTACACCACCGCGATCAGCGACAGCACGATGACGAACATGGCCCATTCGTGGCCGGCGTCCGGCACGATCGGCAGGCTGAAGCGCAGCAGGCCGTAACCGCCGATCTTCAGCGCGATCGCCGCCAGGATCACCGAGCCCGCGGTCGGGGCTTCAACGTGCGCATCCGGCAGCCAGGTGTGCACCGGGAACATCGGGATCTTCACCGCGAACGCAATCAGGAAGGCGAAGAACAGCCACGTCTGTTCCTTCGCGGTCAGCGGCATCGCGTACAGGTCGGCCAGCTGGAAACTGCCGCCCTTGATGTACAGGTACACCAAGCCGACCAGCATCAGCACCGAGCCCAGGAACGTGTACAGGAAGAACTTCAGCGACGCATAGATGCGGCGCGGACCGCCCCAGACGCCGATGATCAGGAACATCGGGATCAGCATCGCCTCGAAGAACACGTAGAACAGCACCGCATCGCTGGCCGCGAAGATGCCGTTGGTCAGGCCTTCCAGGATCAGGAACGCGGCCACGTACTGGGCCACGCGCTTGTTCACCGACCCCCATGCGCCGGCCAGCGTCAGCACCGTGATCAGCGTATTGAGCAGCAGCAGCGCGACGGCGATACCGTCGGCGCCCAGGTTGTAGTGGATGTCGAAGCTCGGGATCCAGGCGTGGCTCTCGATGAACTGCAGGCCCGGATTGGCGTAGTCGAAACCGCTCAGCAGCCCCAGGCTGAAGACGAAGGTCAGCACCGCCACGGCGAAGCCCAGCCAGCGGGCCACGCCGGCGCGGGCATTGCCTACGGCGAGCACCAGCGCGCCACCCAGGATGGGCAGCCAGATCAGAACACTAAGCAGGGGCCAGTTCGACACGTTGTGGTATCCGTTGAGTTCTTCGCCAGGACGTCCCGCGGGGTGCGGTCACGTCAGGTCGTTACTGCCAAAACTTGATGACCGCGCCCAGCAGCAGGATCAGGCCGACGATCATCGCGAACGCGTAGTGGTACAGGTAGCCGGACTGGGTCTTGCGCAGCAGCTGCGCACCCAGGTCGACCAGCTTCGCCGTGCCGTTGACCGCGGCGCCGTCGATCACGTGGCTGTCGATCGCGCGCGACACCTTGCCCAGCTTGACGCCGCCGCCCGCGAAGCCGTTGATCCACAGGTGGTCGGCCCAGTACTTCTTGTCCAGGATGTTGGTCAGGAAAGCGCCCACCGTGCTGTGGCGGATCCTGCCCGGGAGTTCGGGTTTGAAGAGGTACAGGAAGGTGGCCAACAGGAAGCCGCCCAGCGCCAGCCAGAACGGCGGCATCTGCATGCCGTGGATCGCGTAGCCGACGGGCCCGTGCCAGAACTCTTCCTTCAACGACATCACGGTGTCGCGCGCGGAGATGGCCGTGGTCGGATCCAGGCGCAGGAAGTCGATCGCGCCCAGGAAGAACGGCGTGGCCTCGTGGTGCCCGGTCCAGTCCGTGCCGAACAACATGGGGCCGATGGTGAAGAAGCCGATGAAGATGGAGGGAATCGCCAGCAGCACCAGCGGCACCGTCACCACCCACGGGGACTCGTGCGGCTCGTGCGCACCGTGGTGCCCATGACCGTGGTCGTCGTGCGCGTCATGCCCGTGGGCATGGTCGTCGTGCGCATCGCGGAAGCGCTCCTTGCCATGGAACGTCAGGTACAGCAGTCGGAAGCTGTAGAAGCTGGTGACGAACACCCCCAGCAGCACCGCCCAATAACCGTAGGTGGCGATCCATTCGCTCGGCCCCTGGTAACCCTGAGCAGCCATCACGCCCATCTCGGCCACCTTGTCGCCCACCTCGTGCGCGACGTGCTGGTGGTGCTTGGCGGCCTCGATGATGGTGTCCTTCGAGTAGAAACCGGAGAAGAACGGCGTTCCGACCAATGCCAGCGTACCGATCAGGCTGGTGATCCAGGTGATGGGCATGTACTTGCGCAGGCCACCCATCTTCCGCATGTCCTGCTCGTGGTGCATGCCGATGATCACCGAGCCGGCCGCCAGGAACAGCAGTGCCTTGAAGAACGCATGCGTCATCAGGTGGAACACGGCGGCCGAGTAGGCCGACACGCCCAGCGCCACCGTCATGTAGCCCAGCTGCGACAGCGTGGAATACGCCACCACGCGCTTGATGTCGTTCTGCACGATGCCGATCAGGCCGGTGAACAGAGCGGTGGTAGCGCCGATGAACAGCACGAAGTCCAAGGCCGTCTGCGACAGCTCGAACAGCGGCGACATGCGCGCCACCATGAAGATTCCGGCCGTCACCATCGTCGCCGCGTGGATCAGCGCCGAGATCGGGGTGGGGCCTTCCATCGAATCCGGCAGCCACACGTGCAACGGTACCTGGGCCGACTTGCCCATCGCGCCGATGAACAGGCAGATGCAGGTCAGGGTGGCCATCGACCAGATCACCGGCTGGTCGAGCACCTGCCAGGTCTGGCCGAACACGGATACCGCCCCGCTCCATACCGGCACGGCCTTGCCGGCCAGCAGCGTGGCGTTGGCGAACACGGTGGCGTAGTCCAGGGTGCCGAACATCAGCAGCACGCAGCCGATGCCCAGCAGGAAACCGAAGTCGCCCACGCGGTTGACCAGGAAGGCCTTCATGTTGGCGAAGATCGCCGTGGGACGCTTGAACCAGAAACCGATCAGCAGGTACGACACCAGGCCGACCGCTTCCCAGCCGAAGAACAGCTGCAGGAAGTTGTTGCTCATCACCAGCATCAGCATGCTGAAGGTGAACAGCGAGATGTAGCTGAAGAAGCGCTGGTAGCCCGGGTCCTCGGCCATATAGCCGATCGTGTACAGATGGACCAGCAGCGACACGAAGGTCACCACGACCATCATCATCGCCGTCAGCTTGTCGATCATGAAGCCGACGTGGCCGGAGTAGTTGCCGACCTCGAAGAACGTGTACAGGTTCTCGTTGAACGGCGAAGCGCCCTGCACCACCAGCTGGTACAGCACCCAGCAGGACAGCGCGCAGCTGACCGCCACGCCCAGGATGGTGGCCGTGTGCGCGCCCGCGCGGCCAACCAGGCGACCGAACAGGCCGGCGATGATCGAGCCCAGCAGCGGCGCCAGCACGATGGCCAGCAGCACGTTCTTGGAGAGGAGGACTTCCATACCGGTCATCGGTGCATCAGCCTTTGAGCGTATCGACTTCGGCCACGTTGATCGTGCGCCGGGTGCGGAACAGGGTGACCAGGATCGCCAGGCCGATGGCGGCCTCGGCCGCGGCCACGGTGAGGATGAAGAACACGAAGATCTGACCGGCGGCGTCGCCCAGTTCGCGCGAGAACGCGACGAAGTTGATGTTGACCGACAGCAGCATCAGTTCGATCGACATCAGCAGGACGATGACGTTCTTCCGGTTCAGGAAGATGCCGGCCAGGCTGATGCAGAACAGCACCGCGCCGAGCGCCAGCAGATGGCCTACGGAAATCATGCTTTGCCCTCCCCTTCCGCCGGCGCACTGGCCGGCACGTCACGCACCGGCTTCTCGGCCGGCATGGACACCATGCGGATGCGGTCGCTCGCCTTCACGCGCGACTGCTCGGCCGGGTTCTGCGCCTTGGTGCCGGTGCGCTTGCGCAGCGTCAGCATCACCGCGGCCACGACGGCCACGGTCAGGATGACGGCGGCGAACTCGAACGGCAGCAGGAACTCGGTGAACAGCGTGCGCGCCAGCCAGGCGGTGTTGGACACCTCCGCGGCCGCCGATGCGGCATTGTCCGGGAACGGCGTGGCCGTGCGCGCCTTGATGCCGATCAGCACCAGCATCTGGCCCAGCATCACCACGGCCACCAGCAGGCCGATCGGCAGGAACTTCACCCAGCCCTCGCGGATCTTCACGATGTCGATGTCCAGCATCATCACCACGAACAGGAACAGCACCATCACCGCGCCCACATAGACGAGGATCAGGGCTACGCCCAGGAATTCGGCGCCCACCAGCAGCCAGGTGCAGGCCACCGAGAAGAACGTCAGGATGAGGCACAGCACGGCATGCACCGGGTTGCGCACGCTGATCACCGCGCCGGCGGCGACGACCGCGACGGTGGCGAATGCGTAGAAACTGATCAGGACCCAATCCATGCTTCGGACCTCAACGGAAGGCGGCGTCGGCGGCGCGGCGCTCGGCGATCTCGGCTTCCAGCCGGTCGCCGATCGCCAGCAGCTGCGGCTTGGTGACGATGTTCTGCCCGCGCTTGTCGAAGTGGTACTCCAGCACGTGCGTTTCCACGATCGAGTCCACCGGGCAGCTCTCCTCGCAGAAGCCGCAGTAGATGCACTTGAACAGGTCGATGTCGTAGCGCGTGGTACGGCGGGTGCCGTCCTCGCGCGGGGCCGAGTCGATGGTGATCGCTAGCGCGGGGCACACGGCCTCGCACAGCTTGCAGGCGATGCAGCGCTCCTCGCCGTTCGGGTACCGGCGCAGCGCGTGCAGGCCGCGGAATCGCGGCGACTGCGGGAACTTCTCCATCGGATACATCAGCGTGTACTTCGGCTTGAAGGTGTACTTCAGCGTCAGCCACAGGCCCTGGAGCAGCTCCAGCAGCATCAGGCTCTTGAAGTAGTGCACAACCTTGCTCATGTCTTACACACCCTTCTCGAACACGCCGAAGAACACCAGCAACGCCGTCACCGCGATCCAGAAGATCGTGAGCGGGATGAACACCTTCCAGCCCAGGCGCATGATCTGGTCGTAGCGGTAGCGCGGGAAGCTGGCACGGAACCAGATGTAGGCGCTGGCGAAGAACAGCACTTTCAGCAGCAGCCACGGCCAGCCGCCGGTCCAGATCCAGTCGATCCAGGGCGACACGTCGGCCGTAATCCAGCCCTGCAGCGGGCTGAGCCAGCCACCCAGGAAGAACAGCGACACCAGGAAGCTGACCAGGATCATGTTGGCGTATTCGGCCAGGAAGAACAGCGCGAACGCCGCACCCGAATACTCCACCATGTGGCCGGCCACGATCTCCGATTCGCCTTCCACCACGTCGAACGGCGAGCGGTTGGTCTCGGCGACGCCGGACACCCAGTACACGATGAACAGCGGGAACAGCGGCAGCCAGAACCACTCGAAGAAACCGGCGTTGCCGGACTGCGCCATCACGATGTCGGTCAGGTTCAGGCTGCCGGCGGCGATCAGCACGCCCACCAGCGCGAAGCCCATGGCGATCTCGTAACTGACGACCTGCGCCGCGGAACGCATGGCGCCCAGGAACGCATACTTCGAGTTCGACGCCCAGCCGGCGATGATGATGCCGTACACGCCCAGCGAGGTCATCGCCAGCAGGTACAGCAGGCCGGCGTTGGCGTTGGACAGCACTAGCTGGTAGTCGAACGGCACCACCGCCCACGCGGCGAACGCCGGGGCCAGCACGATCAGCGGCGCGATCACGTACATCGCCTTCTGCGCGCTGCTGGGCTGGATGATTTCCTTGAACAGCAGTTTGAACACGTCGGCGAAGGCCTGGAAGATGCCCATGCCCACGTACATCGGCCCGTGACGCACGTGCATCCAGCCGATCAGCTTGCGCTCCCACACCACGTAGAACGCGACCGAGATGATCACCGGCATGGCGATCGCCAGGATCTTCAGCACGATCCACAGCACCATGCCGATGTCGCCCAGCCCGAAGAACCACTCGCGCAGGGGACCGACAGCATTGATCAGGAGTTCGTTCATGCGCTCACCACCGTCACGCGTCCGGCACCCAGCGGCGCCGTGGCACCGTAACCGCTTTCGATCCAGGCGGCACCCGCGGCGACGCGGGCGTCCACCGCCACCGGCAACGCGGCAGTGCCGATACCGTTGCCGACTTTGGCGACCTGGCCATCGGCCACGCCGGCAGCCTGGGCGTCGGCCGGGTTCAGCACGATGCGGGCACCGACATTCAGCGGATGCGCCTGCAGCGCTTCCGCCCGGCGCACCGTGCCATCGGTGCGGTAGATCGCCGCGCTGACGGCCAGCTCCAGGCCTTGGCCACTGGCCGCAGGTGCTGCGGATTTCGCGATGGCGACGGGCTTCGTGTTGCGGATTGCTTCGCGCATCCCTGCCGCATCGGTGAACTCGAAGCCGGCCAGCTGCAGTTCGCCCCCCAGGGCGCGCAACACCTTCCAGCCCTCGCGGGCCTCACCTGGCAGCTTGCCGGCGGCCTGCGTGTGCTGTTCACGCCCGTCCAGATTGGTCAGCGTGGCCTCGATCTCGGGCAGCGCGCCGATCGGCAGGATCACGTCGGCGACATCGCGCGTGGACGTGCAGGCGAAGTGACTGAAGGCCACCACCTTCGCCGATGCCAATGCCTTGGTGGCCGCCGGCGTGTCGGCGAAATCCAGGCCCGGCTCGACGCCGTAGATGACGTAAGCGCTGCGCGGCTCGGCGAACATGCCGGCCACGTCGCGCGCGCTCGGCAGCACGCCATGGCGCGCCAGGCCCACGGCATTGGCGCCCTGCGGAATGCGGCACAGCGAGGCGCCCGTCGCGGCGGCGAAGTCACCCGCAGCGGCACGCAGGGCGGCAGCCTGCGGATGGTTCTCGGCAATGCCGCCGACGATCACCACGGCACGATTGGCGGCGTTGGCGACATCGCGCAACGCGGCGTCATTGAGGGCGCCGGCCAGCTGCGACGGCGCGACGATGCGCTTGCCGGCGATGCTGAAGGCGAAGTCGAAATCGACCGGATTGACCACATGCACCTTGGCGCCCTTGCGGACGGCCTTGCGGATGCGCTGGTGCAGCAGCGGCAACTCATGGCGGATATGGGTGCCGAACAGCACGATGACATCGGCCTGCTCGATCTCCGCCAGCGGCAGCGCGAACGGCTCGGCGACGGCGCCGTCGGAGAAGTCGCGATTGTGGATGCGGTGATCCAGGTTGCCGGTGCCCAGGCCTTCGGCCAGCTTGGCCAGCAGGCCGCCCTCCTCGTTCGACACGGCCGGATGCACCAGCACGCCGAGGCTGTCGCCACGGTGCGCGCGCAGGATCTCGGCCGCGGCAGACAGGCCTTCCGCCCACGAGACTTCGCGCCACTCGCCGTTGACCTTCTGCAGCGGCTTCACTGCACGGTCGTCGGCGTACAGGCCCTGGTGCGAGTAGCGATCGCGGTCGGACAGCCAGCACTCGTTGACCGCCTCGTTCTCGCGCGGGACGGTACGCAGCACCTGGCCGCGACGCGCGTGATGGAACAGGTTGGAACCCATCGCATCGTGGAAGCCCACGGATTCGCGCGCGATCAGTTCCCACGGACGGGCGCGGAACTGGAACACCTTGTTGGTCAGCGCACCCACCGGGCACACGTCGATGACATTGCCGGAGAGCTCGGTGGTCAGCGGCTTGCCGTCGTAGGTGCCGATCTGCAGGTTCTCGCCGCGGTACATGCCACCCAGCTCGTACGTGCCGGCGACGTCCGCAGTGAAGCGCACGCAGCGCGTGCACTGGATGCAGCGGGTCATCTCGGTGGCGACCAGCGGACCGATATCCTCGTCCGGCACCACGCGCTTGCGTTCCTGGAAGCGGCTGACCGAACGGCCGTAGCCCAGCGACAGGTCCTGCAGTTCGCACTCGCCGCCCTGGTCGCAGATCGGGCAGTCCAGCGGATGGTTGATCAGCAGGAATTCCATCACGTTGCGCTGCGACTTCAGCGCCTTGTCGCTGCGCGTGGCGATCTTCATGCCGTCCATCACCGGCGTGGCGCAGGCCGGCGCTGGCTTCGGCATCTTCTCCACTTCCACCAGGCACATGCGGCAGTTGGCCGCGATCGGCAGCTTCTCGTGGTAACAGAAGCGTGGGATCGGGATGCCGGCCTTGTCGGCCGCCTGGATGATCATCGAACCCTTCGGTGCGGCCAGCTCCACGCCGTCGATGAAGACGGTGACGTGGTCCGGCGGCAGGTTCGGGTTGACGGGCTGCGCACTCATGCGGCCACCTTGCTCTCAATGACCGTACCGGCGCGCTGGTCGTCGACCAGGAAGCGCTTGTTGACGATCGCGTATTCGAATTCGTTCCAGAAGTGGCGCAGGAAGCCCTGCACCGGCCATGCGGCGGCCTCGCCGAAGGCGCAGATGGTATGGCCTTCGATCTGGCCGGCAGCGGCCTTCAGCATGTGCAGGTCGTCCAGCGTCGCCTTCTGTTCGGCGATGCGGGTCAGCATGCGGTACATCCAACCCGTACCCTCGCGGCACGGCGTGCACTGGCCGCAGCTTTCCTTGTAGTAGAAGCGCGCGATGCGCTGGCAGGCACGCACCATGCAGGTGGTGTCGTCCATCACGATGACGGCGCCCGAACCCAGGCCGGAACCGGCCTTCTGGATGGCGTCGTAGTCCATCGTCAGGCCCATCATCACCTCGCCCGGCAGCACCGGCATCGAGGAGCCACCCGGGATGACCGCCTTGAGCTTGCGCCCCTCGCGCATGCCGCCGCACAGCTCAAGCAGGTCCGCGAACGGCGTGCCCAGGCGGATCTCGTGGTTGCCCGGTCGCGCGACGTGGCCGGATACCGAGAAGATCTTGCAGCCGCCGTTGTTCGGCTTGCCCAGGTTCATGAACCACTCGGCGCCGTTGCGCACGATGGCGGGCACCGATGCATAGGTTTCGGTGTTGTTGATCGTGGTCGGCTTGCCGTACAGGCCGAAGTTGGCCGGGAACGGCGGCTTGAAGCGCGGCTGGCCCTTCTTGCCTTCCAGCGACTCCATCAGCGCGGTTTCTTCGCCGCAGATGTAGGCGCCCGCACCGAGGGCGTTGTACAGGTCGATGTCCACGCCCGAACCAAGGATGTTCTTGCCCAGCCAGCCGTGCTTGTAGGCCTCGGCGGTGGCTTCTTCCAGGTGCTCGAAGGGCTCGTGGTGGAACTCGCCGCGCAGGTAGTTGTAGCCCACGGTCGAACCGGTGGCGTAGCAGGCGATCGCCATGCCCTCGATCACGGCGTGCGGGTTGTAGCGCAGGATGTCGCGGTCCTTGGCGGTGCCCGGTTCGGATTCGTCCGAGTTGCAGAGGATGTACTTCTGCATGTCGCCCTTGGGCATGAAGCTCCACTTCAGGCCGGTCGGGAAGCCCGCGCCGCCGCGGCCGCGCAGGCCGGACTGCTTGACCATCTCGACGACGTCGGCCGGCGGGATCTTCTCTTCGATGATCTTGCGCAGCGCGGCGTAGCCGCCGGTCTTCAGGTAGTTCTCGTACGACCACGGCTTGTCGAAATGCAGCGTGGTGTAGACGGCCTGGTGCTCCTTGGGAGCCGGGCCGACCGGGCCGTAGCCTTCGGAATAGTGGGAATGGCCTGCCATGTGCTTACTCCAGCCCGTCCAGCAGCTCGTCGACCTTCGCCGGCGTCAGCTTCTCGTGGTAATGGCCGTTGATGACCACGACCGGCGCACCGCAGCACGCGGCCACGCACTCTTCTTCGCGCTTCAGGTACACGCGGCCGTCGGCGGTGGATTCGCCCAGCTTGCAGCCCAGCTTCTTCTCCGCGTGCGCGACCAGGTCCTGGGCGCCGTTGAGCCAGCAGCTGATGTTGGTGCAGAAGGCGACGTTGTTGCGGCCCACCTTCTCGGTCTCGAACATCGAGTAGAAGCTGGCGACCTCGTAGGCCCACACCGGCGGCAGATCCAGGTATTTGGCGACCGCGGCGATCAGTTCGTCGGTCAACCAGCCGTTGTTCTGCTCCTGCGCGGCATGCAGGCCCTGCAGCACCGCCGACCGCTTGCGGTCCGGCGGAAACTTGGTCAGCCAATGGTCGATGTGCGCGCGCGTCTTGTCGCTCAGCGCCACCAGCGGATCGACGTTCTGCGCCGCTTCGAAATTACCCGTGGCCCTCATCGGTCCACCTCACCAAAGACAAGATCATAAGTACCGATCATCGCGACGACGTCGGGGAGCATGTGGCCGCGCACGATCTCGTCCATCGAGGACAGGTGCGCGAAGCCCGGCGCGCGCAGCTTCACGCGGAAAGGCTTGTTGGCGCCGTCGGACACCAGGTAGCAGCCGAACTCGCCCTTCGGCGCCTCGACTGCGGCATAGGTTTCGCCCGCCGGCACGCAGTAGCCCTCGCTGAAGAGCTTGAAGTGATGGATCAGCGCTTCCATGTCGTCCTTCATCTCCTCGCGCTTGGGAGGAGCGACCTTGAAGTTCTGCACCATGACCGGGCCGGGATTGGCCTTCAGCCACTGCACGCACTGCTTGATGATGCGGTTGGACTGGCGCATCTCGGCCACGCGCACCAGATAACGGTCGTAGCAGTCGCCGTTCACGCCCACGGGGATATCGAAATCCACCGCGTCGTACTTCGCATACGGCTGCTTCTTGCGCAGGTCCCAGGCGATGCCCGAGCCGCGCAGCATGGCGCCGGTCATGCCCCAGGCGCGCGCCTGCTCGGGCGTGACCACACCGATGCCGACTGTGCGCTGCTTCCAGATGCGGTTGTCGGTCAGCAGCGTCTCGTACTCGTCGACGCGCTTCGGGAACTCGTTGGTGAAGTCTTCCAGGAAGTCCAGCAGCGAGCCTTCGCGCGCCTGATTGAACTGTTTGAGCGCCTTGCCCTTGCGCCAGGGCGATTCCTTGTACTTCGGCATCCGGTCCGGCAGATCGCGGTAGACGCCGCCCGGCCGGTAATACGCCGCATGCATGCGCGCGCCGCTGACCGCTTCGTAGCAGTCCATCAGTTCTTCACGCTCGCGGAAGGCGTACAGCATGACCGCCATGGCACCGAGGTCGAGCGCGTTGGAACCGACCCACATCAGGTGGTTCAGGATGCGGGTGATCTCGTCGAACATCGTACGGATGTACTGCGCCCGCTCCGGCGCCTCGATGCCCAGCAGAGTCTCGATGGCGCGCACGTAGGCGTGCTCGTTGCACATCATGGACACGTAATCCAGGCGATCCATGTAGCCGATCGACTGGTTGAACGGTTTGGACTCGGCCAGCTTCTCGGTGCCCCGGTGCAGCAGGCCCACGTGCGGATCGGCACGGACGATGGTTTCGCCGTCCATCTCCAGGATCAGGCGCAGCACGCCATGCGCGGCCGGGTGCTGCGGGCCGAAATTCAGCGTGTAGTTGCGGATTTCCTGCTTGGCTTCGGCAGGGTTGCTGGCGAACGCGATGCCGGATTGCGGATTGCTCATGCCTTGCCCTCACGCGTCGCGGCTTCGCCGGCGGCGGTCTGGTAGCGCGCATCGTCGCGGATCACGCGCGGCACGCCGACGCGCGGCTCCACCGAAGTGACCGGCTCGTACACCACGCGCTTCTTCTCCTCGTCGTACCGGACTTCGACGTTGCCGATCAGCGGGAAGTCCTTGCGGAACGGATGGCCGACGAAACCATAGTCGGTCAGGATGCGGCGCAGATCCGGGTGTCCCTCGAAGATGATGCCGTACAGATCGAAGGCCTCGCGCTCGAACCAGTTCAGGCCCGGCCATACGTCGCAGAGCGAGGCGACGACCGGCAGGCCGTCGTCCGGCGCGAAGCAGCGCACGCGCACCCGGCGGTTGTGCTGGTAGGACAACAGGTGCAGGACCACGGCGAAGCGGTTGGGGCGGGCGGCGTCGCGCGGACGCTGTTCCCAGTTGAAGCGGCCCGGACCGAAGCCCTCGACGCCACGGCTGAAGCCCTCGGACGACACGTCGGCGGTATCCCACTCGGCGCTGCCGTAGCCCAGGTAGTCCACGCCGCTGATGTCGACGGCCTGCTCGAAGCCGAATTCGTCGCGCAGGGCCAGCGCCACGGCGTGCCAGGACGCGGACGGCACTTCCAGGGTGATCTCGCCGCGCGGCTCGGCGACGCTGACCGTCGCGTCGGCGAAACGCGCGCGCAACCGGTCGGTGAAGTTTGCAGCTTGCTCAGCCATGGGGCGTGGCGTGCTCTAGATAAGGGATCGGGAGAGAAACGGATCAGCGTGCGATGGTCTGCGTGCGCCAGATCTTCTTCTGCAACTGCAGGATGCCGTACACCAGCGCTTCGGCCGTGGGCGGGCAACCGGGCACGTATACGTCCACCGGCACCACGCGGTCGCAGCCGCGCACGACCGAGTACGAGTAGTGGTAGTAGCCGCCGCCGTTGGCGCAGCTGCCCATCGAGATGACCCATTTGGGGTCGGGCATCTGGTCGTAGACCTTGCGCAGCGCCGGGGCCATCTTGTTGACCAGCGTGCCGGCCACGATCATCACGTCGGACTGGCGCGGCGACGGGCGGAACACCACGCCGTAACGGTCCAGGTCCAGGCGCGAGGTGCCGGCGTGCATCATCTCCACCGCACAGCAGGCCAGGCCGAACGTCATCGGCCACATCGACCCCGTACGCGCCCAGTTCATCAGCGCGTCCACGCTGGTGGTCACGTAGCCCTTTTCCAGCAGCGGGTTGTCGCCTTCGGGGCGCAGGATGTCGTCCACCCGCCCTTCCGGGATCGGGTTGTTCATCAGACGGTCGACGGTCTGGATCACTCCCATTCGAGCGCTCCCTTCTTCCAAACGTAAACGAAGCCGAGGAACAGCATGCCCACGAACAGGCCCATCGTGACCAGCGCACGCGGACCCAGCTCCTGGAACACCAGCGTCCACGGAACAATGAAGATGATTTCCAGATCGAACACGATGAACTGGATGGCGATCAGGTAATAGCGCACGTCGAACTTCATGCGCGCGTCTTCGAAGGCCTCGAAGCCGCATTCGTACGGGGACAGCTTCTGCGCGTCGGGGCGACGCGGACCCAGGAAGCGTCCGGCCACCATCAGCGCGATGCCGATGCCGGTGGCGACGATCAGGAACAACAGGGTGGGCAGGTAATTGGCCAGCACTCGCTTGTCTCTTCTTGTCCTATCCGCCGACGCGCGGGGGCGCGGTCCGGCATGCATCGGGCTCGCATCGCCCGCCTGGCCGCGTCGCGTGTCGCGACCGGCCCGCGGCGAAACCGCCCGGGCCCACCTTCGGCGGGCGCCCTTCCGCAACACGTACCGGGCACCCGATGAATCGGCGGGATTGTAACGGTTTGTGAACTAGCTAGTAAACGATTACCCGCGCTTTTTAAGCTTGGCGGCAAAAGAAAAAACCCGCCGTAAGGCGGGTTTTTTGTGGCGGGAACGACGTTGCCGCCGACCCGCCGGTGTTGGTGCCCAAGAGGGGACTCGAACCCCTACGACTTTCGTCGCTACCACCTCAAGGTAGTGCGTCTACCAATTCCGCCACCTGGGCATTGAAACCTGCGCGACGCCTGTCGCGTCCCGCCATTGTATCCGGGCTCAGCCGCCTTGCGGCGGGGTTACCGGCGGCTGCTCGGACGCAGGCGCGGCCTGTTGCGGCGCGGCGGGCGCATCGCCGGCCGGCGCGGCAGGCGCCTGCTGGATCGGCGTGCTCGGCACGGTCGACGGCTTGGGCAGTTCACCCACCGGCGCTTCGGCCGCTGCAGGCAGCTGCGACATCACGCCAAGGTTCTGCTGGGCGGCCGGACGAGCGCTGTGCGTGGCATACCAGGCCATGAACAGGCTGATGCCGAAGAACGCGATGGCCAGCCACTTGGTGCTCTTGGAGAGGAAGTTGGACGCGCCCCGCGCACCGAACACCGTGCCGGAGGCGCCCGCACCGAAGCCGGAGCCGGCCTGTGCGCCGGAACCGCGCTGCATCAGCACCAGCGCGATGATGGCGATGGCCACCAGCACGTACACCACATTCAGGATCAACATCCACATTTGGAATCAGTCTCAACCGGTTGAGTCGTCGGCCCCCTGCGGAGCCGGTCTTGCCGGGTCAGCCCCGGCCGGCCGCCGCTCGCGCGATGGCCAGGAAATCCCGGGCGACCAGCGAAGCACCGCCCACCAGCCCTCCATCGACATCGGGCTGCGAGAACAGTTCCGCGGCGTTGTCGGGCTTGACGCTGCCCCCGTACAGGAGGGGCAACGAATCGGCGATTCTAGCATCGCGCGCGGCCACTTCGCCACGGATAAAGGCATGCACGGCCTGCGCCTGGGCCGGGGTGGCGGTCAGCCCGCTGCCGATGGCCCAGACCGGCTCGTAGGCGATGACGGCACCATCGAAGGCCTGCGGGCCGGCCAGGTCGAACACGGCTTCCAGTTGCTTGAGGATGCGGAATTCCGTCTGGCCGTCCCTGCGCTGCTGCTCGGTCTCGCCCACGCAGAGCACCGGGATCAGGCCTGCGTGCTTGGCCGCGACGAACTTGCGGGCCACGAACTCGCTGCTCTCATTGTGGTATTGCCGGCGCTCGGAATGGCCGACCAGGCCGTAGCGGGCGCCCACGTCGACCAGCATCGAGGCCGAAACTTCGCCGGTATAGGCGCCCTTCTCGTTGCTGCTGACGTCCTGCGCGCCGAAGGCCACGCCACGGTCGCCGTAATCCTCGATCAGTTCGCCCAGATAGGGCAGCGGCGGCAGGACCAGCACGTCCACCCCCTCCAGCGGCAGGCCTGCGACCAGTTCGTCCATCAGCGCCGTGGCGAATTGACGGGTGCCATGGAGCTTCCAGTTGCCGGCCACGAGCTTGCGACGCATAAGACCAATTCCTGTCCAGTTCGGGGCCGCGCAGTCTAGCCGATGTTGGGCGAGGCACCTACCGGCCGCGCTATCTTTCCCGTCCCATGTCCGCACAGGCGTTGTCCATGCCCTCTGCCTCCCCTGCCCCGATCCCCGGCTACGCGCTGGTAACCGGCGCCTCCAGCGGCATCGGTGAACGGATCGCGCGCGAGTATGCGCGACGGGGCGTGCCATTGGTGCTGACCGCGCGGCGCACGGATCGGCTGCACGCCCTGGCGGAGGAGCTGCGGGCACACGTGGCGGTGGAAGTGGTGGCCGCCGACCTGGCCGATCCCGCCGCGCCGGCCGCCCTGGTGGAGGAACTGGATCGGCGCGGGGTGCGGATCCGCATCCTGGTCAACAACGCCGGCTACGGCATGCCGGGACGCTACCGCAGCAGCGACTGGGCCGACCACGCCGCGTTCATGCAGGTGATGACGACCACCGTATGCGAGCTCACCTGGCGGCTGCTGCCCGCCATCCGCGCCGACGGACGGGGACGGATCCTCAACGTCGCGTCGTTCGCCGCCCTGATGCCGGCCGCCGACGGGCAGACCCTGTATGCACCGGCCAAAAGCTTCCTGCTGAAGTTCAGCGAAGCACTGGCACTGGAGAACGCCGACCGCGGCGTCCACGTCACCGCGCTGTGCCCGGGTTTCACCTATTCCGAATTCCACGATGTCACCGGCACGCGCACCCGCATGCGGGTGTCGCCAGCGATGTGGCTGCAGGCCGAGGACGTGGCGCGCGCCGGCATCGACGGCAACGAGCGCGGCCAGGTGCTGGTAGTGCCCGGATGGCGTTACCGGGTGCTGCACGCCATCGTGAAACTGCTGCCGCACCGCGTGGCGATGGGGATGATGGCCAGGAATTCACGGCGGGTACGGCCGCTGTAGCGGCCGTACCCGCCGTGACGTGATGGGAGAGTGGCGATTCGGGATTCGCCAGGGCAAAGACGCGCGGTCTCTGCCTGCTCTTGCGAATCCCCACTCCCGAATGCCGAATCCCGGCTTACTTCAGCTTGATCTCGCGCAGGCGCTCTTCCAGATAGCCCTGCGCGGTGATCGGCTCCGGGTAGCGCTTCGGGTTGTCGGGCGTGATCGTGGACGGCAGTACGTCGATCAGGAAATCCGGATTCGGGTGCAGGAAGAAGGGCACCGAGTAACGCGGCTGACGCGCCTGCTCCCCAGGCGGATTGGTCACGCGGTGGGTCGTGGACGGGTACACGTGGTTGGTCAGGCGCTGCAGCATGTCGCCGATGTTGACCACGATGGTGTCGGCATCGGACGTGAACGGCACCCACTCGCCCTTCTTCGACAGCACCTCCAGGCCTGCGGCGCTGGCGCCCACCAGCAGCGTGATGAGGTTGATGTCCTCGTGTGCGCCGGCACGCACGTTGGGGATGTTATCGGCGGTGATCGGCGGGTAATGGATCGGTCGCAGGATCGAGTTGCCGGCGTCGGTCTTGTCGGCGAAATAGTCCTGGGGCAGACCGATGTGCAGCGCCAGCGCCGAGAGCACGCGCGAGCCCAGCTGGTCCAGCGCCTGGTACAGGCCGTAACCATGCTCCTTGAATCCGGGCACTTCCACCGGCCACAGGTTGGGCGGCATGACGTCGCGGTACTTCGAATCGTCGGGAATCTCGCGACCGATATGCCAGAACTCTTTCAGGTCGAAGTGCTTGGAGTCCTTCGCGGTCTCCACGCCGAACGGCGTGTAGCCGCGTGCGCCGCCGCCGCCGGGCACGTGGTACTGCTTCTTCGTTTCTTCCGGCAGCGCGAAGAAACGCTTGAACACGTCGTACGCGGCATCGATCCGCGCCTGCGGGATACCGTGGTTGCGGATGCCGGCAAAACCCCATTCGCGATAGGCCGCACCGAGTTCTGCGACGAACGCATCGCGGTCGGTATCGAAACGGGTGATGTCCAGCGTGGGGATTCGGGCGCTCATGCAATCTGCTCCAACAGGGAAAAGGCGCGGGAGGCCATGGGACCATCGCCGCGCCGGAGGTTCATTGATCCGGCTCAAGCCGCGGCGGCGGCGCGCACGGCGTCGGCAAGCGTTTCCAGCGTGCTTTTCACCAGCGCGTCGTCGTCGGCTTCGACCGTGACACGCACGACCGGCTCGGTGCCGGAGGGACGCAGGAACGCGCGACCGCGCCCGGACACCGCCGCCTGCGCCTGCATCAGCGCGGCCTGCACGCTGGGGGCTTCGGTCGGCTTGGCGCCGTTGGCCAGCTTCACGTTGATGGTCTTCTGGGGCAACATGGTCAGCCCGTCCAGGGCGTCGCGCAGCGTCTGCCGGCGGCGGCGCAGGGCTTCCAGCACCTGCAGCGCGGCGATGATGGCATCGCCGGTGGTGGTGCGATCCAGGCACAGCAGGTGTCCGGAGGCTTCGCCGCCCAGCACCGCATTCCCTTCGACCAGCGCCTGATGCACGTAGCGGTCGCCCACCTTGGTGCGGACGAACGGGATTTCCAGCTTGGCCAGTGCGCGTTCCAGGCCGTAGTTGGTCATCAGCGTGCCGACGACAGGGCCACGCAGGCGGCCGCTGGCCTGCCAGTCGCGCGCCAGCAGGTAGATCAGCTGGTCGCCATCCACCGGCGTGCCCTGGCCGTCAGCCATCAGCACGCGGTCGCCGTCGCCATCGAAAGCGATGCCGAGGTGGGCACCGGTCTCACGCACCTTGGCGGCGAGGCTCTCCACGTGCATGGAGCCCACCCCGTCGTTGATGTTGACGCCGTTGGGCTCGGCACCGATGGTGATCACGTCGGCGCCCAGTTCGCGGAACAGCAGCGGCGCGATGTGGTACGTAGCGCCGTGCGCGCAGTCCAGCACCACCTTCAGCCCCTTCAGGTCGAAGCGGCGCGGTACGCTGGCCTTGCAGAATTCCATGTAGCGACCGACCGCGTCGCGCGTGCGGATCGCCTTGCCCAGCTTCTCGGATTCGGCGGTGAAGAACGGCGCATCGAGCGCGGCCTCGATGGCCAGCTCCGTCGCATCATCCAGCTTCTCGCCCTCGGCGGAAAAGAACTTGATGCCGTTGTCGTGGTGCGGGTTGTGCGAGGCGCTGATGACGATGCCGGCATCGGCGCCCAGCGTACGCGTCAGGAACGCGACCGCCGGCGTGGGCATCGGCCCCATCAGCTGCACGTCGGCGCCTGCGGCCACCAGGCCGGCCTCGAGCGCGGCTTCGAACATGTAGCCGGAGATGCGGGTGTCTTTGCCGATCACCACGACCGGACGCGCATCGCCCGCCTTCTCGCACAGCACGCGGCCCAGGGCGTTGCCCAGGCGCAGCACGAAATCGGCGGAGATCGGGCTGGTGCCGACGCGGCCACGGATGCCATCGGTCCCGAAGTACTTTCGGCTCATGCGGTCACCAGTTCGCTGTCCTGCGGCTTGGGCTGTCTCATCAGCAACGCCAGCAGGTCGGCCAGGCGGTCACGCATCTCGCGGCGGTCGCAGATCTGGTCGATCGCTCCGTGCGACAGCAGGAACTCGGAACGCTGGAAGCCTTCCGGCAGGGTCTCGCGGACGGTCTGCTCGATCACGCGCGGGCCGGCGAAGCCGATCAGCGCTTCCGGCTCGGCCAGGTTGATGTCGCCCAGCATCGCGAAGCTGGCCGACACGCCGCCGGTGGTGGGGTGCGTCATCACCGAGATGTACGGCAGGCCGGCCTCGCGCAGCCTGCCCAGCGCGGCCGAGGTCTTGGCCATCTGCATCAGCGAGAACAGGCTTTCCTGCATGCGCGCGCCGCCGCTGGCGGAGAAGCACACGAACGGCGAACCGATCTCCAGCGCGCGCTCGGCGCCCAGCGAGAAGCGTTCGCCCACCACCGACCCCATCGAACCGCCCATGTAGGCGAAGTCGAAGGCGCTGGCGACCAGGTCGCGCCCCTTCAGCGTGCCCTGCAGGGTGATCAGCGCATCGCGCTCGCCGGTGCTCTTCTGCGCGGCCTTGATGCGGTCGGCGTACTTCTTCTGGTCCTTGAACTTCAGCACGTCGGTCGGGCCCAGCGCGGCGCCGATCTCGCGGGTGCTGCCAGGATCGAACAGCGCGGCCATGCGCGCACGGGCGCGGATCGGCATGTGGAAGCTGCACTTCGGGCAGACCTCCAGGTTTTCCTCCAGCTCCGGCCGGTACAGCACCGCGCCGCAGCGGTCGCATTTTTCCCACAGCCCCTCGGGGACGCTGCGTTTGCTCTTGCCCGCGTTGCCTTCGGTGCGGATGCCCGACGGCATCAGTTTGCTGAGCCAGCTCATGCGTGGTCTTGCTGCCTGCCCCGGGAGGGGCCCAATGGATGAGCGCGGCAGTTTAGCTCAGTCGTCCATGCACAGCCGTACGGTGGTTCAGGCGTCCAGCGCCGCCCGCAGCGGCGCCAGGAAGGCCGAGGCGCGCGCGGGGGCGTCGGCACCGGCCTCGGCCAAGGCCGCCACCAGCGCGCTGCCCACCACCACGCCATCGGCATCGGTCGCCATCGCGCGGGCGCTGTCGGCATCCCGGATGCCGAATCCCGCCACTACCGGCGCGCGGGAGCCTGCCCGCAACTGCTTCAGGCGCTCGCCCGCCGCGGCCGTGTCCAGGCGATCGGACGCGCCCGTCACGCCCGCGAAACTGACGTAGTACAGGTAGCCCTGCGCGGTGTCGCACAGCATCCGCAGGCGCTCGGGCGAGGTGGTCGGCGAGGCCAGCGCGATCAGGGCGAGCCCTTCGCGATTGAACACCGTACGGGTCTCCTCGGCCTCTTCCGGCGGCAGGTCGACCAGTAGCACGCCGTCGACGCCGGCCGCGACCGCTTCACGGGCGAAACGCTCGGCCCCATGGATCTCGACCGGGTTCAGGTAGCCCATCAGCACGATGGGCGTGGTGTCGTCCTGCTGGCGGAACACCTCCACCGCTTCCAGTACGTAGCGCAGCCCTGCGCCGCGGGCCAGCGCGCGCTCGGAGCTGCGCTGGATGACGGGTCCGTCGGCCATCGGGTCGGAGAACGGCACGCCCAGTTCGATGACATCCGCACCGGCATCGACCAGCGCATGCAGCACCGGGACCGTGCTTTCCAGCGAGGGATCGCCGGCGGTGATGAACGGCACCAGCGCCTTGCGGCCGGCGGCCTTGAGGGTGGCGAATTTCTGTTCGAAACGGGTCATCGGAAATATCCAGCAGGTCGGGCTTGTAAGCCCTCCCCTTCAAGGGGAGGGTTGGGTGGGGATGGGGTATTGGCCTGCCTGTTCATGGAAAGACACACCATCCCCTCCCCGGCCCTCCCCTTGAAGGGAAGGGAGCAAGGCGTCAGAGGGAAATGCCTTCACGCGCGGCGATGGTGTGCACGTCCTTGTCGCCACGGCCGGACAGGTTGCACAGCACCAACTGGTCCTTGGGCAGCTCGCGCGCCAGCTTGATCGCCTGGGCGACGGCGTGGCTGGACTCCAGCGCGGGCAGGATGCCCTCGGTGCGGGTCAGGCGGTGGAAGGCGGCGAGTGCTTCCTCGTCGGTGACGCCGACGTACTCCGCGCGTCCGCTGTCCTTCAGAAAAGCGTGCTCGGGTCCGACGCCCGGGTAATCCAGGCCGGCGGAGATCGAATGGGTTTCGATGATCTGCCCATCGTCGTCGCAGATGACATAGGTGCGGTTGCCGTGCAGCACGCCGATGCGGCCCGCCGACAGCGACGATGCATGGCGACCGGTCTCGATGCCGTCGCCGGCCGCCTCGGCGCCGACGATGCGCACGCCCGCATCATTGAGGAAGGCGTGGAACAGGCCGATCGCGTTGCTGCCGCCGCCGACGCAGGCGGTGATGGCATCGGGCAGGCGGCCGTAGTCGGCCAGCATCTGCGCCCTCGCCTCGCGGCCGACCACGGCGTTGAAGTCGCGGACCATGCGCGGATACGGGTCCGGACCGGCGACGGTGCCGATGATGTAGAAGGTGTCGTGCACGTTGGTCACCCAGTCGCGCATGGCTTCGTTCAGCGCGTCCTTCAGCGTCGCTGAGCCGCTGGTCACCGGCACCACGGTCGCGCCGAGCAGCTTCATCCGGTAGACATTGATCTTCTGCCGCTCGATGTCCGTGGCGCCCATGTAGACCACGCATTCCAGCCCCAGCCGGGTGGCGACGGTGGCGCTGGCCACCCCGTGCTGGCCCGCGCCGGTCTCGGCGATGATCCGCTTCTTGCCCATCCGGCTGGCCAGGAGCGCCTGCCCAATGGTGTTGTTGATCTTGTGCGCGCCGGTGTGGTTCAGGTCCTCGCGCTTGAGCAGGATCTGCGCGCCGCCGACCTCTCGGCTCAGGCGTTCGGCGTGGTAGATCGGGCTGGGCCGGCCGACGTAATGCTTGAGGTCCTTGTCGAAGGCGGCGACGAAGGCCGGATCGACGCGGGCGGCGTCGTAGGCGGTGGCGAGCTCCTGCAGGGGCCCGATCAGCGTTTCGGCGACGAAACGTCCGCCGTGGCGGCCGAAATGGCCACGGGCATCCGGATAGGCGTGGAAATCGGTGGCAGACGGCATGATCGGTGTTCCGGCGAGCGATGCTTCACGTTATCGCACAACGACCTTCGGGAACATCGACTATTCGGGCCCGATTCGTGAGTTAAACTCACGCGATGACCCGACCGCTGCCGTCCCTGAATGCCCTGCGCGCCTTCGAGGCCGCCGCCCGCTTGGGCAGCGTCAGCCAGGCGGCCGGGGAACTGCACGTCACCCACGGCGCGGTCAGCCGCCATATCCGCGCGCTCGAAGATGCGCTGGGCCGTCCGCTGTTCGTCCGTGATGGACGGGGCCTGGCCCTGACCAGCGACGGCCATCGCCTGCGCGACAGTGCGGGCGAAGCGTTCGGTGTACTGCAGGCTGGCTGGGCCGCGCTGCAGCGCGGTCCGCGCGCGGCGGCGCTGGTGTTGGGCTGCCCGGGCAGCCTGCTGGCGCGCTGGGTGATCCCCCGCCTGGAACGCCTGGCGGCGGACCTGCCCGATCTGACCCTCCATCTGTCCGCGCAGGAAGGCGGTATCGACCTGACGGCCGCAGGGCTGGATGCCGCCCTGCTCCTGGGCGAAGCGCCCTGGCCGCCAGGATGGCAGGTCTGGCCGCTGGCGCCTGAGCGGATCGGCCCGGTACTCAGCCCTCGCCACGCACGGTTCGACGTCTTGCGCGATGGGCCGCCGCGCGCGCTGCTGGACGAACCGCTGCTGCACACCGCCTCGCGGCCGCAGGCCTGGCCGCGCTGGCTGGCGTCGCACCAGCTGACGGACGCGCCGCGCCTCGGCACCGGTTTCGATCACCTGACCTATCTGCTGGAGGCGGCGGTCGCGGGGCTGGGTGTCGCCATCGCGCCGCGCGAACTGGTGCAGGCCGATCTGGACAGCGGACGTCTGGTCGCGCCGTGGGGATTCGCCGACACCGGCGGAACCTGGGCGCTGTGCGCGGCGCGCGGCAATCCCGATGCACGCATTCCCCAGCTGGCCGACTGGCTGCGCCGCGACCTGCTGTCCGCAGGCTAGCCGCGGGTATCGGCGATGCGGACCGCCTCGACGAAGCGCCGCATCTTCTCCGGATCCTTCTCGCCGGGTGCGGTCTCGATGCCGCTGGACACGTCCACGCCCCAAGGGTGCGCCGTGCGCAGGGCCATCCCGACGTTGTCGGCCGACAGGCCACCGGCCAGCAGGCACGGGCGGTCGGTGACGGCCGGCATCTGCCGCCAGTCGAATCGCTGTCCGCTGCCCCCCTGTTCGCCCGCCCCGTGGCCGTCGAAAAGAAAGCCGCTCGCGTTCGGATAGGCCGCCAGGCTGGCGAAGGCGCCACCCTCCTGCCCGCCCATCGCGATCGACTTCCAGAATGGCCGATGGAAAGAACCGGCGAAGGCATCGTCCTCGCCACCGTGGAACTGCAGCAGGTCCGGCCGCAGGGATTCGATGATCTGCTCGATCTCGTTCCGCGGGTTGTCCATCACCAGCGCCACCACGCCGATTTCCTCCGGCACCAGGTCGCGCAGCATGCGCGCCTGCCCCAGCAGCAGCCGGCGCGGGCTGCGCGGTGCGAACACCAGGCCGATATAGTCCGCACCCAGTTCCACGGCCAGGCGGACATCCTCGGCGCGGGTCAGCCCGCAGAACTTGATGCGCGTATGCATGGCGGAAGGGTAACCCGGCAGCTCAGCCGATGGCGGCAGGCAGGGTCACTTCCGACGGCAGGCCCCATTCGCCCGGATACAGCGGACTGACGAACACCAGGCCGTCCGGCGGCGCGGTCGGCCCGGCAACGGTGCGGTCGCGGCCGGCCAACAGCTCACCGATCCAGCCTTCCGGCTGTTCGCCCCGCCCCACCACCAGCAGCGAACCCACGATATTGCGCACCATGTGGTGCAGGAACGCATTCGCCTGTACCTCGACGATCACGCGCTCGCCCTGGCGTACCACGGAGATCGCGTGCAGGTTGCGCATCGCGTGCGGCGACTGGCAGTGCACGGTGCGGAACGCGCTGAAATCGTTCTCGCCCACCAGCACCTGCGCGGCGCGGTGCATGGCGTCGGCGTCCAGCGGCATCCTTTCCCAGCTCAGGTACTGGCGCTCCAGCGCCGGGCGCGCCAGCCGGTTCACCAGCGTGTAGCGATAGCGCCGTGCGCGCGCGGAGAACCGCGCATGGAAATCGTCGGCCACGGGCTGGCACCAGCGTACGCAGACCGCCGGCGGCAGGCGCGCCGTGGCGCCCAGCAACCAGCCGCGCGGCGTGCGCGCGGCATCGCTGTCGAAGTGGACGACCTGGCATTGCGCATGCACCCCGGCATCGGTGCGGCCGGCGCAGATCGTGTCTACCTGGGCGTCGGCCACCGACGACAGTGCGCCTTCCAGCGCCGCCTGCACCGTGCTGGTGTCGTCAGGCGTGCCGGACTTGCTCAGCCGTTGCCATCCCAGGAAGCCGCCGCCGTCGTACTCGACGCCCAGCGCATAGCGCGTCACGACATCACTCCGCGCCCGTCATCCGA
Organism: Pseudoxanthomonas sp. F11; assembly: GCF_037046485.1. Taxonomy (NCBI): domain Bacteria; kingdom Pseudomonadati; phylum Pseudomonadota; class Gammaproteobacteria; order Lysobacterales; family Lysobacteraceae; genus Pseudoxanthomonas; species Pseudoxanthomonas sp. F11. Next base: position 158,857 of record NZ_JBANLZ010000004.1, on the reverse strand, counting down.
GCTCGCGCAGCAGTTGCAACGCCTCGTCGCGTGCCGTCGCGTCGTGGCCGGCGGCGACCTCGTTCAGCAGATCGCGCGCGGTCGCCACGTCGCCCAGGTCCAGATAGGCCACCGCCAGTTCCAGTCGATCACGACCGGCAGGCGCCTGCGGCGATGTCATCGGAGCAGCAGGCGCCGTGTCGCCGCCGGCATGCCAGGTGGGACCCGTCGCGGGCGCGGGTTTCGGCGCGGTCTTGGGCGCTGCGGCGACCGGCACGCTGACCGCCGGCTCGAGCACCGGACTGGGCGCGGGCTCCGCTTCCGGCGTGGCCGCCTGCGGCATCGCGGCGGCCAGTTCCGCGGCACGGCTGTCCGCCGGCGCATGGCCGAACACGGGGTTGCGCGGCACCGGTGCTGGCGCAATGCGCTGGCGGCGCTGCGCGAAACCCCACGCCAGCGCCCCGACGAACAGCAGGCCGAAGCCCGCCCACGCCCAGACCGGGATGCCGCCCTCGCTGCCATTGCCCTGCGCCAGGCGCTGCTGCGCGGCGGCGAGGTCGCTGTCCTTCATGGCCAGCAGCTTCTCCTGCTGAGCCTTGAGCTTTTCCAGTTCCGCCACCTGCGAGCGCAGTTCCTGCACCTCGGCTTCCCGCGCGGCCAGGTCTTCCTTCGATTGCTGCAGCTGTTCGTTCGCCAACATCTCGCCCTCACCGCCGGCACTCACGCCGGACTGCGTTCCAGAACCCGACGTGCCAGCGGCCGCGGGAGCGATTTCCAGGCGCGCGTCGGCCACAGGCGCAGTGCGCGGTGCCTGCGGCGCGGTCGTCGCCGCAGGCGCGGGCTCGACCACCGCGGCCGGCTGCGGGATCGGCGCGCGCGCGCGTCGCCACTCGGCGATCTGGCTGCGTACCAGGGCGGCGGCCTCGTCCTCGAGGATGGTCTGCGCCTCGGCCGACTCCGGCACGCGCAGCACCGCGCCCTGCTTGAGCAGGTTGATGTTGCCGTTGATGAAGGCCTCGGGGTTGGCGCGCAGCAGTGCGACCATGGCCTGGTCCATGGTGTAGCCCTGCGCGCGCGCCAGCGGCGCGGCCACCTGCGACAGCGATTGTCCACGCCGCACGGGCGCCAGCGCATCGCCCGGCGCGATCTGCGCGGCCGGCACAGCGGCAACAGGTGCGGGCGCGGGCGCGCGAGGTGGCGCGGTCAGCGGTGCCCGTTCGGCCGGGACGGATTCCGGCGGGGTGGCCACGACAGGCTGGGCAGGCCGGGCAATGGTATCCGTGGGCGCGGCGACCGGCGCATCGATCACCGGCTGACCGGCCGCCGCCAGCGTGCCCGGCGCGCTGACCAGCGCGGAGTACTCGCGCACCAGCCGGCCCTGACCCCAGTCGACTTCGATCAGGAAATTGACCGCCGGCACGTCCACCGGCGTGCGGCTGGTGACGCGTACGACCGGACGGCCGGCTTCATCCAGCGCGACGCTGAAGTCCAGTTCGTTGACCAGCCCTTGCGGGCGCGGCAGGCCGACGCGCTCGAACGTCGTGGGCGACGCCAGACGCGCACGCAGCTGCTCCAGCTCGCCCGGCTCGCTGGAAATGATCGGAATCTCGGCCAGCAGCGGCTGGCCGGGTTGCGATTTGACCTTGATCTCCCCCAGGCCGAGCGCGAGAGCAGAGAAACACTGCAGCGTGAGCAGCAGCGCAACGAGCCGGCGAACCAACTGTTTCAAGAGGGGCCCCTATCGGCTTGACGCGCCCAAATCGAGCGGAACTGCGCGCAACTTATTGTTACTGACGGTACCCGTCAAGGTGCCCCACACCGCGCCGACTGCGATTTAGCGTCCTTCGCTCCACATGACCCGCCGGAACTGGGACACCATGTCCGGCACCCGGTACGCGTTACCAGCAAAAGCGGCCAGGTAGCTCGACCGGTCCTTGATGACCTCCGGATCGCAGGCAAATGGAAACGCGATCGACTCCCCGTACTGGGCCGCTTCCAGCGACTTCCAATCCGGAGCATGGGAAGGCTCCTGCCTGATCGATCCACTCTTGTCCGCAGCCCTGTCACGCAGGATGCGGAAGGTGCGTCGGCCACAATCAACTTCCATATCCCAAATGGCGTAACGGTCCGGAATATCCGCCGATTCGATGACCTGCACCACCTCGAGCGCACGCTTTCCGTCGACCGCTCCCCGATCAGCGTGCCGCGCGATGAAAGCCACGCGCTTTGGCGCCTTGTAGGCCTCGCCAATGATGAACCAGCACTTCAATCCCTGACCGTTCCGGCATTCGGCCTCTTGCGCCTCGACTGTGTGCGCCCAGACCAGGGCACACGCTGCAAGGCCCGTCGATATCGCCCAGGCCGACACACGCCCCGACATCCACCGGATGTGATCCATGCGCATTCCCGGATTCATATCAGATCCCTCACCGGGGGCGTGAAGATCGTAGACACACCTGGCTTCACGTCCACGACCTCGCTGATCCACACATACATTTGGCTCTGGTAACGTTCTGTGCGCGTGATCGGCTTGATGGCACCGCTTCCGGAACCGAACATCGGCGAGTAGGAATACTCAACGGAGTATTCACCTGTCGCATACGTCCTGCGCGCTGTGTACTCGACAGGAAAATGGGCGAGCACGAGATAGCGACCCGGCATCAGCCCATCGAACTGGAAGTTGCCCTGCGAGTCGGTCCTGACACGTCCGGCGTACTGCCAGACCTCAGGGTTCAGGCCGCCGATCTCGCGCTCGCCCCAACGGACGTCATCCGCACTGTGGGCTTCGAACCACGCCGTCACATGTGGCGTCATGGGCAGCAGGATCACCCATTCGCGATCCGCCGTTGCAACGCTCTTGCCTCTCAGCAGGCGCGGCAGCAGCCCCCCTACACCCTGTTTGTCGCGCACTGCCATTGTTCCGCGCAGGGTGCCTGTTCCCAACTCCATCGCCCGCGCCATTTCTGTCGGATCGTAGAGCGCTGCGATCCTGTCCTGAATCGCGCCCCGCTCATCCGCCCTGTCCTGGGCTTCGTGCCTGGAAGCAGAGCGCACCTGCGCTGCTGCGTGGTCATGCACCCATAACACGGCGCCCACGACGACGAGGATGGACCAGATACCGGACGAAAGAAAACGCGATGCGCTTCCCATGCTGCACACTCCATTGCGCCAAGTACGTCAGCAGGCTCTCAGGAACCCGCTGACGCGTCAACTGCCAACTATTGTTACGTGCATGAACGATATCGGTTCACGTTGCTTTGCGCGGATACAGAGACGCAAACGCTCAGCCGCCGTTCGCCACCAGTTCGGCCAATTGCACGGCATTCAGGGCCGCGCCCTTGCGGATGTTGTCGGCCACCACCCACAGGTTGAGGCCGCGCGGATGCGAGAAGTCTTCGCGGATGCGGCCGACGAACACCGGGTCGCGGCCGGACGCGTGGGTGACCGGCGTCGGATAGCCACCTGCCTTGTGCTCGTCCACCACTTCCACGCCGGGGGCGGCGCGCAACAGCTCGCGGGCCTGTTCCGGTGAAATCTTCTTCTTCGTCTCGATGTTGACCGCTTCGGAGTGGCCATAGAACACCGGCACGCGCACGGCGGTGGGATTCACCTGGATGCTGTCGTCCTCAAGGATCTTGCGCGTCTCCCAGACCAGCTTCATCTCTTCCTTGGTATAGCCATTGGGCAGGAACTCGTCGATGTGCGGGATGAGGTTGAAGGCGATCTGCGCCTGGAACTTCTTCGGCTCGATGTCCTGGAAGGCCAGCAGCTGCGCGGTCTGGCGGCCGAGTTCCTCCAGGCCGGAGCGACCGGCGCCGGACACCGACTGGTAGGTGGCCACGTTGATGCGTTCGATGCCGTATTCGCGATGGATCGGCGCCAGCACCGGCATCAGCTGCATGGTTGAGCAGTTGGGGTTGGCGATGATGCCGCGCGGACGGTTCTTGGCCGCATGCGGGTTGACCTCCGACACCACCAGCGGCACGTCGGCGTCGTAGCGGAAGGTCGAGGAGTTGTCGATCACCACGGCGCCCGCGGCGGCGAACTTCGGTGCGTATTCCTTCGACACGCCGCCGCCGGCCGAGAACAGGGCGATGTCCACGCCGGCGGGGTCGAAGGTTTCCAGGTCGAGCACGTCGACCTTCTGGCCCTTGAAATCGACCTGGGTGCCGGCCGAACGCGCCGAGGCCAGCAGGACGAGCTTGCCGACCGGAAAGTCGCGTTCGGCCAGGATGGACAGCATGGTTTCGCCGACGGCGCCGGTGGCGCCCACGATGGCGACGGTGAAGCTACGGTTCTGGTTGCTCATGGAAGATGGTTTTCGCGAAGAGGGAGTGAAGACAGCGGACAGGAAGGCTGTGTTCGGGGAACCTGCGGGCGTGCCTCAGGCTCCCTGTCGTTTGGCGATGATGGTGTTGATGGTCGAGGCGGTAGCCAGCGCATCCGGATTGACCGGCGACGGCGGATGGCCCGCGTCCGGCCCTTCGCCCAGCGCGGCGATCAGGTTGTCCACCGCCAGCGACACCATGGCGCGACGCGTGGCGAGGCTGGCACTGGCGATGTGCGGGGTCAGCACCACGTTGCGCAGGGCCAGCAGTTCCGGACGCACAGCGGGCTCGCCCTCGTACACGTCCAGGCCGGCGGCAGCCAGGCGGCCGTTCGACAGTGCATCGGCGAGCGCGACTTCATCGACGATGCCGCCCCGCGCGATGTTCACCAGCGTCGCAGTGGGCTTCATCTTCGCCAGCGCCGCGGCATCGACCAGGTGGTGGACCTGTGCCGAGTAAGGCAGCACCAGGATCATGTGGTCGGCCTGGACCAGCAGATCGTCGAAGCCGGCATAGGTCGCGCCGCACTCACGCTCGACGAGCTCTGGCAGGCGGCTGCGGTTGTGGTACAGCACGCGCATACCGAAGCCGCGTGCACGGCGGGCGATCCCCTGCCCGATCCGGCCCATGCCGACGATGCCCAGCGTGCTGCCGTGCAGGTCCGCGCCCAGCAGCGTACTGAACGACCACTGCTGCCACTGGCCGTCGCGTAGCCAGCGTTCGGCTTCGGTGATGCGGCGCGCGGTCGCCATCAGCAGTGCGAAACCGAAATCGGCGGTGGTCTCGGTCAGCACGTCCGGCGTGTTGGTCGCGACGATACCGGCCTGCGTCAGCGCCGCGATATCCAGGTTGTTGTAGCCCACGCCCACGTTGGCGATGGCGCGCAGCCGCTCTGCACCGGCGATTTCCCGGGGGCCGATGCGTTCGTTCAAGGTCACCAGCGCGCCGACGCTGTCGCGCAATGCGTCGGCGATGGCCTCGGGACCGTGTTCGGTAACGCCGGCCGTCGCCTGCACATCGAAATGCGCCGCCAGCCGCCCGACGATGTCGTCGAACAGCGGCTGCGACACCCAGACGCGCGGCCGCAGCTCAGCCATCGACGCTGCCGGGCACGTAGGGCGGCACGTCGCCGACATCACCGCACTGCGCGCGATGGCGCAACGCCTGGTCCATCAGCACCAGCGCCATCATCGCCTCGGCGATGGGCGTGGCGCGGATGCCCACGCAGGGGTCGTGCCGGCCGGTGGTGATGACGTCCACGGTATGGCCGTCCACGTCCACTGTTGCGCCCGGCAGGCGCAGGCTGGAGGTCGGCTTCAGGACGATGGAGGCGGTGACATGCTGGCCGGTGGAAATGCCGCCGAGAATGCCGCCGGCATGGTTGGACAGGAACCCGGCCGGCGTCATCAGGTCCCGATGCTCGGTGCCCTTCTGCGTCACCGCGGCGAAACCGTCGCCGATCTCCACCCCCTTCACCGCGTTGATGCTCATCAGCGCGGCGGCGAGGTCGCCGTCCAGCTTGCCGTAGATCGGCTCGCCCCAGCCCGCCGGCACACCGTCGGCGACGACATTGACGCGCGCGCCGATGGAATCGCCCGACTTGCGCAGCGCATCCATGTAGGTTTCCAGTGCCGGCACCTGCGCCGCATGCGGCCAGAAGAACGGGTTGTCCTCCACCGCGTTCCAGTCGAAGCCGTCGGGCGTGATCGGCCCGAGCTGCGACAGGTAACCGCGCACCGTCACGCCGAACCGCTGCCGCAGCCACTTCTTGGCGATCACGCCCGCCGCGACGCGCATCGTGGTCTCGCGCGCGGACGAGCGGCCGCCGCCGCGCGGGTCGCGGATGCCGTACTTCTGCCAGTAGGTGTAATCGGCGTGGCCGGGGCGGAACTGCCGCGCGATGTCGGCGTAGTCCTTGCTGCGCTGGTCGGTATTGCGGATCAGCAGCGCGATGGGCGTGCCGGTGGTGCGGCCCTCGTACACGCCGCTGAGGATCTCCACCTCGTCGGCCTCGCGCCGCGCGGACGTGTGCCGCGACTTGCCGGTGGCCCGGCGCTCCAGGTCGTGGCGGAATTCCTCAGGCGCGATCTCCAGCCCGGGCGGGCAGCCGTCGACCACGCAGCCGATCGCCGGCCCGTGCGATTCGCCGAACGTGGTGACCGTGAGGAGTTTTCCGAAACTGTTGCTGCTCAAGCGCCGCTCCGCGGATGGGAACTACCGGTGCCGGGCCATCAAGCATCGCATACCGGCCACCCTATTGTGCAGTGCGCCAACGCAAGCCGCGACGGTTGCAGGCGCAACCGCTGCGGGCGTGGCAGGGCGGTTCCGGCGCTCTATTTGCGAGCGGCGGCCAACGCGGCGATGCGTGCGTTGTGGCGGATCAGCTCGGCGCATTCGACCGCGAAGATGCCCATCTGGCCGACCTTGAACTCGATCCAGGCGAAGTCGACGTCGGGCAGCAGTTTCACCAGCGCATGCTCGGACTCGCCCACTTCGCAGATCAGCAGGCCGTCCTGGCTGAGGTGCAGCGGCGCATCGCGCAGGATCTTAAGCACCAGGTCCAGGCCATCGTCGCCGGCGCGCAGGCCCAGCTCCGGCTCGAAGGAGTATTCCTTCGGCAGTGCGTCGGTCTCGTCGTTGGTGACGTAGGGCGGATTGGTGACGATCAGGTCGTAGTGGCGCCCGGTCAGGCCGGCGAACAGGTCGGATTTGACCAGTTGCACGTTGTCCGCATGCAGGCGCGCCTTGTTCTCGGCCGCCAGCGCCAGCGCATCGTCGCTGATGTCGACGCCGTCGACCTGCCAGTCCGGATGGTAATGGCCCATGGCGATGGCGATGCAACCCGAGCCGGTGCACAGGTCGAGCGCACGGTTCACCTCGCGGCCGCCCAGCCAGGGCTCGAAGCCCGCTTCGATCAGCTCTGCGATCGGCGAGCGCGGCACCAGCGCTCGCGCATCGCTCTTGAAGCTCAGGCCGGCGAACCAGGCCTCACCGGTCAGATAGGCCACCGGAATGCGCTCGTTCACCCGACGCTCGAACAGTGCCAGCACCTGCGCCTTTTCCGGTGCGGTGACGCGCGCCTGGCCATAGGCGGGGCCCAGGTCCGGCGGCAGGTGCAGCGTATGCAGCACCAGGTGCGAGGCCTCGTCCAGGGCGTTGTCGTAGCTGTGGCCGAAGGTCAGCCCGGCCGCGTTGAAGCGGCTGGCGCCATAGCGGATCAGGTCGATGATGGTGTGCAGTTCGGCGGCGACGTCGGCGGTCATGGCAAGGCTGGGGAAGACGCCGGAACGGCGAGGGCCGCCGATTATAGAGGCTGCCCCGGTATCATGGCCTCCTCCTGCCGTCCATGCCGGCCACGGTCCAACGGCCACGCCCCTTCATCGCGGGACTTCCACGCACATGTTCAACAAGAAGATCGGCCTCATCCTCGTCCTGGCGCTGGCCGCCGGCCTGGGCCTGCTGGCCGCACAGAAGTTCTTCGGCCCGGTCACGCCCGCGACCCGGTGGCCCGCCACCCAGACGGTCACCCTGTTCCCGCAGGCGCGCCCCCTGCCGCCGTTCTCGCTGCGCCAGTCCGACGGCACCCAACTGGCCAATGGCGAATTGAAAGGCCACTGGACGCTGGTGTTCATCGGCTTCACCTTCTGCCCGGACATCTGTCCCACCACCCTGGCCGAGCTGGCCCAGGCGCAAGCGCAGTGGAAGGACCTGCCCGACTCCACGCGTCCGCGCGTGCTGTTCGTGTCGGTGGACCCGGAGCGCGACACGCCCACCCGCATCGGCGAGTACGCGCATGCCTTCCATCCCGACACGCTGGCGGCCACGGCCGATGTCCCGACGCTGGAGAACTTCGCCAAGTCGCTGGGCTTCGTGTTCATGAAGGTGCCCGGCCAGGGCTACGACCAGAATCCGAACGACTACAGCATGGATCACTCCTCGGCGATCGCCGTTCTGGACCCCCAGGGCCAGCTCGCCGGCCTGATCCGGCCGCCGTTCCAGCCCAAGGCCATCGCCTCCGACCTGCGCGCGCTGACCGAGGCCTCGTCCAAATGAGCCTGCTGACGTCGCTGACCTATGTCCTGCCTCACCGCTTGCTGTCCTCGCTGGCACGCCGGCTGGCGTACTCCACGTCGCCGGGCACCAAGCAGTGGCTGATCGACACGGTGACGAAGAAGTTCAACGTCGATCTGGCCGAAGCGGCGGAGCCCGATCCGCGCGCTTACCCCAGCTTCAATGCCTTCTTCACCCGTGCCCTGAAGCCCGGCGCCCGCGTGGCCGATCCCGATCCGCGCGCCCTGCTGATGCCCGCCGACGGACACATCAGCCAGTGCGGCGCCGTCGAGGACGGCCGCATCTTCCAGGCCAAGGGGCAGTCGTTCACCGCTGCCGAACTGCTGGGCGACGCCGCAGCCGCGGAACCGTTCCGCAACGGCCTGTTCGCCACCGTCTACCTGTCGCCGCGCGACTACCACCGCGTGCACATGCCGTGGACCGGCACGTTGCGCGAAACCGTGCATGTGCCCGGCCGCCTGTTCAGCGTGGGCACCGATGCGGTGGCGAACGTGCCGCGCCTGTTCGCCCGCAACGAGCGGCTGGTCTGCCACTTCGACACCGATTTCGGCCCGATGGTGTCGGTGATGGTGGGCGCACTGCTGGTGTCCGGCGTGGAAACGGTGTGGAGCGGCGAGGAGATTCCCGCCTACGGCACCGCGATCACGCGCAAGGATTACCGTGGCAAGGGCATCACGCTGGAGCGGTTCGCGGAGATGGCGAGGTTCAACTACGGCTCGACAGTGATCGTGCTGCTGCCGCCGGGCGTGGCGACGCTGTCGCCCGAGTTGAAGGCGGAATCGCCGGTGCGTTTGGGTCAGCGGCTGGCGACCCTGGCCCGATCCTGATCCCCGGCAAACCGCACTGATCGCGCGATGAACCACTGCGCGATCCAGTAGGTCGCCAGTACCCAGACGCTCGCAATGGGGATCGGCGTACTGAAACGATCCAACGCCAGCAACGCATCCGACGCCACAAAGAACGCGCCGCCGATCGCGGCGGCGCGCGTCGCGCGACCCGGATGTTCCCGCCACACGCTGGCCGCCTGTGCCGCCATGCCGGCCAACGCGATGACGTAGACGATCACCGGCGCCTTCAACTCGCGCGGCAACCCTGGCCACAACTGCGCGAACACCAGCGATGCCATCACCGCGTAAGCGAGTAACGGCCAGCGCACGCGCCACCAACCACCACGCTTCCTCAACGCGGCCAGGTAAGCGATATGCGCCAGCAGGAAGCTGCCCAGACCGAACACGAAGCCATCGAACGGCAGCATCAGGAAGACATCGCCCAGTGTGGACAGCAACAATCCGACCACGACCAGGCGGCGATAGCCTGCGAACCCGGTGCGCGGGAGCCGCAGGACCATCGCCAGGATAAGCAGCGTGGTCAGCGGCTTGAAGACGTAGTGCGAGCCGCGCAGGCCGGCGATCTCCGCGCCGACGATCGCCAGTGTCGCGCTGGCGACAATCGCGGTGATCCAAGGGAGTCGACTGCCTTCCGTGGCCATCATTCGTCTTATTTCCTGCAGCTTTCCAGCTTCAGTTCCTGCCCCGGCCGCACCGCGTACGCAGGCGCCCTCAGGTTGTTCGCGCGCGCCAGCTTCTTCAGGTCGCACTGGAACCTTTGTGAGATGCGTCCCAGCGTGTCACCCTTCGTCACCCGGTATTCGCGCACCTGTTTCGCCTTCGGCTCGGCCGGCTTCGGCTCGCCGGTCGCCACCGTGGTCGGAACGCCGGCCACCGGCATGACGTCGCCGACGGCCACGTTGCCGGCCCGTGCGCCCCGCCGGATCGCGGCAGCCGGATCGGCGCTCACCAACGTCCTGGCCAGCTCCGCGCGTGGCCCGTTCACGCAGTGCCGGGTGTAAAGGCCGACGATGCGCGCGTTGGCCTTCAGCGTGGTGCCGGCCGGGATCCACGCTTCCGGCTGGTAACGGGGATTGAGGTTGCGCAGCGTGCGCATGTAGCCCTCGCGCGTGCCGCCGTTGCCCAGGCAGATGGTCAGCTCGTAGATGGACGCGTCGCGCGCCAGCTTCAGCGGCGCCGGCTGCGCAGCGACCTTCGGGAACTCCAGCCCGTACTGGCGCGGGTGCAGGAACAGCCATGCCGCCGCGATCACCATCGGCACGTAGTCGCGCGTTTCGCCTGGGAACTGGCTGTAGACCACCTCGTCCCAGAAGCCCAGGCCGCTGTTCTCGCGATACACGCGCGCCGCGCGGCCCTCGCCTCCGTTGTAGGCGGCCAGCGCCAGCTCGATGTTGTTGTTGAGGCTGCGCATGCGTTCGTTCATGTAGGCCGCGCTTGCCTGGCCCGATGCGTAGGGGTCGTACCGAGTGTCGAAGCCGCTGGCATCGCGCCCCAGCCCGAAGCGCGCGCCGGTATGGAACATGAACTGCATGGGCCCCGCCGCGCCGGCGCGCGAGGTGGAATGCACGCGACCGTTGGACTCCTTGGCCATGATGCCGAACAGCAACGCCTCCGGCAGCCCGCTGCGCTCCCATGCCGGGTACAGTTCGGCCCGCATGTTCTGGTAGTTCTCGTAGCTGTCGATCAACGCCGGCCGCATGTCGGTCAGCCAGCGACGTATGCCGGCCTGCACGGCCGGGTTGTACTCCACCATGCGATCGAATGCATGCCGCTGGTCGTTGAGCAGCGCCGCGGTGCGTGCCGTCTCCGGCAGCCCCGTGCCCGTCGGCACCGCATGGTCGGTACCGTCATCCAGCGCATCGATGGCATCGCCCTCGCCTTCGCCACCCTCCCCTTGCGCATCGGTATTGCCCTTCAGCAGGCGCTTGTAGGTGGCCAGCAGCGTCGGCACCTGGCAGCCGCGCTGCTGCACGCACGCCGCCAGCACGTCTTCCATGTCCTCCAGCGCGGCATCGCTCTCCGTCGCACCGCGCGGATCGTTGTTGGCCACCAGCACCAAGCCGTCGCGATAGCGCTTCTCCGCCGCCGCCATGCGCTGCTCCAGCGCCTCGGCGGCGGCGCGATCGCGCGCCGAGACGCGCTGCGCCAGCGAGACGGGCGATACCAGCAGCAGGGACAGGGCGGCCACGACGGGCCAGTAGCGCAGGCAAGCAGGAACCGCAAACGACATCAGGCATGCATCCAAAGTGTGAGACGGGAGGGTAGCCCCCGCCGCGTACCGCGGGCAAGGCAGGACGTCGCATTCCTTTATCCCGCAGGCGGTTGCCAGCGGCTAGAATTCCCGCATCACCACGCGAGGTTGCACATGGATCCGATCCTGCTGGGCAAGGGCATCACGGACGACATCCCGGTCACGCTGCAGCCGAAGTTCGGCAACCGCCATGGCCTGGTCGCCGGCGCGACCGGCACCGGCAAGACGGTGACGCTGATGACGCTGGCCGAGGGCTTCTCGCGCATGGGCGTGCCCGTGTTCATGGCCGACGTGAAGGGCGACGTGGCCGGCCTGGCGGCGGCGGGCGACGGCAGCGAGAGGGTGCTGCAGCGCGCGAAGGACATCGGCATCGCCGACTACGCGCCGGGGGCGAATCCGGTGATCTTCTGGGATCTCTACGGCAAGCTGGGCCATCCGGTCCGCACGACCGTCAGCGAGATGGGCCCCACCCTGCTCTCGCGCATCCTCGAACTCAACGACACCCAGAGCGGCGTGCTCGACATCGTGTTCAAGCTGGCCGACGACCGGGGCCTGCTGCTGCTCGACCTGGAAGACCTGCGCGCCCTGCTGGGCCTGGTCGCCGCCGAGCGCAAGGACATTTCCACCAGCTACGGACTGGTCAGCACGCAGTCGGTGGGCGCGATCCAGCGCGCGCTGCTGCGGCTGGAACAGGAAGGCGGCGAGATGTTCTTCGGTGAGCCGGCGCTGGAGCTGGCCGACCTGATGCGCACGAACACCGACGGCCGCGGCGTGATCGGCATCCTCGCGGCGGACCAGCTGATCCTGAAGCCGCGCCTGTACTCCAGCTTCCTGTTGTGGCTGCTGTCCGAGCTGTTCGAGACGCTGCCGGAAGTCGGCGACCTGGACAAGCCCAAGCTCGTGTTCGTCTTCGACGAAGCGCACCTGCTGTTCGACGATGCCCCGCCGGCCCTGCAACAGCGCATCGAGCAGGTCGTGCGCCTGATCCGCTCCAAGGGCGTGGGCGTCTACTTCTGCTCGCAGTTCCCCGACGACGTGCCGGACAACATCCTCGGCCAGTTGGGCAACCGCGTGCAGCACGCCCTGCGCGCTTTCACCCCGCGCGACCAGAAAGCGGTCAAGACCGCGGCCGAAACCTTCGTGCCGAATCCCAAGCTCGACGTGGCCCAGGCGATTTCCAAGCTCGGCACCGGCGAGGCGCTGGTTTCGACACTGCAGGACAAGGGCATTCCATCGCCCGTGCAACAGACGCTGGTGTCGCCGCCACGCTGCCGCATGGGCGCGATCAACGAAACCGAACGCCAGCAGGTACGCAACGGCAGTCCCGTCGGCGGCAAGTACGATACCCGCGTGGACCGCGAATCCGCTGCGGAAATGCTCGCCAAGCGCGCGGAAACCGCGGCCCAGGCCGCCAACGCACCCGCAGCCAAGACCGAGCAGGACGATCCGGACGCGGGCGGGTTCGGCCAGACGGTCAAGGACGCGGTGTTTGGCACCAAGCGCCGCCAGGGCATGATCGAGACGATGGCCAAGCAGACCACGCGCACCATCGGCACCAAACTGGGCAACCAGATCGTGCGCGGCATCCTGGGCAGCATTTTCGGCGGGCGCCGCTGATCGCGCATGAAGTGGCGCTCCGCACCCCTGGCTTGCCTGTTGCCGCTGGCGGTATCCGCCGCCAATCCGACGCCCTCAACCTTCGCAGGCACCTTCTTCGGCAGCCTGCCGGCGGGGTCCTGCGCATCGCAGGACGTGCTGCTCGACCTGGGAGCCGACGGCCGCTACGCGCTGGAAGCGCACTGCCAGGACGACCTGCAGGCGCTACCCAAGCGCGCCGGCCGCTGGTCGGTGACGTGGAACGGTACCTGCGTGCAGCTCACGCCGGACGACGACAGGCTTGCGCAGGAGTTCGCCATCCATGATGACGATCTGCTGGTGCTGACTTCAGGCAGCTGCATCGAGCCGGTCGAGGATCCGCGCGGACGCACGCTGCGACGCGCGGAAAGCGCCATGGAGCGCTGAGGTGTCGCGCTGGCGACCGCCGGGCGAGAAAAGCACCGCCCTGATCACCCGTGCGGGTCACGACCGCCTCAAGGCGGAACTGGACGATCTGTGGCGCGTCAGGCGTCCGGAGGTGGTGAAAGCGCTGGCCGCCGCCGCCGCGGAGGGCGACCGCTCCGAGAACGCGGAATACACCTATCGCAAGAAACAACTGGGCGAGATCGATCGCCGCGTGCGCTATCTGAGCAAGCGCCTGGAAGTGCTGCGCGTGGTCGACACCGCGCCCAGCGATCCGGAGGCCGTGTTCTTCGGCGCCACCGTCGAGCTGGAGAACGTAGCCAGCGGCGAAGCCTCGCGCTACCGGATCGTGGGCCCCGATGAGACCGACGCGGCCCGCGGCTGGATCAGCATCGACTCGCCGATGGCGCGCGCGCTGCTCAAGAAGCGCATCGACGACGAGTTTTCCGTGGAGCTGCCTGGCGGCATCACCCGCTTCGTATTGGTGGACGTCAGCTACGCCAGCTGATCTCTACAGGGGCGGCGGGTAAACGCGCCCTTCCCGCAGCGGCCGGAAGTAGCCCTCCTGCGCATAGAACGCCTCGCCCTGCCCCGCGTACCAGCCGGGAATGCCTGCCAGCGGCAGCGGGCGCAGTTCCGACGGCGCGGCAAGGATCCCACCCGTCGCAATCGATGCGGCCACGCGCGCGACAGCACCGGCCGGATCGCCCAGCACTACCAGACACTTGCCGACCAGCAGGCGCCCCGGCACCAGCACCTGTTCCATCAGCGCATGCCCCACTACCGCCACAACGGCGATGCCGCCATCGTGCCAGCGCTTTGCGTTCGCATGGAACAGCGTCGTCCAGTCGTGCCGGCCCCAGAGATCCAGCAGCGACGGGTCGGATACCTGCACGATGACGCCGCTTTCATCGAACTGGGTCAGGGCCTGCTGGGCCGGACTGCGCTCGCTCGTCCCCATCCGTGCCATGTGTCGGCATTGCTGCTGGTTGAGGGCGTGCTTGAGGGCCGGGTGGCGCATCCAGACCATCGCATTGAACAGGTCGTGCCAGTTTTCCGGCCGCGTGGCGATGCGCCCGTGTGCGATACGCTCTTCGTAATGCAGTCCGTCAGCGAGCAGGGCCGCATCCTGCCTTACGAAGCGAGGCCCGGATGCCGGCATGCGCGCATTGAGGGCTTCGATGTCGGGCCAGTGCGGGGCCATCAGCAGGTCCTGATACTCACCGTATCCGTCCAACAGGGGATGCCGGAAACACCCGGCATCCACCTGCCCACGCAGGGGAGCGACGAAGCGACGCCGGCCACCGCCGGCGTGGTCGTCCGTCGCGGGCGCGGTCACAGCACCTTGACGTCGAGCGGCCTGCCTGTCGCGGCGACGATGGCGTCGCCGAACAGGTCGTGCTCGTCGCTCTCGGTGATCTTCACGTCGACGAACTGGCCGACGCGAAGGCCCGCTTCGCCGCCGTTCTGGATGTGCACCAGGCCGTCGATCTCCGGCGCATCGGCCTTGGAACGCGCCACGGCAATGTCGTCCTCGATCAGATCGACGAGGCACTGCTGCACGGTGCCGATCTTGGCTTCGAGACGCGCAGCGGAGATTTCCGCCTGCTTTTCCATGAAGCGCGCCAGGCGTTCCTGCTTCACCTCTTCCGGTACCGGATCCGGCAGCAGGTTCGCGGCCGCGCCCTCGACCGGCGAATAGGCGAACGCGCCCACGCGGTCCAGCTGCGCTTCGTCGAGGAACTGCAGCAGCTCCTCGAACTCCTGATCCGTCTCGCCGGGGAAGCCGACGATGAAGGTAGAACGCAGGGTGATGTCCGGGCAGATCGAACGCCAGCGCTTCACCCGCTCAAGCGTCTTGTCGACGGCGCCGGGGCGCTTCATCAGCTTGAGGATGCGCGGGCTGGCGTGCTGGAACGGGATGTCCAGGTAAGGCAGCACCTTGCCTTCGGCCATCAGCGGGACCACATCGTCGACGTGCGGATACGGATAGACGTAGTGCATGCGCACCCAGGCGTCGAGTTCGCCCAGGCCTTCGCACAAGGCCTTCATCCGCGTCTGGTACGCCTTGCCGCGCCATTCGCGCTCGGCGTACTTCACATCCACGCCGTAGGCGGAGGTGTCCTGCGAAACCACCAGCAGCTCCTTCACGCCACCGCGCACCAGACGCTCGGCTTCGCGCAGCACGTCATCGACCGGACGCGACACCAGGTCGCCGCGCATCGACGGGATGATGCAGAAGCTGCAGCGGTGATTGCAGCCCTCGGAGATCTTGAGGTAAGCATAATGGCGCGGCGTCAGCTTGATGCCGTAGTCCGGCACCAGGTCCACGAACGGATCGTGCTTCGGCGGCAGCGCTTCGTGCAGCGCCTCCATCACGCTCTGATAGTCCTGCGGACCACTGATCGCCAGCACATCCGGGTACTGCTCGCGGATCTGCTCCGGGCGCTTGCCCAGGCAGCCGGTGACGATGACCTTGCCGTTCGCGTTCATCGCCTCGCCGATGGCGTCCAGCGACTCGGCCACCGCGGAGTCGATGAAGCCGCAGGTGTTCACCACCACCACGTCCGCCGCATCGTAGGTCGGCACGATGTCGTATCCCTCCACGCGGAGCTGGGTGAGGATGCGTTCGGAGTCGACCAGAGCCTTCGGGCAGCCGAGGCTGACGAAGCCCACTTTGGGGTTCTGCAGGGACATGGGGGTACGGCGGCGGCGTGTGCGGGGCCGCGGATTATAGCCCCCGTGGGTCGGCCCCCCGCCGGGCCGTTCGGGCGCAGCGGTCCGCACGCTGCCCTGCTGCCGGTCCGCCTACACTATCGGCCCTCACGACAGGAGCGCCTCCATGGGCCACTGGCTGCCCTTCGAGTCCCCTCATGGCCGCATCCATGCCTGGCAGGCCGATCCCGCCGGAACGCCGCGTGGCGCGCTGGTCGTGGTGCAGGAGATCTTCGGTGTCAATCCGCACATCCGCACCGTGGCGGAAGGCTTCGCGCGCGAGGGCTACGTGGTGCTGGCGCCGGCCTACTTCGACCCGGTGCAGACCGGCGTGGAACTGGACTACGACGCCGACGGCATCGCACGCGGGAAGGCGCTGATCACCGCCCTGGGCCTGGAGCGCGCCGTGGACATCACCCGCGCGGCGGCCGATGCGCTGGCCGGCCACGGCCGGGTCGGTACCGTGGGCTATTGCTGGGGCGGCACGGTCGCCCTGCTGGCCGCGCTGCGGCTGGGGCTGCCGTCCGTGAGCTACTACGGCGCGCGCAACCTGCCCTTCCTCGATGAGAGGCCGAGAGCGCCGGTGATGTTCCATTTCGGCGAGCGCGATGCCACCATCCCGCCGGCGATGGTGCAGGCCCACCGCGATGCGCTGCCGCAGATGGAGGTCTTCACCTATCCGGCAGGCCATGGCTTCAACTGCGACCTGCGGGCCGACTACGATCCCGCCAGCGCACGCCTTGCCCGCGAACGCACGCTGGATTTCTTCGCACGGAACCTCGCATGACCGACTTCGTCCTGGACCCCCGCCTGGCCGCCGACAGCGCCTTCATCGCCGACGGCCCGCTGTCGCAGGTGCGCCTGATGGACGACACACGCTTTCCGTGGCTGGTGCTGGTGCCCCGCGTGAACGGCATCAGCGAATGGCTGGAACTGGATGGCGGCCAGCAGCGCCTGCTGCTTGCGGAAATCAACCAGGCCGGGCAACTGATCCGTGCGCAACCCGGCGTGGAGAAGCTCAATATCGGCGCCCTGGGCAACATCGTGCGCCAGTTGCATGTCCACCTTATCGGTCGGCACGACGGCGACCCGGCGTGGCCAGGCCCCGTGTGGGGCCACGGGGCCGCCGTGAAGCACGCGCCGGCCGCGCTGGCCGCACAGATCGACGCCTGGCGCAGGCGCTTGCGCTGAGCCCGTTCCGGGTCAGGTGCGCGGCAGGGTGACGCCCGTCTGACCCTGGTACTTGCCGCCGCGGTCCTTGTAGCTGGTCTCGCACACGTCGTCGGCATCGGACTGGAAGAACAGCATCTGCGCCACGCCTTCGTTGGCGTAGATGCGCGCCGGCAGCGGCGTGGTGTTGCTGAATTCCAGCGTCACGTGGCCTTCCCACTCCGGCTCCAGCGGGGTGACGTTGACGATGATGCCGCAGCGCGCGTAGGTGCTCTTGCCCAGGCACACCACCAGCGTGTCGCGCGGAATGCGGAAGAATTCCACCGTGCGCGCCAAGGCGAAGCTGTTGGGCGGGATGATGCATTCGTCCGCCTCGATGTCCACGAAACTCTTCGGATCGAAGTGCTTCGGGTCCACGATGGTGGAATTGATGTTGGTGAACACCTTGAACTCGCGCGAGCAGCGCACGTCGTAACCGTAGCTGGACGTACCGTAGCTGACGATGCGCTGGCCGTTGGCCTGCTTCACCTGCCCCGGCTCGAACGGCTCGATCATGCCGTGCTGTTCGGCCATGCGGCGGATCCAACGGTCGCTCTTGATGCTCATGCAAATCCTGGTCTGGTGGGCCGAAGGCCGCGCGGTCAGCGCGCGGCGGACGGGGAATTGTAGGGCGGGCCCCGCCCTGGCGTCTGCGCCCAGGCGCCTAGACCAGCGACGACGCGATGGGCACCGACGCCCGCGGCCGCTGGGCCAGCGTCGCCGCCATGACCCGTGCCGTCTGCCGGTAGGCCTGCGCGACCGCCGAATCGGGCGCGGCGATCACGACCGGCTGACCCGCGTCGCCCTGCTCGCGAATGGCGATGTCCAGCGGCAGCGAGCCCAACAGCGGCACGCCGTACTGCGCCGCCATCCGCTCCCCCCCGCCCCGGCCGAACAGGTGCTCCACGTGGCCGCAGTTCGAACAGGTGTGAACGGCCATGTTCTCGACGATACCCAGCACCGGCACCTCCACCTTCTCGAACATCTTCAGCGCCTTCTTCGCATCCAGCGTGGCAATGTCCTGGGGCGTGGTGACGATGACGGCGCCCGCCACCGGGATCTTCTGCGCCAGGGTCAGCTGGATGTCGCCCGTGCCCGGCGGCAGGTCGACCAGCAGGTAGTCCAGCTCGCCCCACAGCGTGTCGTTGAACAGCTGCATCAGCGCCGAGGTGGCCATCGGCCCGCGCCAGATCATCGGCGTGTCCTGGTCGACCAGCAGGCCGATGGACATGGCCTCCACCCCGAAGGCCCGCATCGGCTCGATCGACTTGTTGTCCGGGCTGTCCGGTCGCCCCGACAGGCCCAGCATGGCCGGAATGCTGGGGCCGTAGACATCGGCGTCCAGCACCCCGACCCGCGCCCCGTCGGCCGCCAGCGCCAGGGCCAGGTTCACCGTCGTGGTCGACTTCCCCACCCCGCCCTTGCCGGAACCGACCGCGATGACGTTGCGGACCCGGGGGTGGGGGGTGAGGTTGGCTTGGACGGCGTGGGATCGAACAGACATCAACGTTATCCAGTAAGTGAGCAATCGCTGCGGCCCATGGCATCGCCTTATCCGTCGGACCTTGTGCGGTGACGCGGCATCTTCTCATACCTGCCAGCAGGGGGCTTTCCTGCTCGACCTAGCTGCACTACTCTGGCTGGCACGCCAAAGGATGAACAACGCGTTCAGCATCGGGGATCGGCAATACGCTGCGATACGCGCTTGGCGCCTTCACTAAGAGCACGAAACAGGGGTACGAGCCAACCATGAGAATCGGGAAAATACGTTCAATCGCCGCGTCGTTGATGCTGCTGACCGGGACCGCCACCGCACGCGATGCGATCCCGATCGAATCGTTCGCTCGCCTGCCGAACATCCAGTCGGTCTCGATGAGCACCGACGGAAAGAATCTCGTCGCCATCGTTTCCATGCCCGATTCCAAGAACCAGGAGACCGGACTGGCGACCTGGAATTTGGACGACCTGAAGGCTGGCTCGGTCATCACGCCCTCGGGCGACCGCATGAAATTTATTGCCGCCAATGCCATGAAAGCCAATCGTGTCCTTGTGCTGGGCCGACAGGAATGGACCGGACAACTGGGCGGCTGCGGCGAGGGCGGAAACGTCGGGGCGACCAAGACATTCGTCGTAAAGCCCTATCTTACCGACGTGAAGCAGCAGAAGTTCGAAGAGGCTTTTGCCGACAAGACCCGCCGACTGGGCGTGAGCGAGGAACTGGAACGCTGTCTGGAAATCGCGGGCACCGCCAACCTCGTACACACGCTGCCGCTGGATCCCGACAACGTCATCATCTCGCAGATGAGCGGACTATCCCTTAGCGGCGCTTACTACCTCTACAACCTGCGCACGGGCGACACCAAGCTTTTGTTCCGCTCCAACAGCCGCACCAGCCCGGGTCTTTTCAATCCCCGCAATGGCGAACTGCTGACGCGTACGCAGCTGGAGCCCATCTCGCCCGGCGAGTATGAGCAACGTGTGTTGATCCGCAACAAGGCAGGTGAATTCGAGGCCCATGCGCCACTGACCACCAAGCTCAGCGAACGCCATGCCGTTGAGATCGTTGGCATTGATGAGCAGACGGGCAAGTTCTATGTCCTCACTGACCTGTTTTCCGACCAAATCCAGGCGTGGATGTACGACCCTGCCTCACGCGAGTTCGACAGCGAACCCCTGCTTGCGCATCCGCAGTTCTCGATCAGCCGGTTGATCCTCGGCTCTCAGCCCAGCAATTTCAACCGCGTGCTCGGTTTCGTCGTGGATGGTCCGGAGCCTCAGGCGACGTACGTCGACCCCGATCTGGGCGGCATCCATGCCGGCCTCAAGAAGGCCTATCCGGGCCAGACCGTCGCCATTACGGGCTACAACAACGACTTTTCCCGGGTGCTGTTCACGACGGAAAGTGCACAGCGGGCGACAAGCTATCACCTGCTCACCGACCGCAAGAACGTCGTGGACTTGGGCGATGAACGCCCGTGGATCAATCCCAAGCAGATCGGCGAGCAGCGCTGGATCACTTACCCGGCACGCGATGGCCTGAACATTCCGGCACTGCTGGATCTGCCCGTAGGCTGGAAGGAGAGTGACGGCCCGCTGCCCACGATCATCCATCCGCACGGCGGCCCTTGGGCGCGCGACTACGGCGGCTGGGATGCCTCCGGTTGGGTGCCGTTCCTGACCTCCCGCGGCTACGCCGTACTGCGCCCGCAGTACCGGGGCTCGAGCGGCTTGGGCCGCAAGCTCTGGTTGGCCGGCGATGCTGAATGGGGCCAGAAAATGCAAGACGACAAGGACGACGGCGCCGCTTGGCTGGTCAAGCAGGGCATCGCCGACCCCGAGCGCCTGGCGATCTTCGGCTATTCCTACGGCGGGTTTGCCGCAGCCGCGGCAGTCGTGCGCCCAAACAGCCCTTACCAGTGCGCGATTTCCGGCGCGCCTGTGACCGACCTAACCAAGCTGGGCTGGTCTTGGAGCGAAAACCGTCTGCAGCGCATCCTTCAGGGCCGTACGGTCAAGGGTATGGATCCGATGCTGAACACTGATAAGGCCAACATCCCGGTCCTCCTTTATGTCGGCGACCGCGACGTGCGTACGCCCTCTTTCCACGCCCGCGGCTTTTACGATGCGGTAAAGGGTAAGGTGCCGGCCAAGTTCGAGCTGATCGCCGACATGCCCCACAGCATGCCTTGGTATTACCGCCATCAGCAGCAAGCGCTCGGGCTGATGGAAGATTTTCTCACCAAGGACTGCGGCCCAGGTGGACTTTGAGCCTACAAGACCCCGCCTATGGCGGGGTTTTTTCTTAGTGCGGCGGCACCGCGGATGACCTGTTCAGGTTGTGGGTCTCCCGCTGTGTTTAACACAGACTGAGCTCGCGAACTGAGCGTGTGTCACACGTTTCTAACAATTGGTTGCTATCGACAATGAACGCTGCATATACTCGCTTAACCCCGGCGTAACGCGCAGGGGCAACCATCTGGCGGGACTCTTAGGGGATTCAAGTCATGCAGCAAGCAAAGAAGGGCATTGCCTTCAAGAAGCTACCTTTGTTCGTCGCTGTGCTCGGCTGCCTGTACGGCGGCAACGCAATGGCGCAGTCGGAGACTACGGAGAGTGAACCGACGAAGAAGACGGAAGCTGTCGAACTCGACAAAATCACGGTTACGGGCTCGCTGATCAAGCGCGTGGAGTACGATTCCGTGTCGCCCGTGCAGGTCATCACCGCCGACACCAATGTCGCGCTCGGTCAGGTAGAAACCTCCGAGTTCCTGCAGAAGTCCAGCATCGCCGCTGGCGCCACTCAGATCAGCCACCAGTTCGGCGCGTTCGTCACTGAAGGCGGCGTGGGTGCGCAGACGCTCTCGCTGCGTGGCCTCGGCCCCAATCGCAGCCTGGTGCTGCTGAATGGCCACCGCCCCGGTCCGGCCGGTACCCGCGGCCAGGTCGGCGCGTTCGACCTGAACGTGCTGCCGTCCTCGATCGTCCAGCGCATCGAACTGCTTAAAGATGGCTCCTCCTCGATCTACGGTTCGGACGCCGTCGCGGGCGTGGCGAACGTGATCACTCGCAAGAACATCACCTCTCCGGAAATCTCGGTGAGTTTCCGCGCGCCGTTCTACGGCGGCGGCGAGGTGATCAACTTCTCCGGTGCGACGGGCTGGAATTTCGATAACGGCAGCATCACGCTGGCGGGCGAGTACTACAAGCAGTCTCCACTCAGGGTCGGTGACCGCGACTTCTTCAAGTGCGCCGAAGACCTTGTGTGGGACCAGGACGGCAACCGTATCGACCGTGAAGACCGCTCCATCCTCGCGGGCACCCGTCTGGGAGGCTGCACGAGCGGAAATCTGTACGCGAACACCGTCGTGGATCTGCTCACAGGCGCCCGCTACGTGCCTTCGTGGACCGGACAAACGATCGGAAACATCCCGGGTTACCGTCCGCGAGTCAGCACTACCTACGCCAACTCACCTCAGGCCAGCTACACCGACGTACTGAACTTCCCATTCTTTGGTGAACAGTATGTCATTCAGGACCTCGAACGTTTCAGCGGCTATGTTTCGGCCGACTTCTCGTTGGGCGAGGTCAACTGGAAGACCGAGCTTCTGGTCAACCGGCGCGAGAGCGAATACAAGGGTTTCCGCCAATTCTTCCCGGTCATCGTGGGCGGCTCGGGCTATTTCTACGCCAACGACCCCGGTTTCCGTAATACAGCGACGCCGTCGGGCGTATCGCAGCCCGTGATGCCCTTCCGGTCCAACAGCAGCCAGAAGGTCGACTACTACTACCTCAATACCAACTTCAATGGTTTGTTTGCCGATACGTGGTCGTGGGACATCAATGCCTCCTACTCTCGATCCAGCGGCACGTACAACGATCTGGCCATTGACGCCTCGAAGACCGGCGACTGGAACTACGGTGAGGATGCACCGACCATCAACTACTTCGACCCGGGCTTCCTCAGTGGTGCCCGCATGGACGAACTGGTCGGCCTGATCGGAGCCTGGGATACCGGCAAAACCATCTACGACCAGACGGTCGTCACCGGCGTGCTGACGGGCGAACTGTTCAATCTCCCTGCCGGTGCCGTGGGTGCGGCCGTCGGCGCGGAGTATCGCGAGTTCAGCATCGACGATCAGCCGGGCTACCTGTCGCGCAACGGTCTGCTGTGGGGTTCGTCCTCCGCCCAGCAAACCAAGGGCGATGACTCGGTGAAGGAAGTCTTCGCGGAAGTGGAAGTGCCGCTGCTCAAAGGCCTTCCGGGCGTCGAATCGCTGACCTTCAATGCCTCCACCCGCTGGTTCGATTACGACTCGGTGGGCGACAGCGACGATGTATGGAAGATCGGTCTGGGCTGGCAGGTCGTACCGTCCCTGCGTTTGCGTGCCACCAAGGGCACCTCATACCGTGCGCCGGGCCTGTATGAGCTGTATCTGGGCAACCAGTCGTCCTTCCTCGGGCAAACGGCGATCGACCCGTGCATCAACTGGGGCGAGAGCTCGAATGCGAACATTCGCGCGAATTGCGGCGCCGCCGGCATCCCGGACAACTACAACGGCGCGCCCAGTTCGGCCACGATCTTCCAGGGCGGCGGCGCAGGCTTCCTGACGCCTGAACATTCCAACGCCTTCACCGGCGGCATCATCTGGACGCCGGAATTCGCGCCCATCAGCGTTGCACTGGACTATTTCGAAATCGAAGTGCGGGACCAGATCGGCGAACTGGAGGCCCAGACGATCGTGGCCAGCTGTTATGGCTCCGATATCTATCCGAACAATTTCTGCTCGCTGTTCACGCGTAACGCCCCCAATGCTGCGGTCGAACCCAACGGCATCCAGGAGGTGTACGCCACCTACATCAACATCAACAAGCAGAAGGTCCGTGGCTACGATCTGCTCGTCCGCTATGAGGACGACTTCTCCTTCGGCAAGCTGACCCTGGAATCTCAGGTCACTTACATGAAGGAGGACGTCGTGCAGTTGTTCGACAGTCCGCTGGCGGGTGGCTCCACGATTTCGGACTACGTCGGCGGCATCGGTCGTCCGAAGACGGTCGGCAATCTAGTGGCGTCGCTGAACCGCGGCGACTGGACCTACAACTGGGGCATCGACTTCGTCGACAGCACGCGTCGCCTGACGCCGTTGACCTCGACGGGGAGCTACACCTACTTCGGTTATCCCAACGCCGTTGTCGATACCAAGGCAGACAGCCGTATCTATCACACTGTCTCCGTGGAATATGATCAGCCGAAGTGGTCGTTCCTGATGGGCATCCGGAACCTGTTCAACAAAGAACCGGACACCATCTCGGCCGCTGCTGGCTACAACCGCTACGGCAACGTACCGGTTAGTGCGACGCAGTACGACTACCTCGGTGTTTCGCTGTTCGCACGCCTGAACTACAAGTTCTGACGGCCTGCTCGCAGTGCGATCGACAGCAGGGGCGGCGCAAGCCGCCCCTGCTTTTTTTCGTCTTCGCCATCATTCACGAAGGCTCTCTTAATCACGCTGACGAATGAGGCGTGGCCGCTGTATTGGACGAATGCCTGGCGGCGCAAGCAGAGGGTATTCCAACGCGCGACAATGCGGTACGAGCGACTAGGCCAACGGACCCGCACCAGGCACCAAAGTCCCGCCAGGCGGGACCAGGCTCAGCGAGCCGGCGATCTTGCCCTCAAGGCCACGGTGGCTGGCTGCGGGGCCACGCAATCCCGTCTCCGGTGCGAGAATCCAATCCGAACAGTGCTGGCTCTACACCAGCACCCATCGGCTGTCGTTCCTTAAGGGACCGCAGGCACTCCCTCGACAACGCGATGGCCTAGCTTCCAAGTCTTCAGTTGGAATGGAGAAAAGATGGGTTCGCTCAAGGGTGCTAGCGCCATTCATTTTGTGACCAACATCACTATTTTCGCAGTAACACCAGTAACATTCTTTTGTGCTATGAGCGCGAACATTAATCTCATGTTAACGTCGGGTGACGAGGACGTTCACTTGTGGCTAAGGTTCGATGGAACGCACCGTTGAGGCCACTCCTTTCGCTTTTCTAGGGGATTCACAGCATGTCAGTTCGTCAAAGGAGCGCGTATCAGCGCAGCCGCCTGAGTGCGGCATTGTTCACCGCCATGGTGTTGCCAGGTGTCGCGTTGGCGCAAGAAGCCGAGCAGCCTGCCAGCAGCGGAACCACCAATCTCGACAAAGTGACCGTCACGGGCTCCCGCATCGCGCGGACCGGCTTCGTCACGCCCTCGCCCGTCACTGCGATCACCGCCGAAGAAATCCGTGCCACCGGCGCGGTCAACATCGGCGACTTGATGACCAAGCTGCCGGCGCTTTCGCCGAACTACACGCTGGGCAACTCCACGCGCTTCATCGGTACGGCCGGCCTGGGTCTGCTTGATCTGCGCGGCATGGGTACGGCCCGCACGCTGGTCCTCGTCAATGGTCGCCGGCATGTGGGCTCCAGCCCGGGCTCGACGGCGGTGGACGTCAATACGATCCCCACCGAGTGGATCGAGCGTGTCGAAGTGATCACCGGTGGCGCGTCGGCCGTGTATGGCGCCGACGCGGTGGCGGGCGTGGTCAACTTCATCATGAAGAAGTCGTTCGAGGGCTTCGAATTGCGCGGCCAGACCGGCAAAGCCGATGAGGGCGGGTTCGATCGATCCTTCGTCAGCTTCTCCGGCGGCAGCGACTTCGCCGAAGGCCGCGGCTCTGCAGCGATCTCCTTGGAGTACAGCAAGCAGGATCGCTTCGGTCGCGGTGATCGCAAGATCGGACGCGAGTTCCTGGTGAGCGTACCGAACCCGAACTACGATCCCACTCAGCCACCCAGCCAGAGCAACCCGCAGACGATCATCAGCGGCCCCGGCGGCAACCACTCCATCTCGTACGGTGGCACGTTCACTGTCGGCACGTTCAATGCCGCCAATCCAGCAACGTGGGGCAACCGCTACGTGTTCAATCCCGATGGCACGTTCCGTCGCAATCGATATGATGGCGTGGTGGTCAGTGCCACCAGTTGCGTAGACTGCGATTTCGCCGACCTGAATGCCGTCGCGGACCTTCAGCCGGCCTTCGATCGCTTCAGTTTCAACACGGTGGTCAACTTCGATCTGAACGACAACCACCGCCTGTTCTTCGAAGGCAAGTACAGCAAGACCGAATCGCAGTTCTTCGGCCAACCCACCTTCGATCAGCCCATCCGCATCCGTCGCCAGAACCCATACGTGACGCCGCAGCTGGGCGCATTGATGGATGCTGCCGGTTTGACGCAGTTGCAGGTCTCCCGTTTCAATGTCGATGCCGGGCGTCGTGGCGAGAATGTCGAGCGGCAGACCACGCGCGCGGTGTTGGGCATCGAGGGCTACTTCGGCGAAGAGTGGAGCTACGAGGCGTCGGCCAACTATGGGCAGACCACCATCGATCGTCTCAACCTGAACAATCGCATCAACGAGCGCTGGCACGCAGGCCTCGACGTGGCCCGCGATGCCAACGGCAATCTGGTGTGCCGCACGACGATCGATCCGAATGCTGTCAACCCGCACACGAACACCGTGTACTCTTCGTTTGCCCGCACGGGCTGCGTGCCGTTCAGCATTTTCGGCAATGGCGCGGTGAGCCGGGAGGCGGCCGCATGGTTCAACACCAACTCGCTTAACACCTCCAAGCTAGAGCAGCAGGTCATCAGCGCGTCGGTCGCGAACAGCACGCTGTTCTCGCTTCCCGCGGGCGAGGTGGGCTTCGCAGGCGGCATCGAGTACCGCAAGGAGAAGAGCCAGGAGAACACCGATCCGTTGGCGGCGCTTGGCTTGACCTTCCTCAACGCCATCCCCAGTCGCGGTGGTGAATACGACGTCACGGAAGTCTTCGCCGAAACCACCATTCCGCTGCTGGCGGATCTGCCCGGCGTGGAACGACTGGCACTGGATCTGGCTGGCCGCTACTCCGATTACAGCACTATTGGCACGGCGGCGACGTGGAACGTGGGCCTGGACTGGACCATCATCCCTTCGCTGCGCTTCCGCGGCACGGTGGCCAAGGCCGTACGCGCACCCAGTATCGGTGAACTGTTCAATCCGCAGTCCCAGAACTTCGCAACGATCGCGGATCCCTGTAACTACCAGACCACGAATTCCAACCGGCCGGCGACCGCGAAGGATCCGACTCTGCGGCAGGCTAACTGCAGCGCGCTCGGCATCCCCGTGGGCTGGGTGGATACCTTCTCGGCAAACCGTCCCGGCGTCAGCGGCGGCAATCCGGACCTGAGCGAGGAGGAAGCCGATTCGGTGTCGTTCGGCTTCGTCTGGCAGCCCGAATTCGTCGAAGGGCTGGGCGTCTCCGTGGACTACTGGCGCGTCACCCTGCACGATGCCATCGGCGCGGTCACGGCACAGACCAATGCGACGCGCTGCGTGGATTCTCCCGGCGGCATCAACAACCCGTTCTGCAGCTTCATCACGCGTGCGCCGGTCGGCGGTTATACCGATGCCCAGGGCCGTATCTTCCCGGCCTACAGCATCACCAACTGGCTGGCGCTGAACGAGAATCTGGCGAAGTCGCGCCGGGTCGGCGTGGACGTCGAAGTGGACTACCGCTTCAACTTCCTGGGTGGCGACAGCACCCTGCGGTTCGTGGGTACGCGCCTGCTGCAGTCGCGCGAGTGGCCGTTCCAGGACTTCCCGGACGAGTTCAACGAGTACGTCACCTATGTGACCGATCCGCGCTGGCGCGCCCAGCTCAATGCCACCTACCGCCATGGCAATTGGCGCGGTTCGTGGGACCTGAACTACGTGGACGGCAACCTGCGCGTGACTCCGGCCAGCTACAACAGCAACCCGGGCTCGCAGTCGCCGATCCGCAATGGTTCGTGGACTTACCATAACCTGCAGGCTGGCTATAAGTTCCCCGGCACGGGCCTTGACCTGTACGTGGGCGTCGACAATGTGTTCGACAAGGATCCGCCGCTGAACTACTTCGGCAACGACATCGGCAGCGCCTTGTACGACAACATCGGTCGCTTCATGTACATGGGCGTGACGTACAAGTTCTGAGCTCCCTAGAACTGGGCTTGGATGACTCTGGACCCGGCGGACACGCCGGGTCCTTTTTTTTTTGCCGGCACCGCCGGAGCCCGGGCTTCCATACCCCACCGGATGCGGTATAACTGCGGCATCCCGGCGGCGTCGCCGTCGGGCCTGACCTGAATCCCTGGGAGGGGAATATGCGCAAGACCCTGATGGCCGCCTGCCTGGCCGCTCCGTTGATGGCCCTGTCGCTGGTGGCCTCCGCCGCCGACCCGGTGGTCGGCCGCTGGAAGACCATCGACAGCGAGACCGGCAAGCCCAAGTCCTTCGTCGAGATCACCCAGGCCGCCAACGGCACGATCAGCGGCCGCATCGTCGAACTGATCAACCCGAGCAAGCCGAACCCGACCTGCGACAAGTGCAAGGACGACCGTCGCAACAAGCCGATCACCGGCATGGAGATCATCCGCGGCATGAAGGCCGAAGGCGGCGGCGAGTACGCCGGCGGCACCATCCTCAAGCCCGACGAAGGCAAGGTGTACAAGTCGAAGATGGAGCTGGTCGACGGCGGCAAGAAGCTGGAGGTGTCCGGCTGCATCGCCTTCATCTGCAAATCGCAGACCTGGATCCGCCAGTAAGCGTCGCGCTTCCTTTTTTTATCGCGGGCCCGGTCACGCCGGGCCCGCTGCGTTTCCGGCACGGGAAAGGCCCTCACCGGTCCATGCGATAATCGCCATCCCCCGTCACGATGCCCGTCATGAGCCGCACCGCCCTCGTCACCAACGCCCTGCCCTACGCCAACGGCCCCCTCCATCTGGGCCACCTGGTGGGCTACATCCAGGGCGACATCTGGGTGCGCGCGCGGCGGATGCGGGGGGACACGGTGCACTTCGTCTGCGCCGACGACACCCATGGCACGCCCATCATGCTGGCCGCGGAGAAGGCCGGCGTCACGCCAGAGGCCTTCATCGCCGGTATCCAGGCCAGCCACGAGCGCGACTTCGCGGCGTTCGGCGTTGCGTTCGACCACTACGACTCGACCAACTCCGCCGCCAACCGTGAACTGACGGAACTGTTCTACCAGCGCCTCGATGCCGGCGGACACATCAGCCGCCGCACGGTGGCGCAGTTCTACGATCCGGCCAAGGGCATGTTCCTGCCGGACCGCTACATCAAGGGCATCTGCCCCAACTGCGGATCGGCCGATCAGTACGGCGACAACTGCGAAGTCTGTGGCGCCACGTATGCGCCCACCGACCTGAAAGAGCCGAAGTCCATCCTGTCGGGCAGCACGCCGGAGATCCGCGATTCGGAACACTATTTCTTCGAAGTCGGCCGCTTCGAGGCCTTCCTGCGCGAATGGCTGGCCGGCGATGTGGCCCTGCCGGGAGTGAAGGCCAAGCTGCGCGAGTGGCTGGATGCCGAAGGTGGCCTGCGCGCGTGGGACATCTCGCGCGATGCGCCCTACTTCGGCTTCGAAATTCCGGGCGCGCCCGGCAAGTATTTCTATGTCTGGCTGGATGCACCGATCGGCTACCTGAGCAGCTTCCGCACTCTGTGCGCGCAGCGCGGCCTCGATTTCGCGTCGCATCTCGATGCCGGTACCGATATGGAGCTGCACCACTTCATCGGCAAGGACATCGTCAATTTCCATGGCCTGTTCTGGCCGGCCGTGCTGCATGGCACCGGCCACCGCGCGCCCACGCGCCTGCACGTCAACGGCTACCTGACCGTGGACGGCGCCAAGATGTCGAAGTCACGCGGCACCTTCATCATGGCGCGCACGTATCTGGACGTGGGCCTGGAGCCGGAAGCGCTGCGTTACTACTACGCGGCCAAGTCGTCCGGTGGCGTGGACGATCTCGACCTCAACCTGGGCGACTTCGTCGCGCGCGTCAACGCGGACCTCGTGGGCAAGTTCGTCAACCTGGCCAGCCGCTGCGCCGGCTTCATCGACAAGCGCTTCGCCGGCCGGCTGGCCGATGCCCTGCCCGACCCGGCCATGTACCAGCGCTTCGTGGACGCCCTGGGCCCGATCGCCGAGGCCTACGAGCGCAACGAGCCCGCCACGGCGCTGCGCCTGACCATGGCGCTGGCTGACGAGGCCAACAAGTACATCGACGAGACCAAGCCCTGGGTGATCGCCAAGCAGGAAGGCGCCGATGCCGAACTGCAGGCGGTATGCACGCAGGGCCTGAACCTGTTCCGCGTCCTCGCTGCCGCGCTCAAGCCGGTACTGCCGCGGACCAGCGCGGAAGCCGAGGCCTTCCTCGGCGCGCCGGTCGAATCCTGGACGGATATCGCCGCGCCCCTGCAGGCGCACACCATCCAGCCTTACTCGCCCCTGTTCACCCGTATCGACCCGAAACTGATCGACGCCATGACCGACGCCTCCAAGGACACGCTGGCCGCCGCGCCCGCACCTGCTGCCCCCGTGAAGAAGGCCGAGACCAAGCCCGCCGCACCGACTGAGCCGAAGGATGCGACGGGCACGATCGGCATCGAGGATTTCGCCAGGCTCGACCTGCGCATCGGCCAGGTGCTGGAATGCGGTTTCGTGGAAGGTTCCGACAAGCTGCTGCGCTTCCTGCTGGATGCCGGCGACCTGGGCCAGCGGCAGATCTTCTCCGGCATCCGCGCCAGTTACGGCGAACCGGAAGCACTGGTTGGCCGCAAAGTGGTGTTCATCGCCAACCTCGCGCCGCGCAAGATGCGGTTCGGGGTGAGCGAGGGCATGATCCTGTCGGCCGGCTTCGACGGCGGCGCGCTGGCGCTGCTCGATGCCGATGCCGGCGCCCTGCCCGGCATGCCCGTGCGCTGACGCGCGGACCGTCGTTGCGGCGATGAACGCCGATCTCATCGAACGCCTCGATCGCCTGCTGCCGCAGACCCAATGCGGTCAATGCGGCTTCGATGGCTGTCGTCCGTATGCCGAAGCCATGGCGCGTGGCGAGGCCGGCATCGACCACTGCCCGCCCGGCGGCGATGCCGGCGCGCGCGCGCTGGCGAGGCTGCTGCAAGTACCGGTGCTTCCCTACGACCGCAGCCGTGGCACCCACAAGCCACCCCTCGTGGCGGTGGTGGTGGAAGCCGACTGCATCGGCTGCACCAAGTGCATCCAGGCCTGCCCCGTGGACGCCATCATCGGCGGTGCCAAGCACATGCACGTGGTCATCGAACCGCTGTGTACCGGGTGCGAGCTGTGCGTGCCCGCATGCCCGGTGGACTGCATCATGATGGTGCCCGCAGCGCCCTGATGCAGCGTCAGCGCGTGCCGGCCTTGCAGGCGGAACAGATGCGTTCCACCTGGTAGCCGCGGGCGCGCAGCTTTTCGACCACCCCGTCGTCGCCCAGCAGGTGCAGTGCGCCGACGACCACCAGCGCGTCGTCGTCGCCCGGCTGGGTGAGGATCTGCTGGATCCTGGGCACCCATGCGTCATTGCGCTCGACGTTGATGCGCCGGTAGAGACGCGGGTATTGGCGCTTCATGTCCGCGGCCATGCCGCTCCAGAGTCCTTCGGCATCGCCGCGGCGCCAAGCCTGGTGCAGACGCTCGGTTTCGGCCGAGCCCTTCTCCGCCTGGTCCAGTGCCTCGACGATGAACTGGCGCTGCTCGGTGGCCTCCATGCCGTCTAGCACGCCGATCTGCTCCTGCGCGCGTTCGAGGCCCGCGGCGGGCTTGCCGGCCGCCTTCGCCTTGTCCATGAAATGGTTGTCCAGGCCAAGCTTGGGATCCAGGCCCTGTCGCGTCATCTCGACGATGCTGATGGTCAGGCCGACGAACCACGGTTCGAAACTGTTGAAGGACGCCACCGGCATGCCGTTCTTGCCGGCCCATCCTTCGAGCCGACGCCAGGTGGCGGCATCCAGTTCCTGCTGCAGCGTACTGCCGTCGGTGCGCAATGCTGCCTGCAGCATCATCTGGGGCATGGCAGGCGACTGCATTTCCTCGGGCGCCAACTCGAACATCAGGCGCTCGGCATCGGCGAACGCCGCCTCCACCTCCGGCGACAGCGGATAGTCGCCCGGACGCAGCAGGTGGAACGACCCCAACAGATAGACGGCGTTGTCCTTGTCCGACACTTTCCACAGCAATGGCACAGGCGCCCCAGTCGCCTTCGGCGCATCTGCGGCAAGGACGGATGCGCTGCCCAGCAGCGCGGTCACGACGAGGGCTTTCAGCGAACGGCGCAGCAGCATCGGTCTTCCTTCAGAGCACTTTGATGGGTTTGGCATACGCTTTCTCGCCCGCGTCGACCAACAGGTCGAGCCGGTTCTCGGCAGGCGGCAGCGGACAGGTCGCATATGGGGTGAATGCGCACGGCGGGTTGTAGGCGCGATTGAAGTCCAGCACCACCTTGCCATCGCGCGGCGGCTCCGCATCGAGGAAGCGGCCCGCCGGATAGCTGCCGTGTCCGCTGGTGCGGTCGGCAAAGACAAAGAACAGCGGACCTTCCGGCGAACCCAGCGCTTCGAGCCTGAACATCTTGCCCTCGCGCTCGAACTCCACCGCGCCCGGATTGGGCGACTCGTTGGCCACGCCGATCACGTCGACGATGGTGAGCGTCTTGCCGGGAGGATGCGGAACGTAGCGGCCTTCGACGCGCCACGCTTCCTGCAGGGGCCAGTAGTCCAGGCCGACGAAGCGAGTGCGCGATTCGGCATCGGCATGCTTGACGCGCAGCGCGTGGCGACCGCCGCGTTCGATCACCGACAGCGCGCCCTTGCCTTCGTCGAAACCGATCACCCCCGGCGTTGCATCGCGGTCGCTCTGCAGTTCGATACGGCCCTTCAGCGGCTCGCCGTTGAGCGTCAGCTCCACGCCGCGTTCGGGAGTGAAGAAGATGCGGCCCTCCTGCTGGGCCACCATGCCCATCTTCGGCGGACCCACGACCAGCTTGATCCCGCTGGCAGGCCCGCTGCCGATGAAGTGCGACTTCAGTTCGATCCAGTGCAGGCCCACCAGGCTGGTCCAGCCATCCGGCGCCAGGAGCTGGCTTTGGCGCTCTTCGCGCCAGGCTGCGTTGTCGGCGAGGAAGCGGGCATCGACGACCTTGCCGGCGGCATCGCCGCTCGTGTCGCCATCGCCGCACCCTGCCAGCACCCCCAGCAGCATGGCCATCCCCAGCCATCCTGTCTTCATCCCCATGTCAACGTCCTCGCAGGAACCAGCGGTCGATCTCGTTCAAGGAAAAGCGCGCCCAGGTCGGGCGGCCGTGGTTGCATTGGCCCGAGCGCTCGGTGATCTCCATCTCGCGCAGCAGGGCATTCATTTCGGGCAGCGTCAGGCGCCGGTTGGCGCGTACCGCGCCGTGGCAGGCCATGGTGGCCAGCAGCTCATCGCGCGCGGCCGCCACGCGACGGCTCTCGCCGTGCTCGCGCAGGTCGGCCAGCACGTCGCGCAGCAGCGCCTCGGGGTCGGCGTTGGACAGCAGCGCGGGAATGCTGCGCACGCTGAGGGATTGCGGGCCGCTGCGGGTGATGTCGAAGCCCAGCGCGGCCAGCGTGACCGCCTCGCGCTCGGCCACGTCGGCCTCGCGTTCGGCAACGGCCAGCGACAGGGGCACCAGCAGCGGCTGCGTCCGCAGGCCGATGCCGTCGTGCGCCTGCTTCAACTTTTCGTAGCCGATGCGCTCGTGCGCGGCATGCATGTCGACCACGATCAGGCCGTCCGCGTTCTCCGCCAGGATGTAGATGCCGTGCAGCTGGGCGATGGCGAAACCCAGCGGCGGAACGCCGTCCGGGTCGTTGGCCGGCATCGCCGGCATGGAGCGCGCATCTTGATCCGACATGCGCGCCGACGACGCACCGGGCGCCGGCGCGTAGAGCGCCGCGTACGCAGCGGGAGCTTCGGCCACCGACAGGCCGAGCGGCGACTGCTGCGTCGGCATCCATGCGGACGGCACCGCCCCCATCGCACGCGGTGCGAACGGAGCGGCCGCAACATCCTGCGGCACGATGCCTGCGCGTGTTTCCGCAAGCGCCTCGTGCAGCGTGCGGTAGACGAAGTCGTGCACCAGCCGCGTATCGCGGAAGCGCACCTCATGCTTGGCCGGGTGCACGTTCACGTCGACACGGGTGGGGTCGAGTTCCAGGAACAGCACGTAGGCCGGCTGGCGCCCATGGAACAGCACGTCCTGGTAGGCCATCTTCACTGCGTGCGCGATGTTGCGATCGCGTACCGAACGCCCGTTGACGTAGACATACTGCTGGTCGGCACTGGCACGCGAGTAGCTGGGTTGCGCGATCCACCCGTGCAGGCGCAGCCCGGCCGCCGCGTGATCGACACGCAAGGCACTGCGCGAGAAGTCCTCGCCCAGCGTTTCGTCCAGGCGCACCAGGGATTCCAGTTCGTCCGGCTTGTAGCGCCGGGACGGGCGCCCGTTGTGCGACACGCGCAGTTCGATGTCGGGCCGCGCCAGCGCCAGCGAGCGCAGCCATTCCTCGATGTGGCCCAGCTCGGTGCGCTCGGCGCGCAGGAACTTGCGCCGCGCCGGCACGTTGTAGAACAGTTCGCGCACCTCCACCGTAGTGCCGATCCCGTGCGGCTTGGGGACCACCGCCCCCACCTTGCCGCCTTCCACCTGCAGCGAGGCACCGTGCTCGTCCTGGAGGCGTCGCGAGGTCAGCGAGAAGCGGCTGACCGAGGCGATCGACGGCAGCGCCTCGCCACGGAAGCCCAGCGTGGCCACCGCTTCCAGATCGTCGAGCGAGGCGATCTTGCTGGTCGCGTGACGCGACACCGCCAACGGCAGCTCTTCCGGCGCGATGCCGCCGCCATCGTCGCGGATACGGATCAGGCGCACGCCGCCCTCCTCCAGATCGATGTCGACGCGCCGCGCACCGGCGTCCAGCGCGTTCTCCACCAGCTCCTTGACCACGGAAGCGGGCCGTTCGACGACTTCGCCGGCGGCGATCTGGTTGATGAGTGTGTCGGGAAGCTGGCGAATCGGCACGTGCTGGCGACGCTTGCGCGCCGTCTGGGGAATCAGCCGTGATGATAGCCGAGCGAACGCGCGATCAGGGCGCGCCGGCGGCCCCACCCGCCGCAACCGAGCGCGCTTCGGCCTCGGCCTGTGCGCGCGCGGCGAACAGCGTGCCGGGCGGCGGCTGGCGGGTGAAGTACGACTGGATGCCGTCCAGCACCGCGCTGGCGACCTTGCGCTGATGCGCGGGGTCGAACAGGCGCTTTTCCTCGTCGGGGTTGGAGATGAAACCCGTCTCCACCAGCATGGCCGGCATGTCCGAATTGCGCAGGACTTCGAAGTTGGCGAACTCGATCTGCGGCTTGTGGGTCTTGCCCAGCCCCTTCAGCGAGGTCAGCACATGCCCGGCCGCTTCCTGCGACGCCTTCATGTGGCCGCTCTGGGCCAGGTCCAGCAGCACGTTGGACAGGGTGTCCCGGGTCAGGCGCACGCCGCCGACCAGGTCGGAGGCGTTTTCCTTGTCGGCCAGCCAGCGCGCGTGCTGCGAGGAGGCGCCCCGCAACGACAGCACGTAGACCGACGAGCCCCAGGCGCTGCGGTTCTCGGCCGCGTCGGCATGGATGGAAACGAACATGTCCGCCTTCGCCGCGCGCGCCTTGCGGGCGCGCTGGGGACGCTCGACGTATACATCGCTGTCGCGGACCAGGTAGGCCTTCATGCCGGGCGTGGCGTTGATCTGGCGCGCCAGTTCCTTGGAAATGGCCAGCACGGCGTGCTTTTCGTAACGGCCGCTGGGGCCGATGGCGCCTGGATCCTGGCCACCATGGCCCGGATCGATCGCGATGACCAGCGGGCGCGTGCCGGTGGCGACCATGGCGGACGGTTTCGGCGATTCGGCGACTGCCGCAGAAGGCGCCTGGGCTGATGCCCCCGTCGCGACAGGGGCGGGCTGACCGGTGGCGATGGTGTAGGCGGGGCGCTCGCCCGAGCTGGCGTGTGCCGGGATGGACGCGCTCTGGCCATTGAGGATGGCCTGCGGCGAGGGCGAGGTGGCCCCCTGCGTCGGCGCGGGCGCCGACGGCGCGGGCACCTTCCCCGCCTGCACCACCTGCGCGGTCAGCAGCGCCGTAGCGCGGGCCGCGTCGGTCTGAGTCGACCCTGCGGCCGCGGTCGGCGACGCGGAGGGTGCAGCCGTCGCGACTACCGCCTGCGCAGGCGTGGCCTGCGCTGGCGTGGCGGGGGTCGATGCGGGTGCGGCCGGGCCGTCGCCCGGCCACTCGATCACCAGGCGCGATACGCCCGCCACCTGTTCCATGCGGGGCTTCAGCGCGGCGACGGGCGATGCCAGGTCGAAGACGATGCGCAGGGTGTCAGCGTCCGGCTGCCCGGTGCGCACGGCGCGCACGATGCCCGTGGGCGATGGCAGTCGCAGGCCGGCCTTCGCCTTCGAGGCGGGCAGGTCGACAACCAGCCGGTCGGGGCCTTGCAGGCTGAGCGTCTTGTATTGCCCGGCGCCCGCCAGCTGGATCTCCGCGCGCGTCCCGGTGCTGCCCTGGTTCACCGAAATGCCGGTGACCTCACCTGCCCACAGGGCGCTTGGCGCCGAAGTGAGCAGGCCCGCAAGGGCCAGGCGCAGCATGGTGGTGGAGGTCCCCGGACTCATGCCGCGGATTCAAGCACCATCGCCTCACAAATGCAAGGCATTTTCCCTTAATAATCCGTGACCTGCCGGATGTTCCTAATCGGACTGGAGAGATGACGCCGTTAACTCACCTTCCGTCGCCACACGCTCCAGCCACTGCTGCCCCTGGGGCGAGACCGCCTTCAGGCGCACCGCCCGACCACCACCCTCCACCGCAAGGTCCACCTGCAGATCGGCCCGTGGCAACGCCGCCCCGCCGCGCTCGGGCCACTCCACCAGCCAAAGCACGGCCGCCCCCTCGTCCAACCCGAGGAATTCCAGCTCCCCGGCGTCACCGATGCGGTAGAGGTCCAGATGCCAGGCCTCTCCGCCTTCCACGGGATAGCGTTCCACCAGCGTGTAGGTAGGGCTGCGGATGGCGCCCGCAACGCCCAGTGCGCGCAGCAGGGCCCGGGCAAGGGTGGACTTGCCGGCGCCCAGGTCGCCGCGCAGGTGCACGACGGCGACCGCAGGACGCGTGCGTGCCAAGGCCTGGCCCAGCGCCTCGGTGGCGTCGGTGTCGGGAAGGAATAGGTGCATATAACGATTCTATGCGCTCCAAGTGCGCACGATCAGTGATTGCACGACTCAGGGATTGGCCAGGCGGCGCACGTGCGCCATGAGGTCCGACGGCAGCAGCCCACGCTCACCGTCCCAGGCGGCCGCATCACCCGCCAGCCCATGCAGCAGCGCGCCCGCACTCGCCGCATCGAAGGCCGACAGCCCCTGCGCGCGCAGTGAGGCGATGATCCCGGTCAGCAGATCGCCCATGCCGCCCACCGCCATGCCGGGGTTGCCCGCACCCACGATGCGTGTCGCCTGCCCGTCTGCAGCGACGACAGTGCCCGCTCCTTTCAGCACCACGACGGCCGCGTATCGCTGTGCGATGGTCTGTGCGGCACCGACGCGGTCGCGCTGGACGTCTGCAGCGGTGCAGGCGAGCAGGCGCGCGGCTTCGCCCGGGTGCGGGGTAAGGACCGCATCCCCCAGCGGATGCGCTGCCGCGGACAGCAGGTTCAGCGCATCCGCGTCCACCACCAGCGGCAGGCCGCTGCGCAGTGCATGGTGGAACAGCGCCTGCCCCCATTCGCCCTGGCCCAGGCCGGGGCCGACGGCCACCACGCGGGCGCGCGCGACCATGGGAATCAGATCGTCCGTGGCTTCGACCGCGCGCACCATCGCTTCGGGCCTGCGCGCGAGCAGTGCGGGCACGTGGGCCGGCCGCGTGGCCACGCTCACCAGGCCGGCTCCTGCGCGCAATGCGGCTTCGGCGCACAGCGCGATGGCGCCGCCGCTGCCCTCGTCGCCCCCAATGCACAGCACGTGGCCGGACTCGCCCTTGTGCGTATTGCGTCGCCGCGGCAACAACCAGGGCAACAGCGCATCGTGGTCGAGCAGCGAGGCGTCGGCGGCCACGCCTTCGACGCTCTCCAGCGGAACATCCAGTTCCTCCAGCGCAAGCTGGCCGGTGTATTCCAGCGCATCACCGGTGTGCAATCCGATATGCCGCACGATGAACTGCAGCGTGCGCGTCGCCAGCACGGCGGCGCCCGGTGCGCTGCCGCGGTCGGCATCCACGCCGCTGGGGACATCCAGTGCGAACACCGGCGCAGCCTGCGCGTTGATCGCCTCGATCAGGGTCCTGGCCTCGCCCTCCGGCGCACGCGACAGGCCGATGCCGAACAGCGCATCCACCACCAGGTCGGCGTGCGGCAGCACGGCCTCGAACAGCACGACCCGTCCGCCGGCGGCCACGTACTCGGTGCATGCGCGCTGCGCGACGGGATTGCCCGGCACGTGCGAATGCAGGTGCACCACGTCCACGCTGCGTCCGGCGCGGTGCGCATGCCGCGCCAGCACGTAGCCGTCACCGCCATTGCTGCCCGGCCCGCACACCACGACGATGCGCTGTGCGTCGGGCCAGTGCTGCAGCACGTGCTGCCACGCCACCTGTCCCGCGCGCTGCATCAGCACATAGGGATCACCGCCGAGCGCGCGCGTGGCGCGCTGGTCCAGCGCCCGCGCGGCTTGCGTGGAATACAGGGGCCAGGTGCCGGACATGGCCGGATTCTAGGTCCGCGCAAGGTTGCGGGGAAGTGAAGCCGGCCGGCCTCCTATAATCCCGCGCATGCCCGTTCCCGGCTCCACTACCGTCCTGCCCGATCCGTCGCTGCTCGCGCAACGGGTCCGCGCGCTTGCGCGGGAGTTCGGCTTCCAGCGATGCGGCATCGCCGGCATCGAACTGGGCGAGGACGAACAGCATCTGCGCGACTGGCTGGCGCAGGGCCTTTACGGTTCGATGGACTGGATGGCCCAGCATGGCGACAAGCGGTCGCGCCCGCAGGAACTGATTCCCGGCACGCTGCGGGTGATCTCCGTGGGCCTGGACTACGGCCGCAACGACAGCGACGACGCCTGGAACACGCTGCAGGACGGTACGCGCGCCTACGTGGCGCGCTATGCACTGGGCCGCGATTACCACAAGCTCATGCGCAACCGGCTACAGAAGCTGGCCGGGCGATTACAGGATGAGTTCGGCGCCTTCGGACACCGTGTGTTCGTGGATTCGGCGCCGGTGCTGGAACGCGCGCTGGCGCGCAATGCGGGCCTGGGATGGATCGGCAAGCACACCTGCCTGATCGACAAGGATGGCGGCTCGTGGTTCTTCCTGGGCGAGATCTACGTCGACCTGCCGCTGCCGATAGACGCACCGGCCACCGCGCATTGCGGTACCTGTACCCGCTGCATCGAGGTCTGCCCCACCCAGGCGATCACCGCGCCGTACCGGCTGGACGCGCGCCGCTGCATCTCCTATCTGACCATCGAGCACGAGGGCGCGATTCCGGAAGACCTGCGGCCGGCCATCGGCAACCGCATCTTCGGCTGCGACGATTGCCAGCTGGTCTGTCCCTGGAACAAGTTCGCCAGGCGCACCGACGAACCCGACTTCCGTGCACGCAACGACCTGGACGTGGCCACACTGCCGCAGCTGTTCGCGTGGAACGAGGACGAATTCCTGCGCCGCACCGAAGGCTCCGCGATCCGTCGCAGCGGTCACGAACGCTGGCTGCGCAACATCGCCGTCGCGCTGGGCAATGCGCCGTCGACGCCTGATGTGCTCACCGCGCTGGCGAGCCGCTGGGACGATCCATCAGCCGTCGTGCGCGAGCATGTGGCCTGGGCCCTGCGCAGGCACCCACCTCTGTAGGAGCGACGTCAGTCGCGAGCGCACGGACAGAACCAACGCAGACCCCGCATCATGCGGGTCAACGTCAAGAAACCCCGCGCAGGCCACCAGGACAGCAATCCGCATGATGCGAGACCAATGACGCTTCACCTCCCCTGTCGCGACTGACGTCGCTCCTACAGGAAAGCAGTGTTGGTAGGCGGCAACTCACCCGCGCGCGGCGATCTCGGCCAGCAGCGCCCGGGTCACCGGATCCTTCGCCTCGGTTTGGCCCTTCAGCGCCGGCAGCAGGCCATTGGCCAGCTGCTTGCCGAGCTCCACGCCGAACTGGTCGAACGCGTTGATGCCCCACAGCACGGACTGCGCGTAGACGCTGTGCTCGTACATCGCGATCAGGCCGCCCAGCGCTTCCGGTGTCAGCGCATCCAGCAGGATCAGCGTGCTGGGTCGGCCACCAGCGTAACTGCGGTGCGGATCGTCGCTGCGCTGCCCGTTCGCGAGCGCCTCGCTCTGGGCAAGCAGGTTGGACAGCAGGGCCTGGTGGTTTTCGCCATACGGCGCGTCGCTGCTGACGGTACCCACGAAATCCAGCGGCACGATGCCAGTACCCTGATGCAGCGCCTGGAAAAAGCTGTGCTGCACATCCGTGCCTGCCCCGCCCCACCATACCGGCACGGTATCGACGCCGACCGGGGTGCCATCCAGCTTCACCGACTTGCCCAGGCTTTCCATGACCAGCTGCTGCAGATAGGCCGGCAGCAGAGCAAGGCGCTGGTCGTAGGTCATCACACCCTGCGCCGCATGGCCCAGCACATTCCGGTTCCACACCGCCGTGAGCGCGTGGCGCACGGCAATGTTGTCGGCCAGCGGCGTGTTCACGGCATGCGCATCGAAAACCGAAGCACCGGCCAACAGACGCTCGAAACGGTCGAAGCCGATCGCCAGCGCGATCGGCAGGCCGACCGCGGACCACAGCGAATAGCGGCCGCCTACCCAGTCCCACATCGGCAACACGCGCCCGGGGGCGATGTCGAAGGCCGCGGCGGCGCGCTCGGGATTCGCGCTGACGGCATACAGCCGCTCGCTGCCACCCAGCCAGTCGCGCAGGATGCGGCCATTGAGCAGGGTCTCCTGGGTGCTGAACGTCTTCGAGATCAGGATCGCCGCGGTACGCGCGGGGTCCAGCGGCGCCAGCGTCCGCTGCGCGGCGGCGCCATCGACGTTGGACAGGAAATGCACCCGGAAGCGTCCCGGCAGAGGATCGCGAAGCGCGTCGGCCACCAGCCGCGGCCCCAGGTCGGAACCGCCGATGCCGACGCTCACGATGTCGGTGATGTCGCTCGCCTCGAGCTGTGCGATCAGGTCCGCCATCCGCCCCCGCACCTGCAACGCGCTTTCGTGCGCCTCGCGCGCGACGGCGGCGTCGGAATGCCGCCCGCGCAGCGCGGTATGCAGTGCGGCACGGTCTTCGGTGACGTTGACCTTCTCACCATCGAACAGCCGGCGGAAAGCGGAGGACAGATCCGCCTGCCGCGCATGCTCCACCAGGGCCTGCCACGCGGACGCGTCGTAGGACTGGCGCGCGAAGTTGAAGTACAGGGGTCCGCTGCGTACGGCGTGCGCATCCCCGCGGTCGGGCTCGCGCGCCAGCAGATCGCTCAAGGAGGTGCCACGCAGGCGCGAGGCGTGGGACTGCAGCGCGTCGAAACCCTGGCTCATGTCAGGCGGCCTGCTTGGGGATGCTGCGGTTGGTGTGGGTGATGCGGTTCTGGCCGTCCACGTACACCAGCGTGGGCTGGAACTGGTCGGCCTCCTGCTCGCTCATCGACGCGAACGCCGCGATGATGATCAGGTCGCCCACCTGCACGTGGCGCGCGGCGCCGCCGTTGAGCGAAACGATACCGCTGCCCTCATCCGCGCGGATCGCATAGGTGGAGAAGCGCGCACCGTTGGTGACGTCCCAGATGTGCACCTGTTCGAATTCGCGGATGCCGGTGGCGTCCAGCAGCAGGCCGTCGATGGCGATGGAGCCTTCGTAGTTCAGCTCCGAATGGGTGACGGTGGCGCGGTGGATCTTGGTCTTGAGCAGGCTGAGGTGCATGGCGGGCGGAATCTGGATCGGGGGAGGCGAAGTTTAGCCCCTTGCGCCTGGAGCGGCGCGCATGCCCGTGCAACACCGCGTCCGCCGCCGGCGCCTTCAGAACTCCAGGTTGTCGATCAGCCGCGTGCGCCCCAGCCTGGCGGCGATCAATGCGACCCGCGCGCCGGCTTCGCCGTCGACCGGCTCGCTCAGGTCGGGGCGACGGACCACGGTGTAGTCCACCGCGAACCCCACCTCGGCGAGCCGCCGTGCCGCGTCGGCTTCCACCTGCACACGCGAAAGACCGGCGATCAGGCCGTCGCGCATGGCGACCAGCGCCTTGCGGATCTCGGCCGCACGCGGACGCTCGTCGGCGGACAGGTACTGGTTGCGCGAACTCATCGCCAGTCCGTCGGCCTCGCGCACGATGCTGCCCGCCAGGATCTGCACCGGGAACGCCAGGTCGGTGACCAGCTGCCGGATCACCGCGAGCTGCTGGTAGTCCTTCTTGCCGAAGGCCGCCACGTCGGGCTGCACCTGGTTGAACAGCCGGCTGACCACCGTGCACACGCCGTCGAAGTGACCGGGGCGATGCGCGCCTTCCAGCACCCCGCTCACGCCGGGCACGTGCACATTGGCCGCCAGTTCGACCCCGAACGGATACATCGATTCCACCGTCGGCAGCCACAGGACATCGCAGCCGGCGCCTTCAAGCCCGCTCATGTCCGCTTCCGGCGTACGCGGGTAACGGGTGAAGTCCTCGTTGGGACCGAACTGGGTCGGATTGACGAACACGCTGGACACCACGCGGTCGGCGTACTGGCGCGCCAGCATCACCAGCGAATAGTGCCCGGCATGCAGGTTGCCCATCGTGGGCACGAAACCGACCCGCAGGCCCTGCTGCTTCCACTCCCTGACGCGGGCACGCAGCGCCTCCAGCTCGGTGATGGTCTCGATCATCGTGGCCCCTGTGGCGTGTGGTCGCGCGCGGCGCGGTCAGTAGGAATGGGCGTCGTCGGGAAAGGCCCCGCTGCGCACCGCATCGGCATAGGCGCGCACCGCGCCCGCCACGGACCCCCCTTCGGCGAGGAAGTCCTTGACGAACTTCGGGCGCCGGTGGCCCGTATCCAGGCCGAGGAAATCGTGCAGCACCAGCACCTGCCCGTCGCAGCCGGGACCGGCACCGATGCCGATGGTGGGAATGGCGAGATCGGCGGTGATGGCGGCCGCCAGCGACGACGGCACGCATTCCAGCACCAGCAGCTGCGCGCCTGCCTCCGCAACCGCGCGGGCCTCTTCGCGCAGGCGCGCGGCCGCGGCCTGGTCGCGGCCCTGCACGCGGTAACCGCCGAATTTCAGCACCGACTGCGGGGTCAGGCCCAGGTGCGCGCACACCGGGATGTCGCGCTCGGCCAGGAAGCGGATGACCTCCAGCTTGTGGCCTGCGCCTTCCAGCTTGACCATCTCCGCACCGGCCTGCAGCAACGCGATGGCGGCGTCCAGCGCCCGCTCGGGCGTGGCGTCGGACTGGAACGGCAGGTCGGACACCAGCAGCGCACGGTTGAGGCCGCGGGCGACGGCGCGCGTGTGGTAGACGATGTCGTCCACCGTCACCGGCAGCGTGGAATCGTGTCCCTGCACCACCATGCCCAGCGAATCGCCGATCAGCACCAGGTCCACGCCGTTGGCATCCAGCACGCGGGCGAAACTGTTGTCGTATGCCGTCAGCATCACCAGCCTGCGGCCCTCGCGCTTGGCATCGGCGAGTGCGGGGACGGTCCAGGGCTTGCTGTCGGCGTGCGTGCTCATAGCGCCGTATTATCCACTCATAGCGGATGGATGTTGGACATTTCCAGCGCGGACACAGCATCCCGCGCATCGCCGTAACCCGGGATACGGGCGTCCGGCCACACGTCCAGCAACGGCACCAGCGCGAAAGCGCGTTCGTGCAGGTGCGGGTGGGGCACGCGCAGACCGGGCATGTCGATCACCGCATCGGCGTACAGCAGCAGGTCCAGGTCCAGCGAACGCGGGCCCCAGCGCTCGCCCGCGATGCGATGACGGCCGAACTCGGCTTCCACCGCCAGCAGCAGGTCCAGCAACGCGCGCGGCGCGAGCACCGTGTCCACGAGCGCCACGGCGTTGACAAAGTCGGGCTGGTCCTGTCGGCCCCACGCCGGCGTGCGGTAGAAGCGCGACACCGCGCGCAGCGTCACGCCATCGCGCGCGGCCAGCACCTCCACAGCCCCTCGCAAGGTGCCGACGGCATCGCCCAGATTGGCGCCCAGGCCAATGGCGGCCCGGATGGCGGGCGTCATTCCGGCGACGCGGCCGTGCTGCGGCGACGGCGGCGGCGGCGACGCTTGGAAGGCGGCGCGTCCTCGTCGACGATCGCATCGGTTGCCGGGGCGACGCCGAGCGTGGCCGCCAGTTCCTCGCCTGACTGGGTCTGCGCCTCGCGCCAGAACGCCACGTCCTCGGCGTGCTCGGGCGAAGCCGCGAGCCGCAGCACCAGAAAGTCGAAGGCGGCACGGAAGCGCGGATGCGACAGCAGGCGCATGACGCGCTTGCGCTGGCGGTTGCCGAAGCGGGTCTGCAGCAGCCAGATCTCCTGCATCGGCAGCGAGAAGCGGCGCGGCAGCGCCACCGTGTTCAACTGATGAAGGGTGACGCGGTCGGCCGCGCGGCGCTGCGCCTCCTCGGCGTGCACGCCCTGCGCCTGCAGGCCCATCAGCGCGCGGCAGTAGGCCGGCCAAAGCAGCAGGGCGAACAGGAACGCAGGCGACACCGGCTCGTCGTTGGCCACGCGCTGATCGGTGCCGGCCAGCCCCGCCAGCACCATCCGGCGCAATGCGCCACTGCGGTTGGAGGCCAGCGCCGCCGCCGTCTCGGGGAACAGCACCTTCAGCAGACCGAAGCGCTCAAGCCCTTCGAAGCTGGCCACGCCGTGCCCGGACAGGAACAGTTTCAGGATCTCTTCGAACAGGCGGGCCGGCGCGGCTTCGGCCAGCAGCGGCGCCAGCGGCGCGATCG
This sequence comes from Pseudoxanthomonas sp. F11, assembly GCF_037046485.1. Lineage (NCBI taxonomy): Bacteria > Pseudomonadati > Pseudomonadota > Gammaproteobacteria > Lysobacterales > Lysobacteraceae > Pseudoxanthomonas > Pseudoxanthomonas sp. F11. The sequence continues at coordinate 114,008 of NZ_JBANLZ010000004.1, read as the reverse complement.
GTGCTGCAGTATCGGCGTCGATCTCGAAGTCCAGCTTCGCGGCCAGCCGCACGGCGCGCAGCATCCGCACCGGATCCTCGCGATAGCGCTGCTCGGGGTCGCCGATCAGCTTGAGCCGCCGCGCCATCGTGTCCTCGAAGCCGCCGACGTAGTCGCGCACGGAGAAATCGTCGATGGCGTAGTACAGCGCGTTGACGGTGAAGTCGCGGCGCACCGCATCGTCCTCCACCGTACCGTAGACGTTGTCGCGCACCAGCCGGCCGTTGTCCATCTCGCGGTCGCCGCTGCCGTCGTCGACGTTGGCGCGGAAGGTGGCGACCTCGATGATCTCGCGCCCGAACACCACATGCGCCAGACGGAAGCGACGCCCTATCAGGCGGCAGTTGCGGAACTGCTGGCGTACCTGCTCGGGGGTGGCGTCGGTGGCCACGTCGAAATCCTTGGGGTGGCCGCCGACCAGCAGGTCTCGCACGGCGCCACCGACCAGATAGGCCTGGAAACCGGCGTCCCGCAGGCGGTAGAGCACGCGCAGCGCGTTCGGGCTGATGTCCTTGCGCGAGATGGTGTGCTGGTCGCGCGGGATGGTTCGCAGAGCGGTGGACGGCGTAATAGCGGCGGTTCCATGCAGAAGGGGTCACACGGCGGCCCGGACGGATTGCCCTGGGCCAGGCCGTTGCATATACTAATCCGCTACGCCGGTTTCACCAAAAAACGCTCCCTTCGTCTAGTGGTTAGGACGTGGCCCTCTCAAGGCTAAAACAGGGGTTCGAGTCCCCTAGGGAGCGCCATCCGGCCAGGTGCCGCGGATTGAGAGCCGCAGCCCGTGCATCGAAACCAGACCCCGCTACGGCGGGGTCTTGTCTTTCTGGCGCCCCCCCCCGCCAGACCCGGCTTCGGCCGCCTTCCCCTGCGCCATCGCGCGCCCCGGGCCGCTGGGCGCTCGCGCCTCAGAGATCGAAGATGCCGCGCCTGACCGCGATCGTCACTGCGTGGGTGCGGTCGTTGGCGTCCAACTTGGACAGGATATTCTTCATGTGCGCCTTCACCGTCTCCTCGGAGATGCCGAGCAACTGGGCGATGCGCTTGTTGCCGTTGCCGTCGGCCACCTGCCGCAGTACCTCGATCTCGCGCTGGCTCAGCGCGTCCCCTGAAGCATGTTCGGCGATGCCCGCCGCGATCTCCGGCGGCATGCGACGCCGGCCGGCATGCACGCTGCGGATGGTGTCCACCAGCTCGCGGCGCAGCATGCTCTTGAGCAGGTAGCCTGCCGCTCCGGCCTTGAACGCGCGCAGCGCCTGCGCATCGCCCTGGTAGGTGGTCAACACCACCACCCTGGCCTCCGGGAACTCGCGATGGATGGCGCCGATGGCCTCGACGCCGTTCATGCCGGGCATCTGCAGGTCCATCAGCGTCACATCGGGGCGGCAGTCCCGGAACACCTGCAGGGCTTCCAGGCCGCTGGCGGCCTCGCCGACCAGCTGCATGTCCGGCTGGCCTTCGATCACCGCCGCGATGCCTTCGCGCAGCAGGGGATGGTCATCGACGGTCAGGATGCGGATCGGCATGGGAAGCGGTAGGAGGCGCGGCGCCGGGCACCGGGTAGAGGACGTGTCATATCACGATACGGGGGCGGTCACCGCACGGGCAACTGCGGGAGCCGCATCGGGGATTGCCTACCCCCATTCGAGTAAGCGTCGGCCCGCCCTGATGGGGGTACTGGCGCGGCACGGAGGCCCGCACCATGGCACCCGCCTGCCCTTCCCGGCCCTCCAGCCCTGCCGCGGCAGGCGCCTCCCGTCATCGTCGCCCGAGGACACCGCCGTGGATGCTCCCCCGTCCCTGTTCCTGCGCCAGACCGTCGCGCCGCCCTTCCCCTTCATTCCCACCGCCACCTCCGGGTCGGCACGCCTCGACGGACATGACGTCCAGGCCAGCACCCGGGGCCTGAGTCCGCGGGCGCTGGGGCGTGCACTGGATTACATCGAGCGCCACATCGGCGACACGATCACCCTGGCCGACATCGCCAGCGCCGCCTGCATCAGCCGCTTCCACTTCGCCCGCCTGTTCCGCGTCAGCACGGGGCGCAGCCCGATGGAGTTCGTGCTGGCCAAACGCATCGCGCTGGCGCAGGAACAGTTGGCCCGCGGCCCGCAAAAGATTTCGGCCACGGCCGCGTCGCTGGGCTTCTTCGACCAGAGCCATTTCACCCGTACCTTCCGTCGGATGACGGGCTATTCACCGCGCGAATTCTGCCACCTGCACGCGCGTGTAACCCGCTCCGCGTAACCCTGCCTGTCCGCCGCGTGCGGCACGTCCCCCTTCCCGCTGGAGTCCTGCCATGGCCAAGGTCCTGATCCTCTACTACTCCGCCTACGGGCATATCGAAACCATGGCCCACGCCGTGGCCGAGGGCGTGCGCGACGGTGGCGCCAGCGTCGATATCAAGCGCGTGCCGGAGCTGGTGCCAGAGGACGTGGCGAGAAAATCCCACTACAAACTCGATCAGCCCGCACCCGTGGCGACCATCGCCGAGCTCGCCGACTACGACGCCATCATCGTCGGCACGGGCACGCGCTTCGGGCGGATGGCGTCGCAGATGGCCAACTTCCTGGACCAGGCCGGCGGCCTGTGGGCCAAGGGCGCGCTGCACGGCAAGGTCGGCGCCGCGTTTACCTCGACCGCCACCCAGCATGGCGGCCAGGAAACCACGCTGTTCTCCATCATCACCAACCTGCTGCATTTCGGCATGGTGATCGTGGGGCTGGACTACGGCTTCGCCGGCCAGATGAAACTGGACGAAGTCACCGGCGGCTCGCCCTACGGCACGACCACCATCGCCGGTGGCGATGGATCGCGCCAGCCGACCCGGAACGAACTGGACGCCGCGCGCTACCAGGGCCGGCGCGTGGCCGAGACCGCGATCAAGCTGCACGGCTGACGCGCGCATCAGCGCGCACGCCGGTGCAATCCGCGTGCGCGCATGTCCGCGACAGTGGCGAGATTCTTCCTTCACGCCAGGAGCCCGACATGCCCACTGCCTCTCCCGCCGCCGGCAAGACCCTGCTCACGCCGGCCGACCATACCCTGGTCCTGATCGACCACCAGTCGCAGATGGCCTTCGCCACGCACTCCATCGATGTGGCCATGCTGCGCAACAACGTCGCACTGGTGGCCAAGGGCGCCGCCGGGTTCGGCGTCTCGACCTTGCTGACGACCGTGGCGGAGAAATCCTTCTCCGGCCCGCTATTCCCGGAAATCCCCGAAGCGTTCCCGGACGCGGACGTGCTCGACCGCACCACCATGAACTGCTGGGAGGATGCGGCCGTGGTCGCGGCGGTGAATGCGTCCGGCAAGAGCCGGATCGTGCTCGGCGGTCTGTGGACCAGTGTGTGCATCGTCGGGCCAGCACTGTCGGCGCTCGACCAGGGCTTCGAGGTGTATGTGATCGCCGACGCCTGCGGCGACGTCACCGACGAAGCGCACGAACGCGCGATGCAGCGCATGATCCAGGCCGGCGTCCGGCCGCTGACCAGCGTGCAGTACCTGCTGGAGCTTCAGCGCGACTGGGCACGCAGCGCGACCTACGACCTCACCACCGGCATCGCCAAGCTGCACGGCGGCGGTTACGGCCTGGGCATCCAGTACGCCAAGAGCATGTTCGGCGCCTCCGAGGGCGGGCACTGACGGCGCGCACGATGGTCGCCCACAGCGCTTCCATTATGCGTACAGGCACGACATCGGCCGGGTTGCTGGTGCTGCGTCTCGCCGCCGGCGGCTTCCTGCTGCCGCATGGCCTGGGCAAGTTGCTGGGCTGGTTCGGCGGGCCTGGTATCGCAGGATTCGCGGCCGAACTCCAGCACTTCGGCCTGCCCTCTGCGCCACCGTTGCCGCTGCTGCTCGCCGCACTGCAGACCGGCCTCGGCCTGATGGTGGCCGTCGGTGCGTTCACGCGCATTGCGGCCCTGGGTTCGGCGGCCTTCCTCGGCGTCACCGTGGCGCTGAACCTCTCGCACGGCTGGTTCTGGATGCAGGGCGGCATCGAGTACCCGCTGCTGTGGTTGCTGGCGAACCTGAGCGTCGCCCTGACCGGTCCCGGAACGCTGTCCATGGATGCGAGACGCCAGGAGATGGCGCATGGCCGTTGACGACACGCGCCGCCACCTGCTGAAGACCATGGCGGCGGCCGCCACGCTCGCGGCGCTGCCCCGTGATGCCCGTCCTGGAGATTCCCGCATGGCTGACCTGATCCTGCGCAATGCGCGCATCACCACGCTCGACACGGCGCTGCCCTCCGCCAGCGCGATCGCCTTCGCCGATGGCCGCGTGCTGGCGGTCGGCGACGAGGCCCAGGTGATGGCGCATGCCGACGAAGACACACACGTCATCGATGCCGGCGGGCGCCGTCTGGTGCCCGGTCTCAACGACAGCCACACCCACCTGATCCGCGGCGGCCTGAACTACAACCTGGAACTGCGCTGGGACGGCGTGCGCTCGCTCGCCGACGCGATGGCGATGCTGAGGGCGCAGGTCGCCGTCACGCCGGCGCCCCAGTGGGTGCGCGTGGTCGGCGGCTTCAGCGAATCGCAGTTCGCCGAAAAACGTCTGCCCACGTTGGATGAGTTGAACGCCGTGGCACCCGACACGCCGGTCTTCATCCTGCACCTGTACGACCGCGCCCTGCTCAATCGCGCCGCCCTGCGCGCGGTGGGCTACACCAAAGACACGCCGAACCCGCCGGGCGGCGAGATCCAGCGCGACCGCGCCGGCAATCCCACCGGCCTGCTGCTGGCCAAACCCAACGCCCTGATCCTGTACGCCACGCTGGCGATGGGACCGAAGCTGCCGGCCGAGTACCAGCTCAACTCCACGCGGCACTTCATGCGCGAGCTCAACCGCCTGGGCATCACCTCGGTGATCGATGCCGGCGGCGGCTTCCAGAACTATCCCGAGGACTACCGGATCATCGAGCAGCTGCACGCCGACGGGCAGCTGACGGTGCGCATCGCCTACAACCTGTTCACCCAGAAGAAGGGCGAGGAGCTGGCCGACTTCCAGCGCTGGTCTGCGATGGTCAAGCCCGGCCAGGGCGACGACCTGCTGCGCCACAACGGCGCGGGCGAGATGCTGGTGTTCTCGGCGGCGGACTTCGAAGACTTCCGCGAGCCCCGCCCGGACCTGCCGGCAACACTGGAAGGCGAGCTGGCGAAGGTGGTGCGCTTCCTCGCCGAACAGCGCTGGCCGTTCCGCATCCATGCCACCTACGACGAGAGCATCACCCGTGTGCTCGACGTGTACGAACAGGTGAACCGCGACGTGCCGTTCGACGGCCTGCACTGGATCGTCGATCACGCGGAAACCATCTCGCCGCGCAACATCGATCGCGTGCGCGCGCTCGGCGGCGGCATCGCCATCCAGCACCGCATGGCCTACCAGGGCGAATTCTTCGCCGCACGCTACGGCAAGGACGCGCTGCGGCACACACCGCCCGTCCGGCGGATGCTGCAGGCCGGCGTGCCGGTCGGCGCCGGCACCGATGCCACCCGCGTCGCCAGCTACAACCCGTGGGTGGCGCTGTACTGGCTGGTCAGCGGGCGCACGCTGGGCGGACTGCAGATGTACGGCGACGACAACCGGCTGGAGCGCGAGGAAGCGCTGCAGCTTTGGACGCACGGCAGTGCGTGGTTCTCTACCGAGCAGGAACGCAAGGGGCGTCTGGCGCCGGGCCAGTTCGCCGATTGCGCGCTGCTGTCGGCCGACTATTTCACGGTGGCCGAGGACGACATCCCGGATATCACCAGCGTGCTGACGGTGGTCGGCGGCCGCATCGTGCACGGTATGGGACCGTTCGCGCCGCACGCGCCCGCGTTGCCGGCGCCGATGCCGGACTGGTCACCGGTCAACCGCTTCGGCGGCTACCAGGGCGGCACGCTGGCGCAGGCCCGCGCGGCCTTGGCGCAGGCGCACGGCCCCGCATGCCGCGTGCATGCGCACGACCACGCGGGCCACCGCCATGCGGCGCACCACGCCGTGCCGACGCGCGACCTACAGGCGTTCTGGGGCGCGCTCGGGTGCGCGTGCTTCGCGTTCTGAGCATGTCCGTGCCTGCGACTCACGGCCCGTGGTCCCCGCTGGGGCAACCCACGTTCCGCGCGCTCTGGCTGGCCATCCTGGTCGGCAACATCGGCACCTGGATCCACGACGTCGCCGCCGCCTGGGTCATGGCCGAGACGACGAACTCGCCGCTGATGGTCGCGGCGGTGCAGTCGGCGACCACGTTGCCGGTGGTCCTGCTGGCGATCATCGCGGGTACGCTGGCCGACAGCGTGGACCGGCGCCGCTACCTGATCCTGGCGCAGCTGTGGATGCTGCTGGTCGCCAGCACGCTCGCCGTGCTTGCCCATCTGGACCGGCTGGGCCCATGGACACTGGTAACGCTGACGTTTGCGTTGGGCATCGGCGCAGCGATGGCGATGCCGGCGCAGCAGGCCACCACGCCGGAACTGGTGCCCAAGCCGATGCTCGGGCCCGCGGTGGCGCTGGGCTCGCTGAGCATGAACATCGCGCGCGCGATCGGACCGGCGCTGGGCGGCCTGATCGTGGCACAGGCCGGCATCGCGTGGGCGTTCGCCGTCAATGCGCTGACCTTCCTCGGCGTGGCCGTGGTGCTGTGGCGCTGGCGCCGCCTTCCCGTCGCCACCGCACTGCCGCCGGAAACCTTCGGCGTGGCGCTTCGAGCCGGCCTGCGCTATGCCACGCAGGCCAGCGTGCTGCAGGCGGTGCTGGTGAAGGCGGCGGGATTCTTCATCTTCGCCAGCGCCCTCACGGCCCTGCTGCCCATCGTGGTGAAGCAGGACCTGCAGGCCAGCGCGGGGACCTACGGCCTGCTGCTGGGCTGCATCGGCGCGGGCGCGATCGCCGGGGCGGTGGTGCTGCCGGGCCTGCGCACCCGTCTGGATCCCGACCGGCTGGCGCTGGTGGCGACGCTGGCCTACGCAGGGTGCACGCTGGGCGTCGCGCTGCTGCGCTGGATCCCCCTGCTTTACATGGTCGCGCTGGTGGCAGGCTTCGCGTGGATCGCCGTGCTGTCCTCGCTGCAGATCGCCGCGCAGACCGCGGTGCCGGCCTGGGTACGGGCGCGCGCGCTTTCGCTGTACATCGTGGTGTTCTCCGCCGGCATGGCCGTCGGCAGCCTGGGTTGGGGCGCGGCGGCACAGGCCTTCGGAACGCCTGCCGCGCTCGCCGCCGCGGCGGTGGGCACCGCCCTGGCCGCGCTGTTCGGCCTGCGGTTCCGGCTGGGCGAGGCGGCGCGGGTGAACGTCACGCCATCGGGGCACTGGCCGCAACCGATCGTCAGCCCCGGGCTGGAGGACGAGCGCGGCCCGGTGCTGGTGACGGTCGAATACCGCATCGACCCCGCGCGGCGCGCGACCTTCCTGCAGCGCATGCAACCGCTCGGACGCGCGCGCCGCCGCAACGGCGCGCTGCAATGGGGCGTGGCCGAGGACAGTACGCAACCCGGTGTGTACCTGGAGTATTTCGTCGATGCTTCGTGGCGCGAACACCTGCGCCAGCACGAACGTGTGACGGAGGACGAGCGAGCCATCCAGGACGCCTTGCTGGAGACGCTGGCCGACCCCGCGCAGCGACCCCTGGTACGGCATTTCATCGGCGGCGCGCCGGGCGTGGCCCCGCCCTCCGCTCCTCCCGCCCAAGGAGGCCTTGCTTGAACGGAAAATTCATCGCCGGCCTGCTGCTTGGCTTCGCCATCGGTTTCGGCTGTCGTGCGTTCGGCGTACCGGTGCCGGCACCGCCGGTACTGGTCGGCGCGTTGCTGGTCGTAGCGATGACCAGCGGTTACATGCTGGCCGACCGCGCGCTGGTCCGGCGTGAAGCGCGGCATCGACGCGACTGCGGCGGGCCGACCGGCCACGGCGTGCGGAGCAACAGGCCATGATCACGGCACTGGTGGGCATCATGCTCGCCCTCGCCATCGGTATCGCCTGCCGCTGGCTCGACATCCCGGTGCCCGCGCCGCCGCGCCTGCAGGGTGCCCTGCTGGTGGTGGCGATGACGGCGGGTTTCCTGGTAGCGGACCGGCTGCTCGGCTGAGCGCGTCGGATACGAAGAAGGGTGCGACCCGCGCACCCTTCGCTTCGTCACGCCATCGCGCTTACTGCAGTGTCGGCAGGTCGAACACCAGCACCTCGGCGCCGATGCCACGTTCAATGCTGACCAGCGGCTCGTCCCGGTACAGCAGCGCGTCGCCGGCCTTCAGGGCCCGCCCGTTGACGGTCGCTTCGCCGCGCGCGATGTGCACGTAGCCAAGCCGGCCGTCCGCCAGGCGCAGTTCCGCCTTCTCGCTGCCATCGAACAGGCCCGCGTACATGCGGGCATCCTGGTGGATGCTGACCGAGCCGTCGGCACCATCGGGACTGACGACCAGGCGCAGGCGGCCCTGCTTGTCGGTGGCGGGGAACGACCTCTCTTCATACGAGGGCTTCACGCCCTGGCGATCGGGGATGATCCAGATCTGCAGGAAATGCGTGGTGCCGGTTTCGCTGTAGTTGAACTCCGAATGCTGCACGCCGGTGCCCGCGCTCATGCGCTGCACGTCGCCAGGCACGATGCTGGAACTGTTGCCCATCGAATCCTTGTGGCCCAGCGCGCCCTCCAGCACGTAGCTGATGATCTCCATGTCGCGGTGGCCATGCTCGCCGAAGCCGCGGCCGGCGGCCACACGATCCTCGTTGATGACGCGCAGCGGCCCCCAGTGGACGTGCTTGTCGTCGAAGTAGTTCGCAAAGGAGAAGCTGTGCCAGGAGTCCAGCCAGCCATGGTGGGCATGGCCGCGCTCATGGGCAGGGCGAAGGGTGATCATGGCGGAGCTCCTTGGATGTTGGGTGTGGTGCACAGCATGAATATCAACACATATGGAATAAATATCAAATAAACTTATTGATTGTTCCATTTTTGACTAAAACAAGCCTGGCCCCCGCGCGGCAAGCGTAGCGGCAGGGCCGCACAAGATCGCGGACATGCGTGCGCCGCCTACGCCCACCGCAGGCTGCGACACGGCGTCGCACTGCAGGCACGCGGGCACCGGTCGAACGGACATTCGATGCGCCATCGCCTGCCGCGTGCATTAAACTTGCGCGGTTTCCGTTAGAGCCGCGTCTTCATGCCCTTCGTCGTCACCGAAAACTGCATCAAGTGCAAGTACACCGACTGCGTGGAGGTCTGCCCGGTGGACTGTTTCCATGAAGGCCCGAACTTCCTGGTGATCGACCCGGACGAATGCATCGACTGCACGCTGTGCGAACCCGAATGCCCCATCAACGCCATCTATCCCGAGGACGACGTGCCGGCGGGCCAGGAGGGCTACGTGGCATTGAACGCGGAACTGTCGCGCGCATGGCCGGTGATCACCACACGCAAGGATCCGTTGCCCGACGCGAAGGAATGGGAAGGCAAGCCGGGCAAGCTGCCGCTGCTCGAACGCTGATCCGCCTCCACGGACGGCAAGAAAAAAGGGCGCCGAAGGCGCCCTTTCTTGTTCCAGTGAAGCGGGCGGATCAGCCGCCCAGCTTCGCCTTCAGCGCCGCCAGCAGTTTGGTCGGCGCCGCGCCGGTGGCCGGCAGGCCGCGCGGATCGACTGCCGACACATAGGCGCCGGCATCGACGGCACTGACGCGCACCAGGAAGCTGGCGCCTTCGTAGCTGACGTCGTACGTGCCCAGCAACTGCGCGCGGCTGGCGATGGCCACCCCCTCGATACCGGCCAGCGCCTCACCCACGCGGGTGAACGCTTCATCGCGGCTGCCCCCGACGGTAAAGCCGCCCGCCGCATTCGCCGTGGCGCCCGCAGACGACGCGGCCGGACCCACATTCGGCACCTGCATCGCGCCGCTGGTGTTGGGCAGGTTGAGATCCGGCGGAACCTCCAGCGGACGCGCTTCCGGCGCCAGTGCGTAATCGCCCTTGGCGCCCTTCTTGAACCATGAGCAGCCGGCGACGGACACGACCAGCAGCACCAGGGCCAGCGGACGCACGAGGGAAGACGAATGACGCATGGAGTTCTCCTGGGTTCAGGCCGCGAGATCGTCGCGGCTGGATTGTGCTTCGAGCGCCTGCACCAGCGTGGCGAGGCGGTCGGCGGTAGCGGTATGGGGGGCGGACAGCGGCAGCAGCGGCAGGCGCAGGCCCTGGCCGAAGCCCGCCCGCTGTAGCAGCGCCTTTACCGGGATGGGATTGGACTCCACGCCCAAGAAGCCGTAAATCTCCTGCAACTGCGCATCGAGCGCGGCCACGGCATCGGCCCGGCCCGCACGGGCCAGGTCGCACAGCCGGCGGAAGGTGCGCGGCAGGGCGTTGGAACCCACCGAGATCAGGCCGTCTGCGCCCGCCAGCATGGCACGCGACGCGGTCGGGTCGTCGCCGCTGAGTACGGCAAAGCCGTCGCGCCGCAACGCGAGCAGCGCCGCCATGCGCTCGGGCTCGGCGCGCGCTTCCTTGATGCCGACGATGCCGGGGTGGTCCACGAGCTCCGCCACGGTTTCGGGCAGCAGGTCGCAGCCGGTCCGGCCCGGCACGTTGTAGAGCACCACCGGCAGACCACCCTGGTCGGCGACGGCGCGGTAATGCGCCAGCAGGCCCGCCTGGGTCGGACGCACATAGGGAGGCGTCACCACCAGCGCAAACTGCGCACCGCCGGCCTCGGCGCGTCGGGTGGCGGCGATGGTCCTGGCGGTGTTCATCTGGCCGGTACCGGCGAGTACCGGGATGCGCCCGCGCACCTCCTCCACCGCGATGCGCAGCAGGGTGTCGTATTCCTCGTCGGACAGGGCCGCGGCCTCGCCGGTGGAGCCCGCCACCACCACGCCCTGCGTGCCGCCGTCGATCTGCTGCTGGAGCAGCGCGCGCCAGGCTTGCAGGTCGAGTTCGCCCGACGCCAGGAACGGCGTGGCCAGTGCGGTGATGCTGCCGGAAAGATGCAAGGTCAGGCTCTCGGTGGGGATCCGGCGCCCCGGCGGCGCGCACAGGCGCCATCATCCCGGACCGCCTTCGATGTCCGCCGCATGTTACTTGCGGGCTCAAAGGGCGGGCAAGTATGCTGCCCGCGTCGCCAGGCGTTCGCCCGGCCGCCATTCAGCCTCACCGCAACGCCGGAAGCTCCTTTGACCGATTCCACGCCCCGGCCTTCGCCGACCGAAAACCACCTGCTGATCACCGCCTACACGACGCATCCGGAATCGCCGCTCCTGTCGGTGACGCGCCGGATCGCCGACAGCGGCTGCAATCTGGTGGACGCCCGGCTGGCCACCGTGGGCCGCGACGTGTCCGTCACGGCGCTGGCCACGGGTTCCTGGGACGCGGTGGCCAAGCTGGAGGCCATGCTGTCGCGCCTGGAGCGCGACGAGGGCCTGAAGCTGGTGTTCTACCGCACCGGGCCGAAGGTGGTGCAGTCCAACCTGCTGCCGTACATCGTGGAAGTGGTGGCGGCCGACAAGCCGGGCATCCTGTTCCAGCTGGCCGACTTCTTCGACCGCCAGGGCATCACCATCGAGAACCTGCAGAGCACGCGCTACCGCGCCATGCAGACGGGTGCGGAGATGTTCTCGGCACAGGTCACCATCGGGGTGCCGGCCAACATGCACATCGCCGCGCTGCGCGACGATTTCCTCGAATTCTGCGACCACCTGAACCTGGACGCGATCATGGATCCGATGAAGTTCTGAAAGGGGGCGCCCGTGGAATACGTATTGTTCTTCCTGGCACTGGGAGTCATCATCGGCCAGCAGAACCAGATCAAGGCGCTGGACAAGCGCGTGGCGGCACTGGAAGGCAGGCAATAGGTACCCGCGAGATTCGATGAGCGCAACCACCGCACTGAGCAAGGCCGTCCTCAAACTGCCGCTGGCGCTGTCCGGCGGCGACGCCGCCACCCTCGCCGACTACGCCGGCGCCTGGCTGGTGCTGTACTTCTACCCGAAGGACAGCACGCCGGGCTGCACCACCGAGGGCCTGGACTTCAACGCGCTGCTGCCGAAGTTCAAGAAGCTCAACGCCACGGTGCTCGGCGTCTCGCGCGACTCGGTGAAGTCGCACGACAACTTCTGCGCGAAGCAGGGTTTCAAATTCCCGCTGGTGAGCGACGCCGACGAAGCGCTGTGCAAAGCCTTCGATGTGATCCACGAAAAGAACATGTACGGCCGCAAGGTGCTGGGCGTGGTGCGCAGCACCTTCCTGATCTCGCCCGACGGCCGCATCGCGCAGGCATGGCGCGGCGTGAAGGTTCCCGGCCACGCCCAGGCCGTGCTGGACGCCCTGAAGGCCCACCAGGCCCAGTGACCGAATCCCCTTCCCCTTCACCCACCATCCCGCGCCGCGGCGGGTCATGGTGGTTCGCTGCTGTCCGCGGAAAAGTCGCCCGTGTTCACACATCTTCCTCGATGAGGTTGCCCGAATGACCCGTAGCAAGCGTATCTATGTGTTGGACACCAACGTGCTGATGCACGACCCCACCGCGCTGTTCAAGTTCGAGGAACACGATGTCTACCTGCCGATGCAGGTGATCGAGGAACTGGACAACGGCAAGAAGGGCACCTCGGAAGCGAGCCGCAACGCGCGGCAGGTCAGCCGCTTCCTCAACGAACTGGTCCAGGCATCGGGACTGGACAACCTGGCCGCCGGCATCCCGCTGGTGCAGCCCAACGGCCTGCAGCTGCGCGGCTCGCAGAGCGCGGGGCTGCTGCGCTTCCAGACCAGCCACTTCGAGGCCGGGAAGAGCTTCGGCGCGGTGATCCCCGACAATGCCATCCTCGGTGCGATCCTGGCGCTGAAGGAGCAGGAGCCGGAGATTCCGGTGGTGTTCGTCTCCAAGGACATCAACCTGCGCATCAAGGCGGCCATCGCCGGCATCGTGTCGGAAGACTACGAGAACGACCGCGCGCTGGACGACTTCAGCCTGCTGTACACCGGGGCGACCGCCCTGCCGGCGGACTTCTGGCAGCGCCACGGCAAGGACCTGCGGTCGTGGACAGACAAGGGCCGCACGTACTACGAGGTGACGATGGCCGAAGACGCCGGCTGGTATCCCAACCAGTACCTCTACCTGCCGGGCGACGACGAATCGGAGTTCCGCGTGGCGCGGGTGGAGGGCGACAAGGCCACGCTGCAGATCGTGGACGACTTCCGCCACAGCCAGCACGCGGTGTGGGGCATCAATGCGCGCAACCGCGAACAGAACTTCGCGCTCAACGCGCTGATGGACCCGGAAGTCGACTTCGTCACCCTGCTCGGCACCGCCGGCACCGGCAAGACCCTGCTCGCGCTGGCGGCCGGCCTGGCGCAGACGATGGACCAGCAGCGCTACCGCGAGATCATCATGACCCGCGCCACCGTCAGCGTGGGCGAGGACATCGGCTTCCTCCCCGGTACGGAAGAGGAAAAGATGACCCCGTGGATGGGTGCGCTGACCGACAACCTGGAAGTGCTGACGCACAACCAGGAGGGCGGCGCCTGGGGGCGCGCGGCCACCAACGACCTGCTCGCCTCGCGCATCAAGATCCGTTCGATGAACTTCATGCGCGGACGCACGTTCCTGAGCCGCTACCTGATCCTGGACGAAGCGCAGAACCTCACCCCCAAGCAGATGAAGACGCTGATCACCCGCGCGGGCCCGGGCACCAAGATCGTCTGCCTGGGCAACGTGGAGCAGATCGATACGCCCTACCTGACGGAGACGACATCCGGCCTGACCTACGCGGTGGACCGCTTCAAGAACTGGGCGCACAGCGCGCACATCACGCTGCGGCGTGGCGAGCGCTCGCGCCTGGCGGACTACGCATCGGAAGTGCTGTAAGCGGACGCGTTCGCCGACGCCATGGGCCTTCACCTCCCCCGCTGGGTCTGGATCGGTGCCGTCGCGCTGGCCTGCGTGGCGGGCATGGTCAACGTCATCGGCTACCTGGGTTTCGAGCACCAGGCGGTCAGCCACCTGACCGGCACCACCAGCCTGCTCGGGGCCGCGCTCGCGCAGGGCGACCTGCGCGCGATCGTGCACCTGTGGGGCGTGCTGATCGCCTTCTGCGTGGGCGCGATGCTGAGTGGGCTGGTGATCCAGGACCAGACGCTGAAACTGGGACGCCGCTACGGGGTGGCGCTGGCGCTGGAGGCGGTGCTGCTGCTGCTCGCGATTCCCCTGTTCAAGCAACAGCAGATATGGGGCGCGCTGTTGGCCGCGATGGCCTGCGGGCTGCAGAACGCGATGGTCACCACCTACAGCGGCGCGGCGGTGCGCACCACGCACCTCAGCGGCATGTTCACCGACTTGGGCATCGGCCTGGGGCACCTGCTGCGCGGCATGCCATTGCCGATGCGCCGGCTGACCCTTAGCGGCCTGATCATCAGCGGCTTCCTGGGCGGTGGCGTACTGGGGGCGTGGTTCTATCGCCACTGGGGTTACGACGCGTTGCTCGCCCCGGCCCTGCTGACGGGCAGTACCGGGATCGGGTACGTGCTGTACCGGCAGTGGGTGCAGGCAAGGCAGACGCCACCCTGACGCGCGGCCCGGCGCGCGGATGGCACAATCCACGCATGACTTCGCCTTCCGTGGTTTCCGCCCTGACCATCGCCGGCTCCGATTCCGGCGGCGGCGCCGGCATCCAGGCCGACCTCAAGACCTTTGCCGCGCACCGCGTGCACGGGCTGTCCGCCATCGCCGCACTCACCGCGCAGCACACGCGCGGCGTGACCGCGGTGAACGTGCCTCCGATGGATTTCCTGCGCGCGCAGCTGGACGCCTGCTTCGCCGATTTCGACATCCGCGCGGTGAAGCTGGGCATGCTGGCCACGGCCGAGGTGATCGGCGTGGTGGCCGAGGCCCTGCACGCGCATCGCCCTGCCGCCGTCATCGTCGATCCGGTGATGGTCGCCACCAGCGGCGCCAAACTGCTGGAAGACAGCGCCCTGCAGGCGATGCGCTCGCACTTGCTGCCGCTGGCGCACGTGGTGACGCCCAACCTCCCCGAGGCCGAGCTGCTGTTGGGCCGCACCATCGCCGACGCGGCCGCCATGCGCCAGGCCGCGCGCGATCTGCTGGCGCTGGGCGCGCGGGCCGTGTTCCTCAAGGGCGGACACCTGCCCGGCGATACGGATGTGGTGGACCTGTACTGCGACGAGAGCGGTCTTGCCGAGACGTCGCATCCGCGCCTGCCATTGGAAGCGCATGGCACCGGCTGTACGCTCGCATCGGCCATCGCCGCGCGCCGTGCGCAGGGCATGCCGATGAAGGAGGCGTGCCTGGCCGCGTCGGATTACGTGCACGCCGCATTGCGCGGCGGCTACCGGCCCGGACGCAGCGACATCCTGGTCCTCGACCATATCGGAGCCGCGCCGCGCGCATGAATGTCATCGAACGGGATGTCGTGCAGGAAGACATCGCCCTGCAGGCACAGGACGGCCATGCCTGCACGCTGATCGCCTGCATTCCCTCCCAGGCCTCCTCCGCCCTGTTGTGGATCCCGGCGCTGGGCGTCGCGGCGCGCCACTATCTGCCTTTCGCGGCGTTGCTCGCCAGGCGAGGCATGGCGGTGTTCGTGCACGAATGGCGCGGCAACGGCAGCAGCTCGCTGCGTGCCGGACGGCGTCACGACTGGGGCTACCACGAATTACTGGGCACGGACCTGCCCCTCAGCCACGCGGCGTTGCAGGCCCGGCTGCCGGACCTCCCTCACCGCATCGGCGGCCACAGCCTGGGCGGACAATTGGCCGCCTGCCACGTGGGCCAGCATCCCGACGCCTTCGCCGGGCTCTGGCTGGTCGGCAGCGGCACGCCCTACTGGCGCACGTTTCCCACGCCACGCGGCTATGCATTGCCGTTCTTCTACCGGTTCGCGCCCTGGCTGGCGCGCGCTTGCGGTGCCTTGCCTGGGCGGCGGCTGGGCTTCGGCGGGGATGAAGCCCGCAGCCTCATCGCCGACTGGGCCCGCGTGGGACTCAGCGGCCGGTATCGCGCCGCCGGCTGGCCGGTCGATCTGGAAGCGGGGCTGCGCCGGGTCCGCACGCCGATCGACGGCGTGCTGTTCGACGACGACTGGCTGGCGCCGGAAAGCTCGTTGCGCGCCCTGATGGCGAAGATGCCCCACGCCCCGACCCGCGTCCACACGCTGCATCACGCGACGCTGGGCACGCGCGCGGACCACTTCGCGTGGATGAAGCAGCCGCAGGCCGTGGTCGACGCGCTGCTGTCCTGAGCCGGCTCAACACCCCACGACGATGCAGTCGCGTCCGCGCGCCTTGGCCCGGTACAGCGCACCATCGGCGCTGTTGACCCAGTCCGACACCGAGGCGATGCCCGGATGGCACTCGGACAGGCCGATGCTGACCGTGCAACGCAGGCTGCGTGTGGAGAAGGCGCAGGCCGCGACCTGCCGGCGCAGCCGTTCCGCCGCCACGATGGCCTCTTCCCAGCGCGTGTCGGGCATGACCACGCCGAACTCGTCGCCGCCATAGCGCCCGGGCGTATCCACGTCGCGCAGGCAGGCTTTCAGCAGACGCGCGAATTCCTCCACCACTTCGTCGCCTATCGTGTGGCCGTAACCGTCATTGACGTCCTTGAAGCGGTCGATGTCGATCAGCACCAGCACCGCCGCGCGTCCGGACCGCTGGAAACGCTTCAGCTCGTGGGTGGCCGCATGCAGCCATTGCTGGCGGTTCATCAAGCCGGTGGCCGCGTCGAAGCGCGCCATCTTTTCCAGCAGCGCCTTCTGCTGGCGCGCCGTGCGCGACAGCGCGTGGGTGGCCACGCCGATCGCCATGGGGTAGACGGCCAGGAAAGGCAGGCAGGCCAGCACCACCCGATAGCTGGTGCGGGGATCGAACGCGAACCCCCAGGCCGCGCTCGCGGCCAGGCAGGTGGCCGCCATCGCGCCCAGCGTCCTGCGGGCGAAGCGACCGCCCCCGATGATCACCTTGTCCATCGTCAGCATCACCGCCAGCAGCACGCTGGGCAGCGCATCGAACTGCATCGCCGCAATCCAGAAGCCGCCCATCGCGGCGTCGAAGGTCAGGTTCTGGCACTCCGCCTGCAGCGGATCCTCGCGGCTCGCCCTGACCCGCAGATAGGCCAGGTGCGGCCAGACGAACCCGTTGGCCGCCAGCAGGCCCCACAGCGCGGGGGACGCGCCGTGCTCGTAAAGAACCGCCGCCACGCAGATCGCCCCCAGCCCCAGCCCCACCGCACGCATGAGGTACATGCGCCGGCCGTAGCGCGAGCGGTTCTGTTCCGCCAGGTGGAGCGCAGCGTCCAGGGGCAAGGCGGATCCAGGCGGAAAGGGATGCCGCGATTCTCGGCCAATCGCACGCGCGCCGCCAGCCCGCGGCGTGGCGTCGCGGTACCTGCCGGCGCCGCCCTCCATACCGGTGAACCCTCATGCCATGGGGTAGCCCTGCGGGTTCTGCGACTGCCAGCGCCAGGCGTCGCGGCACATGGCCTCGATGCCCAGTTCGGCGCGCCATCCCAGTGTACGCTCGGCCAGTGAGGGGTCGGCGTAGACCTCGGCCACGTCGCCGGGACGCCGCGCCACCACCTGGTACGGAATCCTGCGCGCCGCAGCCTGGGCGAACGCCTCCACCAGCTGCAGCACGCTGACCCCCTGCCCCGTGCCCAGGTTGACCGTGAGGCTGCGGCGTTCGCGCACCAGGAAATCCAACGCATCGGCATGCGCGCGCGCCAGGTCCATCACGTGGATGTAGTCGCGCACGCCGGTGCCATCGACGGTAGGCCAGTCGGCCCCGTACACGCTCAGGCGGTCGCGCCGCCCCACCGCCACCTGGCAGATGTACGGCATCAGGTTGTTGGGGATGCCGGTAGGATCCTCGCCGATCAGCCCGGACGCGTGGGCGCCCACCGGGTTGAAATAGCGCAGGTTGGCGGCGTGGAACCCGGCATCGCTGCGGCACAGGTCGCCGATCAGCTCTTCCATCACCAGCTTCGTGCGCCCATAGGGATTGGTCACCTGCAGGCGCGCATCCTCGCGCACGGGCACGCGTTCCGGATCGCCGTAGACGGTGGCCGACGAACTGAACACCAGTCGGTCGACGCCGGCCTCGCGCATGCCGTGAAGCAGGTTCAACGTGCCGCCGATGTTGTTGTGGAAATAGTCCAGCGGGCGTTCGCACGACTCGCCCACCGATTTCAGCGCCGCGAAGTGCACCACGGCATCGAAGGCCTGGTGGGCGAAGAATCCCGTCACCGCATCCCGGTCCCGCAGGTCCAGCGGCTGGAAAGGCACTGGACGCCCGGTGATCTGCCGTAGGCGGGCCAGCACGCCCGGCGAGCTGTTGCTGAAATTGTCGGCCACCACGACATCGTGGCCGCGTTCCACGAGCACCACGTAAGTGTGCGCGCCGATGTAACCGGCGCCGCCGCACAGCAGGATCCGCATCTCGACTCCCCCGGTCGCAGGTCGCCCCGCCATCCGGGCGGGCGATCATCCGCTGTTACGCAGGTCGTGGCGGGATCAGGCCAATCCGCATCCGGTGTCCTGAGGCGCATGCTTTGCACGTTGATCGGCTCGATGCCAGGTCGGGAACGGGAACGTCCGGGCCATGCCTGCGTATAGACTCTTCGACACGCGACACACAGGGGAACCCCACATCGATGAATGCTCCATTGCCCACCCTGGACCAGGCCAGGATCGCCGTGATCGGACTGGGGTACGTCGGGCTGCCGCTGGCGGTCGCGTTCGGCCGCAAGTTCCCCACGCTCGGCTTCGACATCAATGCCACGCGCGTGTCCGAGCTGCGCCAACACCGGGACCACACCCTGGAAGTGTCCGCCGATGAGCTGCGCGACACCCCACTGCTCGACTTCAGCGACGACCCGGCGGCGCTGGCCGGCTGCAACGTCTTCATCGTCACCGTGCCCACGCCCATCGACGACTACAAGCGCCCGGACCTGCGCCCGCTGGAGTCGGCCAGCCGCACGGTAGGCCGCGCCATCGGCAAGGGCGGCGTGGCGATCTTCGAATCGACCGTGTATCCCGGCGCCACCGAAGAAGCGTGCGTGCCGATCATCGAACGCGAATCCGGTCTGCGCTTCAACCAGGATTTCTACGCCGGCTACAGCCCGGAGCGTATCAATCCGGGCGACAAGCAGCACCGACTGGAAACCATCATGAAAGTCACCTCCGGCTCCACGCCGGAGGTGGCCGATTTCGTGGACGCGCTGTACGGCAGCATCATCACCGCCGGCACGCACAAGGCCAGCAGCATCCGGGTGGCCGAAGCGGCCAAGGTCATCGAGAACACCCAGCGCGACGTCAACATCGCCCTGATCAACGAACTGGCGCTGATCTTCCACCGCCTGGGCATCGATACCCACGAGGTGCTGGAAGCCGCGGGCACCAAGTGGAATTTCCTGCCCTTCCGCCCGGGCCTGGTCGGCGGCCACTGCATCGGCGTGGACCCGTACTACCTGACCCACAAGGCGCAGCAGATCGGCTACCACCCCGACGTGATCCTGGCCGGGCGCCGCATCAACGACGGCATGGGCAGCCACGTGGCGCGCCGCGTGGCCAAGCTGATGGCGCGCCGCAACCTGCCTACCGCAGGCGCGAAGGTGCTGGTGCTGGGACTGGCGTTCAAGGAGAACTGCCCCGACGTGCGCAATACGCGCGTGGTCGACATCGTGGCCGAGCTGCGCAGCTACAACGCGCAGGTCGACGTTCACGATCCATGGGTTAGCGCCGACGAGGCGAAACACGAGTACGGGTTGGATCTGGTGGCGGAACCCCAGGCGGGCCAGTACGATGCGGTCATCCTCGCGGTGGCGCACCGGCAGTTCAGCGAACGCGGCGCCGACGGCATCCGCGGGTTCGGCAAGCCGGGCGCGGTGGTCTTCGACGTGAAGCGCACCCTGCCCCGACACGCGGTCGACGACTGCCTGTGATTCCTTCCTCCTCCAGGAGTACCTGATGCGCGTACTGGTCACCGGCGCCGCCGGCTTCATCGGCTCCCACCTGAGCGAGCGCCTGCTCGCACGGGGCGATGAAGTGCTGGGCTACGACAACCTGAACGCGTATTACGACCCCGCGCTGAAGGAGGCCCGGCTCGCCCGGCTGATGCCGCAGGACGGTTTCAGCTTAGTGCGCGCCTCGCTGGAGGACCGCGCGGCGCTGGAGGCCGCATTCGACGACTTCAGGCCGCAGCGCGTGGTCAACCTGGCCGCGCAGGCCGGCGTGCGGTACTCGCTGGAGAATCCGCACGCCTACATCGACAGCAACATCGTCGGCTTCCTGAACATCCTGGAGGCGTGCCGGCACCGCGGCATCGAGCACCTGGTCTACGCCTCGTCCAGTTCGGTCTACGGCGCCAACCGCAAGCTGCCGTTCGCAGTGGAAGACAGCGTGGACCATCCGGTCAGCCTGTACGCCGCCAGCAAGAAGGCCAACGAGCTGATGGCGCACACGTACAGCCACCTGTTCGGCCTGCCCACCACCGGGCTGCGCTTCTTCACCGTGTACGGCCCGTGGGGCCGGCCGGACATGGCGCTGTTCCTGTTCACGAAGAAGATCCTCGCGGGCGAGCCCATCGACGTGTTCAATCACGGTCATCACACCCGCGACTTCACCTACATCGACGACATCGTTGAGGGTGTGATCCGCACCCTGGACCGCGTGCCGGGACCCGATCCGGCCTACGATCCGCTGGCGCCCACGCCGGCCAGTTCGCTGGCGCCCTACCGCGTGTACAACATCGGCAACCACCAGCCCGTGCAGCTGCTGCGCTACATCGAGGTGCTGGAGGACTGCCTGGGCCGCAAGGCGGAAAAGCGCCTGCTACCCCTGCAACCGGGCGACGTGCCCGATACCGAGGCCGACGTCGAAGCCCTGCGCCGCGATACCGGCTACTCGCCGGCCACGCCCATCGAAACGGGCGTGCGCCGCTTCGTCGAGTGGTACCGCGCGTTCTACGCGGTCTGAGTCGCGCACCGGGTGCCTCGCAGGCATCCGGGGATGGCCGGATCCCGCCGTTGCCGCCGTTGTTACCGGCATCGAGCAACTCCAGGGGATCCTCCGATGAAACGCGCCTTTGCCGGCCTTGCCGTCACCGTCCTGTCCCTGCTGCTGGCCGCATGCGCCACGTCGTCCGGCAGCGAAGCACCGCCACCGGCCACCACCACGCTGGGCACCGATGCGTACCACATCGGCGTGGACGACATCGTGCAGGTGTCGGTGTGGCGCAATCCGGAGCTCGGCATCACCGTGCCGGTCCGCCCCGACGGCATGATCTCCGTGCCGCTGGTGGGCGATGTGGCCGCAGGCGGCCGTACCCCCGGCGAGGTCGCCAAGGACATCCAGGAGCGGCTGGCCACCTACGTGCGAGACCCGCAGGTGGCGGTCATCCTGACCGACCTGCGCAGCCATGAATACCTGTCCCGCGTCCGCGTCACCGGCGCCGTGCGGCAACCGGTCTCGCTGCCGTACCGTCCCGGCATGACGGTCCTGGATGCCGTCCTGGCCGCCGGCGGCATCACCGAATTCGCCGCCGCCGACCGCTCCGACCTGCACCGCAAGAACGCCGAGCAGACGCAGACCTACGCGGTGCGGCTGGACCGCATCCTCAACCGCGGCGACCTGAGCACCAACTACACCGTGTCGCCCGGCGACGTCATCACGGTCCCCGAGCGTACCTTCTGATGAGCCAGAGCAACCTTCCCGCGCGGCGCGGCTATTCCGCGCCGGCGGCACCTTCCGCTGCGCTTTCTCCCAACGACCTGGTGCCCATCCTGATCCGCGAGGCGCGTCGCCATCGGGTCGCGCTGGTCGGCATCTTCGCCGCCGTGGCGCTGCTGACCCTGGTGGTGGGCCTGCTGGTGCTGCCGAAGAACTACACCGCCTCCACCACGATCCTGGCGCAGGAGAGCGACATCATCCAGCCCCTGCTGGAAGGCCGCGCCGTGGCCACCGAGGTCGTCGACCGCGCCGGCATCGCGCGCCAGGTGATCTACAGCCGCAAGGTGCTGGAAGATGCGCTGAAGACCGGCGGCTGGCTGGACGACAAGCCCAGCGCCATCGAGCAGGACCGCCTGATGGAGCAGATCAAGGGCCGCATCGCGATCACCAGCCCGCGCCCGAACCTGATCCAGATCACCTACCGCGACAGCGACGCCAAGCGCACCTATGAGGTCACCGAACGCCTGGGCGACATGTTCATCAAGGAGAGCCTGGCGGCCAAGGAACGCGAGAGCCGCGAGGCCTACGAGTTCATCGACAAGCAGGTGCAGGACTACCACGCCAAGCTGCTGGAGGCCGAGGAACGCCTGCGCCAGTACCGTTCGGACAACACCGACGCCCAGCCCGGCAGCGCCACCGACGCCAACACGCGCATCAGCTCGCTGCGCACGACGGTGGAACAGACGCGCATGGCGCTGCTGGAGCAGCGTTCGCGCGAGAACGCGATCGCCTCGCAGCTGTCCGGCGAGTCGGCGGTGACCGCGGTGCAGACGCGCGAAAGCCTGTATCGCGCGCAGTTGCTCGAGCTGCAGGGCCAGCTGGACCGCCTGCTGCTGAACTACACCGAGCAGCATCCGGACGTGGTGCGCGTGCGCCACCAGATGGCCGACCTGCAGCAGGCCATGGCCAACGAGCAGACCCGCCGCGCCGCCGCGCCGCAGGGTGCCAGCCCCTTCGACGAGGCGCAGATGAACCCGCTCTACCAGGAACTGCGCAGCCAGCAGGCGCAGACCCGGCGCGAAGTGGCCGCGACCGCCTCGCGCATGGCGATCGCCGAGTCCATGCTCAATGAAGAATTGAACCGCAGCCGCCGCATCGCCGATTCGGAGAGCGCGCTGGCCGAGCTGACCCGCGACTACGAAGTCAACCGCGACATCTACCAGGACCTGCTGCGCCGGCGCGAGAACGCGCGCGTCTCCATGCAGCTGGACCGCGAGGAGCGTGGCCTGACCCTGCGCGTGCAGGATCCCGCCACCATGCCGTTGCGGCCGACGGGCCTGCGCTTCATGCACTTCGCCATCGGCGGTCTGCTGATGGCGGTGGGTATCCCGCTGGGCCTGCTGTTCCTGCGCGCCCGCTTCGATCCGCGCATCCGCTCGGCCCAGCAGCTGCAGCGCATCACCGACCGGCCCCTGCTCACCGTGGTGCCGACCTACCATTCGCCGCGCGACCGCCGACAGGAACTCAGCCGCAACGCGATGAGTTTCGGCATCCTGACGCTGGTCATCCTCGCGTACGGGCTGGCGTTCGGCCTCAAGCAGCTTGCCGCCTGAGACCGCCGCCATGACCTCCTATGCCACCCTGGAAAAGCCCGTGACCCCGGACAACGAACGACTGCATGGTGTTCCCCATCGCACCGACACTTCGCGCTCGCTGGCGTTGATGGACGAACCCACCGCTTTGACGCCGCGCGAACTGGAAGAACGGCGCGTCATCCATCGCAACGATTCCGTCCGCGAGCAGGCCGATGCGTTCCGCGAACTGCGTACCCGCCTGCTGGCGCTGGGAGGCGAGCGCAATTTCGTCACCTTGGTGGCGCCGGTCAGCAACGGCTGCGGCGGCAGCTTCGTGGCCCGCAACCTGGCCACGGCGTTCGCTTTCGACGATGCCAAGAGTGCTCTGCTGGTCGACTGCGATGCCCTGCATCCCTCGCAGCACACCGCCCTGGGCGTGGACGCCAGCCATGGCGGCCTGATGGACTACCTGGGCGACAGCGACGCCGACCTGGGCCGTATCATCTACCGCACCGGCGTGCCGCGCCTGCGGCTGATTCCCAGTGGCCGCCAGCGCGAGACCACGGGCGAAGCCTTCAGTGCGTTCCGCATGCGCGCGATGGTGGACTCGCTGCGCAGCCGCTACCCGGATCGCTACCTGATCCTGGACAGTCCCTCGGTGCTGGGCTCGCCGGACGCGCGCATCCTGTCCGAACTCGCCGACCTGGTGGTGCTGGTGGCCGGCTACGGCAAGGTCACGCCGGAGAAGCTGGAGAAGGCCGTCGGCAGTTTTCCTGCCGACAAGGTGGCCGGCGTGGTGTTCAACGAAATCCCGTAGGGCGGCCAAGGAGCAGCGGCATGCGCACCCATCCACTACGCATCTCCCTCATCGCCGCCGCGGTCCTGGCCACGCTGCCGGGCCACGCGCTCGCCGCCCGGGTGGACTACACCGTGGACCTGGGCATGGAGCGGAACAGCAACGTGACCATGGCGCCGGTCGATCCGATCGCGCAGCGCTATCTGCGCGCGGGTCTGGGCTTCAGCATCACCGAGAACGTCTCCGCCCTGCAGCTGAACCTCGATGGCCGCGCGGAGTACCGCGACTACGAAGACGACATCTTCGCCGACACCGTCGACGGCACGTTGTCCGGCCGCCTCAACTGGGTGGCCATACCGGAGCGCCTGTTCTTCCTGGTGGAAGACAACCTGACGGTGCAGCCGGTCGATTCGCTGGTCCCGGACGGCCCCGGCAACCGCCAGCAGGTGAACGTGTTCTCCGCCGGCCCCACACTGCTGTTCAACTGGACGCCCTCGCTGCACGGCCAGGCGGAGCTGCGCTATGTGCTCAGCGATGCGGAAGTCACGGACGAGTTCAACTCGCAGCGCCTGGCCGGTGCGATCCGCACGATCAAGGAACTGTCGCCGACCAGCCGGGTGTCGCTCAACCTGCAGGCGCAGCGCGTCGACTTCGACGACGACATCGTGGCGCGCGACTACAACCGCTACGACCTCTACGGGCGCTACGTGCGCACGCTGGCCAACTTCGAGCTGGGCGCCGACCTCGGCTATTCGCGCATCGACTATCGCCAGGGCGAGTCGCGCTCTGAACCCCTGATGCGCGCGGATGCCGAATGGAACCTGTCGCCGCGCTCGCAGCTGAACATCGCCCTGTCCAGCCAGTTCTCCGACACCGCGACGGACGCCCTGACCGGGATCCAGTCCGAAGCCACGATCCCCGAGAACGTGCTGACCGGCGACGCGGTGGTCAACGCCTCGCCCTACGAGGTGCGCGGCATCGACCTGGGCTACCGCTTCACCGGGACCCGCCTGAACCTGTCGGTCGCGCCGTACATGCAGAGGCGCGACTATGTGGACTCGGACGAGTTCGACCAGAAGACCCGCGGCGCGCGCTTCGACCTGCACTGGCTGGTGCGGCGCTCGCTGACGCTGGGCACCTACGCCACGTGGGAACGGCTGGACTACACGCAGCTCGGCCGCGAGGACGAGACCTCGCGCGTGGGCGCGAGCCTGGCCTACCACTGGGCGCCACGCTGGACCGCGCGCCTGCATGCCGAACGCTACAAGCGCGACAGCACCGACGCGGGCCAGGACGTTTCGCAGAACATCGTCTATCTGAGCGTCGCCTATTCCAACCGCTGAGGGGTCCGGCATGCGCGCCAAACCTTCCACCCTGCGGACGCATGGCATTCCCAGTGCGGTCCTGCTCGTCCTGGCCCTGCTCGCGGCGGCCATCGGACACTGCGGATCCGCCGACGCCCCCGAAACGACCTCCCCCTCCCCGACGGCCGCGCCGCCGGCTGCGGCACCCCCGACGGCGTCCGCTCCCGCGTCGCCGGAACAGTCCGGCGCCGACCTGCTGAAGATCGACCTGGCCTTCGTCGACCGCAAGTCGCCCGCGTACGCCCGCTTCCGCAGCTGGGTGGATGCGGCCGTCGCGGGCAGTCCCGGCTACGCCTTCAGCGCCAGCGATGCCGCCTTGATGTTCCTGCTCAGCGGCGGCGACAAGTACTGCGACCTCGCCGTGCGGATGGTGGAGAAGGAGGTGGCCGAGGCCGAAGCCGCCATCGCGACCGGTGCGCGTCCTGCGATCGCGGGCGATTCGTATTTGGAAGTCGGTCCCCGCATCGCGGATCTCGCGATGACCCTGCACGCCTGCCGCACCACCATCGACGCGACGCAGAAGCGCCGCTGGTCGTCCTATGCGGAACAGGCGGTGTGGAACGTCTGGAACCATCCGCGCGCGCAATGGGGGGGGCGGGCGCACGCGTGGACAGGCTGGTCGGTGGACAACCCCGGCAACAACTACTACTACAGTTTCATCGAGGCGACGATGTACTGGGCACTGGTGAGCGGCAGCCGGTCCTGGATGGACGACCTGCGCACGCGCCGCCTGCCGCCGCTGAAGGCCTACTACACCGGGCTGCCGGGTGGCGGCAGCCGGGAAGGCACGGGCTATGGCGCCGCGCAGATGCGCCTGTTCGGTCTGTATCGCCTGTGGAAGGACAGCACCGGCGAGGATCTCGCCGCCGCCAGCACGCATGCGCGCGACAGCATTCCCTACTGGGTGCATGCCACGGTCCCCACCCTGGACCGCTTCGCCCCGATCGGCGACCAGTCGCGCAACTCCGTGCCGGAACTGTTCGATTACCACCGCCGCCTGGTGCTCGAGGCGCGCCAGCTGACGACGGACGAGGAGGCGCGTTCGATGGCCTCGTGGTGGCTGGACAGTATTTCCGTGCCGAGGATGACGCAGGGCTTCAACAGCCGGTACGACCTGCTGCCCGCCGGCACCGGCGGCACCCCGCCGTCGGCGCTGGTCTACCTGGCCGAGGGCGCGGGGCATCTGTTCGCGCGCAGCGACTGGGGCAAGGACGCCATGTGGCTGTCCTTCGTGGCGGGGCCGTACAACGAAAGCCATGCGCACCAGGAACAGGGCGGCTTCACTCTGTTCGCGCGCGACTGGCTGGCGGTGACCGAGAACATCTGGAGCCACAGCGGCATCCAGCAGGGCACGCCGGTCCACAACGTGGTGCGGTTCGAGCGCGCCGACCCGGAGGCGCGGCAATGCGCGGCACCCCGTGGCGATGTGGTGGTGCACCAGTGCGAAACGCCGCAATCGCGCGCGCGGTTGACGGTCACGCCGCGTGCGGACGGCGGGGTCACGGCGGTGGCCGACCTGACGCCGGTCTATCGCGACAACCCTGCCCTGCAGTCCTGGCAGCGGCGCATCGACTTCGCCGGCCGCACGCTGCGGGTGAAGGACGATTTCCGCCTGGGCGCAGGCACCCGCGCCATCTTCCAGGTCAACGTGCCCGAGCGTCCCGTGATCCAGGGCAACGAAGCCACCGCCGGCCGCCTGCGCATCCGCGTGCTGGAACCGGCCTCCGCGACCTTGAGCGTCCATGCGTGGAGCGACGAGGACCCCCAGGAATTCCGTCGCGGGTGGCGGGTGGACGTGGCCGGCGGCCAGAACGGTTACTCCGTCGAACTCAGCGAAAAATAAGGCTCTCCCCGGCGCCACCCCACGCCGCCGGAGCCGACGAGCGGGCCGTCACACTCCCGTGAACTCCCCTGCCGCAGGCTGAACCGCCACGCATTTCTGTGACCCAGGGCGTCCGTTTGCCTGAAGGCCCCACGTTATGATCCGCCCGCCGTTGCGCGGATCGCATGTAGCGAGGGGGCGCTGCAGCGGGTAGCCACCAGCCTCAGGGCTGTCGTCTTCCATGGTGTTCGTGCGCGGTTTTCTTGCCAGGAGAACCCCCTTGTCGCGCCCGTCCGCCTCCCCCCGCTCCACCCGCCGGCTCCCGCTTGCCCTGATCCTGGGCACCGCCGCACTCACCACCCTGACCGCTGCCAGCGCCGCGGGCGGCCTGTTCGGCCAGCGCGCCCAGGTCTTCGCCTCCGACGCCTGGGACCGCGCCGAAGACGGTGTTGCGGCCCTGCGCGACACCGGTCGCGACCATGTCATCCGCTTCTGGACCCGCACCACGGCGTCGGTCAAAGCCGCACGCCGGGCACGCGAGCGTGGCGGCGTCCCACTCCCGAGCGGTAGCGGCAGCGCGCTGTCGGGGGGTAGCCCAGGCATCGGTCTGCCGGTCAACGGCATCGACAGCAGCCCGGTGCTGAGCAGCGGCGGCCGGGTCAGTTCCAATTCCTCGCGCCCCCGCCTGGTGAACCTGCCCATGCCGGTTCCGCCGGTCGACAAGAGTTCGGCCGCCTACACGCGCTTCAAGGGATGGGTCGATGCCGCCGTCGCCGGCAACCGCGGCTATGGCTTCAGCGCGGCCGAAGCCGCCCTGATGTACCAGCTCTCGCCCGAAGCCAGGTACTGCACGCTGGCCATCCAGATGGTCGAGGAGCAGGTCACCGCCGCGGAAGCGGCGATTGCCGGTGGCGGCCGGCCCGCCGTGGCAGGCGACTCGTACCTGGAAGTGGGGCCGATGATCTCGGACCTGGCCTACACCATGACCGTCTGCGCGGGCAGCATCACCGCCAGCCAGCGCACGCGCTGGTCCGCCTACGCCGAACAGGCGGTGTGGAACGTCTGGAACTACAACAACGCCCAATGGGGCGGCCGCAGCCATCCGTGGTCCGGCTGGTCCATCAACAATCCCGGCAACAACTATTACTACAGCTTCGTCGAAGCGACGATGTACTGGGCGCTGGCCAGCGGCAACAGCACCTGGTTCAACTTCCTGCGCGACAACAAGCTGGCGGCCCTGCAGGCCTATTTCGCGCGCCTGCCCGGCGGCGGCAGCAGCGAGGGGACCGGTTACGGCACCTCGCACATGCGCCTGTTCTCGCTGTACCGCATCTGGCGCGACGCCACGGGCATGGACCTGGCCAACGCCAGCAGCCATGCGTCCGACAGCATCCCGTACTGGATCCATGCCACCGTGCCGACGATGGACCGCTTCGCGCCCATCGGCGACCAGGCACGCAGTTCGGTGCCCGATCTGTACGACTACCACCGCCGCCTCGTGCTCGAGGCCCGTTCGGTCAACACCAATCCCCTGATCCAGAACCAGGCGACCTGGTGGCTGAACAACATCTCGATCGCGCGCATGGGATCGGGGTTCAACTACCGTTACGACCTGCTGCCCGCGGGCACCACCGCCTCCCCGCCCACGGACCTGATCTACCACGCGCGCGGCACCGGCCATCTGTTTGCGCGTACGGGTTGGACGCGCGACGCGATGTGGGTGGCGATCGTCGCCGGACCGTACAACGAAAGCCACGCCCATCAGGACCAGGGCTCGTTCACCCTGTTCTCCGGCGACTGGCTGGCCGTCACCGCGAACATCTGGAGCCATAGCGGCATCAATCAGGGCACCGACGTGCACAACCTGGTGCGCTTCGTGCGCAACGGCACCGTGGCGCGCCAGTGCGAATCCACCACCCGCGCCTCGACGCTCACGGTCACGCCGGGGAGCGGCGGCGCATTCACGGCCGATGCCAACCTGACACCGGCGTTCTGCAACGCCGACGCGGTGACGAACTGGCGGCGCAATTTCAGTTTCGCCAATCGCCGCCTGACCGTCCGCGACACGTTCTCCATCACCAGCGGCACCACGGCCACCTTCCAGGTGAACGTACCGGTCGCGCCCACCCTGGTGAACAGTCGCGAAGCCACCGCCGGCCGCCTGCGCGTGCGCGTGCTGGAACCGGCCAACGCCACCATCAACAGCAACTTCAGCACCGGCAAGTACGTCGAGGACGGCGCGCGCTATCGCATCGACGTGCAGGGCGGCACCACGGGTTACGTGGTGGAACTGAGCGAGATCTGATCCCGCGCTTCAGGGAATCCGCACGCGCCGCCGCCCGCGCATCCGCAGGCGGCGGCGCGCGTCGAGGACCTGCACCGGCAGGCAGCTGATCGACATCAGGCCGATGCGCTCCAGCGTGGGGCGCTCGCACAGCGCCGGCGCCAGCAGCCGCCGCGCCGGGCGCAGCCTGCGTGCGTGGATCAGATGGCGCGCGAAATCGGTGCGGATCGCCCGCACCTTCCAGCGCACCATCGCCGCGGGCAGCGAAAGCATGTCGCCCAGCATCCGTGCGTTGAGTATCTCCGCGGCCGCGCATCGCTCGATGCGGCTGGTCAGGCTACCCTGCGCCGGCGTGTAGTGGCCCACCAGCATGGGGCAGGCGCGCACCTTCCAGCCGGCGTGCGCGATGCGCAGCCACAGGCTGTAATCCTCCGCGCCGATCAGTTCGCCCCCATCGAAGAACCCGCCCAGCGTATCGAACGCCTCGCGCCTGACCACGCTCATCGACGTGCAGATCCGGTTGCTCCGCCACAGCAGCTCGAAATCCATGTCCACGGGCAGCGCCGTGCGGTCCTCGCGCGCCCCGCCATGTACCAGACCGACACGCGGGTCCGCCGCCAGCGCCATCTGCGCCCTCATCTTGTGCGGCAGCCAACTGTCGTCCGCGTCCAGGAACGCCACCCAGGCCGTCGATGTGGCGCGCACACCGGCGTTGCGCGCCGCCGCAGGTCCCGCGTTGGCTTGCCGTACCAGCGTGGCCTTGTCCCGGTAGCCGGCGACGATGCGCGCCAGCTCATCGCCATCAGGCGAGCCGTCGTCCACCACCACCACCTGGCGTGGCGGCAGCGTCTGGGCCATCACGCTGTCCAGTGCATGCGCAAGCGTACCTGCGGCCCGGTAGGCGGGAATCACCACGGCATAGTCGCCGAAATTCATGGAGGAAGAAGACGACACGTCAGACGGGCCTTGAAAGGGGGTTCCGCTTGAGCAGCGCATGGGCCACGTAATGCAGCATGCACCACGCCGACCGCGGCAGCGTCAGTCGTTCCACATTCCGGTAGATGCGCCATTGCCAGCCGGCGGCGCGCAACTTGTTGGCCGATACCGAGCCTCCCCGCACCAGGTAGTACGCCAGCGGACGCGTCTCCGGCACCCGTTCGGCGTGACCGGCACGGCGTACCCGGTCCAGCCAGAATACGTAATCTTCGTGCCCCGTCTTCTGGAACGCGGCATCGCCCAGCGAGCGCGCGTAGATGCCGGTGAGGTTGCCGATGCGGTTGCTGTAGAGCATGCCGGCGTAGTCCACCCGTTCGGGGGGCACCACCTGCCCCAGCGCGCGGCCGTCCTCGGCCACGCGCTGGTACGCGGTGTAGCAGACACGCGCGCCGGTACGCGCCATGTGCGCCAGCTGCAGCGCCAGTTTTTCCGGCTCCCACCAGTCGTCGCTGTCCAGGAAGGCTACGTGCGTGCCGCGCGCTTCCAGCAGGCCGCGATTGCGCGCGGCGGCGACGCCACCGTTGGCTTGGCGCACCGCCACCACGCGCGCATCGCATGCGGCGTAGGCGTCCATGATCGCGGCCGAGCCGTCGCGCGAGCCGTCGTCCACCAGGATCAGTTCCAGCTGCCGGTGCGTCTGTGCGAGCACCGAGTCGATCGAACGCGCCATGGTCGCCTGTGCGTTGTAGACCGGCATCACCACGCTGACCAGCGTCGCATCCGGTTCCGGCAAGGGCGCAACGGGATTCATGCCGCGGCCTGCGCCTGACGCCCACCCGCCCACGATGCGCGGGGTGGCGGCAGGTGGAAATCGCGGTAGTCGCCGGGATTGCCCTGCATGCCCGCCTCGGCAGCCTTCACGATGTTGTAGGCCTCGCGCGCGCTCACATAGTGCAGCACGTAGCGCTGGCCATCGTTGTACGCCGACTCCAGATAGTCGTGCATCGCGTCCACCGGAGGACCCAGCAGCGTATCCATGTCGCCTTCCTGGGTGCCATGGGTGTGGATCTTCACGAACACCCACTCGGGGCGACCCTGCACGTGCACGCCAGCCCGCACCCATGCATCCACGCGCTGCGGGGTCGGCGGCTGCCCGCCACGGACGTCGGCGTTCTCGATGCGCGGCACCAGGCCCATGCGGCGGTCCTTCCAGTTCAGCCCCAGCGGCCCCTGGATCAGCATCAGGTCGCCGCTGGCCTGCCCGCCTACGCGCACCGGCACGCCGGTATCGTGCGACTTCGGCGCCTCCGGGTCGTCGGTCGCGTAGTAGATGCTGTTGATCGTGCGGGTCTGCGTATCGCTGGGCGCGGACGGCAGCGTGAAATCTGCATAGCAACCCAGCTCGCGCAGCAGGATGAGTTCGTTGTCCAGGCCGCACCAGCGTCCGTCCGGCCGCGAGTTGTCCAGGCACCAGTTGCCGTGGATGAAGCCGAACCGCAGTTCGCCCGTCGCTGGATCGCGCGGCAGCGCACCGTGCCGCTCGTGCAGCACGCGGCAGAAGCGCGACATGCCTTCGCGGAAGTTGGCTTCGGTGTCGTTGTCGTGGTGCAGGTGCACCTCGATCTCGCCATAGCCTTCGGCGCACAGCGCCGACAGCTTGTCGAGATACTCCGGCACGTACTCTTCCTCGGGGTAGAAGAAGCTGTGCTGAGGCGGACGCCCATCCGCATCGCGGTGCCGCGCCGCCAGCGCGCGATAGTCGCGGCACCAGCGATCGACGCGCTGCCGCTGCGTGGCTTCGTCCGCGCCGTGCCACATGGGCTCGAAGTGATCGACGAAGCAGAACATCACGTGCACCGGGCCCGGCGTGGCGGTCACCCGTGGACGGCGCAGGTAACTGCCGATCCATATCTCCATGTTGCGCGACCGCAGCAGCGCCCATACCGCCACCACCGCCATCGCGAGGATCGCGACCACCGCCGCAGCCGCCCACACCAGAATGTCCACGCGCCTCCCCTTCGTCCCGTCGGCATGCGCCGATACACCCGTCACCATCGAGAACGCGGCGAGGGCACCACACCGGCCACAGGAAGGACATTCAGCGGAGGTGCGGCAACGCGCGCAGCGAGAATCCCTGTGCGATCCACGCGGGGACCAGCGCACGCAGCAGTTCCAGCGAGTGTTCGCTGTCGTCGTGCATCAGGACGATGTCGCCACCGCGCGGCGGATGGCGCCGGATCGTCTCGAGTAAGTCCGGCACCGGCCGGCGGCTGTAGTCCAGGCTGTCGTAGGACCAGTAGTCGATGCGCTGGCGCCGACGCACCAGGCTGGCCAGCATCGCCGCCGTCAGCACGCCGCGCGGAGGCCGGAATGCATGCCGCGGGCGGCCATCGATGCCGGTGAGCAGGCGCTGGGTGCGTTCGATCTCTTCCAGCTGCTCGTCCAGCGTCAGCGCTTCGAAGCGCGGGTGCGAATAGGAATGGTTGCCCAGCGTATGCCCTTCCGACGCGATGCGGCGCGCCAGTGCATCGTGGCGCTCCACCTCGCGCCCGACCAGGAAGAAGCTGGCCTTGGCACCATGCTCCGCCAGCAGGTCCAGCAGGGCGGGGGTGTGGTCGGGATGGGGGCCATCGTCGAAGGTGAGATACAGGCTGCGCGCCGCGTCCGTCGGGCCGGACGTCATCAGCCAGCCGTTCGGCAGGAAGCGCAACACTCTCAGTCGGCGCGGGCGCGGATTCATGGCGATGCGTTCGACGCATGAAGCGGTGCGTTCATGATACGCGGCCTTGCAGCGCCATCGCCGCCGAGGACAGGTCGGACGAGACATCGTAGAGGCCGTGGTAGCGCTCGGCCATGGTGCGGAACGAGGCTTCCGCCTGGGCCCAGGCGTAACCTGCCCGCCCCATGGCGGCGGCCTGTTCGCCGCCGCGGAGCAGGGCGATCAGCGCGGTCGCGATGGCGGCGGCGTCGCCCGACGGCACCAGCCTTCCGTTGACGCCATGGCGGACGATTTCGCGGTTGCCCCCCACGTCGGTCGCCACGATCGGCAGCGACGATGCGCACGCTTCCAGCAAGGCGACCGAATACCCCTCGCTCGTCGAGGTCAAGGCGAAGACCTCCATGCCGGTCAACAACCGCGGCACGTCATGACGGTCGCCCATGAAGCGCACCGCATCGGACAGCCCCGCCTGCTCGGCCTGGGCCTCCAGCGCAGCACGCAGGGGGCCGTCGCCCACGATCACCAGCGCCGCCTCAGGCACCTGCACCCTCACCTTCGCGAACGCGCGCAGCAGCAGGGCGTGGTCCTTCACCGGCTGCAGCCGGCCCACGGTACCGATGATGCGGCTGCCGGTCGGCAATCCCAATTCGGCGACAAGCGACTGGCGCGCCACGTCGTCGGCGGGCCGGAAGCGCTCCAGGCGGATGCCGTTGGGCACCGACAGCAACGCGCGCCGCGGACGCATACCGTCGGCGGCAAAGCGCTGGCGCGCCGCCTCGCACACGGCGACCGCATAGTCGGTGCCGCGCAGGCTCTGCCGGTACAGCCATTCCTGCCGGCCGCTCCGGATGCGCCCCCCCATGCCGTGGCGTGTGTTGATCCTGCATTTCACCGGCAGGCCGACGGAGGCGAGCACGGCGTAGTAATGCGCCATCGCGTTATGGGTGTGGATCACCGCATCGGGCGACTGGCGGATCAGTGCGCGCGCGCGCCGCAGCGCGCGCAGGTCCAGCCCGGGACGCTTTCCGCAGGCGTCCACGCGTACGCCATTGGCCAGCAGCTCCCTGGCCAGCAACCCCAGCTTGAACAGACAAATCACCCGGCACTCATGGCCCGCATCGCGCTGGCTCGCGATCAGGTCCACCACGGTGCGTTCAAGGCCACCGCGATCCAGGTTCTCGACGACATGCACGATCTCCACGCTTTTCCTAACCCCCCAGCTCAGACACGGTGACACGTTGCTTCCCGCTGGGCGTCAGCGGAATCTCGTCCGTCATGCGGAATTCCAGCGCCACGCTGTCGCCCACCACCTTCATCAATTCGCCGCGCACCCGCTCGATGACGCCCGGGTCGAACCCTTCGTCCGGCACGACCAGGATCTCGAACGCATCCAGGCGCTTCTGCACCACCTGGTAGCGGCGGATGCCGGTCGCAGAGAGAAAGGCGTACACCACGTACTCGCCAGGCACGAAGCGGCCGTCCGGGGTGCGCAGGGCGTCCAGCTTGCGCCCGTCCACGCTGGCCAGCCGCGGCAACCCGCGCCCGCAGGCGCAACGCCCGTGCCCCGGCGTGGCCAGGTCGCCGTTGACGTAGCGCAACAGCGGCATGCCGTAGTTGTGCAGATCGCTGACGACCAGCTCGCGCGGACCATCCGCGCCAGCGCCTTCGCCGTGCCCCAACTCCACTACCAGGTGGTCGGCGTTCACGTGCAGGCCGTCGCGGTGCTCGCACTCGGCGGCGATCAGCATGAACTCGCGACAACCATAGGTGTTGAACGCCGGCGCACCGAAGGCCTGCTCGATGCGCTGCTTCTGCGACGCGTGCAAGGCTTCGGCCGCACCGAGGATACGCGCGGGCGCATGCACGCGCCGGCCGCTGGCGGTCAGCCAGTCCGCCATTTCCACGATCGGCGCCACGTAGGACACGATGGTCTCGGGACGGAAACGGTCGATCGCATCGGCGTACTCGGCGATCCGCGCGCGGTCCATGTCGAAGGCGTTGAGCATGCGGCGATTGAACGCGCCGTGGAAGAGGCGTTCCTTGCGCTTCTGCGCGCCCAGCGGCGTGCCCCACAGATACAGCGTCCGTTGCCCGAGGCGCGCGCCGGCCCAGCCATACCCCCGCCACATGACCGCCACCCGGCGCTCGTAGCTTTCCCGGGTATAGCCGAACTTCAGGGGCTCTCCGGTGGAGCCGCCCGTGGTCTTGTAGAGAAGGTCCGCGCGATGGGTGTCGGCGATCAGGCGGTCGAAGTTCGCCCGGATGGTGGGCTTGTCCAGCACGGGCAGGCGTGCGAAGTGCGCACGGTCGCGGATGTCCTCGGGCGAGGCGATGCCCAGCGCCGACCACGTCTGCCGGTAGTACGGCACATGGTCCCAGCAATGGCGCAGCAGAACCTGCAGCTTTCGCCACTGCAGCGCATCGATCTGCTCCGGATCCAGCCACTGCTGCCGCTCGTACTCCCGCAGGTAGGCCAGCGTCTTGCGGCGGCGCAGCCCCGACTCGTAGGCGGGGAACAGCACGTGGCGGAACAGCGGTTCGTACAGGCCGGCCATCATGCGTTCTCCCCTGCGCGTGCATGCGCCCAGGCAAGCAACCGTGCGCCTGCGCGCGGCCGGCCGGCGGCGAACCGCCGATGCAACAGCTGCAGATGCTCGATGTCGTCGCGACTCCAGCAACGCAGTACCAGCGTGAACAGTGCATACGACAGCACCAGCAGCACGCCACCCAACGACACCGCCGCCCAAGGCACGAGGTGGCCGCGCAGCGGCCAGGCCAGTACGGCCGCCAGCGCGCCGGCCAGCGCCACCCGTCCCAGCGCGCCCCAGGCGGGCCGCGCATGGCTGATCCGGATCGCCAGCGAGAGGTAGGCCGTGGCGTTGACCAGGGCCACGGTCAGGTAGGCGACCACCGCGCCCACCAGTGCGTAATGGGCAATCAGCACGGCGTCCAGCGCCAGTTTGAGCACGCCGCACATCACCACCAGCACCAGGATGCTCCGCTGACGGTCCGCACTGACCAGCAGGCTGGAAGCCCCCTGCGTCATGGTCGTCACGCAGGTCGCGAACAGGCACGCGGAGAACAACGGGCCGGCCGCCCAGTACTCGCGTCCGTACAGCAGGTGGATCACGTCGTTCCCGAACACCAGGCCGAACGCCATCAGCGGCGTCGCCAGCAAGGCCAGGTAGTGGGTGGTGCCGACGAAGCGCCGCGCGGCCACCTCCCTGCCCTGGCTCAGTGCGCCCGCCATCATCGGCAGCAGCAGCGCACCGAACACGCCCGGCACCAGCGCCGCCGCGCCCACGGCCAGCTGGTAGGCGACCTTGAACTGGCCCGCGTCGTGGCTGTCGGCGTACAGGTTGAGGAACATCACCTCCACCTCGCTGGCCACCAGGAAGCTCACCGACACCGTCAGCGCCGTCCAGCGCATGTGATGGCCCATCCTGGCGCGCAGCGCCGGGGGCAGCACGACGCCGGCGCGGCGCGGCGGCAGCAAGGGACGGATCTGCCGCAGCGACACCACGTAGAACACGATGCCCGACAGTGAGAACACCGCCAGCAACCACTCCACCGGCGCATCCAGCTGCCACGCCGCGATCACCAGCAGCAGGTTGATCGGGGTCGAGACCAGCGCGACGATCGCGGTCGCCCGGAAGTTCTCGAACCCCTTCGCCACGCCGATGTTGAACATGTAGGACGAGCGCAGGACCACGCCTACCACCAGGAAGCCGAGCAGCATCACATGGTTCATTCCGGGCGCGACATGGTCGCCCGCGAAGATGAACAGTGCCGCGCCTCCGGCCAGCACGAACAGCATGAACACGCGCTGCGCCTTGCGCAGGTAGCTCAGCACGTACGGGATCTGTTCCAGGTGGCCGGCGCCGCGCAGCTCGGCCACGAACTTGATGGCCGCACTGGCCGTGCCGGAGTTGGTGGTGGCCACGCCGACCGCCACCAGCCAGATCACCAGGCTGTAGGTACCGAAGCCGTCGGGGCCCAGGTGGCGGGCGATGATGATCGACGTGAGCATGCCCAGCACGTACTCGGTGTACATGCCCACCGAGGAGAAGAACGTGTTGCTGAGCGTGCGCGAGCGATCGTTCATGCCAGGGCCAGAAGGACCTTCACGGTCAGGTACAGCCCAATAACGCCGATTACGGCGTAGGAAGGCCAGCGGATGAGATCCTTCTCGAGGGAGAACACCGGCAGGCTGGGATACGTGGCCCGCATCCGCGTGTAGTGGCCCACGACCAGCGCGACCAGCAGGTACAGGATGACCACATAGCTGCGGCTGAGGAAGAACGCCGCGGTGAAGAAGCCAGTCAGCGACAGCAGCAGGCACAGGCTCAGCGCCTTGTCCGCCTTCCAGTCGCGCAGGGCCACCTCGTCGGGCACCTCCAGCGGAACGTCTTCGATGATATCGTCGCCGCGGTCCACGATGGCCAGCATCATGCGGAAGCAATAGCCCACGATGGCCAGCCAGATCGTGAAGCCCACGATGCCGGTCTCGGCCAGCACCAGGACGAAGGAGTTGTGTGCGGTCAGTTCGTGCAGGTCCGAGTAGCCGCCGGCGCCGATGCCGAACACCGGACTGCCGATGAACATCTGGATGCCTTCGTACCAGGACTCCACGCGCCCCATGGCCGACGCCTCGGAGACTTCCATCTCCTGCAGGCGCGAGGGCAGCATCATCAGTCCGCCCAGCGCCCCCACGCCCATCAGGGCGGCCATCACCACGCCGCGGGTGCGCCACACATAGACGCCCAGCATGGCCACCAGCGCCAGCAGCGTGCCACGCGAGTTGGTCAGGTAGCAGCCCCACACCAGCAGCACGATGGCCGTCCACCAGAACAGGCGCTTCAGGCCCAGCCAGCCACCGCGGCTGCTCAGGTAGAACGCCATCGGCAGGCACATCACGAACAGCATGCCCAGGTCGTTGGGATCATTGAAGATGCCGACGTACTGGATGCGCGTGCCCTGCGACAGTTCCACCCCCGTCCAGCCGATGCCCGTGCTGGCCTGCTCGATGCCGTGCACCGCCAGCACCGAGGCGCAGATCACGAACACCCCCATTGCCGCCTGCAGGCGCGCGCGCGTGTCCACGGCGTTGGCGAGCAGCACGTAGGCCAGCAGCACCGGCGCGAACACGAAGAACACGAACAGCGCGCCTCCCGCCCAGCCGTTCACCACCTTGGAGACCATGGCCACCAGCAGGAACGCCGGAATCAGCAGGTACTGCGGCTGGTTGAACGACTTGCGCTGCGAGAACATCCACAGGCCGGCCGCCAGCACCAGCGCGATCGACTGCAGCGGCGGCCCGGGCGATTCGGCCACCGCGGGATAGTCCTGGGGCCGGATCAGCACCAGCACCAGGTACACCAACAAGAAATAGAACATGTCCCCTGTCGCTCCCCTGCCTCAACCCGTTCGCAATCGCGAGGCGTAGGTGAACAGTTCCGGCATCGCCATCATCGCCTGGAACCACGGCATGTCCATGTGCCGCTCCACCGGCAGCCGTGGCAGCGCGTACTGCGTGCGCGGGCCAGGACGGCTTACACCGGCCACGTAGCTGCACGCCAGGTCGAACCCCGCCTCGCGCACCGCCTGCACCGTATCGTGATTGAAGGCGTCGGGCCCGCCCACCGGGTACGAGATGACCCGCGCCGGCACGCCCAGCTCCCGCTCCAGCGCCTGCTTGGACCCGCGCACCTCGTCCACCATGCGCCCCGGCGACAGCTTGGCCAGCATGCGGTGGTCCACGCCATGCGAACCGATCTCCATGCCGCCGCGCTGCATCTCGCGCAGCTGGTCCCAGGTCATCGGCCGGCAGTCCGGGTGTCCGCCCGCGCGCAGGATGCCCCAGTCCGCTTCCAGCCGCGAGACGAGGTCCGCCTGCATGTCGTCGTCCAGCAGCTTCACCCGGTACAGCAGGTCGGCTGCCTGCCGCCGGCGTTCCGGCAGTGCCGCCTCGATGCGCCAGTCGATGTCCAGCTCGGGCACGTGCAGGCGCTCGCCCGCGGGGACCGAGCACAGCATGTGCACAAGCCAGTCGTACGCATACGGCCGGCCCGAGTCGATGTGCCCGGTGGAGACGAAGAACATGGCCGACATGCCCAGCTCGCGCAGGATCGGGAACGCGACCCGGTAGTTGTCGTCGTAGCCGTCGTCGAAGGTCACCAGGACCGCACCGGCCGGCAGCGGCACGCCCCGCTGCTGGTGGTCCAGCACCTCGTCGAAACGCATCGGCACGAAGTGCGCCTTCAGATGGCGCATCTGTTCGCGAAACGCCTCGGCGGACGCGCTGATCAGCTCGGGGTCGAAGCTGAAGTCCTGCGGTTCGGCGGACTCCAGCACGCGGTGGTACGCCAGCACGCGCGCTTCACCGCGCGCGGCCGGCCTCACCCGCTTCAGCAATGGCAGCGCGCCCAGCCGATGGCACCAGCGTGCCAGCAACTGGCGGCGTCCTACGCGCGCCGCGACGCTCACCGATGATCCCCTGGTCATCATCTTCCGCATGTTCGGCAACCTTGCCTGTGCAGGGGTATACGCGAAAAGGGCGCGGGCGCGGCCAGTGCCGCGGCTGGCCGGATCGGCCCACGGATCGCGTATTGCAGGTAAAGCGGACACCACGCGCCGGACAGGCGCCGACGGCGAAACAGGGGCGCGCCACCAATGTCGGAAGATACCGACTTCGTCAGCATGTACGAAGAACTGGGGCTGGACGCCGAGTGCGGCATGGACGCATTCAAGCAGGCCTACCGCCGTCGCGTGGCCGCCCTGCACCCGGACATGCAGGGTGATGACTCGGACCTGCCGCGGCTGCAGCGCCTCAACCGGATGTACGAAGCCACCCTCGATTTCCATCGCCTGCACGGCCGTCTTCCTGGTGCGTCGGTGCCCCCACGGCCTCCGCACGCCACGGCCTCGTCCCACCGGCACGATGCGGCCTGGATGGCGGATACCGAAGCGCCATCGCCCCCGCGAGGACGCCGGCGCTATCTGCTGGCCGGCGCGCTGGTCGCGGCGTTGCTGTACTGGCTGGGCGCGCACCGCACCTCCATTCCCACCCTGGATCCGACCGGACCCGGCGACAGCGCCGCCGCGGCCTGGATGCCACGCCCCTCCAGGCAGTTGGAGCTGGGCATGGATACGGAGCAGGCACGCCGCATCCTCGGGCACCCTACCGTCGAGCACCCCGCACGCTGGCAGTACGGGCCGTCGTGGGTCGACTTCGAGTGCGGCAAGGTCAGTGGCTGGTACAGCGCGCCGGCACACCCGCTGCAGACAGGACGGGATTCGGCGCACCAGGTGGCCGAAGGCCCGCGTGGCGCGTCGGATTGCAGTTGAAGCACAACAGGGAAAGGGGAAAGCGGAATGTGGAGCGATACCGCCCGATTGCTGAGGAAAGCCCAGCGCCGTCTGTGGATGAAGTACGCATTGCGCGGGGTCGGTGGCAACGACAACCACGCGCGGCTGGAGCTGGCCTACCGCATGCCGGACCCCTGGAACATGGAGTCGCCCATGGAGCGCGCGCGCTTCGAGGCCACCAACAGGGTCGTCGAACAGGCCTTCGGCCACGTGGGCTCGGTACTGGAGATCGGCTGCGGCGAAGCCCACCAGACGCAGTACCTGGCGCGGCTCAGCGATGAGCAGTACGGGCTGGATGTCAGTCCGGCCGCCATCGAGCGCGCCCGCGTGCGCCTGCCCCAGGCCCATTTCGCCGCGGTCGATCTGTTCCAGCAGCCCTGGGGCGAGGAGCGTCACCGCTTCGACCTGGTCACCGCCTGCGAGGTGCTTTACTACCTGAGCGACCCCGCCGCGACCATCGCGCGCATGCGCCATCTGGGCCGTTGCGGCCTGGTGACGTTCTTCGCGCCGGCTTGCGGACGCGTGGGCCCCCACGTGGAGGCCATCCCCGGCCTGCAGAAGACCTGGATCCATCATGGCGGCACCGCCTGGCTGATCGGCTGGTGGCGCGATGAGTGACCCCTCGACCGCCCTGCAGGGGCGCGGCGTGGTGTATTTCGGCAACGACTGGAACGCGGAGAACCGCACCAGCAGCCATCACGTCGCCACCCGTCTGGCGCAGCGCCTGCCCGTGCTGTACGTGGATTCGCCCGGCATGCGCGCACCCACCACCTCGGGGCGCGACCTCAGGCGGGCGTGGCGCAAGTTGACGGCCGCGCTCAGGCCACCGGTGCAGGTACGCGACGGCCTGTGGCACTGCACCGTGCCACAGTTGCCGTTCCGCCGCATTCCCGGCGTGGATGCCTTCAATCGCGTCTTCAGCCGCTGGGCCGTGCGCCGCGCGCTGCGCCTGGCGGGCATCGGCCGGTACCTCTCGTGGTTCGTGGTGCCGCACCCGGGGTTCCTCGCGCATCGTCTCGGCGAGGATTTCTGCGTGTACTACTGCATCGACGATTACGCCGCCCATCCCGGCGTGGACACCGAACTGATCGGCCGTCGCGACGAGGCGCTGAGCCGGGCGGCGGACCAGCTGTTCGTCGCGCCGCCGGCTCTGCTGCCGGCCAAGCAGGCGCTCAACCCGACCACCATCTATGCGCCGCACGGCGTGGACCTGGACCTGTTCCTCACCGCGCGCGCGCCGGAAACGCCTGTCGCCGACGGTGCGCGCGGGCTGGCCGCACCGGTGATCGGCTACATCGGCTCGCTGCACGAGTGGATCGACATCGAACTGATCGCCTGGCTGGCGCAGGCGCGGCCGCAATGGAGCTTTCTGCTGGTCGGCCATGCCGCTGCCGACGTATCGGCGCTGCGCGCACTGCCCAACGTGCGCCTCGCCGGGCCGCAACCTTATGCCACGCTGCCGACGTGGGCGAAGGCCTTCGATGCCGCGATCATCCCGTACCGGATGAACCGCCAGGTCGCCAACGCCAATCCGCTGAAGCTGCGCGAGTACCTGGCCACCGGCAAGCCGGTGGTGAGCACGTACAACCCCGAGATCGCGAAGTTCGCGCAGTGGGTCCGTATCGCCGAGGACCGCGAAGGCTTCCTCGCCGCGCTCGACCAGGCGCTGGCCGAGGACAGCGAGGCCGCCGCCGAAGCGCGCGTGGCCGCCGTCGCGGCGCAAACCTGGGACCGCCGCGTCGATGACGTGCTGGCCACGGTCGCGCGCGCGCTCGATGGCCGATGACACCTCAATCCTGATGATCTTCTCCCCATGACCCCACCCGCCTCCACCCGCCTGCGCGTCGCCCTCGTCGGCGCCGGGTATGTCGCCACCCATCACCTGGCCGCGCTAAAGCAGTTGGATTTCGTCGACGTGGTCGGCATCTGCGATCCGCAGCTGTCTGCCGCGCAAGCGCTGGCCGATCGCTTCGGCGTCAAGCGCGTCGCCGCGCGCCTGGACGAGCTGACCGACCTGCAACCGCAGGCCGTCTACGTACTGACGCCGCCCGCCTTCCATGCCGCCATCGCGCTGCAGGCGATGGAGATGGGCTGCCACGTGCTGGTCGAAAAGCCGATGGCCGATACCACCGAGGACTGCGAGGCCATGATCGCCGCAGCGCGCACTCGCAAGGTCCAGCTCGGCGTCAACCACTCCGACCTTTTCGACCCCGTCCTGATGCAGGCACTGCAGGCCGTGCGCGATGGACGCATCGGCGATGTGGTCTCGGTGGAGATCGTGCGCAATTCGGAGTACCCACCCTACGCCGGCGGACCGCTGCCGGCTTCGGTCACCCAGGGCTCCTACCCGTTCCGCGACCTGGGCGTGCATGGCCTCTATACCATCGAGGCCTTCCTCGGCCCGGTGCGGGACCTGCGCGTGGACTACCAGGCCCGCGGCACCGATCCGAACCTGCACTTCGACGAATGGCAGGCGCACGCGCAGGCCCGCGACGGCGTGGGCCGCCTGCTGCTGTCGTGGAATGCACGCCCGATGGAGAACCGCGTGTTCGTCCGCGGCACGCGCGGCACGATCGAAGTGGACCGCTTCCTGCAGACCTGCCGCATCCATCGCGTGCTGCCGGGCCCGAAGTT
This sequence comes from Pseudoxanthomonas sp. F11, assembly GCF_037046485.1. NCBI lineage: Bacteria > Pseudomonadati > Pseudomonadota > Gammaproteobacteria > Lysobacterales > Lysobacteraceae > Pseudoxanthomonas > Pseudoxanthomonas sp. F11. The sequence goes on along the minus strand of NZ_JBANLZ010000004.1, from coordinate 70,834 downwards.
CATCGGCATCGTCGCCAACGCGTTCTTCAGCGCGGTGAAGGACGTGTTCCGCGTACCGTGGAACGTGGTGCGCTTCGCCACCGGCATGCTCAAGCCTTCGCCCGGCATCCGCCGCGGCGCGATCGAGTTCGCCAAGGCGGTCCGCGACAACGCCTCGCCCCCGTTCACCGGCGAGGATGCGCTGCGCATCGCGCGCCTGCTGGAGCCGGCGTGCGCCGCACCGGATGCCGAGCGCGTCGCGCTGCTGGAGTCGCGCTACGTCGACCTGCCGCCGGCCGACGTGCTGGTGACCGGTGCCGCCGGCTTCCTCGGCAGGCGGGTGGTGGCGCGCCTGCGCGAACAGGGCAAGACCGTGCGCGTGCTGGTACGCCGCCCGGTGGCCGCCTACGCGGACGATGCCGGTATCCAGACCGTGGTGGGCGACCTGGGCGATCCGCGCATCGTCCGCCACGCGGTGAAGGGCGTGCCGCTGGTCTACCACGTGGGTGCCGCGATGCGTGGCGGTCCTCGCGATTTCGAAGCCGGCACCGTCTGGGGCACGCGCAACATGATCGAGGCGTGCGTGGCCGAATCGACGGCGCGCCTGGTCTACGTCAGTTCGATGAGCGTGTTCGATCACGCCGGCCGCGATCCGGGTGCGGTGATGACCGAATCCTCGCCGCTGGAGCCGCATCCCGAGTGGCGCGGCGCCTACACCCAGACCAAGCTATCGGCCGAGCGCAGCGTGCTGGATGCGGTGGCCTCGCATGGCCTGCCCGCCGTCATCGTGCGCCCGGGCCAGATCTTCGGTCCGGGCGCGGAGAAGGTCACGCCCAACGGCGTGATCGGGCTGGCCGGCCGCTGGGTCGCGGTGGGCGACGGCGCGCAGGCGCTGCCGCTGGTCTACGTGGACGACGTGGTGGATGCGCTGCTGTGCGCCGCCGAGGCGCCGCTGCCCGCGCAGCGCGTGTTCAACGTGGTGGACACCTCGCGCATCACGCAACAGGACTACCTGGCGCGCTGCCGTCGCAAACTGGGCGACGAGATCAAGGTCGTGCGTGTGCCGCGCTGGATGTTCATGCTGCTGGGCTTCGGCGTGGAGCAGCTGGGCAAGGTCCTGCGCCGCGACGTGCCGCTGACGCGTTACCGCGTGCGCTCGCTGCGCCCGCTGGCCAACTTCGACACCACCGCCGCGCGCACGGACTTGGGCTGGACGCCCCGCACCGGCGTGGAGAAGGGACTGGATGCGACGTTCGGCTGAGAACGACGCGCCCACGACACGGCATGACGTGCGGGTCGAGCACCTGCCCGCCATGGACGTGCTGGAAGCGCGCTGGCGCGCGCTGGAGGCACGCAGCCGTTGCAGCTTCTTCCAGAGCTGGATCTGGATCGGCACCTGGCTGGCCACGCTGTGCCCGCGCGCGCGCGCGCGCCTGCTGACGGTCAGCGAAGACGGGCAACCGATCGCGCTGGGCATCGTCGTCGAACAACGGCGCGGCTTCGCGCTGGGCCTCAAGCATGTGCGCCTGCACGAAGTGGGCGACCGCACGCTGGACAGCATCACCATCGAGTTCAACGGCCTGCTGTCGGTCGCCGGACGCGAGCACGATGCCCTGGCCGCCTGCATCGCCCATTTCGAGACGCACGAGCGCCACTGGCTGACGCTCTATCTGCCCGGCATCGACATGGACGACATTCCGCTGGAACGGATCCGTTCCCCCCGCCTGCGCCTGCAGGTGAATCGCAGGCCCACCCCCTACGTGGACCTGGCGGGCCTGCGCCACGATGGCAACGACTATGTCGTCGCCGTCCCGGGCAGCCGTACCCGTGCGCACCTGCGCCGCACCGCGCGGCGTCTCGTGGACACGTGCGGACCGCTGGCCTGCGCGGTCGCGATGGGCACCGACGAACGGCTGGCCTTCTTCGATGCCCTGGTCCGCCTGCACCAGGCCCACTGGGACGAAGACGCCGGCGAAAAAGGCGCCTTCGGCGACCCGCGGATCGTGGCCTTCCACCGCGCGCTGATCCGGACTTCCGCCCAGGACGCCGGTGTGCACCTGATGCGCCTGGAGGCCGGAGACGTCGTGGTCGGCTACCTCTACCATCTGGTGTGGCGCGGGACCGCGTACTTCTACCAGGCCGGGATCGACTACCGGCGAGTGGGACGTACCGGCAGCCCCGGCCTGCTGCTGGTCGCCACCGCCATCAACGAATTCCTGGGCAATGGCTTCGACCGCTACGAGCTGATGGCCGGCCAGGCCGAGTACAAGCGCTCGCTGGCGATGGCCGAAGGCAGCATGGCGTGGCTGAGCATCGACCGGGTGGGCTGGCGTGCGCGCATCGTCGACCTTTTCCGGCGCCGACGAGGCCAGGACGCGCTGCCGTGAACGGGCTGCGGACACGCCTGCGCCCGCTGGACGCACTGGCGCCCTCCGACATCGCCGCGTGGGAGTCGCTGGCGTGCGATGCGCCTGCCGGCATCCCCGCCCTGCTGCCCGGCATGGTGCAGGCCGCGGCGCGCTGGCTGACGCCGGACGATCCGCCGGTGGTGCTGACCGTGGAGCGTGGTGGCGAGCTGCTTGCGCTGACCTGCCTGCAACGACGCGCCCCGGACCTGTTCGTGCCACTGCCCCACTGGCGCGCCTACCGGCATCCGCACGCCTTCCAGTCCGGCATCCTGCATCGCAGCGGCGAAGCCCCTGCGGTCGCCGAGGCGATCGCCGGCCTGATGCGCCGCGGCAGCTGGCGGGAGCGCACGATCCGCTGGCACTGCGTCGCCGCGGACAGCGACGTGTGGAAGGCGCTGCGGGGCGCCGCGGGCCTGCACTGGATGCAGACCGCCGCGTCACTGCGCCCGGTGCTGCGCCGGCACCCGGACGACGTACCGGCGGCCGCGCGGGTAGGTGCGGGCGTGGCGAAGGACCTGCGACGCAGGCTGCGACGCCTGCAGGAGCGCGGCGAGGTCGGCCTGCGGATCCTGCAGGGTGCGCAGGCCGACGCCGACGCCGCCGCACGCCACCTGGCGCTGGAGCACGCCGGCTGGAAGGGAGCCGGCGGCAGTTCGATGCAGGCCTCCGCCGCCGAACGCGGCTTCTTCCTGGAAATGACGGCGCGCCTTGCCGGCGGCGGCCATCTGGTCTTCGTGGAAACGCTGTGCGGCGACCGGGTGGTCGCCAGCAGCAGCAACCTGCTGTGCGGGCGCGTGTTGGGGGGATTCAAGACCGGTTGGGATCCCGCGTTCGCCGCCTGCAGTCCCGGCAAGCTCAACGAATGGCACCTGCTGCAGGCGCTCGACACGCACTGGCCGGCACTGCGCGTATTCGACAGCCAGTCACAGGCCTCGTCCTACCTGGCGGAGCTGCTGCCGGATCGGCAACCGATGGTGTCGGGCATCCTGCATGCCGGTGCGCTCCATCGCGCGGCGATCCTGGCCGCCCGCCCGCTGCGCCCCCTCGCCTACCGACTGGGCCACGACGACTGACGCCGCGCGCTCACGCCATCTGCGCGCGATGCCAGGCCAGTTCCTCCGGCGACAGCACGAGCCGCGACGCCTCCGGCCTGAGTCCGGTCGGTGTGGGCAGCCCCTCGGGCGGCACGCTCCGCCAGAACGCGCGGGCGCCGATACGCAGGCACCTGACCGTGGCGAAGCGCTCGAACCCCAGCGAGCGGTGCGCGCGCAACGAGGGCAGGTTGGAGACGCTGACGTCGGAGAAGTACTCCGCCGGGGTGGCTTCCACGTCGATGCCCGCGCCCATCATCGCGATCAGCAGGCGACGGCCGCGCCGCCGGGGCACGACGAACGCATCGCGCAGCCAGACCTGCGTGGTCGACAGGGGGATCTGCCAGGCCAGTTCGTCGAAGTACCGCGGCACGCCGTGCAGCGCCCAGAACCATGCGATCAACTCGCCGCGCTCGTCGATGCCGAAACACCGCATGCCGTGGTCGAAGCGCCGCTGCAGGCGCTCCGGACGCCCCGACATCCCGTTGGCCCGGTACGCCGCCACCAGACGGTCAAGGTCGGTCCTGCGCAGTTCGATGAACTGCTGTCCCTCGTCCAGCACCCGTGTGCGCTCGGTCGCCGCAGGCCTGCGCAACAGTGCAATGGCATCGAATCCGATCACGTCATCCCCCTTCCCTGATCGCGCGTTGCGGCAGGAAGCGCGACAGCCCCAAGGCGTCGAACGCATCAACGACCAGATCGCGCGCGCCCGCCCACAGGACGCCACCATACACAACCACCCCCACCGCGATCTCCGCGGGCAGCCGCAGACCGGCCTGAAGCCGGTCGCCCATCGCGTACCGCCACGCCAGCACGGCGAGCACCATCACGCCACATGCGGACGCGATGCGCAGGAGCGGTCGCACCAGCCCCTGCAGGCGCAGGCCGTCCTGGCGACAGGCCTGCACGGTCAGTCCCCATTGCAGCAGCGCCGCCACGCCCACCGCCAGCGAAGCGGCCACCACGCCCGCACCCGACAACGCCCACAGCATCCCCACCAGGCAGACCACCGTCGCCGCTTCGATCCACATCAGGCGATGGTTGCGCGCGTGCGCTGCCAGGAAAGAGGACAGGATGAAGCTGCCCGCCGCCGGCAGCGAGACGATGGCCAGCACGCTCAATAGGGGCGCCACCTGACTCCACGTGGCCGGCAACAAGGTCGCCACCAGCGTCGGCGCGCAGACGGCGAGCCCAGCCGCCATCGGGAACAGGAGCAGCGCGGCCAACGCCAGCGTGCGCACCATCAGGGCCGGTCGCTCGTCCGGCCGCGCACGGACCACGGCGGGCATCATCACCGCGCCGACATGCCCCCCCACGTACACCGCGGGCAACTGCGCCAGATTGAAGGCCATGCCGTAGCTGCCCGCATCATGCGCGCCCAGCAACCTCAGCATCAACGGCTTGTCCCAGTAGCGGGCGCCCTCGCTCAGCACGATCTCGCCGGTCACCGGTGCGCCGAAACGCAGCAGGTCGCGCAGTCGTGCCTTCGTCACGCGCACCGGCCACAACCAGTCGCGCCAGGGTACTGCCGTGAGGGTCGATGCCGCGATCACGCAGGATTGCGCGATGAAGGCGATGATCATCGCCTGCCCTCCCAGCGACGTGGTACTGACCAGCGATACCGCCACTCCGGCGTAGACGACATCTCCCAGCGCAGTGCCCAGCGCGATCCGGCCAAAGCGCATGTCGCGGGCGAGCAGCTTGTCGGGGATCGCCCCCAGGCGCCGGATGCCGATGCCGAGCAGGGCGCCGGGCAGGTAATCGGCGACCCGTGGCGCTTGCATCCACGACGCGAGCCAGGGACTGGCCCACCACAGCAGCGCGATCATCGCCGCGCCGGCCAGCAGGTAGACCAGGGTGGCGGCGAAGACGGCGTCCTGCCCTTCCCCGCCACGGACCACCACGTACTGCCCGCATCCCCATGCCGCGATCCAGTTGCCCGTCAGCGCCACCACCGTGGCCACGGTGACTTCCGCCACGATGTCCGGCGTCAGGTGGCGCGCGATCAGCAGCGTGCCGACCAGGCCCACGGCACGTCCCAGCAGCCCGCCCACGATCCCGTACGCCGCCGAGGAAGCGATCCTGCCCAGCCCGCGTGCGCCCCCCTGCCCGGCCACCGTCATCCCGCGTCGGCTCCGCTCGCGCCGCACGAGGCGGCGCATCCGCACACGAAGACGCAGGTGGGCAGGTCCAGCGCCGCGAACGCGGACGCGCCGGTCCGTACGGATCCCGGCCGTGGGGGGGGCCGGCGGAGCGGGTCGCTGACGGATGTCATCGCGGCGACAGCGCCTGCATCCGCGACGCCCTCCATGCATCGCGGATCCGCTGCATCGCGGGGCGCTCGATCATCAGGTGGAGCAGCGTGGCCAGCGCCAGCGCGGCCAGCGCAGCGATCCCGCATGCCAGCCACGCCGGGACGCCGTGCCGCTCCAGATGGTGGATCACCACGAAACCGATCGCCTGGTGCACCAGGTACAGCGCGTAGGAGATCGATCCCAGGAACACGAAGAAGCGCGAGTCGAGGAACTTCAGGTGCCCACGCACGAACAATGCGAAGATCGCGCAGCACACCAGCGCCACCGGCAGGAAGATCGGGCGCTCGCCGACGGCGATGGCCAGCAGCGCGCACAGCAGCATCGTCAGGTTCAGTCTCCACTCCGCCGGGTAGCGGTGCAAGCGGTAGAACAGGATGCCGAGGGCGAAGAACGGGATGTAACGCAGGATCATCAGTTCGCGCACCCAGTAGGAGAAGTGCCAGTGGTGCTTCTCGCACAGTCCTTCCACGACGGCCAGCGCCAGCCAGCCGCCGATGATCCAGTGGATGCGCCGCAACTGCCCCACCACGAACCAGAACAGCATCTGCACGTAGAAGAACAGCTCGATCTGCAGCGTCCAGTAGGAGCCGTCCAGGGGCTCGGCCCCCAGGATCTCCTGCACCATGGTGAAGTTCAGCAACCATTGTCCGGCGGGCAGCCGCTGGAACGGCAGGCCCACGCTGTAGACGACGGCACTGGTGATCAGCAGGGCCGCCCAGTAGCCGGGAAACAGCCGCGAGAAACGCGACACCACGAAATCCGCAGCCGTGCGCGTGCGCTCCAGCGTCATGAAGATCACGAATCCGCTGATCAGGAAGAACAGGTACACCCCGTAGTTGCCGATCCACAGGTTGGCTGGCGGGCCATCGACATGGCCGATCTGTTCCTGATACCGCGTTGTGAAGTGGTAGCCCAGCACGGCGACGGCGGCGATGCCGCGCAGGGCATCCAGTTCCACCATCCGCGAGGGCGTAGACGTTTCGTGACCCATCCTGTCCCCCTGCCTCGGCATGCTTCGGCTCCTACAACGCCAACCGCGCCACACGGCGGACAGCTTCGCTCCCCTTCCCGTCACATCCCTCCCGCATGCGCATCCTGATCGTCACCTCCCAGTTCCCGATCGCCGGGGAGCCCCATCGCGGACGCCCGGTCTACCAGACGGTGCGCGAGCTGTCGCGGCTGGCGCAGGTGAAGGTGCTCAGTCCCATCGCCACCTATCCTGGCTGGGCGCGGCCACGCAGCTATCTGTACCGGCCCGCGGAACAGGACGCCGTGGCGCCGGGGTGCGACGCGGACTACGTCACCTACCCTGCATTGCCGGCAGTCAGCCGTCCCTTCAATGGCCACCTGTGCGCGCGCGCCCTGTCCAGGCCCGTCCGCGCATTCGCACCCGACGTGGTGCTGGCCTACTGGCTGTATCCCGACGGCTATGGCGCCCTGCGCGCCGCGCGCGAGGCGGGCGTGCCGTTCGTCGCCGGCGCGCGCGGTTCCGACCTGCGCGTGCGCGATGCCGTCAGCCGTCGCCTGACCCGTCCGGTGGTGCAGGCCGCGCGTCGCCTGCTGGTGGTCAGCGAGGATCTGGGACGCGTCGCTGTCGACCGCTACGGCGCCGACCCGGAACGCATCCGCGCCATTCCCAACGGCTGCGATGCCGCCCTGTTCCACCCCGGCGACCGCCAGGCCGCGCGCGCGGCGCTGGGCCTGCCGCAGGACGCCGAGGTGGTGCTCTACGTGGGCCGGCTGGTACCCGAGAAGGGCCTGCGCGAACTGCTGCACGCCACGCGTCGCCTGGCCGCCACCCGGCCGCAGGCGCGGGTGGTGTTCGTCGGCGATGGCCCGCTGTACACCGAACTCGCCGCGACCCTGGCCGCCGAACCCGCGCTGCCGTTGCAGCTGGCGGGCAGCCAGGCGCCGGCCGAGGTCGCGCGCTGGATGGTCGCCTCGGACCTGGTCACGCTGCCCAGCTATTCCGAAGGCCATCCCAATGTGCTGGTGGAAGCGCTGGCCTGCGGCCGGCCCGTGGTGGCCACGCCGGTCGGCGGCATCCCCGAGGTGGTCGACGCGGCCAGCGGCCTGCTGGTCCCGGCGCGCGACGCGGACGCACTGGCGGACGCGCTGGCGAAAGCCCTGGCGCAGGACTGGGACGAGGCCGCACTCGCGCGCCGCTTCTCGCGCGACTGGGAGCAGGTGGCACGCGACACGCTGCGGGCCTGCGAAGAAGCGCTCGCCGAAAGCCCGGGTCCGGCGCGCGCCGCGTATGCGGCCGACTCGGCCTGACGATTCTTACTAAGGACAGGGGAAGCGATACATGTGTGGAATCGCGGGTTTCATGGGTCCGAATGTGGTCTCCCCCGAGGCGCGGCCCTGGCTGGAGCGGATGATCCATCCACTGGCGCATCGCGGGCCGGACGGCTTCGGCTTCCACGCCGCACCCAGCATCGGCCTGGCGCATGCGCGACTGTCGATCATCGACCTGTCCACCGGCGACCAGCCCATCCACAACCCGCGCCGCACGGTGTGGACCGTCTTCAACGGCGAGATCTTCAACTTCGTCGAACTGCGGCAGATGCTGGAAGCCAAGGGCCATCAGTTCTACACCCAGTCCGATACCGAAGTGATCGTGCATCTGTACGACCGCTACGGCGAGGATTTCGTCCAGCACCTCAACGGCCAGTTCGCCATTGCCCTGTGGGACAGCGAGCGCCAGCGCCTCGTACTGGCGCGCGACCGTGCCGGCATTCGTCCGCTGTACTACACGCGCCAGCGTGGCCGCCTGTGGTTCGCCTCGGAGGTGAAATCGCTGCTGGCCGTGCTGCCCGAGTGCGCCCACCTGGAACCGCAGGCGCTGATGCAGACGCTGACGTACTGGGCACCGGTCGACCCGGACACGCTGTACCAGGGCGTGCAGAGCCTGCCACCGGGGCATGTGCTGTCGGTGGAACGCGACGGGCGTCAGCACCTGCGCCGCTACTGGGACTGGACGTTCCCGGATGCGCGCGATACCTCGCCCGCGCGCTATCCGCAGACGCTGGAACAGGCCACGGACACGCTGCGCGAGCTGCTGGTCGATGCCGTGCGCCTGCAACTGCGCGCGGACGTACCGGTGGGCGCGTACCTCAGCGGCGGCCTGGATTCCTCCGGCATCGTCGCGCTGATCCGCGGCTTCACCGATACGCCGGTACGCACGTTCTCGGTGGCGTTCGAGGACGGCGAGTTCGACGAGAGCGTGCATCAGCAGGCGATGGTGCGGCACCTCGGTACCGAGCACACCACCCTGACCTGCACGCGCCGCGACATCGGCGAAGCGCTCCCGCGCCTGATCCGCCATACCGAGACGCCGGTCCTGCGCACCGGCCCGATCCCGCTGATGCTGCTGGCCGGCAGCGTGCGCCGGCACGGCTACAAGGTGGTGCTGACCGGCGAAGGCGCCGACGAGGTGTTCGGCGGCTACGACCTGTTCAAGGAAGCGAAGATCCGCCGCTTCTGGGCACGCCAACCCGACTCTCGCATGCGTCCGCGCCTGCTGCAGAAGCTGTACGGCTACCTGCAGAACTCGCCCGTCAGCAACCCGGCGTTTGCGCAGTCCTTCTTCGGCCAGGGCATGGAACACCTGCACCGGCCGATCTTCGCGCACGTGCCGCGCTGGACCACGTCGCAGCGCGCGCTCGCCTTCCTGTCGCCGGAGCTGCGTGCGACCGCTACGCGCTGGGATGCACTGGATGCCTACGAACAGACGCTGCCGGCGGACATGGCGCGCTGGAGCGACCTGGCCCGCGACCAGTACGTGGAAGCGAAGTCGCTGCTGGCCGGCTACCTGCTTTCCGCGCAGGGCGACCGCGTGGCGATGGCCAACTCGATCGAGGGTCGCTTCCCATACCTGGACCATCGCGTCATCGAATTCGCCAACCGCCTGCCGCCCAGCTTCAAGATCCGCGGCATGACGGAGAAGTACTTGCTGCGGCGCGCGCTGGCGGGCCTGCTGCCTGCGGACATCGTGCAGCGGACCAAGCAGCCCTATCGCGCGCCGGACAGCCAGAGCTTCTTCTTCGACGGCAAGCCGCTGGACTACGTGGCCGATCTGCTGTCGCCGGATGCAATCCGCGAGGCCGGCTACTTCGACGCCGCGGCGGTGGGGCGCCTGGTGGAGAAATGCCGGCAGGGGCGCGCGACCGGCTTCGGCGACAACCAGGCCTTCATGGGCGTGCTGTCGACGATGCTGGTGCATCGGCAGACGGTGGAAGCGCGCCTGGCACCGGCGGCGCAACCGGCCGACGTGGTCGCGTAAGCGCGCCCGCGTCGCACTTCGAGGGATCAAGGCATGGATTGGCGGGTCAAGGGCATCATCCAGAAGGTTCTCGGCGCGTTGCCCGGCGGGCATGCGCTGCATTTCCACCTGCAGCGGCGCTTCGGCGGCCTGCGCGATTTCGACGGCGAACTGGCCAGCAAGGTGGACGACTGGGAAATCATGGTCGGCCACTTGCGTGATGCCGGCATCGCGCTGCCCGGTGTACGCGCCTTCGAGATCGGCACCGGCTGGTATCCCACCTTTCCGTTCGCCTGCTACCTGGCAGGTGCGGGCCGCGTGACGACCTACGACCTGAACCCCCATCTACGGACGGACCTGACCCTGCAGTGCGCGGACGTCCTTGGCCGTTTCCTGCCGCGCATCGCCACCGCGGCAGGCGTGCCGCTGGCGGAGGTCGAGCAGCGCCACCGCGTTCTGGTCGAACGCCTGCGCACCGGCGCCGACCTGGGCATGGCCAGCGGCGGCGTGATCGACTATCGCGCCCCGGCCGACGCCACCCGCACGGCGCTGGCGGATGGCGAAGTGGACGTGGTGTTCTCCAACAGCGTGCTGGAACACGTGCCACCGGACGTCATCGATGCGATGTATGCCGAGGCGATGCGCATCCTTGCGCCGCACGGCATCATGTTCCATTCGGTGAACTGCGGCGACCACTACGCCTACGTGGACCGGAGCATCCACCAGTTGCACTACCTGCGCTATTCGGACCGCGAATGGGAGCGCTGGAACAACGCCTTCCTCTACCAGAACCGCCTGCGTGCGCACTGGTTCGTCGATGGCGCGCGGCGGCACGGCTTCGACATCGATCTCGACACCCGTACCACCCGCGAAGAGCGGATGAAGCAACTGGCCGCCATGCCGGTGCATCCCCAGTTCGCGGACATTCCTGCCGAACAGCTCTGCATCACCAGCGTGGACTTCATCGCGCGCAAGCCGGCCTCGACGACCGTCGGCTGAGGACCGTGCGCTACGGCGCGCCGGCCGCCGGTGCGGTCGGCGCCGACGCCGCTTCGGGCACCGGTGCGGGTGCGATGCGCAGCAACTTGCCGTCTGGCGCAGGCGCATCGACCAGTACATAGAGCGCGCCGTCCGGCCCCTGACGCACATCGCGGATGCGCTGATTGCGGTCCGTCAGCAGGCGCTCTTCATGCACGACGCGGTCGCCGTCCAGTTCCAGCCTTATCAACGCCTTCGCCGCCAGTGCGCCCAGGAACAGGTTGCCCTTCCAGCCCGGCAGCGCATCGCCGGTGTAGAAGGCCATGCCGCTGAGTCCCGGCGATTTCGCCCACACATGGTGCGGCTGCTCCATGCCGGGTGCCGCCGTGCCCTGCGACCCCGGCACCGGGCGACCGCTGTAGTCGATGCCGTGCGTGATGACCGGCCAGCCGTAATTCAGGCCGGCCTTGGGGATGTTCAGCTCGTCGCCGCCCATGGGCCCGTGCTCGGTCGCCCACAGCTGGCGCGTCACCGGATGCAGGGCCGCACCCTGCACGTTGCGGTGGCCGTACGACCAGATCTCGCCCCGCGCACCCGCCCGGGACACGAACGGATTGTCCGCCGGCACCTTGCCGTCGGCGTGGATGCGCACGATCTTGCCCGACAGCTTGTCCAGCTCCTGCGCGGTGGCCGCGCCCACGCGGTTGTCGCCCTGAGTGATGAACAGATGGCCCTGGTCGTCGAACACCAGACGCGCCCCGACATGCGTGCCGTGCGAGAGCTTGGGCTCCTGCGTGTACACCACGCTCGACTCGACCAGCGCGTCACCGCGCAGCTTGCCGCGTACCACCGCCGTGCCCGCCTTGTTGCCGCGGAAATTGGGTTCTGCGAAGGCCAGGTAGAGCCATCCGTCCTGCGCGTATGAGGGCGACAGCGCCACGTCCAGCAGGCCGGCCTGCCCGTCCACGAAGATGTCGGGCAGGCCCGTGATCGGCGCCGACACGGCCCCATCGGGCGCGACCCGGCGCAATCGTCCGGCACGCTCGGTGATCAGCACGCCCCCATCGGGCAGGAAGGCGAACGACCAGGGATGGTCCAGCCCGACCACCTGCTCGGCCACCACGAACGCCTGCTTTTCCGATGCGTACGCCTCCGGCGCGGGATCCTGCACCGAACGCGGCGGCTCGGCGGGTGCGGCGACGGGTTCGGACGGGCGGCACGCAGCCAGTGCGATGACCAGCAGGCACAGCGAATAACGCATGGCGGACTCCTGTCGGTGTGCGGATGACCGGCGGCGATGGTAGCACCGGGCAGGCACGTATCCGCGGCATGTCAGGTGGCCGGTGAAGGGCCGGTCCCGCGTTCATGTAGTCAGCAACACACGGCGAATCTCAGGGGACCACCATGCCGCAGAAGCAACAGATCAAGACGTTCATCCTGCAGAACTTCCTGTTCTCGGACGACCCGGCCGCCGTAGGCGACCAGGACTCGTTGATCCAGGGTGGCATCATCGATTCCACGGGCATCCACGAACTCGTCTTCTTCCTCGAGGATGCGTTCAAGCTGCAGATCGCCGCCGAGGAAATGACGCCCGCCAACTTCGACACCATCGAGACCGTCGACGCCTTCGTCTCGCGCAAGCTGGCCGGCTGAGCCGACGCCTCCGCGCACGCCATGGAGCGCCTGACCGCCCAGCTCGCCCGGATCGCCCGCGATGCGCCCCGCCGCATCGCGATGGTCGATGGCGAGCGCAGCATCGACTACGGCAGCTTCCGGCAGATGGCTTCCGGCTTCGCCCACCATCTGCGCCAGGCCGGCCTGCACGCCGGCGACCGCGTGGCGCTGGTGCTGCCCAACCGGATCGAGGCTGCGGTCGCGGTGTACGGCATCTGGCTGGCGGGCGGCGTGGCGGTGCCGCTGAATGCGCAGGCGCGCACGCGCGATTTCCTGCCCTGGCTGCGCCACTGCGAGGCGCGCTTCGTCCTGCACGAGAGCGGACACCGCGATGTCGAGCAGGTGTTGGCGCAGTGGGACGGAACGGGCGTGCCCATGCCATGCGCGATCGCACTGGAGCCTGCTGAGGCGCTTCCGGTGGCGGACGGCGTGGATGCGTGGCCCGAACCCGATGCCGACGACACCCTGGCGCAGCTGCTGTACACCTCGGGCACGACAGGCGACCCCAAAGGCGTGATGCTCAGCCACGCGAACCTGGCCGCCAACACGCGCGCCATCGTGGCCTACCTGAGCCTGGCGCAGGACGACCTGATCGTCAGCGTGCTGCCGTTCTACTACGCATACGGGGCCTCCGTCCTGCACACGCACCTGGCGACCGGCGCCCGTGTCGTGCTCGGCCCCGGCCTGGTGTTCCCGCTGCAGGTGCTGGAAGCGCTGCAACGCCACCGCGCCACCGGCTTCTCCGGCGTGCCGTCGACCTACATCCTGCTGCTGGACCTGCTGGAGCGTGGCGGCCACGACCTGTCCTCGCTGCGCTATCTGACCCAGGCCGGTGGCGCGATGCCGCCGGCCGTGGCCGACCGCGTCCGCCAGGCGCTGCCAGACGCGCGCCTGTTCCTGATGTACGGACAGACCGAGGCGACCTCGCGCATCAGCTGGCTGCCGCCCGAACGCCTGGACGAGAAGCGCGGTTCGGTCGGCATTCCGGTGCAGGACACGCAATGGTGCATCTTCCGGGACGACGGCAGTCCGGCCGATCCGGGCCAGAGCGGCGAAGTCTGCGTGCGCGGCCCCGGCATCATGCTGGGCTACTGGCGCAATGCGGAGGCTACGGCCAGCGCGCTGCGCGACGGCTGGCTGCGTACCGGCGACATGGGCCAGCTCGATGCGGAGGGCTTCCTGTTCCTGCAGGGTCGCCGCAGCGACATGATCAAGACCGGTGCGCACCGCGTGCACCCGACCGATGTCGAGGAAGTCATCGCCGAGCTGCCCGGCATCCGCGAAGTCGCGGTGGTCGGCATCGACGACGCCACGCTCGGACAGGTCATCAAGGCATTCGTGGTGGTCGACGCACCGGTCCCGCGTGCCGAAGACCGCATCAAGGCGCACTGCCGCGCACGCCTGGCCGCCTACAAGATCCCCCGGCACATCACCTTCGTCGACACTCTGCCGCGCACCGCGTCCGGCAAGGTCCGACGCATCCAACTGACGGAGCAGACCGCAAGCCCATGAGCCAGCTCGATCACCACGTCCTCGACATCGATTACCAGAGCGAAGCCGACCGCATCTGTGCGCGCCTGCGCGAGATCACCGCGCGCCAGCTGCACCGCCGCGGCCTGGTGGTCGCGATCTCCGGCGGCATCGACAGTTCCGTCAGCTGCGCGCTGGCTGTCCGCGCCCTGGGCCCCGAGCGCGTCTTCACGCTGATCCTGCCCGAACAGGACTCCTCCGACGACAGCGCTGCGCGCGCGCGCATCCTGGCCGAGCACCTGGGCGTGCGCACCGAGACCGTGGACATCGCGCCCGCACTGGCGGCGATCGGCTGCTACCGCGCGCGCGATCAGGCGGTACGCAACACGCTTCCCGAGTACGGCGAAGGCTGGAAGTTCAAGATCGTCATCGACGGCGGCACCGAAGGCCGCATCAACCGGTTCCGCCTGGTGGCGCAGTCGCCCGACGGCACCCTGCACGAGCGCGACCTGGCCCTGGCCGATTACCTCACCATCGTGGCCGCGACCAACTTCAAGCAGCGCATCCGCAAGACGCTGGAGTACTTCCACGCCGACCGCCTCAACTACGGCGTGGTCGGCACCCCGAACCGCGTCGAGTACGACCAGGGCTTCTTCGTCAAGAACGGCGACGGCTCGGCCGACGTCAAGCCCATCGCGCACCTTTACAAGTCGCAGGTCTACGGCATGGCACGCCACCTGGGCCTGCCCGAGCGCGTCTGCGCGGCGGTGCCGACCACGGACACCTACAGCCTGAGCCAGGGCCAGGACGAGTTCTACTTCGCCCTGCCCTACCAGCAGATGGACCTGGCGCTGTGGGCGCTCAACCATGGGCGGCCGGCGAGCGAACTTGCCATCGCCCTGGGCATCACCCCGGAGCACGCGCAGGCCGTCTACGACGACATCCACAACAAGCGCAGGACGACGAAGTACCTGCACATGGCGCCGGTGCTGGCCGGCGATGTTCCCGAACTGGACTGAGCGATGAACGCCATGCCCACCGCGCCGCAGTACCTCGTGGAAGCCGGCCTGCCGGCGCGCGACCGCGACACGGTGCTGGCGCTGTGGCGCGGCAACCTGGGCCAGGATGCCCGGATGACCGCCAAGTACGAGTGGTTCTACCTGCGCTGCCCGCACGGAGAGCCCCTGATGCAGTTGCTGCTCGACGTCCCCGGCCAGGCTCACGTAGGCACCGCATCGGCAGGCCGCAGGCGGCTGGTGTGGCGCGGGCGTGAGCTGCGTGCCGGCGTACTGGTCGACCTGGCTGTGCTTCCGCAGCACCGCTCGCTGGGCCCTGCACTGATGTTGCAGCAGGGCCTGATCGCAGCGGCAGGGGAAGCGCTGGACGTGTTGTACGGATTTCCCAATCCCAAGGCGGCGCCGGTGTTCAAGCGCATCGGCTACGCGCAACCCGCACAGCTGGTGCGCTACGCGCGCGTCCTGCGCCATGCGGGCTATCTGCGCGAGCGCCTCCCGCACTGGCTTGCGCCGGCGGCGGGCTGGCTGGCCGACCGCGTGATCGCATGCCGCGACGCATGGACGCGCCTGCGCAGCCCCCAGCTGTGTTCGGCCTGGGCCGACCAGGCCGATGCGCGCATCGATGCGGTCTGGTCCGATTCGCCCAAGGGCGATGACGTGATCGCGATCCGCGATGTCGGCCACCTGCGCTGGCGCTTCGACGAATCGCCGCTGGCGAGCACGCGCTACGTGCTGGTGAAGCGGTCGCATGACCGCGCACTGCAGGCCTGGTTCGCCGTGCAGCGGATCGACGGCACACTGCATGTGCGCGATTTCTGGTCGGTCGACGGCGCCGACGGGATGGCGGCGATGCACGTAGGCGAACTGCTGCACGCAGCACGGAAGGCCCGCTGCAGCGCGGTGTCGGTGGAGATGTGCGCTTCGGATGCGCAGCGGCGCGGATGGCACGCGCTGCACTTTGTCGAACGCAGCCGCCGCCCGGTGTTCCTGCGCTGGAGTTCGCCGCAGGATGCGGCCGCGGCCGCGCCGCTGTTCCTCACCTCCGCCGACGAAGACGAGTAACGCCAGCGGCCTGACACCGGGCAGGCCCGACCGCCATCACGCCAGGCGGCGCGCCTGCCGGCGGAACAGGTACAGCGCCAGCCAGTCCTCGCGGAAGCGGCCTTTGCCATCGACAACGGTGTCGGTCTCGAAACCGGTGCGTCCCAGCAGCCAACCCACCCCGTGCCCGGTCGGATTGAGCACCGGCACGCTGGTGAACACCAGTTCGTAGCCCGCCTCGCGCGCGCGCTGCGCGATGGCCGCATCGAACGAGCCATGCGGGAACGACATCGATTCGGCGCGTGCGCGCGGCTGACCCAGCTGCCTGGCCAGCGCCTCACGGGCACCGCCCAGTTCGGCATCCAGGTCCTCGGCCAGCCGCATCGGCGTGTGGGTCTTGCCATGCAGCCCGAGCGCGACGCCGCCGTCCTGCAACCGCTGCAGTTCCTCCACGGTGACCATGTGGCGATGCCCGTCGTCGAGGCGGGCCATGAGCGGCTCCAGCACGCGGGCGCGCGTGCCGGCATCCAGCGCTTCCAGACGCGCGATCACCTTGCGCAGCGACGCGATCGATTCGTCGACGCCGGCGACCGGTAACTCATCTTCCGGCAGCGCCGCCACCAGTTCGCCCACGCTCAACGCGCCACGCCGCCACGCGGCGATGAGGCGTTCCTGGAAAAAAGGCTGGCGCGTGCCCACCGCATCGGCCACGACGAACAGCAGCGCGGGCAGTCCGGCGCGCCGCAGCGCGGGCAGCGCGTAGTCCGCGTTGTCGGCCCATCCATCGTCGAAGGTGATCAGCAGCGCGCGCGGGGGAAGCGCCGCGCCGGTGCGCCGGGAGGCCAGCACCTGCTCCAGCGACACCACGTTGTAATGGCGCCGGAAGAAGGCGAGCGACTGCTCCAGCCGTTCGGTGGACAAGGTGTAGTCCGGATCGCAGGACGCCCAGCGCGGATCGTCCGGACTCAGGGTACGATGGAACATCACCACCGTCAGGCTGTCGGCATTGCGCAGCCGATGATAGAGGCCGAGCAATCCGCTCGTGTACAACAGCTTCCTGGAGACGTCCTTCAACATGGCGCGCGACATCGAAGTTTCAGTGATTATACCGACGTACAACCGCCGGGCCCTGTTGCCGCGCGCCATCGATTCGGTCCTGGCGCAGACGCGCGCCGTGGAGGACATCATCGTGGTCGACGACGGCTCCACCGACGGCACCGGCGAGATGCTGCGCGAACGCTACGGCGAGCGTGTGCGTCACGTATGGCAGTCCAATGCAGGCGTATCGGCGGCGCGCAACCACGGCATGCGGCTCGCACGCGGACGCTACCTGGCCCTGCTGGACAGCGACGACGAATGGATGCCGGAGAAGACTGCGTTGCAGGTCGCCTTCCTCGATGCACGGCCGGAATTCGGCATGGTGGTCTGCGACGTCGAGCGCATCGACGGCGACTACCGGCACATCGACGTGTTCCGCCGCCGCGACGTCGTCCGCGAGGACGGATGGGCCCTGCGCTGGCTGTTGCACAATCCCTCCCTGATTCCCGCATCGGTGATGCTGCGTCGGCAGGTGGTGGAACAACTGGGCGGATTCGACGAAGCCCTGCGCACCGCCGAGGACCTCGAATTCCACCTCCGCATCGCGCGCCACTGGCCGATCGGCGTGGTCGAACAGCCATTGGTGCGCGCGATGCGCGGACACGAAGGCCTGTCGGCGGCCAGCAGCACGTACGACGATTATGTCCGTGTGGTCGAGAAGGCGGTCGCCGACGCGCGCGGCACGCTGGACGACGGCGAGCTGGATGCCGCCCTGGCCGGCACCTACCTGCGCAATGCCCGGGGCATGCTGATACGCCGCCGCTGGGCCGCAGGCACCGCGCTTGCGCGACGCGCCTGGGGACTGTCGCGCGATCCCGCGCAGCGCCGCGAGATCGCGGGCCTGCTTCCGTTCGGCGTGAAGCGCTTCCTGCGCGGCCTGATGCCCGGCTAGCCCGGCGATCGTCACGTGCGGCGCCGCTCAGCGCGCGCCACGGCCGAACAACACGACTTCGACGGTCTGCAGCAGGATCATCAGATCGAACACCAGGCCGTGGTTCTTCACGTAGAACAGGTCGAACTTGAGCTTCTCCTCCGCATCGCGCACCGACGCGCCGTACGGATAACGGAGCTGCGCCCAACCGGTGAGGCCCGGCTTCACGCTGTGACGAACGCCGTAGTAGCGCACCTCGTCGTTGAGCATGTCGACGAACTGCGGGCGCTCCGGACGCGGGCCGACGAAACTCATGTCGCCACGCAGCACCGCGATCAACTGGGGCAGCTCGTCCAGTCGCGTCTTGCGGATGAAGCGTCCCACCCGGGTACTGCGGTCGTCGTCCTTGCTGGCCCACACCGCCACGCCACCCTTTTCCGCATCCACCCGCATGCTGCGGAACTTCGTCAGGGTGAAATGGCGGCCGCGCTCGCCCACGCGCGTCTGGCTGTAGAAGACCGGGCCACCGGATTCCATCCACACGGCGATGCCCACCACGATCATCAACGGCCAGCTCACCAGCAGAAGTGCACCGGCGGCTAGCAGATCGAAGAACCGCTTGCTCAGCCGACGTGGCGTGGAGTAGTCGAAGCCGCCGGAGAACACCAGCCACGACGGATCCACCGCGTTGAGTTGCACCATGCCGGCTTCTCGTTCGAAGAAGCTGGACAGGTCCACCACCGAGATGCCCTGCTGCACGCACTGCAGCATCTGCTCCATCGGAAGCCCGCCCCGCCGCTCGTCCGGCGCGATCACCAGTTCGTCGATCTGCAGGCGGTCGGTGAGTTCGTGCAGGCCCTCCTCGCCCACAGACACCAGCAGGTCTTCGCGCACCCGCACGGGCTGGCCGGGCACCGGCACGAATCCCACCACGGTGAACGTGCGGCGGTCGGAACGACGGCGCATGCACGAGTTGATCAGGTCGGCATTGCGCCCCGCCCCGAGGATCAGCACGCGCTGCTTCAGCACATCGGAATGGAACAGCCGCACCCAGGCCAGCCGCACCACGAGGATCCCCAGCGCGCCGATCGCCAGCGAGATCGCCAGCACGCCGCGGCCGAGATAGGACGGGGGAACCAAGTAGTAGAACACCACCAGGGCGATACCGCCGAGGGCGAACGACAGCACCAGGCGCAGGATGAAATCCGTCCGCGTATGGCGGACATGCGTCTGGTACAGGCCGAAGGCGGTCATCGCGCCCGTGATCGCCAGCGCCACGAGCAGGGCGCGCCATGGCGTCTGCTCCAGGAAGCGGACCTGGTACTCCGGCTCGGTATGGAAGCGCAACCAGGCGGCGGCCATCACGGCCGCGAACAGGACCACCACTTCCCCCAGCCACAGAAACCGGATGACCCGGTCCTTGCGGCTCTTGCGCGCTGCCTTCATCGAAGCCCCCCTCGCTGCGGTTGCGGCGACCCGGATTTCGGTCCTGAGGCCGCCCTTTGATCCCTACGCCATGCATCCACCCGCACCCGGGGTAGTGGCCTCCGGGTCCCGGCACATCTGGCGTATCCGACACATAACCCTCAACGCGACTTGCCCCCCGCGCCGGACACGTAGCGCAAAAAAGAGAGCCGCCCCGGAGGGCGGCTCGATGCATCTGCCTGTGAAGCCCGCGTCAGGGCCGGACCACGCCGCGGCGATAGCGTGCGGCCGGCGTCGTCCGCCAGCGCGTGCGCTCGCGCACGGGCAACACCGCGCTGGGCGCGGTCAGCGCAGGCTGCGACGCCGTCGTGGGCTGCGCCGCCGTTCCCGCCGGTCGCGGCGGGATCAAGGGCTGCGACCCGTTGACACGGATCGGATCGGATACCTGGTCGATGTCGAACTGCTCGAACGCGCCGATGTCGATGCGACCTTCCAGCATCAGGCGCGCATGGGCATCGCCTGGCGCGAGCTTGATCCGTCGCGGCGGATCGAAAGCCGGCAGCAGCTGAGGCGTCGGGAACGGAAACGCCGACGGCGTGGCGGGGGTATTGTTGCCCGCGTTCAACAGCGGACTGCCGGCCCGCGGACGGAAATTCAGCTGCGCCAGGTCGGTGAACATCGGGTCGCTGCCGCGCAGGGTGCCGGTCCATTCCGCCGGCACCGATGCGGCACTGGACTGCACCCAGTTGTTGGAACCGGCCACCTTGCGGCCGTCGGACCAGGGCTCGCGGCTCTGCGGCCCGCAGTACGGGGTATCGACGTTGCTGGCGGGATTCTCGCGGACGATGTTCGGCGCACTTCCGGACGCCGGCTGGTAGATGACGTTGTTGTGCATCTCCAGCGAACCCTGGCCCAGCTGGACCAGCACCGCGTTCGCCGTACCGGAACGGTCCATGAGGATCGTGTTGTTCACCAGACGCGTACGTCCCTGGTTGCGGCCGTTCAGGTCGCCCCCGATGCGCAGCGCATTTCCGGAACGGCTGGTCGAGCGGTGGATGATGACGTTGCCGACGAGTTCGGCATCCTCGCGACGCAGATCCGCCGTCCAGCCGGCCTTCTGCGTTTCGCAATCGGGCCCGATCAACTCGACTTCGTGCAGGTCCGATCCCTCGATCCAGTTGTAATGGATCTCGGCGCGCTGGTGGCGCACGCGTACCAGCACGCCGCCGGTGGCGCTGTGAACGTAGTTGTAGCGCATCCTGAAAACCGTGTCGGGATACGCCACTTCGTCCGACTGCATATAGATCGCATGGCGGCGGTCGCCCTGGCCGGAGCGCGCGATCTCGCTGTACTCCAGCGTGAAGGAACCGGAGTTCTGGTCCGCGCCAAGGATGCCGTGCGACGGACAGTCGTGTACGTAGACGTCCCGCACGGTGGCGTTGTGCGCCTCGCTGAAGATGCACGAACTGGAGCCGCCGGTGACCTCGAAGCCTTCGAACACGATGTGGTTCGACTGCTGGAACTTGATCGTATGCGTGCCGCCGGACAGCAGCGGCCGCGTCGCGCCGGCCACGCGGCGCCAGCGGATCGTCACCGGACTGGCCTCGGTCCCGCTGTCGTCGTCACCCACCACGATGTTGCCGGCATAGGTGGCGTTGCCGTCGACCTCGACGATGTCGCCGGGCGCCAGGTTGACGCTGTTGAAGAGCGTGGTGAGCTGGGTGTACTGCCTACCGGGTCCGACGCTGTAAGTGGCGGCGGCGGCGCTCAAGGGTACGACGGCCAACAGCCCCAGCCCGAGCAAGGGTTTGGAAAAATGCATCAATTGACTCCCGCGAGTGCTCGCGTTCCGTTGTATCCCCTGTCCCGACATTCTCCGGGCCCCGGCGTGAATGCCCTGCTAATCCGCGCACCGGATGGGCACTGCGGATGAGACGGTCGCCCCACTTCGGACATCCGCCTCCACAGTGATACGCGGGGCACGGGGCGCAGCGGCCGCAGAAACCGTCGTCGCGAAAATCTTTCGCTCAAGATGTTGACGGGTGAAAAGGGTTCGTGCAGAATTCCGCGTCTAACGAAACGCGCCCGTAGCTCAGCTGGATAGAGTACCTGGCTACGAACCAGGCGGTCGGGAGTTCGAATCTCTCCGGGCGCGCCATTATCGAAACAGGCAGACTGATGGTCTGCCTGTTTTTTTCGTCCCGACGAAAGCCTGCGGCCGGGATGCAAGCACGTGCGACGAGACAGAAAAAAGCCCCGCTATGCGGGGCTTTTTTCTGTCTGGCGGAGTGAGAGGGATTCGAACCCTCGATAAGGCTTTTG
Source organism: Pseudoxanthomonas sp. F11 (assembly GCF_037046485.1). NCBI lineage: Bacteria > Pseudomonadati > Pseudomonadota > Gammaproteobacteria > Lysobacterales > Lysobacteraceae > Pseudoxanthomonas > Pseudoxanthomonas sp. F11. The sequence goes on along the minus strand of NZ_JBANLZ010000004.1, from coordinate 48,882 downwards.
ACCCTATACTCCCTTAGCAGGGGAGCCCCTTCGGCCACTCGGGCATCACTCCGGGTCTGTCGCATGCCGCAGGCGAGCCGCGGCGGCCGCCTAGAATAGCGGCTCGCCGCTCAGGCGGCAAACAAAATCATTCCGACGTGATGTTTTCCGATGCGGCAGGCGAGCCGATCTCTTCGCCGCGCTGGATGCGCTGGTAGATTTCTTCGCGATGCACGGCCACATCCTTGGGCGCGGTGATACCGATACGCACCTGGTTGCCTTTGACGCCAAGCACGGTCACCGTGACCGAATCGCCGATCATCAGGGTTTCGCCGACACGGCGGGTCAAGATCAACATGTTTCTTCTCCGTAATCCGGCAAAGGATAGTGCCGGGGGCGCGCCGGGCCCGTGAAAAGGGCCGGGGGCTTCCTGGTACATTCATGAACTTAAAGCATGTTAGCGGCCGGACAGGTCGGGCCGCAAGCACCGTTTAGTCCAATAAGGGGTCAGCCGATCCGTTCCCGGACCCACTCCGGAACCCCTTGAAGCGCCGTGGCAAGGGCGGGCCCGTCCTCACCACCACCCTGGGCGAGATCCGGGCGGCCACCGCCCTTGCCCCCGATCTGACCGGCTACATGTGACAGGAGTTCCCCCGCCTTGACCCGCCCGGTTGCGGCGCCGTTCACCCCCGCCACCAGGGCCGCCTTGCCGTCGGCGGTACCGGCCAGGACGATCACCGCGTCGCCTAACTGCTGCTTCAGACGGTCCATCGCATCGCGCAGCGCCTTGGCATCGAAGCCCTCCAGGCGCGAGGCCAGCACACGGATCCCGCCCACATCGATCGCTGCGCCACTCAGGTCGGAGGTCGCACTGGAGGCGGCCCGGGCCTTCAGGGTCTCCAGTTCGCGCTCCAGCTTCTTCTGCCGATCGGTCAGGGCGCGGATCTTGTCGACGACTTCGCCAACGTTGCCTCCCAGCAGGTCGGCCGCTTCGGCCAACCGGCGCTCCTCGTCCGCCACGTAATCCAGCGCACCCTGACCGGTGACCGCTTCGATGCGGCGCACGCCCGCGGACACGCCGCTTTCGCCGACCAGCTTGAACAGGCCGATGTCGCCCGTACGGCCCACATGGGTGCCGCCACAGAGCTCGGTGGAGTAATCGCCCATCTTCAGGACGCGCACCTGTTCGCCGTACTTCTCGCCGAACAGCGCCATCGCGCCGAAATCCAGCGCCTCCTGCATGCCCATGTGGTGGACCTCGGCCGCGCTGTTGGCGCGGATCTGGGCGTTCACCCGGCGCTCGACCTCGGCCAGTTCGGCCTGCGTCATCGGCTGGAAATGCGAGAAGTCGAAGCGCAGGCGATCCGGCGCCACCAGCGAGCCCTTCTGCTGGACATGCGTGCCCAGCACCTCGCGCAAGGCCGCATGCAACAGGTGGGTGGCCGAGTGGTTGAGGATGGTACTGGCGCGACGCGCGGCATCGACGGACGCCACCACATGGTCGCCGACCTTCAGGCCGCCCTTAGCGACGCGACCGACATGGCCATGGAACTGGCCCGCGAACTTGAGCGTATCGGCGACATCGAATTCGACGCCCTGCTCCGCCAGTACACCGGTGTCGCCGACCTGGCCGCCGGACTCCGCATAGAACGGCGTGCGGTCCAGGATCACCACCGCCTCGTCGCCCGCGTGGACGGACGCCACCGGACGACCGTCCTTGAGCAGCGCGACCACCTGCAGGCCACCGGCATCGAGATGCTCGTAACCCAGGAACACCGTGGGCGACAGCTGCGCCACCAGGTCGGCCGGCAGGCCGGTGGTGGAGGCGAACTTGCCCGCGGCGCGGGCGGTTTCGCGCTGCTGCTCCATCGCCGCCTCGAAACCCGCCATATCCACCGACAGACCGCGCTCGCGCGCGATATCGGCGGTCAGATCCACCGGGAAGCCATAGGTGTCGTAAAGGCGGAACGCGTCGGCGCCGGGAATCACGCCATCGACCACGCGCGAGGCGACGTCGTCGAAGATGCGCATGCCCGAGTCCAGCGTTTCGGCGAACCGCTCCTCCTCGGCCTTCAATGCCTTCTCGACCAGTGCGCGTGCCGCCGGCAGTTCCGGATAGGCATCGCCCATCAACTCGGACAGCGTGCCGACCATCTTGTGGAAGAAAGGCTGGCGAACGCCCAGCATCCAGCCGTGGCGCAGCGCGCGACGGATGATCCGGCGCAACACGTAACCACGCCCCTCATTGGAGGGCAGCACACCGTCCACGATCAGGAAACTGCACGCGCGGATATGGTCGGCGATGACGCGCAGCGACTTGTTCTCGAGATCGGTCGTACCGGTGAGTTCGGCGGCCTGGCGGATCAGGCCCTGGAACAGATCGATCTCGTAGTTCGTATGGACATGCTGGAGCACTGCGGCCAGGCGTTCCAGGCCCATGCCGGTGTCCACGCACGGCGCAGGCAGCGGCACGAGCGTGCCGTCCGGCTGGCGATCGAACTGCATGAAGACGTTGTTCCAAATCTCGATGTAGCGGTCCCCGTCCTCGTCCGGGGAGCCCGGGGGACCGCCGGCGATGTGCTCGCCGTGGTCGTAGAAGATCTCGGTACACGGACCGCAGGGACCGGTGTCGGCCATCTGCCAGAAATTGTCCGACGCATAGGGCGCGCCCTTGTTGTCGCCGATGCGCACGATGCGCTCCGGCGGCAGGCCGATCATGTCGTGCCAGAGGTCGTAGGCTTCGTCGTCGGTGTGGTAGACCGTGACCAACAGGCGTTCCTTGGGAAGTTTCCAGACCTCGGTCAGCAACTCCCATGCCCAAGCGATGGCCTCCTTCTTGAAGTAGTCGCCAAAGGACCAGTTGCCCAGCATCTCGAAGAACGTGTGGTGGCGGGCGGTATACCCCACCGAATCCAGATCGTTGTGTTTGCCGCCGGCCCGCAGGCAGCGCTGGACATCGGCCGCACGCACGTAGCTGCGCTTCTCCGCCCCCAGGAACACGTCCTTGAACTGCACCATGCCGGAGTTGGTGAACAGCAGGGTGGGATCGTTGCCGGGCACCAGGGAGGCGGACGGCACGATGGTATGGCCCTTGCCGGCGAAGAAATCGAGGAAATCCTGGCGGATCTGGCGGGTGCTGAAGGTCTTGGGAGTGGTCATCTGGCAGGCATTGGCTGGAAGGCGCTTCCTTGCGCCGCGCTGTCCGCGTAATGCGGGCACGGCCGGGTGGAAGCAACCCAATGCCCTAGATTATCAGGCTGCCCCGCCCCAGTCCTCCAGCTCCAGCCGGCTGGCAGCGCGCACGGCGTCGGCATCGAAACCCCGTCGGATCAGGAAATCCGCGATCTTGCGCCGTTGAGCCGGGTCGATCTGGCGGGCTGGACCGAAACGCCGGCGGACGAGGTCGCACGCCGTTTCGGTCCAGTCGCCATCGAAGGTGGCCATGGCCGCCGTGATCGCCTCACGGTCCAGCCCGTGGGTGGACAGCTCGGCCCTGATCCTCAGCGGACCATAACCACCCGAGGCCCGGCTGCGGACGAGCGCCTCGGCAAAGCGCGTGTCGCTCTGCCAGCCCTCCGCCTCCAGCCGGTCCACGGCCGATCGCACATCGGCCGCTTCCACACCGCGGGACGTCAATTTCCGGGACAGTTCCCGCCGGGAGTGCTCCCGCCTGGTCAGCAGGCCCAAGGCCCGCTGCAGGGGCGTCTGCTCGACAGGCTTGCGGCGGCGTGCGGCGCGAGTCGTCCGTGCATTCTCATCCGCCATCGCGTGGCCTCTCCCGATCCCGCCGCCCGACCTTTACTCGGCGTCGTCGTCCGCTCGCTCTTCACGCTGCGCTTCGGCCGGCTGGAACTTCTCGCGCAGCTCGGCCTCGAGCTTCGCGGCAATGGCCGGGTTCTCGCGCAGGAACGTGCGGGAGTTGTCCTTGCCCTGGCCGATACGCTCGCTGCCGTAGCTGTACCAGGCACCGGCCTTCTCCACCAGCTTGGCCTCCACGCCCATGTCGATCAGCTCACCTTCACGGCTGATGCCCTCGCCGTACAGGATTTCGGTGACCACCTGCTTGAACGGAGGTGCCAGCTTGTTCTTGACCACCTTGATCTTGGTCTGGTTGCCGATGATCTCGTCGCCCTTCTTGATGGCGCCGATGCGGCGGATGTCCAGGCGGACCGAGGCGTAGAACTTCAGTGCGTTGCCGCCGGTGGTGGTTTCCGGGCTCTGGCCCGGCATCATCACGCCGATCTTCATGCGCAGCTGGTTGATGAAGATCACCAGGGTGTTGGAGCGCTTGATGTTGCCGGTCAGCTTGCGCAACGCCTGGCTCATCAGGCGGGCCTGCAGGCCGGGCAGCTGGTCGCCCATCTCGCCCTCGATTTCGGCCTTGGGCGTCAGCGCGGCGACCGAATCGATGACCACGATGTCGATGGAGCCCGAACGCACCAGCATGTCGGCGATCTCGAGCGCCTGCTCGCCGGTGTCCGGCTGCGACAGCAGCAGATCATCCACGTTCACGCCCAGCTTGGCGGCATAGATCGGGTCGAGTGCGTGCTCGGCATCGATGAAGGCTGCGGTACCCCCCATCTTCTGGCATTGAGCGATGGCCTGCAGGGTCAGCGTGGTCTTGCCCGAGGACTCCGGCCCGTAGATCTCGACGACGCGTCCCTTGGGCAGTCCGCCGATGCCCAGCGCCAGGTCCAGCATCAGCGAACCGGTGGGAATGGCCTCGACGGGCTCGATGACCCGGTCGCCCATGCGCATCACCGAGCCCTTGCCGAACTGGCGCTCGATCTGTGTCAGGGCGGCGGAAAGGGCGCGCTTCTTGTTCTCGTCCATCGTCGTGGTCCTAGTCAATGTGGTCGTATGCGGTGAGGTGAGTGTGGGAGGCGCCCATCGCACAGGCTGCGACGGTGCGGGCATGGGAGAAAATAAAATGCGGCGGGGCGCTGCGGGAGCGGTCCAGGCCGCGCGGCCGTGTCGGAAAACCCCGCGCGGCAGCGTCGGAAGCGGCGCTGCGCAGATTCACCGGTTGGGCCTCACCAGACCGCAGTACAGCCCCTCGATGGCGAAATCCTGGTCTGGCGCGACCTCGATGGGCGCATAGTCGGGGTTGCGCGGCAGCAGCCGGATGCGGTCCTTGCCGATCTTCAGCAGCTTCACCGTGATGGCGTCGTCGATGCGCGCCACCACGATCTGGCCGGAGCGCGCGTCGCGGGTACGGTGCACGCCGATCAGGTCGCCGTCGAAGATGCCTTCGTCGCGCATCGAATCGCCCCTCACCTTCAACAGGTAATCCGGCGCCGGGGCGAAGAAGGCCCGGTCCAGCAGCACGTAGTCGTGGTGGTCGGCATCGGCGCCGATCGGCGCGCCGGCGGCCACCTGGCCCAGCACGGGAACGCGCATGCCCTCCTCCTTCGCTGCAGGGAATGCCAGATCCGGCTGGGGCGAAGGTGGGGCCTTGAGCAGGCGGATGCCGCGGGCGCGGCCGGGCACGCGCTCGATGGCTCCTGCCTGTTCCAGTGCCTCCAGGTGGTACTGGGCCGCCCGCACGCCCTTGAAACCGAACGCCTTGGCGATTTCGGCCTGCGAAGGCGGCATGCCCTCGGCCTCCAGCCGTTCGGCGATCAAGGCAAGGATGGCGAGCTGGGTATCGGTCAGGTCCATGGTTAGTAGTAATACTACTAACGCCCCGCCCTGGCAAGGGGCGCAGCTAGCGTCGCCCGCTGCGCCAGATCGAGAACAGGATCCAGACACCGCAGAGCGCGGCCCCGACGAAGCCCAGCACCCCCAGGGCCATCAGCCAGCGGTTGGAGACCCCTCCTCCCACGCTGTTCATCACGATCGAGGAACCGATCACCAGCGACGCCGTGATGATGCCCATCGTCAACCGGTTGGCGGCGCGGTCCACCTGTTCGCCGAAGGCCCTGAGCGTATCGACTTCGATATGCATCTGCAGCTTGCCGCGCCGGGCCGACTGCAGCAGGCGGTGGACGTCGCGCGGCATGTCGCGCAGCAGGTCGACCAGACCGGAGAGCGTGCGGCGCCCGCGCCGGACCAGCACATCCGGGGCGAAGCGCTCCAGCATCGCCCGCTCCAGGTAGGGGCGCGCTTCGCTGGCCATGTCGAAATCCGGATCCAGCTGCCGCCCCATGCCCTCCAGGGTGAGGAAGGCCTTGATCATCAGCGCCAGGTCGGCCGGCAGGCTGAGGCCATGCTCGCGCAGCATCGCCGTGACGTCGCCGAGCATCGCCCCCATGCGCAGGTCCTTGAGCGGGACCCCGCGGTACTGGTCGACGAAGACATCGGCCGACTCCTGCAAGCGCACTTCGTCGATATCGTTGTTTTCCTCGGTCCAGTCGGCCAGCACCTCGGCTACGGCGGCCGAGTCGTGGACCACCAGCCCGTGCAGCAGGCGCACGATCTGGAACCGCCGCGGCTCGGTGACCCGCCCCACCATGCCGAAATCGATCACGCCGATCGCGCCATCCGGCATGTAGAAAATGTTGCCGGGATGCGGATCCGCATGGAAGAACCCATCCTCCAACACCATCTTCAGCACCAGCCCGGCGCCCGTGCGCGCCAGCTGCACGCGGTCCAGGCCCATCGCGTCGACGGCGGCCAGGTCACGCCCGGGCACGCCCTCCAGGCATTCCTGCACATTGAGCCGCTCGCAGGTCCATTGCCAGTACACCCTCGGGATGACGATATCGTCGCGGCCGGCGAAGTTGTGCGCGATCCGCTCGGCATTGCGGCACTCGGCGGCGAAGTCGAGTTCGCGGCGCAGCGATGCGCTGAACTGCTGGACGATGCGCTGCGGATGGTAGCGGCGCAGCTCCGGCAGGTTCTTTTCGACGATCACCGCCAGGTGCTTCAGCAGTCGCAGGTCGGCCTCGACGGTGTCGCGGATGCCCGGGCGGCGGATCTTCAGGACTACCGCGCTCCCGTCCGCCAACCAGGCGCGATGGGCCTGCGCCAGCGAGGCGGCCGCCAGCGGCTCGAACTCCACGCGCGCGAACACCGCTTCGGGTTCGGTACCCAGGTCCTCGCGCAGCTGGGGCAGCACCGCATCCCAAGGCAGCGCGGGCACGGCGTTCTGCAGCTTGCCGAGTTCATCGATCCACGCCGGGGGAAGCAGATCCACGCGGGTGGCGAGCACCTGGCCGAGCTTGACGAACGTCGGCCCCAGGTCCTGCAGGGTGCACCGCAGGCGCGCCGGCACGTCCATGCGCAGGCGCCCCTCCTCCACCGCCTGCCAGTGCAGCAGCCGGCCTGCTTTCTCCAGCACGCCGGCCATGCCGATGCGCTTGACCACGTCGCCGAAGCCCCAGCGGATCAGGACGGATGCGATGTCCTGCAGCCGCCCCAGATCGCGCACGGTGCCCAGCGTCTCCCACATCACGCGCCCGCTCCGTGTCGCGCGCCGCTCACAGCGACTCCAGCCCGTGCAGTGCGGCTTCCACCGTCTGCCGGCGCACGGCTTCGCGATCACCGGCGAACAGGAATACCTCTGCGCGCGCATAGCCACCGCGCCGCTTCCAGCCGATCCACACGGTGCCCACCGGCTTGTCGGGACTGCCGCCGCCGGGACCGGCGATGCCGGTCACCGCCACCGCGACGCTGGCTCCGGAGTTGACCAGAGCGCCGGAGACCATCTCGATGACGGTTTCGCGACTGACCGCACCGTGGACTTCCAGCGTCTGCGGCCGTACCCCCAGCAATGCCTGCTTGGCCTCGTAGCTGTAGGCGGCCATCCCGCAGTCGAACCAGTCGGAGGAGCCGGCGATGTCGGTCACGCACTTGGCGATCCAGCCACCGGTACAGCTTTCCGCCGTGACCAGATGGTCGCGGCCCTGCCGCAGGCGCTCGCCCACATGGTGGGCCAGCACGCGCAGGGCTTCATCGGTGGGTACGGACATCGCTCGGTTCCGACAGGGAGGCGTGCGTGTTGTAGCCGATTTGCGGGGCGCTGTCGCCCTGCTCGACCACAAAAAGAAAACGGCCCGCCTGGGAAGGCGGGCCGCTCGCCACGTCGTGCGAAGGGGATCAGTAGCGGACGCGCAGGGTCACGCCGTACATCCGGGGCGCGCCCAGGAAGGCGTTGAACGTGTTGAACGGGTTGTTGGGCGCCGGCGAGACGTTCTGCAGCGGGCCGTCGAAGCCGACCTGCACGTAGTCCTCGTCGGTGATGTTGGTGCCCCAGAACTCCAGCATCCACCGCTGGTCCTGCGCACCGATGCCGAAGCGCGCGTTCGCCACGGTGTAGGCGTCCTGCATCTTCTCCGGGTCGAGATCGGAGCCGGTATTGTACTTGGACACGTACTTCGCGCCGATGTTGAAGCGCGCCATCAGGCTGCCGATATCCCACTCGTAGGTGACCGAGGCCGAACCGGACCACTTGGGCGCGAAGCTCATCTGCGCACCCTGCAGCTTGTACAGCGCTCCGACCGAGGGGCATGCGGCGGAGGTCTGTCCCGGCCCCACGAAATCGCAACCCGGGATATTGTCGCCGTACTTCGTGTCGGCATACATCAGGCCGCTCTGCAGCATCAGGCCGCGGATCGACTTCGGCTGCCACATCAGTTCGGCATCCAGGCCCTGCGAGGTGACTTCCGGAATCGAGCGCACCACGAAGCTGGTGCCCAGGAAGCTGTTGAGCTGGAAGTCCTCGTACTTCTGGTGGAACAGCGTGGCGTTCAACAGCAGGTTGCCGTCGAGCCAGGTGGTCTTGGCGCCAAGCTCATAGCTGTCGACGAACTCGCCGGCGAAGGAAGTATCCAACACCGGCTGGATGCCGTTCGCGCTGCCGCTGCTCAGTCCGTTCGACGACTGCACGCGATCCAGGTTGAAGCCGCCGCCCTTGTAGCCGCGGGCGAACGAACCATACGTCATCACGTTGTCGTTCCAGCGATAGGCCGCCTTCAGCGTGCCCGACCATTCTTTCTCTTCGCGCTGCTGCACCGTGTCGCGCGTGGGCGCGTTGTGCAGCGGGTTGGCCCAGGGCAGGCAGCCATAGCCGACGACCGTGGGCGCCGCCGCCGACGCTTGCGCCACGGTCAAGCCGCGAGCCACCAGGGCCGCGACGACCTGCGCGGGATTGGCGAGCATCGCACCGCAGCCGGCGCCCCCGTTGGGGTTGCTGTAGTTGGACACCAGGCTCTTCTTTTCCCGGGTGTAGCGCAGGCCCACGGTGATATCCAGGGCGTCGGTGGCGTGCCAGGTGTTGTTGGTGAACAGCGCGGTGCTCTTGGCGTTCTGCTTGTAGGTGTCCAGCGCGCCGAGACCGGCGAAGACCGTGCCGAACGGGCGTCCGCTGGCCTGCGACAGGAACAGCGGTGCGGTCGGCGACTGGCCCAGGACAGGATTGATGATGGACAGCAGCGCCACCGACAGATACGGCTCGTAGTGCGCGCCTACGCGGTAGGTCTCGGTGCGGTCCAGATCCTCATCCGAGTAGAACGCACCCACCATCCAGTCCACGCGTTCGGTGGCCCCGGTCAGGCGGAACTCCTGGCTGAAGGTGTCGAAGCCGGTGAAGGACTCGTCCTCGTCCGCATTGCGGTACAGGATGTCCGCCGTGCTGAAGTCGTAGTCCAGGCCATTGATGGCCTCCCACTTGCGCTGGGCGGTGATGGAGGTCAGGGTGGCGTCGCCGAACCACGGCGAATCCCAGTTGACCTCCACGGACACGCCGCTGTCCTTGATGTCCTGCGTCGTCGGCCGGTTGCTGTACGCGACGCGGTCGAACGGATCGTCGCCGGGCGCGGCCACGGCCTGACCATTCACCAGGCGGTTGAGGATGGCGGCCGTCGCGCCGACGGTGGTCTGGACCGCCGTACAGCAATTCTCCTCCCGGCTGGTGAAGTCGCCGGCCACCAGGATGTCCAGGTTGTCGCTGGGCTCCAGCAGCAGCTTGCCGCGCACCGTGTGGAAGTTCTGGTCGTAGTCGTCGGTTTCCTTGCGCGGACCGTTGCCGGTGCGCACGTCCATCCAGCCATCGCGCTTGCGCTTGGCCGCGTACAGGTTGAATGCGCCCACCTCGCCCAGCGCATCGTTGTAGCTGCCGGCCACGCCCAGGGCACCATGGTTGCCCACGGTGACTTCACCCTCCGCACTCTGCGTGTAGCCGGGGCGACGGGTCACCACATTGATGACGCCGGCCGAGGTGTTCTTGCCGAACACCGTGCCCTGCGGGCCCTTCAGTACTTCCACCCGCTCGAGCTGGCCCAGGTCGCCGAAACCCACGCTGTTGCGGGGCCGGTACACGCCATCGATCACCACACCCACCGACGACTCCAGGCCCACGTTGTCGCCGACGGTGCCGATGCCGCGGATGCGCGCGGTGGTGATGGCCTCGCTCTGCGTGCTGGTCACGGTCAAGCCGGGCACCAGCACCTGCAGGTCCTTGATGTCGCGCACACCGGTGTCCTGCAGGAGTTGTTCGGAGATCGCGGTGACCGCGATCGGCACATCCTGCATGGCCTCCTCACGCTTCTGCGCGGTCACCGTCATGGTGGCCAACGTGGTGGGTTCCTCTTCCTCGGCCGGCGCAGCCGCCTGCTGCGCGTATGCGTGCGAGGTTGCGCAGAGCGCGGTGAAGACGGCGAGCGAGAGCGCTTTGCGCCTATGCGATGCAGTGACCATGTTGTCCCCTCCCAAGGGCCATGTTCTGGCGACGATGTCGTACAAGAAAATCCGTAGTGGTACAGGCGGCTTTACCGCCGAAAACGAACGCAACTCCCCTTGCGTCAACGCGAAATTAACACCGGCTTCACAGCGCGGCATTCTGCACTGCGTCGATACGCAGGCCACCACTTTGGCATGGATAAGCCACTGATTTTACGAACGATCGTGCGGAACTCCAGTTACGCCTCTGCCGACCTCGCGCGCGGCGCACCCCGTCCCTGACACGTTAGGGCAAGCAGGCCCAGGCGCGCGCCGACATCGGGGCGCGCCGCGGGCAGCGGCTACAATCAACGCCCTTTTGCCCCCTCATCCCCACTGGCCTCGTGAGCAAAGACAAGTCGGAACACACGCCCCTGATGAAGCAGTTCTTCGCCGCCAAGGCGGAGTACCCGGACCTGCTGCTGTTCTTCCGGATGGGGGACTTCTACGAACTGTTCTACGACGACGCACGCAAGGCCGCGCGGTTGCTCGACATCACGCTGACCCAGCGCGGCAGTTCCGGGGGCGCCCCCATCCCGATGGCCGGGGTGCCGGTGCACGCCTGCGAGGGCTACCTGGCGCGACTTGTGGCGCTGGGCGAATCGGTGGCGATCTGCGAACAGATCGGCGACCCCGCACTGGCCAAGGGCCTGGTGGAGCGCAAGGTGGTGCGCGTGGTGACGCCGGGCACCGTGACCGACGAGGCCCTGCTCAACGAACGCCGCGACACCCTGCTCATGGCGGTCGCGCGCGGGCGCGCGGGTTACGGGTTGGCCTGGGCGGACCTGGCCGGTGGCCGCTTCCTGGTCAACGAGGTCGAGAACGACGACGCCCTGGAGGCCGAACTGGCGCGGCTGGAGCCGGCCGAACTGCTGCTGCCGGATGAGGAAGGCTGGCCGGCATTCCTGCAACAGCGCACGGGAACGCGCCGGCGCGCGCCGTGGCTGTTCGACCCCGACAGCGGGCGCCGCCAGCTGCTGGGCTTCTTCGGCGTGCATGACCTCACGGGGTTCGGCATCGATGACAAGGCGTTGGCCACGGCCGCTGCGGGCGCCCTGCTGGGTTATGTGGAAGAGACTCAGAAGCAGCGGCTACCGCACCTCACCGCGATCGCGGTGGAGTCGGCCAGCGACGCGATCGCGATGAACGCGGCCACGCGCCGCCACCTGGAACTGGATACCCGCGTCGATGGCGACACGCGGCACACCTTGCTGGGCGTGCTGGACACCACCGTCACGCCGATGGGCGGGCGTCTGTTGCGGCGTTGGCTGCACCGGCCACTGCGCGACCGCCGCCTGCTGGGCGAGCGCCACCATGCCGTCGCCACGCTGATGGAACACGCCGCGCGCGATCTGCGCACCGGCTTCCGCGGGCTGGGCGACCTGGAACGCATCCTCACCCGCGTGGCGCTACGCTCGGCGCGCCCGCGCGACCTGTCCACGCTGCGCGATGGCCTGGCACTGCTGCCGGAGGTGCAGGGGCATCTCGCACCGCTGGATTCGCCGCGCCTGCGGGCGCTGGCAGCGGAGCTGGGCGAGCACGCGGACACCGCGGCGCTGCTCATCGCCGCCATCGCCGCGCAACCGCCGTTGAAACTCAGCGACGGCGGCGTGCTGGCCGACGGCTACGATGCCGAACTCGACGAACTGCGCCGGCTGAGCACGAACGCGGACCAGTTCCTGGTCGATCTCGAGGCCCGCGAACGCGCGAGCAGCGGCATCGCCACGCTCAAGGTGGGCTACAACCGCGTGCATGGCTATTACATCGAGATCAGCAAGGGCCAGGCCGACAAGGCGCCGGTGCACTACACGCGCCGGCAGACACTGACCGGCGCCGAGCGCTACATCACCGAGGAGTTGAAACAGTTCGAGGACAAGGTGCTGTCGGCACGCGAGCGTTCGCTGTCCCGCGAGAAGCTGCTTTACGACGCACTGCTGGATACGCTCAATGCGCGCCTCGAGCCGCTCAAGCGCTGCGCTGCCGCGCTGAGCGAGCTGGACGTGCTCGCCGCCTTCTCCGAACGTGCACAGGAACTGGACTGGGCGCAACCGGAGCTGGATGAAGCACCCGGCCTGCGCATCGAGCGCGGACGGCACCCGGTGGTCGAGGCGGTGCGCAAGGAACCGTTCGAGCCCAACGACCTGGTGCTGGACGAAGGCAGGCGCATGCTGGTGATCACCGGCCCGAACATGGGCGGCAAGTCGACCTACATGCGGCAGAACGCGCTGATCGTGCTGCTGGCCCACATCGGCAGTTTCGTCCCGGCATCGCGTGCGGTGATCGGGCCTATCGACCGTATCCTCACCCGCATCGGCGCCGGCGACGACCTGGCGCGTGGCCAGTCCACCTTCATGGTGGAGATGGCGGAGACCAGCTACATCCTGCATCACGCCACTTCACAGTCGCTGGTGCTGATGGACGAGATCGGCCGCGGCACCTCGACCTACGACGGCCTGGCGCTGGCGGACGCGGTGGCGCGCCACCTGGCCGGCACCAACCGCTGCTACACGCTGTTCGCCACCCATTATTTCGAATTGACGGCGCTCGCAGGCGAACCCGGCAGCGGCATCGCCAACGTGCATCTGGACGCTGTGGAGCACGGCGATACGCTGGTCTTCATGCATGCGGTGAAGGAGGGGGCGGCGGACCGGAGCTTCGGCCTGCAGGTGGCGGCGCTGGCCGGCCTGCCCAGGACCACGCTGCAGCAGGCACGCCGGCGGCTGGCCGAGCTGGAACAGCGTGGCCGGGAAACCCATGCATCGGGCATGGCGCCGCAGGCGCTGGATGCGCCGCAACAGTTCGGCCTGTTCGCCGCGGCGCCTTCGGCCGCACAGGAGGCCCTGGCGGCGATCGATCCCGACGAACTCTCGCCCAAGCAGGCGCTCGAAGCGCTGTACCGTCTCAAGGCGCTGCTCTGATCCTGTAGGCGCAGACATGCGCATTCCTCCCGCGCCCCCGCGACCATCGCGGCGAGGCACGACCGCGCACGCGCCTACAACACCCGCGTAACGCCTGCGGAGTATCGTGGGCGCGTGCCGTGGGGATGCCGACGGATGGCGCAACGCACCATTGAATGCCGCTATCGGACTCTTCGCAAAAAACGATTTTCCTTGATCGTCTGCACTGCCTAGTCTGGTCGCCATCCGCCCACGCCCTCGAGGACGTCAGCCGTGTGCACACCCGCCCTGCCGTCCTCCCTGCACCCTCCTCCCCCGCTCGCAGCGGAGCGCACGCCGCATCGCGCGTCGCTTTCTCCTTTCTGCACCGACGTATTCCCGCCCCCTCCTGAAACACCCCACTGCCCTAGGAAGCCCCGCCATGACCACTGAATCCAAGTGCCCGTTCCATCCGACTGCGGGTGGCGGTACCGGCAATCGCGACTGGTGGCCCAACCAGTTGCGCCTGGACCTGCTGAACCAGCACTCGTCGCGCTCCAACCCGCTCGACCCCGGCTTCGACTACGCCGAGGCGTTCAAGAAGGTCGACTACCACGCGCTGAAGAAGGACCTGCGCGACCTGATGACCGATTCGCAGGATTGGTGGCCGGCCGATTTCGGCCACTACGGTGGCCTTTTCATCCGCATGGCCTGGCATAGCGCGGGCACCTACCGCATCGGCGACGGGCGCGGCGGCGGCGGCCGCGGTCAGCAGCGCTTCGCGCCGCTCAACAGCTGGCCCGACAACGTCAGCCTGGACAAGGCGCGCCGCCTGCTGTGGCCGATCAAGCAGAAGTACGGCCAGGCCATTTCGTGGGCCGACCTGATGATCCTGGCGGGCAACGTCGCGCTGGAAACGATGGGCTTTCGCACTTTCGGCTTCGGCGGCGGGCGTGAGGACACCTGGGAACCGGACCAGGACGTGTACTGGGGCCGCGAGACCACATGGCTGGGCGGCGACATCCGCTATGCGCACGGCTCCGAGGGCGTCGAGAAGCCCGGCGACGCGGGCGTGCTGGTCTCGGACGACACGGCGGACGGCAACGTGCATTCGCGTCGGCTGGAGAATCCGCTGGCGGCCGTGCAGATGGGCCTGATCTACGTGAACCCGGAAGGCCCCGACGGCAATCCCGATCCCCTGCTCGCGGCGAAGGACATCCGCGACACCTTCGCCCGCATGGCGATGGACGACGAGGAAACCGTCGCCCTCATCGCCGGCGGCCATACCTTCGGCAAGACGCATGGTGCCGGCCCTGCCGACAACGTGGGGGCCGAACCGGAAGCGGGCGAACTGGAACAGCAGGGCCTGGGCTGGCACAACACATTCGGCACCGGCAAGGGCGGCGACACCATCACCTCGGGCATCGAGGTCACCTGGACCCAGACGCCCACGCTGTGGAGCAACAAGTTCTTCGAGAACCTGTTCGGGTTCGAATGGGAACTGGAGAAGTCGCCTGCCGGCGCCCACCAATGGGTCGCCAAGAACGCGCCGGAGGACGTGCCGCTCGCGCACGACCCGACTCGCAAGCAGCGCCCCAAGATGCTGACCACCGACCTGTCGCTGCGCTTCGATCCGATCTATGGCCCGATCTCCAAGCGCTTCCTCGAAAATCCGCAGGCGTTCGCCGACGCGTTCGCGCGGGCGTGGTTCAAGCTGACCCATCGCGACATGGGCCCGCGCGCGCGCTACCTGGGCCCGGAAGTGCCCAAGGAAGAACTGATCTGGCAGGACCCGCTGCCCAGTGCCGACTACGCACCCATCGATGCGGCCGACATCGATACGTTGAAGGGCAAGGTGGCGGCCTCGGGGCTGTCGGTGTCCGAGCTGGTCGCCACGGCGTGGGCGTCGGCGTCGACGTTCCGCGGCGGCGACAAGCGCGGCGGCGCAAACGGTGCGCGTGTCCGCCTGGCGCCGCAGAAGGACTGGGCGGTCAACCGACCGGACCAATTGGCGAAGGTGTTGAAGACACTGGAGCGCATCCAGATGGAGTTCAACCTGGAGGCCAGCGGCGGCAAGAAAGTGTCGCTGGCCGACCTCATCGTGCTGGCCGGCGGCGTGGGCGTGGAGCAGGCAGCGAAGGCGGGCGGCGTCGACGTCACGGTGCCGTTCCGTCCCGGCCGCACCGATGCACGCCAGGACCAGACCGATGTCGAATCGTTCGCCGTGCTGGAGCCGTCCGCCGATGGGTTCCGCAACTACCTCAAGGGACGCTCGGTCGTGCCCGCCGAACACCTGCTGATCGACAGAGCGCAGTTGCTGACCCTCACGGCACCGGAGATGACGGTCCTGGTCGGCGGCCTGCGCGTACTGGGCGCCAATGCGGACGGTAGCGACACGGGCGTGCTCACCGACAGGCCAGGCACGCTGAGCAACGACTTCTTCGTCAACCTGCTCGACATGGGGACGGAGTGGAAGGCCACCGGCGACAACCGCTACGCAGGACATGACCGCAAGACGGGGGCGAAGAAGTGGACCGGGAGCCGGGTCGATCTGGTCTTCGGCTCGAACTCGGTGCTGCGTGCACTGGCCGAGGTCTATGCCAGCGCGGATGGCAGGGAAAAGTTCGTGCAGGATTTCGTGGCGGCCTGGACGAAGGTGATGGAACTGGACCGTTTCGACCTGCGCTGATCTTCCACCGCAGGCCTTCGCAACGCCGCATGGCCGGATCCGGCATGCGGCGTTGTCGTCTCCGCCGGTCGGTCCACGTCAATTGTGAGTCGGTGCCCGGTCAGATTGACGCTAGCATCATCCGCGACTCTCCATCCCCGTCCAGGAGGACGATCGCACGATGAGCAACGCATCCCTCGCCGAAGATCTCTTCGCCCAGTTGCAGGGCGCCCCGCTGCAGCAGGTCTCCCAGCAACTCGGCATCGGGCAGATGCAGGCCTCCAGCGCGGTAAGTGCCGCGCTTCCACTGCTATTGGGCGCGCTGGGCCGCAACACGGCGCAGCCGCAAGGCGCGGAAGCGCTCTTCGGCGCCCTGCAGCGCAACCACGCCGGTCTCGACCTTGGCAGCGTGCTGGGCGCGGTGCTGGGCGGCGCATCGTCGCCGCAGGCCAATGGCGCCGGCATCCTCGGCCATATCTTCGGCGGTCAGCAGAACCGGGCCGAACTCGGTCTGGGCCAGGCCACCGGCCTGGGCGGGGAGCGCGCGGGCCAGTTACTGAAGATCCTGGCACCCATCGTGCTGGCCTTCATCGCCCAGCGCTTGAGCCAGGGCGGCGCGCAGAACAACCCGCTGGGACTGGCCGAAGTACTGGGCCAGGAGCAGCGCCAGGTGCAGCAGCAGGGCGGCCTGGGCGGCGGACTGCTCGGTGCGGTGCTGGACCAGGATGGCGACGGCCAGCTGGGCCTGGGGGATATCCTCAAGATCGGCAGCGGCATGTTCGGCGGCGGACGCTGAGCCTTGAACATGCAGGAAGACGAAGGGCGCCCGGGCGCCCTTCTCTTTACATCGCGTCGATGTCGCCCAGCGCGCGGATCAGGCGCCGTGCACGCTTGTCGGGTCTGGACTGTGGCGCCTGGTAGCCGGCGCGCTCGGCCCGCCGCTGCGCCAGCGCCACTTCGCGCCGCATGCGCGAGGCTTCGGATTCGGCATACAGCGCCTGGGCTACGGGCGCAGGCCCGCGCTGATCGCTGAGCCCGCGCACTTCGATCTCGTAGGTGTCGTCACCGCGCGTGATCGCCAGGACATCGCCCACGCGCACGGCGCGCGAGGACTTGGCCCGTTGGCCGCCCACGTCGACCTTGCCGGTCACGATGGCCTGCTTGGCCAGGCTGCGGGTCTTGTAGAAGCGGGCGGCCCAGAGCCAGATGTCCAGCCTCAGGGTCGCCATGCCTTGCTCATCCGATCCCAAATTCATCACGTCCTCACGCATCAGCTTGATGCCTACCCTACCGGGTCTCCGCCAGTCCTGTGGCGATCCTGCGCGCCAGTTCGACGCTCTCCGGTGCCGCCAGCCCGCCCCAACGCTGATCCGCGTCGCCCAATGCCATGCCGGCCGCTGTCAGGTCGCCCCCGTCGAGCAGCCCACGCACCCTCGCCAGATCGGCTTGCACCCGCTCGTTCAGCCCTCTCCTGCATGTTTCCAGGGCGGCGTGGTCGGGCGGCGGCAAGGGCGCATCCAACCATGCCAGCACCTTCTGGAAGGCCCGCCTGTCCGGCGTGGCGTGGCCGCGCGATCCCATCGAGTGGCGATGCACCCGTTGCACGCAGAACTCCTGCATGGAGCGCTGGCTGGCCGCGTCCGCACGACGGTTGGGCAGGTCGTGCGCGCCGGTAACGTAGGCCAGGCGCACCGTCGTCTGGAACAGTCGCATCAGGTCGGCGGGCGGCGCGGTCAAACGAGTGCTCCCGATGGCGTCGCTCCCCGCATTCAGAAGCGCACCACGGAACACGTCCGGATAGGCCAGCGCGACCCTCAACGCCGTCCGCGAACCTCCCGAGAACCCGCCGACGAACACGCGCTCGGGATCCACCGGATACCGCGCGGCGATGCCGTGCGCCGCATGCAGCGCCAACGGCATGCGGCGATCGAACACGATCGCTTCGTTTCCCGCCTCGCGGGGCGACACATAGATCATGCCGTGCGCTTCGAGGGTCGGCATCCAGTCCATGGGCGCACGGTACGCGTCCTGAGGCGGAATCCAGACGAGCAGTGCATAGCCGCGCGGGGGCGGCGGTTTCCGCGGGACGAAGACGTCGAAGCGGGCCTGCGCGATATCCACCGTCTGCTCGGCCAGTTGGCGCCCTGAGCCGGATACATACCGCTGCATGCGATCGAAGGTGGTGGGCGTCTGCGTGCGGCGCGCGATCTCACGCGCGCCCGCGAGCGTTGAAGGCGCATCCAGGCGAACATCGTCCTGACGCCCCTGGCCGGCGACCAGAACAGCCGGCCATGCCAGGGCAGCCATCATGCAGATCGCAATCGCACATCGCCTCATCCGCGTGCACCAGGACTCATCGTGCGGGAGGGCGACATTAAAGCAAAAAGCCCCGGCACAGGCCGGGGCTTCGTGGCGCATCCGGTAACGGACGCGCGTTTACTCGGCAGCGGCGGCAGCGGCCTGGCGGGCGGCCTTGGCGGCGGCATTGGCGGCCAGGTCTTCCTTGATGCGGGCAGCCTTGCCTTCCAGGTCGCGCAGGTAGTACAGCTTGCCGGCGCGGACCTTGCCGCGGCGCTTGACTTCGACCGAGTCGATCGAGGCGCTGTGGGTCTGGAACACGCGCTCGACGCCGTAGCCGTGCGAGATCTTGCGCACGGTGAAGGCGGAGTTCAGGCCGGCGTTCTTCTTGGCGATGACGACGCCTTCGTACGCCTGCACGCGCTCGCGGTTGCCTTCCTTGACCTTCACGTTGACGACGACCGTGTCACCGGGGCCGAACGCGGGCAGCTCGCGCGTGATCTGGGAGGCTTCGAATTCCTGGAGGAGCTTGCTCATGTTGGCACCAATGCTTGTATGCGTGATCGTGTCTTGCGACAGCGGAAACTGATGCAGTCGCCGGATTGCGCTGCACGATATTCTTATGGGATCCGGGGGCGTGAACCGCCCAAGGGTCGCGCATTCTACCGGATTTCCCGGCCGGGTGGCTACCCTGCCCCGTCCCGACCCGCCAGCCCGGCCCGGAAGGCCTCCAGCAGGGTCCGGTCGGCCTTGGACAGGCGGGTTTCGTCCAGCAGGTCCGGCCGCCGCAGCCAGGTCCGACCCAGCGCCTGCTGGCGGCGCCAGCGCGCGATGGCCGCATGGTCGCCGGAGCGCAGGACGGCCGGCACGTCGCCCAGCGGATGGCTCGAAGGCTGAGTGTAGTGCGGGCAGTCCAGCAGGCCGTCGCCCTCGAAACTGTCCTGGATGGCCGACTCCGCATCGTTCAGCGCACCTTCCTGCAGGCGTCCGACCGCATCGATGACCACGGCCGCTGCCAGCTCGCCGCCGGACAGTACGTAGTCGCCGATCGAAAGCTCTTCATCGACCTCGGCCTGAAGGAAGCGCTCGTCCACGCCTTCGTAGCGCCCGCACAGCAGGATCATGCGCGGCAGGGCCGCCAGTTCGCGCGCTTTCTTCTGGGTGAACGGCGCGCCCTGCGGACTCATGTAGATCACCGGCGCCGGGGCCGGATCGGCCGCCCGGACCGATTCCAGACAAGCCTGCAGGGGCTCGATCAGCATCACCATGCCCGGTCCGCCGCCGAACGGGCGGTCGTCCACGCGACGGTAGCCGCCGCTGGCGTAGTCGCGCGGATTCCAGCCATGCAGCGACAGCAGTCCGCGCTCCTGCGCGCGCCCGACAACACCCACCGCGGCCGCCTGGGCGATGAACTCGGGGAACAGGGTCATGACGTCGATGCGCATGGGGCGGGGAGTGAGTGAGAGAAGTGTGGAATGAGGGAGAGCGGCTGCACTGCGAATGGCGACGCGCCAGAGTAAGGCAGGGCCGGCACCGACTGCAGTGCCCACTCACTTCTCACTCCTCTCCACTCACGCCTAGAATTCGGGGTCCCAGTCCACGGTGACCACACCCGCCTCGAAATCCACCGAGCGGATGTAATCGGGATCGACAAACGGTATGAGACGCTCGCGGTCGCCACGCGCCACCAGCACGTCGTTGGCACCGGTGGAAAACAGGTGCGAGACGGTGCCGAAGTCGGTGCCGTCCACATTGACCACGCGCAGGCCTTCCAGATCGACCCAGTAGAATTCGCCCGCGCTCGGCGGTGGCAGCGCGGAACGCGGGACGAAGATCTCCAGTCCCCGCATCGCTTCCACCTGGTCGCGGTCCTCCACGCCCGGCAGCGTGGCCACCAGGTGCTTGCCGGAGGCCTTGCCACGCGCGCCACTGAGCTCGCGCTCGACGCCGGCGGCATCGCGCAGCGTCCACGGCTGGTAGCGGAAGATGGCCTCGCGCGGCTCGGTCCAGGATTCGATCTTGACCTGGCCGCGCACACCAAAAGCGCCCAGTAGCCTTCCCAGCAGAATCATCTTCTGCGGAGTCGGTGGGCGCTCGGTGTTCATGCGGACGGAAGGCCGCGCGGCGTGCGCGGCCGGGTCGCTCAGGCCGCCGGAGCGGACTTGGCGACTTCCTTGTACAGGTTGCGGACCTTCTCGGTCAGCTGCGCGCCATTGCCGACCCAATGGTCGACGCGGGCCACGTCGAGTTCGACGCGCTTTTCGTTGCCGGCAGCGACGGGGTTGTAATAGCCCACGCGCTCGATGTTGCGGCCGTCACGCGCGCTGCGCGAGTCGGTGACGATGATGTGGTAGAAGGGGCGCTTCTTCGCGCCGCCGCGGGTGAGACGGATCTTGACCATGGTGTTTTCCAGTGTTGCCCAGTCGCCAGAATGGCGAGGTAAGCCGGCTATTCTAAGCCATTGAATCGCTCAGGAAAACCCACCAGGGCTCTCCGGTCCCCGTGGTCAGGCCAGCGGCTCCCACGGAGACGCCTCCAGCACCCCCGCCAGCCGGGCCATGAGGGCCGTATCAACGCCCCATGCGACGTCATCGACGCCCACCACCGGCTGTAACCCACTGGCGTTGCAGGCAAAAGCAGCCCGGAACCGCCCCAGATCATGCCGAAGGACCGGCGTCGACCGCTGGGGCACGCCGGCCCGGGTCAAGGCGGCCTGCAGCAAGCGTTCGGCCGTGCCCCGCAGGGCCGGCCCCACTGGCCAGGTGACGGTGTCGCCGTCCCACAGGCCCAGATTCCAGATCGAACCCTCCACGATATGCCCCGCAGGGTCGACGAACAGCGCGTCGTCGAATCCGTCGGCCAACGCCTGCCGTCGATAGTGGAACAGCGGGAACGTGCCCACGTGCTTGAACTGCGGCAGCGGGCGCACGAACGGGTACGTCTTCACCCGCAGCGCCGGCTTCTCCGCCGAGGAGGGCGGCGACAGCGTGATCAGGACATCCGGCGCCACGGCGCGCGCCGGATCGCGGTAGTCGAACTGCGTGGAGAACACGGTGACGCGCACGGACGCATCGCGCAGGCCGGCCGACGCCAGCGCATGCGTCGCCCGCTGCAGGACCGACGCGCCATCGAGCGAGGTGCCGAACAGCGCCTGCGTCGCATCTTCCAGTCGTCTGACGTGCAACTCGCGCCCCTGCACGGCGCCGTTGCGCACCTGCATCGAGGTGAAGTGGCCGTAGTTGGTCAGTGCCAGCGCGCGCAAATTCTCGGCGGTTGCCGGTTTGCCGTTGAGGAAGGCGGAGGTCATGCGGGCGACTCCTGATCTCGTTGTAGGAGCGACGTGAGTCGCGACCGTGGAAACGGAATCGCCCTAAAACCTGTTGGCGCGCGGTCGCGACTCACGTCGCTCCTACAGGAGGCAACATCTCAGCGGAACGGCATGCCGCCGCGGCCGCCCATCATGCCCTTCATGTTGCGCATGAGGCCCTTCATTCCGCCACTGGCGACCTTGCCCATCATCTTTTCCATCTGTTGGTACTGTTTCATCAGCTTGTTGACGTCGGCCGGCGTCATGCCTGCGCCCTTGGCGATGCGGGCGCGACGCGAACCGTTCAACAGCGCCGGATTGCGACGCTCCTTCTTCGTCATCGAGTTGATGATGGCGATCATGCGCGGCACTTCCTTGCCCTGCTGGACCTGCTGCTTCACGTGCTCCGGGATCTGGCCCATGCCCGGCAGCTTGTCCATCAGGCCGGCGATGCCGCCCATGTTCTGCATCTGCTCCAGCTGGTCGCGCATGTCGTTGAGGTCGAACTTCTTGCCCTTGATGACCTTGGCGGCCAGCTTCTCGGCCTTCTCGCGATCGACGTTCTGCTCGACCTGCTCCACCAGCGACAGCACGTCGCCCATGTCGAGGATGCGGTTGGCCACGCGCTCGGGATGGAACACGTCCAGGCCGTCGGGCTTCTCGCCCACGCCGATGAACTTGATCGGCTTGCCGGTGATGTAGCGCACCGACAGCGCCGCGCCGCCACGCGCATCGCCATCGGTCTTGGTCAGCACCACGCCGGTCAGCGGCAGCGCCTCGCTGAAGGCCTTGGCGGTGTTGGCGGCATCCTGGCCGGTCATCGCATCGACGACGAACAGGGTCTCCACCGGCTTGACCGCCGCGTGCAGCGCCTTGATCTCGGCCATCATGGCCTCGTCGATCGCCAGGCGGCCGGCGGTATCGACCAGCAGCACGTCGACGAAGGACTTGCGCGCGTCGTCGATGGCGGCGCGGACGATGTCCTCCGGCTTCTGCCCGGCGTCGGACGGGAAGAACAACACGTCCACCTGCTGCGCCAGCGTCTTCAACTGCTCGATGGCGGCCGGGCGGTAGACGTCCGCACTGACCACCATCACCTTCTTCTTGCGCTTCTCGCGCAGGTGCTTGGCCAGCTTGCCGACGGTGGTGGTCTTGCCGGCGCCCTGCAGGCCGGCCATCAGGATGACGGCGGGCGCGGGTACGTTGAGATTCAGGTCGCTGGCCTGGGAGCCCATCACCGCGGTCAGCTCGTCGCGGACCACCTTGATCAGCGCCTGGCCCGGGGTGAGCGACTTCAGCACTTCCTGGCCGACGGCGCGCACCTTGATGCGCTCGATCAGCGCCTGCACCACGGGCAGGGCCACATCGGCCTCCAGCAGGGCGATGCGGACCTCGCGGGTGGCCTCGCGGATGTTCTCCTCGCTCAGGCGGCCACGGCCGCGCAGGCGCTCGATGGTGCCGGAGAGTCGCTGGGTCAGGGATTCGAACATGGGGTGGACGGGACCAGGGAAAACGGACGGCGATTATACCGGCCTGGCACTCCCGACCCGGCCCGTCCATGCGCAGGGCGCCCATGTCCTGCGCCGATACCGTCCGCTGTGCGACACTTCCGGGATGACAGTCGTTCTCATCGCCGTTGTGCTTTACCTGCTTGCTGCCGGCCTGCTGGTCCGCTCCGTGGCCCGCGATGCGGGCGAGGCCGCAAGGCCGTGGCGGTGGCCGGCGCTGGGGGCGGTGGTGCTGCACGGCGGCTATCACCTGCTGGTGGCCTGGCGCACGCCTGGCGGGCCGGACATGCACTTCTTCGCGGCCCTTTCGCTGGTGTCGCTGGGCATGGCGGCGATGACGCTGCTGGTGGCCATCCAGGGCCGGATGGCGGCGCTGGGGGTGGTGGCGTTCCCGCTGGCGGCCGTGCTGCTGGCCGCCTACCACGTCTATGGCCACCAGGCGTCCAGCGGACTGGAATGGCGCCTGCAGCTGCATGCGTGGCTGGCACTGCTGGCCTACGCGGCGCTGGCCATCGCCGCGCTGCTGGCGGTGATGCTATGGGCGCAGGAACGCGCCCTGCGCCGGCGCGAATTCCACCTTTGGCTGCGTGCCCTGCCCCCGCTGACGGAGTTGGAAGACTTGCTGTTCCGCACGATCACGGTCGGCTTCATCCTGCTGACCGCCACGCTGCTGACCGGCGTGCTGTTCGTCGAGAACTTCCTCGCCCAGAAGCTCAGCCACAAGACGGTGCTGAGCGTGCTGTCATGGCTGGCGTTCGGGGCGCTGCTGGTCGGACGTTGGCGCTATGGCTGGCGGGGTGTGAAAGCCGTCCGCTGGACCCTCGCCGCGATGGCGCTGCTGCTGCTGGCGTTCTTCGGCAGCAAGTTCGTCTACGAGATGGTGTTGGGGCGGGGTTGAGCACGCGTCTGGGCGACCGGATCCTGAAGGTCGATCACGCGGGCGAACACGGCGCCGTCAACATCTATCGCGCGCAGATCCTGGTGGCACGCTGGACGGCACCGCACATGACGCCGGTACTCCGGCACTTCCTGGAGCACGAGCTTGGCCATCGCGCGCTGTTCGGGGGCCAGCTCCAGGCGCGAGGTGTCCGCCGCTGCCACAGCTATGTGTTGTGCGGGGTGGGAGGCTGGACGCTGGGGCTGGTGACCGGCCTGCTGGGCGCGTCCGCCATCGCGGCGACCACGTATGCCGTTGAAAGCGTGGTGTTGCAGCACCTGCTGGAACAACGGCGGCAGCTGGAGACCGCCGACCCGGACGCTTTCGACACCGTGTCGCGCATCATCGCGGAAGAACAGGAGCACCACGATCACGGCCGCGACGCGATGCAGGCAGGCGCCTTCTGGCCGCCGATTCTGACACCGGTCGTGCGCGCGTCGACCGAGGCGGTGATCTGGCTGGGCATGCGCCTCTGATGCTCGTCGCGACCTGCTCCTTGTAGGAGCGACGTCAGTCGCGACCGCACGGCTGACGCGTGCACCGACTTTCCAAGGACAAATCGATCTCGCGGTCGCGACTCACGTCGCTCCTACAAAAGCCGCATGAGCCCTACTCCGCGGCGGCCTCCAGCGCCTGCGACAGCCGCTCCACCGCCACGACTTCCAGGCCCTTGAAGCTGCCCGACTTCGGCGCATTGCCCTTGGGCACGATGGCGCGCTTGAAACCATGCGTGGCGGCTTCGCGCAGGCGCTCCTCGCCGTTGGGCACGGGGCGGATCTCACCCGAGAGGCCCACTTCGCCGAAGGCCACGGTCTTCTCGGCGAGCGGGCGGTCGCGCAGCGAGGACAGCACCGCCAGCAGCACCGGCAGGTCGGCCGCGGTTTCCTGCACGCGGATGCCGCCGACGACGTTCACGAACACGTCCTGGTCGCCCACCACCACGCCGCCGTGCCGGTGCAGCACGGCCAGCAGCATGGCCAGGCGGTTCTGTTCCAGGCCCACCGCCACGCGGCGCGGATTGGACAGGGGTGAGCTGTCCACCAGCGCCTGCACTTCCACCAGCAGCGGCCGCGTGCCCTCGCGGGTGACCATCACGCAGCTGCCCGGTTGCTGGGCGCTGCCGGACAGGAAGATCGCCGACGGGTTGGGCACTTCCTTCAGACCCTTCTCACCCATCGCGAACACGCCCAGTTCGTTGACCGCGCCGAAGCGGTTCTTGAAAGCGCGCAGCACGCGGAAACGGCTGCCGCTCTCGCCTTCGAAATACAGCACGGCATCGACCATGTGTTCCAGCACGCGCGGGCCGGCGATGCCGCCTTCCTTGGTGACGTGGCCCACCAGGAATACGGCCGTGCCGGTCTCCTTGGCATAGCGCACCAGCCGGGCCGCGCTCTCGCGCACCTGGCTGACGGAGCCGGGCGCGGCGGTCAGCGATTCGGTCCAGAGGGTCTGCACGGAGTCGGCGACGATCAGCTTCGGCCGCGCCACCGAGGCGTGCTGCAGGATGGTCTCGATGCCGGTCTCGGCCAGCGCCTGCAGGTTGTCCAGCGGCAGGTCCAGGCGCACGGCGCGGCCGGCGACCTGGGCCAGCGATTCCTCGCCGGTGACGTACAGCGCCGGCAGGCTGGCCGACATCCGGGCCAGGGCCTGCAGCAGCAGGGTGGACTTGCCGATGCCGGGGTCGCCGCCCACCAGCACCACGGCCCCCTCCACCAGGCCGCCGCCCAGCACACGGTCGAACTCGCCGATGCCGGTGGTCACGCGGGCCTCTTCGCTGTGGCGCACGTCTTTCAGGGCGGTGATCCTGGGTGCTTCGGCCTTGCCGGCCCAGCCGGAGCGGCGGGCGGCGGCCGGGGCGCCGGCGGCGGTCTCCAGGACGATCTCGCTGAGGGAGTTCCACGCGCCGCAGTCGGCGCACTGCCCCTGCCATTTGCTGTGCTCGGCCCCGCATTCGGTGCAGACGTAGGCGGTACGGGACTTGGCGGAGGTCTTGGCCACGGGGAACCTGTCGGGACGGCGAGCGGCTACTGTATCGGGCCGCCGTCTCCGGGGGCGAGACCCGGGAAAACAAAGATGAGAGGAGCAAGCACCATTGTCCAGAGATTTGGTGCTTATCGTCGACGAGGAGGCATGGAGATCGGACGGCCCGGCGGACGGAACATTGGGCGCTCCGCATCGGCCACCCGCTTGCACGCCTCCACATGGGCCATCAGGTCGGCGTGGGCGGCCAACCACTCCCCTATACCTCGGGAGTCACTATGAGGCGGCGTCACGGGCGTCTCGCAGCCGCCGCCACAGGGAGTGGAAGTGGGCATCGGTTGGGGGACCCCCGAGACAGAGAGGAGGTCAGTCCGCTGTGCTGTTGCAGCAGCACAAGGGTTGCAGCCAGGTCATGCCTGGGAGGATCCTTGAGGTGGGTTATGGGGGACTTGGCCGGGGCGATCCATCGAGACCCCCTCAGATTTTTTTGCAGAAACGGCAGCCGGCCCGGCCGTTGGCGTCGGGGCACTCAAGGAGGTGGCATGTCTCGCTGGTCTGATCAATATTCGAATCATCAGTTCTTCGCCGACTGGGCAGCCTTTAAACAAATACTCGGCACAGTCGCTCCTCCCGCAGAGGATCCGCAGGCCGTCCAAGAGGTTGCGCGGATGCACAAGGTGGTGGGCTATGTGGATACTCTTCTGAAGAAGCTCGATCCTGAGCTCTGGGGGCTGAACTTCGTTAGCGCTGCGCACGGCTCTCTTACAAATGCAGTGTCAGAACTGTCGAACTACCCTACTAACCAAAACCAGCACCATCTGAGCAACGCAAACAACTTTCTTGACAGCATGATGTTGTCGGTGCAGCAGCAGCCGCTCGCCCCCGTATTCCCCGGAGCAAAAGCTACACAGGGCGCGGCCGAATCCTATACGGCCTTCGTCCAACTCCACATAGGAAAATTTGAAGGGCTACTTACGGCGTTCAAGGAAACGCTGCAGGCGCAGCAGGACGCACTGGAGAGCCGCAGTACCGAGTTAAGCCGCAGACTCGACAAACTGGAAGCCACAGCAGAACGTATGGCATCGGAGTTCCAGAGCATACTTGCTAGGTTCAATTCAGACTTTCAGGCAAGCGAGAACTCCCGAAAGGAACTGTACGAGGCTCAATCCACATTCTTCAAGGACCGCGCGGACCGCCAGATCGCCGATTCTGCAGCACTATTCGCAGCGGGCCACTCCGCACTAGGCAGCGCGCTTGAAAGTGCCGGCAAAGTACTCGGATCCATCATCGACACGTCGCAAGCAGGGGCTTACGCTCAGTACGCAAGCGAGGAGAAGAAAAGCGCGAACCTATACAGGTATTTGGCCCTTGGACTAATGTGCGCGGCGGCACTGGTTCTATTTCTGCCCGAACTCGTCAATGCAGCAAAGGCGGTGAGTCAATACACGATCGACTGGAAGGCGGCTCTACATAGGCTCCCTTTCTCTGTCATTCTCTTCGCGCCCGCCTATTACCTGACCCGCGAGTCGTCACGACATAGGAACAACGAGATCCTCAACCGCCGGCGGCAGCACATACTGACAACCATTGGCCCCTACCTTGCTCTCCTAGACAAGAAAAGAGCGGAGGAGATCAAGGCCGATGTTGCCAAGAGCATCTTTTCTGACGCTCTTCCCACGCTAGACGACAAGTCCCCTGAAACTACAAACGTTCTTGCCCAAGTTACGAATCTGGTTGACCTCATCGTCAAGAAGGCAAAGTAGGCCTCAAGGACTCTGAGATCGCGTCAGGCTTGTTGTGGAAGCTGGGGACTCAGCTAGCCAGGTTCCGAAGTGTTCGCCTGCTAGCGGCAACCGACCCCAGCAAGATGACCCAGAGACCTAAGCGTGAAGGACTACAAGCTAGTGGTGACCAAGTTACTAAACGGTTTGCTGATGATGTCGGGCGCCGCCCTACTCGGGTTCGGTCTCTACTACGCCCACGAAGGCAACTCGACCCTGCTGGCAGTCTGCATAGCCGGAGCGATCCTGCTCATCTTTTCGGGAACTATCGATAGGTTTGAATCCATCAAGGGCCTAGGCGTTGAGGCCAAGACGAGACAACTGACAGAGAAGCTCGTGGAAGCCGACAGAGCGATAGACCAGCTTCGCCAGCTTGCAGAGACGCTGGGTACCGAAAGTGTTGCAGCCAACAGCAAACTTGGGCGCATGGGTTCAGCGCCAACGGCGGAAGAGTCATATATGCATGCACAAGCAGTGCGCGCGGTTATGCTCAATCTCAACTCCAAGCCAGAAGCGATACGGCGGATGCTGAGGCCGTTTGTTCACATGATGCTGTTTGATTTGACGACAGCCCTGCTGCACCCGGCAGCTAAGAACCTCCAAACGAAACTGCAAGAAATGCGCAAGCGGGACCGTGCGGCTGAGACGCCAGAGGAGGCAGAGACGCGGTCGCAACTCCAAGGTGAGATCTACGAGTTCCAGCGTGTATTGGTAAAGGATCTCTACACAAACTTGCCTATCGAAGGCTACCCGAACGAGATTCTTACCCGCCTGAGCCGAGTACCTCTGCTCGATGAAGAGGTACGTCAAGCCACCCAAGGTGAGCTTCTCCAGTTCGCAGGGGAGATGCTCCTACTGCGAAGCGAGGGGCGGCTGGAACACCCGGAAGCATGGTTCGCGAGGGTCAAGACATATCTTGAGCGCGACCCGTATCGAGAGTGAGGGGTAAACCCGCTCAGGGCAGACAAAAAAGGCTCCGGGCATGCACCCGAAGCCTTTCACCTGTGCTAGAGACTTGTACTAGGCGCGCCGCTAAAGGTTGCGCTAAGTAGCTGATCCTAAAGAACTTTCATTAAATGGTGCCGGAAATAGGAATCGAACCTACGACCTACGCATTACGAATGCGCCGCTCTACCAACTGAGCTATTCCGGCGGAGCCGCGAATTTTAGGGGCTGGGGTGGGGGCTGGTCAATGCGGGGGTATTGGGTATCGGGTGGTAAGCCGCCGGGAGGCCGAGTCAGACGTCGCCCGACATGGAGGTGGATCGCCCCGGGTTCAGTAGACGCCTCCAAACCGTTGATTGCGTCAATTGCATAGCAGTCAACAACTCGCGCGCGATGCGAGGATCTCACCACCATCGACGGCCGCCTGGGCTATTCACGCAAGGCATGGTGCCGTCCGCACGCCGCACATTTCCGATAGCGGCCGAGGGGCCCTTTCCGCTCCGTGCCGAGCAATCCGCCGCAGTTGCAGATCAACGCACCGCGGGTTTCCCAGCGCATCAGACGCAGGCTTGCGACGGCGGCCAACAGCATGGCGAGCGCCAACAGAGCGTAAGGCATCCAGCGCAGCACGTCGCCCCACGGATCGAAATGGGCAACATGCCCCCACGTCGATGCGAATGCCAACAGCAGGCATGCCAGTGCCGGCCAATACAACCTGAAAGCCATCCGGTACGTGCGCGTCATCGGCCCCCCCTTGCTCGTGGCGGGCAGGATGATCGGCGGCTGTCGCGCAGAATGAGACGACACAAGAAGCAAGGCCCCGCAGTGCGGGGCCTTTGTCGCGGCGGGGATCGGAAACCTCAGCCGACCAGCTGCAGCCGCAGTTCCTTCGGCAGCGCGAACACCATGTTTTCCGGTTCACCGTCCAGCTCGCTGACACCGGCGGCGCCGAGGTCGCGCAGGCGCTGGATGACGCCATCGATCAGCACGTCCGGTGCCGACGCACCGGCGGTGACGCCGACACGCTGCTTGCCTTCGATCCAGCGCGGATCGATCTCGTGCGCGCCATCGATCAGGTACGACTCCACACCGTCGCGCTCGGCCAGTTCGCGCAGGCGGTTGGAGTTGGAGCTGTTCGGCGAGCCGACCACCAGCACCAGGTCGCACTGCCTGGCCAGATCGCGCACGGCATCCTGGCGGTTCTGCGTGGCGTAGCAGATATCGTCGTTCTTCGGCCCCTGGATGGCGGGAAAGCGCGCCTGCAGCGCTTGGATGATGCCCACGGTATCGTCGACCGACAGCGTGGTCTGGGTGGTGTAGAACAGATTGTCGGGCTGGCTGACCTCCAGCGCGGCGACGCCTTCGATGTCCTCAACCAGATAGATGTGGCCTTCCCCGCCTTCGCGGCTCCACTGCCCCATCGTGCCCTCCACCTCCGGGTGGCCGGCATGGCCGATCAGTACCACGTCGCGACCGGCGCGGCAGTGGCGGGCCACTTCGAAATGGACCTTGGTGACCAGTGGGCAGGTGGCGTCGAACACCTTCAGTCCGCGGCGATCGGCCTCGCTGCGGACGGCCTTCGACACGCCATGCGCGCTGAAGATGACGGTGGCGCCATCGGGCACCTCGTCCAGCTCTTCCACGAAGATCGCGCCGCGCTGCTTGAGGTCGTCGACGACGAAGCGGTTGTGCACCACTTCATGGCGCACGTAGATCGGTGCGCCCAGCGTTTCGATGGCGCGCTTGACGATCTCGATGGCGCGGTCGACGCCGGCACAGAAACCACGGGGATTGGCGAGCAGGACGTCCATAGAATCCGATAGTACCGAAGGCAGGAGAATGAAACGCTAAACGTGTTGCCGGTGCCGATTCCGCATGGCACCTACGCCTCTCCCCCGCCTGCGGGAGAGGGGAACGGGGTGAGGGCAAACCGCCGCGATGTACCCCTTAGGGTGAGCCCTGGCCCAGCGTAGGGGTGTGTCACCGAGCGGCGGGCCAAGGCTCGCCCTACGCGGTTTTTTTCTTGCCGTCGAACAACCCGAACATCGCAATCCCGATCGCCCCGCCGACGACGGCGCAATCGGCGATGTTGAAGGCCGGCCAATAATGGTCGCGCCAGTGCCACTGGATGAAATCGATCACGTGGCCGTGGATCTGGCGGTCGATGACATTGCCCAGCGCGCCGCCGATCACCAGTGCGTACGGCAGCGCCTGGCGCCAGTCGCCGCGGCGCGTACGCGACAGCCAGTAGCCCAGCAGGCCGCTGATGCCCACCGCCAGCACCGTGAAGAACCACAACTGCCAGCCGCCCGCATCGGCCAGGAAGCTGAACGCCGCGCCGGTGTTGTAGGTGCGGTACCAGTTCCAGAAGCCGTCGATCACCGGGATGGCGGTGTATTCCGGCAGCGACGCCAGCACCCAGGCCTTGGACCATTGGTCCAGCGCGATGACGATGACCGACAGCAGCAGCCAGATGAGGGCGTTGGGCTTGGGAGCGGCGGCCATCAGAACCACTCCCGGGTTTCGCCGGTGCCGTCGATGTTGCTGACGCAGCGCCCGCACAGTTCCGGATGTTCGGCATGCGCACCGACGTCGGCGCGGTGATGCCAGCAGCGCACGCACTTGCTTTTCGTGGTTGGCGTGGCGAGCACGAAGACCTCGTCCGCACTGACTTCGGACACGGTGACGTCGCCGCTGATGAAGAAGAACCGCAGCTCCTCGGCCAGCGGCTGCCACTTCGCCGCAGTGGCGGCATTCACGGAGACAGCGATCTCGGCTTCCAGCGCGGCGCCGATCAGGCCGTTGGCGCGCATCGGCTCCAGCACCTTGGCGACCTGCTCACGCAGGGCCAGCAGCTGGTCGAAGTCGTTCGCGTTCAAGGCGGCGTCGGCCGGCAGCGGCGCCAGGCCGTCGTACCAGGTGGCGAACAGCACGTTGCCCGCGCGCTCGCCCGGCAGGTAGCCCCACATCTCGTCCGCGGTGAAGCTCAGCACCGGCGCGATCCAGCGTACAAAAGCTTCGGCGATGCGGTACATCGCGCTCTGCGCGCTGCGGCGCCCGCGCGAATCCTCGCGCATGGTGTACAGGCGATCCTTGGTGACGTCCAGGTACAGCGAACCGAGGTCGACGCTGCAGAAGTTCAGCAACGCCTGCACGATTTCGGCGAAGTCGTAACGGTCGTAGGCGGCCTTGATCTTCTCCTGCACCTCGAAGGCGCGGTGCACGATCCAGCGATCCAGCGCGACCATGTCGGCCGGCACCACCAGGTCGCGGGCGGGATCGAAGCCGTTGAGGTTGCTGAGCAGGAAGCGCGCGGTATTGCGCAGGCGACGGTAGGCGTCGGCGTTGCGCTTCAGGATCTCCTGCGACAGCGACATCTCGTTGCTGTAGTCGGCGCTGGCGATCCACAGGCGCAGGATGTCCGCGCCGAGGGTCTTCATGATGTCCTGCGGCTCGATGCCGTTGCCCAGCGACTTGGACATCTTGCGACCGTGCTCGTCCACGGTGAATCCGTGAGTGAGGCACTGCTTGTACGGCGCTTTCTTGTCGATCGCCACGCCGGTCAACAGCGAGGACTGGAACCAGCCGCGATGCTGGTCCGAGCCTTCCAGGTAGAGGTCGGCCGGCTTGCCGAGGCCACGCTCCAGCAGCACGCCTTCGTGGGTCACGCCGGAGTCGAACCAGACATCGAGGATGTCGGTGATCTTGTCGTAGTCCTTCGCCTCGTCGCCCAGCAGCTCGGCGGCGTCCAGCGTATACCAGACATCGACGCCGCCCCGCTCCACGCGGTCGGCGACCGCGCGCATCAGCTCCACGCTGCGCGGGTGCGGCTCACCGGTCTCGCGGTGCACGAACAGCGCGATCGGCACGCCCCAGGTGCGCTGGCGCGAGATGGTCCAGTCCGGACGGCCATCGACCATGCCGGCGATGCGGGCTTCGCCCCACTGCGGGAACCAGCCGACCTGCTTGATCGCCTGCAGCGCGTCGGCGCGCAGGTTCGCCTGCTCCATCGAGATGAACCACTGCGGCGTGGCGCGGAACGCGATCGGCGTCTTGTGGCGCCAGCAGTGCGGATAGCTGTGTTCCATCTTGCTGAAGGCGAGCAGCACGCCGCTCTGCTTCAGCACGTCGACGATGACGTCGTTGGCCTTCCAGATATGCAGTCCGGCCAGCTCCACGCCATACGCGGCCGGTGTGGAGGGCAGGTATACACCGCGGCCATCGACCGGATTGAGCTGGGCAGGGGTGTATTTGTCCAGCAGGCCGTACTGCTTGCTGACCACGTAGTCTTCCTGGCCGTGGCCAGGGGCGGTATGCACGGCGCCGGTACCGTCTTCGGCCGACACGTGGTCGCCCAGCAGCACGGGAATGTCGCGCGTGTCGTAGAACGGGTGCGCGAACAGCAGGCCTTCCAGCGCACTGCCCTTCACCCGCGCGTGCACGACCACGTCGGTGACGCCGTAGCGCTGCAGCGCACGCGCGGCGAGCGCATCGGCCAGGACCAGCCAGCGACGCTTTCCGTCGTGCGCGGGGCCTTCGACCAGGGCGTATTCCAGCTCGCCGCCGATGGAGATCGCCAGCGACGCGGGCAGCGTCCACGGCGTGGTGGTCCAGATCGGCAGCGCGACCTCGACATCCGCCGGCACCGCGGCGCCGAATGCTTTCGCGACCGCCTGCGCATCGCGCGCGGCGTAGGCGACATCGACGGCGGGCGAGACCTTGTCGGCGTATTCGATCTCGGCCTCGGCCAGCGCCGAGCCGCAGTCGAAGCACCAGTGCACCGGCTTCACGCCGCGGGTCAGGTGGCCGTTGGCGACGATCTTGGCCAGCGCGCGGATCTCGTTCGCTTCGAAGCGGAAATCCAGCGTCTTGTACGGGTTGTCCCAGTCGCCGATCACGCCAAGGCGCTTGAAGTCCCTGCGCTGGAGGTCGATCTGCGACTCGGCGTATTCCCGGCACTTCTGCCGGAACTCGACCGCATCCAGCTTCACGCCGACCTTGCCGAACTTCTTCTCGATGGCGATCTCGATCGGCAGGCCGTGGCAGTCCCAGCCGGGGATGTAGGGCGCATCGAAGCCGGCCAGGTACTTCGACTTGACGATGATGTCCTTCAGGATCTTGTTGACCGCATGGCCCAGGTGGATCGCACCGTTGGCGTACGGCGGGCCGTCGTGCAGCACGAACAGCGGGCGGCCTTTGGCGTTTTCGCGCAGCTGCGCGTACAGGCCCTGGCGTTCCCAGCGGTCCAGCGTGTCGGGCTCGCGCTTGGGCAGGTCGCCGCGCATCGGGAAATCCGTGGCGGGCAGATGAAGGGTCGCTTTGTAGTCCTGGCTCACGCCGTCGCTCGTCGTTGATGTTCGGAAAGGATCTCGCGCGCGTCGTCCGCATCGCGATGCATCTGCTCGGTGAGGCTGGGCAGATCGGGAAATTTCAGTTCGTCGCGCAGCTTGGCGACGAACTCGACTTGGATATGGCGCCCGTAGAGGTCGCCGGCGAAATCGAACAGGTGCGCTTCCAGCAGCGGCTCGACGCCGTCCACGGTAGGACGGGTGCCGAAACTGGAGACCGACGGCCACGGCGCATCACCCACGCCGTGGACCCAGGTGGCGTAGATGCCGGACAGCGCGGGCGTCTTCGGGAAACGCAGGTTGGCGGTGGGGAAACCGAGCGTGCGGCCGAGCTGCTTGCCGCGGACGACGCGGCCACCGATGGCATAGGGCCGCCCCAACAGGCGGTTGGCCGTGGCGAAATCGCCGCTTTTCAGGGCTTCGCGAATGCGCGTGCTTGAGACGCGGTCGCCCTGCGCGTGCACGGGCTCAATCTCGCCAGCGCTGAAGCCGAGTTCGCCGCCCATCGCCTGCAACAGGGCGAGATCGCCGCCGCGGCGGTGGCCGAAGCGGAACTCCGGACCGATCCACACTTCACTCGCCTGCAGTCGGCCGACCAGCAGGGTGCGGACGAAGTCCTCGGCGGACCGGGCGGAGAGCTTGGCGTCGAAGCGCAGCAGGCCGACATGGTCGGCGCCGAGGGTCAGCAGGCCTTCCACCTTGGCCCGTGCCAGGGTAAGCCGCGGCGGCGGGTTGTCCCGGGCGAAGAACTCGCGCGGCAGCGGTTCGAACGTTACCACCACGGCCGGCACGCCCAGGGTCCGGGCACGCGCAACGGCATGGCGCACCAGCGCACGGTGGCCCGAATGCAGGCCATCGAAGGCGCCGATGCAGACCACGCTACCGTGCGGGCACAGAAGCCCGCCATCGACGTCACGGAACAGCCTGCTCATGGAATCCTGTCGGGGCGGAGCGTCCGGTCGGGGCGATCCGCAGGAGATGCAACAATCCTGAAGTATAGCCGGGCGTGCCGGACCTCAATGACCCCGCAGGTCACGCGGCCGGATGCCCTGCACCCACAGCAGCCCGGCATACAGTGCGCCGCCCGCGCCCACCATCACCGCCAGGCGCCAGCCTCGATCCCACCAGGCCCACGGCGTCCAGTCCGGCCAGAGCACGCGAAAAGCCAGCACCACCAGCGTCATCGCCACCGTGGCCACTCCGATCTGGCGCAGGAACCGGCCCCAGCCGGGCTGCCGCCGGTAGACACCCGCCTTGCGCAGCAGCCAGGCCAGCTGCAGCGCGTTCACCCACCCGGCCACCGCGATGGCCAGGGCCAGCAGGGCATGCGCGCCCTGCACCTGGCCCAGGGCCAGCTTCAGGTCCCCGCCAGCGGCCTGCAGGGCCTGTCGGCCCGGCTCGGTGCCGTAGAGCATGGCGGCGAAGAACAACAGCGTGCAGGAGGCGTTCGTCAGCACCGCCACCACGGCGGCCTTGACCGGCGTGCGGGTGTCCTGGCGCGAATAGAACGCCGGCGCCAGCACCTTCACCAGCAGGAAGGCCGGCACCGCGATGGACTGGGCCATCAGGCTCCAGCTGGCCATGCGGACATCGGCCGCATCGAACCTGCCGTACTGGAACAGGGTCGACAACAGCGGCTGGGCGCACAGGATCAGGCCGGCGCAGGCCGGCAGGCCGATCAGCAGACAGAGCCGGAAGCCCCAGTCCAGGCCCTTCGAATAGCCTTCCGGGTCGGTTTCCGCATGGCGGCTGGACAGGTGCGGCAGGATCACCGTGCCGATGGCCACGCCGAACATGCCCAGCGGGAACTCCAGCAGGCGGTCGCTGTAATACAGCCAGCTGACACTGCCACTGACCAGCAGCGCGGCCACCCAAGTGTTCAGCAGCAGGTTGACCTGCGCCACCGACGAACCGAACAGGGTCGGCACCATCAGGGTCAGGATCCTGCGCACGCCGGCATGGGCGAAATCCAGCCGGGGCCGCGGCAGCAGGCCCAGCCGGGCCAGGGACGGCAGTTGGAAAGCCAACTGCAGCATGCCGGCGGCGAACACGCCCCAGCCCAGCACCATCACCGAACTGTCGAACCATTCCCGGGCCGCCAGCGCCGCGGTGATCATCGCCAGGTTCAGCAGCACCGGCGACAGCGCGGGAATCGCAAAGCGCTGATGGCTGTTGAGGATGGCGCCCACCAGCGAGGCCAGCGAGATGAACAGCGCATACGGAAACGTCACCCGCAGCAGATCGGTCAGCATGGCCATCTGCGCCGGATCGAAGTTCGGCGCGATGACACGGGCCAGCTGCGGCGCCAGCAGGATGACGATGGCGGTCAGCACCAGCAGGGCCGCCGTGAGGGTGCCGGCCACACGGTCGACCAGGGCCTTGACCTCCGCCGCGCTACGGGTGGCTTTGTATTCGGCCAGCACCGGCACGAAGGCCATCGAGAATGAACCCTCCGCGGACAGCCGGCGCATGAAGTTCGGGATGCGGAAGGCCACGAAGAAGGCGTCCATCATGCCGCCGGCTCCGAAGACGCTCGCGTACACCTGGTCCCGGACCAGCCCCGACAAGCGGGACAGGAAGGTCATGGAGCTGAAGACGGCGGCCGAGCGCAGGAGCTTTCCGCTCATCGCGACGGATCCCCCGACAGAACCGCCGGCTTGACGCAACCCATTGAATGCCCCATAATTTCCGGCTCGATTATCCGTCTTCCGTTCAACCCCTGAATTCTCTCAGGTATTCACCAGGAATCCCACTGTGGCCAATATCAAGTCCGCCAAGAAGCGCGCCAAGCAGACCGTCGTGCGCAATGCGCGCAATGCCGGTCAGCGCTCGATGCTGCGCACCGCCGTCAAGAAGGTCCTGAAGGCCCTCGACGCCAACGACGCCGCCGGCGCCCAGGCCGCGTTCGCCTCGGCCCAGCCGATCCTCGACCGCCTGAGCTCGCGCGGTCTGATCCACAAGAACAAGGCTGCCCGCCACAAGAGCCGCCTGAACGCCCGCATCAAGGCGCTGCAGGCCGCCTGATCCAGCGGTACATGGACGCGAAGACACGGAACCCGCCGGAAGGCGGGTTTCTTTTTGCCTGTCCGCTGGACGCAGCACGCGGGGGGACGCATACGAAAAACCCGCCTTCCGGCGGGTTTTCGGGCATCAGCCTTCGCGGGCGGCCTCGTCGGCCTCTTCCTTCTGCCGATCGAAGAAGGCCATCACGTCCTTCATGATCGGCCAGGTGCCCTCCCGCGAGATCGCCGAGACCTGATACCACGGCTGCGTCCAGCCCAGGCTGGCAACGATCTGCTCCGCGCGCTCCTTCGCCTCGTCCTCGAACATCAGGTCGGCCTTGTTGAGTACCAGCCAGCGCGGCTTCTGCAGCAGCTCGGGGTCGTGCTTCTCCAGCTCGCGCTCGATGGCACGCACCTGCTCGACGGGGTCGATGCCCTCCACGCCCCCCTCCATCGGCGCCATGTCCACCAGGTGCAGCAGCAGGCGGGTACGCTGCAGGTGGCGAAGGAACTGCGCGCCCAGGCCGGCGCCATCGGCGGCCCCTTCGATCAGGCCCGGGATGTCGGCGATGACGAAACTGCGGTGGGCCTCGACGCTGACCACGCCCAGATTCGGATAGAGGGTGGTGAAGGGGTAGTCGGCGACCTTGGGCGTCGCCGCCGACACCGCACGGATGAAGGTGCTCTTGCCCGCGTTCGGGAAGCCCAGCAGGCCGACGTCGGCCAGCAGTTTCAGTTCCAGCTTCAGCAGGCGCTCCTCGCCCTCCTCGCCCGGCGTCGCCTTGCGCGGCGCGCGGGTGATGGAACTCTTGAAATGCATGTTGCCCAGGCCGCCCTTGCCGCCCTTGGCCACCAGCAGGCGGTCGCCATGCCGGGTCAAGTCGCCGATCACCTCGTCCGTGCTGACGTTGGTGACCACGGTGCCGACCGGGACGGTGATGGTCAGGTCCTCGCCCGCCTTGCCGTACATCTGCCGACCCATGCCGTTCTCGCCACGCTGGGCACGGAACGTCGTCTGGTGACGGAAGTCGACCAGCGTATTGAGGTTCTCGTCGGCCACCAGCCAGACGCTGCCGCCGCTGCCGCCATCGCCGCCATCGGGCCCGCCCAGCGGAATGAACTTCTCGCGGCGGAAGCCGACGCAGCCGTTGCCGCCATTGCCGGCGGTGACCAGGATTTCAGCTTCGTCTACGAGTTTCATAAAAGCCGGGATGCGGAATTGGGAATTCGGGATTCGTCTGGCAGCGGGATGTGGGACCCCGGCCTTTCAAACAGAAAACCCCGCCGAAGCGGGGCTTTCCGGTATCACTGCGGATCGCCGGAGCCTCAGGCTTCCGCCACCACGCTGACGGTGCGGCGCTTCTTGGCGCCCTTGATCGAAAACTCGACCTTGCCGTCGACCAGCGCGAACAGCGTGTGGTCGCGACCCAGGCCGACGCCCGGACCCGGATGGAACTGGGTGCCGCGCTGGCGGACGATGATGTTGCCCGCATCGATCGCCTGACCGCCAAAGACCTTCACGCCCAGCATCTTCGGGTTGGAGTCGCGGCCGTTGCGCGATGAGCCTACGCCCTTTTTGTGTGCCATGACTGCTTCTCCTTACTTGTTGATGCCGGTGATTTCGATTTCGGTGTAATGCTGCCGGTGACCCTGGCGCTTCATGTGGTGCTTGCGGCGGCGGAACTTGATGATGCGCACCTTGTCGGCGCGGCCATGGCCGACGACCTTCGCGGTGACGGTGGCGCCCTTCAGGGCGTCGCCCAGGCTGATGGTCTCGCCATCGCCCAGCATCAGGATGTTGTCGAAGGTGAGCTCGTTGCCGGCTTCGGCTTCGAGCTTCTCGACGCGGAGCGTCTCGCCCTTCATCACGCGGTACTGCTTACCGCCGGTGACTACGACTGCGTACATGTGGATTCCTTGGATTCTGTAGTTATTCTGGGTGCCTGCCTGCCATCGAGGGCGGACAGAAGCGGAATTCTAGTGGATTCATGCGGTTAGGGTCAACCACCCCCGCCCCGTGGCGACAACGGCCCATTGCGGACGGAATTCGCCCTCGAGGCCACCGCACACTGGCCGGCTGGTGCCCAGGCGACGATTGCTACCCTTGAAAATCATGCACTTGCCCAAACCTCTGTCCCCGCAGCCGTTGGCCTTAGCCCTGGGCCTGTCCGCATCACGGCGGTCCGTTCCCCCACGCGGCACCCGACGGTTGCCCGCCTGACCTCCCCTGTCGTTGCATGACTCTGCCCGGATACCGGGGCTATTTGCCCCCATCTGGACGGACCGCTACGCTTCCTTGTTCGCTTCCGGATCCCCCACCCGATGGCCATGGACTTCAT
The DNA here is from genome assembly GCF_037046485.1 of Pseudoxanthomonas sp. F11. Lineage (NCBI taxonomy): Bacteria > Pseudomonadati > Pseudomonadota > Gammaproteobacteria > Lysobacterales > Lysobacteraceae > Pseudoxanthomonas > Pseudoxanthomonas sp. F11. Next base: position 9,255 of record NZ_JBANLZ010000004.1, on the reverse strand, counting down.
CCGCATTCGCGGAGCCCGTACCCACAACCTCAAGAACATCGATCTCGACCTGCCGCGCGACAAGCTGATCGTGATCACCGGCCTGTCCGGCTCCGGCAAGTCGTCGCTGGCGTTCGACACCATCTACGCCGAAGGCCAGCGCCGCTACGTGGAATCGCTGTCCGCATACGCCCGGCAGTTCCTGTCGGTGATGGAAAAGCCCGACGTGGACCACATCGAGGGCCTGTCGCCGGCGATCTCGATCGAACAGAAGTCGACCAGCCACAACCCGCGCTCGACCGTCGGCACGATCACCGAGATCTACGACTACCTGCGCCTGCTTTACGCGCGCGTCGGCCTGCCCCGCTGTCCGGATCACGGCTACCCGCTGGAGGCGCAGACGGTCAGCCAGATGGTGGACCAGGTGCTGGCGCTCGACGGCGAGCAGCGCTACATGCTGCTGGCGCCGGTGATCCGCGAGCGCAAGGGCGAGCACGCCCAGGTGTTCGACCAGCTGCGCGCGCAGGGTTTCGTGCGCGTGCGCGTGGACGGCGAGCTGTACGAGATCGACGCCGTGCCGGCGCTGGCGCTGCGCCAGAAGCACACCATCGAGGCGGTGATCGACCGTTTCCGGCCGCGCGAGGACCTGAAACAACGTCTGGCGGAAAGTTTCGAGACCGCGCTCAAGCTGGGCGACGGCATGGCCCAGGTCATGTCGCTGGACCAGCCCGAATCCGCGCCGCTGCTGTTCTCGTCGAAGTACTCCTGTCCGGTCTGCGACTACTCGCTGCCCGAACTGGAGCCCCGCCTGTTTTCGTTCAACTCGCCGGTCGGCGCCTGCCCGACCTGCGACGGTCTGGGCGTGGCCCAGTTCTTCGACCCGGCGCGCGTGGTCGTGCACCCCGAGCTGTCGCTGGCGGCCGGCGCCGTGCGCGGCTGGGACCGCCGCAACGCCTACTACTTCCAGCTGATCGCCTCGCTGGCCAAGCACTACCAGTTCGACACCGACGCACCCTGGCAATTCCTGCCGGAGAAGGTGCAGCAGGCGGTGCTGTACGGCAGCGGGGAGGACGTCATCACCTTCACCTACCTCACCGAATCGGGCGGTCGCACGCAGCGCAAGCACCGCTTCGAAGGCATCGTGCCGAACCTGGAACGTCGCTATCGCGAGACGGAATCGCCCGCGGTGCGCGAGGAACTGGCCAAGTACATCAGCGACCGGCCCTGTCCCGACTGCGGCGGCGCGCGCCTGAACAGATCCGCGCGCAACGTGTTCGTCGCCGACCGTCCGCTGCCGTCGCTGGTCGTGCTGCCCGTCGACGAAGCATTGGCCTTCTTCCGCGGCCTGGACCTGCCCGGCTGGCGCGGCGAGATCGCCGCCAAGATCGTCAAGGAAATCGCCGAACGGCTGGGTTTCCTGGTCGACGTGGGCCTGGATTATCTGACCCTGGAACGCAAGGCGGACACGCTGTCCGGCGGCGAAGCGCAGCGCATCCGCCTGGCGTCGCAGATCGGCGCCGGCCTGGTCGGCGTCATGTACGTACTGGACGAACCCAGCATCGGCCTGCACCAGCGCGACAACGAGCGCCTGCTCGGCACGCTGACCCGCCTGCGCGACCTGGGGAATACGGTGATCGTCGTCGAACACGACGAAGACGCCATCCGCATGGCCGATTACGTGCTCGACATCGGCCCGGGCGCCGGCGTGCATGGCGGCGAGATCGTCGGCCAGGGCACGCTGGACGATCTGCTCAAGGCACCGCGTTCGCTGACGGGACAGTACCTCTCCGGCAAACGGCAGATCGAAGTACCCAAGGCGCGCCACAAGGCCAACCCCAAGATGACGCTGCACCTGCGTGGCGCCACCGGCAACAACCTGAAGGATGTCGATCTCGACATCCCGTCGGGCCTGTTCACCTGCATCACCGGCGTGTCCGGCTCGGGCAAGTCGACGCTGATCAACGACACCCTGTACGCGCTGGCCGCTAACGAGATCAACGGCGCCTCGCACAAGCCGGCGCCCTATCGCGAGATCGAGGGCCTGGACCTGTTCGACAAGGTGGTCGACATCGACCAGTCGCCGATCGGGCGTACGCCGCGCTCGAATCCCGCGACCTACACCGGCCTGTTCACCCCGCTGCGCGAACTGTACGCGCAGGTGCCGGAAGCGCGCGCGCGCGGCTATTCGCCGGGTCGTTTCAGCTTCAACGTGCGCGGCGGCCGCTGCGAGGCCTGCCAGGGCGACGGCATGATCAAGGTGGAGATGCACTTCCTCCCCGATGTGTATGTGCCCTGCGATGTCTGCCACGGCAAGCGCTACAACCGCGAGACGCTGGAGATCCTCTACAAGGGCTACAACATAAACGACGTGCTGGAAATGACCGTCGAGGATGCGCTGACCCTGTTCGAGCCGGTACCGGCGATCGCGCGCAAGCTGGAAACGCTGATGGATGTGGGGCTGAGCTACATCAAGCTGGGCCAGAGCGCGACCACGTTGTCGGGCGGTGAAGCACAGCGCGTGAAACTGTCCAAGGAACTCTCGCGCCGCGACACCGGCCGCACCCTGTACATCCTGGACGAGCCGACCACGGGCCTGCACTTCCACGACATCGAGCACCTGCTGGCCGTCCTGCACAAGCTGCGCGACGAGGGCAACACCATCGTGGTGATCGAGCACAACCTGGACGTCATCAAGACCGCCGACTGGGTGGTGGACCTGGGCCCGGAAGGCGGCCATCGCGGTGGGCAGATCCTTGCCACCGGTACGCCGGAAGACATCGCCGCGCATCCGGATTCGCATACCGGCCGCTTCCTCGCCAAGCTGCTGCCCGCAGCCAAGGCCCCCAAGCCCACGAAGCCCGCTGCCGTGGCCAAACCCGACGTCCTGCCGCCGCGCAAGTCGGCCACCAAGAAAACCACCAAGACCACGACGAAGAAGGCCGCACGATGAGTTCGACGCACGACGCCAACGCCGCAGGCCGCAAGCTGCTGGCGAAGATCCCGATCAGCGTACGCTGGCGCGACATGGACAGCATGGGCCACGTGAACAACGCCAAGTACATCTCGTACCTGGAAGAGGCCCGCGTGCGGTGGATGCTGACGGTGCCGGATGTGTCCATGACCGACCGCATCGCGCCGGTCGTGGCCGCCAACAACATCAACTACAAGCGCCCGCTGACGTGGCCCAACGATGTGGTGGTGGAGCTGTACGTCGATCGCCTGGGCACCAGCAGCGTCACCATCGGCCACCGCATCGTGTCGGCGAAGGACGACAGCGTGCTGTATTCCGACGGCAACGTGGTGGTGGTCTGGATGGACACGCAGACCGGCCATAGCGCACCGCTGCCGGCAGCGATCCGGGCGGTGTCGGAGTCATAGCGCACGCCCGCTCCCTGTAGGAGCCCACCGGCTCAGGGGGCCGACTTGCGCACCTCGAACTGCACCGGCAGCGCGCGTCCGTCCGCCAGCTTCAGCGTGATCACCGCCTTTTCCCCTGCGGCCAGCGGCTGGTAGGGACCATGAAGCATCAGGTGCAGCCCGCCCGGCTTCAGTTCGACGGCCTTGCCGGGCGCGACAGGCAACCGCTCGACCTCGCGCATCCGGCTGATGCCCGCTTCCTGGCGCGTTTCGTGCAGGGACACGTCCGCGAAGGCCAGGCTTTCCGCCCCGACCACGGTCGCGGGCGAAGAGCACGGATTCTCGATCCGGGCGAAGCCGGCCATCATCGGCATTGCCACCGGCGGCATCCGGATCCACGCATCCTCCACCTTCGGCAGGCAATCGCCCGCGACGGCAGGCATCGAGGCGGCGAACAACAGTCCCGGCAGCAGGGTCGTCACGACGGATCGGTTCATGCGCCTATGATAATGGCCTGACCTCAGGGAGATGGTGAATGAGCGCGCTTATCGAAACCGCCGACCATGGCGACATCCGCGAAATCCGCCTGGCGCGCGCGCCCGTCAACGCGCTCGATACGGACCTGTGCCGCGCCCTGATCGAGGCGCTCAACAGGGCCCTCGATGAAGGCGTGCGCGGCATCGTGCTGGCCGGCAATCCGAAGATCTTCTCCGCCGGCATGGATGTGCCCTACCTGATGTCGCTGGGCGACGACCGCAAGGCGCTGCTCGATGCCTGGCAGGCCTTTTTCGGCGCGGCGCGCACGCTGGCGGAGTCGCGCGTGCCGGTGGTGGCCGCGATCACCGGCCACGCCCCCGCCGGGGGCTGCGTGCTGGCCCTGTGTTGCGACTATCGGGTGATGGCGCGCAGTGCCGATCCGGCGCGGCCATTCGCATTGGGATTGAACGAAACCCAGGTGGGGCTGGTGGTGCCCGAAGGCATCCAGCGCCTGATGCGGCGCGTGGTGGGCACGTATCGCGCCGAGCGCCTGCTGGTGGCGGGCGAGATGGTGGCCGCCGAGCGGGCGTTCGAGATTGGCCTGGTGGATGAACTGGCGGACCAGGACGACGTCGTCGCGCGCGCCGTGGTCTGGCTGCAGCACCTGCTGGGCCTGCCGCACCAGCCCATGCTGCAGACGCGCGCGCTGGCCCGCCGCGACTTGGTGGAGGCGCTGGACCCTTCCCTCATCCAGCTCGAACGCTTCGTCGATGCCTGGCATGCGCCGGACACGCAGGCGGCGTTGCGCGCCCTGGTGGACAAGCTGAAGAAGTAGCGCGGCGCCTCAGTCGCCGCGCGCGACCGGTCGCCCGGGATCGCTGATCCAGCCGCTCCATGATCCCGGGTAGATCCGCGCACCGTGCAGGCCGGCATGCTCGAAGGCGAGCAGCAGGTGGCACGCCGTCACACCGGAACCGCACATCAGCACGCTGTCCGAGGGATGACGATCGCCCAGCCTGTCCGACAACAGCGCATGCAGTTCCACGGCGGGCTTGAAACGGCCATCGCGGAGCATCTGCACGAATGGCAGGTTGACCGCACCCGGCACATGGCCCGCCACCGGGTCGATGGGCTCCACCTCGCCACGGAAGCGTTCGGCGGCACGCGCATCGAACAGCCAGCCCGTGTCCTCGTCCAGCCGCTCCGCGACCTCATCTGCGCTGACGAAGTGGCGCGCCTCGAACCGCGCCGGGTAGGCCGCCACCGGCGATGGCACCGAACGCGCACTGGTCTCTTCGCCGCCGATGGCCCGCCAGGCGGCCAGGCCGCCATCGAGCACCGCCACGCGCGCATGGCCGAGCAGCTTCAGCAACCACCAGGCGCGGGCGGCCGCCATGCTGCCGTCGCCCGCGTCGTAGACGACCACCTGATGCGACGGCCCGATACCCCATTCGCCCAGTCGGCGGGTGAAGGCCTCGCTGTCGGGCAACGGATGCCGCCCTTCGCCGACCTTCGAGAGGTCCGACAGGTCTCGATTCAGATCGGCGTATACCGCGCCGGGGATATGGCTTTCGGCGTAGGCCGTACGGCCGGCATCGGGGGCGGCGTTGAGCATCACGAACCGCGCATCCACCAATCGCAATGCCGGGTCGCCCAAGGCACGTGCCAGATCTGTCGCTTCGACAAGGGTGGTCCAGTTCATGTGATCCGCTCCAGCCGCTCCCGCAGGTTGAACAGGATGGCGGCCGTCGCGCCCCAGATGCGCTGCCCCGGCCAGCCATACTCGAGCACCACCCGCCGCCGGCCGCGGTAATCCACTTCCACCCGGCGCAGGCTGTCCGGCGCCAGCAGGTAGTCCAGCGGTACTTCGAACACGTCGGCGACCTCGTTGGGCTCGGGCTGCGGCACGAAGGCGGGATCGATCACCGCCACCACCGGCACCACGCGGAAGCCGCTGACGGTGGTGAACGGGTCCAGGAACCCCAGCGGCACCGCCTGTGCGGCGGGCAGCGCGATTTCCTCACGGCTCTCGCGTAAGGCGGCGGCCACGACATCCGCGTCCGTCGGCTCGACGCGACCGCCGGGGAAGCTCACCTGCCCGCCATGATGGCGCAGGCCATCCGTGCGTCGCGTCAACAGCACCTGGGTCCCCTCCGCGCGTGGTACCAGTCCGGCCAGCACGGCGGCTTCGGCCAACTGCCCGGGCGGCAGCAGGTCGATCAGTTCCTCATGGTTCCAACCCGGCACGCCAGGCACCGCTTCGAGCGGATGCAGTGCGCGCCGCAGGCGCTCACCTTCATGCAGCCGCTCGGCCCAGGGCGCGCGCGCGCGTTCCCGACCGGGCAACACGTGTTCCATCAACCGCAGGCGTTCGTCATCGTTCATCTGCGACCAGCGCGCGATCTCCGAGGTGGTGCGAAGACAGCCCTCGCAAAGCCCATCGTCGTCCAGCGTGCACACGCCGATGCAGGGACTCAGCACGGCACGGAAAGCGGTATTCATTCGTCTCACACCTGCGCAGGGTAGCGCGGAACGTTCGCCTGCGCGGAAAGCACTGCGCCGGCACAAGGCCGGCGCAGGGGAAAACCGATCGGGCGGGGATTACTTCGCGCTGACCAGCTTGATCTCGAACACCACCGCGACGTTCGGCGGGAAGCCGGTGCGCGGGTCGGCGCCGTAGGCCTTGTCCGGCGGCAGGGCGACTTCCCACTTCGAGCCGACCGGCATCTGCAGCAGCACGTCGCGCATGGCCTGCATCTCGATGGCGCTGACCTTCACGTCCTTCATCTGCTGCGGCGGGCGGGCCTCGCTGGGGCGCTGGCCGAACGGATAGGCGCCGGCCACCTGCAGCTCGACCGTGCTGGCCTGGGTCGGCTTGGCACCGGTGCCGTTCTCCAGCACCTTGTAGGCCACGCCACCGGGCAGGGTCTTCACGCCCGGCTGCGCCTTGAAGCTGGCGATGAACTGGTCGCTCTTGGTCTTGTTCTCGGCCGCGACCTTGTCGTACTCGGCCTTGGCCTGCTGCGCGCGGGCCTGCTCGCGCTTCTGGAAGGCTTCCAGTGCGGGCTTCAGCTGCTCGGCCGTCAACGCCGGCTTCTGCTTGGCGTACGCGTCCTGCAGGCCCTTCACCACGGAGTTGATGTCCAGCTGCTCGCCGCGTGCGGTCAGCTCGGCCAGGTTGTTGCCATAGTCGTAGCCGAAGTAGTAGCTCAACTTGCCCTTCTCGGACGAGACGTCCTGGGCCAGGGCGCTACCGGCCATGGCGAATGCCGCAACAGCGACCACTAACGAACGCAACTTCATCAACACAGTCTCCGGGATAGGGCGGCGGCATACCGCCTGGAATGGACGCGCTAGGATAGCCGCCGGGGCGCTTAACCGCCACTGACGACAGGCGACTCTGACCGGGCGTTCCGGTGCGAGTTCCCTCTTTACCCAAAATTTACAAACAGCCGCCGAAAACCCATGTCCGAACCTCTCGTCCTGGTTGCCGATGCCGATGGCATTCGCCGCATCACTGTCAATCGCCCCGACAAGCTCAACGCCCTCAATGCCGCCACGCTGGACGCCCTGCAGGCGGCCTTCGACGCCGCAGCGACGGACGATGCCGTGCGCGTGGTGGTCCTGACCGGCGCAGGGCCCAAGGCCTTCGTGGCGGGGGCGGACATCGCCGAGATGGCGGACCTGCGCCCCACCGAGGGCCGGGACTTCTCGCTGCGCGGGCAACGGCTGATGCGCACCATCGAGACCCTGCCCAAACCCGTCGTGGCAATGGTGAACGGCTTCGCGCTGGGCGGCGGGCTGGAACTGGCCATGGGCTGCCACCTGCGCATCGCCGCCGATACCGCCAAGGTGGGCCAGCCGGAGATCGGCCTGGGCCTGATCCCCGGCTTCGGCGGCAGCCAGCGCCTGCTGCGCCTGGCCGGCCGCGCCGCCACGCTGGAACTGTGCCTGCTGGGCGCACCGGTGACGGCCGAGCGCGCGCTTCAACTGGGCATCGTCAACCGCGTGGTGCCGGCCGCCGAGCTGGAGGCCGAAACCCTGAAAGTGGCGACGCAACTCGCCGCGTCCGCTCCGCTGGCCCTGCGTGCCACGCTGGACGTGGTCAACGTCGGCGGCGAATGCGGCATCGAGGAAGGCCTGCAGTACGAGACCGCGCAGTTCGGCCTGATGTTCGCCACCGACGACATGCGCGAAGGCACCCGTGCGTTCATGGAGCGCCGCAAGCCGACCTTCACCGGTCGCTGAGTCGTGTCCGTGCCCTGCCCCGCTTGCGAAAGGACGCAGCGCCTGGCTTTCCTGCTGGCGAACGATGAGGTCGACGCCGCGCTGGAAGCGGGTCTCATGACGTGGGCGCCCTGTCCTGTCGACGGCACCGATCCCGCGCGGGCCGAGGCGATCACGCAGGCGCAGACCCGTCTGCGCACGGCGTGGGCAGCACGCGCACGCTATCGGCAGCGCCAGGCGCGACTGGAGCGGCGCGCCGCCGAGCGCGAGGCACGACGCATCGCGGCCCTGCCCGCCGACCCCGTAGCCCCGGCCAGGCCAGCCCTGCCGGCCGCGGCCGCCGCCATCCTTGAGCGCGCGCGCGCCAGGGCCGCGGAGCGTTCAAAGCCATGACCCCACCCCGCCGGAGTTCCACCCTGAAGCGCGATGAAGTGGTGGAACTGTTCTCGCGGCTGCGCGAACTCAATCCGCGCCCGACGACGGAACTGGAATACGGCACGCCGTTCGAACTGCTGGTCGCGGTGACGCTGTCCGCGCAGGCCACCGACGTGGGCGTCAACAAGGCCACGCGACGCCTGTTCCCGGTGGCCAACACACCGGCGGCGATCCTCGCGCTGGGCGAAGACGGGCTGAAGCACTACATATCGACCATCGGCCTGTTCAACGCCAAGGCGAAGAACGTCATTGCCACGTGCCGGATCCTGATCGAGCGGTACGGCGGGGAGGTACCGCGCTCGCGCGAGGCGCTGGAAAGCCTGCCGGGCGTGGGCCGCAAGACCGCGAACGTGGTGCTCAACACCGCCTTCGGCGAGCCGACCATGGCGGTGGACACGCACATCTTCCGCGTGGCCAACCGCACGGGACTTGCGCCCGGCAAGGATGTGCGCGCGGTGGAGGACAAGCTGATGAAGGTGGTGCCGGCGGAGTTCATGCAGGATGCGCATCATTGGCTGATCCTTCACGGCCGCTACGTATGCAAGGCGCGCAAGCCCGATTGCCCGCAATGCGTGATCCGCGACCTCTGCCGGTTTAAGGACAAAACCGTCGCCTGACGCGGCAGCATCGCCTGCCGTCGGCGCGGCCTCGTTGCGAAGGGCGCCCCCGGGTTGTTGCGGGCCGGCTGATCCTTCACGGCCGCTACGTATGCAAGGCGCGCAAGCCCGATTGCCCGCAATGCGTGATCCGCGACCTCTGCCGGTTCAAGGACAAGACCGT
>NZ_JBANLZ010000003.1:60000-494040 GCF_037046485.1 Pseudoxanthomonas sp. F11 | reverse complement strand
CGTGCCGGACACGCCGGTGATCGGCGTCGGGCCGCTCGCCGTCAACGGGAAGTCGGCGACCGTGGCGGTGCCGCCATTGTCGTTGATGACCGTCTTGACCAGCGTCAGCGTCGACGCCTGGTCGTCGTTGACGATGGTGCAGGTGGCGTTCTGGCCGTTGGCCAGGGTCAGCTGGCTACCGGACAGGGTGCCGGCCGAGCAGCTCCATGCGCCGGCGGTGTAGCCGGCGGCCGTCACTTCCGACAGCGTGTACACGCCAGCACTGACCGGAACATTGGTCACCGCCGCCGTGCCGGACACGCCGGTGATCGGCGTCGGGCCGCTCGCCGTCAACGGGAAGTCGGCGACCGTGGCGGTGCCGCCATTGTCGTTGATGACCGTCTTGACCAGCGTCAGCGTGGCCGCCTGGTCGTCGTTGACGATGGTGCAGGTGGCGACATCGCCGCCGGACAGGCTGATGCTGTTGGCGGACACCGCGGCGCCGCCGTTCTTGACGCAGCTCCACGTCCCGGCGGCGTAGCCGGAGGGCCCACCCGTTTCCGAGAGGGCATAGATTCCTACCGGTACCATGGCGCCGGTGACGGCGGCCGAGCCGGTGGCACCCGAAATCGTGGCGGTACTACCGGTGGCGACCAGCGTCCACGCCGTAGGAACTGCGGTGCCGCCCTGGTCGTTGACCACCTGCTTGACCAGGGTCAGGCGCGCCAGCACGTGGACCGTCGCGGTGGACGTGTTGTTCGTCGTGTTGCTCTCGACGACCGGAGAGCCGGGGGGCAAGGCCACCGTGGCAGTGTTCTGAACTTGGCGCTGAGTCTGCGCCAAGGCGGGTGCAAGCGTTGCCAACGTGACCAGCGCCAGACCCGATGTGGTCACCAGGTGGCGAAGAAGAGCCGCTTTGAAAGAAGAGGTCAGGCCGTACACGGTGGTCCCTTGCGCTGAATCCGAACGAGCCAGCCGGGGACTGCCCTCCCCCAAGGCTGTCTTGGTTGCCGCCCCCTCCGTGCCACGCATTGCGTGTGGCATTTTTCGGGGCGTACGTCACAGTTCGCGTGCCATGACGCAAAGAGGACATGGAACAATAAAGTGTGATCGCGATTACGTATTTATGAAATATTAGCGCCAAATTGTAGCCGCATAACAGTAAATTCATGTACTTCATCACGTTTTTAACACGCCATGCGTCGGCTTTCTGACGGGTGCAAGCTGAAACCTGCACGGAGCGGAGCCCGCCCAACGCACACGCGCGGGCATCCCGCCACCGGGGAGGTGGCAGGCCGAGGGGTCCGGGGGCGGGGGTGAGCAGGCCTGTCAGGGCCTGCGGCAGGCGTCAGTCGCTCTGAAGCTCAGCGACGAAGTCGTAGGCGTCGCCACGATAGTAGGACCGGGTGGACTCGACGACCCGTCCGTCTTCCAGGAAGGCACGGCGCTCGACCAGCAGGCCCGGCGCGCCCACCGGCAATTCGAGGTGGCGGGCCGCCTCCTCATCCAGCGCCACGGCCCGCAGACGCTGCAGGGCCCGCTTGGGCCGGTGGCCATAGGCATCCAGCGCTTCATATAAAGAGGTCGTCACGCTGTCCGGCTCCGGCAGCAGCGCGTACGGCACCAGGGTGCGCTCGATGGCGATCGGAGAGCCATCGACATGCCGCAGGCGGTACATGCGTACCACCCCACTGCCCGGGGACAGGTTGAGGGCCATCGATTCTTCCGGGGTCACCTCGCCGACGGTGCGCTCCAGGAACTTCACCTGCGGGTTCAGCCCGCGCTCGCGCAGGTCGTCGGTGAAGCTGGTCAGACGGGAGAACTGCCGAAGGATCCGCTCGGCCACGAAGGTACCCGCCCCCTGTCGCTGTACCAGCAGACCACTCTCGATCAGGCCGGCCAATGCCTTGCGGATGGTCACCCGCGACAGGTCCAGCAGCTGGGCCAGGTCGCGCTCGCTGGGAAGCGCCTGACCGGGCCGCAACACCCCGGCATCCATGAGGTTCTGCAGCGCGCGGCGCAGGCGCAGGTAGGCGACAGCCCGGGTGGACTCACCGGTCTGCAGCCGCTGGTATTCCTCAAGCAGATTGGTTTGCATAAACCTCAAGATACCAGTGACGTACCAATATGGCAACAAACCCTTCACATAGCGGACCTGTTGGCATCCCGTGGTACCGCGGTGGTATGGTGACGACTCATCCCCGTTGCGTCGAGACACGTCCGTGACCGCGAAGACCCTGCCCGTCGACCCCTTCGATCTCGTCATCTTCGGCGGCACGGGCGACCTGGCGCTGCGCAAGTTGCTGCCCGGCCTGCTGCGCCGGTATGCCGACGGCCAGATCCCGGAAGACAGCCGCATCCTGGGCGTAGCCCGCGACAGGCAGGGAGATGCCGAGTACCGTGCAAAGGTGGGCGAAGCCCTGGCCCGGATCGCCGCTGCCGACGAAGCCCTCCAGGCCAAGCTGCCCGCCTTCCTGGACAAGCTGGGGTATCTGGCCCTGGACGCCACCAAGGACGAGGGCTGGGACGAGTTCGCCACCCGCCTGCTGGCCACCGGCGAGCGCATCCGTGTCTTCTACCTGTCCACCAGCCCTACCCTGTTCGTCGCCATCTGCGACCGCCTGCGCGCGCACGGCCTGAATACCGGCAGCGCCCGGGTGGTGATCGAGAAGCCGATCGGCCACGATTCGGCCAGCGCCGCCGTCATCAACGACGCCGTGGGCAGCGCGTTCGCCGAAAGCCAGATCTTCCGCATCGACCATTACCTGGGCAAGGAAACGGTCCAGAACCTGCTGGCGCTGCGCTTCGCCAACATCCTGTTCGAGCCGTTGTGGAATGCCAGCCGCATCGACCACGTGCAGATCACCGTGGCCGAAACCGTCGGCCTGGAGAAGCGCGCCGGCTACTACGACACCTCCGGCGCGCTGCGCGACATGGTGCAGAACCACCTGCTGCAGCTGCTGTGCATGGTGGCGATGGAACCGCCGGCGGCGCTGCAGGCCGATGCGGTGCGCGACGAGAAACTCAAGGTGCTGCGCTCGCTCAAGCCGATCCGCGGCGAAGACGTCGCCCATCTGTCCGTGCGCGGGCAGTACCGGGCCGGCGCCAGCAGCGGCGCTGCCGTGCCCGGCTATCTGGAGGAACTGGGCAAGCCCGATTCCCGCACCGAGACCTTCGTGGCGCTGAAGGCGGAAGTGGACAACTGGCGCTGGGCCGGCGTGCCGTTCTACCTGCGCACCGGCAAGCGTCTGGCCGAGCGCGTGTCCGAAATCGTTATCGCCTTCAAGCAGATCCCGCACTCGATCTTCGACGACAGCGCCGGCCCGGTGATGGGCAACAAGCTGGTGCTGCGCCTGCAGCCGGACGAAGGCGTCAAGCTGTGGCTGATGATCAAGGACCCGGGCCCGGGCGGCCTGCGCCTGCAGCACGTGCCGCTGGACATGAGCTTCGCCGAGGCCTTCGGCGTGCACCAGCCGGAAGCCTACGAGCGCCTGCTGATGGATGTGGTGCGCGGCAACCAGACCCTGTTCATGCGCCGCGACGAGGTCGAGGCCGCCTGGGCCTGGATCGACCCCATCCTGTCGGCTTGGGACAACCTGCGCGACGCGCCCAAGCCCTACACCGCCGGCTCGTGGGGTCCCAGCGCCGCCGTGGCGCTGGTCGAACGCGACGGCCGCACCTGGCACGAAGACACCGTCTGACGTCTCCAGCCCCGCCCTGCGGGGCCTTCATCCGGCACCTCACGCCAACCTGTCTTCCCCCGGGAAGCCCCCACTCCCGAGTCGCCCCATGCCCCCCACCGATCTTTCGCTGCAGATCCAGCTGCACCCGTTCCCGGACGGCGACGCCGTCGCCCAGGCGCTGGCCCAGGCCGTGGCCGACGACCTGCGCACCGCCCTCGCGCTGCGCGGCCAGGCCAGCATCGCCCTGTCCGGCGGCACCACTCCGCGCCGCTTCCTGCAGGCGCTGTCGCGACAGCCGCTGGACTGGGCGAACGTCACCCTCACCTTGGTCGACGAGCGCTGGGTGGATGACCGCCATGAGCGCTCCAATGCCCGGCTGGTGAAGGAGCATCTACTGCAGGATGCGGCGGCGGACGCCAACTTCGTCCCGCTGTACCGCCCGACGGCTTCACCGGACGAGGTGCTGGCCGACCTGACAGCCGCCCTGCCGACCACGCTCGACGTGGTCGTGCTGGGCATGGGGGGGGACGGGCACACCGCCTCGTTCTTCCCCGGCGGCGACCGTCTCGCCGACGCGATGGACCTAGCCACGACCGCCACCGTCCTGCCGATGCGCGCCCCCGGCGCAGGCGAACCGCGCATCACCCTGACCCTGCCCGTGCTGCGGGATGCCGGCCGCCTGTACCTGCACATCGAGGGCGGCGAGAAGCGGCAGGTGCTGCAGCAGGCTCTTTCGGGCCAGGGGGCCGGCGCCGGCTATCCCATCCGCGCCGTACTGCAGGCCCTTCGCGCCCCGCTGCAGGTCTATCTGACGCAGTGACCGCCACGCGCCGGTGTTGAGGCAAAGACGGCCTCACTGCTTATAATGCCGCCTTGCCCGCGGCGTTCCGGCGCCCGGTCCCGCCAGGATCGCGCCCTGCGCCGTCCGCCGGCCCCCGTTTCGTAGCCATGCACGGCCTCGTGGCCGTGCTGCCAAAGGTGGAAAGTGCGTAACTACGACCTCGAATTCCTCAAGCATTTCTCGATGGTGATCGGCTTCCTGATGCTGGTCACCGCGGGCCTGATCGTCGGCGCGTACTTCCTGCACGACAGCCTGCCGCCGGAAGTGAACCCCAAGGCCGCCCAGATCACCGAGGCGCGCATCGCCCCCGCCGGCGCGGTCTACGCCGGTGAAACCGGTGCGGCGGCGCAGGCCGCGGCCGCCGCGGCCGCCGCGGCCGCGGCTTCGTCCCAGGTCGCCTACGGCGGCACCCTGGACGGTGGCGAGATCTACAAGAACCTGTGCGGCGCCTGCCACACCAACGGCGTGGGCAAGGCCCCCATGCTGAATGCCGCCGGCATGGGCGCGCGCGCGGCCAAGGGCGTGGACATGCTGTACAAGCACGCCATCGAGGGCTTCACCGGTCCGGACGGCGGCATCATGCCCCCGAAGGGCGGCAACCCGGCCCTGACCGACGAGCAGGTGAAGGCCACGGTCGACTGGATGCTGGCCAACAGCAAGTAAGGCGTCGCGCCTTTCATGAAACGCCGCCCCTGGGGCGGCGTTTTTGTTTGCGCGGCACGCCACGTTGACGTGAGTGTCTTTCCCTCCGCACACGGCGCGAGGGCGCCACGCAGGCATCGCCTCTGCCCGTCACCCATTCCGCTTACCCTTGCCCCCTCGCTTCAACGGTCGCCTCTCGATGACATCTCCCCGCTCGCTGCTCACCCTCGCCCTGTTCGCCACCCTCGCCCTGCCCGCCTGCGCGGCCACACCGAAGGAGCGCATCGTGCCGATCGGCGAGGTGCAGGGCGATGGCGCGCGCAGCCCGCTGGACGGACAGGCCGTCACCGTCGAAGGCCTGGTCACCGCGGCCTTCGCCGACATGGGCGGCGTGTTCGTGCAGGACGCCGGCGACGGCAAGGCGACGACGTCCGACGCGCTGTTCGTCGCCTTCGAAGACGGCACACCCGCCCCTGTTCTCACGGTGGGCGACCGCATCCGCGTGCGCGGCATCGTCGGCGAGCGCAAGGCCGGGGGCGACGACACCCTGACCGCGCTGCATGCTCCGGTGATCCAGCCGCGCGGCACCGGCCGCATCGCGCCCACCGTGCTGACCGCACGGCCCGCTGACTGGGAACCGCTGGAAGGCATGCTGGTCCGCATCGACGCCCCGCTCACGCTCAGCGGGACGCACACGCTCGAGCGCTTCGGCGAGCTGATCGCCAGCTTCGACGGCCGCCTCTGGCAGCCCAGCGAACTCGCCGTACCCGGCAGCGCCGACGCCCAGCGCCTCGCGGCGGACAACGCGCGCCGCACCCTGCTGTTGGACGACGGCAGCGCCCAACGCGACCCCGCCGGCGTGTGGTACGTGAAAGACGGCCAGCCGCTGCGCACCGGCACCGTGTTGACCGGCGTGCAGGGCATCGTGGAACAGCGCCTGGGCAGCTGGCGCCTGCAACTCACCAACGCGCCGACGATCGCTGCACCGGAACGCCCGGCCGCGCCGCAGGTCGCCGGCAACCTGCGCATCGCCGCGTTCAATCTGGAAAACCTGTTCAACGGCGACGGCCGCGGCGGTGGGTTTCCCACCGAGCGCGGCGCCAAGACGCCGGAACAGCTGAAGGCGCAGATGGCGAAGCTGGTCACCACCATCCGCGGCCTGGATCCCGACATCGCCGCGCTGATGGAGTTGGAGAACGATGGCTACGGCGCCGACTCCAGCCTCGCGCAGCTGGTCGCTGCGCTGAATGTCGGGGGTGGCACCTGGCGCTTCGTCGACGCCAAGCAGGGCCCCGGCCCGGACACCATCCGCGTGGGCATCATCTTCCGCAGCGACAAAGTGAAGCCCGCCGGCAAACCCGCCACACTGCAGGAAGGTCCGTTCGGCGAACGCAGTCGAAGCCCGCTGGCGCAGGCGTTCGTACGCGGCAGCGGCCAGCCCTTCGTCGTGGTCGCCAATCATCTGAAGTCGAAAGGTTGCTCGGAAGCCACCGGCCTGGACGCCGACCAGAAGGACGGCGCCGGCTGCTGGAACGCGCTGCGGGTGGATTCGTCGAAGCGCCTGGATGCCTGGCTGAAGACCGACCCGACGCGCACGCGCAGCGACCGCATCGTGATGCTCGGCGATTTCAACGCCTATGCGATGGAAGACCCGGTGCGCTGGCTGCGCGAAGACGCAGGCTGGGTGGATGCGTTCGCGCAGGCCGGTATCGCGCAACCCTACAGCTACGTCTACAACGGCCTCACCGGTCGCCTCGACCACGCTCTGCTCAGCCCGTCACTGGCGAAACAGCTGCGCGGCGCCGCCGAGTGGCACATCAACGCCGACGAGCAGGATGCGCAGGGTTACGCCGACGGCGACCCCACGGTGCCGTTCCGCAGCTCCGATCACGACCCGTTGCTGCTGGGATTCGACCTGTAGGCGACCTCGCCTGTGCAGCGACCTCAGTCGCGATGACATCTTCGCGGTAGATCATCGCGACTGACGTCGCTCCCACGGAACAGGGCACGTCACCCGTCCATCTTCTCCACCAGCGCCTGCAGTTTCAGCACAGTGGCCCAGTTGCGGGTAGTGGCGGCCTTGCCGGCCTTGCCCACCAACGCCTCGCCGGCCTTGCTTTCGAGGATGCCGCGCGCGCAATGCAGGTAGGCGGCTTCGCGTCCGAGCAGGAACTGTTCCGGCGGCACCACGTGCGGTGCGATGGCGGACAGCGCCGGCAGTGCATCGGCCTCCTGCACGAAGGCGACCAGCAGGCGTGAGGGATCGGCGGCCGCATCGGCCAGCGCGTTGTCGTCGATGATCGTGGCCAGGTCCTTCGCCGACTTCACGATGACGGGCACGTCGATCTTGAGCTGCGCAGCGATCGCGGCGGACATCTCCGCGGCGATCTTCGCGGGCGTCTTCTTGTTTGAGCGGAACACCAGGTTGCCGCTGTTGAGCAGCGTGGCGACGTCGGCATGGCCCAGCCCTTCCAGCAGCGCGCGCAGGTCCGCCATCGCGATGCGCTTGGCCTTGCCAACATTGATGCCACGGAGCAGGGCGATGTAGGTGGTCATGGGCGGCTCATCCGATCGGTGCAAAGCGCCGCACACTGCGCCCGTCTACCACCACCTCTTCGCAGAACATCGCGTACGGCCGCACCCACAAGCCGCCTTCGCCATACAGCGCGCGGTACAGCACCACCGGCTCCAGCGTCTCGCTATGACGTGCCAGCGCGATCACTTCGTAGTCGTTGCCCTTGTAGTGGCGGTAGAGACCGGGGGCGAGTTCGGGGAGGGCGGGGAGCTTGGCCATGTGCATGTCCGGATTCGCAGGGCGCGTTAAGCGAAGCCCGTTGTTTCATCAGTGCTTCGTCAGGGTGATCGTGAATCCTTCATGGAAAGGCGCAACAGGAGGAGCCGGGTATTCTCTGCCGACCATTTCCTTGGAGAAACAGTTCAACGCCTCGTTGTTCGAGAAGATCACGAACTCGATGACCTTACCTTCCGCATCTATCACCGCCACCGCGTTGAACTCGTTGACGCCCCCTTCAATTGCTGCACCAGAGCACTTGGCATACAGGCTTGGCCAGAACGCATTGTGGCTGGCAATCAATCGCTGTTCATAGGAGGAGCCCTCCCATGTCGCGGTCTGTGCCGCTTGCTTCTCCCACAATGTTTGCCAGCGCTCTCCTTTCGCCTCGTTAGCGATTGCAGGAGAGGCCATCCACATCAGTAGTGCCACGATCATTCCGTCGCGCATCCAAGTCTCCAGTTCCATGTGTCAGGTGAGTTGCCACAGGTTGAGGTGAGCCTATAACCCCCAACACGCAGACGTTCCACGGCAGTGACGTTGGGGCTCACTCAGTTCATCCCCCACTTTTGAAGTGCCTTCGAGCCCCTCAATACCCCGCGGCCTGCCCATCCTTGCGACTCTCGCTGGCGCCGTAGTACACGCCGGTCTCGGGGTCGCGCTTGATCGCCTGGTAGCCGCCGTAGGGCCCCAGTGCCCATTCGACGTGGTGACCCTTGTCCATCAGCGCGCGCACGGTTTCGTAAGGGAAGCCGGATTCCAGCTGCACCACGCCGCCGTCGGTCATCGCGGTGGCGCTGCCGACCGGTTCGGTCGAGCCGTCGTGCTGGATGCGCGGTGCGTCACCGGCTTCCTGCAAGGTCATGCCGAAGTCGACCAGGTTCATCACGATCTGCACGTGGCCCTGCGGCTGCATGGCGCCGCCCATCACCCCGAAGCTGACCCACGGCTTGCCATCCCTGGTGATGAAGGCGGGGATGATGGTGTGGAACGGGCGTTTGCCCGGCGCGTAACAGTTGGGATGCGGCGCGGCACCGTCGCACCCTTGCAGCACGAACATTTCGCCGCGGTCCTGCAGGATGAAGCCCAGGCCCGTCGGCGCCATGCCGCTGCCCATGCCGCGGTAGTTGGACTGGATCAGCGAGACCATCATCCCGTCCTGGTCGGCGACGGTCAGGTAGATGGTGTCGCCTTCGTCCAGTTCCTTCGGCGTGCCGGGCTGCACTTCGCGCAGCACCTTGTCGGGCGAGATCAGCCTGGCGCGTTCGCGCGCATACGGCTTGGAGATCAGGCGCGCGACCGGTGCCGGCTGGAAGGCGGGGTCGGCGTACCAGCGCGCGCGATCGGCGAAGGCCAGCTTCTTGGCTTCCACCAGCAGGTGCACGTGTTCGGGGCTGCCGAACGGAATCTTCGAGAAGTCGTAGCCTTCCAGCACGTTGAGCATCTGCAGGGCCGCGATCCCCTGCCCGTTCGGCGGCAGCTCCCAGACGTCGTAACCGCGGTAATTGGTACTGACAGGTTCGACCCACTCGCCGTGGTGCGCGGCCATGTCTTCGTACGACAGGAAGCCGCCATTGGCTTTGAAGTAGGCGTCGATGGTGCGGGCAATGTCGCCCTTGTAGAACGCGTCGCGACCGCCGTCGGCGATCTTCTGCAGCGTGTCGGCAAGATAGGGGTTCCTCCACATCTCGCCAGTACGCGGCGCGCGCCCGTCGAGGGTGAACTGCTCGGTGAAGCCGGGGAACTTCGACAGCCGCGGCACCGACCGCTCCCAGTAGTAGGCGATCGTCTGGTGCACCGGGTGGCCTTCGCGCGCGTAGCGGATCGTGGGTGCCAGCAGGTCCTTCACCGGCAGCCTGCCGAAGCGCCCGTGCAGCGCGAACCACGCATCCACCGTGCCCGGCACGCTGACCGGCAGCGGCCCGTGCGCGGGAATGTCGGTGATGCCGTGCTGCTTGAAGTAATCCAGCGTCAGCGATTTCGGCGAACGCCCGGAGCCGTTGTAGCCGTGCAGCTGCTTCGTCTTCGGGTCCCACACGATGGCGAACAGGTCGCCACCGATGCCGTTGCCGGTGGGCTCCATCAGGCCGAGCGCGGCGTTGGCGGCGATCGCCGCATCCACCGCGCTGCCGCCCTGCTTCATCACGTCCAGCGCGATCTGCGTGGCCAGCGGATGCGAGGTGGCCGCCATCGCGTGCGGGGCGATGACATCGGAGCGGGTGGCGAACGAACGACCGGCGATGCGGTCGGCGGCGAAGGCAGGCAGCGCGACGGCAAACAGCAGGCAAGAGGTCAGCGGACGCATCAGGAACATCGGGAACTCCTCACGAGCAAAGGGAAAGTGCCCGCGCGCGGACACGTCAGCTGCGGCGGAACCAGCCGGTGATGCTGTAACGGTGATCTCCCGCCCAAGGCGCCACCTGACTGACTTGGTGCGCCTGTGGTACGCGGAACAGACTGAGACTGTTCCAGTGCGGAGTGAATGTTTCGACGACGTTCTGCCGATCATCGACGAATTGAAGCAGACCACCCCAGTCGGCTTCCCAGTTGCGTCCCAGGTTGATGACGTAGGCGAACGCGCGGTCTTCCCCGTGCGACTTGTCGTCGTGCATACGGAGAAAGTGGCCGGCACGGTAGCGCACGGCCATCGCGCTTACCATCCGGATACCGTGATCGCCGGTAAGTTCGCGCGCAAAGGCCAGGAAGTCCGGCGAGTTCAGAAAATCCACCACCACGTGCAGCACCAGCTCAGGATGCATTCCGTCACGGCGCGCTTCGATCATCTTGAAACGATCGAAGAAGAACTCGAACCCGCTCATCGCCCTGCGTACCGCCTCCATGAGGCGAGCCCGATCCTGCTGGAGGGGAGACAGTTCTTGAGCGGTGGATGACAGGAGTGGCGGCCTGTCGCTACGTTGGCCGGGCTCCCACGGTACTTCGCGACTCAGGCACTGCCGCAGACGTTCCGCGGACGACTCCTGCAGGAACGCCGGAATCTGGACCCTACCGACCGCATCCAGGCGCGCGCGATAGGACTCGATGCGGAGGTCGTTGTTGATCATCGCGAGGCATGTGCCATTCCGGCAGCCGCACAACGCAGCCGCCCACGCGGTCTATTGTCTCATGCGGTCAGGGCCAGGTTGGCGGATTGGCCTGCCAGGCGGCGAGGACTTCCGCCAGCGTGTCGCGATCTTCCTGCTTCCAGTCCGGGAGCTGCGAGGCGAAATTGCGTGCGTCGATCCACACGGCGGGTTCCGTGCGCACGGCGGCGCCGAACCAGGCGACCGCTTCCTGCTTCCGGTCCAGGCGCCACAGTGCCAGCGCCAACGTGGGCGGGGCCCACGAGGGTGATCCGTAGGCGCTGGCGACTTCGACCCAGCGCGTCAGTGCGGGCTCGACCTGGCCCGCGCGAAAGAGGTCCCACGCATAGTTCCACCGCACGGCGCGCCCCAGTGTGCCTTTGGCATCCGTCTGCGCCAGAACCTGCTGGTAGAGCTGGCCGCCGAGGTCGGCACGTCCGTCGCCGTAAGCGATGTGGGCCAGCTGCGCGGTGGCCTCGAGCTGCCGACGGCCGCGGTCGCGTTCGCGCACGAGTGCCTGCACCTGGGCTTCTCCCTCGCCCTCGACCACGACGATCGGTCGCGCCGTCGTCTTGTCTTCGTCGAAATAGAACTCCTTGGGCTTCGGCACGCTCTGTGCGTGCGCGGAGAACACCAGGGATGCCAGCACGGCGGCCAGCAGCATGCACTTACCGGATTTCACGAACGTCCCCCAGACAGCCGATGTACCCCGACCCCATGCTAACCGCTGCAACGCACAATGACGAAGTGACCGACGTCACAGAAAAGGGCGCTGTTACAATGCGCGCCTTCGCGCCCGGGGGTTGTCGGGCCTCGCCAGCCGCTTGCACGGGCCCGCCATGACCAGCACCGCCGAACTCACCTCACCCTCGTCCGCCAACACGCCGCAGCTCGGGGTGATCGACAGCGATTACACGCTGGAGCACAAGTACACCCGCACCGACGGCCGCATCTACCTGAGCGGCGTGCAGGCGCTGGTCCGGCTGCCGCTGATGCAGCGCCTGCGCGACCAGGCCGCGGGCCTGAACACGGCCGGCTTCATCAGCGGCTACCGCGGCTCGCCGCTGGGCGGCTTCGACCTGGAGCTGTGGCGCGCGCGCAAGCATCTGGAGGCAGCGGGCGTGAAGTTCACTCCCGGCCTGAACGAGGACCTGGGCGCCACGATGGTGTGGGGCACGCAGCAGACCAACCTGTTCCCTGGCGCCAAGGTCGATGGCGTGTATTCCATGTGGTACGGCAAGGGCCCCGGCGTAGACCGCTGCGGCGACGTGTTCAAGCACGGCAACGCGGCCGGCACCTCGAAGTTCGGCGGCGTGCTGGCGCTGGCGGCCGACGACCACAACTGCCGCAGCTCCACCCTGCCACACGGCTCGGAGGACGAATTCGTCAGCGCGATGATGCCGATCCTCAACCCGGCCGGCGTGCAGGACATCCTGGACCTGGGCCTGGTGGGCTGGGCGATGAGCCGGTACACGGGCCGCTGGATCGGCTTCAAGACGATCGCTGAGACGGTGGAGTCGTCGGCGTCGGTGCAGGTGGACCCGTTCGCGCGCGAGATCGTGCTGCCGGAGGATTTCGCCATGCCCGCGGGCGGCCTCAACATCCGTTGGCCGAACCCGCCGCTGGACCAGGAGATGCGCCTGCACAAGTACGCGGTCGCCGCGGCGCAGGCCTTCGCCCGCGCGAACGGGGTGGACCGGATCGTGCTGGATTCGCCGCGCGCGCGCCTTGGCATCGTCACCACCGGCAAGAGCTACCTGGACGTGCTGCAGGCGCTGGAGTACCTGGGCCTGGACGAGCAAGCCTGCGCCGACATCGGCATCCGCGTCTACAAGGTGGGCATGACCTGGCCGCTGGAACCGGTGGGCATCACCGCGTTCGCCAAGGGGCTGGAAGACATCGTCGTGGTGGAGGAGAAGCGTGCCTTCATCGAGCGGCAGATGAAGGAGTATTTCTACAACTGGCCGGCCAGCGCGGGCACACGCCCGTCCATCGTCGGCAAGTACGACGAAGGCGGCGAGTGGATCCTGCCGTCCACCGGCGAACTGACGCCGGCCACCATCGCCGGCGTCATCGGCAAGCGCATCCAGCGCTTCTTCACGACGGAATCCATCGAACAGCGCCTGCGCTGGATGGAAGAGAAGGAAGCCGAGATGGCGCTGCCGCGCGCGAACTTCCCGCGCGTGCCGCATTACTGCTCGGGCTGCCCGCACAACACCTCGACGGTGGTGCCGGAAGGCTCGCGCGCGCTCGGCGGCATCGGCTGCCACTACATGGTCACGTGGATGGACCGCAACACCGACACCTTCACCCACATGGGCGGCGAAGGCGTCACCTGGTCCGGGCAGGCCCCGTTCACCGAGACCGAACACGTCTTCCAGAACCTGGGCGACGGTACGTTCTTCCACTCCGGCTCGCTGGCGGTGCGCCAGTCGGTGGCCACCGGGGTGAACATCACCTACAAGATCCTCTACAACGACGCGGTGGCGATGACCGGCGGCCAGCCGGTGGACGGCACGCTGTCGGTGCCGCAGATCGCGCACATGATGCGCGCCGAGGGCGTGGACACCATCGTCGTGGTCAGCGACGAAGTGGGCAAGTGGAGCAAGCGCGAGATCTTCCCCTCGGGGGTGGAGTTCTTCGACCGCAAGGACCTGGACGACGTGCAGCGCCGCCTGCGCGAGGTGAAGGGCGTCTCCATCCTGATCTACGACCAGGTCTGCGCCACCGAGAAGCGCCGCCGCCGCAAGCGCGGCAAGCTGCCGGACCCGGCCAAGCGCACGATGGTCAACACGCTGGTCTGCGAAGGCTGCGGCGACTGCGGCGTGAAGAGCTTCTGCGTGTCGGTGCTGCCGAAGGAAACCGAGTTCGGCCGCAAGCGCGAGATCGACCAGTCGAATTGCAACAAGGATTTCCGCTGCGTCGACGGCTTCTGCCCCAGCTTCGTCACCGTGCACGGCGGCAATCCGCGCAAGGGCAAGAAGGCGAATGCCGCCGACCTGCTGGCCGCACTGCCGGCGCCGGCGTTCAAGTCGGACCTGGCCCAGCCCTGGAACATCCTGATCACCGGCGTCGGCGGCACCGGCGTGGTGACCATCGGCGCCCTGCTCGGCATGGCGGGCCATCTGGAAGGCAAGGGCGCCAGCGTGCTCGACCAGACCGGCCTGGCGCAGAAGGGGGGTGCGGTGACCACGCACATCCGCATCGCGCGCACGCCCGAAGACATCCACGCCGTCCGCATCGCCGCCGGCGAGGCCGACCTGGTGCTGGGCTGCGACATGGTGGTGGTCAACGACTACTGGGTGCTGTCGAAGGTGCGCGGCGAGCGCTCGCAGGTGGTGCTGAACACCTACGAGGCGATGCCCGGCACGTTCACCACGCATCCGGACATGCAGTTCCCGGCCACCGACATCATCGCCGGAGTGAAGGTCGCCCTCGGCGGCCGCGAGCCGATGCTCGTGGACGCCACACAGGTGGCCACCGCGCTGATGGGCGATGCGATCGCCAGCAACCTGTTCATGCTGGGCTATGCCTGGCAGCAAGGGCTGGTGCCGATCTCGTTCGAGGCGATCATGCGCGCCGTCGAGCTCAACGGCGCCGCCATCGAGATGAACAGGACCGCCTTCGCCTGGGGCCGGCTGGCGGTCGTCAACCCGCAGGCCGTGCAGGAGGCCGCCGGGCTGATCCGCAATGCACAGACCGAGAGCGAGCGCACCCCGCGCGCCCTGCAGGTGCTGCCGCCGGGCGAATGGGAAAGCACCGAGTGGGGCGCGAACGCCGCGCCGCGCAATCCCGGCAACGAGAGCGAACTGCGCGGCCTGCCCGAGGACGGCGCGAACGGCGACGATGTCGCGTTCCTGCCGCTGGACGATCTGCGCCTGTCGCGCTCGCTGGACGAACTGATCGCGCGCCGCAGCGCCTTCCTCACCGAATATCAGGACGCCGCTTACGCCGCGCGCTACACCGACCTGGTGGCCAGGGTGCGCACCGCCGAGAACACCCGCGCGCCGGGTTCGACCGCGCTGACGGAAGCGGTCGCCCGCTACTTCTTCAAGCTGATGGCGTACAAGGACGAGTACGAAGTCGCGCGCCTGTACACCAGCGGCGAGTTCAAGCGCCGGCTGGAGCAACAATTCGAAGGCGACTACGAAGTGCACTTCCACCTGGCGCCGCCGCTGTTCGCCAAGAAGGATGCGCACGGCCGCCTGATGAAGAAGGAATACGGCCCGTGGGTGTTCAAGGCCTTCGGCCTGCTGGCGAAGCTGCGCTTCCTGCGTGGCGGCACCTTCGACGTGTTCGGCTACACCGACGAGCGCAAGGGTGAGCGCCAGCTGATTGCCGACTACGAGAAGACCGTGGGCGAACTGCTGGCCGCACTGGATGCCGATCGCTTGGGGCTGGCGGTGGAGATCGCCAGCATCCCGGAGCACATTCGCGGCTACGGACACGTCAAGGAAAAACACCTGCACGCCGCCAAGGCCCGCGAAGCGGAACTGCTGGGCCTGTGGCGCAATCCGAAGTCGCTGCATATCGTACAGGCCGCCTGAAGGATGGCGTTCGCCGGCTGTTGGAGCATGTAATCGAACGAAGACTTTCAATGCAATGTCACTTTTCGCTGACATTTCATTGAATGTTATCGCTCGCTGACTATTGCAATCTTGTCAGCACTCGCTTACATATTCGCGTATGGGTAATCTGCGCACTCCTGCCGACCTCGGCACCGTGATCCGTCAGCGCCGCAAGGTTCTGGGGTGGGATCAGGCGGCGCTGGCGCACGAAGTCGGCGTCAGCCGCCAGTGGATCATCCAGGTCGAAAAAGGCAAACCGCGCGCCGAGCTGCAGCTGGTCCTGCGGACCTTGAACGTGCTCGGGCTGCAGTTGATCGCCGGCACGCCCGAGGCTCTCTCGTCCAGTCCCGCGGGGCGTACCGCACCACCGGACATCGACCAGATACTGGAAAAAAATCGCCGTACGACAGTGCGCTACCCCTTGGTTGCGCCACCGTCCACTTCTCCCGAGATGCAGATCAGGGAGGCATCGCAAGGCTCCGCGTTCGAGGACATCCTCAGGCAGGCCGAGGAAGAGCTCGCCCGAGGGGCGACGGCCCAGGACGAGGCGGGGGCGCTAGCAAGCGGCGAGCCCATTCGACCGCTCGGGACCATCGCAAAGAAGAATCCGAAAGCATGAGCCTGCACGTGCTGATGTCCGGGCAACCCATCGGGGAACTGCAATCGGACCGACACGGCCATCCCGAGCTGCTGTATCGCG
This sequence comes from Pseudoxanthomonas sp. F11, assembly GCF_037046485.1. Classification (NCBI taxonomy): domain Bacteria; kingdom Pseudomonadati; phylum Pseudomonadota; class Gammaproteobacteria; order Lysobacterales; family Lysobacteraceae; genus Pseudoxanthomonas; species Pseudoxanthomonas sp. F11. Next base: position 477,756 of record NZ_JBANLZ010000003.1, on the reverse strand, counting down.
CGGACTGGCGGGAATCGGCGGGGGCCTCGCCCTTGTCGCTGAGCCTGCCACTGGGCCGATCCACGCATCCGACCGATGTGGTTTCTGCCGTCCTCTGGGGCTTGCTGCCGGACAACGAGAACACGCTCCAGCGCTGGGGCTCCCGTTTTCATGTGTCACCACGCAATCCGGTAGCTCTGCTCGCGCATGTCGGCGAAGACTGCGCCGGCGCGGTGCAATTCGTCACGGAAGACCGCCTGCAGGCGGTATTGTCCGGCAAGTCGGACCGGGTCGAGCTCCTGACCGACCAGGACGTGGCGCAACGCCTGGCGCGCGTGCGCCAGGATGTCGGTGCCGGGCGGATCATCGACGATGCCGGCCAGTTCAGTCTGGCAGGCGCACAGGCGAAGATCGCGCTGCTCAAGACCGCCGCAGGCTGGGCGATTCCCAGCGGCCGAGTTCCGACCACGCATATCCTCAAGCCGCCAAGCGGCGACTATGAGGGCTTCGTCGAGAACGAAATGTTTTGCCTGCGCCTGGCGCGCACATTGGATCTTCCCGCAGCCTGGTCGGAGAAACTTGTGCTGGGCGAGGAAACGGCGATCTGCGTGGAGCGCTATGACCGCGTGCTGGTCGACGGGACGTGGCAGCGCATCCACCAGGAGGACTTCTGCCAGGCATTGGGCGTAATGCCGCACATCAAGTACCAGAACCAGGGGGGTCCGGGTCCGGCCGCCCTTGCCGATGTGCTTTGGCAGCACTCCTCCCAACCCCGCACGGATGTGGAGTCGCTGCTTCGTGCGCTGATGTTCAACTATCTGGTGGGCGGCACCGACGCTCATGCGAAGAACTATTCGATCCTGTCCGGCGCCGGTGGCAGGATCCGATTGGCGCCGCTGTACGACATCTCAAGTGCGCTGCCTTATCCCGCCCTGCAGAAGCGCAAGATCAAGATGGCGATGAAGATCGGCAGCCACTATCGCTGGTGGGACATCCAGCTGCGCGACTGGCAGGCCACTGCGGAAGACATGCATCTGGATGCCGACGACGCGCTCAGGACACTCGCGCGGATGTGCCTCCAGTTGCCGCGCCAGGCGGAACGGCTGCTCGCGCAGTTCCGCGGCGACGGCATGGGGCACGCGGTGCTCGATCGGCTGGTAGGCGAGATCGAAGCCTCGTGTCGGCGCTGCCTGCAGCAGTTCAAGGCCCCCTCAGAGGCGTGACTAACGGACTGTCCGCCACACCAGGCAGCGGTTGTTGGCCGGCATGGCGTTGTCTTCGACCAGACACAGGCCGACGCCGCGCGCCAGCGCATCGACCGCCTCGAAGTCGCGGATGCCCGAGGCGGGATCGCGGTCCTTCAGCCACTGATCGAACGCGCGGTTGCTGTCGCTGGTGAAGTCGCCGCCATCGTTGAACGGGCCGTAGACGATCAACAGGCCGTCTTCTTGCAGCACTTCGCCGACCCCGGCAAAGAACGCCTCCACCTGTGGCCACCCCATGATGTGCAGGCTGTTGGCGGTGAAGACCGCGTCGAACCTGTTCCCTGGCCAAGGTCCGTCGACATCGAGTTCGATCGCGGGCGGCGTGTTGGACAGTGCCGCCTCATCGAGCCACTGCGTGATGCCGGGCAAATTAACCGCGCGATCGCTGCACTGCCACGACAGCCACGGCATCGCGGCGGCGAAGTGCACGGCGTGCTGGCCAGTGCCGCTGCCGATCTCCAGCACGCGGCGCGTGGCGCCCAGGTGGCGTTGCAGCACTTCCAGGATCGGCCCCTGGTTGCGCACACACGACGGTGCGAAGGGTTTGGTCACGAGGCGTAGCGTGCGCCACGCGCACGACCTCGTATTGCCCGAACGACCATGACGCCGTGCGCGCAGCGCACGCTACGCGGCCCGCACGTAGAACCGTTTCGCACCGCCCTCGCCCGCCCGCTCCTCGACGGTGAAATGGCGCGGGTGCGCCTTCATCAGGTCGCTGAGCTTCTTGTGCCCGTAAAGGCGGGTATCGAAGTCCGGCCGCACTTTGCTGAGGTAACTGCCGACACTGCCGAGGAAGGCCCACCCCTGGTCGTCGCTGGCCTCCTCGATGGCCTGTCGGATCAGCTTCAGCGGCAGCGATTCGTGCCTGCCGGATTCGGCCACGGGGGCAGCGGTGGGCTCGGCCTGCCCGGCGGGCTTCTTCGCCGCCGGCCTGGCCGCCTTCTTGGCGGGCTTGGACGGCGAGGGCGGAGCGGCAGGCGCGCCTGCTTCGCTGCGCAGCACCTCCACGTAGATGAACTTGTCGCAGGCCTGCACGAAGGCATCCGGCGTCTTGCGCTCGCCGAAGCCGTACACGGTCAGCCCTTCCTCGCGCAGGCGCTGGGCCAGGCGGGTGAAGTCGCTGTCGCTCGACACCAGGCAGACGCCATCGAAGCGACCGGTATACATCAGGTCCATCGCATCGATGATCAGCGAGCTGTCGGTAGCGTTCTTGCCGCTGGTGTAGGCGAACTGCTGCACCGGGTTGATCGAGTGCTTCAGCAGCGCCTGCTTCCATTGCGTCATGCGGGTGCTGGTGAAGTCGCCATAGATGCGCTTCACGCTGGCCACCCCGTATTTGGCCACCTCGGCCAGCAGGCCCTCGATCACCGCGGGCTGGGCATTGTCGGCATCGATCAGCACGGCCAGCCGCGGCTGCTCGTCGTCGCTCTCGGGGCGTACGGACGGACGGGACTTCATACGGGCGCGTTCCTGTGCGGGGTGCGCGCATTGTGCACCACGTCACCCGCCCGTGACCGGCGTCACTTGACGCTGCGCGGCATGCCGACGACAGTCCGGGGCTCCTCCGCCCGGACACGCGCATGCACCGCCGCGACTTCCTGACCCTCGGCGGCCTGGCCTTCGCCGGCCTCGCCCTGCCCGGCACCCGCGTGATCGCCGCCGAAGCCCTGCTGGAACCCGGCGACGTGGCGAAGAAGAAGCGCCTGGCCGATGCAGCGCTGGCGGCAGCCACTGCGGCCGGCGCCACCTACTGCGACGTGCGCATCGGCCGCTACCTGCGCCAGTCGCTGATCACCCGCGAGGACAAGGTGCAGAACGTGGTGAACACCGAATCCTCCGGTGTCGGCGTGCGCGTGATCGCGCAGGGCGCATGGGGCTTCGCGGCGACGAACGACCCGACACCCGATGGCGTCGCCGCCGCCGCGCGCCAGGCCGTGGTGATCGCGCGCGCCAATGCACGCATCCAGGGCAAGCCCGTACAGCTCGCGCCGTTGAAGGGTGTCGGCGAGGTGAGCTGGCGCACGCCGATCGTGAAGAACGCGATGGCGGTGCCGGTAAAGGAGAAGGTGGACCTGCTGCTGGACGCGAATGCCACCGCGTTGGCGGCCGGCGCCAGCTTCGCGGCGTCGCGGATGTTCGTGATCAACGAGCAGAAGTACTTTGCCAGCACCGACGGTTCGTACATCGATCAGGACGTGCATCGCATCTGGGTGCCTTTCACGGTGACGGTGGTGGACAAGGCCGGCGGCCGGTTCAAGACGCGTGATGGCCTGTCCGCACCGATGGGCATGGGGTACGAATACCTGGACGCCAACGCCGCGGACAAGTTCATGCTGCCAGGCGGTGTGGTGGCCTACGGCGCGTCCTACGATCTGCGCGAGGACATCATCGCGGCGGCCAAGCAGGCACGCGCGAAACTGACCGCACCCTCAGTGAAGCCCGGCAAGTACGATCTGGTGCTGGATCCGTCCAACCTGTTCCTGACCATCCACGAGAACGTCGGCCACCCGCTGGAGCTGGACCGCGTGCTGGGGTACGAAGCCAACTACGCCGGCACCAGCTTCGCCACCCTGGACAAGCGCGAGCAGCGCTTCCAATGGGGCAGTCCGATCGTCAACTTCACCGCCGACAAGACCGAGCCGCGCAGCCTGGGCGCGGTGGGTTACGACGACGAAGGGGTGAAGACGCGCCGCTGGGACCTGGTGAAGGACGGCGTGCTGGTCAATTACCAGGCCACCCGCGACGAAGTACACATCCTCGGCGAGGACGCCTCGCACGGCTGCAGCTATGCCGATTCGTGGAGCAGCGTGCAGTTCCAGCGCATGGCCAATGTCTCGCTGGCGCCCGGCAAGGCGCCGCTGACGGTAGCCGGGATGGTGAAGGAGGTGGAGAACGGCCTGTACATCCACGGCCGGGGCTCGTACTCGATCGACCAACAGCGTTACAACGCGCAGTTCGGCGGACAGCTCTATTTCGAGATCAAGAACGGGCAGGTCACACGGCAGGTGGAGGACGCGGCCTACCAGATCCGCACGCCGGAGTTCTGGAATGCCTGCACCGCGATCTGCGACGCGCGCGACTTCCGCCTGGGCGGATCGTTCTTCGACGGCAAAGGCCAGCCCAGCCAGGTGTCGGCGGTATCGCACGGCTCGGCCACCACGCGCTTCAACGGCATCAACATCATCAACACCGCGCGCAGCCTCGGATAGCTCTTCAGCCGTCGTCCCAGCGCATGCTGGGACCCATCTTGCTCCTGATGCTGTGGGTCTACGCCAAGGAAAAGAGCCAATGGATCCCAGCGTGCGCTGGGATGACGACAAGAGGTGTGCGAATGGACCCAGGATGGTGCGTTCGATCCGCTAACCGGCTTCTTCTATGCCTAAAGTCATTTGACGCTGTCGGTACGCAGGGCAAGAATCGGAAACGACCTGCGCGGGGACTGCGCGGGCCGACGCACTATCGTCGCAGCCCCGCCTGCCCTGCAGGCCCAACCGGTGGAGAACTGCCTTGCAACGTCGTGACTTCCTGGCCATGACCGGCCTCAGCCTGGGCGGCCTGATGGTGCCGTCCTTCCTCGGCAAGGCGATCGCCGCCGAGCAGCTCCAGTCCACCCTCGATGTCGCCTTCAAGAAGCGCCTCGCCGATGCCGCGCTCGCCGCGGCCAGGCAGGCCGGCGCCAGCTACTGCGACGTGCGCATCGGCCGCTACCTGCGCCAGTTCGTGATCACCCGCGAGGACAAGGTGCAGAACGTGGTGAATACCGAATCCACCGGTGCCGGCATCCGCGTGATCGCCAACGGCGCTTGGGGCTTCGCCGCCACCAATACGCTGACCGCCGAAGGCGTGGCCAGCGCCGCGCGCCAGGCGGCCGCGATCGCCAAGGCCAACAGCAAGACCCAGACCGCGCCGGTGCAGCTGGCCAAGGCGCCGGGCTTCGGCGAAGTGTCGTGGAATACGCCGATCAAGAAGAACGCGATGGAGGTGCCGATCAAGGACAAGGTCGACCTGCTGCTGGGCGTCAACGCCGCAGCGATCAACGCCGGTGCCGACTTCGTCAACTCGATGATGTTCCTGGTCAACGAGCAGAAGTATTTCGCCAGCACCGACGGCTCCTACATCGACCAGGACGTGCACCGCATCTGGGTACCGATGACGGTCACCGCCATCGACAAGGCCAGCGGCAAGTTCCGCACGCGCGACGGTCTGTCCGCGCCCATGGGGCTGGGCTACGAGTACCTGGATGGCGACGCCGGGCAGAAGTTCACTTCCCCCAACGGCGTGGTCAACTACGGCCTGTCCTACGACATGAAGGAAGACGCGATCGCCGCGGCCAGGCAGGCGCGCGCCAAACTGACCGCCCCGTCGGTGAAGCCGGGCAAGTACGACCTGGTGCTGGACCCGTCGCATACCTGGCTGACCATCCACGAGAACGTCGGCCACCCGCTGGAACTGGATCGTGTGCTCGGCTACGAGGCGAACTACGCCGGCACCAGCTTCGCCACCCTGGACAAGCGCAAGGAAGCCTTCCAGTACGGCAGCGACATCGTCAACCTGTTCGCCGACAAGGTACAGCCCGGCAGCCTGGGCGCGGTCGGCTACGACGACGAAGGCGTGAAGACCAAGCGCTGGGACCTGGTGAGCGCCGGCAAGCTGGTCGACTACCAGACCATCCGCGACCAGGCCCACATCCTGGGCAAGACCGAATCCGACGGCTGCTGCTACGCCGACTCGTGGAGCAGCGTGCAGTTCCAGCGCATGGCCAACGTGTCGCTCGCGCCCGGAAAGGCCAAGCTCTCGGTCGCCGACATGATCAAGGACGTGGAGAACGGCATCTACATCATCGGCGACGGCTCGTTCTCGATCGACCAGCAGCGCTACAACGCGCAGTTCGGCGGACAGCTGTTCTATGAGATCAAGAACGGCAGGATCACCCGGCAGATCGAGGATGTGGCCTACCAGATCCGCACGCCGGAATTCTGGAACGCCTGCACCGCGATCTGCGACGAGAGCGACTACCGCCTGGGCGGCTCGTTCTTCGACGGCAAGGGCCAGCCCGGCCAGGTGTCCGCGGTGTCGCACGGGTCGTCCACCGCGCGCTTCAACGGCATGAACGTCATCAACACCGCCCGTTCGCTCGGCTGACCGGCGCAAGGAGACCCTAGAACATGAGCATCCTCACCGAAGCGCAGGCCAAGGCCATTTTGGACAAGGTCATCGCGCTCTCCACCGCCGACGAATGCACTGCGTCCCTCACCGGCTCCGTCGACGGCAACATCCGCTTCGCCCTGAACAACGTGTCCACCAGCGGCATCGTCAGCAATACCGACCTGGGCGTGCAGGTGGCGTTCGGCAAGCGCGTGGGCATCGCGACGATCAACGAGTTCGACGACGCCGCGCTGGAGCGGGTGGTCCGCCGTGCCGAAGACCTCGCCCGGCTGGCGCCGGAGAATCCCGAGTTCATGCCGGCCGTCGAGAAGCAGACCTACACGCCCAGCGCCACCTTCAGCGAATCCACCGCCGCCATCACGCCCGAGTTCCGCGCCCAGGTCGCCGCCGATTCGATCGGCCCCTGCAAGGCGGAGAAGCTGATCGCCGCCGGCTTCCTGGAGGATGGCCAGAGCTTCGTCGCCTTCGCCAACAGCAAGGGCAACTTCGGCTACCAGCGCGCGACCGCGTTCAACTACACCTGCACGGTGCGCACGGAAGACGGCCGCGGTTCCGGCTGGGTCGGCCGCAACCTGAAGGACGCCAACGCGTTCAAGGCCGACAGCGACATCCGCATCGCCATGCGCAAGGCCAGCGAATCGGCCGAGGCCAAGGCGCTGGAGCCGGGCAAGTACACGGTGATCCTGGAGCCGGCCGCGGCGGCGGGCCTGATCTCTTTCATGATGAACTTCTTCGACGCGCGCCAGGCCGACGAAGGCCGCAGCTTCCTATCCAAGAAGGGCGGCGGCAATAAACTGGGCGAGCAGGTCTACGACCCGCGCGTGAACATCAGCGCCGACCCGTGGCACCCAGGCGCTGAAGTCATGCCCTGGGATGGCGAAGGCCTGCCGCGCGAAAAGATGGCCATCGTCGAGAACGGCAAGGTGGTCAACCTGGAGTACTCCCGCTTCTGGGCGCAGAAGCAGGGCAAGCGCGCGATCGGTTCCCCGGGCAACCTGCTGATGGCGGGCGGCACCAAGTCCACGGCGGAGCTGGTGGCCGGGACGCAGAAGGGCATTCTGGTCACGCGCACCTGGTATATCCGCATGGTCGATCCCCAGACGGTGCTGCTGACCGGCCTGACCCGCGACGGCACGTTCTACATCGAGAACGGGCAGATCAAGCACCCGGTGAAGAACTTCCGCTTCAACGAGTCGCCGGTGATCATGCTCAACAACATCGAGGAACTGGGCAAGCCGGTGCGCGTGGCCGGCGACGAGTCCAGCTTCGTGATGATGATCCCGCCGATGAAGCTGCGCGACTTCACCTTCACCTCGCTGTCCGACGCGGTGTAAGGGCGAGAAGTGAGTGGAGAGGAGTGAGGAGTGAGTAGAGGCAAGGCAGGCAGCGTGCGCGCATCGCTCACTTCTCACTCCTCTCCACTCGCTCCTGCGTCATGACCCGCACCGAGTTCCTGAGACTGATGAGCGCCGGCCTGGCTGGCGCGCTGCTGGCCGGCGCACCGCGCAGCGCGCGTGCGGCGGGCAATTACGACTTCTGGTTCACCCGCCTGAAGTACGACTCCGGCGACTGGGACGTGGATGCGCGCATGCCGTCCAACCTGATCACTTCGCTGATCGACTACACCACGCTGCGCGTGGACCCGAAGGAACACGTGCTGGCGCTGTCCGACCCGCGCATGCTCGCTGCCCCGTTCTGCTACCTGGCCGGGCACAAACTGGTGGAGTTCAACCCGGTGGAGCGGCGGCATTTCGAGCGTTATGTGCGCAACGGCGGCTTCGTCTTCGTCGACGACTGCAATCACGACATCGACGGCCTGTTCGCCAAGTCGTTCGAGGCGCAGATGGCGTCGATCTTCGGCGCGAAGGCGATGAAGAAGCTGCCGAACACGCACGCGATCTATTCCTCGTTCTTCAAGTTCGATGGCCCGCCGGCCACCAGCTTCGAGCTCAACGGCTGGGGCGACGATCTGGTGCATGACTACCTGCAGGGCATCGAGATCAACGGCCGCCTCGGCGTGCTCTACAGCAACAAGGATTACGGCTGCGAATGGGACTACGACTGGCGCAACAAGCGTTTCCTGGCCGAGGACAACACCAAGTTCGGCGTCAACGTCGTGATCTATGCGCTGACGACATGAAGATGGCTGCACCCATGTCCTCTCCGCCGTCATCCCAGCGCAAGCTGGGATCCATCGTGACCTTTGCGCCGTGCTCGCCCAGGCACCTGAAGCGCAGGAACACCATCAGATTGGATCCCAGCTTGCGCTGGGATGACGGCACATGCTGTCGCAATTCGCTGCATTGACATCACCCTGGAAACGCCATGACGCAGATCACCGAATCCGACCTCCAGCAGCAACTCGCCAAGCTCGGCGAACTCCGCGCCGCCATCGGCCGGGCCATCGTCGGCCAGCAGGAGGTCGTCGAGCAGCTGCTGATCGGCCTCCTTGCCGGCGGCCACTGCCTGCTCGAAGGCGTGCCCGGCCTGGGCAAGACGCTGCTGGTCCGCTCACTGGGCGAGGCATTGCACCTGCAGTTCCGCCGCGTGCAGTTCACCCCGGACCTGATGCCCAGCGACATCCTCGGCACCGAACTGCTGGAGGAAGACCATGGGACGGGCCATCGCCATTTCCGTTTCCAGCCCGGCCCGATCTTCACCAATCTGCTGCTCGCCGATGAACTCAACCGCACGCCGCCGAAGACCCAGGCTGCGCTGCTGGAGGCGATGCAGGAACGCACCGTCAGCTACGCCGGCACCACGCATGCGTTGCCATCGCCGTTCTTCGTATTGGCCACGCAGAACCCACTGGAGCAGGCCGGCACCTATCCGCTGCCGGAAGCGCAGCTTGACCGCTTCCTGCTGCACATCCGCGTGGACTACCCCACCGAGCAGGAAGAGCACGACATCCTGGTGCAGACCACCGGCCGCGCCGACGGCGGTGTGCCGCGGGTGATGGAGGGCGACGCGGTGCTGGCGCTGCAGAAGCATGTCCGCGACGTGCATGTCAGCGACGACCTGCTGCGCTGGATCACGAAGCTGGTCCGTGCCAGTCGTCCCGGCGACGGCGTGCCCCACGAGGTCCGCAGCTACGTGCGCTGGGGTGCCGGCCCGCGCGCCGGCCAGTCGCTGGTGCTCGCCGCGAAGGCGCGTGCGCTGCTGCACGGGCGCTTGGCGGCGACGCGCGAGGACATCGTTGCACTGGCCAAGCCGGTGATGCGCCACCGCCTGCTGCTGTCGTTCGCCGCCGAGGCCGAGCAGGTCAGCGCGGACGACGTGATCGCCGCGCTGCTGCGCGGCGTGCCGCTCACCGCCTGAGCGACGCCGTGGCGCACGACCTGATCCCCGCCGATGTCCGCAGCCGGTTGAAGGACCTGCGGCTGACCGCGCGTCGTGCGATCGGCGCGCAGGGGATCGGCCTGCACCACAGCCGCAGCCGCGGCGCCGGCCTGGAGTTCGCGCAGTACCGCGCCTACGAGCCGGGCGACGAGCTGCGCCAGATCGACTGGAAGTTGTATGCGCGCTCGGACCGCTTCTTCGTGCGCGAAGCCGAGCGCGAGAGTCCGCTGACGGTGTGGATCGTGCTCGACGCGACCGCGTCGATGGCGCAACGGGATGGCGCGCGCGGCACGCGTTTCGATGCCGCGCGCAGTCTCGCGGCCTGTGTCGTCGAACTGGCCCTGCGCCAGGGCGACCGCTTCGGCCTGCTCGTGCTGCACGGCGATGGCGTCCGCCTGGTGGCTCCCGGTAACGGCGCGCGCCAGCGCGACCAACTGCTGCTCGCCCTGCACGGCCTGCATGCCGACGGGGCGTTCCCCGCACAGGAACGGTTGGGCCCCGTGTTCGAACGCATCGGTGCCGGCGACCTGGTACTGGTGCTGAGCGACTGGTTCGATGATGCGATACCCGCCTTGGCGGAACGCCTGGCCGCTGCGCGGCGCGAGGTGCTGGCGATCCAGCTGCTGACCACGGATGAGCGCGACTTCCCGTTCACCGGCGGCCACCGTTTTCGCGATCCGGAAACCGGCGAGGAGTTGCTGGGCGATGCCGCCGCGCTGCGTGCGGACTATCTGCAACGCTTGGTGGAGGCGCAGCGCCTATTGGATGCGCGACTCGATGCCAGCGGGATACGCCATACGCGCTATTACACCGACCAACCGCTGGACCTGCCGCTGCGGCGGCTGTTCGGCGCGCGCGACGCGGCGGAGTACGCATGAGCCTGGCGTTCCTGCTGCCGGCCGGCCTGGCCGCGCTTGCCGCACTGCTGGTGCCCTTGCTGCTGCACCTCGCGCGCCGGAACGAGCAGACACCGACCGATTTCGCCGCACTGCGCTGGCTGCGGCAGAAGCCGAAGCCGCGCCACCGGATCCGCTTCGACGAATGGCCGTTGCTGCTGCTGCGCCTGCTCCTGCTCGCGCTGCTCGCGCTCTGGCTCGCCCGGCCGGTGCTGTCCGGCATGCACGATACGCGCCCGTGGGTCGTCGTGGTGCCGGGCGTGGAGGCCGATGACGTGCGCATTCAGACCAGCGAGGCCGGTGCACGGATGCATTGGCTGGCACCCGGCTTTCCTTCGCTGGAAGAGCCGGTGGCCGCCGGCACAACCGCCATCGGCAGTCTGCTGCGCCAGCTCGATGCGGAACTCCCGACCGGCGTCGCGTTGACCGTGATCGTGCCTGCAACGTTGCAAGGCGCGGATGCCGAACGGCCTGCGCTGTCGCGCGCGGTGACGTGGAGCGTCGTCGACGGCGCGATGCCGGCTTCGTCGGCGAAGGCCTTGCCGCCGCCTTCATTGGCAATCCGCCATCCGGCGGGCGACGAGCATGCGCTGCGCTACCTGCGTGCCGCCGTACGCGCGTGGCGGCCAAGCGGGGCCGCGACCCCGCAGATCGACACGAGCGACGCACCGCTGCCTCCATCCTCGCAGCCGCTGGTATGGCTCGTCCCCGGACCGGTGCCTGTGCCGGTCACGCAATGGATTTCCGCCGGCGGTGTCGCGTTGCTGGCCCACGAAAGCGCGGTGGACGACATCGTGATGTCACCGATGGCCTGGCACGACGCCGAGGGTGCGCCGCTGGTCGAAGGCGCCCCGCTCGGCCGGGGCCGGGTGATGCGCTTCACCCGGCCGCTGCGACCGGAGGCGATGCCGGTCCTGCTCGACGCCGATTTCCCGCACCGCCTGCGCGCCCTGTTCGACCGTCCCGCCCCCGCACCCGCGCGCGTGCTGGCGACGGACTATGCGCCGACAGGCGGTGGCGCGACCTATCCCGTCGCACCACGCGACCTGCAGCCCTGGCTGGCCCTGTTGATTGCGCTGTTGGCGGTGGTCGAGCGCTGGATGGCGACGCGACGCACGCGGAGCGTGGCGCCATGACGTTGTCGGCCTTCGACCGCCTCGCCCAGGTCCGTCGCCATGCGGCGCTCGGCCAGCTGGTGTTGGGAGCGCCGATGCCCGTCGCGTTCGCCGGTGTGTTGTGGCGGTTCGCATCGCCCGCGGTAGCCGTGTCCGTCGCGCTGGCCGGGATCGCGGTCCTCGCCGCACTGGCCTGGCGGCGGACACGCGCGTTCGACACCGCCTGGCTGGTGCGTCAGCTGGATGCGCGCCGCAAGGACCTCGACGACAGCAGCGATCTGCTGCTGGCGCCGCCCGCCTCGCTGACGCCGCTGCAACAGCTGCAGCAGGCGCGTGTCCGCGAACGGCTGCGCAGCCAGCCGGCACCGGATCTGCGCACACCGTGGCCGTGGCCGCGCATCGTGGCGATGTGGCTGGTGGCCGGCGGGGTGATCGCGGTGTCGGCGTTGTGGCCGGCGCGCGCACCGATGGCCAGCACGCTTGCGCCTGCGGACGAAGAAACACCGGTCATCCCCGGCGTCCCGCGCCTGGTCGGCCAGGGCTTGCACGTCGCGCCGCCGTCCTACACGGGCCAGCCGGCACGCGATGAAGCCACGCTCGATGCGAAAGCCCCCGTCGGCTCGAGGCTCGCCTGGACACTGCGCTTCGAACCGCAACCCACCCGCGCCGATCTCGTCTTCCACGACGGCCAACGCATCGCGCTGCAGCGCGACGGCGACACCTGGCGAGCGACGCACACCCTCGCGAAATCCACGCTGTACCGTGTGGTGGCCGCCGGCACGGAGGCGCAACCGCCGTCGAAACTCCGGCGGCTGGATGCCATTCCCGATCGCGCGCCGCAGGTGAAGGTGCTGGCGCCCGACCGTGGCCTGAGCCTGGTGGCGGTCGGACAGACGCGCTGGGCGCTCGCCTTCGAAGCACGCGACGACTACGGCGTGGCCGCGGCCGCCATGCTGAAGCTGACGCTCGCGCAGGGCAGCGGTGAGAACATCGCGTTCAAGGAACAGGCGATGACGCTGCACGGCACCGGTCCGGCGACCGCGCGCCGCTTCACCGCGTCGCTCGACCTCGCGGCGGTCGGCATGGCCGTCGGCGACGACCTGATCGCGCAGCTCACCGTGCGCGACACGCGTGCCCCGACGCCGCAGACCGCGCAGAGCCCCGGCCTGATCCTGCGCTGGCCGGCGGACCTGGGCCAGGAAAGCACGGGCCTGGAAGGACTGGTGAAGAAGGTGATGCCGGCCTACTTCCGCAGCCAGCGCCAGATCATCATCGACGCAGAAGCCCTGCAGAAGCAGAAGCGCAGCCTGGCGGCGGACACCTTCGTCACGCGCTCGGACGCGATCGGCGTGGACCAACGCATCCTGCGCCTGCGCTACGGCCAGTTCCTCGGCGAGGAAGCCGAAGGCGAACCGCAACCGCCGCCGACCAGCGACGCCGACGACGATCACGCGGACGACGACGGACACGATCACGCCCAAGCGCCGACCGCCGTGCAGGACGATCACGACCATGCGACGTCGGCGACCGGCGCGAGCTTCGGCCGCGAAGCCGACGTGCTGGAAGCCTACGGGCACACGCACGACCACGCCGAGGCCGCCACACTGCTCGACCCCGAGACGCGCGCCACGCTGAAGAAGGCGCTGGACCAGATGTGGCAATCGGAACTGCACCTGCGCCAGGGGCAACCGGACCGCGCGTTGCCGTTCGCGTACAAGGCGCTGGAGTACATCAAGCAGGTGCAGCAGGCCACGCGCATCTACCTGGCCCGCGTGGGACCGGAACTGCCGCCCATCGACGAAACGCGCCGGATGGGCGGCGATCGCACGGGCATCGGCTCCCGCGCGCTCGGCCCACTCGCCCCGATGCCCGACGACGTCGACGCGGCCCCCGCACGCGCATGGCGCGCCCTGGCCAATGATCGCGCGGCGGCGGATAGCGCGGACCTGGATGCCCTGCACACCTGGCTACGCACGAACGAGGCGCGCGTGCCGGATGCGCTGGACCTGTTCGCCGCCATCGATGAAGTCCGGGGCGATCCAGCCTGCGCGCCCTGCCGTGCGCGTCTGCGCGCGTTGCTGTGGTCGGCGTCGCCGCAACCGCCCGCACAGGTCCCCCGTCGGGCAGCGCCGGACGATGCCGGCCGCCGCTACCTCGACGCCCTGCAGCAGGAGCCCGCGCGATGACCCTGACCGCGCTCCCGCCCTGGCTGCTGGCCGGCCTGCTCACGCTCGGCGTGCTGCTCGCGTGGGCGCGCCTGATCGCGCGCCGTCATGGTGCTTCCACGGGCGTGCGCGGCTCCCGCTCCCGCTTCCTGCTGCTGTGCGCGCTGCAACCCATCTGCGCGCTGCTGCTCTACTTCACCCTGCTCCCGCCGCGGCAGGCATCGTCCCCCGGCACGTTGGTGGTGATGACCGCGAACGCCGGACAGGTCGCCCTGCCCGCGGCGCTGCAGGGCCAGCCTCGCGTCTCCCTGCCGGAGGCCACGGCCACCGCCGGCAGCGAGCGCTTGCCGGACCTGGGCACGGCGCTGCGGCGCCGTCCGGACGTGCGCACGCTGCACTTCGTCGGCGATGGCCTGCACGCCCGCGACCTGGATGCGCTGGGCGACCAGCGCGTGACGTTCTCCCCCACCGCGATGCCACGCGGCTTCGTCGAACTCTCACGGGTGCGCGTCGTCGCTCCCGGCGACACTTTCGTCGTGAGCGGCCGCGTCAACGGTGTGGCGCGGGCGACCGTGGTACTGCGCGATCCCGCGGGCCAGCGCATCGATGCAGGGCCTGCGGACCGGCAGGGACGCTTCCGCCTGACCGGTATCGCCCGTCTGCCTGGCCCGGCGCTGTTCCGGGTGGAGGTGCGGGAAGCACGCGGCAGCGTGGCCGATGCCGCGTCGCTGCCGGTCTGGACGCAGCCGACGCCGCCGCCCCGCGTGTGGATGCTCGCCGGTGCACCCACTGCCGAGGGCAAGTACCTCCGCCGCTGGGCGACGGACGTGGGCATTCCGCTTCATTTGCAGGTCAGCCTGGGTGGCGGCATCCAGCTGGGCGATACGCCGCTGCCGTTGAATGCCGAAACGCTGCGTCGCTTCGACCTGCTGGTGCTGGACGCGCGCAGTGCCGCGGGACTCGGCGAGGCACAACGTGCGGCGCTCGGCACGGCGGTGCGCGACGGGCTTGGCGTGCTGGTGCGCGCCGACGGACCGATCCCCGCACCCGTACAGCGCCTGCTGGGTATCCCTGCCGTGGGCAGCGAGGAGGTGGAATTCCGCCTTCCGCGTCCGGCGCCGGACGACGACGCCTGGCGTGCGCGGCGCGGCGCCGGCACGGCCGACCTGCCGGTGGATGCCGATGCCGTACCCGCGGGCCTGCCCGTGCTCACGCGCCGCACGACCCGGATGCCGGCGGGCGACGATGTGGCGCTGCTCCGCGACGCCGCCGGCGCACCACTCGCCTGGTGGCATGCGATGGGCCGCGGCCGCGTGGCCGTGTGGACGCCGGCCGATACCTACACGCTGGTGCTGGCGGGCCACGCCGACGTGCACGCCGCACTGTGGGCGCAGGCTTTCGCCACGCTGGCGCGCGCCGGCGCGCCGGCCATCGCTGCGATCCCGGACGAGGCGCGCGCAGGCGAACGCGCAGCGCTGTGCGGCATCGCCGACGAGGCCCGGATCGTCGCGCCCGACGGCACCACCACACGGATACTGCGCGATCCCGCGAGCGGCAACGCGCGCTGCGCGGGTTTCTGGCCACGGGATGCAGGCTGGCATCAGCTGAGGGTCGGGGACGCTGCGACCCCGTTCTTCGTCCGCGCCCGGGACGATGCGCCTTCACTGCATCGCGCCGCCGTCCGGTCGCAGACCCTGCAGCGGGCCGCCAGGGCGGAGGTCGCTGCGACGCAGTCCGTCTCGGAAGGTGCGCGCGGACCCGCCTGGCCCTGGTTCCTGGCCTGGCTCGCCGCGAGTGCGCTGCTGTGGTGGCTGGAGCGCAGGCGCTCCGCACCCGGTTAACGACTCCCGAATGCGCCGTGCGCAATCCTGTCGTCCATCTCACCTTTCCGGAGTTCCGCATGATCCGAACGGCGATCCCTGCCCTGCTGCTGACCCTCTCGCTGGCCGCCTGCTCCTCGCCCGAGACCGACGAACAGACCGCCGCCGCCGAACAGTCCCAGGCCGCGGCCAGCGATGCGGCCACGCCGCCCGCCGCCGCCCCTGCACCGGCCGAACTCGCCGGCAGCTGCGACGACACCCAGGCGCAGTGGATCATCGGCAAGACGCCGACGGAGAAGGATGTCGAACAGGCCAAGAGCGACAGCAAGTCCGACGCCGTGCGCAGCCTGAAACCGGGTGACGCCGCGACGATGGACTTCAACCCGAACCGCCTGAACATCATCCTGGACGAGAAGGGCGCGGTCGCCTCGGTCAACTGCGGCTGACGCATCGCGACAGCCTCGCGGAACCTTGAACCGCTCGCGGCAACGCGGGCGGTTTTTCGTTGTCCGGCACGCACGTTTTTGTCGCGCAAAAAGTTGCTTCTGCAACCAACAAGTGGTGTGTCAGAGGTGTTGTTGCGGCGTCGCAACATCTATGGTCTAGTCGGATTTCCGGTGACATTTCGAAGTGCCGCTGCGCGGGCAGGGCACGGTGTCGCCGTCACTCCGGTTTGAGGCAAGACATGGCCCCTCGCCATCGCCAAGGCGGCTTTGACCCCGGTCTCTACGACCCCAACGACGAACGCGATGCCTGCGGCTTCGGCATGATCGCGCAGCTCGACGACCAGCCCTCGCGCGCGCTCGTCGACACCGCCATTGCCGCGCTCTCGCGCATGACCCATCGCGGCGGCGTCGCCGCCGACGGGCTGACCGGCGACGGCTGCGGCCTGCTGATCCGCAAACCGGAGGCCTTCCTCCGCGCGCTCGCCGCCGAATCCGGCATCGACCCCGGCGCGCGCTTCGCCGCCGGCCTGGTGTTCCTGCCGCACGACGACGCATTGGCCGCGCAGTGCCGCGCGACCCTGGAGGCGGAGCTGTTCCGCGCCGGCGTGGCGGTGAAGGGATGGCGCGTGCCGCCGATCGACGACGCGGTATGCGGACAGCTGGCCAAGGACACCCTGCCGCGCATCGAGCAGCTGTTCGTGGAGGCGGGCGCCGAACAGAGCGGCGACGCCTTCACGCTGGCGCTGTTCCTCGCACGCCGCCGCAGCGAACAGCAGCTGCGCGTGCCGGCGCCCGACTTCTACGTGGTGACGCTGTCGCCGCATGCCATCGGCTACAAGGGCATGGTGCTGCCGGACAAGCTGGCGACGTTCTATCCGGATTTGCAGCGCGGCGAGTTGGCCAGCAGCGCGGTGGTCTTCCACCAGCGCTTCTCCACCAACACGCTGCCGCGCTGGCCGCTGGCGCACCCGTTCCGCCTGTTGGCGCACAACGGCGAGATCAACACCATCGAGGGCAACCGTCGCTGGGCGCAGGCGCGCAGCAAGGTGTGGAAGACGCCGCGCTTCGATATCGGCGAGTTCGACCCGGTCATTTCGATGCACGGCTCGGATTCGCAGAGCCTGGACAACATGCTGGAGCTGCTGGTCGCCGGCGGCATGGAGCTGATCCAGGCGCTGCGCATCCTGGTGCCGCCGGCCACGCAGTCGCTGGAATTCAAGGACGCCGACCTGGCCGCGTTCTACGAGTTCTACGGGTTGAACACCGAGCCGTGGGACGGCCCGGCCGGTATCGTCTCGATGGATGCGCGTTACGCCGCGTGCACGCTGGATCGCAACGGCCTGCGCCCCGCGCGCTGGATGCTGACCAGCGACCGCCACTTCATCGTCGCCAGCGAAGCCGGCGTGTGGGAAGTGCCGGCCGAACGGGTGACCCGCAAGGGCAAGCTCGGTCCGGGCGAGATGATGGCCATCGACCTCAAGCGCGGCGACCTGCTCGACAGCGAGGCGGTGGACCGCATCAACCGCGGACGCGCGCCGTACAAGCAGTGGCTGAACCAGGGCGTCACCTACCTGCAGACCGAGCTGATCGATCCGTCGCTGGTCGAGGAGCCGTTCGACGAGCGCACGCTGCGCGGCTACCACAAGCTGTTCCAGCTCTCGACCGAGGAAGTGGAGCAGGTGCTGCGCCCGTTGGCCGAGACCGAGCAGGAAGCCACCGGGTCGATGGGCGACGACACGCCGATGGCCGTACTGAGCCGGCAGACGCGCCCGTTGTACGACTACTTCCGCCAGGCGTTCGCGCAGGTCACCAACCCGCCGATCGATCCGCTGCGCGAAGACTGCGTGATGTCGCTGACCACCCAGCTCGGACGGGAGACCAACATCTTCCACGCCGGCCCGGAGACGGTGAACCACGTCATCCTCAACTCGCCGGTGCTGAGCCAGCGCAAGCTGCGGCAGCTGCTGAAGATGCCGCAGTACGTCGAGAAGAACCGTCTGATCGACCTGTCCTACGCGCCGGAGGAAGGCCTCAAGGCCGGTCTGGAACGGATCTGCCGCGAGGCCGAGCAGGCCGCGCGCGCCGGCGACGTCATGCTGCTGCTGTCGGACCGCTACCCGCAGCCGGGCCGGCCGATGGCGCATGCCCTGCTGGCCACCGGCGCCGTCCATCATCACCTGTGCCGCGTGGGCCTGCGCTGCGACGTCAACCTGATCGTCGAAACCGGCACGGCGCGCGATCCGCACCACATGGCGTGCCTGATCGGCGTGGGCGCCACCGCGGTGTATCCGTACCTGGCGTACCAGACGCTGTTCGACCTGGGCCGCCGCGGCATCCTCCAGTTGAAGAAGGGCGGCGAGCAGGCGCAGATTGGCCGCAGCTACCGCAAGGGCATCTACAAGGGCCTGTCGAAGATCATCTCGAAGATGGGCATCTGCACCATCAGCAGCTACCGCGGCGCGCAGCTGTTCGAGATCGTCGGCCTGGATCCGGAGGTCGTCGACCTGTGCTTCGCCGAAACGCCGTCGCGGATCGGCGGCGTCGGCTTCGAACGCCTCGACCTGGAAGCGCGCCAGCTGGACGCGCGCGCCTGGAACGACCGCGAATCGCCCGAGGTCGGCGGCCTGCTGAAGTACGTCCACGGCGGCGAGTACCACATGTACAACCCGGACGTGGTGATGACGCTGCAACGTGCGACGCGCACCGGCGACGCCCGCGACTGGCAGGCCTACGCGGATGCGGTGAACTCGCGGCCGCCGTCCGCGCTGCGCGACCTGCTGCAGCTGAAAAAGGCCGACACGCCGACACCGCTGCACGAGGTGGCCGACGCAACCGACCTGCTGCGCCGCTTCGACACCGCAGCGATCTCGCTGGGCGCGCTGTCGCCTGAGGCGCACGAAGCGCTCGCCATCGCGATGAACCGCCTCGGCGGCCGCAGCAACTCGGGCGAAGGCGGCGAAGACCCTGCGCGTTACGGCACCGAGAAGCGCAGCAAGATCAAGCAGGTCGCCTCCGGCCGCTTCGGCGTGACCCCGGAATACCTGGTCAACGCCGAAGTGCTGCAGATCAAGGTCGCCCAGGGCGCCAAGCCCGGCGAAGGCGGCCAGCTGCCGGGCCACAAGGTCAACGAGCTGATCGCGCGCCTGCGCTACGCCAGGCCCGGCATCGGCCTGATCTCGCCGCCGCCGCATCACGACATCTATTCGATCGAAGACCTCGCCCAGCTGATCTACGACCTCAAGCAGGTCAACCCCAGCGCGCTGGTCTCGGTGAAGCTTGTCAGCCATGCCGGCGTGGGCACCATTGCGGCAGGTGTGGTGAAGGCAGGCGCGGACCTGATCACCATTTCCGGCCACGACGGTGGCACCGGCGCCAGCCCGGTGAGCTCGATCCGCTATGCCGGCGTGCCGTGGGAACTCGGCGTGGCCGAAGCCCACCATGCGCTGGTGGTGAACCAGCTGCGCGACCGCACCGTGCTGCAGACCGACGGCGGCCTGAAGACCGGCCTGGACGTGGTCAAGGCCGCGCTGCTCGGCGCCGACAGCTTCGGCTTCGGTACCGGCCCGATGATCGTGCTGGGCTGCAAGTACCTGCGCATCTGCCACCTCAACAACTGCGCCACCGGCGTGGCCACGCAGGACGAGCGACTGCGTACGCAGTACTTCACCGGCCTGCCCGAGCGCGTGGAGAACTTCTTCCGCCTGCTGTCCGAGGAAGTGCGGCAGTGGCTGTCGTATCTGGGGGCGCGCTCGCTGGACGAGATCGTCGGCCGCACCGACCTGCTGCAGCAGCTCGACGTAGCGCCGCGAGAAGGCGTGCGCATCGATCTGTCGCGCCTGCTGAAAGGCGCACAGGTCGACAGCAGCGGCTGTGCGGCGCAGCGCCTGTACGAGTCGCCCGACAGCCTGGCCACCCAGCTGGACGGCCTGTTGGCCGAACCGATCCGCACCAAGAGCGGCGGCGACCACCGCTTCCTGATCCACAACACCGACCGCAGCATCGGCACCCGCCTGTCCGGCGCCATCGCGCGCGCGCATGGCAACCATGGCATGGCCGACGCGCCGTTGAACCTGCGCTTCCGCGGCAGCGCCGGCCAGAGCTTCGGCGCCTTCAACGCCGGTGGCCTGCTGATGGAGCTGGAGGGCGAAGCCAACGACTACGTGGGCAAGGGCATGGCAGGCGGCCGGCTGGTGGTGCGTCCGCCGCGGGGCGCGCGCTTCGAGGCGCGCAACACGCCGATCATCGGCAACACGTGCCTGTACGGCGCGACGGGCGGCGAACTGTTCGCCGCGGGTCGGGCGGGCGAACGCTTCGCGGTGCGCAACTCCGGCGCGCTGGCGGTCATCGAAGGCGCCGGCGACCACTGCTGCGAGTACATGACCGACGGCATCGTGCTGGTGCTGGGCAGGGTGGGTCTGAACTTCGGCGCCGGATTCACCGGCGGACTGGCCTATGTCCTCGACCTGGACCGCGACTTCGTCGACCGCTACAACCATGAGCTGATCGACATCCACCGCATCAGTCCGGAAGGCTTCGAGAGCCACCGCCAGCACCTGCACACGCTGGTCACCCGCCACCGCGAACTGACCGGCAGCATCTGGGCGCAGCAGATCCTCGATGAGTTCCGCGACTACGTGGGCAAGTTCTGGCTGGTGAAGCCGAAGGCGGCAAGCATCGATTCGTTGAGCGAGACGTTGCGGAGGGCTGCGTGATGCGCCCCGGACCGTCATTCCGGCGAACGCCGGAATCCATTTTGATCCTGCCTCTGAAGATGGCCGCGCGAGGCAAGAGGGATCCCAGCGTTCGCTGGGATGACGGCAGAAACCTATTGATGAAGAGCCGCACCCCATGAGCAAGAAGCACGTCTTCCAGTTCCTCGATCTGCCGCGGACGATGCCGCAGCGCATCCCGCTGGAACTGCGCACGTCCGGCGACTGGGGCGAGCTGTACGGCAGGTTCGGCAAGGAGGAGGCGCAATACCAGGCCGGCCGCTGCCTGGACTGCGGCAATCCGTACTGCAGCTGGAAGTGCCCGGTGCACAACGCCATCCCGCAGTGGCTGCAGCTGGTGCAGGAGAACCGCATCGAGGAAGCCGCGGCGCTCTGCCATTCGACCAACCCGCTGCCGGAAGTCTGCGGCCGCGTCTGTCCGCAGGACCGCCTGTGCGAAGGCAGCTGCACGCTGGAGGAGTTCGGCGCGGTCACCATCGGCGCGGTCGAGAAGTACATCGTCGATACCGCGCTGGCCAATGGCTGGCGGCCGGACCTGAGCGACGTGCAGCCCACCGGCAAGCGCGTGGCGGTGATCGGCGCGGGGCCGGCGGGCCTGGGCTGCGCCGACCGGCTGGCGCGTGCCGGCATCCAGGCCGTGGTCTACGACCGCTACGAACAGATCGGCGGCCTGCTGCAGTTCGGCATCCCCAGCTTCAAGCTCGACAAGAACGTCATCGCGCAGCGCCGCGAGGTGCTGGAAGGCATGGGCGTGGAATTCCGCCTGGGCGTGGAGGTCGGCCGCGACATCACGCTGGCACAGCTGCTGGACGACTACGACGCGGTGTTCCTGGGCACCGGCGCCTACCGCTATACCGACGGCCGCCTGCCCGGCCAGGACCTGGACGGCGTGCTGCCGGCCCTGCCCTTCCTGGTGCAGAACGGCCGCATCATCAGCGGCAACGATCCGTGGGGCCGTCCCATTGCCGGTTGGGAGGACCAGCTGCAACTGCCCGACCTGCACGGCAAGCGCGTGGTCGTGCTCGGCGGCGGCGATACCGGCATGGACTGCGTGCGCAGCGCGATCCGCCTGGGTGCGGCCAAGGTCACCTGCGCCTACCGCCGCGACGAGGCGAACATGCCCGGTTCCGCGCGCGAGGTCGCCAACGCGCGCGAGGAAGGCGTGCGCTTCCTGTTCAATCGCCAGCCGCTGGCCATCGTGGCCGGCGTGGACGGCAAGCTCGCCGGTGTGCAGGTGGTCGAGACGAAGCTGGGCGAACCGGATGAACGTGGCCGCCAGAGCGCCGTGCCGATCGAAGGCAGCGAATCGGTGCTGGAGGCGGACGTGGTGATCATCGCGTTCGGTTTCTCGCCGACGGTGCCGGCATGGTTGGCCGAGGTTGGCGTGGAAGGCACGCCGAACGGCCGCATCGTCGCCGGTGGCGGCGACCGCCTGCCGTTCCAGACCACGCACCCGAAGCTCTTCGCCGGCGGCGACGCCGTCCGTGGCGCGGACCTGGTGGTCACCGCGGTCGCAGAGGGACGCGATGCGGCGGGGAGCATCGTCACCCTGCTCTCGTAGAGCGGAGCTTGCTCCGCTGCTTCTGATTCTGCGGTTTTCGGCAGCCGAGCAAGCTCGGCTCTACGCTAGACTCGCAATACCCTCGTCCACCTGATCGAACATGCGCCTCGGCCTGGCCGCCAACCGCCTGCACCACCACACCGAGGACGCGGCGCTGTTCCGCTGGCTGCGTGCCTGCGAACCCGGCATCCGCGACCTGCAACTCGCGCTGCATGCGGTCGGCCGCACGCATGATGCGATCGCCGCCGCCGGCATGCTGCGCGGCTACGACGGACTCAGGCGCTATCCCTACGGGCGCGATGGCGGCCTGATGAAGCTGGTGGCGGAAGTCGTCGGGCTGGAAGGCGCGGAACGCAGCCTCGACGGCGCGATCTACTTCATCGATCCGGTCGATCCGTCTTCGATCTTCCCCGAGGCCACGGCGCTGAAGCGCCAGTGCGTGATCCATGGCAAACCGTTCCTGTCGACGGTCGCCTCGGCGCGCGACTGGGTGGAGATGGAACGCATCCATGCGGGCCTGGCGCCCGACCCGACCGCGGACCGCTTCCACGCGCTGGAATCTCAGACCCTGGCGCTGATCGCGCACGATGCCATGAAGCCGCAGATGCTCGCCTTCGCCGACGCGCACTTCGACGTGCTGTCCCGCTTCGCCCACCGCATGGCCACCGGCACCACCGGCCAGCGCCTCAACGAACTGGCCTGGAGCCGCGGCTGGCCGCAGGACACGCCGTGGGTGGAACGCTTCCAGAGCGGCCCGCTCGGCGGCGACGCGCAGATCGCCGACCGCGTGCTGGAGCACCGTTGCCAGCGGGTGATCTTCTTCGAGGACCCGCACGTGGCACGCCAGCACGAGGCCGACATCCAGCTGCTCGAGCGCGCGGTGACCACGGTGACCGATGAAGCGGTGTGCACCACCTCGCTGGCGGTGGCGAAAAGGTGGTGCGAGGCGGTGAACAAGCGCGGGATTCTTGTAGGAGCGACGTAAGTCGCGACCGCACGCCCGGACTACCTTCGGACCCGAACCACACCCATCGACAGGACGAGATAGTTCAGCCATTACGGTCGCGACTTACGTCGCTCCTACAGGAACGGCAGAACGCATGAACACCCCCTCCCGCCACCTGCTGAAGGACCTTTCCCTGTCCGCCATCGCGGCCGGCTTCGTCACCGTCCTGGTCGGCTTCGCCAGCTCGGCGGTGATCGTGTTCCAGGCGGCGCAGTCGCTGGGCGCCTCGCCGGAAGAAATCTCCTCGTGGATGTGGGCGCTCGGCCTGGGCATGGGACTGACCTGCATCGGCCTGTCGTTGCGCTACCGCATGCCGGTGGTGACCGCGTGGTCCACGCCCGGCGCGGCCATGCTGATCGGCAGCGTCGCCGGGCTGCCGCTGTCGGATGCGATCGGTGCGTTCCTCATTTCGGCATTGCTGATCGCGGTGTCGGGCTTCTCGGGTTTCTTCGAACGGATGATCAGCCGCATCCCGGTCTCGCTGGCGTCCGGCATGCTGGCCGGCGTGCTGCTGCGCTTCGGCATCGACGCGTTCGCCGCAATGAAAACGCAGCTGGGCATGGTACTGACGATGTTCGCGGTATATCTGCTCGCCCGCCGTCTGCTGCCGCGTTACGCCGTGATCCTGACCCTGCTGGTCGGGATCGCCTTCGCTGCCGGACTTGGGCTGCTGCGCGTGGACGGCCTGTCCCTGCAGCTGGCGAAGCCGGTCTTCACCACGCCGACATTCTCGCTCGTCGCCATCGTCGGCATCGCTTTGCCGCTCTTCATCGTGACGATGGCGTCGCAGAACGTCTCCGGCGTGGCGGTGATCCGCGCGTCGGGGTATGCGATCCCGATCTCCCCCGTCGTCGGCTGGACCGGCGTGGTCAACCTGCTGCTGGCGCCGTTCGGCGCGTTCGCGCTGAATCTCGCCGCGATCACCGCCGCGATCTGCATGGGCCGCGAAGCACACGAGGATGCCTCGCGTCGTTATGTGGCCGCCATCGCGGCCGGCGTGTTCTATCTGGTCGTCGGCCTGTTCGGCGCCACGGTGGCGGCGCTGTTCGCTGCGTTCCCGAAGGAGCTGATCCTCGCGATCGCCGGTATTGCCCTGCTGGGCACCATCGGCAACAGCCTGGCGGCGGCATTGCGCGAGGAAGCCGAGCGCGAGCCTGCGCTGGTGACGTTCCTGGTCACGGCCTCGGGCCTGTCGCTTGCAGGCATCGGCTCCGCGTTCTGGGGTCTGCTGGCGGGCGTGATGACGCTGATGGTGCTGCGTCGCACCTGACCCACGTTCGCATTCCGCTCATGCGGGTGAACGCGGCGTGGAGTGTTCAGTTTCAGCGGCTCGGATTCACCTGCGGGTGATGGGGGCGTGGGCAGGATCGGCCCACCATCCTCACAGGAGATTCCCAATGAAGAACGTTCACCCGCGCCATCGACTGCTGACCGTGGCCGCACTCGCCGCATTGTCGGGCGCCGCCTTCGCGCAGGCGCCGGCACCGACGGCCGGCAAGGACGCCCTGAAGGAACCGCAGGTGCGCGCCCTGCTCACCGAGAGGGGCTACACGAACATCGACGACCTCGATTTCGAGGACGGCATGTGGGAAACGGATGCCACCAGCGCCAATGGCGACCGCGTGGACGTGCGCATCAATCCGGCCACCGGCGACGTGATCGCCGAGAAGCTCGTGTCCGACCTCAGCGAGAACGATGTGAAAGCCAAGCTGACGGCCGCCGGTTATTCCAAGATCCATGACGTCGACTTCGACGACGGCGTCTGGAAGGCCGAGGCCGAACGCGCCGATGGCAATGACGTCGAGATCCACCTGGCCGCCAACACCGGCGAGATCATCCACGTCGAGAACGATTGATCATCGCGCAGGCCGCGTAACGGAGAAGGCCGCCCTTGGGCGGCCTTCTTCGCATCACTGCGCTGCCGCTGATGGCGGCCGGGCAAAGCGCCAGCCCACCAGCCAGCCGATGGCGAGCAGTAGCGCCGCCAGCAACCACGGTGCGCCCGGCAGGTGCGCGGGCGCCGCCTTGCCGATGAACAGCGCGAACGTGCCGGCGAACATCATCGGCCCCACGATGCCGGCCAGGCTGACCAGACTCATCAGCGCGCCCTGCACGCGGCCCTGCACGTCGGCGCCGACCTGCCGGGTGATCAACGCCTGCGTGGCCGGGCCGGCCAGGCCCCACAGCGCGCTGATCGGCAGACCGATCAGGAACATCCAGCCCAGGTCCGCCATGCCATAGATGCAGAAGCCGACCACGCCGCAGGCCAGCCCGAACAGCAGCGTGCGGCGTTCGCCGAACTTCGGCACGACGCGACCGACAAGACCCGCCTGCACGATCACGCTGCACACGCCGACGGCAGCGAGTACCCAGGCGACCTGTCGTTCGTTCCAGCGATACTGGTATTCGGCGAACAGCACGAACACACTGGGATAGACGTAGTGCGCCAGGTTCGCGATCAGCACCACCGCCGCCAGGCCGAACACCTGGGGATAGCGCTTGAGCAACACCATCGACCCGACCGGATTGGCGTGCGACCAGTCGAACTTCGCCGTGCGGCGCTCCTTCGGCAACGACTCCGGCAGCACGAACCAGCCATACAGGAAGTTCAGCAGCGCGAGTCCGGCCGCGAACCAGAACGGCAGCCGCAGGTCGATGGCGCCGAGCTGGCCACCGATGATCGGGCCGATGATGAAGCCCACGCCGAACGCTGCACCGATCATGCCGAACGCCTGCGCGCGTTTTTCCGGCGCGGTGATGTCCGCGATGTAGGCATTGGCCGTGGTGAAGCTGGCCGAGAACACGCCGGAGAAGATGCGGGCGACCAGCAGCCACGGCAGCGACTGCGCCAGCGCCATCAGCACGAAGTCGATACCCAGGCCCAGGCAGGACAACAGGATGACGGGGCGGCGACCGAAGCGGTCCGACAGCGCGCCCTGGATCGGCGTGCAGACGAACTGGATGGCGGCGAACAGCATGCCGAAGGTGCCCACCCACCACGCCGCCTGCGCGAAATCGCCACCGGTGAACTGGCGGACCAGGCCGGGCAGGACGGGAATGATCACGCCGAAGGACAGGATGTCGATCAGCACGGTGATGAAGATGAAGACCAGGGCGGCGCGGCGGCCGGCGGGTGCGGAAGCTTCGGCGTTCACGGAACGGAACCGGCGAAAAGGTGCGCAAGTGTAGGGCATCGGACCGCCGCCCACCGTGCCGGCGCCTGTAGGAGCGCCCTCGGGCGCGATGCTTCTGCTCCCGAACCTGGGCGAAAAAAGCATCGCGCCCGAGGGCGCTCCTACAACCGCGTCACCGAGATCACCTGGCTTAGCCGGTGCCGCTGTCCCGGCTCCAGCTCGATGGCGTCCTCGCCGGCATTCGCGGCCTCCAGGCAGAGGAACTTCTGCCACCCATCACCGGGCAGGTCGGCAATGGCGCGGGTCCCGGCCTCACCGGGATTCCACACCACCAGCGAACGGCTGCCGAAGGTGTCCAGCCGGATGCGCCGACCACCCGCGGGATCGATCAGCTCGAACCGATGACCGGTGCCGGTGTAGATCCGATCGCTGCGGCCGGGATCGCGCGCATCGTTCAGTGACCAGTCGCCGGACTGCGCGTGCGTATCGCCGTCGTACTTGTCCGCGTAGCGAAGGCCATCCAGGCCGGTGACTGCCACCTGCGTCGCGTCGGCGACACGGAAGTATGTGTGCAGCGCCTGGGTCAGCGTCACCGCCGACTCGCCGCGGTGCACGGTGTCCAGGCTTTGCCGGAGCTCGCGCCCGACCCGCACCGTCTGGACCAGCTCCAGCGGCACGCCCTCGCGCAGCGGCAGCGCCAGCATGAGCACGACGCTGCCGTCGGCTTCGCGCTTCACCTCCTTCAATGGCCAGCGCGAGACGCGCGCATGGCCATGCTGGGGTGCATCGTCCGGCTGTCCCTGTCGGCCGAAGTAGGGCCAGCACACCGGCACGCCGCCGCGGATCGCCTTCGGCGGCATCGCCGTGGTCGGCGACAGCCACAGCAGATCGTCGAACCCGGCGGGCGCAAACGACAGCACCTGTCCGCCATGCAGGCTGATGCGGGCGGTGGACGACGGCGTCTCGACGCGGAGTACGTCGATGTCGTGCCAGACCTCGCGGGTGATGCCATCGGGGAGCGCGCTCATGGCGTTCCTCGCTGCGGTGGTGCGACCGGCGGCCCTTCCGCCTTCAGCGCGGCGAGGATCTTCGCCCCCGCGCGGCCATCGGCGGGCTGCAGGCCCAGACGCTGCTGTTCAAGGACGATCGCGCGCCGCGTCTGCGTGCCGATCATGCCGTCCGCGGTACCGATCGCATGCCCGCGCGCCAGCAGCAACGTCTGCAGTTCTCGGCGTTGCGGACGGCCCAGGCCTGGGTCGTCCGTCGGCCACCCCGTCAGCAGCCCCTTGCCGCCGCGCAGGCGGTCGGCCAGCAGCGCGATGGCCAACGCATAGCTTTCGGCCGCGTTATACGAATAGATCGCGTCGTAGTTCTTGAACACGAGGAACGCCGGCCCCGTGACGCCGGTGGGCACCAGCACCGCCGCTGCGCGGTCATCCGCCGGTAACGGCTGCCCGTCGACGCGGGCGACCCCCTGCGTGACCCACTGGGTCAATGGTTTGCGGTTCGTGCGGCCGGCCTGCGCGACATCGAAGCCTGCAGGCAACTGCACTTCGTAGCCCCACGGCTCGCCGGTACGCCAGCCGGACTTCACCAGGTAGTTTGCGGTCGAGGCCAGCGCGTCGGGAATGCTGTCGATCAGGTTGCGTCGCCCATCGCCATCGAAGTCGACCGCGATGCGTTCGTACGTGCTGGGCATGAACTGCGTGTGGCCGAACGCCCCGGCCCACGATCCGGTCAGTCCGTCGGCACGGATGTCGCCGGCCTGCAGCAGCTTCAGCGTGGTGAGGAATTCGCCGCGGAAGAACGCCTGTCGCCGGCCGAAGCACGAGAGCGTCGACAGCGACACCAGCAGCGGTCGCTTGCCGAATACGCGGCCGTAGTCGCTCTCCACGCCCCACACCGCGACGACGGTGGCGGGGTCCACGCCATAGGCCTGCGATACCCGGCCCAGGAGTTCGGCGTGCGTGGTCAGCATGGCCTGTCCATCGCTCACGCGCTGGTCGTCGACCAGGGCCGCCAGATAGTCCCACAGCGGCGTGGTGAACTCGGGCTGCGCATCCAGCAGGCCCAGCACGCTCATGTCGGCGGCCAGGCCGTGCGTGTACGTGTCGAAACTGGCCGTCGTGACGCCCTGCTTCTCGGTGACGCCGCGCAGGCGGGTCATGCAGGTGGCGAACAGCGGGTCCGGCGCGGGTGTCGGCGCCGCCGGGTCAGGCGCCGGGGTGACAGGCAATGGACGCGGTGGCGTTGCACCGGATGCAGGCAGCGTCTGCGCGATGGCGGGAACCACCATCGCCATCGACAGCAGCAGGACGGTCGCGTTGGACCTCATCTCGGCCTCCCTGGCCTTCTGGGGGGAGGCGCCACTTTGCCCTGTGCGACGCGCGATTGCGACCCTGCAGTACCGTCAGCGCACCTCGATCCGGTATTCCACCACCTCCACCGGCGGCCGCGTCTCCCAGGGCCGCCGGTATTCCAGACGCACGGTCGTCTCGCCGGCCTTTTCCGCCCGGAACCACCAACGCGCGATCGACGAAGCGCCGGGCATCGGCGGCTGTGTATCCATCGGCGGCGGCGTGGCCGGGCCCGGGGTGCGCGCCAGGACGGGAGCCCCGTCTGCGGTGAACTCCCACTGATAGCCGGTGCTGGCGTTGGACATCAGGGCGATCTCCAGGACCTGACCGACCCGCATCGCCACCGGCGCCGTGCCCGCGGGGCGGACGATGCCGTCGTCCGGCAACGTGTCGGGTGGTCCGCCATCCGCCGCCGCTCCGCTGGCGCAGGCCGACAGCAGCACGCACAAACCGGTGACCCCCCATGCCCTCATCGTCGCGCCCTCAGTAGAAACGGGTGCGTTATACACCGCCGCTTTAGGCCCCGTCCGTAGAATGGCCGCATGAACAACACCCCCCAGGATTCCTCGCTGGGTCGCGAGGTGGCGTATCCCGCGCACTACGACCCCACCCTGCTGTTTCCCATCCCGCGCCAGGGCGCGCGCGATGAGATCGGCATCGCCGCCGATGCCCTGCCTTTCGTCGGCCACGACCGCTGGCATGCCTACGAACTGAGCTGGCTGGATGCCCGCGGCAAGCCGCGCGTGGCCACCGCCACCCTGACGGTGCCGTGCGCATCGCCCTGCCTGATCGAATCCAAGTCGCTCAAGCTCTACCTCAACTCGCTCAACAGCACGCGCTTCAACAGCGACGCCGCGGTGCTGGAGCGCATCGCCACCGACCTGTCGGCCCGCGCCGGCGCGGACGTGGGTGTGGTATTCGGCCTGCCGCCGCTCGCCGAGGCACCCGAGGGCGAATCGATCGATGGCGTGGATGTGGAGATCGACCACTACGGCCCCCCGCGCGCCGAGTTCCTGGCCGCCGATCCTGAAGTACAGGTCGACGAGACGCTGTCATCGGAACTGCTGAAATCGAACTGTCCGGTGACCGGCCAGCCCGACTGGGCGACCGTGGTCATCCGCTACCGCGGCCCGCGCATCGACCGCGTCGAGTTGCTGCGCTACCTGGTGAGCTTCCGCGACCATGCCGAATTCCACGAGCAGTGCGTCGAAAGGATCTTTCACGATGTGTTGACGCACTGCCGGCCTTCGTCGCTGTCCGTCGAAGCGCGCTACACCCGTCGCGGCGGGCTGGACATCAATCCGTGGCGTGCCACGGCCGACATGGAGGTCCCGCCGATGAAGCGCGACCTGCGGCAGTAATGTTGCACAACTAACAATTGAGGCGATTTCACGCGCGCGCTATGGTTTCTTAACAGCGCGCGTGCAACGCTTGCTCATCCCAACAGCCCGCCAGGAAGGGTGGTTGCCATGAGCACAGAGAAGAAGGCCGATTTCTCGGACGTCAGCGCGAAGGTGACGTCAACCGAACAGATCGTCGAGAAAGCGGATTTCTCCGACGTCAGTGCGCGCGTCGAGAGCACCGAAGAGATCGTGGGTCAGCAGACCTACACGATCGAGAAGGGCGACACGCTTTCCAAGATCGCGAAGCAACACCTCGGCAACGCCAATGCGTGGAAGCAGATCTTCGAAGCCAATCGCGACACCATCGACGATCCCGACCGCATCTTCCCCGGGCAGGTGATCAAGCTGCCGCCCAAACCCGCTGACGCCTGATTGGCACCACTTTTTCAGAAGGATCGAACCCATGAAACAGAACCGCATTTCCTACGCCCTGGCCGCCGCGCT
Source organism: Pseudoxanthomonas sp. F11 (assembly GCF_037046485.1). Taxonomy (NCBI): domain Bacteria; kingdom Pseudomonadati; phylum Pseudomonadota; class Gammaproteobacteria; order Lysobacterales; family Lysobacteraceae; genus Pseudoxanthomonas; species Pseudoxanthomonas sp. F11. Next base: position 446,930 of record NZ_JBANLZ010000003.1, on the reverse strand, counting down.
GGTCGGCACCGTCGCTCTGGTCGGTTGCAAGAAGAAGGAAGAACCCGTCGTCGCGCCGCCGGCCGCCGTTGAACCGGCGCCTGCACCCGCCGAACCCGCACCTGCCCCCATGCCCATCAGCGCGACCAGCGTCACCGTCGGCAACACGATTGCAGCGGACAAATCTGTCGCGGCCGTTGGCATGTTCGGCGTGAAGGACAAGATCGTCGTGTCGGTCAAGACCGACGCCACCACGCCGGCCGACGCGACCATCGAGGCCAAACTGACCTTCCAGGACGGCCAGGAAGCCGCCAAGCAGTCCACGACCGTTAAGGCCGAGGACGCGGGCACCACCAACATCGAGTTCACCAAGGCCACTGATTGGCCCGCCGGCAAGTACAAGGTCGACGTGACCTTGAACGGCCAGCCGGTCGGCATGACCCAGGAAATCGAAGTCAAGTAATCCGCAAGGCAAGTCTCTCTCCCACGTGTGTGGGGCAAGCTCGGGCGTGGAGGAATCCACGCCCGCTTTTTTTTGCGCGGATACCGGCTTCGGAAAGTTCCACCCGCAACCTTCCCGGCGTGACCGGCCGTGCGTGGAAAGCCCGGTCCCGTCCATACCCCCTCGTTTTGCCCTGCGTGCGGCGGCGCGCGACAATGGCGCGCTGAGTTCCCCATCGCCCCTTGTCGAGAGCCCTTGTCCCCATGTCGGATACGCCCCGCATCATCTACACCCTCACCGATGAAGCCCCGTTCCTCGCCACTCAGTCGCTGCTGCCCATCGTCGAGGCGTTCACCGCACCCGCCGGCATCGCCGTGGAGACCCGCGACATCTCGCTGGCCGGCCGCCTCCTGTCGCAGTTCCCCGACTACCTGAGCGATGCGCAGAAGATCAGCGACGACCTGGCCGAGCTGGGCCAGCTGGCGACGCAGCCGGAAGCCAACATCATCAAGCTGCCCAACATCAGCGCCTCGGTGCCGCAGCTGAAGGCCGCCATCAAGGAGCTGCAGTCCCAGGGCTACCCGCTGCCGGACTACCCGGACGAACCGAAGGACGACAAGGAAAAGGACGCCAAGGCGCGCTACGACAAGGTCAAGGGCAGCGCGGTGAACCCGGTGCTGCGCGAAGGCAATTCCGACCGCCGCGCACCGCTGTCGGTCAAGAACTTCGCCCGCAAGCATCCGCACCGCATGGGCGCGTGGAGTGCGGATTCCAAGTCGCACGTCGCCCACATGGCCGCCGGCGACTTCTTCGGCAGCGAACAGTCGGCCACGCTGGCCGCCGATGGCGCGCTGAAGATCGAACTGGTCGCCGCCGACGGCACGGTCACCGTGCTGAAGGACAAGGTGAAGGTGAAGGCGGGCGAGATCGTCGATGCATCGGCGATGAGCCGCAAGGCGCTGGCCGCCTTCGTGGCCGAACAGATCGCCGATGCGAAGGCGCAGGGCGTGCTGTTCTCGCTGCACCTCAAGGCCACGATGATGAAGGTCTCCGACCCGATCATGTTCGGCGTGGTCGTCAACGAGTTCTACAAGACGGCGCTGTCCAGGCACGCCGCGCTGCTGGAGCAGATCGGCTTCGACGCCAACAACGGCATCGGCGACCTGTACGCGCGCCTGGGCGCGCTGCCGGCCGATCAGCAGGAGGCGATCAAGGCCGACCTGCAGGCCGTGTATGCGGACAGCCCCGCCCTGGCGATGGTCAACTCCGACAAGGGCATCACCAACCTGCACGTGCCCAGCGACGTGATCGTCGACGCCTCCATGCCGGCGATGATCCGCGACTCCGGCAAGATGTGGAATGCCGAAGGCAAGCTGCAGGACACCAAGGCCGTCATCCCCGACCGCTGCTACGCCGGCATCTACCAGGCGGTGATCGAGGACTGCAAGGCGAACGGCGCGTTCGACCCGGCCACGATGGGCAGCGTGCCCAATGTCGGCCTGATGGCGCAGAAGGCCGAGGAGTACGGCAGCCACGACAAGACCTTCCAGATCCCCGCCGATGGCACCGTGCGCGTCACCGACGATGCCGGCCAGGTGGTGTTCGAACAGAAAGTGGAAGCGGGCGACATCTGGCGCATGTGTCAGACCAAGGATGCGCCGATCCAGGACTGGGTGAAGCTGGCCGTCGGCCGCGCGCGCCTGAGCAGGACGCCGGCGATCTTCTGGCTGGACAAGTCCCGCGCGCACGATGCGCAGGTGATCGCCAAGGTCGAGCGCTATCTGAAGGACTACACCACCGACAATCTCGACATCCGCATCCTGCCGCCGGTCGAGGCCATGAAGGTGTCGCTGGAGCGCATCCGCAAGGGCCAGGACACGATTTCGGTGACCGGCAATGTGCTGCGCGACTACCTGACCGACCTGTTCCCGATCATGGAGCTGGGCACCAGCGCCAAGATGCTGTCGATCGTGCCGCTGATGGCCGGCGGCGGCCTGTTCGAGACCGGCGCCGGTGGTTCCGCACCGAAGCATGTGCAGCAGTTCCTGGAAGAGGACTACCTGCGCTGGGATTCGCTGGGCGAATTCCTCGCGCTGGCGGCGTCGCTGGAGCACCTGGGCCAGCGCTACCTCAACACGCCGGCGAAGGTACTGGCCAATGCACTGGACGTGGCCAACGGCCGCATCCTGGACGAGAACAGGTCACCCGCGCGCAAGGTCGGCGAGCTCGACAACCGTGGCAGCCACTTCTACCTGGCCCTGTACTGGGCGCAGGCGCTGGCCGCGCAGGACGAGAACGCCGAACTGAAGGCGAAGTTCGCGCCGCTGGCGAAGACGCTGGCCGACAACGAAGCGACCATCCTCGCCGAGTTGAACGGCGCGCAGGGCAAGGCGATCGACATCGGGGGCTACTATCACCCCGACCTCGCCAGGACCGCCGCCGCGATGCGACCGAGCAAGATGTTCAACGAGGCGCTGGCCGCGCTGTAAGGCACCGTCCAGCCGCCGCTGCATCACCGACGCCCGGCTTCACGCCGGGCGTCTTGTTTCGGGTCGGTTCCGGTGGGAGCGACGTCAGTCGCGATGAACCGCCGCGGTGGCCAATCGCGACTGACGTCGCTCCCACGCTGGCGGGTGCTCAGCGGAACATCGACAGCGAGGTCATCGCGCGCAGGCGGCGTGCGCCCAGCCGCTGTACCGCTTCACGATGGCGGGCCTGGCCTGCTGCGTCGTGGACGTGGTGCCGGTGGACGGGTTCCGGCAGCGGGCTGTCGTCATGGGCGATATGGCCTTGCAGGAACAGCATGCCCTGGCTCATTCCACCCAGCTGCTGCCACCACTGCTTCCTGGTTCCGGTTTGCATGGGACTGCTCCGTGGCGCCGGTGTCCGGCTTGAAGGACTCCCAAGGTAGGCGCATGATTCGCTGCGAAAAAGCGAAAGCTCCGCAAGCCAGCCTTGAGGTGTGTTCAAGATGAGCCGACTTCCCCTGGACCAGGTGGATGCCTTCGTCACGGCCGCGCGCCTGCGCAACCTGACCCGTGCCGCCGAGGCCATGCACCTCACCGTGAGCGCGCTGAGCCACCGCATGCGCCTGCTGGAACAGCGGCTAGGCCACAAGCTGCTCGCACGGGGCCCGCGCGGCGTGGAACTGACGCCCGACGGGCAGCGCCTGTTCGATGCGATCTCCGGGCCGCTCGACACCATCGACCACGCCCTGCGGCGCGCGACGCTGCGCAACGACCACACGGTGACGCTCAGCCTCATCCCCTCCATGGCCACGGCCTGGCTGGTGCCGCGCCTGCCGGCGTTCCTTGCCGCGCATCCCGAGCTGGGCCTCAACCTGCAGTCGAGCACGCACGTGGTCGACTTCGAGCGCGAGCCCGTCGACCTCGCCCTGCGGCTGGGCGGCGGACGCTGGGCGAACGTGCACGCGGAATTCCTGTTCCCCGAATGGATCACGCCGGTCGCCAGCCCGGCGCTTCTGAAGCAGCACGGCCGGCCGGCGCCGGACCAGATGGCCAAGCTGCCGCTGCTGGGCGATCCGGCCAACCGCTGGAAGGACTGGTTCGAGCATTTCGGCGGTCAGCCGCCGGCGCGCTACGTGGCGCAGTTCGATGACACCGAGACCTTGCACCAGGCCGCCGCGCAGGGTGTGGGTGTGGCGCTGGCGCGCTGGACGCTGGCCGAGCCGCTGGTGAAGGCCGGGCGGTTGGTGACGCTGACGAAGAAGCGCCTGCAGGCCGACTTCGCCCACTACCTGGTGTATCCGGAACGCAGCCTGGGCCATCCGGGCTTCCGCAAGGTGCGCGGTTGGCTGCTGGAGCAGGCCGGCGTGGCGGTGGAGCGATGACTCCAGCACGTCCCCGCTAACATCGCGCGCATGGTTCCCGCCGACGCCATCGCCCGCCTGATCCACGACGCGTTCGCGGACTACCACGCGCGGTTCGCCGAGATCACCCGGCGGGCGAAGACGCGGTTCGAGACGCAGGACTGGGCTGCTGCGCGCGCCGATGCCGTCGAACGCATCGAACTGTACGACCAGTGCATCGCCGAATGCGCGCTGCGGCTGCAGTCGGTCCTGCTGGGGCAGGCCCACGACCGGTCGCTGTGGATGGCCGCACGTGGTGCGTTCGAGGCGCTGGTCGCCGGACAGATCGACCAGGAGCTCTACAAGACCTTCTACAACACGCTCAGCCGGCGCTTCTTCCGCATCCGCGGCGTGGACCCGGCCCTGGAGTTCGTCGCGCTCGACGTCGAGCCCACCGATGCGATCACCCATCCGGTCGCGCGCCACAGCTATGCGGTGTCGGAGCAGCGGCCGACCGAGACCTTCGCGCGGGTGCTGGCGGACTACGGCTTCGACGTGCCCTACGCGCACCGCACGCGCTGCGCAGCGGCCATCGCGGTGCGGCTGCAGGACGACCTGGCGCACTGGGGCGCCCAGCCTGTACGCGCCATCGAACTGCTGGATACCGTGTTCTACCGCGAGCGCCGCGCCTACCTGGTGGGCCGCGTGTTCGGCGAGCACCGGTTCTCGCCGTGCGTGATCGCCCTGGTCAACGACGGCGGCCAGCTGAAGGCGGAAGCTGTGCTGACCCGCCGGGCCGACGTGGCGCACCTGTTCGGCACCTCGCGCAGCTACTTCCATGCCGACCTGGCGACGGTCGGCGACGCGGTGGTGTTCCTGCGCTCGCTGCTGCCGGGCAAGCCGATCGACGAGATCTACACCGTGCTGGGCCGTGCCAAGCAGGGCAAGACCGAACGCTACCGCACCTTCTTCCACCATTTCGCCGCGCAGCCGGACGAACAGCTGGTGCATGCCGAAGGCACGCGCGGGATGGTGATGGCGGTGTTCACCCTGCCCAGCTATCCGCTGGTGTTCAAGGTGATCCGCGACCGCTTCGCCTACCCCAAGGCGATGAGCCGGCAGGACGTGGAGGACAAGTACGACTTGGTCTTCCATCTGGACCGCGTCGGTCGCCTGCTGGACACGCAGACGTTCCGCTACCTGCGCTTCCCGCGCGCACGCTTCGCGCCCGCCCTGCTGGATGAACTGCGCGAAAGCTGCGGGCACAGCCTGAGCGAAGATGGCGACGACCTGATCGTCCACCTGTGCTACGTGCAGCGCAGGCTGCGGCCCTTGAACCTGTACCTGCGCGAGCAGAAGGCCGAGGCCGGGCGCGCGGCCGCGCTCGACTACGGCCAGGCCATCAAGGACATGGCGCGCAACAACATCTTCCCCGGCGACATGCTGCTGAAGAACTTCGGCGTATCGCGGCACGGACGCGTGGTGTTCTACGACTACGACGAGCTGCGGCTGGTCACCGACTGCCGCTTCCGCGACTGGCCGCAGGCCACGACCTACGAAGAGCAGATGGCCGATGCGCCTTGGTTCCATGTGGATGCGGGCGATGTGTTCCCGGAGCGGTTCCCGCAGTTCCTCGGCCTGCCCGAGACGCAGGCGAAGGCCTTGAAGGCCGCGCACGGCGACCTGTTCCGTCCGGCCTGGTGGCGCGACCTTCAGTCGCACCTCGCCGCCGGCGACTATCCCGATACTCCTCCCTATCCGGACGCGCTCAGGCTGGCGTGACGGCGCGCAAGTCCGCGCAACAGGCGGCGCGTTACCCTAGCCGCACCGAGGAGACCGCCTTCCCGCCATGAGCACCTACCGCCTCGACTCGATCTTCCGCCCGCGCGCCGTGGCCGTGGTCGGCAGCCAGTCGCGCCCGCGTTCGGTGGGCCGCGCGGTGGTGGAGAATCTGCTTGCCTCCGGCTTCAGCGGCCCCATCGGCCTGGTCAACAAGCATCCCTCGCCGATGGACGGCGTGGCGACCGTGCGCCACCTGCATGAGCTGCCGTGGACGCCGGACCTGGTGGTGATCGCCACGCCGGCGGCGACCGTGCCGCAGCTCGCCGCCGAGGCGGCCGAGAAGGGCGCCGCCGCGGTGGTCGTACTGACCGCCGCGATGGGCAGCGGCCCGGGTTCGCCGGCTGCGCAGTTGGAGGCGCTGACGCGCGAGAAGGGCCTGCGCGTGCTCGGCCCGAATTGCCTGGGCGTCATCGCGCCGCATGCGCGCCTCAACGCCAGCCTCGCCAGCCGCTTCCCGAAGGCGGGCGACCTGGCGCTGATTTCCCAGTCCGGCGCCATCTCCGGCGGGCTGGTGGAATGGAGCATGAGCCAGCCGGTCGGCTTCTCCGCCGTGGTGTCGCTGGGCGATGCGCTGGACGCGGATTTCGCCGATCTGCTGGACTACTTCGCCACCGACAGCCGCACGCGCGCCATCCTGCTGTACGTGGAAGCCATCCGCGATGCGCGCAAGTTCATGTCGGCCGCGCGCGCGGCGGCGCGCACCAAGCCGGTGGTGGTGGTGAAGTCCGGCCATGGCGGGAGTCCGCTGGTCACGCCGGCCGGCAGCACGCATACGCAGAACCTGGCGCGACCCAACGCGGTCTACGGCGCCGCCTTCCGACGGGCGGGGCTGTTGCGCGTTCGCTCGCTGCACGAGCTGTTCGCCGCGGCGCGCACGCTGGGCCAGGTCCGCCCATTCCAGGGCCGGCGGCTCGCCATCCTCACCAACGGCGGCGGCGTCGGTGCGCTCTCGGTCGACCACCTGTACGAACAGGGCGGCACGCTGGCCACGCTGTCCGAGACCACGCGCGATGCGCTGGACCGCATCCTGCCCGTGGGCTGGTCGCGCACGAATCCGGTGGACCTGCTGACCGACATCGATGCCGACCGCTACGCCGCGACGATCGAGGCGCTGCTGGCCGACCCCGGCAACGACGCCTTGCTCGCAGTCAACGTGCCCACGGTGTTGTCGTCGTCATCGGAAGCGGCCCACGCCGTCACCCGCGTGCTGTCGCAACGGCCGGGCCACGGCACGCAGAAGCCGGTCTTCACCGTCTGGCTGGGCAACGACCCGCAGGCCGAAGCCCTGCTCGACGCCGCCCAGGTGCCGCGCTATCCGAACGAGTCGGACGCCGTCGCCGGCTTCATGCACCTGGTGCGCCACCGCGAGGTGCAGGCCGCGCTGATGGAGACGCCGCCCAGCCTGCCGGAGGACTTCAGTCCCGACGTGGCCCTGGCGCGCGCCTTGGTCGACGCCGCGCTGGATGCCGGCCAGACCTGGCTGGATCCGCTGGCCACCACACAGCTGCTCGCCGCGTACGGCATCCCGATGGCGCCGCTGTGGCGCGCCGACGACGCCGACGACGCCGCCCGCATCGCGGCGCCGCTGCTGGCCGAGGGGGCGACGGTGGCGGTGAAGATCCTCTCGCCCGACATTCCGCACAAGTCCGATGTGGACGGCGTCCGCCTCAACCTGGCGAACGCCAGCGCCGTGCGCGAGGCGGCGGCCGGCATCCTGCAGCGCGCCCGCGAACGCCGACCCGAGGCGCGCATCGAAGGCGTCCTGGTGCAGCCGACGGTGTTGCGGCCGAAGGCGCGCGAGCTGATCGCCGGTATCGCCGACGACCCCGTGTTCGGACCGGTGATCGCCTTCGGTCGGGGCGGCACCGCCGTGGAAGTGATCAACGACCAGGCCGTCGCCCTGCCACCGCTGGACCTGCGCCTGGCGCACGAGCTGATCGCGCGCACCCGCGTGTCGCGTGTGCTGAAGGCCTACCGCGACGTGCCGGCCGCCGACGAGCGCGCCGTCGCGCTGGTGCTGGTGAAGCTGGCGCAGCTGGCGGCTGATATCCCCGAGATCCAGCAGCTCGACATCAACCCGCTGCTGGCCGACCGCGAAGGCGTGGTGGCCGTCGATGCCCGCATCGCGGTGGCGCGCGGGCGTGCGCTGCACAAGGGCCGCGGCCATCCGCGCTTCGCCATCTTCCCGTATCCGAAGGAATGGGAACGCACCATCGAGCTCGCCGATGGCCAGCCGGCGCTGGTGCGCCCGGTACGGCCGGAAGACGATGCGATGTTCCGCGAATTCTTCACCCACGTGACCGACGAAGACCTGCGCCTGCGCTTCTTCCAGTCGGTGCGTCACTTCAGCCACGAATTCATCGCGCGCCTGACCCAGCTCGACTATGCGCGCTCGATCGCGCTGGTGGCGATCCATCCGCAGACGCACGAGATGCTGGGCGCGGTGCGCCTGCACGCGGACGCGAACTACGAGAAGGGCGAGTACGGCATCCTGGTGCGCTCGGACCTGAAGGGCCACGGCATCGGCTGGAAGCTGATGCAGATCATGATCGAGTACGCGCGATGGCTGGGCCTGAAGGTCATCGAGGGCCAGGTGCTGCGCGAGAACCGCACCATGCTGGCGATGTGCGAAAGCCTGGGCTTCACCGTGAAGCTGGATCCCGACGATCCCACCCTGATGAACGTCAACCTGCCGGTAGCGGCGAACGCATAGGCTCGCCGCCTAAAGCTTCACCACCACCTTGCCGAAGTTCTCCCCGCGCAGCAGGCCGATCAGCGCGCGCGGGGCGTTCTCCAGGCCTTCCACGATGTCCTCGCGGTAGCGGATCTTCCCGTCAGCGAGCCATCCGCCCATCTCGCGCAGGAACTGCGGATACAGCGCGATGAAGTCGTGCTGGATGAAGCCGCGCACGGTCAGGTGGCGGGTCAGGATCTGGCTCATCAGCCACGGCATGCGGTCCGGGCCAGGCGGCAGCGCGGTGTCGTTGTAGTGCGCCACCAGGCCGCACACCGGGATGCGGGCGAAGTCGTTGAGCAGCGGCACGACCGCATCGAAGACCGCGCCGCCGACGTTCTCGAAATACACGTCGATGCCGTCGGGACAGGCGGCCCGAAGCTGGTCGGCGAAGTCCGGCGCACGGTGATCCAGCGCCACGTCGAAACCGAGTGCGTCGCGCAGGTAGGCACGCTTGGCCTCGCCGCCGGCGATACCGACGGCCCGGGCGCCCTGCAGTTTCGCGATCTGTCCCACCGTCGCGCCGACCGGGCCGCTGGCCGCGGCGACCACGACGGTTTCGCCCGGTTGCGGCTTGCCGATCTCGTGCAGGCCCACATAGGCGGTGAAACCGGGCATGCCGTACACGCCCAGTGCGGTGGTCAGCGGCGCAGCACGCGCATCCAGCCTGCGCTTCAGCAGGCGGCCATCGGCGACGGCATGCGTCTGCCAGCCGCCGTGCGCCAGCACCATGTCGCCGGTCCGGAAGTCGGGATGGCGCGAATCGATCACTTCCGACACCGTGCCGCCGTCCATCACCTCGCCGATCTCGACCGGCTTGGCGTAGGAACGGCCGGCATTCATGCGGCCGCGCATGTACGGGTCCAGCGAGAGGTAGCGGTTGCGCAGCAGCACCTGGCCCTCGCCGGGCACGGGCAGCGGCACGTGTTCCACACGGAAGTCGTCGGCGGTCGGCTCGCCGCGCGGACGCGCGGCCAGCACGATGCGGGTGTTCTGCGTGGCGTCGTGGGCGGTCATGAGCGATCTCCGGAGCAGCCAGGACAGGCAGTCTAGCGATGCCGCGTCCGCGTGCGGTGAAGCGTGCCCATGCTGCGACGGCCGCGATGCCCGGTGAACAGACCGCGTGCTAGGCTCCGCGCACCTTTCTGGAGGGCTGACACATGACGATCCGCATTGTTCCGCTGTCCCTGGCGCTGGTGACTGCACTGGCCACTTCGCAAGCGTCGTTCGCCGCCTCGCCGGCCAAGCCCGCGGACGCCGCGCAGACGCTGCCCGCCGCCGACGCGGCCGCACTGGATGCGGCACTGAAGGGCGAGTGGCGCGACCCGAAGAACGTGGCGCGCGACGTATATCGCCATCCGCGGGAAACGCTGTCGTTCTTCGGCGTGACGCCCACGCAGACCGTCGTGGAGATCACGCCCGGCGGCGGCTGGTACTCCGAGGTGCTGGCGCCTTACCTGAAGGCGAAGGGTCGCTATGTCGCCGCCGTCGTGGACCCGGCCAAGGCGTCCGAGAAGAGCCGCAACTACTATCAGCGCAGCCTGGACGGGCTGCAGAAGAAGTTCGCCGACGGTCCGGCGCAGTTCGACAAGACCGCCGTAGTGAAGTACGACCCGGCCGCGCCGGTGTTCGGCACCGCAGGCTCCGCCGACGTGGTGCTGACCTTCCGCAACGTGCACAACTGGCGCAGCGCCAACCAGGCCGAGGGCATGTTCAAGGGCTTCTTCGCCGTGCTGAAGCCGGGCGGCGTGCTGGGCGTGGTGGAGCACCGGGCGAACCGGGATGTGGCGGCCGACGACGATACCGGCTACGTCAGCGAGGCGCAGGTGATCGCGCTGGCCGAAGCCGCGGGCTTCCGCCTCGACGCGAAGAGCGAGGTCAACGCCAACCCGAAGGACACCAAGGACCACCCGAACGGCGTGTGGACGTTGCCGCCATCCAACAACCATCCGGAAGCCGACCGCGCGAAGTACCAGGCCATCGGCGAGAGCGACCGCATGACACTGCGGTTCGTGAAACCGCGTTGAGTCGCGCCCGGTGCGGCCCGTCCGGGGCCGCACCGGCGGTCAGCCGTTCTCCAGCAGACGCGGCAATGCGCGCGCAGCGGCATCGGCGGCATCGCTGACCAGCGCGAAGCTGGTGTCGCGGCGGGACCAGTACTGCGCCAGCAGGTCACCATCGCGGCGTTGTCCATCGCCGGCCAGCCGGCCACGCGGCCGCAGATAGAAGCCGACCCGCGCGCCCGATCCGTCCTGGTAGACCAGCATCGCGGCGGCGCCCTGCTCGGTGGACAGCAGGCGACCGCCCATCAGCCGGTACCCGGCCTGGCTGAGATCGGGCATCCGTCCGGCCTCGCCGAAGTGACGCAGCAGCCAGCGCTGCAGGTCGTCCGCACGGGCCGTGTCGAATTCCATCGGCGGCGCATCGGCCTCGGCGAACTGGCGGTACGCGGCCACCGCATCCGCCATGGGCAGGTTCGAAGGCGACGGGCGTAGCTCGTGCATCTGCCAACCCACGCCACCGCCGATGACGAAGGCAAACACCCACGACGCGGCGATACCCAGGCGCCGGCGACGCCGCGCCTGCAGCCGACGCCTGACCCGTGCGGGCGCCAGCGACGGGTTAGGCGCCCAATACTCGGGGTTGGCGGCCAACACGCGCAGGCGTTCGGCATCGCGCTTCCAGCCGTCGATCTCGGCCGCACGCTCGGGATGCGCCTCCAGCCAGGCGACGACGGACGCACGGCGCGCGGGGTCGAGCCGGCCATCGACGTAGGCATGCAGGTCGTCGTCCGTGGGTGCGTCGTGCAGGGTCTTGATGATCATGGCAAAGCCTTCAGGGCGGACGTGGGCGGCGTTTGCTCCTGCATCGCGCGCAACGCCTGGCGCGCGCGCGACAACCTCGACATCACCGTGCCCACCGGGATGCCCAGCGCCTCGGCGGCCTCGCGGTAGGCCAGCCCTTCCACGCTCACCAGCGTCAGCAGCGCACGCTGCTCGGGTGTCAGGCAGGCGAAGCCCGCCAACGAGGTGCGCGCTTCGAACACCTGCTCAGGCGTGGGCGGTGAGGCGTCGTCCTCGGCCGAGAACAACCGTGCGATGCGCTTCCACCGTGCCGCGCGCCGGTGTTCGTCGACGAAGAGGCGGTACAGCACCGAGAACAACCAGGCCTGCAGGGCGGCCGGGTCGCGCATGTCGGCGCCGCGCGTCAGCGCGCGCTCCAGCGTGGCCTGGACCAGATCGTCGGCGGCCGCGGCGTCCGGTGCCAGCGAGCGCGCGAACCGGCGCAGGCGCGGGATCAGCGTGTGCAGGGTCTCGTCGTCCAGGGGGGGCGGTCGGTCGGGCATGGGCCGGTCATGGCAGGAATGAGGGTAGGACGCACCCATATCCGGATTATTCCCGTTCGCGTATGCATCCGGATGCACACGCCCGGCGCGGGAATAAATCCGGCACCTACGCGTCCCACCGACATCCCACGAACAGGAACCCCTCATGCCGCCCCTCCCAGACGATCCATCACCGCCCTCGCCGCCCCCCCGCCCCTGGCGTGCCTGGGCCGCCATCGCCGGCCTGACGCTGGGCCTGTCGCTGGTCTTCGCCTGGGTGGCGGGATGGATCGGGCCGGCCGGACGGCTTACCGCACCGCGCCTGGTGGACGACATCGAGAACGGCAAGCCCTTCCCCGGCTTCCGGCGCGCGCACAGCCGGGGCGTCTGCGTGGCCGGCTACTTCGAACCCAGCGCCGGGGCGGTCACGCTGTCGCGTGCACGGGTGTTCCGGCAGCCACGCACGCCGGTGCAGGGACGCCTGTCGATCGGTGGCGGCGATCCCTTCGGCGCCGAAGCGCAGGCGCGCGTGCGCAGCCTGGCATTGTCGCTGCGGACCGACGACGGGCAGGAGTGGCGGATGGCGATGAACAGCTTTCCGTTCCTCGCCGTGGCCACGCCGGCGGGCTTCCACGCGCAGCTGCTGGCCTCGCGGCCCGACCCGGCCACCGGCAAGCCCGATCCGGCGAGGATGGCCGCGTTCCTGGAACGGTATCCGGAAGCCGCCCGTTTCCAGGCCTGGGCCAAATCCGCGCCGTGGTCGAGCAGCTGGGCCAATACCGAATACAACGGCGTCAATGCCTTCCGCTTCATCGATGCACAGGGCCGGTCGCGCTTCGTGCGCTGGTCGATGCAGCCGCAGGCTCCGTTCGAGCCGCTGGCGGACACGACCCGTCAGCAGGCCGAGGCGGACTACCTGCAGCGCGAGCTGCAGGAGCGACTGGCGCAGGGTCCGCTGCGCTGGGACCTGGTAGTCACCGAAGCGGCGGCCGGCGATCCGGTCGACGATCCGTCGCAGCCATGGCCGGTATCGCGGCCAAGGCACCTCGCCGGCACGCTGGTGCTGGAGCGCAGCGATGCGCAGGCTACGGGCACGTGCCGGGACGTGAACTACGACCCCACGGTGGTGCCGGACGGCATCGCGCTGTCCAACGACCCCATTCTGGCCGCGCGCGCGGCCGCCTACAGCGTCTCGTTCAACCGGCGCGAGCGCGAGACCGCCCGCGGCGATATCGCCAGGCCCGCACCTGCGCACGGTACGGAGGCGACACGATGAATCGCGGCGAGCACTTCGACACCTTCGCGCGCGTACTGCACTGGGGCATGGCGGTGCTGATCCTGGCGATGCTGTTCGTCGGCGTGGGCATGGTCGCCTCGCTGTCGCTGCGGCCGGTGCTGATCGACCTGCACCGCCCGCTGGGCATCGCGCTGCTGGTATTGGCCGTGATCCGCCTGCTGTACCGCTGGCGTCATCCGCCCCCGCCGCTGCCCGCGTCGCTGCCGCGCGCGCAGGCGCTCGCCGCCCGTGCATCGCATGTGGCGCTGTACGCCGCCATGCTGGCCATGCCGCTGCTGGGCTGGGCGATGCTGTCGGCGGGCGGGTATCCGGTGCGCATGACGCCGTCGTTCGCGCTACCCCCGATCCTGCCGCCCGATCCGGCGCTGTACAGCCTGTTGCGGCAGGCGCATGGATGGCTGGGCTATGCGCTGTTCGCGCTGATCCTGCTGCATATGGCCGCTGCGCTGCATCACGCCTGGGTGCGCCGCGATGGCGTGTTCGAGGCGATGGCCCGTGGACGATCCAGGACCACGACCACGACCAAGGTCGACCCGGATCCGGAGGCGCGACCGGAAGCATGAGGGCGTTCGCGCGCTGGACGCGGCTCGCCGATGACGGTGCAATGCGCGCTGTCGTCTCTCCGGAAGACTCCGTGTGCTGATCGCCTTCAACAAGCCGTTCAATGTCCTGTGCCAGTTCACCGACCGCAGTGATCCGCCGCGGCGGACGCTGGCCGGCTTCGGCCTGCCGCCGCGCGTCTATGCGGCGGGACGGCTGGACTACGACAGCGAAGGCTTGTTGCTGCTCACCGACGAGGGTGCGCTGGCGAACCGGCTGACCGATCCACGCCATAAGCAGCCCAAGACCTACTGGGTGCAGGTGGAAGGCACACCCACGGACGAGCAGCTCGACGCGCTGCGCCGTGGCGTGGTGCTGAACGATGGACCGACGCGTCCGGCACAGGTGGAGACGCTCCAGCCTGCGCCGGTGCTGTGGGAACGCGATCCGCCGGTCCGCTTCCGCAAGACGGTGCCGGATGCGTGGTTGTCGATGACGATCACCGAAGGCCGCAACCGCCAGGTGCGGCGCATGACGGCCGCGGTAGGCCTGCCTACCCTGCGGCTGGTGCGTATGGCGATGGGCGATGCCCGCCTGGGCGACCTCGCGCCCGGGGAATGGCGCCCGCTCTGACGCGGGCGCCCTGCGACATCAGCTTTCGGCAGAACGCGTCGTGCTGCGCGGCTTGCGCGGCGTGCCGGTCTTGCGCGCGGTGGACGTGCGGTTGGTGCCATTGACCTTGCGCGCTTCCACGCGACGCGACTTGCCTTCGATCGGGCCGTTCGCCTGGTCCTGCTTGCGCTTGCGGTAGGCAACCAGCGCCAGCAGGCCCACGCCGATGCCGGTGGCCACGGCAACCGCCGGGTTGCGACGCATGAAGTTCACCGCCAGCTTGCCGCCGGTCTTGGCCACGCCCAGCGCGGCGCCGGTCTGCAACAGCTTGTCGGCACTGGGAACGGCATGCTTCAGGCTGGTGCCGGCCTGGCTGGCCAGTTCCAGTGCGCGGTCCGTGATGGTGGTCAGCTTGCTCATGGGATCTTCCCTGAGAGAGGTGGGGAGGACGCCAGTGTCCGTGCGGCGATGTTTACACGGTGTTAGTTCGGCACTCATCAGCTGAACGGACACGTAGCGTGCGCTGCACGCTACGTACCGCGCGGCTTCGCCCGATGGGTGGCCTGGGCGCTCCAGGGGTCATCCGGCCGCGCCGAGTGGAATCCACCGCCAACGTAATGCGTGCGCCGCCGCCGCGGCAGGCGACAACGACGCGCTATGTACCGCGCGGCTTCGCCCGATGGGTGGCCTGGGCGCTCCAGGGGTCATCCGGCCACGGATGCTTCGGATACCGCCCCTTCATCTCCTTCTTCACCTCGGCATAGGTCGAGTTCCAGAAGTTGCGCAGGTCGGAGGTCACCTGCAGGGGCTTGCCGCCCGGCGACAGCAGGTGCAGCAGCACCGGCACGCGACCATCGGCCACGCGCGGCGTATCGGCCAGGCCGAACAGCTCCTGCAGCTTCACCGCCAGCACCGGCGGCTGGCCGTGCGCGTATTCGATGCGGCGTTCCATGCCCGACGGCACGGTGATCCGCGTCGGCGCGAGCGCGTCGATACGCTGGCGCTGCGACCAGTCGAGGCCCGACTTCAGCGCGTTCGCCAGCTCGTCTTCGCCCAGCGCATCCAGGCGGGTCTTGCCGGCGAAGGCGGGCTGCAGCCAGTCATCGAGCGTCGCCATCAGCGCGTCGTCGGACAGGTCCGGCAGGCCGAGGTCCGGCATCCAGTCGCGCAGGCAGCGCACGCGTTCGCGCCATTGCCGCAGCGATTCGGGCCACGGCAGCGCGTCCAGGCCCAGGTCGCGCACCGCGTCGGTCAGCGCTGCCGCGGCAAGCGCAGGATCGACGCGCCCGGCAGGCCGCGCATCGAACACGATCTGGTCGAAGCGCGATTCGCGCTGCGCCGACAACGCACGGCGCGATGCATCCCAGCGCACGGTGTCCTCGGTGACGAAACGGTCGGCGAAGTCGCGCCGCAGGCACCGCTCGTCCACGGGTACTGCGCGTTGCACCAGCGCATCGCGTGCTTCGTGGCGCAGCTCACTGACGACGATCCATGGCTCACCGACCAGGGCGCTGTCGTCGAACAGCCGCGCGCTGCGTCCATTCGCCAGCAGGTAGCGACGCGCGTCCTGCGGATGCTGGAAGCCGATGCGGTCCGGGAAGGCATGCATCAGCAGGTCGCCCAAGCGATGCGCTTCCACCGAGGCCGGCGGCGCGGTGGCCTCGCGGACGCGGCGTCGCCACTGCTTCGCGGCGGCGTCGATCGCGGCCAGGCCCGAACGGTTCGCGTCCTGGGGCGCGCGGCCGTTGCGGAATGCCGCCAGCGCACGCCAGCGCGCGGCCAGCGCGTCCCCGCCCATGCGCAGCGGATCGCGCGCTTCGACCAGCGCGGCGAGGTCGCACGCCAGCGCGCGGTCTTCGCCCTCCTCCGCCGACAGCAGCATCGCGGCCAGTCGCGGATGGGTGCCGAGCGCGAGCATGCGCTTGCCCAGCGGCGTGATGGCGTTCGGTGCCGTCAGCGCACCGAGCCGGCGCAGCAGGTCGCGCGCGGCATTCATCGCCCCGGGCGGCAGCGCATCGACGAAGCGCAGGTCGTCGCTGCCCCACGCAGCCAACTCCAAAGCCAGGGCGCCGAGTTCGACCAGCGCGATCTCCGGCCGTCGCTGCGGATCGAGCCGCTGCGATTGCGGCCACAGGCGATACGCCCAGCCTTCGGCCACGCGACCCGCACGGCCGGCACGCTGGTCGGCGGAAGCCTGCGAGATGTGGGTCACCTCCAGGCGCGAGAAGCCGCTGTTCGGATCGTACGAAGGTTCCCGCGCCAGCCCGCTGTCGACCACCACGCGCACGCCGGGCAGCGTCACCGACGACTCCGCCACGTTGGTCGCCAGTACCACGCGGCGGCGACCCTGGGGATCGGGCTGCAGGGCTTCGGACTGCTTCTCCACCGGCAGTTCGCCGTGCAGGGCGAGGACGACGATGTCCTCTGACAAGACATCCGCCAGCATCGCCTCCACCCGCGCGATCTCGCGCTGGCCCGGCAGGAACACCAGCACATCGCCAGGGTGCGTGAGCACGGCGTGTTCGATGGCGCGGCGTGCCTGGACTTCGATCGCCTCATCCCGGCGCGCGGGAAAGTGCGCCACTTGCACCGGGAAGCCCCGGCCTTCGCTGCTCAGCCGCGGCGCATCCAGGAACCGCGCCAGCTTCTCGCCGTCCAGCGTGGCGGACATCACGACGATGCGCAGGTCCTCGCGCAGCTGCGCCTGCACGTCCAGCGCCAATGCCAGGCCGAGATCGCCGGCCAGATGGCGCTCGTGGAATTCGTCGAACAGGATCGCCCCGATCCCCTCCAGCATCGGATCGTCCTGGATCATCCGGGTCAGGATGCCTTCGGTGACCACCTCGATCCGCGTGTCCGGCCCGACTTTGTTCTCGAAACGGATGCGGTAGCCGACCGTGCCGCCGACCGCTTCGCCCCGCTGCCTGGCCATGAAGCCGGCCGCCGCACGCGCCGCCACGCGGCGCGGCTCCAGCATCACGATCTTGCGGCCCTGCAGCCACGGCTCGTCCAGCAGCGCCAGCGGCACCTGGGTGGTCTTGCCCGCACCGGGCGGGGCCTCCAGCACCAGGCGCGGATGGTCGGACAGGCGGCGGACGATGTCCGGCAGCAGCGGCGTGATGGGGAACGTGGGCGATGGCATGCGGTGCGAAGGATAAGGCCTGAGCCTTTTCCCCTGTAGGAGCGCCCTCGGGCGCGATGCTCTTCACCGGAATCCACCCCAGAAGCATCGCGCCCGAGGGCGCTCCTACAGATTATCCAGTGGCCGGTAAAATGCCCCCATGGATCTCATCGACATCGGCGCCAACCTCACCCACGAAAGCTTCGACCACGACCGCAACGCGGTGCTCCAGCGCGCGCGCGAAGCCGGCGTGGTGCAGCAGGTGATCACGGGCGCCAGCCGCGAGCATTCGCCCATGGCCCTGCGCCTGGCGCAGGCGCACCCGGGCGAGCTGTTCGCCACCGCGGGCGTGCACCCGCACCACGCCACCGAATACACCGACGAATGCGACGCCGAGATGCGTGCGCTGCATGCGCATCCGGAGGTCGTCGCGGTGGGCGAATGCGGCCTGGACTACTTCCGCGATTTCTCGCCGCGGCCGGCGCAGCGCCGGGCATTCGAGCGGCAACTGCAGATCGCCGTGGATACCGGCAAGCCGCTCTTCCTGCACCAGCGCGATGCGCACGACGACTTCGTGGCCATGCTGAAGAACTTCGACGGCCGGCTGGGCCCGGCCGTCGTGCACTGCTTCACCGGCACGAAGAAGGAACTGTTCGACTGCCTGGACCAGGACTGGCACATCGGCATCACCGGCTGGCTCTGCGACGAGCGCCGCGGCCTGCACCTGCGCGAGCTGGTGAAGAGCATCCCGGCCAATCGGCTGATGATCGAGACCGACGCGCCCTACCTGCTGCCGCGCACGGTGAAGCCACAGCCCTCGCACCGCCGCAACGAGCCGATGTACCTAGCCCACATCGTCGCGGAACTGGCGCGCGACCGCGGCGAGGAGGTCGAGGTCACGGCCGCGGCGACGACGGCCACGGCACGCGCGTTCTTCGGCTTGCCGGCCGGCCGCTGAGTCCGGACCGCGTCACCCGACCTTGTCGTCCTCGGACTTGGCCTGTTGCATGGCCTCGGGTTCGAGCTCCTCGGCGCTGCGGTTGAGACGGACGAATACGCCCCACGCCACCAGCAGCAGCGCCGCCGAGCCGCCGATGGCGATGACGTACGGCAGTTGGCGCGGGTCTTCGTGCATCAGCTCGAACGTGGCCACCAGGGTTTCGATCGACAACGCGATGACGATGACCACCAGGAAACGCGACAGGTAGCGACGCACGCGGGTGGGACCGCTGACTTTCACGTCGCGCTGTACTTCCTCTTCGAACACCGTTTGCGCCAGTTCCAGCGCGACCAGCCCGATGGTCAGCATCCCGATGCTCTCGAGGATATTGTCGAAACGACCGCGCAGGCCGGCGTCGGTGCCCGCCAGGATCGCGCCATGCCACAACTCGCTGGCAGCCAGGACGACGAGCGAGACGGCCGCAACGAAGAACAGGGCGATGATGGCCACGTGGCCGGCGAGGAAGAGCTTGTGCAGGTGCTTCATGACGGCGCTACCAGGAAGGTGGCGCAGCATGGAGGCAGCCGCCGTCAGGGCGGCGTGAAGCCCCTCACTCAGGCGGGTCGCTGCGCCTCGTACGCCTGCAGGTGCACCCACGCGGCCTGCAGGTGGGGCGTGGCGATGCCATGCGCCGCCGCGCGGTGGACCATGTCGCCGACGATGTGCGCGGCCTCGACACGCTGGCCCGCTTCGAGGTCGCGCAGCATCGAGGCCTTCATCGGCGAACCGGCGGCGGTCAGCGTGTCGCGCGCCGAAGCCTGCGCTGCGTCCGGTACCGACTGACCGGATGCCGCCGCAACGGCCAGGCATTCCCCGTGCAGGGCCGCCATGAAGTCTGCGCCGCCTTCGCCCGCCACGATCGTGCCGATCGGTGCGCGCATCAGGCACGTGCCCGCCGCGAGCGCCGTGAGGAAGCTGTACTTCACCCACTGCGCCTGCGCGATGTCCGACGTGTGCAGGTGGTCGATGCCGGCCTGCGTGCAGGCGGCGGCGAGCGACTGCAGGCGCACGTCGGCGGGCTGGCCGTCGCGTTCACCGAACGTGACCGATGCCGGCTTGCCGAGGTGCAGGATCTCGCCGTCGGCACCCAGCGTGGCGCTGATGAAGCAAAGCCCGCCGAGCACGTTGGCGAAGCCGAAGCGCGCGTCGAGCGCTTCGTAGTGGCGCAGGCCGTTGAGCAGCGGCAGCACGCGCGCGCCGGCTTCCACGGCAGGCGCGATGGCGTCCATCGCGCTGTCCAGGTCGTAGGCCTTGCAGCTCAGCAAGACCAGATCGAACGGCGCGGCGTCGTGGAGTTGGTCCTCGGTGACGACCTGTGCGGGAACATCCGCGTCGCCCAGCGGACTACGGAGGCGCAGGCCGCGTTCCCGCAGCAGGGCGGCGCGTGCGGGACGCACCAGGAAGCTGACATCGATCCCGGCCTGTGCGAGGCGGCCGCCGAAATAGCCGCCGGTGCCACCGGCGCCGAGCACGAGCAGCCGCATCAGCTGCGCAGCCCCACGCCTCTCTTCAGCAGCCACAGGCCCAGCGCACCCAGCCCGAAGACGAACGCCAGCATCAACACGTAGGCGATCCACAGTGGGACGTCGCTGGTGCCCAGCAGGCCGTAGCGGAATGCGTTGACCATGTAGAAGATCGGGTTGGCGTGGGTCAGCGCCTCGGCCCACGGCGGCAGCAGCTTCACCGAATAGAACACGCCGCCCAGGTAGGTCAGCGGGGTGAGGATGAAGGTCGGCACGATGGCGATGTCGTCGAACTTCTTGGCATAGGCCGCGTTGACGAAGCCGGCCAGCGAGAAGATCGTGGCACCCAGCAGCACCGTGGTGATGGTCACCAGCGGATGCGGCACGCGCACCTTGGTGAAGAACATCGCGATGACCAGCACGATGGCGCCCACCATCAGGCCGCGCAATACCGCGCCAGCCACGTAACCCAGCAGGATCACCCAGTTCGGCATCGGGCTGACCAGCAGCTCTTCCACGTGGCGGCCGAACTTGGCGCCGAAGAAACTGGAGCTGATGTTGCCGTAGCTGTTCTGGATGATGCTCATCATCACCAGGCCCGGCACGATGAACTCCATGTAGGTGTAGCCGCCCATGTCGCCGATGCGGCTGCCGATCAACCCGCCGAAGATCAGGAAGTACAGCGTCATGGTGATGGCCGGCGGCACCAGGGTCTGGCCCCAGATGCGCAGGATGCGGTTCACTTCGCGGCGGACGATGGTGCCCAGTGCGACCAGGTTCTTCTGCAGCGGCGTGGTCATGGCGGTCTCCTGCGGATGGGCGGCGCTCATGCGGCCTGCTCCCGCTTGGCGGCGGCTTCATCGCCGGTCAGGCGCACGAACAGCTCTTCCAGCCGGTTGCTCTTGGTGCGCATGGAGCGCACGCGGATGCCGGCGTCGTTGAGTGCGGCGAACACGCGGTTGAGGTCCATCGCACGCGGCATGTCCAGGTCCAGGGTGTGGCTGTCGGTGGCGGACAGCGTAGTGCCTTCGATCACCGGCAGCTGCGCCGGCAGGTCGCCGTCGATGTCGAACAGGAAGCCTTCCACATCCAGCTTGGCCAGCAGGGCGCGCATCGGCCCCTGCTCGACGATGACGCCCCGGTCGATGATGGCCAGGTTGCGGCAGAGGCTCTCGGCCTCTTCCAGGTAATGCGTGGTCAGGATGATGGTGGTGCCGGACTCGTTGATATCCTTCAGCGTCTTCCACATGCCGCGCCGGATCTCGATGTCCACGCCCGCGGTGGGCTCGTCCAGGATCAGCAGCTTCGGCCGCGTCATCATGGCGCGGGCGATCATCAGGCGGCGCTTCATGCCGCCGGACAGCGTGCGGCTCATGACGTGGGCCTTTTCCCACAGCTGCGCGCGCCTGAGCTCCTCTTCGGCCCGCACCAGCGCCTCGGCGCGCGGGATGCCGTAGAAACCCGCGTAGTTCACGCAGATGTCCAGCGGCTTCTCGAACATGTTGAAGTTGATCTCCTGCGGCACCAGGCCCAGCAGGCACATGGCGCCGTCGCGGTCCTGGTCGATGTCCACCCCGAACACGCCGACCTGTCCGCTGCTCTTGTTGACCAGCGAACTGACGATGCCGATGAGCGTGGACTTGCCGGCGCCGTTGGGGCCGAGCAGGGCGAAGAAGTCGCCGGGTTCGACCTGCAGCGATACGCCCTTAAGGGCCTGCACGCCGTTGTCGTAGACCTTGCGCAGGTCGGAGATGGCCAGCGCGGGCGCCGCCGCGGAAGCCGTTGTCGCAGACGCCATGGGGTACCTTGTGGCGCCACGACGGCGCCCGGGGGAATCGAGCGCTTATTATAGGCGTCCCGCCGGGGCCGCCCCGGGCCACACAGTGTTCCAGACGCCTTGGCGATCGTGCATTTCCCGTTGAAGCTCGTAGGCCGCCGCATGCTGGCGCCCAGCGTGGGCCACTACCAGTTCGTCCGCGACGACGGGCAGCCGCTGGACTTCGTCCCCGGCCAGTTCATCCAGGTGCATTTCCGCTACGCCGACGACACGCCGGCCAAGCGCAGCTATTCGCTGGCGACGATCCACGACCATGCGCTGGGCCCGGGCGAAGCGGTGGAGATCGCAGTGAGCTACGTGCCCGGTGGCGCGGCGACCGCGCTGTTCGAAGGCCTGCCGGCAGGTGGGCACGTGGAAGCGAGCGGCCCGTTCGGCCGCTTCTGCCTGATGCCGGGCGACCGCAATGCACGCTACCTGCTGATCGCCACCGGGACCGGCGTCACGCCGTACCGCTCGATGCTGCCGCAGTTGCAGGCGCTGATGGCCGGGCGCGGCGTGGAGGTCGTGCTGCTGCAGGGCGCCCGCACGCCGGCCGAGCTGCTGTACGGCGACGAGTTCCGCGCCTTCGCCGACGCGCATCCCGGCTTCCGCTACGTTCCCTGCCTGTCGCGCGAACTTCCGCCGGATCCCCACCCCGACGTGCGCCACGGCTACGTGCAGCAGCATCTGGGCGAGTTCGCACCCGATGCCGCGCGCGACATCGCCTACCTGTGCGGCAATCCCGACATGGTGGATGCCTGCTTCGAAGCCCTGAAGGGACACGGGCTGCCGGTACCCCAGGTCCGCCGGGAAAAATATGTAAGCAGCAAGTAGCGGCCGGCGCCTCAACCGCCGGTCACATCCGTCCCGCTGCGCCGTCATGGCATGCTGGAACCAGCTCAAACGGGACAGATGCATGGAACACCAGTTTCGTCTAACACTCGCGACCGCCCTGGGCGCCCTGGCGCTTGCAGGCTGCAGCGGCACCGCCCCCGGACCCGACCAGCAGGCCGTCCGCCATTACGGCGCCCTCGCCTTCACCCCCTGCACGCTGACGGCGCCCTACCTGACCACCAACGTCGAGGCGCAATGCACGACCTACGAGGTGGCCGAGGATCCGGCGAGGCCGGAAGGCCGCAAGGTGGCGTTGAACATCGCCTGGCTGCCCGCGACCAACGAAGGAGCGGCCACCGACGATCCCGTGTTCTTCCTGGCCGGCGGCCCCGGCCAATCGGCCGTGCAGGTCTGGCCGGCCATCGACGGCGCGTTCCGCGAGGTGCGCAAGTCGCGCCACGTCGTGCTGGTCGACCAGCGCGGCACCGGCAAGTCCAATCCGCTGGCCTGCAAGGATGACGAAGGCCGCAACGCCTACAGCGATCCGGATGACCTCAGCGAGGCTGCGGCGGCCGCCTTTGCGCGCGACTGCGCCGCCTCGCTGAAGGCCGATCCCCGCTTCTACACCACCGCCGACGCCGTGCGCGACCTGGACAGTGTGCGCAAGGCGCTGGGCGCGGCGAAGATCAACCTGGTCGGCGGCTCGTACGGCACGCGCGTGGCCCAGCAGTACGCCATGCGCCATCCCGACAGCACGCGCGCCGTGGTGATCGACGGCGTGGTACCGAACGAGCTGGTGCTGGGCAGCGAGCATGCGCGCAACCTGGATGCGGCGCTGGCACTGCAGTTCCAGCGGTGCCAGGCGAACGACACCTGCAAGGGCCGCTTCGGCGACGACCTGCGCGGGCAGCTGCGCACGTTGATGACGCGCCTGGCGGCCGCGCCGGTGAACACCGAGTACCGCGATCCCTCCACCGGCGAACTGCTCACCGGCGAGGTCAACGCCGGCACGGTGGCCGGCATCACCCGCATGTATTCGTACTACCCGCAGGGCGCCGCGCTGCTGCCGTTGGTCCTCAACGAAGCCCAGCAGGGCCGCTACGGCTCGCTGATGTCGCTGTCCAAGCTGCTGGAAGCGCAGGTGGGCGACCAGTTCATGCACGGGATGCAGCTGTCGGTGATCTGCGCCGAGGACGCCGATCTCTTCAAGACCGACCCCGCCGACGGCGACACCGTGCTGGGCAGTGCGATGGGCGACACGCTGAAGGCGCAGTGCGCGGCATGGCCCACCGGCAAGCGGCCGGCGGATTTCCACACCGCATGGACGTCGGACATCCCCACGCTGCTGACCTCCGGCGAGCTGGATCCGGTCACACCGCCGCGCTATGGCGAACAGGTGCTGCGCACGCTGTCCAACGGTCGCCACCTGGTGCTGAAGGGACAGGGCCACGGGACGTTCGCCGTGGGCTGCATGCCCAAGCTGCTGGGCCGCTTCCTGGAGACGGCCGATGCCAAGGGTCTGGACGCCAAGTGCCTGGACAGCCTGGACTACGTGCCGCCCTTCACCAGCTTCAACGGCTGGGAACCGTGAGCCGCGCACCGCGCGCCCGCCACCTTCAAGGGACATGACCGAATGATCATCGCCAACGACCTGCACAAATCCTTCAAGACCAAGACCGGGAAGGTCACCGCCGTGGACGGCGTCAGCTTCACCGCCCACGACGGCCAGATCACCGGGCTGCTGGGCCCCAATGGCGCCGGCAAGACCACCACCATGCGCATGCTGTACACGCTGATGACGCCGGACCGCGGCACCGTCACCGTCGATGGCATCGACGCCGCGCGCGACCCGGTCGCGGTGCGGCGCGCACTGGGCGTGCTGCCCGATGCGCGCGGCGTGTACAAGCGCCTGACCGCACGCGAGAACATCGCCTACTTCGGCGAACTGCACGGCCTGTCGTCGAAGCAGATCGCCGAACGCACCAAGGCGCTCTCCGATGCGCTGGACATGGGCGACATCCTGGACCGCCAGACCGAAGGCTTCAGCCAGGGCCAGCGTACCAAGACGGCGATCGCCCGCGCGCTGGTGCACGACCCGCGCAACGTCATCCTCGACGAGCCCACCAACGGCCTGGACGTGATGACCACGCGCGCGATGCGCGGCTTCCTGCGCCAACTCCGTGAGGAGGGCCGCTGCGTGATCTTCTCCAGCCACATCATGCAGGAGGTGGCCGCGCTCTGCGACCGCATCGTCATCATCGCCAAGGGCACGGTGGTCGCCGCCGGGACCGCCGACGAGCTGCGCGAACAGGCGGGCGAGGACAACCTGGAGGAAGCCTTCGTCAAGGTGATCGGTTCGGAGGAGGGCCTGCTGGCATGAACATGTTCCGTACCGTCTTTACCGTGATGCGCAAGGAACTGCGCGACCTCTCCCGCGACCGCCGCACGCTGGCGCTCGCCCTGTTCCTGGGACCATTGCTCTACCCGGCGCTGATGCTGGGCATGGGTTACCTGACCGAAAACCGGATCCGCACGCAGGTGGACAAGCCTCTGGAGATTCCGATTGTCGGTGCCGAACATGCGCCCAACCTGGTGAAGTTCCTCGCCACCAATGGCATCACCGCGAAGGCGGCGCCTGCGAACCTGGACACCGCGATCCGCTCGCAGGAGATCGACGCGGCACTGCGCATCAGCCCGGACTACGCCGAAGACTGGCGCAACGGCCGTCCCGCGCTGGTGGAGATCATCCGCGACAGCACGCGGCGCGATGCGGACATCCCCACGCAGCGCCTGCAGGCCGCGTTGAACGCGTACAGCCAGCAGGTCGGCGCATTGCGCCTGCTCGCGCGCGGCATCGATGCCTCCGTCGCGCGACCGGTCAATATCGGCCTGCAGGACATGGCCACGCCAGAAGCCAAGCAGGGCATGCTGTTGTCGGTGCTGCTGCCCTACCTGCTGATCCTGACCTCGTTCATCGGCGGCGCCTACCTGATCCTGGATGCGACGGCAGGTGAGCGTGAGCGCCAGTCGCTGGAACCGCTGCTGGCGACGCCCGCGCCGCGCAGCGCGGTAGTCAGCGGCAAGATCGCCGCGGCCTGCATGATCGGCCTGGCCACGCTGCTGCTCACCCTGCTGGCCTTCAAGTTCAGCGCGCAGTTCGCGGGCACGCTGGGACGGCAGTTGAACGTGTCGTTCCTGGCCATCGGCAAGATGCTGCTGATCCTGGTGCCGATGCTGTTCATCGGCACGTCGCTGCTGACGTATCTCGCCGCGTCGGCCAAGAGCATGAAAGAGGCGCAGAGCCACATGACCTGGCTGATGCTGCTACCGATGATCCCCACCTTCGCCCTGATGGCCAATCCGTTGAAGAGCCAGCCCTGGCAGTTCGCGGTGCCGTTCTTGGCACAGAACCAGCTGCTGCTGAAGGTGATCCGCAACGAGTACATCAGCGCGCAGACCTGGGGCATCTACGTGGCAGCCGCGTTCGGCGTGGCGGCGCTGCTGTGGTACGCCGCGGTGCGGCGCTACCACCAGGAGAAGCTGGCGATCGCCGGCTGAAGTCAGCCCAGGAACGCCAAAGAGCAACGGCCACCGCGAGGTGGCCGTTCGCTTTCCGGCGCCGGGAAAGAGAAACGCCGGCACGAGGCCGGCGTTTGTCCTGATTCGATTCGCCGCGCGGATCAGCTGCCCGGATTGAACCCGATCGTGCGGCGGGTGGTGACCGGCGCATCCAGCGGCTCGAAGCGCCAGCGGCGCACCGCGTTCAGCGCCTCGCGATCGAATACGCGGGCCGGCGTGGCGCGAACGACGCGCGCGTTGGTGACCGAGCCGTCGGTGCCGACGGTGATTTCCACCAGCACCTCGCCCTGGGTCCCCGAACGCAGGGCTTCGGGCGGGTAGCGCGGGGCCGGCGTGCTGACCGCACGCAGCGTCTGCGCCGGCGCGGCGGCGGGAACGGCGGCACGCGCGGCCGCCGCCTGGCGTTCGGCCGCTTCGCGCTGCGCGGCAGCTTGGCGTTCGGCTTCCTGGCGGGCCGCTTCCTGACGCGCCGCCTCCTGCTGCTGGGCCAGCTGCTGGGCGGCCGCGGCCTCGGCGGCACGCTGCTGCTCGGCCTGCTGGGCCAGGCGCTGCTGCTCCTTCAGGCGCGCCTCTTCATCGGCCTTGGTCTTGGCGTCGTCCGTCACCGCGCGCTGGGCGACGGCCTGCTGGGCAGCGGCGATGCTCTGCTGCAGGCGCGGCAGCGCCGGTGCCTTCGGATCGGCCTTCTCGATGATGGCCGACAGGCGCTGGGCCTCGGTGAACTCTTCCCGCGCGATGCTCTGTTCGGCCGCGATCAGCGTGTAGGGCATCAGGTCGGTCAATGCGCTGGTCACGCCCGGATCGTTGGGCAGCTTGTCGCGCAGCGCCAGGTAGTACTCCATGGCGTTGTCGCCGCCCGGCGCGTAGATGCGGTTCTCGCGCAGCGCCTTGGTGGCGGCTTCGCGCAACGCGTCGGCATCCATTGCCTGGACTTCGGCCGAAACCGCAGGCGGCGGCGCGGTGGGTGTGGCGGCCGCAGACGTGGTGGCGGGCGCGGCTTCGTCCTGCTTGGAGCACGCCGCCACGGCGACGATCAGCAGCAATGGCGCGACGTAACGCAGGCGTCCGGTCGTGTTGGTCAAGGACATCGGTTTCAACTCCCCCAGGTGCATTTTTCTAATGTTGGCGACGCGGTCCCGGCCCGCGCAGCGCGGGTCCGGACATGGATGGTCAGCGCAGGCCCGTCGCCGCACGGCGGCCATGGGCCCGGTGCGAAGCGGCACGATGCCTTCCGGGTACCCCTACCCGGTGTTCAGGGTACGTCGCCACCTTGCTGCCGACACTTGACCTGCGTCACAGTTTTGATGGGCTCCACCCTGTCTGCATCACTTGCCGATGCAGAAGGTGGAGAAGATGTGGCCCAGCATGTCGTCGGCGCTGAGGCGGCCGGTGATCTCGCCCAGCGCGTCGTGGGCCAGGCGCAGCTCTTCGGCCGCCAGTTCAAGGTGTTCGTGCCGCAGCTGGTCGGCGGCGGCACCGGCGTGCACGGCGGCGCGCTGCAGCGCGTCCACGTGACGGGCGCGCGCCGAGAACTCGCCATCGCCGGCCTCGCCGGACTCCGCGCCGGCCAACGCACGCAGGCGATGGTGCAGGCGGTCCATGCCGATGCCGTTGGCGGCGGACACATGGAGGCTGTCGCCATCGTCCGCCGGCACGCGCGCCAACAGATCGACCTTGTTGTGGATCCACAGCACTGCGGGCACGCCCACGATGTCGTCGGCGACGGCCGCCCGGCCCGCCGCCGGATCGCGCGCGTCGACCACCGCCAGCGCCACGTCGGCGCGCTGCAGTTCGGCGCGGGCGCGGCGCATACCTTCGCGCTCGATCGCATCGCCGCCGTCGCGCAAACCGGCGGTGTCCACCAGGTGCAGTTCCAGTCCGTCCAAGCGGATGGTTTCGCGCAAGGTGTCGCGGGTGGTGCCGGCGACATCGGTGACGATGGCACGGTCGCTGCCGGCCAACGCGTTGAGCAGCGAACTCTTGCCGGCGTTGGGCGGGCCGACGATCACCGCATGCACGCCGTCGCGCAGCTTGCGCCCGCGTTCGGCATCGGCGATCAGCGCGTCCAGCTGCTGCCGGGCTTCGGCCAGGCGCAGACGGACCTGTTCGCCGCCGAGCGTGTCGAGGGACTCGTCGGCGAAGTCGATGGCGGCTTCCACGTGCACGCGCAACGCCAGCAGCGACCGGCCGATGCCGTCGACACGCGCGGAGAACACGCCATCGAGCGCGCGCCGCGCGGCGCGTGCGGCGCGCGCATCGGCGGCCGCGATGAGATCGGCGATGGCTTCGGCCTGGGCGAGATCGAGCTTGCCGTTCAGGAAGGCGCGTTCGGAGAACTCCCCCGGCCGTGCCATCCGCGCACCTAGTGCGCAGGCGCGCGCGATCAGCTGCTGCAGCACGACGGGACTGCCGTGCGCCTGCAGCTCCACCACGTCTTCCCCGGTGAAACTCGCCGGGCCGGGAAACGACAGCGCGATGCCATCGTCGATCGTGCCGCCGTCGGCATCCAGGAACCGTACGTGGTGCGCACGGCGCGGCGACAGCGCGCGCGCGCAGACCGTCTCCGAGATCGCCTGCGCGCGCGGTCCGGACAGGCGCACGATGCCGACGCCTCCCGCACCGGGAGCCGTGGCGATGGCCGCGATGGTGTCCTGCGTTGGCGTCATGTGCCTGGGTGCGACGAAGAGGTTTCAGCGTAACGGAAAAACGAAGCCCGCCGGAAGGCGGGCTTCGTCGTATCGCAATGGCGCGCGATCACTTCGCGATGGCGGTCTTCGGCGGCGTAGCCGATTCGCCATGGCGCTTGGTCATCCACCACTGCTGCAGCAGGCCCAGCGCGCCGTTGGTGACCCAGTACAGCACCAGGCCCGACGGGAAGAACGCCATCATCACGCCGAACACCAGCGGCATGAACTGCATCATCTTCTGCTGCATCGGATCCATGCCCGGCGCCGGCGTCAGCTTCTGCGTGAGCCACATGACCAGCATGTTGAGCACCGGCAGGATGAAGTACGGATCGCGCGCGGTCAGGTCCTGGATCCACGCGAACCACGGTGCCTGGCGCAGCTCCACGGTTTCCACCAGCACCCAGTACAGCGCCAGGAACACCGGCATCTGCACGAGGATCGGCAGGCAGCCGCCCATCGGGTTGATCTTCTCCTTCTTGTACAGCTCCATCATGGCGACCTGGAACTTCTGCTTGTCGTCGCCGTAGCGTTCCTTCAGCTGCTGGATGCGCGGCTGGAACTTGCGCATCTTGGCGAAGCTCTTGTATTGCGCGGCGGACAGCGGATAAAGCGCCAGCTTCACCAGGATCACCAGGCCGATGATCGACCAGCCCCAGTTGCCGATGAAGCCGTGCAGGAAGTTCAGCACCCAGAACAGGCCCTGGCCCAGCAACGCGAGGATCGCGAACTGGCTGTAGTCCACCACGCGGTCGATGCCGGGCGCGTTGATGGCGTGGATCTTGTCGACCAGCTTCGGGCCCACCCACAGGCGCGCGGTGGTGGTGGCCTGCTGGCCGGGGCCGACGTTGACGCCGGGGCCCATCTCGCGGATCAGCGCGCGTGCGCCGTTGTCCGGGGTGTCCAGCGAGATGGTGGTGGTGTCGTCGGCACTGGGGATCCACGCACTGAAGAAGTGGTGCTGCGGAATCGCGATCCAGCCGCCCTTCACCTGCGCGTTGACGCGGCCGTCTTCCAGGTAGTCCTCGTTGAACTTGCGGCGCTGGTAGCTGCCGTCCCACCACGTGGCGCCGTTGAAGCTGAAGGACTCGGGATTGGTCATGCCGCTCTTGACCTGCGGCGGCGTGCGCAGCAACTGGCGGTAGACCGTACCCTGCCATGTGCCGGTGCCGGCATTGACGACCTGGTCGCGGACTTCGATCTCGTAGCTGGCACGCTTGAAGGTGTAGGTACGGCGGATGGTCACGCCCTCCGGACCCTGCCACACGAACGGCACGCTTAGGCTGTCGCTGCCCTTGGCCAACGCGACTTCGCCCGCCCCGTTCTCGGGCACGAAGGCGTGATGATCGGGCGCCTTCGACCCATTGCTCACCCAACCGCTTTCCGCCGTATAGAAGTGCTGCGGATCCTCGCTGAAAAGGCGGACCGGACCACTGCCCGGCGTCTTGCTCTGGGGATAGTGCAGCAGATCGGCCTGCAGCACGCTGCCGCCGTCCAGCACCAGGCGCAGCACGTCGGTGTTCACCGTCACCCGCGGCGCCGCCGCAGCGCGGGGAGCCTGCGTGACGCCCGGCGTGGCCACCGGAGCCGCCGGTACCGTGCCCGTGGCGGGCGCTGCATCGGTTGCGGTGGGTACGGTGCTTCCGGCCGGCGCCGTTGCGGTCTGCGCCGCGACCGCTGGCTGGGCGGGCGCCGCCTTGTCCCGGCTCCATTCGAACCACAACAGGGTCGCCACCATTAGCCAGGCGAAGATCAGGAATACACGGGTCTGGTTCATCAGGCAGGCAGTCTCAACCGGCGTCGGAAACCGGTTTGGTCGGATAAGAAGGAGTGGTAGGCGGCGCGGGGGAATTCAAGCCCGGCGGCATTGTGCCGCCCGGTGCGGATGCCGGCAATGCGCCGGCGCGCGCCAGGACGCGTTCGAACGTCGCACGCAGCTGGCCTGGATCGGCTTTCGCCGCCGGCGGACGCGCGACGACGACGTAGTCGCCGCCCGGCAGCGCGGCACGGAGGCGACGGAAATGCTCGCGCAACCGGCGCTTGATGCGGTTGCGGCCCACGGCGCGCGTATCCACCTTGCGCGACACCGCCAGGCCGAGGCGCGCGGCGCCGTCGCCCGGCAACCAGTGCAGGCTCATCAGGGGATCGGACGTGCGGCGGGCCTGCTCGAACACGCGCGCATAGTCGGCGCTCGCGCGTACCCGTGCGCTGCGCGGAAAAGCCGTGCTCATCTCAGCAAGAAGCCCGCTCGTGAACGGGCGGGCTCCTTTTGATACGGGGAACGCATGGATGCTGGCCGTCGAACGACGGCCGAGCCATCAGGCGGTCAGGCGCTTGCGGCCCTTGGCACGGCGACGGGCCAGGATCTTGCGGCCATCGGCCGTGGCCATACGGGCACGGAAACCATGGTCGCGCTTGCGCTTGAGGTTGCTGGGTTGGTAAGTGCGCTTGGTGGCCATGGGGCCCTCGTGCGTGTTCGGGTGGAAAGAACCGGAAATTCTATAGGAACCGCCGGGTTACGGTCAACTCCCTCCGTGCTTTCGATGGATATGCCGCCCAGCGACGGTGGGCGCACTGCCATTCGTCCTTTCATCCACATCTTATACACAGGATCGTTGGCGGGTCCCGGCGCCGGTGGTAGTCTGGCCGACCCCATGGATTCCGCCCCGCGCTGCCCCCGGCAATGCGGGATGCCCCCGTTCCGCCCCCACTTGCGAGTTGTTCCACCTGATGGATGCCTGGCCCCGTTGCCTCGAACGCCTGGAAGCCGAATTGCCGGCCGAGGATGTACACACTTGGCTGAAGCCGCTGCAGGCCGAGCAGCGCAGCGACGCGATGGTGCTGTACGCACCCAACGCGTTCATCGTCGAACAGGTGCGCGAGCGCTACCTGGGTCGCATCCGCGAGCTGCTGGATTACTTCGCCGGCCACGATGACGTGTCCCTCGAAATCGGCTCGCGCAGCAGGGCGGCCGAGCCGTCGACCAGCGCCGCGGCCCCTGCGGGCGTGAGCACGGCCGCCCCTGCGGAGCCGTTCGCCGGCAACATGGACCTGCACTACACCTTCGACAACTTCGTCGAGGGTCGCAGCAACCAGCTGGGCCGCGCCGCGGCGTGGCAGGCCGCGCAGAAACCCGGCGACCGTGCGCACAACCCACTGCTGCTGTACGGCGGCACCGGCCTGGGCAAGACGCACCTGATGTTCGCCGCCGGCAACGAGATGCGCCGGCAGAACCCGAATGCCCGCGTGCTGTACCTGCGCAGCGAGCAGTTCTTCAGCGCCATGACCAAGGCGCTGATCGAAAAGTCGATGGACCAGTTCAAGCGCCGCTTCCAGCAGGTCGATGCGCTGCTGATCGACGACATCCAGTTCTTCGCCGGCAAGGACCGCACGCAGGAAGAGTTCTTCCACACCTTCAATGCGCTGTTCGACGGCCGCCAGCAGATCATCCTGACCTGCGACCGCTATCCGCGAGAGGTGGAAGGCCTGGAACCGCGCCTGAAGTCGCGGCTGGCCTGGGGCCTGAGCGTGGCGATCGACCCGCCGGACTTCGAGACGCGTGCGGCGATCGTGCTGGCCAAGGCCCACGAGCGCGGCGCGCAGATTCCCGACGACGTGGCCTTCCTGCTGGCCAAGAAGATGCGCAGCAACGTGCGCGATCTGGAGGGTGCGCTCAATACGCTGGCGGCCCGCGCCAACTTCACCGGGCGCGCCATCACCACCGAGTTCGCCCAGGAAACCCTGCGCGACCTGCTGCGCGCGCAGCAGCAGGCCATCAGCATCCCCAATATCCAGAAGACCGTGGCAGACTACTACGGTCTGCAAGTCAAGGACCTGCTGTCCAAGCGGCGCACGCGCTCGTTGGCGCGCCCGCGGCAGGTGGCGATGGCCTTGGCCAAGGAACTGACCGAACACAGCCTGCCGGAAATCGGCGACGCGTTCGCCGGTCGCGACCATACGACCGTGCTGCACGCCTGCCGGCAGATCCGCACCCTGATGGAGGCGGACGGCAAGCTGCGTGAGGACTGGGACAAGCTGATCCGGAAGCTCAGCGAGTAAGCGCGGGTCGTCCTGAGGCGACCTTCTCGTTCACGCGGTATCCGGGCCAGCGCTTCACGTTATACGGCAAGTGAGGGGGGTGTTCCGTGCGCGCGGGTCGAGTGGTCCTCTACGTCGCCTGACGTGTCGTTTTCCTCTTCGAGATTGTTGCCTCAGTCCGCCACCGCACCCGTGGCGACACTGTAGGCAAGCCGGTGAACCGCGGCAACGCATAACATCGGGGACAAGCAGGCCTGCCTTCTGTGGATAAGATGTGCGTGGAATCGGGCCGGAAAGTTGTCCACAGGTTTCTGCATAGGCACACCCGACCCTGTCCACCGGGTTGCAGGAAGAATAAATCAAACAAATTCATAAGGTTATGTTGGTTTTCCCGGATTTCTGGGCCTACCATCACCACCAGCTTTTAAGCTTTTAGTCTTCAAAATCCAAAGCGAAGGGGCTCCAACACTCATGCGTTTCAGTCTGCAGCGCGAAGCTTTCCTCAAGCCCTTGGCCCAGGTGGTCAACGTGGTCGAACGCCGGCAGACGCTGCCGGTACTGGCGAACTTCCTGGTTCAGGTGCAGAACGGCCAGCTGTCGCTGACCGGTACCGATCTGGAAGTGGAGATGATTTCGCGCAGCGCCGTCGACGACGCGCAGGACGGCGAAACCACGATTCCCGCGCGCAAGCTGTTCGACATCATTCGCGCCCTTCCCGATGGCAGCAAGGTGACCGTCAGCCAGTCCGGGGACAAGGTCACCGTGCAGGCGGGCCGCAGCCGGTTCACCCTGGCAACCCTGCCGGCCAACGATTTCCCGTCGGTGGACGAGGTGGAGGCGACCGAGCGGATCGAAGTGCCGGAAGCGACGCTGAAGGAACTGATCGAACGCACCTCGTTCGCCATGGCCCAGCAGGACGTGCGCTACTACCTCAACGGCCTGCTCTTCGACCTGAGCGAACGGACGCTGCGTTGTGTGGCGACCGATGGTCACCGACTGGCCATGTGCGAGTCGCAGCTGGAAGGCGCGCCCGTGGGCAAGCGCCAGATCATCGTCCCGCGCAAGGGCGTGACCGAGCTGCAGCGCCTGCTGGAAGGCGGCGATCGCAGCCTCGAGCTGGAAGTCGGCCGCAGCCACATTCGCGTGAAGCGGGACGACGTGACCTTCACCTCCAAGCTGATCGACGGCCGCTTCCCCGACTACGCCGCGGTGATCCCGATCGGAGCCGACCGCGAGGTGCGGCTGGACCGCGAAGTATTGCGAGCTGCCCTGCAGCGCGCCGCCATCCTGTCCAACGAGAAATACCGGGGCGTTCGCGTCGAGGTGTCGCCCGGGCAGCTGAAGATCAGCGCCCACAATCCCGAGCAGGAAGAAGCGCAGGAAGAAATCGAGGCCGACACCAAGGTCGATGGCCTGGCGATCGGCTTCAACGTCAACTACCTACTGGATGCCTTGTCGGCCCTGCGCGACGAACATGTCGTGCTGCAGTTGCGGGACGCCAATTCATCCGCCCTGGTGCGCGAGGCCAGCAGCGAGAAGTCACGCCATGTGGTGATGCCGCTGCGTCTCTGACGTTCCTGTTCCACGTGAAACACATCGGATCGCCCGGCCCTGTGCCGGGCGATCCGGTTTTAGGGGTCTGTGTCCCTGTCCGGGCACCCCATCCCTCACAGCCGTTTCGGCCTGGCACGCTACAATTCATCATGCCCCCGCTTTTCCGTACCCGGACGACCTCTATTCTGCGCCTGCGCGATGAGGGCCGGGTGGCCATGCATGACGGGGCGGGTCTGTGCAGGTAACCCGACTGGAGGCCAGCGGCCTCAGGCGTTTCGAACGGGTGACGCTGGCGCCGCAACCCGGACTGAACCTGATCACCGGCGACAACGGTGCGGGCAAAACCAGCCTGCTGGAGGCATTGCACCTGATGGCCTACGGACGCAGCTTTCGCGGCCGGGTGCGCGATGGTCTTGTCAGGACGCAGTCCGAGGCGGTGGAAGTCTTCGTGGAGTGGTGCGAAGGTGACCCACTCCGGCCTCGCCGTGGCGGTCTTCGGCACACGGGGCAGGCCTGGACCGGGCGGCTGGATGGCGAGACGGTGGCCCAGCTTGGCGATCTTTGCGCGGCCCTGGCGGTCGTGAGCTTCGAGCCTGGGAGCCACGCCTTGGTGACGGGCGGTGGAGAACCACGCCGCCGCTTCGTGGATTGGGGCTTGTTCCACGTGGAACAGGGGCGGGTGGCAGGGTTCCTGCCCCTCTGGCGGCGTTATGCGCGTGCGCTCAAGCAACGCAATGCCCTGCTGAAGGCCGGGATCGGTGGCGGACAACTCGATGCCTGGGACCATGAACTGGCTGACGCCGGTGAACCGCTTACCGACCATCGCCAGCGCTACCTGGATGCCTTGCAGCAGGACCTCACCGCGGTCGTGTCCGATCTGGCGCCCTCATTGGGTGCGGCGACCCTGATGTTCCAGCCGGGCTGGCGTCGCCATGAACTGGCGTTGGGGGACGCTTTGCTGCTGGCCCGTGAGCGTGACCGTGCGGCCGGCTACACCACGGTCGGTCCCCACCGGGCCGATTGGCGGATCGACTATTCCACCCTGCCCCAGCGTGAAACCCTGTCGCGTGGCCAGGCCAAGCTGACGGCGCTGGCTTGCCTGCTGGCGCAGGCCCAGGATTTCGCCCGTCGGCGCGGCGAGTGGCCGATCATGGCCCTGGATGACCTGGCCTCGGAGCTGGACCGTCACCACCAGCGGCGCACCCTGGAGCGCCTGCTGGCGAGCGGTGCCCAGGTTTTCATTACCGGGACGGAACCACCGGCAGGGTTGGCCGGCACCGGGGTCGCACCAACGCTGTTCCACGTGGAACACGGCACCGTGCAGCGTCTCGGCTAACCCGGTCGCCGGGGCTAAGTGCGCACCAGTGCTATAATTCCGCTTTGATCCCTTGGCCTGCGTAGCGCGCCCACCGACCCGGTGACGCGACGCCCGCCTTGCAGCCGACACGAAGCGAATGACCGACGAAACGACCTCTTCTGCACCCAACGGCAATACGTACGACGCCAACAGCATCACCGCACTGGAAGGTCTGGAAGCGGTCCGCAAGCGCCCCGGCATGTACATCGGCGACGTGCATGACGGCACGGGCCTGCACCACATGGTGTTCGAAGTCGTCGACAACTCCATCGACGAAGCCCTGGCGGGTCACGCCGACCATGTCGCGGTGACGATCCACGCCGATGGCTCGGTGTCGGTGTCCGACAATGGCCGCGGTATCCCGGTCGGCAAGCATGCGCAGATGAGCGCCAAGCTGGGGCGCGAGGTATCTGCGGCCGAAGTCGTCATGACGGTCCTGCATGCCGGCGGCAAGTTCGACGACAACAGTTACAAAGTGTCCGGCGGCCTGCACGGCGTCGGCGTCAGCGTGGTCAACGCGCTCTCCGAGAAGCTGCAGCTGGACATCTTCCAGGGCGGGTTCCACTACCGGCAGGAATACAGCAACGGCGCCGCCCTGGGGCCGTTGAGCCAGCTCGAAAGCACCACCAAGCGCGGTACCACCCTGCGCTTCTGGCCGTCGGTGACCGCTTTCCACGGCAACGTCGAATTCCACTACGACATCCTGGCCCGCCGCCTGCGCGAACTGTCGTTCCTCAATTCCGGCGTCAAGATCGTGTTGGTCGACGAGCGTGGCGAGGGCCGTCATGACGATTTCCACTACGAAGGCGGCATCCGCAGCTTCGTGGAGCATCTGGCGCACCTGAAGACGCCGCTGCACCCCAACGTCATCGCGGTCAGTGGTGAGCAGAACGGCATCACGGTGGAAGTCGCCCTGCAGTGGACCGACGCCTACCAGGAAACGATGTTCTGCTTCACCAACAACATCCCGCAGAAGGATGGCGGTACCCACCTGATCGGCTTCCGTGCCGCGCTGACGCGCACGCTGACCAATTACATCGAACAAAACGGGATCGCCAAGCAGGCCAAGGTCAATCTGTCCGGCGACGACATGCGCGAAGGCATGATCGCCGTGTTGTCGGTGAAGGTCCCGGATCCGAGCTTCTCGTCGCAGACCAAGGAGAAACTGGTCAGTTCCGACGTAAGGCCGGTCGTTGAAAGCACGTTCGGTGCACGTTTGGAGGAGTTCCTGCAGGAACACCCCCATGAGGCCCGCGCCATCGCCGGCAAGATCGTCGACGCCGCCCGCGCCCGCGAGGCCGCCCGCAAGGCCCGCGACCTGACCCGCCGCAAGGGCGCCCTGGATATCGCCGGCCTGCCCGGCAAGCTGGCCGACTGCCAGGAGAAGGATCCGGCGCTGTCGGAGCTGTTCATCGTCGAGGGCGACTCGGCCGGTGGTTCCGCCAAGCAGGGTCGCAACCGCAAGAACCAGGCGGTGCTGCCGCTGCGCGGCAAGATCCTCAACGTGGAACGCGCGCGCTTCGACCGCATGCTCGCGTCGGCCGAAGTCGGCACGCTGATCACCGCGCTCGGCACCGGCATCGGCAAGGACGAATACAACCCCGACAAGCTGCGCTACCACCGCATCATCATCATGACCGACGCCGACGTCGACGGGTCGCACATCCGCACGCTGCTGCTGACGTTCTTCTACCGGCAGATGCCGGAGTTGATCGAGCGCGGTCACGTCTACATCGGCCTGCCGCCGTTGTACAAGCTCAAGCAGGGCAAGCAGGAGCTGTACCTGAAGGACGACGCAGCACTGAACGTCTACCTGGCGAACAACGCGGTGGAAGGTGCGTCGCTGATTCCCGCCGACGGCGAGCCGCCGATCTCAGGCGAGGCGCTGGAGAAGCTGCTGCTCGTCTTCACGACCGCGCGCGACGCCATCGCACGCAACGCGCACCGCTACGATCCGGCGCTGCTGGAGTCGTTGATTGATTTCACCCCGCTCGATGCCGAACACCTGCAGCAGAACATCGATGAGCGGCATGAACTCGATGCTCTCGAAGCCAAGCTCAACCGTGGCAGCCTGGGCAGTGCGCGCTATTCGCTGACGCTGCAGTCGGCCACCGAACAACGCCCTGCCGCGCTGCTCGCCACGCGCCGCCACATGGGCGAGGAGCTGGTGCAGGTGCTGTCGCTGTCGGCGTTCGAGAGCGGCGAACTGCGTCCGCTGCGCGAAGCCGCCGCGCTGCTGCACGGCCTGGTGCGCGAAGGTGCGCAGGTCGTGCGCGGCAACAAGGCGCAGCCAGTGGCCACCTTCGCCGAAGCGCAGGCCTGGTTGATGGAAGAAGCCAAGAAGGGGCGCAGCATCCAGCGCTTCAAGGGCCTGGGCGAAATGAATCCCGAGCAGCTGTGGGATACCACGGTGAACCCGGACACGCGCCGCCTGCTGCAGGTCCGCATCGAGGACGCGGTGGCCGCCGACCAGATCTTCAGCACCCTGATGGGCGATGTGGTCGAGCCGCGACGCGAGTTCATCGAGGACAACGCGCTGAAGGTATCCAACCTCGACGTCTGACGCCGCCATGAGCCAGGTCCGCACGCCCGATGCGGCGACGTTGCCGCTGCCACTGCGCAGCGTACTGCCGGCGTTCGGCCTGGACGTCGGCATCGCCATGGCGCTGTCGGTGTCCATCATGATGGCGGGCCTGTTCGGATGGGCGGCATGGCGCGGCATCCAGCTGGCGCAAGCCGCGGAGGGCGCGCCGGGTGCGACCGCGCTGCAGTCCACGCTGGGCGCGCCGCCGGTACTGTTCCTGATCGTGATGACGCTGCTCAGCACGGGGGGCACTGCCCTGGTGCTGTACCTGTGGCGCCGCCGTGCGACAGCGGCCGAACGGCGTGGATCCGCCGAGCGGCTGCGCCGGCCTGTCACCTGGCTTTGGGCGGCAGGTGCGGGACTGGCGACCTTCCTCTTCAGTTCGCTCATGAGCGCCGGCGGTCGCGCGCTCGGACTGGATCTGCAGGCCAGCAACCTGGACCTGATCCGCGAAGGCTTCGCGCGATTTCCCGTGTTCCTGGCGCTGTTCGCCGTGGTGCTGGCGCCACTGTACGAAGAGCTGCTGTTCCGGCGCGTCCTGTTCGGACGGCTATGGCATGCGGGATGGCCGGTACTGGGTATGGCGCTGAGTAGCCTGATCTTCGCGCTGGTCCACGAAATGCCGGGGCTCAACGGCAAGCCGGCCGGCAGCACGGCCTTCCTGATCCTCGTCTACACCGGCATGGGGGCGATCTTCGCCTGGGTGTACCGCCGCACGGGAACCCTGTGGGCACCGATTGCGGCCCACATCCTGAACAATGCGATAGCGCTGGCTGTCCTGCAGGTTTACGGCAGTGCGCCGGTCTAATGTGATTGACGAAAGTTTAAGACACGCTTGCCCAGACTCTGTCCCCACGCAATATCGCAGGGGGCGAGCATGAAACACCGGATCCTCGGAACGGCCATGGCGCTGGCGCTGACCGCATGCGCCACCACCACCTCGCCCACCGGCCGCACGCAAATGGTCGGCGGCGTCTCCCAGGCGCAACTGGATCAGCTGGGCGCGCAGGCGTTCGCCGAAACCAAGGCGAAGGAAGCCCTCAACCGCGATGCACGGCAGAACGGCTACGTCACTTGTGTGGTCAACGCGCTGGTACGCCAGCTGCCGCCCGAACAGCGCCGCGTCGCGTGGGAAACCGCCGTGTTCGCCGACAACGAGCCCAATGCCTTCGCGTTGCCGGGCGGAAAGGTGGGTGTCAATACGGGAATCTTCACGGTCGCCAAGAACCAGGACCAGCTGGCCGCCGTCCTGGGCCATGAAATCGGCCACGTGATCGCACGACATCACGAAGAACGCATCACCCGCCAGATGGGTGCGCAGGCAGGTCTTGGCGTACTGGGTGCGCTGGCCGGTGCGCGCTATGGCGAAGGTGCGGCCAACACGGTCAACCAGCTGGGTGGAATGACCGCGCAAGCCGCCTTCCTGCTGCCGGGCTCGCGTACGCAGGAAAGCGAGGCCGATGTCGTCGGCCAGCGGCTGATGGCGCAGGCGGGCTTCGATCCCCGCCAGGCTGTGGGGCTCTGGCAGAACATGATGGCCGCCAGCGCGAATCGGCCGCCGCAGTGGCTGTCCACGCATCCGGATCCCGCCAACCGCATCCGCGAGCTGGAACGCGATGCACCTTCCCTCGTGCCCACGTACGAGGCGGCCAGGAGGGCCGGAAACGTGCCGAAATGCGGCTGACACACGGCTCGGTATTGCTGCTAAGCAGCACCTGAAACGGTATCCGCCCACCCTCGGTTTCTGTTAGTTTTGCCGGCCCCGCACGTCGGCGGGATGCCTTGTCATCTCCCGCATGGCCCCATGAGGTTTAGACATGAAGCTCCGTAATCCCAAGACCACCCTGCTCAGCCTGGCCCTGGTGGCCGCGTTCTGCGGTGGCGCCGTCCTCGATGCGAACGCGGCCCGCCGCGGCGAGCAGAAGAAGGAGGAAGTCCTGTTCCCGGACACGACGCGTCAGGAGCCTGAGGCCAAGGGCTCGCCCAAGGTACTGACCAAGCTCAACAAGCTGATCGAGGCCTACAACAAGGCGCTCGAGCAGGAAGACGAGGCCAAAGCCACCGCCGGCTACACCACCGCCCGCACGCTGGCGGACGAGATCATCGCCAACGGCTCGGCGAACGCTTACGACAAGGCGCTCGCGGCCCAGATCGCCTCGCAGGCCGCGCTGAACACCGACGATGAAGCCGCCGCCGAGGGCTACCTCAAGCAGGCCATCGATGCCAACGCCCTGGGCAACAACCAGCACTTCCAGCTGATGCTGCAACTGGCGCAGCTGCAGCTGCAGAAGGACGACTACACCAACGGTTTCGCCACGCTGGACAAGTAC
This sequence comes from Pseudoxanthomonas sp. F11, assembly GCF_037046485.1. NCBI lineage: Bacteria > Pseudomonadati > Pseudomonadota > Gammaproteobacteria > Lysobacterales > Lysobacteraceae > Pseudoxanthomonas > Pseudoxanthomonas sp. F11. Next base: position 405,991 of record NZ_JBANLZ010000003.1, on the reverse strand, counting down.
CTGGCCGAATCCAAGAGCAAGCGCCCGGCCGATTTCGCCTTCAAGGGCCAGTACCTCTACCAGGCCGACCGTTTCGCCGAGTGCATCCCGCCGTTGAAGCAGGCCATCGAGACCTCGACCAATCCCGAAGACAAGGTCGACAACTGGACGCAGATCCTGATGGTCTGCTACCAGGAAGCCGGACAGCTGGCCGAAGCGGTCAAGGTGGCCGAACAGCTGGCCGCCAAGTCGCCCACCGACAAGCGCGCGCAGATGAACCTGGCCAGCATCTATCTCAATTCGGAGCAGGAGGCCAAGGCGGCCGCCGTGCTGGAGAAGCTGCGCGCTGCCGGCCTGATGACGGAAGAGAAGGACTACCGCCAGCTCTATCTGACCTACGCGAACATGGACGGCAAGGAGAAGGACGTGATCGCCGTGGTCAACGAGGGCCTGCAGAAGGGCGTGGTGAAGCCGGACTACCAGACCTATCTGGCGCTGGCGCAGGCGTATTACTACTCCGAGCAGATCCCGCAGGCGATCGAGGCCTGGCAGAAGGCGGCGCCGCTGTCCAAGGACGGCGAAACCTACCTCAACCTCGCCCGCGTCCTGTGGCAGGAAGGCCGTGTTCCCGAAGCCAAGGTCGCGGCTCGCGCCGCGCTGGAGAAGGGTCTGAAGAAGCCTGACGACGCCAAGAAGATCATCGCGCTGCCGTAACGCGATTCCGTGACACCGAAGGCCAAAAATCCGTACGGATGATGGCACCGGAGCGTCGGATTGGTATAAGCTGAGGGTTCCGCCGGTGAAAACCTCACCGGCAGGGCCCAGAATCAACGAGACGCCCAGGCGTCCGTATCAACCTTGAGTTAATTGGCGCATGGCTGAACAACTGGTCATCAACAGGTACCGGGAAGAAGAAGAGGACACCAGCCTCAACTGGCCCCGTATCATCGGTATTGCCTTCGTGATCGCGTTGCATGCAGCCGCCCTGCTTGCGCTGTTGATCCCGGCCGTAGCCCCGCCGGCGGAAAAGGAGCAGGAGCGCCGCACTTCGGTCGTCATCGTCGATGCGCCGCCGCCGCCGCCACCGCCGCCGCCGCCGCCGCCGAAGCAGGACACGCCGCCGCCGCCGGTCAAGAACCTGGCGCCGCCCAAGACCACGCCGCTGCCGCCGCCGCCGGAAGCACCGCCGGTCGACGTCGCCGAACCGCGTCCCACCGACATCGTGACGCCGCCGTCGCCCCCGGCCCCGCCGGCCCCGATCGCCGACGTTGCCGCCACGGTGGACATCTCGTCCAAGAACATGAACCCGCCGCGTTACCCGCCCGCCGCCGCGCGCGCCGGTATCGAAGGCACGGTCATCCTGATCATCGACGTGGACGCCAACGGCAACGTGACCAACGTGGCGGTGGAAAAATCCAGCCGCAACCGCGATCTGGACCGCGCCGCGATGGAAGCCGCCCGCAAGTGGCGCTTCAATCCGTCGGTGGTCAACGGGCAGAAGGCCGCAGGCCGTGTCCGCGTGCCGGTCGATTTCAACATGGGTGGTTGAGGGCGGTCGCCGCTCTCGTCCCCGTTTCGTTCGTAACCCGCAACACTCTCAATCAACACTTATATAAAGGTAAGCGTCATGCTGCAGGAAACCCTTTTCGCCGCCGCCGCCGGGGGCACCAACGCCGCGAATGCCCTGTCGCAGATGGGCTTCGAGCACATGATCAGCGAAATGATCAACAAGCCCGGCGAGTTCATCGTCTCCTGGGTCGTGCTGCTGACCCTGGTGATCATGTCCGCGATGTCCTGGTACTGGACCGTCATCAACGTGCTGCGCAGCACCCGCCTGAAGGGCCAGGCCGACCGCGTGACCAGCGCCTTCTGGGAAACCCCGAACGCGCAGGACGCCATCCGCCTGATGGAAGAACAGCCGAAGAACGAGCCGTTCTCCAAGATCGCCCTCGACGCCGCCCAGGCCGCCGCGCACCACCAGCGCGCCGAAGGTTCGGGCACGGGCCTGGGTGAAACCCTGAGCCGCTCCGAGTTCGTCGACCGCGCACTGCGTCAGGCCGTGACCCGCGAGAGCACCAACCTGCAGGGCGGCATGACGCTGCTGGCCACCGTCGGTGCGACCGCGCCGTTCGTGGGTCTGCTGGGTACGGTGTGGGGCATCTACGGCGCCCTGATCCGCATCGGCGCGACCGGCCAGGCCTCGATCGACGCCGTCGCCGGCCCGGTGGGTGAAGCGCTGATCATGACCGCCATCGGTCTGTTCGTCGCCATCCCGGCCGTGTTCGCCTACAACTTCTTCAGCAAGACGAACGCGGCCGTCATCGCCAAGTTCGATACGTTCGCGCACGACCTGCACGACTTCTTCGCCACCGGCTCGCGCGTTCGCTGAGCCGGCGGTACAAGCAGTCAACGCAACGTTTAGACGGAGCCCGTCATGGCTTTCAGTAGTGGTAATAGCGGTGGCCCGATGGCCGAGATCAACGTCACGCCCCTCGTGGACGTGATGTTGGTGCTGCTGATCATCTTCATCATCACGGCGCCGCTGATGTCGCACAAGGTGAAGATCGAACTGCCCGAGGCGAACCTGGTCCAGGACAAGGACAAGGAAGCGCCCAAGACCCCGCCGATCACCATCTCCGTGAAGGAGAATGGCGACCTGTTCTGGGGCGACGAGCCGGTCAGCAAGGAAATCCTGGAATCGCGCCTGTCCAGTGCGGCCCAGCTGCAGCCGCAGCCGAAGCTGAACCTGCGCGGCGACAAGACGACCAAGATGGGCACCATCGCCGAGGTCACCAAGATTGCCCAGAGCCAGGGCATGCTGGACATCGGCTACGTGGCCACGAAAGAGAAGGGGCAGTAAGCCATGGCATTCAGCAGTGGTGGAAGCAAGGGTCCCATGGCCGACATCAACGTCACGCCCCTGGTGGACGTGATGCTGGTGCTCCTGATCATCTTCATCGTGACCGCGCCGATCATGACGTACCCGATCGAAGTGGCCCTGCCGCAGCGCGTGATCAACCCGCCGCCGCAGGTGCGCGAGCCGCCGCCGCCGATCGACCTGCGGATCAACGCGGACGGCACCGTGTACTGGAACAACAGCCCCGTGAACGTGGCCGACCTCCAGCGGAAGATGGAAGACGAAGTGCAGCGCGATCCGACCAACCAGCCGGAGCTGCGCATCGAAGCGAACTCGGAAGCGCATTACGAAGTGATGGCCAAGGTCCTGGCCGCCGCCAAGAACGCGCAGATGATGAAGATCGGTTTCGTGCAGTAACCCTGACGCGCAACTTACCTTTGAACGCCGCCCACCCGGGCGGCGTTTTTTATTGGGCCGCCCCCCCCCTCTTGCGGGGGTGCGGGGACGGGCGTAGCGTCGGGGGCACGGTCCGACAGAGGAGGTGTGCCATGGCGTTCTCCGCTCCCGCAAGCCGTCGTGAACTGGCCGAGATCAACATCACCCCCCTGGTGGACGTGATGCTGGTCCTGCTGGTGATCTTCATGGTCACCGCGCCGCTGCTGTCCCGCCCCATCGACGCCCAGCTGCCGCAACCTGTCCCGGATGCACAGCGCGTACCGCCGAACGACCTGGTCCTCAAGCTCGGGCTGGCCGGCGACTACACGCTGGACGACCGCCCCGTCTCGCTGGCCGAACTGCGCGTTCGTCTGGAAGACGCACGCATCGCCGATCCGGAGACGGTGCTGCAGGTGGAAGCCTCCGCCGGCGCCGACTACCAGCAACTGGTCAGCGCACTGGCACAGGCGCATGCCAGCGGCATCGGCCACATCGTGATGAGGGACTGACCGGCACCGGCCGCGGGAGATACTCAGCCGCGGCCACCGCCCGCCTGCGTCCGGCGCAGGATCTGCAGGTAGGCCTTCACGGTCGCATCGAGTCCGGCGTACAGCGCTTCGCCGATCAGGGCGTGGCCGATGGACACCTCGAGTACCCCCGGGACGTTGGCCACGAACATGCCCAGGTTGTCCTGGCTGAGGTCGTGCCCCGCGTTGACGCCCAATCCCAGGGCCTGCGCCTGGCGTGCGGTCGCGGCACAGCGGGCCAGTTCGGTGGCCGCGTCACCGCGGGCGGCGGCTTCGGCAAAGGGGCCGGTATAGAGCTCGATCCGGTCCGCGCCCATCCGTACCGCCTCTTCCAGCCCTTCGCAGCCCGCGTCAGCGAACAGGCTGACCCGGCAGCCCATCGCCTTCAGCTGGGCCACGAGCGGCTGCAGGCGCGCGCCGTCGCGTGCGAAATCGAACCCATGGTCCGATGTGATCTGGCCGTCGTCATCCGGCACCAGGGTCGCCTGCGCAGGGCGTACTGCCTCGCACAGGGCAAGGAAGCCGGGATACCCCGCACGCGGCGGCGCGAAGGGGTTGCCCTCCACGTTCAACTCCACCCCGTGTTCGCGCGTCAGCGCCGACAGCGCATGCACGTCGGCGCTGCGGATGTGACGCTGGTCCGGGCGCGGATGAACGGTGATGCCATGCGCGCCGGCCGCCAGGCAGGCTCGCGCCGCGCGCACGACATCCGGCTCATTGCCGCCGCGGGAGTTGCGCAGCACCGCGATCTTGTTGACGTTGACGCTGAGCTGGGTCATGGCGCGGGAGGCTCGGAGGGAGGCGCCGCGCTCGCGCGCCGTGCTTCGGCGATCTCGCGCAGCCGGCGCAATTCCGCCGGGTCGATCATCATCGAGGGGTCCTGGCTGCCCTCGCCGGCGCGGCGCGCATACCAGCCCATGATCCACACCACGAACAACACCAGCGAGGCCAGCAGGGCGACCACCATCACCGGCGTCGAGGTGACCGTGAAACCGACATACAGCGCGCCCACCGCCATCAACAGGAAGAGCCAGTGCATCATCCACCCCCGGGTTGCTGGCGGCATCTTAACGCCTGCGCCGCAGGCCAAAAACCGCCGTGCTTCACAGCAACGGCGACAGCAGGCGGGCCAATGCCTCGGGCAGGCGGTGCCGCCACAGCGAGCGGTCGCGCTGCACCCTCACCGGCTCGCACGCGGCGATCTCGCCCTCCAGCCATTGCGCCAGCGTGCCTGCCACCCCGCGGTCGCGGAACATCATGGAGATCTCGAAGTTGAGGCGGAAGCTGCGGTGGTCGAAGTTGGCGCTGCCGATGATGGCCAGCCCGTCGTCGCAGAGCAGCGCCTTGCTGTGCATCATGCGCGGGCCGTACTCGTACACCTTCACGCCCGCGGCGATGAGCTCGTCGAAATACGAACGCGCCGCCAGCGTCACCAGGCGCGAATCGCTGACCTTCGGGACCACCAGGCGCACGTCCAGCCCGCCCAGTGCCGCCGACGTCAACGCCATGCGTGCGGCTTCGCCCGGCACGAAGTAAGGCGTGACCAGCCATACGCGCTGTTTCGCCTCGTGGATGGCCGCCACCTTCATCCGGTGGATCGGCTCCCACGCCGAATCCGGTCCCGACACCAACGCCTGCGCGGCGATCCCCCCACGGATGCTGGCGTCGGCCGCACTCCACAGCCGTGTACCCTGGAAGTCCTTTCGCTGCTGCCCGGTGGCGTACACCCAATCTTCGACGAACACCTGCTGGATGTTGCGGACGATCTCGCCCTCCAGCCGCAGGTGCAGGTCGCGGTAGGCGTCCTCGCGCAGGGACTCGTCCTCGTCGTCGGTCACGTTGATGCCGCCGGTGAAGGCGATGCGGCCGTCGACCACGACGATCTTCCGGTGCGTGCGCAGGTTGAGCCAGGGCCGGGTGAAGGGCCGGAACCGGGTCGGATGGAACCAGGCATACTCGCCGCCGGCGTCCAGCAGGGGACGCAGGGCGCGCTTCTTCAACCGGTTGGAGCCCACCGCGTCGAGCAGCAGACGCACCTTGACGCCTTCACGCGCCTTCGCCGTCAGCGCCTCCAGCACGCGCTGGCCCGTCCGGTCCCCGTTGAAGATGTAGTACTCCAGGTGGATGTGGTTCTCGGCCACAGCGATCGCGTCCAGGATGGCCTGATACGTCGCGCAGCCGTCCACCAGCTGCTGCACCGACGTGGCCGACGACGGCGGCAACCCAGTGATCTTCTGCGCGAGCATGGGCAACTCGGCACTGTTGCCGTCGGTGGGCGCGAAGACCTCGTAGCGCCCCACGCCTTCGCGCGAACGCGTGCGGCGCAGCTGGTGGCGCTTGATACGCTGGGGACCGAACAGGAAATAGATCAGGTACCCCAGGTAGGGCAGCAGCGCCAACGACAGCAGCCAACTGAGCGTGGCCACGGGTTCCCGCTTCTGCAGGACGATCCAGGCGCACAGCGGCACCAGGTAGAGCAGCCACGCGCCGGCGATCCACCACTGCAGGTGCGGCAGCGAGCCGAGGATGTCGCGGAGGGTGCCGAGGGCATCGTGCATACGCCGATTCTATGCGGTGTCGCGGGGCTTGCGACGCGGGCGGCGTAAGCTGCGCCGATGACGACGCGTACTCGACCGGGCATCAAGGGACGCGGTTCCACCGGCTACCTGCCCGGCCGTTTCGCCGTAACCACGCCGGATGCGGTCGACGATGGCTGGCACGACGCCGACACCGAAGGCGACCCGTCATCGTCTCCGCATACCGAGCTGCGCGAGGAAGTCGCGCGCAGCGTCATCACCCGCAACCAGTCGCCCGACATCCCGTTCGAGCAGTCGCTCAACCCCTACCGGGGCTGCGAGCATGGGTGCAGCTACTGCTTTGCGCGTCCGTCGCATGCCTATCTCGACCTCTCGCCCGGCCTGGATTTCGAAACCCGGATCTTCGCCAAGACGAACGCGCCCCAGATCCTGCGCCAGGAGCTGTCGAAGCGGGGCTACCGGCCCAGCCCGATCTCGCTGGGCATCAATACCGACGCCTACCAGCCGACTGAGCGCAAGCTGCAACTGACCCGCCGCATCCTGGAAGTGCTGGCGGAGACGAAGCACCCGGTTTCGCTGATCACCAAGAATGCCCTGATCGAACGCGACCTGGACCTGCTGGCGCCGATGGCGCGCGAGCGGCTGGTGCATGTCTACCTGTCGATCACCACGCTCGACAACGGACTGTCCTCGCGGCTGGAGCCGCGCGCGTCCGCGCCGCACAGCCGCTTGAAGACGGTGGCGCGGCTCAGCGAGGCGGGCGTGCCGGTGGGCGTGATGTTCGCCCCGGTGATTCCCTGGGTGAACGACCACGAGCTGGAAGCGGTGCTCGAAGCCTCGCGCGATGCCGGCGCCACGGCGGCCGGCTACGTGCTGCTGCGCCTGCCGCACGAAGTCGCGCCGCTGTTCCGCGACTGGCTGCAGACGCACCTGCCCGATCGCGCCGCGCACGTGATGAGTACCGTGCAGCAGCTGCGCGGTGGCCGGGATTACGACAGCCGGTTCGGCGTGCGCCTGCGCGGTGAGGGCGTGTACGCCGACCTGCTGGCGCGGCGGTTCGCGCTGGCGTTGAAGCGCTTGGGCTTCGAAGGACGGCGCCATCCCCCGTTCGACGGCACGCGCTTCGTGCCGCCCCGCGTGCCGTCGCCGCAGGGCGAGCTGTTCTGACGCCGGCGACGGCACTACTGCGACGATCGGTCACGTGGCGACCCGCCGACGGGCAGGGACAATCCACCCTCCCCGCCGTGCGCCCCGTGCCGATGATCCAGTCGCTCTACCTTGCCGGTCCCGACATCTTCCGCCCCGATGCCGCCGCCCGCGGCGAGCAGCTCAAGGCGCTGTGCGCACGTCATGGTTTTGAAGGCCTGTTTCCGCTGGATGCCCAGGTGGCCGGCCACGCCACCGGCGATCCGCTGGAGACCGCGCGCTGGATCTACCGTGCCGACATCGGCCTGCTCGACGCGGCCGATGCGGTGCTGGCGAACCTGGATTTCTTCCGTGGCGCCGAACCGGACAGTGGCACCTGCTTCGAAGTGGGCTATGCCATCGCCCGCGGCAAGCCGGTCTACGGGTACGTGCCCGAAGGCGGCAGCCTGGCCGAACGCATCCGCCGGCGCTGCCCGGAATACCTGGGCGAAGACGCCGGCAACGACATGCAGGGCTGGCAGCTGGAGGAGTTCGGCCTGCCGCTCAACCTGATGCTTGCCGTGCCCTGCGTGATGGTGGTGGGCGATGCCGAAGCGGCATTGCAGCGCCTGCGCCACGACCTCAACGCCCGTCGCAGGACCGCCTGAGCCGCGTCAGCGGCCGCCGTACAGCCGTTCGGCGCGCTGGAACAGAATCCAGCTGGTCGCGATGTACTTGTCGCCGCCCATGGGACGGTTGCCGCGGTGCGTGTGGGTGAACGCGGTCGGAGCGATCAGCAGGCTGCCGGTGCGCGGTGCGATCTTGCGCTGCTGGTGGAAGAATTCGGTTTCGCCCGCCTCGAAGCCATCGTTGAGGTAGAGCGTCCACAACACGTGGCGGTGCAGCGGCTCCGCATCGGCGCCCTTGGGGAACAGCTCGCAATGCCAGTAGGGATAACCGCCTTCCCCGGCCGGATAACGCTGCAGGTTGATCCGGCCCGGCACGAACACCGCCATGATCAGCCGCATCAGCGCATCGTCGTCCATGCCGGCGACGTCCTCGTAACCGAGGCGGTGCAGCTGCCCGTCCTCGCCTGGTTGCTGCAGCATCAGCGGTGCGATCAGGCTGAAGGGATAGGTGCGCAGGTACTGCTTCAGCCCGGCGAGCACGGCCAGGTTGAGGCGCTGTTCCACGTCGCGCCAGTCGGCCTGCCCGCTGATGCTGATGTCGCGGCTGTGCTTGAGCTCCGGATGGTGGCCGCCCCCGACCTGCCCCGGCCGGTCCTGCCGGCTGGCGTCGAAGCGCGCCACGATGGCCTGGCAGGTCGCCGCGTCCAGCGCGTCGTGGTAGACCTCGATGAAGTCGGCGGGATGCGGATGCGGCGTCATGGACGGATTCTAGCCATCCGCGTCGCGGTCAGGCGGCGGCGGTGTCGTGGGCCCGGTGGTAACCGACGGCCGCCTCGACTTCCTTCTTCGATCCGAGGAACACCGGCACGCGCTGGTGCAGCTGGGTCGGGCGCAGCGACAGGATGTCCTCGCGGCCCGTGCTGGCCGCGCCGCCGGCCTGCTCCACCAGCATGCCCATGGGGTTGGCCTCGTACATCAGGCGCAGCTTGCCGGCCTTGCCCGGGTCCTTGCGGTCCCAGGGATAGATGAAGATGCCGCCGCGGGTCAGGATGCGGTGCACGTCGGCCACCATGCTGGCGATCCAGCGCATGTTGAAGTCCTTGCCGCGCGGGCCTTCGCGACCGGCGAGCAGATCGGCGACGTAGGCCTGCATCGGCGCCTCCCAATGGCGCTGGTTCGACATGTTGATGGCGAACTCCTTGGTCTCCTCCGGGATGCGCATGTCGCGCTGGGTCAGCACGAACGCACCCTGCTCGCGGTCCAGCGTGAACGCATGCGTGCCGTTGCCGGTGGTCAGTACCAGCATCGTGCTGGGGCCGTAGATGCAGTAGCCGGCCGCCACCTGCTCGCGGCCCGGTTGCAGGAAATGCTCGTCGCCCGGCGTGGTCACGCCGTCCGGGCAGCGCAGCACCGAGAAGATGGTGCCGACCGAGACGTTGACGTCGATGTTCGAGCTGCCGTCCAGCGGATCGAACAGCAGCAGGAAGCCGCCCCGCGGGTAGGCGTCCGGGATCGGCTGGCTGTGGTCCATTTCCTCCGAGGCGCACGCGGCCAGGTGGCCGCCCCAGGCATTGGCTTCCAGCAGGATGTCGTTGCTCAGCACGTCCAGCTTCTTCTGCGCCTCGCCCTGCACGTTGCCGGTGCCGGCATCGCCCAGCACGCCGCCCAGCGCGCCCTTGCTGACCGCGATGGAGATGCTGGTGCAGGCGCGGGCCACCACCGCGATCAGCTGGCGCAGGTCGGCGCTGATGCGGCCCGCACGCTGTTCTTCGATCAGGTAACGGCTCAGCGAGACGGCGGACGGAGCGGAAGCGGGCATGATGGAGTCCACGGCGAAGGTGCGCGCATTGTCCGGGTTGACGAGACCAATGCAAGACCATTCGCTATGCTCAGGGTCGGCCACAGGAACGACGCGATGGACCAAGCAACTCCGGAAACCTGGCTGGCGCTGTCCTCGGCGCTGGGCCTGGGCCTGCTGATCGGACTGGTGCGTGAGCGCCGTCCGGGGCGCGCGCATGCCATCGCGGGCCTGCGCACGCACGCGCTGGTGGCCCTGGCGGCCGCGGTGGCCATGTCGCTGGGTGTTCCCGTCCTGCTGGTGGCGCTGGCGCTGACCGGCCTGCTCGCCGCCATGGGCTACCGCGCCACGTCGGCGGACGACCCGGGCCTGACCAGCGAGGTGACGCTGGTGCTGACCTTCCTGCTGGGCGCCATGGCCATGCGCACGCCTGCATTGGCCACGGGGCTGGCGGTGGTGGTGGCGGTGCTGCTGTACGCCAAGGAGCCGCTGCACGAGCTCACGCGCGAGACCTTCAGCGAGCGCGAGGTGTTCGATGGCCTGCTGCTGTTGGCGTCGGCCCTGGTCATCCTGCCGATCCTGCCGGACCGTCCCATCGGTCCTTACAAGGCGATCAACCTGGCCACCATCTGGAAGCTGGTGGTGCTGGTGATGGCGGTGAGCGCGCTGGGCCACGTGGTCCTGCGCGTGATCGGCAATCGCTGGGGCCTGGCGGCGGCGGGCTTCTTCGCCGGCTACGTGTCGTCCACCGCGGCGACCATCGGCTTCGGCCAGCGGGCGAAGGAAACCCCGTCGCTGCTGCGCTCCGCGGTGGCCGCGGCGCTGCTGTCCAACCTCGCGTCGCTGACCCTGTGCGTGCCCATCCTGTGGGCCGTGTCGCCGCCGCTGGTGCGCGGCCTGCTGCCGGAGCTGGGCGTCATCGGTGCGGTCCTGCTGGCCGGCGGTTTGCTGGGCCTGCATCGCGGCGAGGACGATGCGGTGAAACCGCCGACATCGGAGAGTCGCATGTTCCGCTTCGGGCAGGCGCTGGGCTTCGCGTTGGTGGTCGCAGCGCTGACCTTCATCGCCGCCGCGCTGGCCGCATGGATCGGCCCGCGCGGCGCACTCACCGCCGCCGCATTGTCGGCCGTGGCCGAACTGCATGCCGCCGTGGCCACGCTGGCCAATCAGTTCGCACGCGGTGGCCTGGAGGCCACCGAAGCGCGCGGGTGGATGCTGGCGCTGCTGGCGGCCAGCCTGATCGCGAAATCGGTGATCGCGTGGGTCAGTGGGGGGGCGGCCTATGGTCTGCGCGTCTCGGCGGGGCTGATGGCGGCGCTGGCGGCGGGGGCGGCGATGGTGGCGCTGGCATAAGGTCAATGCCATCGGATCCAGTGACACCCTATTCCCTGTAGGAGCGCCCCATGGGCACGATGCTTTCCGCTTTCCTGTCTGCCGACCGAAAGGCTTCGCGCCCATGGGGCGCTCCTACAGGTGGCCCGCAGAGGGCGCCGCCTCAAATGATCCGCAGCGTGATGGCCTTCAGCACGGCGCGGGTGCGGTCGCGGGTGCCCAGCTTGTCCAGGATGGTGGATACGTAGTTCTTCACCGTGCCCTCGGCGAGGAACAGCGTGCGGGCGATTTCCTTGTTGGAATAGCCGCCGGCCAGCAGGCGCAGGATTGCGACTTCGCGCTCGCTGAAGGTGTCGCTGGGCGGGACCTCGTCGCGGAAGCGGAAGCGCGCGCGCACCGGATCGGTACTGACCGGCTGCAGCAGCGTCTCGCCGCCTGCCACGCGGCGGATGGCATCGTGCAAGTCCTCCGGTGCGGCGTCCTTCAGCAGGAAGCCCTGTGCACCGGCATCGGTCGCGCGCAGCAGCAGGTCGCTGTCGTCGAAGGTGGTGAGCAGCAGCACCGGCGTGCGGTCGCCGCGTTCGCGCAGCTTGATCAAGGCCTCGATGCCGTCCACGCCCGGCATGCGGATGTCGCTCAGCACCACGTCGACGGGCTGCGCTTCCAGCTTCGCCAGCAGATCGGCGCCGTCGTCGGCTTCGAACACCACCTCCACCTGCTGCGCCTTCAGCAGCGCACGCAGCCCGGCACGTACCAGCGCCTGATCGTCGGCCAGGGCAACACGCACTGTCATGCCGGCAGCCTCACGTCCAGGCGCAGGCCACCGCTCGCGCTGCTCCCCAGCTGCATCTCGCCGCCGAGTGCGGCGACACGCTCACGGATCCCCGACAGACCGTTGCCCTCGTGTATGCGGCCCTTGAGCCTGCCGTCGTCTTCGATGTGCAGATGCATGCCCGCGTCCTCGTTATTCAGTGAAACCGTCAGCGTGTCCGCGTTCGCGTGGCGGGCGGCATTGGTCAGGCACTCCTGCACGATGCGCAGCAGCGATTCCGCCACCGCGGGGTCCTCCACCTTCACGCCGTCGGCGATGGCCAGCCGCAGCGCGGGTCGGGGCAGCGGGGCCGCCAGCGCCCGGATCGCCGTCTGCAGGTCCAGCCCGCGCGCATCGCGCAGGGCCTGCACCACGCTGCGGATGTCGTCCAGCAGTTCGGTGGACAACTGCTGCGCGATGCGGACCTCGTCGCGCGCAGCGAACACGGGGTCGCTGGCGAGCGCGCGCAGGTTGAGCTTCATCGCGGTGAGTTTGTGGCCGGCGACATCATGCAGCTCACGCGCCACGCGCAGGCGTTCGGCATCGCGCGCGCTGTCGGCCAGCAGGGCACGGGTGGCCAGCAGGTCCGCATTCACCAACGCCAACTGGTCGCGGGAATCCTCTGCGCGGCGGGCGTAGTGCACACACAGGCCGGCGAGCGCCTGGAAACCGATGTTGATCAGCGTCATCGTCAGGGGCGCGCCGAACTGGTGGTGCACCATCAGCAGGTAGAACGCCACGTTCAACACCAGCGCGGCACCGACGACCCCGCGTGGCGACAGTACGTTCACCGCGCACGCCACCCAGACCACCAGCAGCACCTGCGCGGTGCCCACGCGCGGCGTCAGCCAGGCCAGCAGCAGCGCGAGGCAGGCCATCGTCACCAGGGCGATCCGCCGCGGCCGCTGCCACGTTTCCGGCGCCAGGGCGAACAGGAGGAATCCCAGTGCGTAAGCCGCCAGCGCGGCGGCCGCGGCGGGCAGCACCTCCGCCGGCAGGAAGCGCAGGCCCAACGACACGGCCGCCAGCGTGAACACGCCGGCCAGTGTCATGGGTTCGCGAAATCGGGTCAGGGCGGTCCACATGCGCCCATGCTGTCGCCTGCCTCGCGCCGGGGCAATGGCCGCGGCGCAAGTGGTGACTTCCGGCAGGTCAGCCGGAACCTGTCAGAACGCGTCGCCCGGTACGCGTACCGAGCCTTCCATCAGCACGCGCGCGCTGCGGCTCATCACCGCCTTCGTCACCGCCCACGCGCCGTCCACCTGCTTGACGTCGGCACCCACGCGCAGCGTGCCCGATGGATGGCCGAACACCAGCACCTCACGCGTGCCGCCGCCGGCCGCCGCATTGACCACCGTGCCCGGCACAGCGGCGGCCGTGGCGATGGCGACCGAGGCCGTGCCCATCATCGCGTGGTGCAGCTTGCCCATGGACATCGCGCGCGCCAGCAGGTCGATGTCGGCGGCCTTCACAGGCTTGCCGCTGGACGACACGTAGTCCTTCGGCGGTGCGACGAAGGCGACCTTGGGCGTCAGCGGGCGCTTCGCCGCGGCCGCGGCATCGGCGACCAGCCCCATGCGCACCGCGCCCTGCGCGCGGATCGCCTCGAGCTTCGCCAGGGCGGCCCTGTCCTCGTTGATGGCGCCCTGCAGTTCGGTGCCGTCGTAGCCCAGTGCGGCGGCGTCGACGAACACCATCGGCACGCCGGCGTTGATCATCGTGGCCTTGAACATGCCCACGCCGGGCACGTCCAGGTCGTCGACGAGGTGGCCGGTGGGGAACATGGCGCCACCGCCGTCGCCATCGCCCTCATCCGCGGGGTCGATGAACTCCAGCTGCACTTCCGCGGCCGGGAACGTCACCCCGTCCAGCTCGAAGTCGCCCGTTTCCTGCACCTCGCCATTCGTCACCTGCACATGCGCGACGATGGTCTTCTGGATGTTGGCCTGCCAGATCCGCACGGTGCACAGGCCGTCGCGCGGCACGCGTGCCGGGTCGATCATTCCGTTCGCGATGGCGAAGGGTCCCACCGCCGACGACAGGTTGCCGCAGTTGCCGCTCCAGTCGATGAAGGCGCCTTCGATCGGGACCTGTCCGTACAGGTAATCCACGTCATGCCCGGGCTGCGTGCTCGGCGAAATGATCACCACCTTGCTGGTGCTGGACGTCGCCCCGCCCATGCCGTCGGTGTGCTTGCCATACGGATCGGGCGAACCGATCACGCGGCACAGCAACGCATCCCGCGCCGGTCCCGGCAGCTGCGCCCGTTCGGGCAGGTCCTGCAGGCGGAAGAACACGCCTTTCGACGTGCCACCGCGCATGTAGGTGGCGGGGATGCGGATCTGGGGGACGTGGGACATGTCAATCCTCGTTGAACAGGTTCATTCGGACGCTCCCATCCACGCCGGAATGTCGCGTTGTGCGTGCAGCACGCGCCAGATGTCCAATTGCGTCTCGCGCTCGACGTAGAAGACCAGGTATGGAAACCCCTCGACGGGCCAGAGGCGCAGGCCGGGAAGATTCAGGACGGTTGCATAGCGAGGGGAGCCGATGCCCGGATGCGCAGACATCAACCCTGTCGCGGCCTGCAACGCGTCCGTGAACCCGAGTTCGAGCGGCAGCCCGCCTTGTTGCGCGTACCACGCGGCGGCTTCGTCGGCATCGCGCCGGGCCAGCGGATGCCAATGAAGGGGCTTCATGGACCCGCGGCGCGGGCGTGCGCGCGTTCGCGCATCTTGTCGAAGAAATCCGGCTCCATCGGCGTAGCAGGTCCGGACTTGACGCCTTCCAGCAGCATGCCACGCAGCTTCTCGACATCGCGCTGCTTGCGGATCAGATCGCGCAGGTATTCGCTGGTCGAACCGTACCCATGCTCGGAAACCTGTGCGTCGACGAACTGCTTGAGTTCGTCGGGCAGTGAGATGTTCATCGTGGCCATGACGGCTCCGTTGGCAAAAATTGCCATGCGAGTGTGCGCTGAACCACCGTCAGACGCAAGCGTCGTCCGGAGCCGGTTCACGCCCCGTCCGGTATCTCCGGCTCCACCAGCTTCGCCAGCATCTCCAGCGATTCCTGCCAGCCCTGGTAGCGGAAATCGACCGGGATCGCGGCGGGAATGCCTTCCTGCACGACGTTGAGCTCGGTGCCGACGACGCTCTTCTTCAGCGTCACCGTGACCTGCATCTGGCCCGGCAGGCCGGGGTTGTCGAACTGGTCGGTGTAGCGCAACCGTTCGTTCTCCACCAGTTCCACGTAGGTGCCGCCGAAGGAGTGGCTGGACCCGGTGCCGAAGTTGGTGAACGACATCGTGTAGCCGCCACCCACGCGGGCGTCCATCGCATGGACCTTGCCGGTGAAGCCGTGCGGCGGCAACCACTTCACCATCGCGTCGGGATCGAGGAAGGCGCGGTAGACGCGCGACGGCGGCGCGCGCAGCACGCGGTGCAGGCGGACGGTGCCGGGCGTGGCGTTGTCGGACATGATCGGACTCCTGTGCGGTGGGTGTGCCGATACGACGAACAGCTCAGGCCGCTTTCGACGCGTCCAGGAAATCCTGGGCGAACCGCTGCAGAACCCCGCCGGCCTCGTAGATCGAGACTTCCTCGTCCGAGTCCAGCCGGCAGGTTACCGGGACTTCCACGGTCTCGCCGTTCGCACGGTGGATCACCAGCGTCAACGTCGCGCGCGGCCGGCGCTCGCCCACCACATCGAACGTTTCAGTGCCGTCGATGCCCCAGGTCTTGCGCGTCTGGCCCGGTTGGAACTCCAGCGGCAGCACGCCCATGCCGATCAGGTTGGTGCGGTGGATGCGCTCGAAGCCCTCGGCCACGATCGCTTCCACGCCCGCCAGGCGCACGCCCTTCGCCGCCCAGTCGCGCGAACTGCCCTGGCCGTAGTCGGCGCCGGCGATGATGACCAGCGGTTGCTTGCGGTCCATGTAGGTCTCGATGGCTTCCCACATGCGCACCACCTGCCCGTCCGGTTCGACGCGCGCCAGCGAGCCCTTCTTCACTTCGCCATCGACCACCGCCATCTCGTTGACCAGCTGCGGGTTGGCGAAGGTCGCGCGCTGCGCGGTGAGGTGGTCGCCGCGATGCGTGGCGTAGGAATTGAAGTCCTCCTCCGGCAGGCCCATCTTCGCCAGGTACTCGCCTGCCGCGCTCGAGGCGAGGATCGCGTTCGACGGCGACAGGTGGTCGGTGGTGATGTTGTCGCCCAGCACCGCCAACGGGCGCATGCCGCGCAGCGTGCGTTCGCCGGCCAAAGCGCCCTCCCAGTAGGGCGGACGGCGGATGTAGGTGCTCTGCGGGCGCCAGGCGTAGAGCGGCTCGACGCGGCCGCCGTGCTCGGCGCGCACGGTGAACATCGGCTCGTAGACCTTGCGGAACTGGTCCGGCTTCACGCTGGCCTTCACGACCGCGTCTATCTCCGCATCGCTGGGCCAGATGTCCTTCAGCGTGATCGGGTTGCCGTCGGCGTCGAAGCCCAGCGCGTCCTTCTCGATGTCGAAGCGCACGGTGCCGGCGATGGCATAGGCGATCACCAGTGGCGGCGAGGCGAGGAAGGCCTGCTTGGCGTAGGGATGGATGCGCCCGTCGAAATTGCGGTTGCCCGACAGCACGGCGGTCGCGTAGAGGTCGCGGTCGATGATCTCCTGCTGGATCTTCGGATCCAGCGCGCCGCTCATGCCGTTGCAGGTGGTGCAGGCGAAGGCGACGATGCCGAAGCCGAGTTTCTCCAGGTCCGGCAGCAGGCCGGATTCTTCCAGATAGAGCTGCACGGCCTTGGAGCCGGGCGCCAGCGAACTCTTCACCCACGGCTTGCGCACCAGTCCCTTCGCGTTGGCATTGCGCGCCAGCAGTGCGGCCGCGATGACGTTGCGCGGATTCGACGTATTGGTACACGAGGTGATGGCGGCGATGATGACCGCGCCATCGGGCATCAGGCCCTGCGCCTCCTCCGCCCTGCCCGCCCGCAGCTTGCCCTCGTCGGCGATGCCGCGCTCGGCCAGCGCGCTGGTCGGCAGGCGCCTGTGCGGGTTGGACGGGCCGGCCATGTTGCGCACGACCGTGGACAGATCGAAGTGCAGCGTGCGTTCGTACTGCGCGGCCTTCAGGTCGTCGGCCCACAGGCCTGCCGTCTTCGCGTAGGTCTCGACCAGTGCCACCTGCTGGTCGCTGCGGCCGGTCAGGCGCAGGTAGTCCAGCGTGTTGTCGTCGATGAAGAACATCGCGGCGGTCGCGCCGTACTCGGGTGCCATGTTGGAAATCGTCGCGCGGTCGCCGATGGTCAGCGCCGCGGCGCCCTCGCCACGGAACTCCAGGTAGGCGCCGACCACCTTTTCCTTGCGCAGGAACTCGGTCAGCGCCAGCACCACATCGGTGGCGGTGATGCCGGGCGCCGGTCGGCCCTGCAGTTCCACGCCGACGATATCCGGCGTGCGCATCCACGAGGCGCGGCCGAGCATGACGTTCTCCGCTTCCAGCCCGCCCACGCCGATGGCGATCACGCCCAGCGCATCGACGTGCGGGGTGTGACTGTCGGTGCCCACGCAGGTGTCGGGAAACGCGACGCCATCCTGGACGTAGACGACCGGCGACATCTTCTCCAGGTTGATCTGGTGCATGATCCCGTTGCCCGGCGGGATCACGTCGACGTTCTTGAATGCGTGCTTCGTCCAGTCGATGAAATGGAACCGGTCTTCGTTGCGGCGGTCCTCGATGGCGCGGTTCTTCGCGAACGCATCCGGATCGTAGCCGCCGCATTCCACCGCCAGCGAGTGGTCGACGATCAGCTGCACCGGCACCACCGGGTTCACCTGCGCCGGGTCGCCGCCCATGTCGGCGATCGCATCGCGCAGCCCGGCCAGGTCCACCAATGCAGTCTGGCCGAGGATGTCGTGGCAGACCACGCGCACCGGGAACCACGGGAAATCCAGGTCGCGGCGGCGTTCGACCAGCTGGCGCAGGTAGTCGTCGCGGCGTGCGGGATCGGCACGGCGCACGATGTTCTCGGCATGCACGCGCGCGGTGTACGGCAGCGTGGCCCAGGCGCCGGGCTGCAGGGCATCAACCGCGGCGCGCGCGTCGAAATAGTCGAGCGCGGTGCCCGGGAGCGAGGTGCGGAATTCGGTATTCATGGCGTGCGGTCTGCTGTGAACGAAGCGCGCGCGGCGCAGGCCGGGCGCGTTTCCCTATGCTACCGGAGGGGCACATTATCGATGGGAGACGACGGTCTGTCGTCGGAAAGAAACCGGCGATGCGTTGACGGACATCATCAACCTGCGCCGGCCGTTGCGCTCACGGGTTGGCGAACCGCACGCGCGCTTCGCGAAGCACGGGCCTTCCCTCGGCGGTTGCCGTTGCCCGTGCGGCCGCACCGTCTACGGCATGGGCCGTGATGTCGCGGATACCGTGGCGTGCCAACGCATCGGCGACCACCTGGGCGCGTGCCTGGGCCAGCGCCGTATCGTTGCCGGCATACCCATCCACCTGCACGCGCTCCACACCCCATCGCTGCAGCGCCCACGCCATGGTCTCCAGGCGGGATGCCTGGTCCTCGGTCAGCGTGGCGTCGTCGTCGCCGAACGCGATCGCCGGCAAGGCCTGCATGGCCGGTACCACCTGCACCTTCAACCCCTCTCCGTTCGTGGAGAGCGACTGTTCGAGCCGGCGGGCCGCGGCGATGTCCAGGCCGGACCGGCCATTGAGCCGCCACCGGGCCTGCTGGCCGCCCTCCAGCACGTCCAACTGGCCGAAGTGCGCCAGCACGCGTTGGTGCAGGGCTTCGGCGGCGCGGGTGCCGGCCGACCGCGCCTGCGCATCCCGCTCGGCCACGCTCTGCAGACGCAGCACGCTCTCGCGCAGCTGCGCCAGCGAGGCCTGTTCGCTGGCCTGTGCCTGCTCGTCCGCCGTCAGCAGTTCGCGCAGCGACACCACCACCGGGCGCGACAGCACCGACTCCAGCCGGTGTTCGATCTCGCGATCCAACTGTGGCTTGTGCCGGGGAAGCAGCATCACCGCATCGATGTTCAGCGTGTTTCCGTTGCGGTCCACGCGCAGGGAGGTGACCTGCCCGCCATTGCGGCGCGCGGTTTCATCCATCATGTTGCGGATGGTGCGGTCGGCCACGCCGCGCGCCGCAATGTCGCGCAAGGCCACTCCCAGCGGGATCGACAGCAGCAGGAACGTCCCGACGATCATGGTGGCCTGCCACGCCGTCTGCTTGGGCGTATCGTCCCCGCCGAACTGGTACCAGCGCGCCATGATGGTGACCGAGAAGGCGATCGCCAGCAGGTTGGTCATGAACAGGAACAGCGCGCCGCCGGCGATGCCCGCGTTCAACGTCGCAATGCCGAAGCCCACCACGGCCAGCGGCGGCATCAAGGCGGTCGCGATGGCGACGCCGACGATGGTCTCGCCCTTGCGGGTAATGGTGGCGTAGGCGCCGGCCAGGCCGGAAAACACGGCCACGAGCAGGTCGAACAGCGTGGGTTCGGTGCGGGCCAGGATCTCCGGCGTCGCTTCCTGCAGCGGGGAGACCAGGACGATCACGGTGGCCGTGGTCAGTGCCACCGCGGTGCCGACCGCCAGCGTCTTGAGCGATTCGCGCAGGCTGCGGAAGTCGAAGGTGGCCAGGGACATGCCCAGTTCGACGATCGGACCCATCAGCGGGGAGATCAGCATCGCGCCGATGATGACCGCGACCGAATTCTGCAGCAGGCCCAGCGTGGCGATGCCGCACGCCATCACGGTCATGAAGGCATAGCGCGGGCCCAGTTGCCCTCCTTCGTCGACGTTGCGCAACACCGCGGCCCGATCGACCTGCAGGTGTTCGCGCCGCCATTGGCGCAGCCAGCGCCACAACGCTTCGGCAGAGGCCATCGTGAGAACTCCGTCACGGTACCGGCGCGCATCATACCAACGGCGGCTGGACGGTACGGGCCCCCGGCGGGCCCGTCCCCCCTCACTCGAAGACCAGCGTGCCCTTCATCATGTTCCAGTGGCCCGGAAACGAGCAGAAGAACGTGTACGCCCCACCCTTGCGCAGCCGCGAAGTGGGGAACACCACCTCGGTGGACTGGCCGCCGCCGATCACCGGCGTGTGCGCGATCACCCGCGCGTCGTTGCGCGGCAGGTAGTCGTCGGCGAGTTTCATGCGTCCGCCCGCCAGGCCTACGTCGCGGTGGTGGCGTGTTTCCGTCAGCACCCAGTTGTGCCCCATCGCCTGCGCCGGCATGCGGCCCACGTGCTTCAGCACCACCCGCAGCTGCCCGCAGTCGCCCGGCACGCGGAGGGTCTTCAGGTTGAAGGTCATCATGTCGGTCGCTTCCACCGTGATCGCGCAGTTGCGGGCGAATGCGGCGCTTGGGACGGACAACAGCGCGCAGAGGACGATCAGTGGGAACAGGCGTTGCAGCATGGGGCATCCGGACCGGAGGGGGATGCCCGCGATTGTACGGTGCGGGTCAGACGTCGCCGCCGTCCGCCCAGCCCTCGCCCGTGCCGCGATGGAACACGCGGTCGCCGTCGCGCACATCGCCGGCCGGGATCGCGTCCTGTGCTTCCAGCTGCGCGTAGATCGGGGTGAAATCCGGCGCGGTGGCGTTCATCAGCTGCTCGAAGCTGTCGATGACGAAGTAGGTCTTCTGGAACGTGTCGATGCGGTAGCGCGTCCGCATGATCCGCTCCAGATCGAAGCCGATGCGGTTAGGCGCGTCCGATTCCAGCGAATACAGCGACTCGCCCTTCGACGACACGATGCCGGCGCCGTAGATGCGCAGGCCGTCCTTCGTGTCGATCAGGCCGAACTCCACCGTGTACCAGTACAGCCGGGTCAGCTGCTGCAGCGCATCCGGGCCGATCCCATGCGCCTTCACGCCGCCCTTGCCGTAGGCTTCCATGTAGTCGGCGAACACGGGGTTCATCAGCAGCGGCACATGGCCGAACAGATCGTGGAACAGGTCGGGCTCGGCGATGTAGTCGATCTGGTCCGGGCGGCGGATCCACCAGGTCACCGGGAAGCGGCGGTTGGCCAGATGGTCGAAGAACTCCAGCTCCGGCAGCAGGCCTTCCACGCCGACCAGCTGCCAGCCGGTGGTGGCACGCAGCACGTCGTTCAATGCATCGAAGCGCGGGATGCGGTCCGGCGTCATGCCCATGGCGTCCTGCGCGTGCAGGAACTCGTCGCAGGCGCGTCCCACCAGCAGCGCACGCTGGCGCTCGTACAGCGCGCCCCAGGTGGCGTGGTCGTCGGCGGGGTAGTCCGCCGGCTGGTCCACGATGGCGGTCGTGTAGACCGGCACGTAGCCCTTGTCGGTCTGCTGGTGCTCGACGCGGCGTGGCTCGTTCATGGCGATTCCCTTCGATCGGCGGGTGATGGGACGATGCTAGCGGCAGAGCCGCGCAACAGGCTTGCAAAGTTGCGCCTGATCGGATCTGTGGCGCAATGATCCAGCGTGAATAGGCTATTCTCTGCATCAAATGACCGAATCATCCGTTCTCGACCGTACCGACCTGCGCCTGTTGGCCCTGCTGCAGCGCAACGGCAGGGCGACCAATGCCGACATCGCCGCCCAGGTGAACCTGTCGCCGTCGGCCTGCCTGCGCCGCATCCAGCGGCTGGAGGCCACCGGGGTGATCGCCGGTTACGCGGCGCGCGTCGATCCCAAGGCGGTGGGCCTGGGCCTGCAGGCGTTCGTGCGCGTGCAGCTGGAACGGCACGACCCGGCCAGCGTCCAGCAGTTCGGCGACCGCGTGCAGGCCTGGGACGAGGTGGTCGCCTGCTATGCGCTGACCGGCGACATGGATTACCTGCTGCACGTGGTGGTGCAGGACCTGGAGCATTTCTCGCGCTTCCTGCTCGACAACCTGCTCAATGCCAGCGGCGTGGCCGATGTGAACTCCAGCTTCGTCCTGCGCGCGGTGAAGACCGACGGTGGCCTGCCGCTGCCCGGTGCTTGACGAGGGCATACCCTGTCCTCGACGCGTGCTACAACGCGCGCAGTTTCCATGAGGGCCTCCCATGTACGGACTGATCGGCAAGATGCGCGCCACGCCCGGCCAGCGCGAGGCGTTGCTGGCCATCCTGCTGGAAGGCACCGAGGCCATGCCCGGCTGCCTGAGCTACGTCGTTGCGCAGGACCCCACCGATGCCGAGGCGATCTGGATCACCGAGGTCTGGACCGACGCGGCCAGCCACACCGCATCGCTCTCGCTGCCGGCCGTGCAGCAGGCCATCGCGAAGGCACGGCCGCTGATCGCCGGCTTCGACCGCCATGTCGAGACGGTGCCGGTGGGTGGTCATGGATTGCCGTCGTCCTTGTAGGAGCGCCCTCGGGCGCGATGCTTTTACTCCGGCCACATCAACAAGCCAGAAGCATCGCGCCCGAGGGCGCTCCTACAATGGGAACACCGCTCCTGCCTGGACATCCATGGATTACTTCCTTCTCTCCTGGCAGCGCGCCTGGGCCGGCATCGGCGCAGCAGGCGAGGGCGACGCGCTGTTCGCGCGGCTGATGGCGGCCTACGCCGAACCGCAGCGCCATTACCACACGCAGCAGCACCTCGGCGAATGCCTGTCGGCATTCGACGGCGCGCGCGCGCTGGCCGAGCGCCCGGCCGAAGTCGAAATGGCGCTGTGGTTCCACGATGCGATCTACGACATCAAGGGTCACCACAACGAGCAACGCAGCGCGGACTGGGCACGCGATGCGCTTGGCGATGCGGGCGTCGACGCCGGACCGGCGCAGCGCGTGCACGACCTGGTGATGGCGACACGGCACGCCGCGGTGCCGTCGGGGCAGGACGAACGCCTGCTGGTCGACATCGACCTGTCCATTCTCGGCGCGGCGCGCGCGCGCTTCGATGAGTACGAACAGCAGATCCGCAAGGAATATGCGTACGTGCCCGGCTTCCTGTTCCGCCGCAAGCGACGCGAGATCCTCACGGGTTTTCTCGATCGGCCCGCCATCTACAGCACGCCGCATTTCCACGACAGGCTGGAGGCGAGGGCGCGCGACAACCTGCGCCGCGTCACCGTCGCGTAGAGCCAGGCCGCTCGGCTCCGTACGGTGTCGTCGAGCGCTGGGGCTGGAAGCAGCGGAGCGAGCTCCGCTCTACCGTTTTACGGGTTGCCCGGCGGCGTCGCATTTCACGTCGCGGCCGAACAGGCGGCCCAGCCGCGAGGGTTCTTCCAGGCAGCGCGGGTCGGGCTTCGGTGGCGCGTGGCGCGCTGCGTGTGCGGCGTTGCGGGTGCGTTGCAGTTCGGCGAGCCTGGCCTTGATCTGTGGCATCGCCGCCAGCGCGGCGCGTTCGCCTTCCAGGATGGCGGTGTTCTTCTGCTCGAAATCGGCCGGGCCGATGTCGTTGACCTTGGGCCGGATGACGATGTCGGCGCGCGCCAGTTCCTGTTCGCCCAGGCGCTGGCCCATGATGCTGATGGACTGGTTGACGATGCCCAGCATGCTGCCGGGCTTGGTGCCCGGCGCCTTGGTGGAGATGTCCACGGCGATGACGAAGTCCGCGCCCAGCTGGCGTGCCGCGTCCACCGGCACCGGACTGACCACGCCGCCGTCGACGTAGCTGGCCTTGCCGATCACCACCGGTTCGAACACGCCCGGGATACTGCTGGACGCGCGCACCGCCTGGCCCGTGTTGCCGCGCACGAACACCGTGCGCTCGCCGTTCTCCAGCTGCGTGGATACGGCGGCGAAGGGCTTCTTCAGCTGCTGGATGGTGCGCTTGCCGACCAGGTCGTTGACGTAGTCCTGCAGTTTTTGGCCCTGCACCAGGCCGCCGGAGAACAGGCGCACGTCGCGGATCTTCGCTTCGTCCAGCGCGAAGGCCTGGGTCTGCATCCGGAAGGGATCCATGCCGCTGGCGTACAGCGCGCCGACCACGCTGCCGGCGCTGGTGCCGGACACGACCTGCGGCTCGATGCCGTTGGCCTCCAGCATCTTGATCACGCCGATGTGGGCGAACCCTTTCGCCGCACCGCCGCCCAGCGCGATGCCCACCTTCACCTTCGGTGCCGCGGGTGTCGGCTTCACCGCCGCCGGCGGTGGCGTGGGCTTGACGTTGTCGCCGCCGCACGCGGCCAGCAGGGCGACACAGGCGGCGAGCAGCAGGGGGCGCGTACGCGGGATCAGGTGCATGGGATGGGGCAGAATGGGGGGGCGATCAGCGGCGGAGCATAGCGTGCGCCGCCGCAATGGACGCCAACCGCCTCGCATTCTCAGAAGTTGTTGTCGCCGTCCAGGATGCGGCCCAGGCCGCCCAGCACCGAACCCTCGCCGCGGGCCTGCCCACCGCCCTGCGGCGCGGCCTGCAGCATGCGGCCGGCCAGGCGCGAGAACGGCAGCGACTGCAGCCACACCTTGCCGGGGCCGGTCAGCGTGGCCAGGAACATGCCTTCGCCGCCGAAGAACATGCTCTTGATGCCGCTGACCGGGCGCACCTCCATGTTCACGCTGGCGTGGTAGGCCACCACGCAGCCGGTGTCCACATCGATGCGCTCGCCGGCCTGGAGTTCGCGCTCGACCACGCAGCCGCCGGCATGCACGAACACCCAGCCGTCGCCTTCCAGCTTCTGCATGATGAAACCCTCGCCGCCGAACAGGCCGGTCAGGATCTTGCGCTGCAGGTGGATGCCGACCGACACGCCGCGCGCACCGGCCAGGAAGCTGTCCTTCTGGCAGATCAGGCGGCCGCCGTGCTCGTCCAGCTTCATCGCCAGCACGGTGCCCGGGTAGGGCGCGGCGAAGGCGACCTTGGCCTTGCCCTGGCCGGTATGCGTGTACATGGTGGTGAACAGGCTCTCGCCGGTCAGCACGCGCTTGCCGGCCGAGAACAGCTTGTCCATGAAGCCGCCGCCCTGGCCGCTGTGCGAGCCGTCGCCGAACACCGTATCCATCTGCACGGCGCTGTCCTTGAACATCAGCGCGCCGGCTTCGGCGATGGCGCTCTCGCCGGGGTCCAGTTCCACTTCGACGAACTGCATCTCATGGCCGACGATGCGGAAGTCGATCTCGTCCGCGCCGCGGCGGCCACCGGTCCCCGGCAGCGGCGGCAGATGCGGGGGAGGCGTGGCGGTGCCGGCCAGTTCGGGCAACTCGCGCACGGGCTTCCATTCGCGCATGCCTTCGCGCCAGGCCAGCGCGGCCGGGGTCCGCTGGGCGAAGGCCAGCGCGGCGGCCTCGTCCAGCGGGCCGTGGCGCTGGTTGTCGGCCGGGGTATGGAAGAACCATTGGGTCATGGGGGCGGTCCGGAGCCTGTGAGGGGGACGAAGAGTCTAGCTTCCGGCCCCCGGATGGTCAGAGGCCACAGGTCACATCCCCCGCAGCACGCCCCTGTATGTGTGAGGCGACAGCGCAAGCCAATGGAACCACGGTTACCTTCCCGATAACGGGACTTCCGGCCATTGCTCGCGGTGTTGCTGTAATGCAACATTCGCCTGCTAATGCCGCCGCGCGCCCCGCCACCCAACACCCGGAAGCCCACCACCATGTCCCGACTCCGCACGGCCGCACGGCCGCACCGCCTCGCCGCCGCCATCGCCGTCCTGCTGCCCTTCGGTGCCGCCTCCGCGCAGGAGACCGCCGCCGTGGCGGAAAAGGATGCCGCCACGCTCGATACCGTCCAGGTCACCGCGCAGCGCAAGGTGGAGAACATCCAGGATGTCCCGGTGTCCATCAGCACCGTCAGCGGAGAACAGCTGGGCGTACTGGCCTCCGGGGGCACCGACATCCGCTTCCTGTCCGGCCGCGTGCCCAGCCTGAACATCGAATCCTCCTTCGGCCGGGCCTTCCCGCGCTTCTACATCCGCGGCTACGGCAACACCGACTTCCGCCTCAACACCTCGCAGCCGGTGTCGCTGGTGTACGACGAGGTGGTGCAGGAAAACCCGATCCTGAAGGGCTTCCCGCTGTTCGACCTGGAACAGGTCGAAGTCCTGCGCGGTCCGCAAGGTTCGCTGTTCGGCCGCAACACCCCGGCGGGCGTGGTGAAGTTCGAATCGGCCAAGCCCTCGCAGGAGGCCAGCGGATACGCCAAGGTCGGCGTGGGCAGCGACAACATGTGGAATCTGGAGGCCGCCATCGGCGGCGCGCTGAGCCCCCGGTGGTCGGCCCGCGGCTCCGCGCTCTTCCAGCGCCGCGACGACTGGGTGACCAATACCTATCCCGGTCCGAACGATGGGTTCGAGGGTTACGACGAGGGCGCAGCCCGCGTGCAGGTCCTTTACGAAGGCGATGGCTTCGACGCCCTGCTCAACGCGCATGCGCGCAGGCTCAACGGCACCGCACGCCTGTTCCGCGCCAACATCATCCAGCCCGGCACCAACGACTTCGTGCCCGGCTTCGATGAGGACGAGGTGTCGCAGGACGGCCTGAACTACTCCGAGCTGCGCTCCCACGGCGCCAGCGCCCGCCTGAGCTGGGACCTGGGCCAGCACAAGCTGTACTCCATCACCGGCTACGAGAGCGTGGAGACGATCAACCGCGGCGACATCGACGGCGGTTACGGTGCGGCGTTCCTGCCCGATTCCGGCCCCGGCGTGATCCCGTTCGCGTCCGAGACCGCCGACGGCATCCCGGAGCACTCGCAGTGGACGCAGGAGTTCCGCCTGGAGTCCGCATACGCGGGCCCGTGGAACTGGCAGGCCGGCGTCTTCTACTTCAAGGAGGACTACAAGGTCGAGAGCTTCAGCTACGACTCGCTCAACAACAGCGCGCAGGACGGCTACCAGCGCATCCGCCAGACCAACGACGCGTGGGCGGCGTTCGGCGCGGTGACGTGGCAGGCCACCGACAAGCTGGAACTGCGCGCGGGCGCCCGCTATACCGTCGACGAGAAGAAGCTGACGGTGGAGGATTACTGGAACACCGGCTTCGCCGCCTGCGTGCTGGCGGGCAAGTGCACCCTGGCGCAGCTGGCCGCACTCGAGCCCGACGGCGACCTGTCGGCGGCACCGGAAGACAAGAAGTTCAATTGGGACCTGTCGGCGACGTACGCGCTGAACGATGACGTGAACCTGTACGCGCGCGCGGCTACTGGCTTCCGCGGCAGCAGCATCCAGAGCGCGGGCGCGTTCAACGGCAAGTCCGTGGCTGGCCCGGAAACGGTGACCTCGTTCGAGACCGGCGTGAAGGCCGACTTCTGGGACAAGCGCGCGCGCCTCAGCGCCGGCGTGTACTACTACCGCGTCAAGGACCAGCAGCTGACCGCCGTCGGCGGTGCGGCCAACGCCAATATCCTGCTCAATGCCGAGAAGTCGGTGGGCAAGGGCTTCGAACTTGACCTGCAGGCCTACGTGCTGGACAACCTGCTGGTCACCCTGGGCAGCAGCTACAACGACACCGAAATCAAGGACGGCGATCTGAACGTGGCCGTATGCGCCGCCTGCACCGTGACCGATGAGCAGGTGCTGGACCAGGACGGCGACCCGACGGGCCGCTATTACATCGGCGGGAACCGCCTCCCGCAGGCGCCGAAGTGGGTGCACAACCTGACCGCGCGCTACAGCATCGGCCTGGGCGACGGCAGCGAGCTGTATCTGTACACCGACTGGGCCTATCGCAGCGAGGTGAACTTCTTCCTGTACGACGCCATCGAGTTCACCGGCAAGTCGTCGCTGGAAGGCGGCCTGCGCATCGGTTACGCATGGAACTACGGCGACTACGAAGTGGCGCTGTTCGGCCGCAACATCACCGACCAGCGCCGGATCGTCGGCGGCATCGATTTCAACAACCTGACCGGCTTCATCAACGAGCCGCGCACGGTGGGCGTGGAGTTCAGCGCGAAGTTCTGACGGTTCCACTGTGGGAGCGACGCGAGTCGCGACCGAGAAACGAGATCGCCGTGAAGACAAAGGCAGACCGAACGGTCTGCCTTTTCTTTTGGGTTGTCAGTAAACCCGCAGCTGTCGCGACTCCCGTCGCTCAGACAGGAACGATCACGACGTCGGCGGCTCCCGCGGGGGGAATCGCAGCACCACGCCGCGCTGCTCCGCTTCGGAAGTCTCGGGGCGCACCCACAGCAACGGCACTTCGCGCGGCGCCGGCAGTTCGAGTTCGTGGTCGCCGCGCGCGGCGGCTTCCTCCTCCTCGATCTCCCAGCTGTACTTCTTCTTCGGCAGTTCGGGGTCCAGGCGCCGGAACAGGAACGCCGCGATCAGGCCCGCCACCGCGCCGCCCAGGTGCGCCTGCCACGACACCCCGGCCTCGCGCGGCAGCACGGTCAGCACCATGCCGCCGTAGAACAGGAAGGCGATCATGCCGGCGGCGATCGCGGCCCGGTCGCGGCGCAGCAGGCCCAGCATGAAGATCATGAACATCAGGCCATGGGTCAGGCCGCTGGCGCCCAGCGTGTGCGTACCGGGGTCGGCCAGCAGCCACGGCCCCAGCCCGGCCCCCAGCCATACCAGCGGGATCGCCCACAGCGTGGCCCGCGGGTAGACCGCGCCGGCCAGCGTGCCGAGGATCAGCAGCGCCGACGCGTTGGCGGCGATGTGTTCCAGCGAACCGTGCAGCAGCGGTGCCGTGAGGATGCCGAGCAGGCCGTCCGCCTTCAGCGGCGCGATGGTGAACGGCCGCACGTCGAAGCTGCCCTGCGCCGAATACACGATGGCCAGCAGCAGCACGAAGGCCAGGCTCAGGTTGAGGGCGCGGAACAGGCGACGGCGGTCGTGGCGCTGTTGGGTTTCCGGATCGAATGCCGGATCGTCGGGATGCAGGTCCATGGTCCAGTTCTGGCGACGGGGCAGACGAATGCAAGGCCCGCCCACCCTGGACAGACCATCCCGCGCACGGGATGGTCTGCCGGGATCGCCGTCAGGCCGCCATGTCGGCCTTCTGCGGCCGCGCCAGGCTCAGCACCACGGTCACGGCCAGGATCATCGCCACCGTGCCCAGCGACCACAGCACCGGGATCTTGTACACGTCCACCAGCAGCATCTTGCTGCCGATGAAGGCCAGCACCACGGCCAGGCCGTAGGGCAGCAGGTGGAAGCGGTCGGCCATGCCGGCCAGCAGGAAGAACATCGCGCGCAGGCCCAGCACCGCGAACACGTTCGAGGTCAGCACGATGAACGGGTCCGAGGTGATGGCGAAGATCGCCGGGATGCTGTCCACGGCGAAGATGACGTCGGTCACCGCGATCATCACCAGCACCACGAACAGCGGCGTGTAGCGGCGTCGCTTGCCGCGGCCCAGCCACAGCGCCGCCCCGTAATAGCGGTTGATCAGCGGCAGGTGGCCGGTGATCCAGCGCAGCACCGGATTCTTGTCCAGGTCCGGCTCCTTGCCGGCGGCGAACCACATCTTGATGCCGGTCAGCAGCAGGAACGCGCCGAACAGGTACAGCAGCCAGTGGAACTTGGCCAGCAGCGCGGCGCCCACGAAGATCAGGATGGCGCGCAGGACGATGGCGCCCAGGATGCCGATCACCAGCACGCGCTGGCGCTGCTCCTCGGGCACGGCGAAGTAGGTGAACAGCATCAGGAACACGAAGATGTTGTCGACCGCCAGCGCCTTCTCGACCAGGTAACCGGTCAGGAACTCCAGGCCCACGCGGTTGGCTTCCACCGCACCCGCGGTCTGGCCGACGTACCACCACAGCGCGCCGTTGAAGACCATGGCCAAGGCGACCCAGCCCAGGCTCCACCACGCCGCTTCCTTGAACGTCACCTTGTGCGCGCCACCGTGGCGCATCAGCACCAGGTCGACCAGCAGCGCGATCACCACCAGGCCGCCGAAGCCGGCCCACAACCAGGGGTTGCCAATCGTTTCCATCGAGATTCCCGAAAAAAGTGAAGGACGGCCGCAGGCGCAGACAACTCGGAACCGGGAAACGGGGATCCGGGGTGCCTTCGCCATCGCGGCGAAGGTCTCGCTCACAGCCTGGTGGGCTGCCGTGGGACCGGAGCATCGCTGCTCGAAATGACGGCCGGCACGTTGGGAGCTACTCCCCTTCTGGCGCGGATTGTCCTGATGGCGCCCGGCCAGGTCAACGGGGCAGGTAAAATGCCGTTCATGAATACGCCCAACCCGACCGTACGCCTGAAGAACGCCTGGCGTTCCAGCCACCCGTGGATCTTCCAGAAACTGGTCGAGAAGCCCGCCGCCAAGCCCAAGTCCGGCACCCTCGTCGAGGTGGTCGGCGTGGACGGGGAGTGGATCGGGCGCGGCTTCTACAACGGCCATTCGCGCATCGCCGTGCGCATCCTGGAGACCCACCCCGACATCCCGGTGGATGCCGGCTGGTTCTCGCGCAAGATCGCCGATGCGGTTTCGCTGCGCCGGGACGTGCTGAAGCTGGATGCCGTCAGCGATGCCTGGCGCGTGGTGCACAGCGAGGGCGACGGGCTGTCCGGCCTGGTGGTGGACCGTTACGGCGACCTGATCGTGGTGGAGTTCTTCGCGGCCGGCATGTTCCGCCACCGCGAATGGATCTACGAGGCCCTGCGCGAGCAGTTCCCGGGCTGCCGCTTCCACAGCTTCGCCGACGAACACGTGCAGAAGCAGGAGAGCTTCGACTTCCACGGCAACACCACCACCGAAGCGGCCGTCATCACCGAATATGGGGTGAAGTTCCGTGCCGATCCGGCCGGCGCGCACAAGACCGGTTTCTTCGCCGACCAGCGCGAGAACCGCGAGTGGCTCAGCCGGCAGGTGGACGGCAAGACCGTGCTCGACCTGTGCTGCAACACCGGCGGGTTCGCGGTGTACGCGGCGGCACGCGGCGCCAGCGAGGTCATCGGCGTGGACATCGACCAGGACGTCATCCAGATCGCCAAGGGCAACGCCCGGCTCAACAACGTGCGGCCCAAGTTCGTGCAGGCCGACATCTTCCCCTACCTGCGCGAAGCGGCCAATCGCGGCGAACAGTACGACGTGGTGATCCTGGACCCGGCCAAGATGACGCGCGACCGCGAGCAGGTGATCGCCGCGCTGAAGAAGTACCTGGACATGAACAAGCTGGCGCTGGGCGTGGTGAAGCCCGGCGGCCTGTTCGCGACGTTCTCGTGCACCGGCCTGGTCAGCGAGGAGCAGTTCCTCGACATGCTGCGCCGCGCCGCGTACTTCTCCGGCCGCACGATCCAGATCCTGAAGGTCGCCGGCGCGGGCCCCGACCATCCGTTCATGGCGCACGTGCAGGAATCGCGCTATCTGAAGGCGGTGTTCTGCCGCGTGGTCGACTGAGCATGCACGGCGCGCGGATCGTTCCGATCCTGCTCGCCGCACTGGCAGCCGGCTGCGCGTCCACACCGGCCGTACCGTGGCAGTCGCTGGCCGATATCGCGCAGTGGCGCAGCGTCGGCGAGTCCGCACTGGATCCGCGCTGGCAGGCCAGCGATGGCGAACTCGCGCTGACGGCTGCGGGGGGTGGCGACATCATCAGTGTCGCTGCTTATGACGACTTCGAACTCGAATTCGAATGGCGCCTGCCTGCGGGCGGCAACAGCGGTGTGTTCTATCGTGCCGTCGATGCCTCGCCCGTGTGGGCACGTGCAGTCGAGTACCAGCTGCTGGACGACCGCGAAGCCGAGGACCGCATCGTGCCAAGCCATCGCGCCGGTGCGGTGTACGACCTGGTGGCGCCCGGACAGGACGCGCTTCGTCCCATCGACGCATACAACCACGCGCGCATCGTCGCCTGCGGACCGCACGTGGAGCACTGGCTCAATGGCGTGCGCGTGGCGACCTACGACCTCGACAGCGATGACTGGAAACGTCGCGTCGCTGCCAGCAAGTTCGCCGGGCAGGCGGACTTCGCGAAGGCGCGCCGCGGCCATCTCGCGCTGCAGGACCATGGCAATGCGGTGTATCTGCGCAGCCTGCGTATCCGGGCGCTGGGCCCGGATTGCAAGCCGGCTTCACTGTAGGAGCGACGTCAGTCGCGACCGCGCGCTGACAGATGTCGATGGCGCCGGATGATGCATCCCGGCGCACCTGCGATTGTTGATGAGGTCCCTGCTGTCCGGCCGTGCGGTCGCGACTGACGTCGCTCCTACAGGAGAGCAAACAAAAAAGGCGGGCCGAAGCCCGCCTCTTCATGCGCCATGCGCGGCGATTAGCTCTCCGGCGACAGCTCGATGCAGTCGAACTGCACGTCCGGGTTGACGTCGGCGTCGTAGTCCACGTCGTTGCGCTCGAAGCCGAACAGTTTCAGGAACTCGTGCTTGTAATTCGCGTAGTCGGTCAGCTGGAACAGGTTCTCGCTGGTGACCTGCGGCCACAGCGCCTTGGCCTGCGTCTGCACCTCGGGCTTCAGCTCCCAATCGTCCAGGCGCAGGCGGTTCTCGTCGTCGGTCGCGGCCGGGGCGCCGTCGGTGCGGTACATGCGGTCGCGGAACAGGCGGTCCAGCTGCTCGATGGTGCCTTCATGCAGGCCCAGTTCCTTCATCACCTTGAAGACGATGCTGATGTACAGCGGCATGACCGGGATGGCCGAACTGGCCTGCGTCACCACCGACTTCAGCACGGCCACATTGGCGCCGCCGCCGGTCTTCCGCAGGCGCGCGTCCAGGCGCTGCGCGGTCTGGTCCAGGTCCACCTTGGCGCGGCCCAGCGCGCCGTGCCAGTAGATCGGCCAGGTGATGTCGGTGCCGATGTAGCTGAAGGCCACCGTGCGCGCGCCGTCGGCCAGCACGCCGGCCTTGTCCAGGGCATCGATCCACAGTTCCCAGTCCTGCCCGCCCATCACGGTGACGGTATCTTCGATCTCCTGCTCGGTCGCCGGCTCGATGGTGGCCTGGACGATGGCGTCCTTGTTGGTGTCGATGGCGGTGGAGGTGTACGGCGCGCCGATCGGCTTCAGCGCCGAGCGCTTCACTTCGCCGGTGGTAGGCAGCCTGCGTACCGGCGAAGCCAGCGAATAGACCACCAGTTCCACCTGGCCGCCCATTTCCGTCTTGATCAGCTCGATCACCTTGGCGCGTGCCTCGTCGGAGAACGCATCGCCGTTGATCGAGCGGCTGTACAGGCCCTCGGCCTTGGCGAACTTGTCGAACGCGGCCGAGTTGTACCAGCCCGCGGTGCCGGCCTTCTTCTCGCTGCCCGGCTTCTCGAAGAACACACCCAGCGTGTCCGCGCCGAAACCGAACGCCGCGCTGATCCGCGCCGCCAGGCCGTAGCCGCTGGACGCGCCGATCACCAGCACCTTCTTCGGTCCGTCGCTGCGCACGCCCTGCGCGCGCGTGGCGGCGATCTGGTCACGCACGTTGAGCTCGCAACCGAGCGGATGGGTGGTGGTGCAGATGAAGCCGCGGACTTTGGGATGGATGATCAACGTCGTAACCCGGGGGATGGTGTGCCTGCGCGGCATCTTAGTGCCGCGGGCGCCGGGAATGAAGCACTGTGCATGCACACGCCGGCGTATGGGATGGCGCCATGGCCGGCGCGTGGACAAAGAAAAGGCGGGCCGAAGCCCGCCTTGTCGTCATGCATGCCGAGCTGCCATCACGCATCGCCGCCTTTCGCCAGCACGCTGTTGCGCCGGCTGTAGGCCAGGTAGACGACGAAGCCGACAGCGTTCCACACCAGGAACCACAGCTGCGTCCTCTGCGGCAGGCTCCAGAACAGGTACAGGCAGCCGAGGATGGCGACGGGGCCGACGATCCATGCCAGCGGCGTGCGGAACACGCGCGGGCGCGCCGGTTCGCGGCTGCGCAGCACCAGCAGGCAGACGCCGACCGCGACGAAGGCGGCCAGCGTGCCCGCATTCGCCAGGGCGGCAATCTCGTCCAGCCGCGCCACGCCGGCCAGCGCCGCCACCAGGATGGCGGTGAACACGGTGATGGCCACCGGCGTGCCGGTGCGCGCATTGACCTTCGACAGGCCACGCGGCAGCAGGCCGTCGCGCGACATCACGAAGAAGATGCGGCTTTGTCCGTAGAAGAACGCCAGCAGCACGGTGGGCAGGGCGATGATCGCCACAATGCCGATCACCAGCGCAGCGGTGCCATGGCCCAGTTCTCGCATGATCAGCGCCAGCGGCTCGGCACTCTTGCCGAACACCGTGTAGCTCATCGCGCCCACCGCGGCCAGCGCCACCAGCAGATAGATCAGCGTACAGCCGATCATCGAACCGATGATGCCGATCGACAGGTCGCGGCCGGGGTTCTTGGTTTCCTCCGCCGCAGTGGAGATCGCGTCGAAGCCGTAGAAGGCGAAGAAGATGATCGCCGCGGCCGCCATCACGCCGCGTTCGACGCCGGCCGCATCCAGCGATTTCGGGAAGCCGAACGGCATGAACGGCTGCAGGTTGTCCGGGTTGAACGCCGGCAGCGCGACGGCGATGAACACCGCCAGGGCGATCAGCTTGAACACCACCAGGATCGCGTTGAGCGTGGCGCTCTCGCGCGTGCCGGCCATCAGCAGGCCGGCGACCATGAACGTGATGACGATGGCCGGGAGATTGATGACGCCGCCTGCGTGCGGACCTGCGGCGAGGGCGGCGGGCAGGGTGACGTTCCAGCCGAAGTTCTGCTGCACCCATTGCAGGAACCCGACGAAGTAGCCGGACCAGCCCACGGCCACGGTGCTGACCACCAGCGAATACTCCAGGATCAGGCTCCAGCCGACGATCCAGGCGATGGACTCGCCCAGCACGCCGTAGCTGTAGGTGTAGGCGCTGCCCGCGGCCGGCATCATCGTCGATAGCTCGGCATAGGCCAGTGCCGCGCAGGCGCACACTACGCCGGCGATGACGAAGGACAGCAGCACGGCGGGACCGGCCTTGTCCGCACCCACGCCGATCAGCGTGTAGATGCCCGTGCCCACGATGGCGCCGATGCCCAGTGCGACCAGGTGAGGCCAGCCCAGCGTGGGCACCAGCCGGCGTCCTTCTTCGTGCTGGGTGATCCGGTCGATGGATTTGCGCCGTAGCCAGGTCATGGGAACTCCTCGAATGCGTCAATGGGGCGGCATGCCGGCGACAGGTCGGCATGGAAAGGTGAGGGGGGCATGACCCGCGGGCGCATCCCCGCCCCGGGGCCGCCAGCAGCCTATGCGCGCACGCTACGGCTGGCAATCGGCGGTGCACCACGTCGCGCGCGGCGGGAGGCCTCAGAGATACGAGGGTCGCGCCGGGTCGAATACCAGCGGGTAGCGGCGCACGTCCAGCAGGTCAAGGAATACGTCCAGGCCCTCGTCCGAACGTACCAGGTCGTATTCGGCATCGGACACCAGGTGCACGGCCAGCAGCTCCACGCCCTGGCCATGCAGGTGCAGGTCGTCGAACAGATGGCGGTCGGCCGCCACGACCGGCGGCAGCAGCAGGAAAGTGGAGAACGGCGAGCCCGCCAGCGGAGGTTCCGGCAGCGGTATGGTGTGGCCGCAGCCCAGCCAGCTGCCTTCGGCGAACGGCAGCTTGGCCAGCCAGCGCAGCCGCTCGATGAAAGCCGGGTGCGGCGCGCGCACGTACCAGAGCAGTTCCCGCAGGGCGGACTCGTCGCCGTCGTAGCCTTCGGGCATCGCCATCAGCCGGTCGCTCATCCCGCTGGTGACCAGCATGCAACCTCCGGGCGCGCCGGCACCGGGTTCTCCGGCGAAATCGCGCGCGTACACATGCACGTCCACCCGATGGCGCCGGTCGCCGTCGCGATCGATGCGCTCGGGTTCGCCCAGCGCCGCATGCAGGGCGGCGTCGCGCGCGGCCGCCAGCGCAGGCGCGGGATCGGGCGCGGCGCCCATCAGTGTGCGGAGACGTTGCAGCATGCCGGCCTTCCCCAAGCGGTCAGTGCGCCGCGACTGTGCGTTGCCGCCCCCCGGGGGTCAAGCCGCGCATCCACGTCCCGTGACGTAGCGCGCGCTTCCCGTGCGGGGTGGTTCGCGCTGTGCGCGCCTCAGGCCCTGAGACGCCAGCGGCTACACTGTCGGCATGGATTCCCAGACCCTGCTCGTCCTGCTGTTGATTCTCGTCGCCATCGCCGTCGTGCTGCTGGCGGTGCTGGTGCTGCGCCTGCGTGCCGGAAACGGACCGGCCGATGACAAGCTGCTTGGAGACTTGGAGGCGGAACGTGCACGAAGCCAGGCGATCGCAGTGGAAGCTGCGCAACAACGTGGCTGGCTGGACGCGCTGCAAGCCGAACTCGATGCTGAGCGTGCGCGTTCGGTGGTCCATGCGAAAGAACTGGCGGAGGCAAGGCAGCGCATCGAGCGGGAAGTGACTCTATCTGCTGAGCGTGATGCGCAGTTGGCCGAACGTGTCGCCGACGCGCTGCAAGCCAAGCAGCGCATGACCGAACTGGAAGGGCAGCTGGACAGTCAGCGCTTGGCGTACCAGCGCCTGCACGGCGAGCATGCCAAGATCGCCGCAGACCTCCAGCATTCGCGGCAGGCGCAGCAGGAGTTGCGTGCCTATCTGGATAGCGCTCAGGAGAAGCTGTCCGGTGCCTTTGCAGAACTGGCCGGTAAGGTGTTCGAGGAGCGAGGGCAGCAATTTGAGAAGAACGTCCGGCAGGCGACGCTTCAGTCACGCGTTGATATCGAGGGGCTGCTCAAGCCGTTCTCCGACAAGCTGGGGGAGTTTCGCCAGCGCGTCGACACCGTGTACGGCGAGGAGTCGCGTGAGCGGGCGAGTCTGTTGGGCGCGGTCGGTGAACTGAAGACGCTGAATCAGGACATGGCTACCCAGGCCGCGGCGTTGACTAAAGCGCTGAAAGGTAATGCGCGCATACGTGGCGACTGGGGCGAGTTGATGCTGGATAGCGTGCTTCGTGGGTCAGGATTGGAGGAGGGCACACATTACGAGCGCCAGCAGCACGCCGTGGACGACGAAGGTGGAAGACTGCGGCCCGACGTCGTCGTGAACTTCCCGGACCAGCGCAAGGTGGTTGTCGACAGCAAGGTCAACCTCATCGCTTGGCAGGAAGCAATGAATGCGGCGACCCCGGACGAGCAAGAGGACGCATTGCGTCGTCATGCAGTGGGCTTGCGCCAGCATGTGAAGGAGCTGGGTGACAAAAACTATCCGAAGGCGGTCGGGGAGAACGCCCTAGACATCACCATCGCCTTCGTGCCCATTGAGGGTGCGCTTTCTGCTGCGCTTGGTACAGATACGGATCTCCAAGGGTACGCCTTCGATCGCCGGGTGGTGTTCGCGTCCCCCAATACTCTGATGGCTTTGCTGCGGGTCACTGAGCGCCTGTGGACGAGGGACAAAGTGCAGAAGCAGGCGCTGGAGATCAGTGAGGCCGGCGGACGAGTGCTTGACGCGCTGACCGCATTCCTCAGCGAGTTCGATACGGTTGGCAAGAGACTGGACGACGCCAGTCAGGCTTTCAATCGCGCACGTAATCGTCTCGCTGACTCCCCTCAGTCCGCGCTCCATCGCGCGCGACGTCTCGCGGAACTTGGAAGCAAGGCAAAGCGCGCCTTGCCGCCTGAACTACAGCCCGATACTTTTCAGCAGCTCACGGCGCCCGACCGGGGTGATGGCCGCGACAAGGAGTGATCCCTACTGCCGTCGCTCCCCCTCGAATGACAACGGCGCCGAACGGCGCCGTTGTCATTCATCCGGTCAGTCCCGCCTCAACCGCCGCCATTGATCTCCGGCATCGGCATGGCGTCGACCGGCACGGTGGGGTCGGTCTCGTCCTGCAGGTATTCCGGCAACTCGCCTTCGGACGGTTGCTGCGGAGTGCGGTGGCTTTCGATCTGGTAGTTGCGGCGCTGCAGCCACGAGTCGCGGACCAGCGCGTAGTCGTCCACCGCACCCTCACGCAGGCTGTCCAGCGACAGCAGCTGCGCGCGCGTGTCCACTAGGTTCAGGCCCTGCAGGAAGATGCGGGTCTTGTCGTCCTCGATCTGGCGCACCGGACTGAGCGGCATGTCGCCGGCCATCCCCAGCACATCGCGGACCGTGCGCGGGCCGAAGAAAGGCAGCTCCACGTAGCGCGAACGCCGCCAGCCCCACGTGCCCAGCGTCTGGCCGAAATCCTCGCTGCGGCGTTTCATCTTCAGGTCGCTGGCCGGGTCGAAGATGCCGCCGATACCCAGCGTGGAATTCACCACGAAGCGCCCGAACGTCTGCGTGGCATCGCGCGGGCGGCCCTGCAGCAGCTGGTTCACCATGGTCAGCGGCTGGCGCAGGTTGTCGAAGAAGTTGCCCACGCCCAGCCGAACCGGGCGCGGCACCGCCGCCACGTAGGCACGGGCGAGCGGGCGGGCGACGGTGCGGTCGACGGCGTTGTTGAAGCGGTGGACCTGGCGATTGAACTTCTCCCAGGGGTCGTACGCGACCGGCGCCTGCGCCGGCGCGGGCAGGGTGGGATCGGCGACCGGATCGTAGGTGGCGCTCTGGCCGTAGATGGCGGCGAAATCGTCCTCGCCTTCAGACGCCGTGGCGTTGTCCGCCATCGGTGCGGGTGCATCGATACTGGCGGGATCGATCGGCGGCTCGGGGGGCAACGGAGTCGTCGCCGTGGCGGTGCTGTC
This sequence comes from Pseudoxanthomonas sp. F11, assembly GCF_037046485.1. Lineage (NCBI taxonomy): Bacteria > Pseudomonadati > Pseudomonadota > Gammaproteobacteria > Lysobacterales > Lysobacteraceae > Pseudoxanthomonas > Pseudoxanthomonas sp. F11. The sequence continues at coordinate 367,524 of NZ_JBANLZ010000003.1, read as the reverse complement.
GATCACCGTGGCCTCAGCCGGCGCGGCCGCCGACGGCTTGGGTGCCGACGCGCAGGCGCTCGCCAGGGCGGCCAGCAGGACCACGGTACTGAGGCGGAACAGATTCATCCTGATTCCTGGAAACTGCGGGTGGGGGGTTACGCCGGGAAATCCAGCTCCGGCGTGAGACGATACGCGGCCTGCAGATCGGCCAGACCGGCGGGCTGGCCTTCGACGCGCGGTACCGCGCTGGCGGCGCGCGCGCGCGCCGCCAGTTCCGCCAACAGTGCCAGTCCGGCACTGTCGACGGTAGTGACGTTGGTCAGGACGAAGCGTTGCACGCCGGACAACTGCGCCGCGGCCTGCGCCCACAGCGCGGCGGCCGCTGCACGGTCCAGCGCGCCGGCGAACACCAGCGCGTCCCCGTCCCGCCTGAGGTGGGCGTCACTTGCTGCTGGCACTGCCATTGACCTGCAGCTTGCCGGACTTCAGGTCCGCCGCCACCTGCGCGATGGACTTCTGGCGCAGCGGGGTGTCGAACTGGGTCTTGAAAGTCTGCACGAACGAGACGCCTTCCGGCAGCACGTCGAACACCTTCCACTGGCCACCGACGTTGCGCGCATAGAACGTGATCGGAGTGACCGTCTGGTCGGGCTGCACGAACTCGGTCTCGACCTTCACGCCCTTGCCGCCCGGCAGCGGCGACTCGGACTTCACCCGCACCTTCAGCCGTGCGTTGAAGTCGGCCAGCCGCGCACCGTAAGCCGACAGCAGGCGCTCGGTCAGGGCCTGGCCGAACAGCTTCACGTCGGCGTCGGAGGCGCCACGGCCATGCACGCCCAGCACCAGACGGGCCGAATAGTCGCCATCGAACAGCGTGTTGAACTCGCTGGTGACGTACTGGCGCAGCGCGGCCGGGTTCGCCTTGAACTCGGCGCGGCGCTGGTCGAGCGTGGCCAGGATGCGCGTGCTGCTGCCCAGTACCACCTGGCTTGCGCTGTTCTGCTTCGCGGCGGCGGCCGGGACGGCGCCCTGCGCGGACACGGTGGCTGGCGCGGCCGCCAGCAGGGCCGCCGAGAGGGCGAGGGACAGAAGGGAATGCTTCGTCAGGGTCTTCATGGTGTGGGTTCTTCCGTAACGGGGGGCGCGGTCTGGCCGCTGGCCGGGGTTTCCCCGGAGCCTGCGTCGGCATTGTTGGCGCCGCCGCTGAACATGTACTTGCCGGCCAGCTGCAGCAGGTCCACCGCAGGCTGGGTGAAGGCGATCTCGTCGCCGTCCTTCAGCGGCTCAGGATCGCCGCCAGGCGACAGGCCGACGTAGTTCTCGCCCAGCAGGCCGCTGGTGAAGATGCCGGCGGCGGTATCGGCGGGCAGGTCCTTGTATTGGCTGTCGATGGACAGCGTGACAAGCGAGTCGAACTTGACCGGATCCAGCCGGATGTCGGCCACCTGGCCGATCACCACGCCGCCGATCTTCACCGGCGCCTGCTTGCGCAGCTGGCCCAGGTTGGAGAAGCGCGCGGTCAGCTCGTAGCTGCCGCCGCCCACGCCGAACCGCTTGTTGGTGGAAGCCAGCGCCAGCACCAGCAGCGAGGCCAGGGCCAGCAGCAGGAAGGCGCCGACGGCGAATTCGAGTCGGGGTCCACGGATGGACATGGGTCAGCTCCTGAACAGCAATGCAGACATGACGAAATTGAACATCAGCACCAGCAGCGAGGCGTTCACCACCGCGCGGGTGGTGGCCACGGAGGTGCCCTCGATGGTCGGCTCGGCGTGGAAGCCCACGTAGGCGGCCACCAGCGCGGCGGTGCCGCCGAACACGGCGGACTTCAGCAGCGCCACGCCGAAGTCGTCCCAGAAATCCACGCTGTTCTGCAGCGCCGACCAGAACGTGCCGTTGTCCAGGCCAAGCACGTGCACGGCCTCGAAGTAGCTGGCGCTGATCGCCAGCGAGCAGAAGAAGCCGGTCAGCAACGGCACCGTCAGCACCGCCGCCCAGAAGCGCGGCGCCACGGCCTTGGCCACGGGATCGATCGCCATCAGTTCCAGCGCCTTGATCTGGTCGGTGGCGCGCATCAGGCCCAGCTCGGCGGCGATGGAGCTGCCGGCGCGACCGATGAACAGCAGCGCGGTCAACACCGGGCCCAGTTCGCGGTACAGCGACAGGCCCAGCAGCGTGGACAGCGCATCGCTGGCGCCGAACGTGGTCAGCGTGCGGTAGCCCTGCAGCGTCAGCACCAGGCCCACGAACGCGCCGCCGACGGCGATGATGGGCAGGGAACGGCCGCCGATCTTGTAGATCTCGCGGGTCAGTTCGGCCAGGAAGTCGCGGGTCGGCGTGGATGCGCGGAACACCGACAGCGAGAACAGGCCGGCACGGCCCAGCGACCGGATGGCGGTGGCGAAGGGCATCAGGCGGCCTCCCCGCGCTTGACCGTGTCGAAGGCGATCGGGCCGTCCGGCTCGCCACGCAGGAACTGCTTCACCAGCGGGTCCGACGTGGCGTCGAGTTCGGCCGGGGTGCCGGAGAACACCAGGCCGCCATTGGCGATCACCACCGCCTGGTCGGCGATCGGCAGGGTCTCGTGCACGTGGTGGCTGACGATGATGCTGGTCAGGCCCAGGGTGTCGTTGAGGCGCTGGATCAGGCTCATGATCACGCCCGAGGCGATGGGGTCCAGGCCGGTCAGCGGCTCGTCGTAGAGCATCAGCGGCGGGTCCAGCGCCAGCGCGCGCGCCAGCGCGACGCGGCGCGCCATGCCGCCAGACAGCTCGCGCGGGTACGCATCGGCGGCCGCGCGCAGGCCCACCGCGTTCAACTTCAGGTCCACCAGCCGGCGGATCAGTGCCTCTGGCAGCTTGGTATGCGTGCGCAGCGGCAGCGCCACGTTTTCCGCCGTGGTCAGGTCGGTCAGCAGGCCGTTGCCCTGCAGCAGCACGCCGATGCCCTTGCGCATCTCCAGCAGCGCGCGGCTGCCGTGCGGCACGGGCTGGCCGAACACCTCCACCGTACCCGCGGCAGGCGGCAGCTCACCGGTCAGCGCGGCCAGCAGCGTCGATTTGCCGCTGCCGGACGGGCCAAGGACGGCGGTAATGCTGCCGCGCGGCACCGTCAGGTCGATGCCGCGCAGAATGGTGCGGCCGCCGCGGTCAAGGCGGAGGCCGGACAGGTGCACGGCAGGGGCGTCGGCAGGCGTCATGGGCGTCGTCGGCGAGCGGATCCGTGGACCGGGGGCCACGGGTTAACGGAAAAGCAACGGTGTAGCTTCGCGGCCAGCGGCTGAACATAAACCGTACCGCGCAGTTTGATTATTGTGGCACCCGGGCAGCGCCCGGGGTGCATGGCCGTGCGGGATGCTGTGGCCCAGACCATCCGGTCTCTGGTGCTGCGACCGCCATCCGGCACAATGACGGCGACGATGACCGCTGACGCCGCGCCCGACTTCCGCCTGTATCCCTCCAACGCGCTGGAGTTGCTGGCGGCGTTGCTGGCCGAGGAGCTGCGCAATCCGGTGCCGGGCCAGTCGCCGCTTGCACCGGATGTCGTGCTGATCCCCCAGGTGGCGATGCGGCGCTGGCTGCAGGCGACGCTGGCGACCCGGTACGGCGTGGCCGCCAACCTGGAATTCCTCACCCCCGGCGAGTTCGTCGCCCGCGCGCTGGACGCCAATCTCGGTCCGAGCACCGACGACCTGGACATGGCCGCCCTGCAGTGGCGCCTGTACGGCGCGCTGGGCGATCCGACGCTGCGCGGCACGCCCGCGATGGCGTCTCTGGACGCCTGGCTGGGCGATGGCGACCCGCTGAAGCCGTGGGCGCTGGCCGGCGAACTGGCCGGCGTGTACGAGAAGTATCAGGCCTGGCGCCGCGACTGGCTGCTGCGCTGGGAAGCAGGCGCCGACCAGGACGACGCCCAGGCTCGACTGTGGCGCGCGGTCGCCGCCGGGCGCGACTACCGTGCACGCCGCATCCACGACTACCTCGCGCGCTTCGGCCGCGACGACGGCCCGCTCCCGCAGGGCCTGCCGAAACGCCTGCTGGTGTTCGCCACCCTCAACATCTCGCCCGACGTGCTCCGCGTGCTGGCCACCCAGGCGCGCGTGGGCACGCTGCATTTCTACCTGCCCACGCCGGCGCGCGGTTACTGGGGAGACCTGCAGACGCTGCGCGAGCGCCGCCGCAGCGGCGACAGCGCGTTGTTTGCCGACGACGTGCAGGAGAACCCGCTGCTGCAGGCCTGGGGCGCCGCCGGCCGCGACTTCATGGCGCTGCTGGGGGACTACGAGGTGGTGCACCCGCGCGCCGAGATCGACGTCTACGCCGATCCGCTGTCCGCCCAAGGCCCCGACACGCTGCTGCGGCGCCTGCAGTCGGACCTGTTCCACCGTCGCGCGCCGGCCGTGCCGCCACCGCGCGCCTGGCTGGGCCTGGCCGATGCCAGCCTGCAGGTCCACGCCTGCCACACCCGCCTGCGCGAGCTGCAGGTGCTGCACGACCAGCTGCGCGGCCTGCTGGACGACCCGCGCTTCGATCCGCCGCTGCAGCCGCGCGAGATCGCGGTGCTGGCGCCGGACATCGATCCGTACGTGCCCTACCTGGATGCGGTGTTCGGCGGCACCGGCCACGACGATGCGCTGCCCTGGGCGCTGGCCGATACCAGCCCGCTGGCGAGCGAACCGCTGGCCGAGGTGTTCCTGCGCCTGCTGGACCTGCCGGTGTCGCGCTTCGGCCTGGATGAGGTGCTCGACCTGCTGGCCAGCGCGCCCATGGCCGAAGCCTCCGGGCTGGACAGCGACGCCATCGACCGCCTGCATGGCTGGCTGCGCCAGGCAGGCGCGCGTTGGGGCCTGGATGCCGCGCATCGCGTCGCCTCCGATGCGCCGGCCGACGACGCCTACACCTGGCAGTTCGCGCTGGACCGTCTGCTGCTGGGCCACGCGAGCGGCAGCGAAGACGAGATCGCCGGTGTCGCGCCCTGGCCGGAGCTGGAAGGCAGCGGCCTGGACGCGCTCGATACGCTGGTGCGCCTGCTGCGCGAACTCGCCCGTCAGCGGCGCGTGCTCGGCGAAGCGCAGACGCCCGCACGGTGGCGCGAGCGCCTGCTGCACCTGCTCGATGCGTTGTTGCCGGAACGACCGGTCGCACCGCGCGCGCAACGCGCGCTGGACCGCCTGCGCACCCTCATCGACGGCTTCGCCCGCGACGCGGAGGCCGCCGGCTATGGCGGCACCGTGCCGCCGGAGGTAGTGCGCGCGCACTTCGCCGACCTGCTGTCGCAGGCGGACACGCGCGCACCGCTGCTGACCGGCGGCATCAGCGTGGGCCGCATGGTGCCGATGCGCCTGCTGCCATTCCGCGTCATCTGCCTGTTGGGCATGAACGACGGCGACTTCCCCCGTCGTGATCCCGCCGCCGGCCTCAACAAGCTGACCGCCGAACTGCATGCGGGACGGCGCCTGCCCGGCGACCGTTCGACGCGGGAGGATGACCGCTTCCTGTTCCTGCAGCTGTTCGCCGCCGCGCAGGACGTGTTCTACCTCAGCTACCTGGGCAACGACCCGCGCGACGGCAGCGTGCGCGAGCCGTCGGTGCTGGTCAGCGAACTGCTCGACGTCGCCGCGCGCTACCACGCCGATCCTGACGCGAGGATGCGACTGGTCGTGCGCCACACGCTGCAGCCGTTCGCGCCGGAGGCGTTCGGCAGCGGCGATGAACCGCGCCGCTTCAGCTACCGTGCGCGCTGGCGCGAGGCCAGCCAGCGCCTGGGCCAAGCACGACACGCCCTGGCGCCCTGGCTGTTGCAGCCGCTGCCGCCGGAGGACGCCGGCACGACCGACCTGTCGCTCGATGCGCTGCGGCGCTTCTTCGCCGATCCTCAGGGGCGCTTCCTGCAGCAGCGCCTGGGCCTGCGCCTGCCTGAGCCGGTCGACCAGGGCGAGGATGTCGAGCCGCTGGTCGTCCCCGGTCGCGGGCTTGAACGCGCGCGGCTACAACAGGCGCTGATCGACGCGATGGATGCCGGCCAGGAAGCCGGCCTGCGCGAGCGCCTGCGTGCACGCGCGCTGCTGCCATCGGGTGCGCTCGGCACCCGCCAGTTCGAGGCCATGCTGGCGCAGGCGTCTCCGTTCGCGCGGGCGCGTCGCGCGTGGCTGGCGGGCGAGACGGCGGCCTCTGCGGCCTATGCCATCGAGCTCGATGGCCGCCGCCTGCACGGCCGCGTCGCCGACGTGACCGCGCGCGGGCTGGTGCGCCTGCGCGCGGACGTACTCAACGGCACCGCTGCGCTGCGCTGGGGATTGGACTGGTTGCTGGCCAATGCGGCGGGTGCGCGCCTGCCGCTGGTGCAGTTCCACGACGGCGACCATCCGGGGCCGCACCTGATCGAGGCGCTGGCGCCGGAGCAGGCGCGCACGGCATTGCGCTGCCTGCTGGCCCTGCACGCGCGAGGCCTGCAGGCGCCCCTGCTGTTCGCCCCGTCCACCGGCTGGGATATCTGGAACGCCGAGCCCGGAAAGCGCCGCGCCGCCGGCTGGAAGCGCTGGCACGGCGATGGCAACGGCGGTTGGGCGGAAGGCGAGGGCGAGGCGATCCGGCTCGCCCTGCGCGGTCGCGATCCCTTCGCGCGCGACGACGACTATGCCGAACTCGAGCGTACCAGCCTGGACGTCTACGACCTGCTTCGCCACGGCCGTACGCGCCACGACGGAGATGCGGCATGAGCACCCCCGACCTGGCGGTCGAGCCGTATCTGGCGCGCGCCCTGGACGGCGTACAACTGATCGAGGCCAGTGCGGGTACCGGCAAGACCTACACGCTGGCGACGCTGTTCACCCGCCTGATCGTCGAACAGCGGCTGCGCATGGGTCAGGTGCTGGCGGTGACCTATACCGAAGCCGCCACCCAGGAGCTGCGCAAGCGTATCCGGGAGCGGCTGGCGCTGGCCGCGAACGTGATCGGCATGCCGGTGCGGGACGACGAGGACCATGAGACCGCGCTGACGCGCTTCATCCTGGACCGCCATCTCGCCGGCGGCACCGAGACGCCGGCGCAGCTGGCGCGCCGCCTGCGCACCGCGGTGGAGGAAACCGACCTCGCCGCCATCTTCACCATCCACGGCTTCTGCGCCCGCGTGCTGCGCGAACATGCGCTGGAAGTGGGGCAGGGCCTGGCCGCCGTCGAACTGCTCGGCAACGCGCGCGACCTGTATGCCGAGGTCGCCGCCGACCTCTGGCGCGTGCATGCCGCCGATCCGGAGACCGCCGACGCCCTCATCGGTCTGTGGAAGGATCCCGACACCCTGGCCGAAGATCTGCCCGCACTGTGCAGGCCGTTGTCGTTGTACCCGGTGGCGCCGGCGGAAGGGGATGAGGAACGGCAGGTCGCCGTCGATGCGACGCGTGCAGGACGGGCCGCGCACCTGGTCGAGGCGATCGGCCTGTACCTGGCGGAGGCGCGCGCCGTGATCGCGGCGGCGTTCGACGCCAAGGTGTTCGATGGCCGCCGCGCGCGCCGCCCGAGCTTCGACAAGGCGTTCGACGAACTGCAGGCCGGGGCCGTCCTTGCCGATTGGCCGCGCACCGACAAGACGCACCTGCAGAAACTGCTGCCGGACGCCCTGCTGGGCTACTGCAAGGAAGGGCAGGAGGCACGCGTGCCGGTATCGCCGCTGTTCGACGCCTTGCGCGACTGGTGCGAGGCCGACGATGCCTGGCAGCAGATGCAACTCGCCCGGCGTGCCGCGCTGCTCCACCGTCTGCGCGACCAAGCGCGCCAGCGCCTGCAGCTGCTCAAGCGCACGCGTCGCGTGCAGACCTACGACGACCTGATCGACCGCGTCGCCGACGCGCTGGCAGGTGGTCCGGACACGCTGACGCTGGTGTCCCGCCTGCGCGCGCAGTACCGGATCGCACTGGTCGACGAGTTCCAGGACACGGACGAGCGCCAGTGGCAGATCTTCGCCCGCGTGTTCGGCGATTCCGACGCCGTCCGTGCGATCGGCGACGCGCCCGCGCTGTTCCTGATCGGAGATCCGAAGCAGGCCATCTACGGCTTCCGGGGCGGCGACGTCGCCACGTACCTGTCCGCCAAGCGCCATCCCGCCACCATCCACGCCGATCCGCTGACCCACAACTTCCGCTCGCGACCTGCCGTGCTGCGCGCGGTGCAGGCGCTTTATGCCGGCGCGGCGGCGGCGGGCCAGGAGGCCTTCGCGCATCCCGGCATCCACTTCGAGGCGGTCGAACCCGGGGGTGCGCAGCGCGACGACCATTACCTGCGCGATGGCGCGCCCGCACCGGCACTGACGCTGCGGCTGCTGCGCGGCGACGGTGGACCGCTCGACGCCGACGCCTCGCGGGAAGCCGCCGTCGCCGCCTGCGTGGCGGACATCCATGGCGTCCTGGCCGCGGCCCGCGGGGATCGCGCCCTGATCAGGGGTCGGCGCGTGCAGCCCGGCGACATCGCCGTGCTGGTGCGCAACCACAAGGATGCCACGCGTGTGCAGCAGGCCCTGGCGCGCGCCGGCGTGCCGGCGGTCGCCGCGGGCAGGCAGAGCCTGTTCGAGACCGCCGAGGCCGGCGAGCTGCGCATCCTGCTGCTCGCCCTGCTGCACCCCTCCGACAGCGGCCGACTGCGCGCGGCACTGTCCACGGTGCTGTTGGGGCAGGACGCCGCCGCCATCGCTGCACTGGAGGACGGAGGCGATGCGCAGCGCGTTCACCAGGCGAAGCTGCTGCACTGGCGCGAACGCTGGCAGCGCAGCGGCCCGTTCGCACTGGTGTCCGAGCTGTGCGCCGAACAGGCCGCGCGGCTGCTCGGCCTGCTGGACGGAGAGCGGCGACTGACGAACTATCTGCAACTGGGCGAACACCTGCAGGAGGCCGCCGCCCGCACGCTGGGCCTGCAGGGTCTGCTCGACTGGCTGCAGATGCGCATCGCCCGTGCCGATCCCGGCGATGAAGCGCAGCTGCTGCGGCTGGAAAGCGATGCGCTGCGTGTGCAGATCGTCACCCTGCACAAGAGCAAGGGCCTGGAATATCCGCTGGTCTACCTGCCGTTCGCCGGGCTGGGCACTCACCGTCCTGATACCAGCCGTCACCGCATCGTGCACGACGACGATGGCCACCGCGTACTGCAATGGAAGATCGACAAGGACGATGCCGCATGGAAAGCGGCCGGTGAGGCGGCCAGGCGCGATGCCATCGCCGAGGACGCGCGGCTGCTCTATGTCGGCCTGACCCGCGCGGCGCATGCGCTGTGGATCGCGGCGGGCGATGTGAAGGATTTCGACAGGAGCCGTCTTGCGCCATTGCTTGCCGGCATCGCCGGCCTGCGTACGCAGGCCGACGTGCGCATCGTCGACGGCCCTGCCGAGCCGCCGCCGCCGCGCCTGGCGCAGGACGGTGCGACCGTCGTCGCGCCGGCCCGCACCGCACGCGGCCGCGTCGCCGCCGACTGGTGGGTCTACAGCTTCACCCAGCTCGCGCATGCCGAAGGCGCCGATCCGTTGTCCGCCGCCACCCAGGCCGATCCCGGCGGCGAAGACGAAGCGCCCGCGTCCGATACCGACGGACTGCCCGATGCGGCCGTCACGCCTTTGGTGCAGGCCGATCCGCGTTTTGCCGGCAGCCGCTTCGGCGTGGTGATGCACGCCGCACTGGAGAACGCGGACTTTGCTGCATGGCGCGACTGGCAGCCGGGCGATCCCGCGCCCGACGGCCAGGCCGATGTCATCGTGCAGGCCCTGCACGAAGGCGGCTACGCCGAAGCCGACATCGAGGACGGCCTCGCAGTGCTGGTGCCGCTGGTGGGACAGACGCTGTGCACCACGCTGCCGGAAGGCGTGCGCCTGGCCGACGTGCCGGCGGCGTCGCGCCGCGCGGAAATCGAGTTCCACTTCGCCATGCAGCCCACCGCCGTGCCGGCGCTGCTGGCGCTGCTGCATCGGCACGGCCTGCTGCGCCATCGCAGCGCCTTCGGCACGCGCGCGCGGCTGGAGGGCCTGATGACCGGCCTGATCGACCTCACCTACGGCCACGACGGCCGCTGGTACGTGCTCGACTACAAGTCGAACCAGCTGCCCGCCTACGACGCGGCGGCGATGCAGCAGGCGATGGCGCACAGCGAGTACGACCTGCAGGCGCTGATCTACACGCTGGCCCTGCACCGCTGGCTGCGCTTCCGCCTGGGCGATGCCTACGACTACGCACGCGACTTCGGCGGCATCCGCTACCTGTTCTGCCGTGGCCTGGATCTGACCCAGCCACGGTCGCCCGGGGTGCATGCGCAGCGCTTTGCGCCCGAGCTGGTGCAGGCGCTCGATGCACTGTTCGCCGGCCATGCGACGGAGGCCGGTGCATGAGTCTGCTCGACGCGCTCCACAAGGGCGGCTACCTGCGCACGCTCGACCATGCGCTGGCGCAGAGCCTGCGCCGGCTGGACCGCGACACGCCCGATGCCGTGCTCGCCGCGGCGGCATTGGCGTCGTTGGCGGTGGCCAAGGGCCATGCCGGCGTGCGTCTCGGTGCGGCGGATGCGCTGGTCGAGGCCGAGATCGCCTGGCCCGATGCCACCGCGTGGACACGACAGCTCGCGGCCTCGCCCTGGGTCGACACGCCGGACGATGCCACCGCTGTCGCCGATCCGCATGCGCCGCTGGTGCTGGAAGGCGGCCTGCTCTATCTGCGTCGCTATCGCGAGTACGAGCGCGCGCTGGCGCTGGGCCTGCAACGCATCGCCACGCAGCCGGTGCCGGAAACAGACATCGAGCCGCTCGCCCCGTTGTTCGCCCGCCTGTTCCCGCAGGCCACGCACGACGACCGCCAGGCGCGCGCGGCCGCGCTCGCCCTGCGCCATGCGCTGCTGCTGGTCACTGGCGGCCCGGGCACCGGCAAGACCACCACCACCGCACGCCTGCTGGTGCTGCTGGTCGCGCAGGCGTTGCACGCAGGTCGCGCGTCGCCACGCATCGCGCTGGCCGCGCCCACCGGCCGCGCCGCCGAGCGCATGGCCGAGAGCGTGCGCCAGGCGGTACAGGCGTTGGCCGCATCGGGCGTGGACGCGGATCTGCTCGCCGCACTGCCCACCAGCGGCGCCACCCTGCATCGCCTGCTCGGCACGATTCCGGATTCCCCACGCTTCCGCCACGACCGCGACAACCCGCTGCCGTTCGATGTCGTGGTCGTCGACGAGGCGTCGATGATCGATCTGCCGCTGATGGCCAAACTGGTCGATGCGGTCGCCAGCGGCACGCGGCTGGTGCTGCTCGGCGACCCCGACCAGCTGCCCTCGGTGGAAGCCGGCGACGTGCTGGCGGCCATCCTCGGGGCCGCGGGCGAAGGCGACGCCATGGAGCGCGGGGATGCCGACGTGCTGCGGCCCCTGCTCGGCGATGCCGACGACACGTCTGTCCTTGCGCAGGAAGGGGGCGAAGCACGCTTCTCCGGCATCCGCGTGCACCTGCAGCGCGGATGGCGCCAGAGCGAGGCGCTGGATCTCGCGCCGCTGGCGGCCGCCGTGCGCGAGGGCGACGCTGACGCCGCGCTGGCGCAGCTGCGCGGCGGCACCTTGTCCAACGTGCATTTCCACGAAGGAGTGGCCGACCCGCTGGAGCCGCAGCGCGATGCCCTGTTGGCGCATTTCCGCGCGCTGGGCCACGCCGAGACACCTGCCGACGCGCTGGCGCAGTCCACGCGACTGCGCCTGCTGACGGCGGTGCGCGAAGGTCCGCAGGGAGCGCGCACGCTGAATGCGCGGATCGAACGGTTGCTCGCCGAAGGCGGCGGAGCGGGACGCGCCCCGCAAGGCCACTTCCAGGGCCAGCTGCTGATCGTCACCGAGAACAGCTACCGCCACCGCCTGTTCAATGGCGACATCGGCGTCTGCCTGCGCGATACGGCGGGGACGTTGGTGGCGTGGTTTCCCGGTGACGATGCGGGCCACCCGCGCGCCTTCCATCCGGCGGCCCTGCCCGCGCACGAATCCGCCTTCGCCATGACCGTCCACAAGGCGCAGGGCTCGGAGTTCGATATGGTGTGGCTGCTGCTGCCCGCACGCGGCAACCGCGTACTGTCGCGCGAGCTGGTCTACACCGGCATCACCCGCGCACGCCGCGCGCTGCACATCGCCGGCAGCGACGCGGTGATCCGCGAAGCGCTGGCGCGGCATGCGGGCCGGTGGTCGGGCCTGGGGTGGCGGTTGGGTGCACGCTGAACACGCTCCCAGCCTGCATGCATCGGCTCGCCCGTGCCCCAGGTCGTTTGCGATAACCCCCCCAACGGCGTATACCTGTTCCTGCTGACGGGCAGTCCCTTTCGCCGCATTCTGCTGCTGGCTATCTCCTCTCGGCCCCTTCCGCGCGATCTGCGCGTGCCGACGAGGTATGTGTGGCGAACCATCAGACCCAGGTCTTCATTCTCCATTTGGGGTCCCAGCAATCCATCGGACCGGGCGATCTGCGCGTGATGTGGGCCACGGCCTGCGAATCGCTCGACATCGCCGTATCGCGACGCCCGCCGGGTCACGGCAACCACACGGGCAGGCCCTGTTTCGGGTTGTGGGCCGGCCGCGAGTTCCATCGCGCGCCGGCCGAACGGCGCATGCGCGCGCTGCTCGAAGCGCGCGGATTCCTCTTCACGCTTACACATACCGCCCTGTAGGAGGGTGCATGACCTTTGATGTCGGGATCGGCAAGTGCCGGTCGGTGCAGTCGGATTCGGTGGACGTGTGGGTGGACGGTTCCATCGTCCGGCGCCTGGCCCCGGAAACCAAATGGCAGCGCGATGGCATCAGCGTGTTGCAGGTGCCGTCGAAACTGTGCAGCACGCGCCACCGCGTGGCGGTCGGCGAGGAAGTGTTCCTCGACACCGGCCTGATCAACGCCAACAGCGCCGGCAAGCTGGATGTCGACGGCAGCGGCGATTTCGCCCGGGCGCGACTGTCCATGCTGGTGCCCGTCATCGACCCCGCGCCCACGCCGCCCCCGCCTTCGCGCAAGGCGAGCTGGCGCTGACACCGTCCCCGTCGTTGAGGCGCGGCCAGCCCGCGTCCGTCTGCCCCATCGCGGATCGCAAAGGTTCGCGGCAGGGCACGCTTCGGGAGACAGGGGCGGACGCATTTCCTTGGTGATCGTGCCGCGCTGCCGCGGCTCTCAAGGCTGTCGATTCGCCATTGCCGGCTTCGTCGTCCATACGATCAACGCCTCAAGGAGCGCGCATGAAATATCTCGGCCTTGCCTATTTCGCCCCGGACAAGTTCGCGGCGATGGCGCGCGACGATGTCGAGCGCCTGGTGAGCCAGTGCCCCGCGCTGGACGAGAAGATGCGTGCCACCGGCAGGGTGCTGCTGGCCGCATCGCTGGGCGATGTGGCCGGCTGGACCACGCTGCGCCCCCGCAATGGCCGGACGCAGGTCAGCGACGGGCCCTACACGGAATCGAAGGAAGTGATGGGCGGGCTGTTCATCATCGAGGCCGATGACCATGACGAGGCGCTACGCCTCGCCTCCATGCATCCTGCCGCCATCCTGGGCGAAGAGGGGGGCTGGGCGGTGGAGCTGATCCCTATCGAATTCTTCATGACGCGCTGAGACGGGGCGGCGTGCAAGGCGCACGGCCACTCCGGCGGCAGGGATGCACGACTTCGTCGGCCCCGTCCGCGTTCCGTCCCCCGCAGGACCTGTTCCGTCGGCTGCGATTGCCCTCCCCCGAAGCACCCATGCACCCTTGACGCGGTCCTGTTCCTTGCCGGAGTCCGCATGAACCGTTTTCGCCTCATCCCGTGGGTGCTGGCCGGCTTGGGGCCCGGTGCAATGACGATGCCCACGCTGGCGTCTGTCGAGTCTGCGGCGGGTTCACCCGAGGCGTGCTTTACCGCGCCGGATGCGCAGGCGCGGCGAGACCGGGTCGTCCAGGGGCTGCTGCCGCGCGTGATGTTCAGCGGTGAAACGGCGCCGGCATCCGTGCAGGCACGCATGGCCGCGCATCGCGTACCAGCGCTCTCCGTGGCGGTGATCCGGGCCGGCACGCTGGACTGGAGCGCCGCCTGGGGCCGACAGCAGGCCGATGGCGCAGCCGCCACCTGCCGCAGCCTGTTCCAGGCCGGGTCGCTGGCCAAGCCCGCCACGGTCCTGGCCGCATGGCGCATGCAGCAGGCGGGCGCGATCGATCTGGATGCCGATGTCGATGCGTATCTGGCGCCGTGGAAACTGCCGGCCGGTCGCCAGGATGCCGAGCATCCGGTAACGCTGCGCCACCTGTTCGCCCACACCGCGGGCATCACCCCCGGCGGGTACGAGGGATACCCGCGCAACGCCGTCCTGCCCACCGACCTGCAGACCGCGCAGGGCCTGCCGCCGTCCAACGCGCGCAAGGCGGAAGTGCTGGCGGTGCCGGGCACGACCTTGCGCTATTCCGGCCCCGGTTACACCGTGGCCGAGATCGCCCTGCAGCAACACCTCAAGCGACCGTTCGAGTCGTTGATGCGCACCTGGCTGACCGGGCCCGTCGGTATGCGCCATGCCGATTTCAGCCAACCGGCGCCGAGAGAAGGGGAAGAACACATCGCATGGGGCCACCAGGCCGATGGCCAGCCAGTACCCGGGGGCTGGCACGCCCATCCCGAACAGGCGGCGGCGGGCTTATGGGCCACGCCAGCCGATCTGGCCGCCCTCCTGATCGAACTGCGCAAGGGTTGGCTTGGCACCAGCACCGTGTTCGCCCAGGCCAGCGTCCACGACCTGCTGGCCCGGCCTTTCGAGGAACATGCCTATGGTTTTCGTCTGATCGGCGATGGCGAGCAGGTGTTCCTGACTCACTACGGCGGCACGGTCGGCTACCGCGCCGGCATGACGCTCAATCTGCGCAGTGGCGACGGGGCGGTGTTCATGGCCAATGCGGACAGCGGCATGGACCTGGGGATGGAGTTCTTCGCCGCCGTGTCGGATACCTACGGGTGGTCGAGCTTCGGGCCGACACGGGTGGAAAGGGCGGCAACGCCGCCGGCCGATATCCTGCAGTCGCTCGCAGGCCGTTATGGCTTCGAGGATGGCCCGGTGGTGGAGGTGGTGACGGAGGCCGGGGTGCTGACACTGGTATTCCCCAACGGCGACCGCTATCCGCTCAGCCCCATCAAGGGCCTGCCCCGCGCCTTCATCCATGCCGACACCGGCGTGCGCGCAAGTTTCGATGGCGAAGGCGAAGCAACGACGATCCAGTTGTACGGCGACACCGGCAGGCGAGTGCGTTAGGGAACGTGGCGCCGGGCAATCCGGTGTGCCGGTCGCGTGGGGCTTCACCGTGTGGAAGATACGGACGCGTCCTTCGTTCGCGCGCACCATCCATGGATCATTCCCGCCTGGTGGAAGCGCAATGGCGGCGCGAAGCCGCCGGCTTCCGCCAGCGCGGCCACGCGATCCGGAGGAAGGATCGCGACATCGCGGGCGTAGTTGGCGCGGATCTGTTCGAGGGCGGCTGCGTCGAGGCCGGCGCCGGACATGGTCTCCATCCACAGGCGCAGCATCGCCGGGTAGTCGGGCGCCTCCGTATCCCAGGCCAGGTCGGCCCACACGAGCGTGCCGCCAGGCCTGAGCCGGTGCGCGATGGAGGCGAAGAAGGCGGTGCGCGCGTCCGGATCGAGCAGGAACTGGGAGACCAGCAGGCAGGTGGCCCCGTCGAACGCGGCCTCCTCCGGCAGCGTCTCGACCACGCCAGCATGGAAACTGCAGCGATCGGCGAAGCCCTCGCGCAACGCGCGTTCGCGGCAGGCGGCGATCATCTGCGTGGACGGATCCAGGGCGAGGAAGGTCCAACGCGGAAAGCGCCGCGCCAGATGACCGATCTCGGCGCCGGTACCCGCGCCGACGCACAGCACATGGGCGTCGTCCGGCAAGGGGGCGAACACGGTGTCGATCAGGAACAGCAGGCTGTCGCGGATCGGGGCCATGCGCACCCAGCGTGCGTCGTAGCCGGCGGCCTGCTGGTCGAAGAGGGCGTCGAGTTCGTGCTGCTGCATGGCGGTTTCCGCGGAGGCCTCATTCCACCCTACACGGGTCGTCAAGTCCCCCGCGGTCCGGCGTCGCCATCAGGGTCCGAC
The DNA here is from genome assembly GCF_037046485.1 of Pseudoxanthomonas sp. F11. NCBI lineage: Bacteria > Pseudomonadati > Pseudomonadota > Gammaproteobacteria > Lysobacterales > Lysobacteraceae > Pseudoxanthomonas > Pseudoxanthomonas sp. F11. Next base: position 351,458 of record NZ_JBANLZ010000003.1, on the reverse strand, counting down.
GCTGCGCCGACGGTCACCACACCAGGTCGTCGGGCACCTTGAATTGCGCGTAGTACGCATCGTCTTCGGACGTGGCCGCTGCGGGTTCATTGGCCTGGCCATGGTCCAGCACGATCATCGCGACATCGCGTTCGCGCACCTTGTCGGCCGCCACGCGTGGCAGCAGTTCGTAGCAGTCGTCGATGCGCGCGATGACCAGCGCCCCGGTGGACAGCTTCTTCTTCAGATCGTCGTTGACCAGCAGGGTGCGGATGGCGCCGTCGGCGGTGAAGCGGTACTCCACTTCGCCGCTGCGCGACACCTTGCGGTCCTGGACGATCTGCCGCGCCTGCGCATGCAGTTCCGCCGCGCGGCCCTGCGCCTTGCGTTCGGCCTCCAGGGCACGGTCGCGCTCGACCTTTTCCGCGCGCGCCCGCTCGGCGTCGCGCTGGATCTCGCTGGGTGCCGGCGCCCCCTTGCCGTGGCGGGCCTTGTGCTGCTCGCGCGCGACCTCGGCCAGCTTGGACTTCTTCACCAGTCCGGCCTTGAGCAGCTGTTCCTGCAGCGGGTTTCCCTTCGCCATCGCGGGGTTCCTTGGGGATTTGGCGGCATGATACCCGTCCCGCAGCGCCCACTTCCCCTTCCAATGGAACCGCTCGTCTACCTCACCGGCTACCCGCAGGACCTGCAGGCCCGCGTGCGCGCGCTGATCGAACAGGGCCGGCTCGGCACGATACTGGCGGACAAGTACCCGCAGGCGCATGCGGTGCGCAACGACGGCCAGCTGTACGACTACGTGCAGGCAATGAAGGAACGGCACCTGCGCCGCTCGTTACCGCTGGGCAAGGTGGCGTACGACAGCACGCTGCAGGTGATGAAGCACGCACTGGGGACGCACACCGCCATCTCGCGCGTACACGGCGGCCGCCTGAAGGCCAGCCGCGAGATCCGCATCGCCACCGTGTTCCGCGACGCCCCGGCCGAGTTCCTGAAGATGATCGTGGTGCACGAACTCGCGCACCTGAAGGAAGCCGAACACAACAAGGCCTTCTACGCCCTGTGCACGCACATGGAACCGGACTATCACCAGCTGGAGTTCGATCTTCGGTTGTACCTGACGCACCAGGAAAGCGTCGGCACGCCTGTGCGTTGACGGGGCCTGCACGCGCGAGCGCGGATGCTGCATGTCCCCCGGCAACGCGAGGCAGGCACGTGAAATCCAGGCACCTGCGCATGGGCATCGGCTTCCTTCCCCTCTTCGAGGCCCATGGCGTGCAGGCTGCGCAGATGGTCATTCCGCCCGGCGGGCGCGAAGGGGGACCCGACAACGTTCATCGCGGCGCGGATCAGTGGCTGTTCGTGGCATCCGGCCGCGGCATGGCCATTGTGGAAGGCGTGCGGCGCGCGCTGCGGCCCGGCAGCCTGTTGCTGATCGAACGGGGCGAGCGGCACGAGATCCGCGCGACGGGCGACGCGCCCTTGAAGACGGTGAACTTCTATTCACCGCCGGCTTATACCGCCACGGGCGGCGAGCGTCCGGCGGGCCGATCCTGATGCAGACGAGGGGATGACATGGACCGTGTTTTGCGCAGCCTGTTCGAGCTTGGCATGCCATGGTGGGAGTTCGTACTGCGCGCGGTCGCGGTCTACGTGGTGGTGCTGGTGATGGTGCGGCTGAGCGGCAAGCGCACGGTGGGCCAGTTCACTCCGTTCGACCTGCTGGTGGTGGTGCTGCTCGGTACCGCGGTGCAGAACTCGCTGATCGGCGAAGACACCTCGCTGCTCGGTGGGCTGATCCTGGCGGCGACGCTGCTGTCCCTGAACTGGACCGTCGCCCGGCTGTCCTCGCGTTCGCCGCGGTTCCACGGGATGGTGGAGGGCAAGCCGGTGATCCTGGTGCATCACGGCCATCTGTTCCGTGACGAGCTGGCGCGGCAGTCGATGAGTGAGGAGGACTTCGCCATCGCGCGTCGCTCGGCCGGCTACGCCACGCTGGGGGAGATCGCGTTGGCGGTGCTGGAGTCGTCCGGCGAGATCACCTTCGTCCGCCGCAAGCAGCGCGATTCCGACGATCAGTGAACCAGCCGTGCGGCGACGCTCTCCAGATCGTAGGCGAAGCCACCGTCGGCGCGCTGCACGATATCGGCGCCCGCCGCCGCCTGCAGGAACGCCGTGGTGATCCGGTAGCCGCCGGCTTGGGCCGGCGCGATATGGCCGGCGATGCGGCTGTCATGCTCGGCCTGGCCCAGCAGCTCGCCGAAGGCGACCACACGCATGACCAGCGAGGTCTCCTCCTGCGGGGTCAGGCCATGCCCGCTGACCTGCCGGGTGATGGCGCTCATGCCCAGGCAGGGCAGGTCGTCGCCGTCGTATTCGTCGATAGGCATGGCGCCGGTCATCACGGCCTGGAACACATCGATGCCGAAGGTCAGCAGCGCCGGATCGACCGGGACCGCCTCGGCTAGGCGGCCCCGGAGATCAGCAGGAACATCGCGCGACATGGAGCGCCCGCAACTCAGTGCTTGCGCCCGAGCATCTGCTCGCGGCTCTGCTCGGCGCGCGAAGCGCCGATGGCGGTCTCGACGTTCTTGACCTCTTCCGGCGGCGGCAGCACGGCCGGCATGCCCAGCGACTGGATCCACAACTCCCGGCCCCAGCCCATGGTGTGGTACAGGTGGTGGTCCTCGTCGCTTTCCACCGCCTTGTAGGCCGGCTCCAGCACCTTGGCCAGGGCACCGCCCTGTTCCACGACCTTGCCGATCAGTTCCCAATTCTGGTGATCCTTGGTTTCGGCCAGCACCACGCACTCGGCGGCCACCAGTTGGGCGGCTTCCGGGGTGTCGTGCTTGATCGCCATCTCGATGGCCTTGACCAGCGAGGCACCCAGATGCGCCACCACCTCGCGCCCCGGCGACGCGGCTTCGGTATCCAGCTCCAGCTGCTCGAACACGCGCGTGAGCACCTGCTCGTGCGTACGGGTTTCCTCCAGATACTCGCTCCATTCCTTCTTCAGGTCGTCGTTGACGGCGGCCTTGAGGGCGGCGGTATAGATCTGGATGCCACCGCGCTCGGTTTCCAGCGCCTGCAGCAACAGTTCATGGACCTGATCGGTGTTGACACTGGCGGAACGCGCCATGGCTAGACTCCGTGGGGGTTGGAAGGAGTTCCTGTTTTAGGCGCTTGTACGCAAACACGAGGTGAGGGCGACGCATGCACGACGTTCACAAGTCCAAACGCGCGCCGGAGCACGGGAAAGGTCGATGAGCGACACCGCCTTGCTGGTGCTGGACATGGTGAACCGGTTCGACTTCGAAGGCGGTGACCGTCTGGCGAAGGCGGCGCGGGCCATCGTGCCGCGCATCGAGGCGCTGCGTGCTCGGTTCGACGCGGCGGGCGCGCCCACGATCTACGTGAACGACAACTTCTCGCACTGGCAGGGACAGTTCGGCGACCTGGTGGCCGCCTGCCGCGACGCCGGAGGTGCGTCCGCTTCGATCGTGCAGCGCCTGGCCCCGCGCCCGCACGACTATCACGTGCTCAAGCCCAAACACTCCGGCTTCCTCGCCACGCCGCTGGCCATCCTGCTGGCCAAGCTGGGCGCGCGCCGGCTGGTGCTGACCGGCCTGTCCGCCGATTCCTGCGTACTGGCCACTGCGCAGGGCGCCAACATGCGCGAGTACGCGGTCTGGGTGCCACAGGATGCCGTGGCCGCGATCACACCCGTACGACGCCGCCACGCCCTGCAGGTGATGGCCTTGGGCTTGGGGGCGCGGGTGGACGCGGTACGCGCGGTGACCGGCCTGTTCCCCGACCCGGCGTGACGGCCCGCGTCCATGCGCGTCCACGCGACCGGTACCATGCGCCCATGACGACCTCCGCCGCGATCCGCTTCTCCGCCACGCTGCAACGTCCGGCCGAGCCGAAAGCAGCGGCATGGACGTTCCTGGTGGTGCCTGCCGCGGCCAGCGCGAAGTTGCCCACCCGCAGCCTGGTGACGGTGGAGGGCACGCTGGCCGGCCAGCCTTTCCAGGCCACGCTGCAGCCGGACGGAGCGGGCAGCCACTGGCTGAAAGTGGAGAAGGCGCTGCTGGCATCCGCGGGTGTCGTCGCCGGCGACCGGGTCGACCTGGTGATCGCGCCGGTGAAGGAAGAACCCGAGCCGGTGGTGCCGGCCGATGTCCGCAAGGCGCTGGCGGCCGCGCCCGCAGCAAAGGCGGTATGGGACAGCCTGACCGCGACGGCGCGGCGCGACTGGATCCACTGGATCACGTCGGGCAAAAAGGCCGAGACGCGCGTCAAGCGCATCGCCACCGCCTGCGACATGCTGGCGTCCGGCAAGCGGCGTGCGTGCTGCTTCGATCGTTCGGGGATGTACAGCAAAGGCAACATGGGTGCCCCTGTCGCGGCGGAGTAGCGGATCTGCCTGCGGCGCTGCATCCGGCGCGTCGCCTCGCCCGTACCAGCGCAGGCATCGATCACCAGGCCGGTTCGGGTCGCGGGAGGTCCGATGGGTTATCCTCCACGCCCCCGCAGGAGTCCATGCGATGAGCCATTCCGACGACAATCCCGGCAAGGTGACCCAGGCCCAGGCCGAGGACGCCGTGCGCGTACTGCTGGAGTGGGCGGGCGAGGATCCCACGCGCGAAGGCCTGCTGGACACGCCCAAGCGGGTGGCCAAGGCCTACCGCGACTGGTTCAGCGGCTACCAGATGGACCCGCGCGAGTACCTGGCGCGCACCTTCGAGGAAGTCGCCGGCTACGACGAGATGATCGTGCTGCGCGACATCGAGTTCGAAAGCCATTGCGAGCACCACATGGCGCCGATCATCGGCCGCGCGCACGTGGGCTACCTGCCCGACGGCAAGGTGGTGGGCATCAGCAAGCTGGCGCGCGTGGTGGACGTGTACGCGCGCCGTTTCCAGGTGCAGGAGAAGATGACCGCGCAGATCGCGCAGTGCATCCAGGACGTGCTGCAGCCCCGCGGCGTGGCCGTCGTGGTCGATGGCGCGCACGAATGCATGACCACCCGCGGCGTGCACAAGCGCGGCGTCAGCATGGTGACCAGCAAGATGCTGGGAACCTTCCGCGACGATGCGCGCACCCGCGCCGAATTCCTGCGCTTCATCGAGACGGGTCACGGCAAGCGTTGAGTGCGTGTCGTTGTTGTAGGAGCGACATAAGTCGCGACCGCATGACGTCACTGTCCATCGGCTTGCTCATCTCAAGGATTCCGTCGTCCCGTTGCCTGAGGGTGCCCGGTCGCGACTCACGTCGCTCCTACAGTGAAGCGATGCCATGAACCTCTGCCCCTGCGGCACTGGCCGCGATCTCGCCGTCTGCTGTGGCCGCTATCACGCCGGTGACGCCGCGCCCGACGCCGAGGCGCTGATGCGCTCGCGCTACAGCGCCTTCGTCACCGGCAACGCGGACTACCTGCGTGCGACCTGGCATCCCGACACCCGGCCAGACGAACTCGGCCTGGATGCCCCCGGTGCACAGAAGACCATGTGGCTCGGGCTGACGGTGAAATCGCACCGCGTCACCGGGCCGGAGACGGCCGAGGTCGAGTTCGTCGCCCGCTACCGCGTCGGCGGCGGCAGCGCGGTGCGCCTGCACGAGCGCAGCCGCTTCGTCCGCATCGACGGACGGTGGCTGTACGTGGATGGCGACCACCAGTGAGCTTGACCCCTTCTCCCCGTCACGCGAGGGGAGTTGTCTTGCCGTGTGGGTGGCTCGAGTAGCAAGGCGCATCTGCGTCCTTCTCCCCGCGAGGCGGGGAGAAGGTGGCCGAAGGCCGGATGAGGCGCGCGTGCGGACGTGAAGCGCGTCGTGTCCGAATCGCTTGTTGCTGGCACGCGGACGTTAACGACACCGCGTCTCCGCTCGCCCCTCACCCGCCTGTGGCACCCTCTCCCCGCTTCGCAGGGAGAGGGGAAGAGCGCTCAACCCTTCGGCTTCTCCAGGTAATCCAGCGTCACCTGCAGCAATGCGCGCAGACCCACGTCGAGCGAGGCCTCGTCCAGCATGAACTCGGGCGAGTGGTTGCTGGGCGCGGTGACCGGGTCGATGCCCTTGGCCGTGCTGCCGACGAAGAAGAACATCGACGGCACTTCGCGCGCGTAGAACGAGAAGTCCTCCGCGCCCATCTGCAAGGGCGGGGTGATCACGTTGTCCGCGCCCACCGCCGCCTGCAGGCTGGGCAGCATGCGCGCGGTAAGGTCCGGATCGTTGACGGTGACCGGATTGCCGTCGTTGTCGGGCACGCTGGCCTCCACCTTCGCGCCGTGCGCGGCGCTCACATGGGTGGCCACGTTCTTGAGGTCGGCGAAGATCTTCTGCCGCATGCCCTCGTCGAAGGTGCGGATGGTGCCCGCCACCTCCACGTCGTCGGGAATGATGTTGTAGCGGATGCCGCCCTTGATCGCGCCGAAACTGACCACGGCGGGCAGCCGGGAGATGTCGGTGCGACGGCTGACGATGGTCTGGGTGGTGCCGATCACGTCGGCCATCGCCACGATCGGGTCCACGCCGCCCCACGGCCGCGAGCCGTGCGTCTGCCGGCCGACGACCTTCAGCGTGAAGCTGTCCGAGGCCGCCATCAGCGGCCCCTGGCGAACGCCGATCTGGCCGACCGGGATCGACGAGAACACATGAAGGCCGAACACCGCCTCCGGCGTGAAGTCCTTGAACACGCCGTCCTTCAGCATCAGCGACGCGCCGCCCTCCTCGCCGGCCGGCGCGCCTTCCTCGGCGGGCTGGAACACCAGCAGTACTTCACCCGGCAGCGTGTCCTGCATGCCGACCAGCGCCTTCGCCACGCCCAGCAGGATGCCGGTATGCGCGTCATGGCCGCAGGCGTGCATCACGCCGACGGTTTCGCCGCGATACGTCGATGTGGCTTTCGAAGCGAACGGCAGGCTGTTGCGCTCGGTGACCGGCAGCGCGTCCATATCGGCGCGCAGGGCGATGCGCGGGCCGAGTCTGCCGCCCTTGATCACCGCGGTGACGCCGTGATGCGCGATGCCCGTGCGCGGTCGCAGGCCCAGCTTGCGCAGTTCCTCGGCCACGCGCTTTGACGTCTGTTCCTCGCGGTTGGACAGTTCCGGGTACTGGTGGAAATGCCGCCGCCAGTCGATCACCTGCTGCTGCATCGCCTTGCCGGCGGCGACGACTTCCGGCCGCTGCGTGGGTGGGGCGTCCTGCGCGGCGGTCGTGGGGGCAAGCGAGGCGATGGCCAGCGCGATGACGGAAAGCAGCAGAGGGTTGGGCATGGCGATGTCCGGCAAGGAGTCGAGGGATCAGACAGTAGTCCGTTAATTCTTCGGTGTCGCGTACATGTCCTGCATGTTCGCGGTGTACTCGGCCAACGACGGCATGCCCAGGGCGGCGCGGCGCGCCTCCACGTGCTCCGGATCTTCGATGGGCCGGGGCTGTGGCACGCCTTCCACGCTGTGGAACTGGGTGCCGTAAAGCTGCGGCTTGCCTTGGGCGATCCGCACGCGGTCGGTCAGATAGGCCAAGTGGATGCCCGAGGCCTGTCCCCGTTCAACCGCATCCTGCAGCATCCCCAGGACCTGCTCCTGGAAGGCGGGTTCGTGATCAGCATGCTGGGCGAGCAGGAAGAATCCCATGCTGCCGCTCCGGCCCACCTTGTCGTAGCCAGGCCATCCGTGCGCATCCAGATAGGACTTCAGCCACGCAGTGTTGTCGCGATCCACGTCGCCCATCGCGGCGGCAAGCGCCGGATCCGCGGGCGCCAGCATCGCCTGGTTGCGCGCATCCTGGTCCCTGTCGATCCGCCGTTGCAACTCTTCCAGGAGGGCATCGTCGCGGCGGGACATCTCGGCTGTCATGTCGCGGCGATGGCGCGCAAGCAAGGCTGTCCATCGCGGATCATCGTGCAGGGACACCAGATCGGCGTCATCGGCGATATGGCTGCGCAGCTGATCCGAGGGCGTGGCGGCCAATCGGGCCAAGGCCGCTTCCTTGTCGCCCGCCAGGGCCAGGCAGCACGCCGCATCGTAGGCGGCGCCGCGCACCGGCGGCGTGCGATCTGCTTGTTGACCATACAGGCGCGCGCAGGCGGGATAGTCCTTGGCCTTGTAGGCGCCGACGGCACCGCGATACTCGGCCGCCTGCGCAACGCCTGCAGCGCAAAGGCATATGCATGCGATCAGGACCCTTGGCGTGTGCACCGTCATCATCCTTGGCGATGGAGGAAGCCCTAGAATACACACGCATCCGCACGGCCGTGTCGTCACGGGCGATGCCATCCTCAACCTCCACCACCCCATGCCCGACCTCGCCCTGCAGGTGCTCCTGCTGCTGTTCCTCGCCGCGATGCTGGCGGGCTTCATCGATGCCATCGCCGGCGGCGGCGGCATGATCACGATCCCCGCCATGCTGCTGGCCGGCATCCCGCCGCTGCAGGTGCTGGGCACCAACAAGCTGCAGTCGCTGTTCGGCTCGGGCTCGGCCAGCTGGGCCTATGCGCGCCATGGGCACGTCGACCTCAAGGGCCAGCTGCCGATGGTGCTGACCGCCGCGCTGGGCGCGGTAGGCGGGGCGTTGCTGGCCACGGTCATTCCGGTGGACTGGCTGAAGTGGGCGCTGCCGTTCCTGCTGGTCGGCATCGCCATGTACTTCGGCCTGAAGCCCGACATCGGCCATGTGGATCGTCACCAGCGCATGCGCCCGCAGGTGTTCGCGCTGACGTTCGTGCCCGTGATCGGTTTCTACGACGGGGTGTTCGGCCCGGGCACCGGCTCGTTCCTGATGCTGGGGTTCGTCGCGCTGGCGGGCTTCGGCATCCTCAAGGCGACCGCGCACACCAAGTTCCTCAACTTCGGCTCGAACGTCGGCGCGTTCGCCGTGTTCCTCGTCCATGGTGCCGTACTGTGGAAGGTCGGCCTGCTGATGGGGGCGGGCCAGTTCCTCGGTGCGCAGCTCGGTTCGCGTTTCGCGATGAAGCAGGGCGCGCGCATCATCAAGCCGCTGCTGGTCACCGTGTCGATCGCGCTGGCGATCCGCCTGCTGGCCGACCCGCAGCACCCGGTGCGGGTGTGGGTGGCGTCCTTCTGATCCTGATTTTTGTAGGAGCGACGTGAGTCGCGACCGCGGGAATCGATCCGCCGGGATGGGTCATGCATCGCATGATGGATGCAAGCCAGGCGTTGCAGGGAGTGCGGTGCGGTCGCGACTCACGTCGCTCCTACATCAGGCCACGGCCTATCGGAACACCACCGTCCGGTGCCCGTTGAGCAGGATGCGGTGTTCCACGTGGCGGCGCACCGCGCGGGCCAGCACCAGCGATTCGATGTCGCTGCCCATGCGCACCAGCTCCTTCGGCGTCATCGCGTGGTCCACGCGGGCGACGTCCTGTTCGATGATCGGTCCTTCGTCGAGGTCGCGCGTCACGTAGTGCGCGGTGGCACCGATGATCTTGACCCCGCGCGCATGCGCCTGGTGGTACGGTCTGGCGCCCTTGAAGCTCGGCAGGAAGCTGTGGTGGATGTTGATGGCGCGGCCGGCCAGCGCATCGCACAGCGTCGGCGAGAGGATCTGCATGTAGCGCGCCAGCACCACCAGGTCGATCCGCTCGCGTTCGACCAGATCGATGATGCGTTGCTCCTGTTCGTCCCGGTGGTCAGCCGTGACCGGCAGGTGGTGGAAGGCCACGCCGTACGACTGCGCCAACGGCGCGAAGTCGGCATGGTTGGAGACCACGCAGGCGATCTCCACCGGCAACTGCCGGCTGTGCACGCGGAACAGCAGGTCGTTGAGGCAATGCCCCTGCTTGCTCACCAGCACCATCAGGCGAGCCTTGCGGCGCGCGTCGTGCAGCTGCCAGTCCATCGCGAACGCGTCGGCGAGCGGCTGGAAGCGTGCATGCAGTGCTTCGACCGAGACGTCTTCGGGCAGGTCGAAGTGCACGCGCAGGAAGAAGCGGCCGGACTCCTCATCGCCGAACTGCTGGGCATCCAGGATGTTGCAGCCGGCATCGAACAGCAGCCCGGTGACGCGGTAGACGATGCCGGTGGTGTCCGGGCACGAGAGCGTGAGGATGTGGTCGCGGCGCATCGAGCGGGCTTACTCGCAGCGGGCCGCGGTGATGCGGTTGTCGGCGTCGATGTATACCCGCAGGCGGTCGCTGCGCGTGTCGTGCTTGACCACGGTTGCGGGTCCGATGGGATTGACCAGCCCGGCGCCGCTCTCGCCGGACAGGCGGCGCAGCGTGGCCTCGTCCGCCGGCTGGCCGATGGCCCAGCCCAGCGAGGCATCGCTGCAGCGGCCGCTGCCGGCCACCTGTGGGCCGGGCGTGCTGACGCAGGCGGAGAGCGCCAGCATGCCCAGCAGCAGGAACGGCGCGCGGGTGGACGAACGGTGCGACAGCAGGGGGAGGGCCATGGCAGCATCTCAGGGGACGGGATCGCTGTTTAACACACCCGCTGGCATAAAGGGCGGGCGCCGCCGCGCATCCTCTGTTCCCCCCTTTCACGGAGACCGCCATGGATCGTCGCTTCGTCCTGCCGTTCGCGCTTGCCGCCACCCTGCTGTCCTCGCTCGCCGCCACGCCTCCCGCCGATGCCTGCACCCGCGTCGTCTACCTGGGCGCCCACGATGACGTGATCACCGCCCGGTCCATGGACTGGAAGACCGACGTGGCGACGAACCTGTGGATCTTTCCGCGCGGCATGGCCCGCAATGGACAGGCCGGCCCGAACTCGATCGCCTGGACCTCCAAGTACGGCAGCGTGATCGCCACCGGCTACGAGGTCTCCACCACCGACGGCATGAACGAGGCGGGCCTGGTCGCCAACGTGCTGTGGCTGGTGGAATCCGAATACCCCGCCTACGATGGGCGCGGCCCGGGCCTGAGCATCGCGGCGTGGGCGCAGTACGTGCTGGACAACTACGGCACGGTGAAGGAAGCCGTCGAGGCCCTGCGTGCGCAGCCCTTCACCGTGGTGACCGACAAGGTGCCGGGGGAGGACCGCCTGGCCACCCTGCACCTGTCGATGTCCGACGCCAGCGGCGACAGCGCCATCATCGAGTACATCGGCGGCAAGCAGGTGATCCACCATAGCCGCGACTACCAGGTGATGACCAACTCGCCGGTGTTCGACCAGCAGCTCGCGCTCAACACGTACTGGAAGCAGATCGGCGGCACGGTGATGTTGCCGGGTACCAACCGCGCAGCGGACCGCTTCGCGCGCGCCTCGTTCTACGTCAACGCGATTCCCAAGAGCGAGGACCCGGTGAAGGCGCTGGCCAGCGTCTTCAGCGTGATCCGCAACGCGTCGGTGCCGTTCGGCATCAACACGCCGGAGGAACCCAACATCTCCTCCACCCGCTGGCGCACGGTCGCCGACCACAAGCGCAGGCTCTATTTCTTCGAGTCCGCGTTGACGCCGAACACGTTCTGGGTGGACCTCAAGGACATCGACTTCTCGAAGGAGACCGGCAAGGTACTGCGGCTGGACCTGGGCCCCGACCAGCGCAATGTGTTCGCCGGCAACACCGTGAGGGACTTCCGACCGGCGGAACCGTTCGTGTTCCAGGGTCTGTAGCTACAGGTCGAAGGCCAGCAGGTCGTGCCCGGTGGCCGCGCGCACCACGCGCCGGTACAGCACGTTGCCGCTGCCGCCGTTGGTCAGCGCCACCAGCGCGCGCTGGCCGCGGACGTCGCCCAGGGCGAAGTTCTTGAAGATGCCGCCGTTGCTGCCCGAGTGGTAGAACACCGGGCCGCGCGGGGTGGCTTCCAGGTTCCAGCCCAAGCCCTTGTCGGTCCAGCGGCCGGGCACTTGGATCTGCTTCGCTAGCATCGCCGTGCGCGTGGCCTCGCTGATCTGCCACGGTGCGCGCGGCGTGCGCACCATCAGCGCCATGAAGCGCGCGTAGTCGGAGGGCGTGGTGCGCAGGCTGGCGGCCGCGTTGGCCAGGATGTCGCCGGGCCAGTTCACCAGGCCTTTCGACGTGATGGCCTGCACTTCGGGCAGTGCGCGCTGGGCGTCTTCGTACCGCCATGCCGACAGCGGCTTGCCCCAGCGGTCTGCGACGGTCTGTGCCGCGTTCCATGTCTCGCGCAGCATCTGCGGCGGCATGCCGGCTTCTTCATCCTCGACGGCGCGGTGCCCATAGACCGATCGCGCGGCGAGATCCGTGCTCCATGTGTAGCTGCTGTCGCGCATGCCGGCCGGGCCGAACAGCAGACGCTGCATCGATTCGTCCAGGCTCTCTCCCGTCAGCGTCTCGACCACCAGCTGCAGCCAGAAGATCGCTTCGCCCGAATAGTCGATGCGCGTGCCGGGCTTCACGGCGGGCACCAGCTTCTCGTGGGCCGGGTCCTTGCGCCAGTTCGGCATGCCGGTGGAATGGCGCAGCACGTCCCGCGCGGTGACCATGTCCACCCACGGATGGTCGGCCAGGTAGCCCATCCGCCGATAGCGCACCAGCGGCGCGTCCAGGTCGATCACGCCCTGGTCTGCCAGCTGCAGCACCAGGTAGGCGAACACCGGCTTGCTCAGCGAGGCATCCTCGAACAGCGTGTCGTCCGCCACCGGCGCCCGGGTCTCCGCGTTCGTCACGCCCAGGTTGCGCGCCCATACCACCTCGCCCCGCTCCACGACGGCCATGCCGATGGCTGGCACGCGCAGGGCCTGCATAAGGCGCGGCAGGTCGGAAAGGAAGTCGTCGGGTGGAATCCAGTTCGCGGTGTCGTCGCAGGCGGCGGCAGAGGCGAGGCGGGGCCAGCCCAGCGTGGCCAGCGGCATCGCCGCCACGCTGGACAGCCAGCGGCGGCGTTGCAGGGATGTCGGGGTGGCGTCTGGCGTCATGGGAGGTGCGCACGGGGAGGCATACGGAAGGAAGACGGACGAGCGTGGCCGACCCCGCCTTCCAATGCTCGCGCATGAACGTGAAGAGCCGCCCAACATGGGCTCGACGCCTTGTTCACTCCCCCGCAACGTGACCGGCGAGACGGTAGCCGCATGTCCACACCGGGAGTCGACCATGACCGGGACCGTGTTCTTCACCGAGGAAGTCTCCAACAGCAAGGTCGCGGCGATCTGCCCCAGCGTTGCCGTCGCCCGCCTGCAGGCGAACCGGGTGCGCGAGGCACTGCACCTTTCCGAGCGGCAGGTGCAGGTCCTGGTGCCGGGAGAGACGCAGCCAGGGCGCAAGCTGGAACCGGAAAGCCATGGCATCTATCGCACGATGCTGTGGTCGCATGCCAGGCTTGGGGTCTTCGGCGCGCTTGCCGGCCTGCTGGCCTATGCGGTGCTGCGCATGCAGGCGGTTCCGATGATCGTCCAGTCGCCGTGGTTGTCGTTGGGAACGCTGCTCTTCTTCGGCGCGATCGCCGGCTTGATGCTGGGCGGGCTGGTTACCCTTCGGCCCGACCACGACGCCTATGTACTGAAAGTGCTTGGCGCGCTGCGCGAGGGCGACTCAGCGGTCGTGGTCCATGCACTGTCGGCCGAACAGAAGCGCCAGGCCGAGCGCATCCTGGCAGACGCTTGCAGCGAGACGACCTCCACCCTCTAATCCGCGTCAGTCCTGCGCGATGGCCGGCGGCAGCGGCGGCGCCGGCGTCGGCCGGCCGAGCGGGTCGAGCGCGATCATCACGAAATGCCCGCGCGTGCACAGCTTGCGCTCGCCGGTCAGCAGGTTCTCCGTGATGACCTCCACGTCGACGTTCATCGAACTGCGGCCGACCTTCACCACGCGCGCCACCACTTCGACCAGGTCGCCCTTGTGGATGGGCTGGTTGAAATCCACCTGCTCCGAGCGCGCGGTGACCACGGTGGTACGCGCGTAGCGGGAGGCGACGATGAAGGCGGACATGTCCATCCACGCCAGCGCCTGCCCGCCGAACAGCGTGCCCAGGTGGTTGGTGTGGTCGGGGAAGACCATGTGCAGCAGGCGCGCCTCGGTCGGGCGCGCTTCGGCGTTGGCCAGTTCGGTCATGGTGATGCTCCGGTTTGCGTGCTCCCGGCGTGAGCATAGCGCGCCGGATGTTGTGCTGGTGTAGGAGCGACGTCAGTCGCGACCGCATGAACGAATGTCCGGAATACCCGACGGGTCACCTGTGACGTAGTGCCTGCTGCCGACATTCCAGGGGTGGCGCAGCGACATGAGGTCCCACTGCCGCGGTCGCGACTGACGTCGCTCCTACAGAGAGCGCATGCTAGAACGCGTGGTCGAAGCCGACTTCGCCCTGCACGCCCAGTTGGTAGGCGGACACGCGGCGTTCGAAGAAGTTGGTCAGCTCCTGCACGTCCTGCAGCTCCATGAAGGGCAGCGGGTTGCGCACGTCGTAGCGCTTTGGCATGCCGAGCTTGGCGAAATGCTGGTCGGCGCAGTGCTGCAGGTACTGGCGCATGTCGCGTGTGGAGATCCCCGCCACGCCGCCGGACAGCACGTCCTCGGCGAACTGCACTTCGCACTCGATCGCTTCTTCCAGCATGTCGTAGACCTGCTGCTGCATGACGTCGTCGAACAGGTCCGGTTCTTCCTCGCGCACCGTGCGCACGCACTCGAACGCGAACTCCATGTGGCAGCTCTCGTCGCGGAACACCCAGTTCGTGCCGCTGGCCAGACCGGGGAGCAGGCCGCGCGAGCGGAAGTAGTACACGTAGGCGAACGCGGCGAAGAAGAACAGGCCCTCGATGCACGCGGCGAAGCAGATCTGGTTGAGCAGGAACTGCCGGCGCTGGTCGCGCGTCTCGATCCGCTTCAGGTCCTGGATACTGTCGATCCACTTGAAGCAGAAGTCGGCCTTCTTCTTGATCGCCGGGATGTTCTCCACCGCCGCGAACGCCTTGAAGCGCTCCGAAGGGTCGGGCAGGTAGTTGTCCAGCAGCGTCAGGTAGAACTGCACGTGCAGCGCTTCTTCGTACAGCTGCCGCGACAGGTACATGCGCGCCTCGGGCGCGTTGAGGTGCTGGTACAGGTTCAGCACCAGGTTGTTCGACACGATCGAATCGCCGGTGGCGAAGAAGGCGACCAGCCGGTGGATCAGGTGGCGGTCGGCCGGCGTCATTTTGGCATGCAGGTCGGTGATGTCGATCTGGAAATTGATCTCCTCCACCGTCCACGTGTTCTTGATGGCGTCGCGGTACATGTCATAGAACTGCGGATAGCGCATCGGGCGCAGCGTCAGTTCGAAACCGGGGTCGAGGAGGCGCGGAGTGAGCGGGGAGGAGTGAGGAGTGAGCGGGGCGATGGCTGACATGGGTCTGGGACTTTCCTGATAGAGGGGTCGTCATGGCGTCCGCATAGTCGGACGGCAGGAGGACCTCATGCATTACAGCGAAGCAATTGTGTGGAAGAAGGCGATGCGGCTTGCGGAGCTGGTCTGTCTGATCGTCGAGGGCTTGCCGGTAACCGAGCGGTACGGGATACGTTCGCAGATCACGCGTGCCGCCATCTCAGTCCCCAGCAACATCGCCGAGGGCTGGACACGGGAGTCCAGGAGAGAACGACGGCAATTCCTTTCCGTCGCCCACGGTTCCCTGTCCGAACTCCATACGCAACTGACCTTGTGCATCCGCGTCGGCTGGCTGTCAGCAGCGTCGCTGACTGAATTTTTCCAGCTGGCCGATGAAACAAGTCGCATGCTCACCACCCTTCGACGCAAGGCGAGGAGCGAGGCCTGAGAGTCATTCCCTCACTCCTCACTCCTCTCCACTCACTCCTGCCTCATTGACACGCCTCGCAGGCTTCCGGGTTCTCCAGCGAGCAGGCGATAGCCTCGGTCGGCGTGTAGTCTCGCTTCGGCGCCGCGGCCGTCGCGCTGCTGACCGTGGTCTTCGCGATCTTCGTCGCCGGGCGCGAGCGCAGGTAATACGTGGTCTTGATGCCCCGCTTCCACGCGTACATGTACATGGACGACATAGCACCGATGTTCGGGCTTTCCATGAACAGGTTGAGCGAGGCCGACTGGTCGATGAAGGCGCCACGGTCGGCGGCCATGTCGATCAGCGCGCGCATCGGCAGTTCCCACGCCGTGCGGTAGACCTGCTGCAACGTCTCCGGAATCTGCGCGATGCCCTGGATGGAGCCTTCCGCCAGCTTGATCGCGTCGCGCGTTTCCGGCGTCCACAGGCCCAGCTTCTTCAGCTCGTCCACCAGGTAGCGGTTAACCTGCAGGAAGTCGCCCGACAGCGTCTCGCGCTTGAACAGATTGGACACCTGCGGCTCCACGCACTCGTAGCAGCCGGCGATGGAGGCGATCGTCGCCGTGGGCGCGATGGCGATCAGCAGCGAGTTGCGCAGGCCGTGCTCCTTGATGCGCGTGCGCAGCGCGTCCCAGCGCTCGGCGTTCTCCGGCGTGATGTTCCAGGCATCGAACTGCAGTTCGCCGTTAGCGGCGCGGGTGTCGGCGAAGGACGGGTGCCGGCCGCGTTCCTGCGCCAGTTCCACTGAGGTTTCCAGCGCATGGAAGTAGATGGTCTCGGCGATCTTCGCCGACAGCGCGCGCGCCTCGGCGCTGTCGAACGGCAGGCGCAGCTTGAAGAACACGTCCTGCAGGCCCATGCAGCCCAGGCCGACCGGACGCCAGCGCAGGTTGCCGCGGCGGGCGGTTTCGATCGGATAGAAGTTCAGGTCGATCACGCGGTCCAGCTGGCGTACGGCCAGGCGGACGGTTTCGGCGAGCTTGTCGAAATCGAAGTAACCGTCCTCGTCGAAATGACGGGCCAGGTTGATCGAGCCCAGGTTGCACACCGCCGTTTCCTCGGCCGAGGTGACCTCGAGGATCTCGGTGCACAGGTTGGACAGGTGGATGACATTGCCCGCGCGCAGCGTCTGGTTGCTGGCCGCGTTGCACTTGTCCTTGAACGTCATCCAGCCGTTGCCGGTCTCGGCCAGCGTGCGCATCATCCGGCCGTACAGCTTGCGGGCCGGGATGGTCTTGACGGCCTTGCCCTGTAGCTCGGCCTGCGTGTACGCCAGCTCGAATGCGGCACCGTACAGGTCGGTCAGTTCCGGCACCACGCGCGGATCGAACAGCGACCACTCCTGGTCGGCTTCGACGCGCTTCATGAACAGGTCCGGCACCCAGTTGGCCAGGTTGAGGTTGTGCGTGCGGCGCGCCTCGTCGCCGGTGTTGTCGCGCAGCTCCAGGAAGTCCTCGATGTCGGCGTGCCAGGTTTCCAGGTACACGCAGGCCGCGCCCTTGCGCTTGCCGCCCTGGTTGACCGCCGCGACCGAGGAATCCAGCGTCTTCAGCCACGGCACGATGCCGTTGCTGTGGCCGTTGGTGGACTTGATCAGCGAGCCGCGCGAACGCACGCGGGTGTAGCTCACGCCGATGCCGCCGCTGAACTTGCTCAGCTGGGCGATGTCGCCGTACCGGGCGTAGATGGATTCCAGCGTGTCCTGCGGCGAATCCAGCAGGAAGCACGAGGACAGCTGCTCGTGCGTGGTGCCGCTGTTGAACAGCGTCGGCGAGCTGGGCAGGTAGTCCAGATTGCCCATGCGGCGGTACAGCGCCAGCGCTTCCGGCACGTCCTCGCTCAGTGCGCAGGCGATGCGCAGGAAGAACTGCTGCGGCGTCTCGATCACCTTGCGCGTGTGCGGATGGCGCAGCAGGTAGCGGTCGTACAGCGTGCGAAGGCCGAAGTAGTCGAAGTGCAGGTCGAGCGAGGCGTCCAGTGCGCCGTTGAGCTTGCGTGCGTTGGTCTGCACGAAGTTCAGCAGGCGGTCGTTGATCAGGCCGACCTCGTGGCCGCGGGTGACCGACTGCGAGAATGCGTGGATCTCCTGGCCAGTGACTTCCTTGGTGATGTAGGCGGCCAGCAGGCGCGCGGCCAGGCGGCTGTACTCGGGTTCTTCACCGGTCAGCAGCGCGGCGGTGCGGATCGACAGTTCGTCCAGTTCGCGCGTGCTGGCGCCGTCGTACAGGCCGGAGATGGTGCGGGTGGCCACGCGCATCGGGTCGATGGCGTGCAGGCCTTCGCAGTTGCGCTGCACTGCGCGCACGATCTTGTTGAGGTCCACCGGCTCGCGGCTGCCGTTGCGCTTGGTGACGCTCATCGCGGTGGCGGTGGGCGGGGGGGTCAGCGAGAACGCGTCTTTCTGGGACGGAGCGGTGCCGGCGTCGGCGACGGCGCTGTCGATCTGGGTCACGAGAATCCTCCATGCGTGGTGCACGCGGCGGCCCGTCCCTCGCGGGGCTGCGCAAGGCCGGATGGAGGTCAACAGTGGGGAAGCGGCGTCGCAGGGGCTAAGACGCGCGCACGGACGACCGGCGGCCCCTGCTTCGCCAGCCCTCTCCCCCCGGAGATTCCGCGGCCGGCACCGCGCGGTGTGCATCGCGCGGCTGTCGGCAGGTCTTCGGACTCATGGGCTTGGAGGCGAGGAGTGAGGGAAGAGAAGTGAGGCGTGAGCGAAGGCGGTGCCTTGGCTCTGCTCACTACTCACTTCTCCACACTCACTCCTGCTCCACCTACACCCGCCGCTTCCCAAGGCATGGCGCCTCAGTGCTGGTGGCGGGTTCGTTCCCAATTACCGCTGCGGGGCAGTGCCGGAGTGGCGCGAACGCGTCACCGGCTTCCCGTTTTAATCCCGTGGCTTGCGACCACCGGAACCGACGGGCACAACATAGTGGGGCAAGCAGGAGGCGTCAACACCAAATGTTGTGTGGAACAGTCGGTGTCGACGCGATGCGGGTTTCACGGCGTCGTGCCCGAAAAGTGAGCGGAGAGAAGTGAGGAGTGAGCGAAAGCTCTTCCTCACGCCTCACTCCTGCCGTCAACCGCGCAGCGCCGCGATCGACGCGTCCTGCGCCTGTTGGTAAAGCGCGAACGGGTCGTGGATCTTCGCGCCGAGGGCGGCCTCGAATGCGTCCTGGTTGGCATGCGCGTCGTAGGCGCGCTGCTCGCCGCCGCCCAGGTTGGACTGGAAGATGCCCGCGGCGCTGACCGGCAGGAAGTCCTCATAGACGATGGGGTCCACGACGGCGTAGCCGGCGTCGACCATCGCATCCGGCGTCATCGCCGCGCGCTCGGCCGCAGACAACGCCGCGCCGCCGTCGGACAGGCGGTAGCGGAAGTAGCCCAGCCCTTCGCGGCGCAGCGTGGTCTCGTCATCCGGGAATTCCGCGAACGCCGCCGCCAGCCGCTGCGGATAGTCGGCCGACGTATTGCCGGCACCCCCGACTTGGCGCACCTGCGCGAGCAGGCGGTCATAGAGTTCGCGCCCGGCCGGCGTCAGCGCCAGGCCGCGCTGCTCGATCTCGCCGAAGCGCGCGCTGTGGCTGCCGGGCACCAGCGTGCCGGTGGCGTCGGGGAAGGCGACTTCCTCTTCCAGCGCCTTGAAGCTGGTCTGGCGCAGCAGGATGGGCACGGCGCGGCGCGGCGGGCCCTCGATCAGCGCCTTGGCCTGGAGGCCGCGTTCGAGCATCGCGGCCTGCGCGGCGTCGATGTCCAGCGTGCGCGGGGTGAGGTGATTGATGTGCGGGCCGCGGAAGCTGACCACGTCGGCCACCAGGCGGTGCAGGCCGTGCAGCGCGCGATAGGTCTCCAGCGTGACGGTCGCATCGCCGTGCCAGCGGAAGGTTTCCAGCACTTCGGCGACGAAGCGCTGCGCATCGGTCTCGCCCAGTCCGCCGTCGCGTTCGGCCTGCGCCAGCAGCGCGCGCGCGTCGGCGGTGAAGATGTCGCGCTTGGCCAGGATCGCCTCGGCCTTGGCACGCAGCGCGGCATCGGCGATCAGCTCCAGCCGCAGCAGCGAGGTGAAGATGCGGAACGGATTCGCCGCCAGCGCCTCTTCGGTCAGCGGCCGGAACGCAGTCGCATGCACCGGCACGCCGGCCACCGTCAGGTCGTAGTAGCCCACCGGGTGCATGCCCATCACCGCGAATACGCGGCCCAGCATCGCCAGTTCGGCCGGCGTGCCCACGCGGATCGCGCCATGGCGCTCCAGGTCCAGGCGCTCGGTCTCGCCGGTACGCTGCAGGCGCTCGGCCAGGGCGGCGTCGCGCTGCAGCGTCGCGTTGTTGATGTCGCCGACCAGCGTGATCAGGTCGCCGTACAGCGGCACCTCGGCGCGGTACATGTCGGACATGGCCTGGGCGAACAGGCCGCGGATGCGGTCGGGGGAAACGAAGGCGGTCATGGGGCTCGGCGGGCGGGCGGCGTGGGGGCCGCGGGGGGCGCGTATTGTCGCCGGCCGCGAGGGCCCGGGCCACTCTCAGCGGCCCGGGCGGTCTCCGTCCGCGCCGCCGGGGACATACCCGGGCGGGCCGAACAGGGTCATCCCCACCTGCCGCAGGCCATGCGCGCGGCGCAGGTCGCGCCCCAGCTTCACCCAGGCGTGGAAGGCGATGGTCACCGGGTTGTAGCTGTGGAGCGGATCCACCAGCCCGTAGCGGATCGGCACGTCCGGGCGTTCGTCGCGACAGGTACCGAACAGGCGGTCGAACACGATCAGCACGCCGCCGTAGTTGCAGTCCAGATACTCCGGATTGCTGGCGTGGTGCACGCGGTGGTGCGCCGGCGTGTTGAACACGAACTCGACGGGGCGCGGCAGTCGCGGCACCAATTCCGTGTGCAGCCAGTACTGGTACAGCAGGTTCAGCGCCAGCGCGCCGACCACATAAGGCACCGGGAAGCCCAGCCACACCAGCGGACCGAAGAACACCGCCGCACCGGTGAGCTTGCCGGTCCAGCCCAGCCGGTACGCGGTGGACAGGTTGTACTGCGTGGCCGAGTGGTGGACCGAGTGGTTCAGCCAGAACCAGCGCACGCGATGATCGGCACGGTGCATCCAGTAGTAGCAGAACTCCTGGCCGACGAAGAGCGCCAGCCAGTGCCAGGGACGGTCCATCGCGATCGTGGTCAGGCGGAGCTCCCAGATCGCGAACAGCAGCACGCCCACTACGCCGCCCTGGATCAGCACGCCCAGCAGCGCACGGCCGGCGGCGTCACCGAGCGAGGCCCAGTAGCCCTTCCAGTCGTAGCGGACGCCGCGTCGCATCAGCCAGGCGGCCTCCACGGTGGCGACGGCGACCAGCACCAGCAGAGACAGGCCGGCGAACAGGCGGAAGCCGTCCATTCTGCCGCCTCAGCGCGACCGGCGCGCGGCCATCTTCTGGCCGGCCGCACGCATTTCATCGGGCGACAGCTTGCCGTCGCCGTCGGCGTCCAGGGTGTCGAAACGCTTGGCGAGGCGCGGCAGTTTCGCGTCGGCCTCGGCTTTGTCGATCAGGCCATCGCCATTGGTGTCGGCGGCCTTCAGGCGTTCCTGCAGCGTGGCCTTCTGTTCGTCGGTCAGGGTGCGCTGCTGGGCATGGGCGGGCGCCACCAGTGCGCATACGGACAGGGCGGTGGCGAGGGGAAGCAGGATGGATCGGGACATCGGTAATCTCCGGGTGAGGGAAGGAACAGGTGCAGGCGCGGCGGGTCGGGAATGCGTCCTTGCGGCAGGGGAGGTGCCAGGCCGCCGCGCCTGCGGGAAAGGGGTGCAGCCGGTCGGTCAGTGGCCGCGCGGACAGGCGATGGCGTCACCGGCGGCATTGGTGCAGCTGCGCGTATGCACCAGCGTGCCGTCCGAGACGGTCGTACTGCCGGTGTAGCTATTGCCGTTCGCGCCGGTGGCGGTGGTGCTGCGTGCGCCGGTCACGTTGCCGTCCGCGTCGCGGCTGATGCCGCCGTTGGTGCTGGCGGTCCCGCCGTTCGGTCCGTTGGCGTACGCGCTGCCCTGGCGGCCGGCACTGCCGTCGGCGTTGCGGTAGGCGCTGCGGTCGTAACCGGCATTGCCGCCGTTGGCACCGCTGAGGCTGCCGCTGCGCGCGGCGCTCGCATTGCCCTGGCCATCGGCCTGCCAGCCTCGTTGGCGCTGGCTGTCGAAGCGGGCATTGCTGCGCTCGACGGCGACGCTGCCGCCCTGGGCGGTGCGCTGCACGGCGCGGCTGCGTTCGCGGGCTTCGGCCTGGTCGGCGATCAGGGTGGTGGCGCACAGGGCGAAAGCGGTGGCGATCAGCAACGGGGTCTTGCTCATGGCGGAATCCTCATCGGGGTGGGGGTGGCCGCACGGGGAAGCGGCGGCAGGGCCAAGGTAGGGCGGGCAACGGCGGCAGGTGTGTCGCGGTTGACAGCAGATGTGTCTGCCGCCCGCGCCGGAAACATCTGCTTACAAACCGGCCGGAAACGGGGTTTGCCGGGTGTCGCGGCGGCGGGCGATAGTGGCCGCATGGACGAGACCCTGCCCCGCGTGCTGCTGGTGGACGACGACGTGCGGTTGCGCGAGCTGCTGCAGCGATACCTGCAATCGCAGGGCTTCGAGGTACGCGGCGTGGGCGATGCCGCGCAGATGCGGCAGTCGCTGGATCGCGGCCACTTCGACCTGATCGTGCTGGATCTGATGCTGCCCGGCGAGAACGGCCTGGAGATATGCCGCCGCCTGCGCGGACAGGGCGACGCCACGCCCATCGTCATGCTGACGGCGAAGGGCGACGAGATCGACCGCATCGTCGGACTGGAGATCGGCGCCGACGACTACGTGCCCAAGCCGGTGAATCCGCGCGAGCTGCTGGCGCGCATCCGTTCGGTGCTGCGGCGCACGCGCCCCGCGCCCGGTGCGCCGCAGGCCGACGGCGGTGAGGTGGTGTTCGGGCCTTTCACGCTCGACCTGGGTCGGCGCGAGCTCACCCGCGACGGCGCGCTGCTGCGGCTGACCAGCGGCGAATTCGCGGTGCTGTCGGTGTTGTTGCGGCATCCACGCCAGCCGCTCAGCCGCGACCGCCTGATGAGTCTGGCGCGCGGCCGCGAGCACGAGGCCTTCGAGCGCAGCATGGACGTCACCATCGCGCGCCTGCGCCGCCTGCTGGAGGACGATCCGCGCCAGCCGCGCCTGATCCAGACGGTCTGGGGCGTGGGTTACGTGTTCGTCCCGCCTGAGGCCGCGCCATGAGGGCGCCATTGCCGCGCAGCGTGTTCGGCCAGCTGGCGCTGGTCATCGCCCTGGTGTTGGTGGGCGCGGGCGTACTGGCGGTCCTGCTTGGGCGCGAACTCGCCACGCGGCCGGCGGCCGAACAGCTGCTGCGCGCGATGCAGGGCTTTGCCGAAGTGGTCGAAGCGCTCGATCAGCACCAGCCGCATGCACGCACGGTCGCGCAGCTGCGGGATGCCGGGCTGGAAGTGCGCAGCACGCCGCCCGCCGACGCCCGGCCGCGCTTCGCCCCGTTGTTGCGCGAACTGCGTGAACGGGCGGCAGGCACGCTGGGCTCCGGGCGCGAACTGCGGATGGAGGCCGGCCGCGGGCTGCGGGTGATCTGGCTGAAACCCGCCACGCGCGAACCGCTGTGGGTGTCGTTCGCCTACGACCGCCCGGGGAACGGCATGCGCCGCTTCTCGGTGTTCATGCTGATCGGGTGCGTGGCGCTGGTCTGGCTGGCCGCCGCGTACTTCGCGCGCCGGCTGGTGCAGCCGTTGCGCCAGCTCGCAGCCGCGGCGCCGGCCATCGTGCGCGGCGACGCCCCGCCGATCGTCCCGGCGCGCGCGCCGCGCGAAGTCGCTGGCCTGGCACAGGCGCTGGGCGAAGCAAGCCGCGACGTGCGCGCGGCGGCGGAAGAACGTGCGCTGCTGCTCGCCGGTATCTCGCACGACCTGCGCACGCCGCTCACCCGCCTGCAGTTCGCGCTGGAGATGGTGCCCGACACCGATCCCGACCTGACCCGCAGCATGCAGCGCGACATCATGGAAATGGACGCGATCCTGGGCCAGTTCATCGCCTTCGCCCGCGATGGCCGCGACGAAGGCAGCGAAACGGTCGACCTGGCCGCGATCTGCCGCCATGCGGTCGCCGCGGCCTCGAAAGGCTGGCGTGTGGAACTGCCGGAGCACGCGCTGCTGGCGGGCAAGCCGATGGCGCTGCTGCGCGCGGTCGAGAACCTGCTGGTCAACGCCGAGCGGCATGGCGCGTTGCCGCTGTCGTTGCGGCTGTGGGCCGAAGGTCCGGCGTGGGTGGTCCAGGTGGCCGATGGCGGTCCGGGCCTCTCCGCCGAAGCCGCCGAGCGCGCACGCCAGCCGTTCGTCCACGACCAGGCAGGCGGCGGCAGCGGCCTGGGCCTGCCGATCGTCGACCGCGTGGCCCGCCAGCACGGCGGCGAACTGCGCCTGCTGCCGAATACGCCCCAGGGCCTGCGCGCGCAACTGTGGCTGCGGGCCGGTTGATCTCCCCCAACAAGGTGATGCGATGAAGACGATGCTGTTCCGCACGGGCCTGCTGGCCTGCGTCCTGACCGCTGCGCTGCCGCTGGCCGCGCAGACCTTCCGCGAACGCCTGCAGCAGGCGCGCGACGCGTCGCGCCAGCCGGCTGCAAGCCCACCGGCGTTACCCGCCGGCGCCCGTGCGCTGCGCGATGTCGCCTACGGCGACGACCCGCGCCAGCGCTACGACGTCTACCTGCCGGCGCAGCCGCAGCGCGCGCCGGTGATCCTCTTCGTGCACGGCGGCGGCTGGGCCAACGGCAACAAGGACAATCCCGGCGTGGTCGAGAACAAGGCCGCGTACTGGCTGCCGAAAGGCTACGTGCTGGTCTCGATCAACTACCGCATGCGACCGGACACCGCGCCCATCGACCAGGCCCGCGACGTGGCGCGCGCCCTGGCCGACGTGCAGAAGCGCGCACCGTCCTGGAACGCCGATCCGGCGAACGTGATGCTGATGGGCCACTCGGCCGGCGCGCACCTCGCCGCGCTGGTGGGTGCGTCGTCCACGCTGTGGCGGGACGCGGGCGCCGCACGGCCGCGAGGCGTGGTCTCGCTGGACAGCGGCGCGCTCGACGTGCCGCAGACGATGAAGAAGCCCCCGCTGCCGCGCATCTACGATGCGGCGTTCGGCAGGAATCCCGCCGACTGGATCGCCGCTTCGCCTTACCACCAGCTCACCCGCGACGCGGTGCCGATGCTGTTCGTCTGCTCCTCGCGCCGGCAGGATGCCTGCCCACAGGGTCGCGCGATGGCGGAGAGGGCGAAGACGCTGGGGGTCGCGATGGAGGTGCTGCCGGAAGACCTCTCGCACGGCGAGGTGAATCACCTGCTGGGCGCGCCGTCGGCTTATACCGAAGCCGTGGATGCGTTCGTGCAGCGCCATGTGAACTAGCGCCTGCCACCGAGGGAGCGACGTGAGTCGCGATGAGGCTATACCGACAGCGGATCGCGACTTGCGTCGCTCCCACGACAGCGCACCTTGTTTCCCCGGATCAAGCGAGAGCAGGTTCTTCGGGCACTTTCTCCTCGCCAGCCGAGAGAAGACAAGGAGCAGTGCCTAGCGCACCAGCAACGGCAACGCCTGCGCTGCGGTCGCCCGCCAGACGTGGTCCGCCTCCGCGGACAGCGCGGTGGCCTCGGGATTGATCTCCACTACCGTGGCCCCGCTGCGGCGTGCCAATGCAGGCAATCCGGCGGCGGGATGAACGAGCCCCGACGTACCCACGACCAGCATCAGCGAACAGCGTGTCGCCGCATCAGTCGCCGTGCTCCATGCGTCGCCCGGCAGAGCTTCACCGAACCACACCACGCCCGGGCGCATGCGGTCGCCGCAGGCCGCGCAGCGCATCGGTTCGACCCGTTGCATGCCTTCCAGGTAGTCGTCGAGCGGGCCGTCATGCGCGCGCCCGCAGGCGAAGCAGCGCAACGCGAACAGGCTGCCGTGCACATGCGCATCGACGATGCTGCCGGCGCGTTCGTGCAGGTCGTCGACGTTCTGGGTGACCAATGACAGCGGCACGCGTTGCGCCAGCGCCGCCAGCGCACGATGACCGGCATTCGGCTGCGCATCGCGGACGAGTTGCATGCGCCAGCGGTACCACCCCCACACCAGCGCGGGATCCTCGCGCCACGCTTCGGCGGTCGCCAGCCGCATAGGATCGAAGCGCGACCACAGGCTGTCGTGTGTGCCGCGGAAGGTGGGGATGCCGCTCTCGGCCGACATGCCGGCGCCGGTGAGCACGCAGACACGGCCGCCGTTGTCGATCGTCCGGCGCATCGCATCGTCTATCGCAGCGGGCACCACGTCCATCCGCTCAGGCCTTGTGCGGCGTGGCCAGGTACTCGGCGCTCTGCATCTCGATCAAGCGCGAGGCGGTGCGCTCGAACGCGCCCTGCAGGCGCGTGCCGGTGTACAGCACCGTCGGCGCGTCCGCGGCGGTGCACACCAGGTTGACGTGGCGGTCGTACAGTTCGTCGATCAGGTTGACGAAGCGGCGCGCGGCGTCTTCGTTCAAGGCATCGAAGCGCGGAATGCCGCCCACCAGCACCGTGTTGAACTCGTGCGCGATCTCGATGTAGTCCGTGGTGCCGCGGGGACCCTCGCACAGCGCCGCGAAATCGAACCAGGCGATGCTCTTGCCACGGCCGCGTACCGGGATCTTGCGGCTGTCGATCTCGATGTTGCCGCCGTGCGCGGCTTCGCCACCGCTGAGTTCGCGCCAGCGCATCGCCAGCCAGTCGTCGGCCGCGCCGTCCAGCGGCGTCCGGTACACCGGCGAGCGGGTCAGCGCGCGCAGGCGGTAGTCTTCCTGCCCGTCCGAGCGCAGCACCACGCAGTACGTCTGCAGCAGGTCGATCGCTGGCAGGAAGCCCGCGCGCTGCAGGCCGTCCTTGTACAGGTTCTGCGGCGCGGTATTGGAGGTCGTCACCAGGGTGATGCCTTCGGCGAACATGCGCTCCAGCAGGCGCGCCAGCAGCATCGCATCGCCGATGTCGGTGACGAAGAACTCGTCCAGCACCAGCACGCGCAGCTTGCCGCGGACTTCACGCACGATCTTCGCCAGCGGATCGCTCTCGCCGGCGTGCAGGCGCAGGCGCTCGTGCACGCCGCGCATGAAGCGGTGGAAGTGGGTGCGGTACTTGCCGCCGCCTTCGCCATGCGCCTTGTTCTGCGAAACCGAGTACGTCGGCAACGGCAGGGTGTCGTAGAACAGGTCCACCAGGAAGGTCTTGCCGCGCCCGACTTCGCCCCAGTAGTACAGGCCCTTGACGGTTTCCGGTGGCTTGCCGAACAGCCTGCCGAACAGGCCGGGCGACGGCGGCTCCGCCAGCAAGGCCGCATGGATGCGGTCGAGTTCGGCCAGCGCGGGATGTTGCGCCGGATCGTTCTGCCATTGGCCTTCCGAGGCGCCGCGTGCGTAGACCTGCGACGGCGTCGGGGCCGTCTCCCGAGCGTCGTCCGTCATCACGCCGGTACGTAGGCTTTCATCGCATGCTTGATGGCGCCGCGCAGGTCCATCAGCTTGCGGTGGAAGAAATGGCTGGTCTCGGGCATGCGGATCAGTTCGGGCGGCTGTTTCAGCGTGTCGATCCAGTCGTACACGGCCTGCGGCTCGACGATCTCGTCTTCCTCGCCCTGGATCACCAGCCACGGACACGTGGGGGGCGTGATCGAAGCGAAATCCCACCGGCCTGCCGGCGGCGCGATCGACACCAGTGCATCCGGCTGCAGGCTGTCGCTGGCGCGCAGCGATACGTAGGCGCCGAAGCTGAAGCCCGCCAGCCACAGCTGGGTGCCGGGACGCTGGGCACGCACCCAGGCCACGACCGCGCGCAGGTCGTCCACTTCGCCGTCGCCATGGTCGAACAGGCCGGCCGAAGCGCCCGTGCCGCGGAAGTTGAAGCGCACCGTCACCGCACCGAGTTCGCGCAGGCTGCGCGCGGCCATCACCACCACCTTGTTGTGCATGGTGCCGCCTTCCGTGGGCAGGGGATGGCAGATCACCGCGGTGACCGGCTTTACCGGCTCGCCGTCTTCCGGCCAGTCGACATGGGCTTCCAGCGGCCCTTCGGGACCCTCCAGGGTGATCGGGCCGGACGCGGTGGGAAAGGCGGGAGTCGTCATGCCGCCCATGATAAGCCCTGCGCCGACCTGGCCCCGTCGTTGCGGCGTGACCCGCCATCGACCGTTGGGAGCCGTCTGAAGACGGGACTCCGCATACGACGATGGTCCGGCGGCGCGGCGTACCCCTGTGTGCGATCCTGCGCAGCCCCACGCCGCTCCCGCCGCACCATGGCATTCGATGCCTTCGCCCTGATCCTGACCATGCTGGCCCTGGGCATGGTGTTCGCGCGCCTGCGGGTGTTTCCCGACAACGCGGCGGACGTGCTGAACCGCGTGGTGCTGTATGTCTGCCTGCCTGCCGCGGTGCTGACCTACGTCCCACGCCTGCACGTGGACGCGTCGCTGCTGGGCGTGGTCGTCACGCCCTGGGTGCTGACGGCCGCGACCATCGCCCTGGTCGCCCTGGCCACGCGCCTGTTCGGCTTCCGTCGCGACGAGCATGCGGTACTGCTGCTGTGCGTGGCCCTGTGCAACAGCAGCTTCATCGGGTACCCGATGGTGCGCGCGCTGCTGGGCGAACACGCGCTGCCGTACGCGGTGGTGTACGACCAGTTCGGCACCTTCGTCCTCCTGTCCACGTTCGGCCTGTACGTGCTGGCGCGCTATGGCGGCGATGCGCCCCCCACCGCACGCGAGATCGGCCTGCGCATCCTGAAGTTCCCGCCGGTGTGGGCCCTGCTGGTCGGACTGACGCTGATGCCGGAGCAGCCCCCGGCCTGGATCGGCGGGGCCCTGCAGAAGCTGGCCGATGCATTGCTGCCGCTGGTGATGCTGGCGGTGGGCCTGACCATCCAGCTGAAACTGCCGCGCGACGAGGTGAAGCCGCTGGCGGTCGGCCTGCTGCTGCGCCTGCTGGTGATGCCGGCGCTGGCGTTGCCGCTGTCGCTGGCGTTCGGCATGTCCGGCGAGATGCTGCAGGCCAATGTGCTGGAGTCGGCCATGCCGACCATGATCACGGCCGCCGCGCTGGCCATCTCGCACCAGCTCGCCCCGCGCCTGGCCGCTGCGCTGGTCGGCTACGGCATCCTGCTGTCGCTGGCGACGCTGCCGATGTGGGCGTGGGTGGTGGGGCGCCTGGCCGCATAGGCGGGCGCTGGCGCGCGGTGCGCTGGTCGTGCGAACGTGGTCGCAGTTCCCGACAGGAGTGGGCAATGCGCATGACAATGCAGGCGGGCATGTGGCTGATGTTGATGGCGTCGATGCTGGCTCCATCGCTCTCTCTGGCGCAGGACGGTCCGCCCCCGGAGGTGCCGGGCCGGGTCGAATCCGATCCGCAGCTGGCCGCTGCCAGCCGGGCCTGGCACGACGCATGGCGCGCCAACGTCGAAGCGCATCTGCGTACCGTCGCCGCGCGTGGCACGCCGCGTGACCTGCTGGTGGCCGGCTGGCTGTGGCCGCGGAGTGACGATGACGCGGACACCCAGGCGCGCGCATGGCTCCAGGCCGCCCACGCCGCATCCAGGGGCGACGATCCGCTGGTGGACTGGGCACTGCTGGACGCCTGCGCGACGAACGACGCCCGCTGCGACCGCAGCCTGCTGCTGCAACGCCTGATGGCCGCCGATCCGGGCAATGCCGAACTCCTGCTCGCGACCTATGCCGATGCCGTCCAACGCAGGGACATGGCTGCCGCCGAGCGGTACTGGCAGGCGGCCGCCGACGCGACCCACTACCGCGCGCACTTCAGCGACGTCGGCCTGCTGATGGCCACGACGCTGCGACAGGTGCCGGCACCGCCGCTGGATCCCGCGCTGGCAGCCGCCATCGGCGAGGATCTCGGGATCGGCCGGGCTGCCACGCCGCAGGACATGGCGGATGTAGCGGTCATGGCCATCACTGCGGCCATCGCGATCCCGACCCTGCAGCCGATCATGCAACGCTGCCGGGTCCAGGTCGGTGCGCTGCCCGCCGACGCACGCACCGCCTGCAAGCGGATCTACACGCTGCTGGCCGCCGACGACTCGATCATGATCGGGCCGGCCATCGCGCTGCCACAGCTGGTGCAGTGGGCCGACGGTGATGTGGAGCGCGAGGCGGCGCGCGAGCGCCTGCGCCAGTTCGCGTGGGTGTACGAAAACGTCATGCGGCTGTACCAGCGACCTGCGGCCGCGCGACATCTGCCGGCCGACTACGTCGATGTCTTCCTGCGCGACGGCGAACTCGCCGCCATGCGTCATCAACTGCAGGCCAACGGCATTGCGGGCGAGCCGCCCGCCGGTTGGTTGCCCGACAGCCCGGAACATCGTGCCCTGTTGACCGGCGAATCGCCCACCGCACCCTGAGCTGCCTTCGCATCGCGTTGACCGCGCCGGTGGAAGCATCGGCGCAGGAGGTCATGCCATGTTCGACGGATGGGAAGCACAGGCGCCGGTGGTCGGGCGCATCGCGTTCGCGATGCTGCTGGGCGGCGCCATCGGGCTGGAGCGCGAGATGAAGGACCGCCCCGCCGGCTTCCGCACGCACATGCTGGTGGCCGGCGCGGCGGCCATGCTCACCGGCATGGGCGACATGATGCTGGCGCTGGCGCAGCACGGGGGCGACGAGCGCGTGCGGATCGATCCGTTCAGGCTGGTCGAAGCGGTGATCGCCGGCGTCGCCTTCATCGGCGCCGGCACGATGATCGCCCACCGCGGCCGCGTGGTCGCCGGCATCACCACGGCGGCGTCGCTGCTGATGGTGGCGGTGATCGGCGTGGCCGTCGGCTTCGGCCATGGCTGGTTGGCGTTGCTGGCAACGCTGCTGACGTTCGCCGTGCTGTCGGTGCTGGCATGGCTGGAGCGGCGTGTCGCCAAGCGCACCGACGACGGCTAGCGCCTCACGCGATCAGGCG
Source organism: Pseudoxanthomonas sp. F11 (assembly GCF_037046485.1). NCBI lineage: Bacteria > Pseudomonadati > Pseudomonadota > Gammaproteobacteria > Lysobacterales > Lysobacteraceae > Pseudoxanthomonas > Pseudoxanthomonas sp. F11. The sequence continues at coordinate 320,806 of NZ_JBANLZ010000003.1, read as the reverse complement.
TCGTGCCGCGTCGCGCTGATGTCGTGCATCGCGCGGATGCGCCTTCCAGGTTTCAGCCATTACCCGCACCGCCTGCACCAGCATGGCTTCGGGCTTGGCATAGGGAATGCGCAGCCACTGGTCGTTGCCGCCTTCCACACTGAAGACCGGGCCCGGCGCGAGATACACACCCTTGCGTTCCACGTCCGCCGCCAGTGCGGTGGCGCTGCCGTGAGGCATCCGTACCCACAGCGACAGGCCGCCTTCGGGCAGGCGGAAGCGCCAGTCGGGCAAGTGCTCGCGCAGGGCCTGCGCCAGGGTGTCGCGTCGTTCCCGCATCTGGGCGCGTCGCGCGGCGAGGGCGCCGTGGGCGTCCAGCATCTCCGCCACCACCAACTGGTCGAACAGCGAACTGCCCAGGTCCATCTGCACGCGCGTGGCGATAAGGCGTTCGATATGCTCGCGCGGCGCACGGATCCAGCCCACGCGCAGGCCGCCCCAGCAGCGTTTGGACGCACTGCCGATGGTGAACGCATCGGCTGCGAATGCGGCGAACGGTGCCGGCATCGGCGTGTCGGACAGTCGGGTCGACTGCAGCGTTTCGTCGACGAGGGCGATCGTGCGCGTGGCGCGCAGCGCAGCGGCATAGTGCGCGCGTTGCGTTTCACCCATCAGGAAGCCGGTGGGGTTCTGGAAATCCGGAATGAGGTACGCCAGCCGCGGCGAGGTCTGCCGCAATGTCGCCTCGATGGCGGCAAGGTCCCAGCCGTCCTCGCCCAGCGGGTCGCCCATCGGCGCGCTGACCAGGCGCGCGCCGCCGAGGCGCAGCGCCTCGATCGCATTCGAATACACCGGCGACTCGATCATGAGGCGGTCGCCCGGGCGGGTCAGCGCGCGGGCGATGATCGCGATGGCCGACAGCGCGCCCGAGGTGATCACGATCTGCTCGGGCGTGGTGGGCAGGCCGCGTTGCGCGTACATCGCCGCGACGCGGGCGCGCAGTGCGGGCAGACCGGAAGGCAGATAGCCGTCGCTGGCCAGGTAGGCGGGCAATGCCTCCAGCGCGCGCGCATACGCGGCGGCGACGCCGGGCGTGGCCGCGCCGGCCGCGCAGTTGAGGTCGATGGCGATGCCCGATGAAGGTGCCGTGCCGACGGCGTGCAGTGCGTGGTCATGCGCGCGGCGGCGATCGAGCGGCACCGTGGCGAACGTGCCCGCGCCCTGCCGGGCGGTGGCGAAGCCGGCGGCCACCAGGTCCGCATAGGCACGGGTGACGGTGTTCCTCGACACGCCGAGCGCTTCACTGACGGCACGTTCGCTGGGCAGGCGGGTGTCCAGCGGGATGCGGCCGTCGCCGATCAGCTCCTGCAGCGCCTGGCGCAGCCCGCGGTAGGCGGGCGACCGGGGGAAGTCGCCGACCAGCATGGCGAGGCGATCAGGGGCCAATACGCGGTTCATGAGACCACTATCGCACGATTGGCTCTATCGAAAAGAGCCAATTGAAGGGAAGGTGGCCCCATGAAATCTGCCTCTCCCATTGGCCTGGCCAACCTCGGCCCCCTCGCCCAGCTCAAGGCCGGGCGCCTGCCCGAACGTGTGCTGCGCCTGCTCGTCGGCCTGTGGCTGTACGGCCTGGCCATCGCCCTGATGATCGAAGGCGCCGTGGGCGCCTCGCCCTGGGACGTATTCCACCTGGGCGTGTCGCGCCATCTGCCGCTGTCGTTCGGCACGGTGATGATCCTTGCGGCGGTGGCCGTGCTGCTCGCCTGGATCCCGCTGCGGCAGATGCCCGGCCTGGGCACGCTGGCCAACACGCTGCTGCTGGGGCCGTTCGCCGACCTCAACCTTGCCTGGCTGGCGACGCCCGAGGGCTTGCCGCTGCGTTGCGCCTACCTGCTGGCCGGCGTGGTGCTGTGCGCCGTCGCCACCGCGCTGTACATCGGCGCGCAGCTGGGGCCGGGTCCGCGCGATGGCCTGATGACAGGACTGGCGCGCCGCACCGGCTGGTCGATCCGCCGCATCCGCACGCTGATCGAAGTCACCGTGCTGGCCATCGGCGTGCTGCTCGGCGGCGTCGCGGGTGTGGGCACGCTGGTGTTCGCTTTCGGCGTGGGGCCGCTGACGCAGTTCTTCCTGCGCCATCTGGTGGTGCGCCTCGACGCGCCCGTCGCCGTTGCGGTCGAAGGAGAAACACGATGACGCCCGCGGTCCTGCGCTACAGCGCTTTTACCACCGACCCGAGCGGCGGCAATCCCGCCGGCGTGGTGCTGGATGCGCGCGGCCTGTCCGACGCCGCCATGCAGCGCATCGCTGGCCTAGCAACTCCCTTGCTGGACTGGACAGAATCGCCATTTGCTGCACTGTACTTCGCCTTTGATAAAGAGCAGGCTCCGGCCACTGATAGGCGCGCAATCTGGGCCTTAGGTGGTGTATCTCTTAAGAACAAAGAGATCACCTCCTCCCACAAGGGGCCAGATTCACCGCCTATCTTGGAGTTAATTAGGCCACTGCAGGACGAGAACTCACGTCTCGTCAGTCAGTCTGGCTTGTTCACCAAGACTCCGTACGGGCACACGGTTGAGAGTTGGGTGAAGGAATACTTCAAGGATGATGGAAAGTATATGACTTTGATCAAGATCATCATTCCAAACCGGGATCGCCCCGACTGCTTGAAGATGCTCAACAAAATGAACATCAACCACGCCAGTCTGTTCCCAGATCTTTACGGAGCTGGGGCACACTGCAACAAGCGATTACAGATTGATGGCTATTGATCTAGCAGATCATTCAGCCGAGCCCGCCTCGCGGGTCGGGTTGATTGAAGCGTTAGCGCTCTATAGGGGTGTCGCATAGCGAGTAGGATGGGTTGAGCCGAAGGCGATACCCATCACCCGCTCCATTCGCAGGAAGGCATACTGGAGCGGCCGCACGCTCGATAGCTCGTTCGCGCTGGGCTTTCCAGATTGAACGTGATGGGTATCGCCTTCGGCTCAACCCATCCTACTTACTAGCGACGATCCCGGTCTCGCTCATCCATGCCGTCGGCAGCCGGATCGGCTGAAGCTACCCCGGCCTCAATCGACTGGCACGATGCGCGGAACGGAGGGATTGCAAACGGAGGCTCGAGATTCCTTCGCCAGGTTGCAGCTGCACCTGGAGCGGTCCACAATCGAAAGCGCTGTCGTGGATAGCCGCGGCAGCTGCGAGATTTCTGATGCCGGCCCATGCGAAAAGGAGATTTTCATGAGAACGCATTTGATGTGTTTCCCTCTGGTATTGCTTGCTGGCTGCGCGACAACCGGTGCATGGCTAGTTTCGGCCGATCGAAGCTCCGTCGATCGCACCGTGAAGATTGCTCAGGAGACAGAAGAGCTGGAGAGCTTCCCGGTTGATGCACGCATGGCGGATCGTCTGGCGATGCGGCAATGCAAGTGGGCCGGCTACAGCGGCGTTGCGGAGACCTCCGGTACGCGGCATTGCATCACGGGTGGAAGCAACGGTTCGTGCGAACGCTGGCAGGTGGAGCGCGAGTATCGGTGCACGGGCGAAACGAAGGCATCCAGCGCGCACACGCTGGCATCGACCCTGCGCATGGATCCGTACGCGGCGCCGCAGCGTTGAGCGCATCGATCGCGCGGCGAAGGCGGGTGGCGTAGGTTTCGTTCAGTCCGCAGGAACAGTCCGCTCCCGCGCCCAATCCCGTAGCGCCTGCACTTGTTCGCCCATCAATACCGACAGCGGGCGGGTGCTGCGGATCTCGTGCATCACCAGCTCGGTGTCCAGCGGCTTCTGTTCCGCGTGAGCGGCGTACAGCGCCGAGACGATGGCCTGTTCCAGTTCCGCGCCGGAGAAACCGTTCGCCGCCGCCGCGAGTGCGGGCAGGTTGAAGCCTTCAGGATCCAGCTGCCGGCGTGCCAGGTGCACGCGCAGCACCTCCACCCGCGCTTCGGGCGAAGGCAGGTCGACGAAGAAGATCTCGTCGAAACGGCCCTTGCGCAGCAGCTCCGGCGGCAGATCCTGCACCTGGTTGGCGGTGGCGACCAGGAAGACCTGTCCGCTGCCCGCACCGGCCTTGCGCTCGGCCATCCATGTCAGCAGGTAGCCGAGTACGCGGCGCGACACCCCGCCATCCTCGTCGCCGCCGCTGGCCAGACCCTTCTCGATCTCGTCGATCCACAGCACGCACGGCGCCAGCTGCTCGGCCGAGGCGAGCGCCGCGCGCAGGTTCTTCTCGGTCTCGCCGTGGTACTTGTCGTACAGCGTGCCGAAATCCAGCCGCAGCAGCGGCACGCCGAAGCCGGCGGCCGTGGCCTTGGCCAGCATCGACTTGCCGCAGCCTTGCACGCCCAGCAGCAGCACGCCCTTGGGCAGGTCCAGCCCCGGCGGCGGGTTGCCAGACACGAACACCGCACGCCGCTGTTCGATCCAGCGCTTCAGCCGCGACGCACCGGCCACGTCGGCGAACTTCGCGGTGTCGTATTCATAGTGCAGATGCCCGCTGCGGTTGAGCAGCTCGAACTTCAGTTTGTTCAGCGCGGGCAGGTCGCTGGCGGTCAGGGCGCCGTCGGCGAAGATCAGCTGCCGCGCGATGCGGCGTGCGTCGACCAGGCTCAGGCCCTGCAGGTTGCGCACGATCTGCTTCACCGCCTCGCCATCGGCCTCGACGCGCCGGCCGCCGTGCTCGCGGGCATAGTGCTCGGCTTCCTCGCGGACCATCTTCAGCAGGGCGTTACCGTCGGGCAGGCGCGGGCTGAAACGCACGGCCAGCGCGTCCAGTTCGGCCGGCAGTTCGATCGTCGCGCCCACCAGCACCACCACGTGCGGCAGGCTGTGCCGGCGCTGCAGGATGTCGCGCAGCTGGCGCTGGCTGCTGGCGTAGCCCAGGTAGGGGTGGAAATCCAGCAGCAGGTAGATGCCGCGCTGCTCGGCCTGCTTGATGGCCTGCAGGGCGGCGCTGGCGTCGGGCGGGCCGATGGCGTCGTCCTCGCGGTCCATGTCCAGCCGGCGCAGGCCCTCGGTGATGCTCCAGCGGAACAACGCCCGCCACACCTGGCCCAGGGCCTGCCGGAACAGGTCGATCACGCGCGCTTCGTCCTGGGTTTCGATGACGATCAGCGGGGTGTTGGCGCGGATCAGCGCGGTGAGGTCCTGCAGCTCGTTCATGGGGCGTCCGGTCCGTGGGGACGGAACGATAACAGCAAGCAGTGAGTGGGGAGGAGTGAAGAGTGAGGGGAAGCCGGGTCTTGCCTTCGCTCACTCCTCACTCCTCTCCCCTCACTCCTGTCTTTCTGCTTCACCTCCCCCGGTGTACCCTGCGGGCTCCCCGGGCAACGAGGTGCGCGCATGAAGACGATTCTGGTCGCCAGCTCCAAGGGCGGCGCGGGAAAGACCACCCTGGCGACCAACCTGGCCGCGTATTTCGCACTCGATGGCAAGCGCACGGTGCTGGTGGACGCCGATCCGCAGCATTCGTCTACCCGCTGGGCCGAGCGCCGGGCGGAACTGGAGTCGGCCGTACTGCCGATCGACGCCAGCGGCCGGCGCGCCTGGCGCGCGTGGCTGCCGGAAGACGCCGAGCGGGTGGTGGTGGATGCCGCGGCCGGCGCCATGGCCGACGACCTGGGCAGTTTCCTGGAGCATGCCGACGCCGTGGTGGTGCCGGTGCTGCCGTCCGCCCTGGACATCGAGGCTACGGTCGGCTTCCTGAACACCCTGGCCAAGGTACCGCGCGTGCACAAGCGCAAGCTGCCCGTGGGCCTGGTGGTCAACCGCAGCAAGCCCTGGACCAATGCGTCGCAGCAGGCGGTGGAGATGCTCAAGACCTGGCCTTACCCGGTCATCACCCAGCTGCGCGATACCCAGGCCTACGTGGTGATGGCGGGCCTGGGCCGCAGCCTGTTCGACTACCGTTCGGCGCAGGTGCGCGAGCATCAGGCCGACTGGGAACCGTTGTTGAAGTGGATCAAGAAAGCCTAAGGAGCAAGCGTCCCATGCGTGAACTGATCCTGCTGCGCCATGCCCATGCCGAACCGGCCACCACCGGGCAGTCCGACCTGGACCGTCCCCTCTCGCCGCAGGGCCTGGCCGAGGCCGAGGCGGTCGCGCGCTGGCTGAAGGAGCAGGGTCTGGTGCCGGACCGCGTGCTGTGTTCGCCGGCCCGGCGCACCCGCGAGACGCTGGAAGCGGTGATGGACGCGATCGGCTACGTGGAGCAGCGCCTGGAAGAGCGCATCTACGAAGCCACGCCCGGCACGCTGGCCGACCTGGCCGACCAGCACCGCGAGGCCGAGCGCCTGCTGCTGGTGGGACACAACCCGGGGCTGGAGCAGCTGGCCGCGCTGATGTACTCCGGCGTGACCAGCGAGTACCGAGGCATGCCGCCGGCCGGTGTGGTGGTGCTGACGCTGCCGGCCGATGCCTCCTTCGAACCCGGCGTGGCGCAGCTCTCCGCCTTCTGGTGGCCATGACGCAGGCGACGGCCGCCGGCCTGCGCCTGGCCGCGCTGGCGGTGGGCGTGCTGTTGGCCGTACCCGTGCTGGCGCAGGGGCGCAACGACTTCGACCCGGACAACACGCGGTTGGGATTCGAGCTGCGCACGCGCTGGGGCCAGGTGCTGGATGGCGTGTTCCGCCGCTACGAAGGCTCGGTGGAGCACCTGCCGGACGGGCGCCAGCAGGTGCGCCTGCGCATGTACACCCGCGATGTCGAGATCGTCGGCCACCCCCGTTACAGCGACTGGGCGCGCAGCGAGCAGTTCTTCGATGCCGACCGCTATCCGGTGGTCACGTTCACGTCCAGGCCCTACGATCCGCTGCTGCTGTACGACGGCGGCAAGCTGGAGGGGGAATTGAGCATCAAGGGCATCAGCCGCCCGCGCAGTCTGGAGGTGGCGCCGGCGACCTGTCCGCGCCCGGCGGTCGGGTGCGACGTGGTGGCCACCGGCGCGGTGCGCCGCAGCGACTACGACATGGACGACTGGATGCTGGCCGTCAGCGACCGCGTGGTGTTCGTGCTGCGCGCGCGCATCAGGAGCGCCAGGACGCCGTGAACCGCCGCAGTACCGCCGTGATCGCCGCGCGCTGCGCGGTCCTGTGGCTGGCGTTGCTGTGCAGCGCCTGCGCCAGCCTGTCCGATCGCCAGCGCGATCGTGCCGCCGGCATCGCCGCTGGCGCCCGCTCGACGGTGATCGAGTGCGAACAGGCCGATGCCTGCGCGCTGTCGTCGCCGCTCTACGATCTGGCCGGACAGGCGCGCGCGGCGTCCACGCCGGAGGCGCCGCGCCACTACGCGGTGATCCTGGACCAGGGCTCGGACGCGCTGCTGGCACGGTTGAACCTGATCCGCAGCGCCCGCGAACGCATCGACCTGCAGACCTACATCTTCGACAAGGACGACAGCGCGCGGCTGGTGCTGGATGAGTTGCTGGCGGCGGCGCGACGCGGGGTGAAGGTGCGGGTGCTGATCGACCAGCTGTCGGCGATCGCCGACCTGCAGATCCTGGCCGCGCTGTCCGGCGCGCACCAGAATTTCTCCCTGCGCATCTACAACCCCAGCTTCGGCAAGGCCAAGCTGAACTACCTGGACTACGCCGGCAGCGTGCTGTGCTGTTTCCGCCGCTTCAACCAGCGCATGCACACCAAGCTGCTGCTGGTGGACGACCGCATCGGCATCAGCGGCGGGCGCAATTACCAGGACGACTACTTCGACTGGGACGCCGAATACAACTTCCGCGACCGCGACGTGCTGGTCGCCGGCCCGGAGGCCGCGGCGATGGCGGCCAACTTCCAGGCGTTCTGGGAGGCACGGCGCAGCGTGCCCGCCGAGCGCCTGAACGATGTCGGCCGCACCCTGCTGCGCGAGGGCGTGCCGGCGATGCCGGTGCCGCGCTACCTGCGTCCGGAGCGCGTGCTGGCGGCGCAGGCCGACGCCGGCGATCCGGACCTGGTGCGGGCGCGCTTCGTCGAACCCGCCTTCGCGGTGGGTGCGGTGCGCTACATCGCCGACCTGCCGCAGAAGCACCGCCGCGAACGCCGCGACGACGATGCGCCGGCCGCCCCCGAGCTGGAAGCGTTGATCCGCGGCGCGCAGGAGGAAGTGCTGCTGCAGACGCCGTACCTGGTCATGTCCAAGCAGGCGCAGGCGATGTTCCGCGACATGCGCAAGCGCCAGCCGCCGCCGCAGGTGGTGGTGTCCACCAACAGCCTGGCGGCGACCGACAACCCGGTCGTCTATTCGATGTCCTTCAAGTACAAGCGCCGCTACCTGCGCGAGTTCGGCTTCCGCATCCACGAGTACAAACCGTTCCCGGAGGACGCGCCGGTGGACTACGCCGCGCTGATGCCCGAAGGGCCGCCCGTGGCGCCGTCGGACGAGGGAGGTCCGGCGTCCGGCAGCGGCAGCGGACGCATCCGTGGACCTTCGGGCTCGATCGGGCCCTCGGCCGGGTCCCAGGGCGAGACCACGCGCCGCCTGCAGCGTACCGAGTCGCGGCCCTCGTTCCTCAGCAGCGGTGCCGCGTCCGAGCCGCTGCCGCTCAAGCGCGCCGGCGTGCGCATGGGCCTGCACGCCAAGTCGATGGTGATCGACGGCGAAACGGCGGTGATCGGCACGCACAACTTCGACCCGCGCTCGGAGAACTACAACACCGAGGCGGCGGTCGTGATCGACGACCCGGCCTTCGCGCAGGCGCTGGCCGACAGCATCCGCCGCGACATGTCGCCGGAAAACGCGTGGGTGATCGCCCCGCGGGCCAAGCCACCGGTGTTTTCCGGGCTGGACTACAGCCTGGGCAAGGTGTCCGAGGCGTTGCCCATCTTCGATATCTGGCCCTGGCGCTACGCCACCAGTTATGAGTTCCGGCCGGGCCCGGACTGCCCGCTGCCGGTGGCCCCGAAGGATCCCGCATTCCATCGGTGCTACGTGGCGGTCGGCGATTTCCCCGAGGTCAACGTCGGGCCGAAATGGCTTTACACGCGGGTGCTGACCGCGTTCGGTGCGGGCCTGGTGCCGATCCTGTAATGCAGGAGTGAGTGGAGAGGAGTGAGGAGTGAGTAAAACTCGCGCTCCTGCCCCGCTCACTCCTCACTCCTCTCCACTCACTCCTCCCGAGAATCGCCATGGCTTTCCGCGCTCCTGTCGATCTCGCTGCCGTCAACGCCCACGCCGCCGACACCCTGGTGTCGAACCTCGGCATCGTCATTACCGAAGCCGGCGACGACTGGCTGCGCGGCACCATGCCGGTGGATGCGCGCACGCGGCAGCCGTACGGCATCCTGCATGGCGGCGCCTCGGTGGCGCTGGCCGAGACGCTGGGCAGCGTGGCCGGCAACCTGTGCGTGGACACGACCAAGGAGATGGTGGTGGGCCTGGAGATCAACGCCAACCATGTACGTGCGATGCGGGGCGGCACGGTCACCGGCACGGCGCGCGCGCTGCATGTGGGCCGCAGCACGCAGCTGTGGGAGATCCGCATCGAGAACGACGACGGCAAGCTGGTCTGTGTGTCGCGCCTGACCCTGGCGGTGGTACCGGTGTCGCGCCCGGGCTAATCGTCGCCGAAGGCCGGGTCGAACATGAGCAGCGCGGTGGCCAGGGCGGCCAGCGGCACGCGTTGCGCGGGCGACAGGCCGCTGTCCAGGGACACGGCGCCCGCGTTGAGACGGTCCACGACCATCACCGTCCGGCCGTCCTCCCGCACCTGGTAGCCGGCCGGCGTGCCACTGGGCAATGGCGTGCCCTCCAGCCCATGCAGGCTGGCGACCCGGTATGCCCCGTCCGGGCCCGACGCGGTGCCCTCCAGGCGTTCGCCCCGGCGGAACAGCTCCAGGACATGACGCTCCTCGCCGTCGCTGCGGAACGCGCAGACCAGCACGGGGCGGGTGCGCAGCATGTCCAGGTCCACGCTGAGCGTAGAGTCTGCATCGCCGTGCACCAGCGCGCGGGCGCGCGCGCGACACTGCACCTGCACGGGGGCCTGGCCGATGGCGATCTGGGTGAAGGCCCAGCCGGTGTCCAGGCCCCGCAGTGCGGGGCGCCCCAGCGGAATCTCCCAGCCGAAGCGATCGCCTTCGCGCAGTTCCAGGGCACTGTAGGGGCCTATCCGCACGGGCTCACCGTGTCGGCGCGGCGAGTGGCCGCTCACGTTCAGGGTGTCCACGGCCTCGGGCATGCCGTCGGGCATGCGCAGGCGTGCCTCACGCGCCTGGCCGGTCATCGCGGCCAGCATCACGGGAAGGACCAGCAGGACGGCACGGTGCATGGAAAGGCTCCGGAGAGGGGGAGGGTGAGATTCAACCCATGCTACGTCGCGGACCCGTCCCGGAGGTCACGCCGGTCGCAGGCCCGTTCACGCGGCGGCAGGTCGCCGGCATGCGCGTACCGATTCCGATCGACGGATGCATCCGGTATGGTGACGGGATGACGTCCTCCCCTGTTCATACTGCCCACGGAAATGGTGTGGCGCGGTCGATCCGCTATGCGTACCGCCTGCCGCTGCTGCTGGTCCACCTGTTGGTCTTCCTGCCGGTCACGCTGTTGTGCCTGTCGCCATTGCTGGTGTGGATCCGCGTGGGCGACGAGAGCGCTGGCGATGTGGCCGTGCGCTGGTGGTCGGCTGGCCTGATGCGCATCTTCGGCTTCCGGCTGCGGCGCGTCGGCAAGCCGTTGCCCGGCCCCACGCTGTTCGTGGCCAACCACGTCAGCTGGATCGACATCGAGGCGCTGCACAGCCAGCGCATGATGGGCTTCGTCGCCAAGCACGAGATCCGCGGCTGGCCGGTGGTCGGCTGGCTGGCGGCGCAGGGCCAGACCATCTTCCACCAGCGCGGCAGCCAGGAATCGCTGGGCGGCGTGCTGCAGGCGATGATGCAGCGCTTGCGCGAGGGACGCTCGGTGGGCGTGTTTCCCGAGGGACGTACCCGGGACGGGCACGCGGTCGGGCCCTTCCATGCGCGCATTTTCCTGGCCGCCGTCGAAGCGGGCGTGCCGGTGCAGCCGGTGGCCCTGCGCTACGGTGCGCGCGGCAGCGCACAGCCGGTGGTGGCGTTCGGGCCGAAGGAGAGCTTCTTCGCCAACTTCGTGCGTCTTCTGGGCGAACCCGCGCGCACGGCCGACATCTGCTTCCTGGAGCCCATCCAGGTGAGCGACGTGGAAGGCCGCCGCCGCATCGCCGACCTGTCGCGCGAGCGCATCGTGCAGGCGATGGCGCAGGCCTGACGCACGCCGTGATGGCATGGTGACGGATTCGAGGGAATACTCGACCCACCGGTGCCACCCTCGCCCTGACGCTGCCGCGACGACCCCATGATCACTGCCGCCGACTACCGACCGCCGCGCTGGCTGCGCAATCCGCACCTGCAGTCGGTGCTGGGTTCCAGCGCACTGCGCCGCCGTCGCGGCCTGCGCGCGCTGCTGGGCAGCGGTGCGGTGACGGCGGAGCATATCGTCGATGGCGGCGACGGCGTACGCCTGCAGGGTTTCCTCAGCCGCATGCCGGACCGCGCGCCGCGCGGGCTGGTGCTGCTGCTGCACGGATGGGAGGGCAGCGCAGATTCCAGCTACATGCGCCTGACGGCCGCGCAGCTGCTGCGGCGGGGATTCGATGTGTTCCGGCTGAACTTCCGCGACCACGGCGACACCCATCATCTGAACGAAGACCTGTTCCACTCCAACCGGCTCGACGAAGTCGTGCATGCGGCGCTGGACGTATCGCGGCGCTTCGCCGGCGAGCTGCCTATGCGGGTGGCCGGCTATTCGCTGGGCGGCAACTTCGCGCTGCGGCTTGCGCTGCGCGCGCCGGACTCCGGGCTGGCGCTGGCGCAGGTGGCCGCGGTGTGTCCCTTGCTGGATCCGGCCACGACGATGGACCGCATCGAAAGCGGCCTGCCGCTGTACGACTGGTACTTCGCCCGCAAATGGCGCCGCTCGCTGCAACGCAAGCGCAGCCTGTTCCCGCAGCGCCACGATTTCGACGACTCCGTGCTGGCGCTGGACATCCGCGCGCTGACCGACTGGCTGGTGCGGCGCCATACCGCCTTCGGTACGCTGGAGGCCTACTTCGACGGCTATGCCATCGCCGGCGACCGCCTGGCGGAGCTGAGGGTCCCTGCGCACATCCTGATGGCCGAAGACGACCCGGTCATCCCCTTCGACACGTTCCGCGACTGGGCGTTGCCGGCGCATGCCACGCTGGAAATCGCCCCGTGGGGCGGGCACTGCGGGTTCATCGAGAACGCGGCCTGCGATGGTTACGCCGAACGCTGGGTGGCGGAGCGGCTGTCCGCCGGCGGCGCCTGAGGCCGGGGCGGCCGTTACAATCGGGGTTTGCCCGCAACCGGTAGTCCCATGTACGACCCGATCCTCAACGACCTCCGCCGTGGTGCGGTGGCCGACGCCCTGGCCGCGGCGGAAGCCCTGGCGGCCGAGCGCCCTGACGACGCCCAGGCGCTGCGCTGGCTTTCCGCCGCCCAGCTGCAGAGCGGCCAGGCCGATGCGGCGCTGGCCAGCATCGACCGCGCCATCGCGCTGGCGCCGGAAGACGCCGAACTCCATCTGGCACGCGCGGGCGTGCTGGTGGGCAGCAGGAAGCCTGATGAAGCGCGTGCCGCGCTGGACCAGGCCACCGGGCTGGACCCCAATCAGTTCAATGCCTATGTCGTGCAGGCCCAGCTGGCGCTGGGCCGCGGCGACCTGGACGAGGCGCAGCGGCTCAACCGGCTGGCGGCACGTGTGGCGCCCGAGCATCCGCGCCTGGCGTTCGTCGAGGGCATGGTGCTGTTGCGAAAAGGTGATGCGGAAGCTGCGCTGAAGCAGCTGTCGGCCGCGCTGCAGCGTGCGCCGGACGACCTGCAGCTGATGCACGCGCTCGGTTTCGTCTACATGGCGCGCGGTCACCTGGCGTTCGCGGAGCAGACGTTCCGCAATATCGCGGCGAAGGTCCCGGCCGCCACGGATCTAACCCTGCTCATCGCCAGCCTGGCGGGCCGTCAGGGGCGGCCGGAAGAGGCGCTCGAGCTGCTCGATCCGGTCCTCGCAGACGCACAGCGGGCGACTGCCGGCGTGCGCAGCCTCGCGGGCCGCCTGCACCTGCAGGCGGGCCGGCTGGAACAGGCGGCGCCCCTGCTGCAGGCCGCGCTTGCGGGAGGCGTGCAGGATCGCGAACTGCTCTCGTCCCTGCTGGAACTGTGGCACCGGCAGGGACGGTGCGAAGAAGGACGGCAGGCGCTGGAGGCATGCCTGGCATTCGCCTCGGGCAACGCCGATCTGTGGTTGGCACGTCTGGCGCTGGAGGACATCGGCAGCAGCGACGCCCTGGAGATATCCCGGCGCTGGGTGGAAGCCCAGCCGCAGTCGGTCAATGCCCTCGGAGGCAGGCTGGCGGCATTGGAGCACGCAGGCCGCCTGGACGAGGCGGACGCCATCGCCGACCGGATCGTGGCGTTGCAGCCGGGCCATGGTGCGGCGCAGGCGCGCAAGGTGAATGCGCTGGTGGCGCGCGATCCGGCCGCCGCCGTGACGCATGTCCAGGCACTGCTGGCGCAGGCACACGGTAGCGATGCGCGTGCACTGTTGTACGGTTGGCTGGGCATGGCGCAGGACCGCGCGGGGCAGGCCGCGGATGCCGTGGCCAGCTGGAGCGTGCGCGCACAGCACTCGCCTTCGTTGCCCTTGCCAATGCTCGGCCCGTCAGCGCAGGCCTGGCCTGCGCTGGCGGCCGTGCCGGAGGGAAACAACGAATGGCCGCTCCTGCTCTGGGGGCCACCGGGATCTGGGGTGGAGCGCATCGTCGCCGTACTCACGCAGGCCCGTGCGGCACTGCTTGCGGACCGTTTCGGCACGACGCCGCCGAAAGACCCACTGCAACCGTTCGCCACGGTGGAACAGCTGTTGTCCGGACAGGCCGACGCGGCGACGCTCGTGGCGAGCTGGCGCAGCACGCTGCCCGCGCGTGGCGCGCGCAGCGGCAACGTGATCGACTGGCTGGTGTGGTGGGACAACACGTTGCTGCAGGCGTTGCGTCCGCAGTTGCCGCAGGGACGTCTGCTGGCGATCCTGCGCGATCCGCGCGACATGCTGCTGGAATGGCTGGCATGGGGAACGCCGTCGATGATGGAGATCCCGTCCACGGAAGTGGCGGCCGCGTGGCTGGCCGGCGTGCTCGAGCACCTGGCCGGTCTGCTGGAACAGCAGTTGTATCCGGCCGTCGTCCTCCGTATCGATGGCATGGAGAACGATCCGCAACGCCTCGCATCGGCGCTGGGCCAGGCGCTGGGCGGTGCCCCCTTACCGGCGCCGGTGCGCGTGGGCAGCGTGGGCTTCCCGGCCGGTCACTGGCGCCAGTACGCGCAGGCCCTAGCCGGTCCGTTTGCCACTCTCACCCCGGTCGCCGTGAGCCTGGGGTATTCCGAGGCTTGATCATCCCCTTTCGACAGGAGCCGCACATGCGCCTTTGGAGCGACAGTTTCGAGAATGCCCGCCCGATCCCGTCGGAGTTCGCGATGGGGCAGCCGGACGGGTTCGCGCCCAACCGCAATCCGCATCTGGCGTGGTCCGACGTACCGGACGGCACGCGGTCGTTCGCGCTGCTCTGCATCGACCCGGATGCACCGACCGCTCCCGAAACGGTCGGTCGCGACGATGTGCAGATCCCGGTCGAACAGCCGCGTGCGCACTTCATCCACTGGGTGATGGCGGACATCGCTCCCGACGTGCGCACGATCGCCGCCGGCAGTTGCAGCGACGGCGTCACGGCGGGCGGCAAGCGGCAGCCGGCGGGCCCCCACGGCGCGCGCCAGGGACTGAACGACTACACCGGCTGGTTCGCGGGCGACGCGCAGATGGGCGGCGACTATTCCGGTTACGACGGCCCCTATCCGCCGTTCAACGACCTGCGCGTGCACCGCTACTTCTTCCGCCTGTTCGCGCTGGACGTGGCGGCCCTCGACCTGCCGGAGCGCTTCACCGCGGCGGATGTCGAACGCGCGATGCAGGGTCACGTACTGGCCGAAGCGGCGATCCACGGCACGTATACGCTGAATCCTGCGCTGCGCGGCTGAAGCGGAAGAACGTCGGCCGCGCGTGCGGGAGCGTCAGTGCGCTTCCCGCCATCGCACGGCGCCTTGATCATCGATGACGAGGCAAGGACCGGTCGCCGGGCATTCGCGTGCGACGCCGATGGTCTGCAACGGAACATCGAGACGCCATGCCAGGCCCCATGCGCCGATGGCGTAGAAGCGCTGCTCGTCCGCGACGCTGACATGCAGGGGCAGGGCCGGCGGGGGCTGGCGTTCGAGCGCCTGCAAGGTCGCTTCCGCCCAGCGGGCGCGACCGATCAGGCCGGGATGGTCGAGACGCCGTGTGCCTTCGACGGCGATCGATGAGGACAGCACGAGCAGCGCCGCGACGGCGAGCGCGCGCGGCGTGTCGACGATGCAGCGCGCCATCGCGATGAGCGGCAGGACCACGGCGACGGCGGCGTAGTACTCGTAGCTGTTCCATGCGAACAGGAAATAGGGGGCGTAAGCCAGCACCGCGAAGGCCGGCAGTGCCAGCCATTGCCGCGGCGCCAGTGCGGCGCGGCAGCGCCAGAACGCGAGAACCCAGGCGGCCAGCATCGGCAGCGCCGTCGCGGCGATCCATGCCAGGCCCGCCAGCCGGTCGCCCGCGACCGCCATGCGCATGGCTTCACGCGGGACATTCAGCAGCCATGCCGCAAACGAAGCCATGTTGCGCAGCACATGGGCGCCCAGGCCCAGCTCGTAGGCGGCATCGGTGTCTGCGGTGAATCGTGCGCGCAGCACCAGCCATGCAAGCACGACGACGACAGTGGTCAGCCAGGTGGCGATCTCGCCCTTGAAGGGGTGGCGAAGGCCGACGAACATGGCCACGACCAACATCAGTCCCGGTGTGAGGGCGGCGGACTCCTTGCAGAGCAGGGCCAGGATCAACAGCACCGGCACCGACGCGAGCAGGGCGACGCGCGTGATGCCGCGGACATGGCGCGCGCTGACCCACGCGGCCAGCGCAAGCGTGGTGAACAGGGTCAGCAGGGCGGTGTTGGCGGCGGCGACCCAATGCACCGGCAGCAGGTGCATCGTCAACGCAGCGTAGGCGACGCCGGCGAGTGCGGCGATCCTGCCGGCATCGGTCCAGGCGCAGGCGTGTGCCACGCGATGCGCCAACAGTGCCACGCCCGACGACGCCGACACGTGCAACGCCAGATTCACCCCGTGCGCCGCAAAGGCATTGCCGTGCAGCACGGCATCGACGAAGCGCCAGTAGGCCTCCTGCGAGAGCGGGCGCCAGAAGCGCACCGGCGAGGCGGGCCAAAAATCCGACCACCACGGCGCACCGGATGCATTGGTCGCGTGCGCGCCGTACAGGAAGACGTAGTCGTCGCCCCAGAAAGGCGTCCACAGCGCCGGCACCCAGAGGGCGAGCGCCGCGACGCCCAACAGAGAGACGGCGAGCCAGGAGAGGGTCGCATTCCGTGCGAAAGGCTTCATCGGGTTTGTGGGCTACGGTGGCGCGCCACTATAACGGCGACGCGCCACCGCCGACGGCATCACTTCTTCTCGTTCGCCGACTCCACCACCATGTCCAGTACGTAGGCGCTGGACGATGCGTCGGCAGGCGGGTTCTTCACGGTGTAGCGGTCCACGCGCAGCACGTTGCGGATGCCGGGCTCGTGCGTGTAACCCTCGATGCTGTCGTAGAAGTGCTGGAACGCGCCGGGCGTACCGACCTTCAGGCCCTTGTCGCCGTACTGGATCTCACGCACCTGCAGGCATTGCTTGTCGGGAATCAGCGGGTGGCTGCAGGGCTTGGTCTCGGCCGCCACTTCCAGGAAAACGCGCTCGCCGGGGCCGCCGTAGCGGGTTTCGGCGGTGGGGTCGCCGGTGAACACGAGGGTGTCGCCGGTCGCCGTGGTCAGCGTCAGCCGGGCCGCATCCTCCTGCGTCGCAGCGAGCTTCAGCGTTCCTTCCAGCCGCTTGCTCACTTCCTGGTCCAGTGCCATCAAGGCGCTGTCGGTGCAGGCCATCAGGGTGGACGCCAGGCGTCCGATGGTGAGGCTGGCATCCGACAGGGTGTAGCTGCCCCCCATGCGGTTGCAGGTGTTGGATACGCCCAGCCGGCCGTCCCTGAAGTCGAGCTGCACGGGCTTGTCGGCGCGTACGAACAAGGCCTCGATGCGCTTGCCCTGCGCGTCGTTCGCGTCCGTGAGTCGCCAGTGGTATTGGCGGAGCAGCGCCGGGGCGTCGATGGATGGCGCAGGTGTTTCAGGGGTGGGGGCGGATACCGGCGCCGGGGCGGCGGCCTGTTCGGCCGGCTTGGGGCAGCCGGCCAGGGCCAGGG
Source organism: Pseudoxanthomonas sp. F11 (assembly GCF_037046485.1). Classification (NCBI taxonomy): domain Bacteria; kingdom Pseudomonadati; phylum Pseudomonadota; class Gammaproteobacteria; order Lysobacterales; family Lysobacteraceae; genus Pseudoxanthomonas; species Pseudoxanthomonas sp. F11. The sequence goes on along the minus strand of NZ_JBANLZ010000003.1, from coordinate 303,475 downwards.
GAAGGGCAAGCAGCAGCAGTCGTTTCATGGCGTCCTCCTTCAGGGGTGGCTTATGCAAACGCGCGAGGGGTCGGAACGGGGTGAAACCCGGCCCGGGCTCAGCTGCCGGCCGGCATCAGCAACAGCAGCAAGGCGCCCAGCACGATGCGGTAGAGCGCGAATCCGGTAAAGCGGTGCGCCTTGATGAAGCCCAGCAGCCACTTCACCACCACGAAACCGGTGGCGGTGGCGGCGACGAAAGCCAGGGCCACCTCGCCCCAGTTCTCGCTGCCCAGCGCGTCGTCCTTCACCAGTTCCAGGAACGCGTAACCGCTGGCCGCGAACATGGTGGGGATGCCGACCAGGAACACGAATTCCGCTGCCGACGAGCGTCGGCTGGTGCCCGCCAGCATCGCCATGAAGATGGCCGCCGCCGAGCGCGAGGTGCCGGGAAAGATCCCGGCCACCACCTGCGCCAGGCCCACCAGCACCGCCACCTTCCAGGTGATGGTGGCAACATCGCCGCGCTTTTCGGCGAAGTGCTCTGCCGCCAGCATCCACACGCCGCCCAGAATCAAGGCCCATGCCACGGGGGTGACGGTCTCCGGCAATTCCCAGCCCGCCAGCCGCACCGGCAAGCCGACCAGGGCGGTCACCAGGAAGGCGACCGCCAGCTTCAGCGCATAGTCGCGGGTGGCGTCATCGCGCCAGCCGGTGGCCAGTTCCCAGATGCGGCGGCGGAACACCAGCGTGGTGGCGAGGATCGCGCCGGCCTGGATGACGATGTTGAAGAAGTCCGAGCGCGGGCCCAGCCAGTGCTGCGCGATCAGCAGGTGACCGGTGCTGGAGATGGGCAGGAATTCGGTCAGGCCTTCGAGGATGCCGAGCAGCAGCGCGGCGAGCAGGTCGGTCATGGGCGGGCTTCGGACGGGAGACGGTCAGGATAACGGAAAGCCCTCCGTCCCCTGTGGGGAGATCGTCCTCCCCCGCTGCAAAGACGGCGGCCGGGGCACTGGCCGCCCTCTGCGTGCCGCCGGCCTCAGCCGCCGCGGAACAGCGTGCTGGCCTCGCTGGCCGCACGCAGGCCCGACAGCACGGCGCCTTCCATGAAGCCCTGCCATTCGTAGAAGCTGCTGGTGTGGTCGCCGGCGAACAGCAGGTTGTCCACGGCGCCGGCTTCTGCGTGCGCGATGCGGGTGAAGTAGCCCGGCTGCGGCCGCGGGAAGGCGCCGCGGCTGTTGGGATCGGCGCTCCAGTTCTGGCTGGTGGCGAGGATCCTGCCGCGGCGATCGCGCGAGACCGCCTGCATCGCGCCGGGCAGCACTTCTTCCAACGAGGCCACGAAGCCCACCGCATCCATCTGCAGGCTGGCGGGCAGCAGGCTGCGTGCAGCCTGGCCGCCTACCTGGTGCGCGATGACGGCACCGGCACGACCGGCACGCGAAGGGTTGGTTTCCCACGCGTTCTGCAGGTTCGGCAGGTCCGCTTTGCCGCTGCCGCTGGCGCCGGCTTCGCGCCAGTACGGGCGCGAGAACCCGACCAGCAGCCGGCTGCTGTCGCCCATCTCCGATTTGTCGATCGCCTGGCGCTTCCACGCCGACATCTCCACGCCACGCATTTCCACCTCGCGCAGCACGCTGAAAGGCATCGCCAGCACCACGGCGTCGAAATCGCGCTGCACGTACTTGCCGCGCAGGTCGAACGTCAGCCGCACCGTGCCGCCCAGACGGCGGGTCACGGCCACCAGGCGGTGGCCCAGCTGCACCGGCTGCGGCAGTGTCTGCGCCAGTCCGGCCGCGATCAGGTCGTTGCCACCGACCACGCGCAGCGACTCGCCTGCGCCCTGCAGGGCGAACGTGCTGCGACGGTCGCCGTACACGAAGCGCAGGAACGCCAGCGCGCTGACTTCGTCCAGGTCGCTGCCGAACTCGCCGAGGAAGGCGTTGCCCAGCACGCTGCGCAAGAGGCCGCTGGCGCCGTACAGCGTGAGGTATTCATCCAGCGTCATGAAGTCGAGCGCTTCGGCGCGCGCACAGAAGCGCTCCGCGTGCGGCGCGCCCAGCGGCTCCAGGTCTTGGCGGATGAAGTCGGCGAACGCACGGAACTCGTCCGCGATCTCCGCTTCGGTATGGCGCTGGCCGGCGAAGTGGTGGAAGGCGCTGCGGCCAGGGTGGCCGTCGACCGTCTCCAGCGGCAGGCCCAGTGCGCGCGCATAGCCCAGCATGGCGTGATGGGAGCTGCCGATGAACTCGGCGCCGCGTTCGGCCACCTGTCCCGGAAACACGTTGCGCGCCGACCAGCAGCGGCCGCCGACCCGCTGCGACGCCTCGAACACGCTCGCCGGTACGCCAAGACGGATCAGTTCCGTCGCGCAGGCCAATCCGGCCAGGCCCGCGCCCACGACGGCCACGCCGCGCGTGTGGGTCAGCCGCGCGTATACCGCGCGTGCGTCCCGCGCGGTGGCGGCGAGCAGGGGCGGGGCCATCGCACCGAGCCCCGCCGCGGCCACGCCGCCGACGGCCGCCTGCATCAGGCGGCGGCGGTCCTGGCTGTCCGGCGCGCCGCGCGCGACGGCTTCGCCCACCTCGTCGCCGGTGCGCGCGCATGCCTGGCCGATGCGGGCCAATCGCAGTACCTGGGCCATCCAGTCAGAGCGTGTCATGTCCGTCTATTCCTTGGTCAGGGTTTCGCGGGCCGGTGCGCTCAGCATCACCGGCCTGCCTGGAACATCAACTGCAGGGCGTTGTCGCGTTGGTCGCTGCTGCCCACCACGCCGCGGTAGTCGACCTGCAGTGAATACGCGCCGAAGTCGAACAGCACGCCCAGCCCCAGCATGAACCGGCTGCGGTCGTAGCCACTGACCGAGGTCGCATAGGTCGGGCCCAGCAGGTCGGCGTACTGCATGAACGTGCGGCTGTCCGCCGTGAAGTCGTGCTGGTATTCCAAGCGCGCCTGCGGCGAGAACGCACCCCAGGTCGCGTTGCGGCGGAACGCCATGCGCAGGCCGATGTTGCCGGTGGTGGTGTCCACGTCCTGTTGGCCGTAGGTCAGCGCATGGATGGCGTCGCCACGCTCCGTGTACGGATCCAGCGTGGCCCGCATCGCGTCCACGCGCGCATAGGGCGTCAGCTGGGCGGCACCACGCGTGAGGTCGGTACCGATGGACAGCGACGCGAACCACTGGTCGCCATCGCGCGAACCGCGGACACGGCCGTCATTGGCGGTGACGAAGCGTTCCAGGTCGTACGACAGGCGCTGGTAGCCCAGCAGGCCATCAACGAACAGGCGCTCACCGGGGTGATAGCTGCCGTACATCGCCAGCGTCCACGCCTTGCCCTCGAGCTGGGTGCCGTTGTTGCCGATCGTCGTGCTGTCCTGGCCGTAACCGAAGCCCAGGCCCGCCACGAAGTCCGGATGGAAGCGGCGGTCGGCGCCGGCGCTCACGCCTTCGGTTTCGAAATCCAGGCTGTTGCGGCCCGCGCGTCCGTCGAAATTGCCCGAGCGCAGCGTGCCACCGGTCCAGAACCCGAATGCGGCGGCATCCGCCTGCGATGCGGTTCCTTCCTCATCCGGACTGGCGCCGCCGGACAGGCGCTGCTCGCCCGTCGCAGTCTGCCTGGCATCGGCAGCGCGCGCGCTGGCGCCGCAGGCATCCAGGTCCGTGTAGGCACGGTTGTCCTGGCACCGTTCGCGGGTGGTGAACGACACGCCGTTGCGCATGCCGTCCGCCGTCGCGCCGCCATGCAACTGCTCCAGGCGCTGCTGGAAGTTGGCGATCTGGCCGGCGGCGAAGCGACGCGTCGCTTCGGCCTGCGCCTCCAGCAATCCGCGCACTTCCGCGTCACGCGTCGGGTCGGGACGCGCGATCACGGTGAGCGCATAGGTCCGCGTGCCGCTGAAACCCAGCGCGTCGGTGGCGCGGATGGTCACCTCGAAGCTGCCGGTCGCGGTCGGCGTGCCCGACAGCGCACCCTCGGCCGTCAGCGTCATGCCGGTCGGCAGCGTGCCCGCATCCAGCGTGAACGTGTACGGCGCGGTGCCACCGCGGGCGGAGAGTGCCTGGGTGTACGCGACCGACTGCAGCGCGGTCGGCAGCGTGTCGGGGTCCACCACGATCGTCGGGGCCGAAACGGCCAGCGTGTATGCGCGCGTTGCGGTCGCTGCGGTGCCGGCTGTGCTGTCGGTGGCGGTGATGCTGAAGTCGAAGCTGCCCGCCTGCGTCGGCGTGCCTGCAAGCTGGCCGGTGGAGACGTCCAACGTCAGGCCTGTCGGCAACGTGCCCGCACTCAGTGTGTACTGGTAGGGAGCGACACCTCCCGTGGCAACGAAGGCCTGCGTATAGGTCACGCCGGCAGTCGCGCCCTGCACCGTTTCCGGCGACAGCGAGAGCGTGGGCACCAGGACCGTCAGCGAATACGTGGCCGTCACGGTGCCGGGGGTGCCGCCGGTGCTGTCCGTGGCCATCACGTCGAACGTGAAGGTGCCTGACTCGGTCGGTGTACCGGTGAACATCAGGGTGGCGGGATTGAAGCTGATGCCCGTCGGGAGCGCGCCGCTGAGGGTCGCCGTGTAGGGCGCGATACCGCCGCTCACCACCAGCGACTGGCTGAATGCCACGCCGGCCGTAGCGTTGGGCAACGCACCGCCGCCGGGCGCCAGCGTGAGCGTGGGTTGTGCAACCTCGAGCGTATACGCGCCGGTCACGGCCTGACCGTACGTGTCCGTGGCCGTGATGGACAGGTTGAACGTCCCCGCTTCGGTCGGGGTGCCCGAGAGCGTGCCCGAACCGGTCAACGTCAGTCCGGCCGGCAGGGTGCCGGCGGAGAGCGCGAACGAATAAGGAGCAACGCCTCCACTGGCCGACAACGCCTGGGTATACACCGTGCCCGCGGTCGAGGCGGGCAGCGTCGCGGGCGTCAACGTCAAGGTCGGGGCTGCCACCTCCAGCGTGTACGCGCGGCTGGTGGTGAAAGGAGCGCCGACACCGCTCGCGCCCGCATCGGTGGCGGTGATCGTGAAGCTGTAGCTGCCGGGCGCCGTGGGCGTGCCGGAAAGGGTAGCGCCGCTCAGGCTCACACCTGCCGGCAGCGTGCCGCTCACGGCATAGGTGTAGGGGCCCACGCCGCCTGTGGTCGAGAACGTCTGGGTGAATGCCGCCGCGTAGGTGGCGTTCAGTGCCGGTGACGCGGGCGCCAGCGTCAGTACAGGGCCGGATACCGTGAGCGCGAAGCCCTGGCCGACCGTGTACGGACCGTTGCCCGTGCTGCCGTCGGTCGCCGACACGTTGAGGTTGAACGTGCCGGCCTGCGTTGGCGTGCCCGAGACCGTCACGGTGTTGGCGGTAGTGCCGGTGATCGCCAGGCCGGCCGGCAGGTTGGTGACCTGGTAACCGCTCCACGGCGATGTGCCGCCGTTGAAGCTGAAGGTCTGCGTGTACGGCGCGGCCACCGTGGCGGCGAAGCCGCCGGCGGCGGTGATGGTGATCACCGCATCCTGCACGGTCACGCTCACGGTCGCGGGCGCGGACGCGCCGCCACTGTTGGTCGCGGTGTAGGTGAAGCTGTCAGGCCCGGCGTACCCGGCATTCGGCTGGTAGGTGATGGTGGTGCCGCTGACGATGGCGGTACCGTTCACCGGCGGCGTGGCGATGGCCAGCGACGTGGGCGCACCGCCGCTGAGCGTCAGCGGCACGTTCGTGGCGGGGGCGTTGTAGGCCACCGTCAGCGACGAGTTGCCACCCGTCGGCGCCTCATCGATCACCGTGATCGCGTAAGCCTGGGTGGCGGTGTACGGTCCCGTGCCGGTACTGCTGTCCGTGGCGGTGATGCTGAAGTTGAAGGTGCCCAGCGCGCTCGGCGTGCCGGTGATGGCGCCGGTCGACGCATTGAGCGTCAGGCCGCCCGGCAGTGCGCCGGCGGTGACGGCATACGAATAGGGAGCCGTGCCGCCCGAGGCCGGGGTGATCGCGGCCGAGTACGCCGCGCCCAGCGTGCCGCCGGCCAGTGGGGTCGCCGGCAGCGCGATGGTCGGTGCGGCGAGGGTCAGCGTGTACGCCTGGCTGCCCGAGAACGGACCGGGGAACGCACTGCCGTCGGTCGCGGTGACGGTGAAGTTGAACGTGCCGCCGGCGCTGGGCGTACCCGTCAGCGCGCCGCCGGGCGACAGCGTCAAGCCGGCAGGCAGGGCGCCCGCGGTGACCGCGAAACCGTAAGGACCGGTGCCGCCGCTGGCCGTGATCGTCTGGCTGTAAGCGGTGGCCACGGTGCCATTGGGCAGCGTGCCCGGGCTGACCGTCACCGGGACATCGTCGTTGGTGATCGTGCCCACGCCTTGGTTGTCGCTGATCGTCGCGTTGATCGCACCGCTGAGGTTGACGAAGAAGGTTTCGTTGGCCTCCGGCACTGTCTCGCCGATCACCGGCACGGTGAGCGTGCGCGTGGTCTGGCCCGGCGTGAAGGTCAGGCTGCCGGAGGTGCTGGTGTAGTCCGCCGGCTGGGTCGCGGTGCCGTCGGCCGTCGCATAGTTGACCGACACCGTCTGCCCGCTGGCGGCGCTCAGGGTAAGGGTGAATACGGCGTTGACGGTGCCGGCATTGCCTTCGACCACGCTGACATCGTCGATCGACAGGCTCGGCTGCGGATCGTCGTTGACGATGGTGCCCACGCCCTGGCCGTCCACGACCACGGCGTTCACCACGTTGGTGACGTTGACGAAGAAGGTTTTATTGGGCTCGTTGGCGGTGTCGCCATTGACCTGCACCGTGAAGGTGTAGGTGCTGCTGCCGGCGGGGATGGTCTGGCCGGTCAGGCTGCTGGCCACGTAGTCGAGGCCGGCGATGGCGGAGTTGTTGACGGTGGCGATGTCGAACGTCACGCCGCCCGGACCTGCCGGCGCGCTCAGGCTGACCGTGAAGGTGAAGTTGGTGATGCCGGCATTGCCTTCGTTCGCCGTGACGTCGTTGATCGCCAGGTTCGGCAAATCATCGTTGAGGATCGTGCCGGTGGCGCTGTTGGGCACGCCGACGGTATAGCCGGCACCGGCATTCAGGGTCAGGATGACGGTTTCGTTGGTTTCGATGGTGGCATCGGCGGTCGGGTTGACCGTGATCGTGCCGGTGGTGTTGCCCGCCGGAATGACCAGCGGCGAGGCGATCGTCGCGTAGTCGGTGCCGTTGGTCGCGGTGCCGCCGATGGCGTAGCCGATGGAGAGCGCGGAGAAGGACGCCTGGTTCAGGGTGACCGTGTAAACGAGGTTCGGCGCACCGTCTTCCGCGACATTCAGCGGCGTCACGCTGATCGTTGCGCTCGGCACGTCGTCGTTGAGGATGGTGCCGGTCGCGCTGGCCGGCACGCCGACGGTATAGCCGGTGCCGGCGGCGACCGTCAGGGTGACGGTTTCATCGGCTTCGATGGTGCCGTCGACGGTCGGGTCGATGGTGATCGTCGCGGTGGTCGCATCGGCGGGAATCGTCACCGTCGCGACATTGCCGGTGTAATCGGCGCCTGCAGTCGCCGTGCCGGAGGTGCTGATGTTGACCACCGTGGGCGAGGACAGGCTCAGGCTGCGCGTGACCGTGTAGGTCAGGTTGGTCGCGCCGTCTTCGCTGACGCTGGCCGGCGATACCTCGATCCTGACGTTCGGAGCGGCGCTGACGGTCAGGGTGTAGTTCTCGACCTCGAAGTAGGTGCCCGGACCGGTGCTGCTGTCGGTCACCCGTATCGTGACCGGGTAGTTGCCGGGTGCGGCCGAGGTGGTGCCGCTGACCACACCGCCGCTGGAGAGCGTGATGCCGGCGGGAAAGCTGCCGGTCTCCAGCGCATACGTATGGGGCGCCACGCCACCGCTGGTCGACAGCGTCTGCGAGAACGGCGCGCCCTGGACGGCGGTGCCGGACGGCGTGGACAGCGTCAACGTGGGGTTCTGGACCGTTCCCGTGTAGCCCTTGTCCACGAACTGTGGGGTCGGAGAGGTGGAATCGGTCGAGCGGACACTGAACGAATAGGCGCCGCGCTGGGTGGGCGTGCCGCTGAGCACGCCGCCGCTGGTCAGGCTGACGCCGACGGGCAATACGCCGCTCTGCAGGCTGTAGGTGTACGGCGCCAGGCCGCCGCTGGACGACAGCGTCTGTGAGAATGCCGTGCCCGCGGTGAGCGTAGGCAGAGCCGCCGGCGACACCGTGATCGGCGAGGCCGACGGAGTGATCGTGATCGTTACCTGTACATCGCCATCGCCGTTCAAGGACCCGTCGGCGAATTCGAAGACATCGGTCGAGCCGATGCCGGTCGAGCCGTTGTGGCTGTAATCGAGGAACCATCCGCCGGCCGTCTGGCGCAGCGTGGCGGTACCGTGATCCTCGAAATCCCCAGGGCCGAAGCTGCCGCCATCGATGGCGCCGATACCACCGAAGCCGCTGTCGAACTCGCAATCGCTGACATCGATCGTCACCGTGCCGCCGCTGGTGACCGTCGCCGTCTGGGGCGGGCATTCGGCGGAGGAATGTTGCGCGAGGGCGGTGCCCGGCGACAGCAGGCCAAGACCGGCCAGCAGGCACGTGGTCACCATCAGCCGTGCGCGGCGCACGGCGTCAGCTCGAACGATCGACATCATGTTGTTCCCCTAGAAAACGCGGACCGCGGTATCGCCCCCGACAGGGCGCGCGTGCGACTGCATGCGTTGCGATGAAGACATGGAATCCTGGCGCGCCGCGTTCCCACAGGGTGCAGCGGGCCTCTCCCCTACCCTATTGGAGCAGATCACGTCCACCGGCGGAAGGGGAAGTTGTGGAATCGGTCACTGAAGGGCTTGCCCGGTTGCCGGTTCGCGGTCACAGTACGCCCCAGCGACGCATCGGGGCGTTGCGCTCACCACCTGGGGAAAGGGTTCATGAGCGAGTTCTTCATCGGCCAGATCATGATGGCCGGTTTCAATTTCGCGCCCAAGTATTGGGCCCTGGCCAATGGCCAGCTGCTGCCGATCAACCAGAACCAGGCGTTGTTCTCGCTGCTGGGCACCCAGTACGGCGGCAACGGCACCACCAACTTCGCACTGCCCGACCTGCGCAGCCGAACGCCGATCGGTTATGCCTCCTCGGTGGATCCCAGCTGGCAGCCGCCGTCGGTCCAGATCGGCCAATCCTCCGGCGTGGAGAACGTCACCCTGCTGAGCACCAACCTGCCCAGCCACACGCACTCGGTCAACAGCACCACCACCAACGGCAACAACCGCTCGCCGGCTGGAAGACTGTTCGCCACCAGCGCGGGCAGCGGCACGCCGCCAAACCTCTACGCGACCCCGGGCGCCCTGGTGCCGCAGCATCCGCAGACGGTGGCGCCGTCCGGGGGCAATCAGCCGCATCCCAACCTGCAGCCCTACAGCGTCATCAATTTCTGCATTGCGCTGAGCGGCATCTTCCCTTCGCGCAACTGAGCCGAACGCGATGCGTCCTACGGCATTGGAGCATTCATGAGCACTCCCTACATCGGCGAGATCCGCATGTTCGGATTCGGTACCCGCGGTGCGCCGACCGGCTGGCAGGCGTGCGATGGCAGCCTGCTGCCCATTTCGCAGTACGACGTCCTGTTCGCACTGTTGGGGACCACCTACGGCGGCGACGGGCAGACTACCTTCGCCGTGCCCGACCTGCGTGGCCGCGTACCGATCCACCAAGGCCAGGGACCAGGACTGAGCAACTACGTCATCGGCCAGCGTGCGGGCACGGAAACGGTGACCGTACTGCCCACGCAGATGCCCGCACATACCCACACGCTGGCGGTCACGTCGTCGGCGGCGACCGCGGCGTCTCCGGGGGGCGGCCTGATGCCCGGAGCGTTGAGTGGCGAAACCTTCTATGTGTCCGATATCGCCGGCGCCACGCCGGTGGCGATGTCCACCCAGTCGGTGTCGCTGAGCGGCGGAAGCCAGCCTCATGAGAACTGCATGCCCACGCTGACGGTGCAGTACTGCATCGCCACCGAAGGCGTCTTTCCCAGCCAGGCGTGATATCTGTCGTGTCCTTCTTCATCGGCACGCATGTGCGCGTGCCCCATGTTCCTGGAGCTGCACCGTGACCCAGCCTTTCATCGGCGAAATCCAGCTGTTCGGTTTCAACTTCAATCCCATGGGCTGGGCATACTGCAACGGTGCCACGCTGCCTATCGCGCAGAACACGGCGCTGTTCTCGCTGATCGGCACGCTCTACGGCGGCAACGGGCAGACGACCTACCAGCTGCCCAACTTCGCGGGCCGCGCAGGCTGCCAGCAGGGCAACGGGCCGGGCCTGTCGCCGCGCAGCCTGGCCCAAAGCTTCGGTGCGAACACCGTGACGCTGACCAGCAACCAGATTCCTCAGCATTCGCACGGAATCAACGCCTACCTGCAGAGCGATGCCGGCAAGCGCGCCGGCACTCCCGTCGCCAACGGAGGCCTCTCGCAGCCCGGCAACACCGCCAACAAACCATTTTTCGCCGGCACCCCCAACACCACGTTCGCGCCCGGCATGCTGCAGGCCTCCATCGGCGGCGGGCAGCCACACCAGAACCAGCAGCCGTACCTCGGCGTCAACTTCTGCATTGCGCTGCAGGGTGTCTATCCCTCTTTCCCCTGAGTACGCCATGCGTCCGGGCTTTCCGCCCGAACCCACGCAGTCTTTGTGGACGCCGGACGCTTTGACAGCACGGGGTGAACGCCTGCGCTGGCTCACTGCGCAGGACCTGCCCTGGCTGCGCGAGCTCTACGGCGGCACGCGTGAGGACGAAATGGCGGCGGTGCCGTGGACACCGGCGCAGAAGCGCCACTTCCTCGACCAGCAGTTCGACGCCCAGCACCGGCACTACCTGCAGCGCTACGGCAACGCGGACTTCCTGGCCGTCTGCGACCTCGGCGACCGGCCCCTGGGCCGTCTCTACCTGCAGCGCACCACGCCCGCCCACCTGATCGTCGATGTCAGCCTGTTTCCCCATGCGCGCGGCCAAGGCTTGGGGACGGCACTGATCGCGGCGATCCAGCGGCAGGCAACGGCGCAGGGTTGCGGCGTCATGCTGCATGTGCTGCAACAGAACCGGCGTGCCCGCCGTCTTTACGAGCGCCTCGGCTTCGTGGCGGGCGAGGACCGGTCCTCGCCCTACCTGCGGATGGACTGGGAACCGGCGCGCGTCAGTTGAAAACGGCCTGGTAAAGGAATCCGCTTTTGTCCTGGGCGACCGGCACCAGGAAGATGTCGACGCCGCCCAGGCGCGGGTGCTGCATCCGGTACGTCTGCTGGGGAAACAGCAGGGCCGAATCGTTGTGGAACACCAGCGAGAACGGCGCGCGCTGCCCATCCGGTCCGGCGTTCGGCAGCGGGAGCGCTTCCACCAGCACGAAGGCGATCTGCATGCCCTGCAGGTCCGCCGAGAAGGTCTCGTGGAGGCAGCCGGCGAACTGGTCGAGGGAAAGCAGGTCCATGGAGGAAGGGCAGAAGGCGGCTGCGCATCCTCCCCGCAAGCTCCGATCGAGGCAATACCCGACGACAGTCATGCATCGCACCAACTGAGTGCGACTTGTCCGAATGGCGCCCCAAGTTGGGGATGACTCTCACGAGACTATCTTGTCACGATCAAGTAAATCAGTGACTTAGGGTTGGCCTGGGGTTGGCACGGGGATTGCTCTAACCCGTCACAACCCTTATCCAACCCGAGGTTCCGAGATGTCCCTGGACAACGTTGAGAAGCTGATCAAGGACCACAAGGTCGAGTTCGTCGACCTGCGTTTCGTCGACATGCGCGGCATCGAGCAGCACGTCACCTTCCCGGTCGGCATCGTGGACGCGTCGCTGTTCGAGGACGGCAAGATGTTCGACGGTTCGTCGATCTCGGGATGGAAGGGCATCAACGAATCGGACATGGTGCTGCTGCCCGACCCGACCTCGGCCTACATCGACCCGTTCTACGCCGACCCGACCCTGGTGCTGGTCTGCGACATCCTGGATCCGGCCACCATGCAGGGCTACTCGCGCGATCCGCGCGGCATCGCCAAGCGTGCCGAGGCCTATTTGAAGTCCAGCGGCGTGGCCGATCTGGCGTTCTTCGGTCCGGAACCCGAGTTCTTCATCTTCGATTCGGTGCAGTTCGCCAACGAGATGGGCAACACCTTCTTCAAGGTCAATTCCGAGGAAGGCGCCTGGAATAGCGGCAAGAGCTACGACGGCGCCAACAGCGGCTACCGTCCCGGCATCAAGGGCGGCTATTTCCCGGTGCCGCCGACCGATTCACTGCACGACCTGCGCGCCGAGATGTGCAAGACGCTGGAACAGGTCGGCATCGAGGTCGAAGTGCACCACCATGAAGTCGCCACCGCCGGCCAGTGCGAGATCGGCGCCAAGTTCAACACCCTGGTCAAGAAGGCCGACGAACTGCAGCGCATGAAGTACGTGGTGCGCAACGTGGCCCACCGCAACGGCAAGACCGTCACCTTCATGCCCAAGCCGATCGTCGGCGACAACGGCAGCGGCATGCACGTGCACCAGTCGCTGGCCAAGGGCGGCCAGAACCTGTTCTCCGGCGACGGCTACGGTGGCCTGTCGCAGCTGGCGCTGTGGTACATCGGCGGCATCTTCAAGCACGCCCGTGCGATCAACGCCTTCTCCAACTCGGGCACCAACAGCTACAAGCGCCTGGTGCCGGGCTTCGAGGCGCCGGTCATGCTGGCCTACTCGGCGCGCAACCGTTCGGCGTCGTGCCGCATCCCGTGGGTGGCCAACCCGAAGGCGCGCCGCATCGAGATGCGCTTCCCCGATCCGCTGCAGTCCGGCTACCTGACCTTCACCGCGCTGATGATGGCCGGCCTGGACGGCATCAAGAACCAGATCGATCCGGGCGCGCCGAGCGACAAGGACCTGTACGACCTGCCGCCGGAAGAAGAGAAGAACATCCCGCAGGTCTGCTCCAGCCTGGACCAGGCGCTGGACGCGCTGGACAAGGACCGCGACTTCCTCAAGGCCGGCGGCGTGATGAGCGACGACTTCATCGATGCCTACATCGCGCTGAAGATGCAGGAAGTGACCAAGTTCCGCGCGGCCACGCACCCGCTGGAATACCAGCTGTACTACGCCAGCTGATGCCGGCGCACGCGCACATCGCCATGCACGCGGAGGGCCAGGCATCGGCCCACCGCACTGCAGCGGCAGCGCACTGAGTTCTCGCGGCGATGGCGACGGATCTCCCCTCCCACCCGTCGCCATCGCCGCACCTTCTCCGACGCATCGCGCTGCGATGCGTCGGCCCGGTTGGGGAACCGGGGCAACACCCGTCTTCGATTCCTGGAGATCGCACCAACGCTGCAACTGGGGAAACACAGGAGAGGTCCATGAACCGCTGCTCCCTCCCACGTCATCCGTTCCCGTCGCAACCGATCGCGGCGGGCACGGGTGCGGTTCATGCATCGCTCCGCACCGATCACGTGCACGCCGCCAGGGGGTCGCGCGCACGGGTGCCTTGAAACCGCCGGCCGGCTCCGGTCGGCCGGTTCCATCCACCATCGGGGTATGCGCATGAAACTGATCACCGCCATCATCCGGCCGTTCAAGCTCGACGAGGTCCGAGAGTCCTTGTCGCAGGCGGGCGTGTCCGGCATCACCGTGACCGAAGTGAAAGGCTTCGGCCGGCAGAAGGGCCACACCGAGCTGTACCGCGGCGCCGAGTACGTCGTCGATTTCCTGCCCAAGATCAAGATCGAGACCGTCGTCACCGACGAGCGACTGGAGGCCGTCATCGAGGCCATCCAGCAGGCCGCCGGCACCGGCAAGATCGGCGACGGCAAGATCTTCGTCACCACCATCGACCAGGTCATCCGCATCCGCACCGGCGAAGTCGGCGCGGACGCGCTCTAACACTCGGAGCCCCCACATGAAGACTCGACTGTTCTCCGGGTGGAAGACCCGTGCGCAGATGTTGTGCCTGGCCGCGTTGTGCGGCCTGATGACGGCAGGTGTGGCCTCGACGGCGTTCGCCGCGCAGGACACTGTCGCTCCAACGACCGAAGCACCCGCCAGCGACGCCGCGCCTGCGCCGGTCGAAGCCGCCGCACCTGCGGAAACCGTGGCGGCCCCGGCTGAGGCGCCCGCCGAAGAAGCTCCGGCCGAGGAGGCGCCGGCCCCGACCATCAGTAAGCCCGACACCGTGTGGGTGCTGGTATCGGCGGTACTGGTGATCTTCATGACGCTGCCGGGCCTGGCGCTGTTCTATGGCGGTCTGGTGCGTTCGAAGAACGTGCTGTCGATCCTGATCCAGAACCTGGCCGTGTTCTCGCTGGTGGCGGTGCTGTGGGCGGTGTACGGCTACAGCTTCGCATTCACCGAGGGCAACGCCTTCATCGGCGGCACCGATCGCCTGTTCGCGGCGGGCCTGAATGCATCGTCCATCGGCGCGACGTTCACTAAGGGCGTCTACATTCCGGAACTGGCGTTCTTCGTGTTCCAGGGCGCCTTCGCCTGCATCACCTGCGCGCTGATCGTCGGTGCGTTCGCTGAGCGCGTGAAGTTTGCCGGCGTGATGCTGTTCACCGTGCTGTGGTTCACCTTCGCCTACCTGCCGATGGCGCACATGGTGTGGTTCTTCCCCGGTCCGGACGCGTTCACCAGCAACGAAGTGGTGCCGGAAGTGCTGGCCAAGTCGGGCTACCTGTGGGCGAAGGGTGCGCTGGACTTCGCCGGCGGCACCGTCGTGCACATCAACGCGGCGATCGCCGGTCTGGTGGGTGCGTACGTGATCGGCAAGCGCACCGGCTACGGGCGTGAAGCCATCAAGCCGCACAACCTGACCCTGACCATGGTCGGCGCCTCGATCCTCTGGGTGGGCTGGTTCGGCTTCAACGCCGGTTCCGCGCTGGAAGCTGGTGGCGTGGCCGCGATCGCCTTCGTCAACACCTTCCTGGCCACGGCCGCGGCAGTGGTGGCGTGGCTGCTGGTGGAGTGGATCACCAAGGGCAAGCCGTCGCTCCTGGGTGCGGCTTCGGGCGCGGTGGCCGGCCTGGTCGCCATCACCCCGGCCGCGGGCCTGGTGGGCCTGAACGGCGCGTTGGCCATCGGCGCCATCGCCGGCGTCCTGTGTCTGTGGGGCGTCAGCGGCCTGAAGAAGATGCTGGGTGCGGACGACAGCTTGGACGTATTCGGCGTGCATGGCGTGGGCGGCATCACCGGCGCGCTGCTGACCGGCGTGTTCGCGGCGCCCTCCCTGGGTGGCGCAGGCATCTGGGACTACGTCACCGAGACCGGCGTGGCCGAGTATTCCATCGGCTCGCAGGTGTGGGTACAGGCGCAGGGCGTGCTGATCACGGTGGTGCTGTCCAGCGTGGTGGCGCTGGTGTCGTACCTGATCGTGAAGTACACGGTCGGTCTGCGCGTGCCTGAAGAGGCCGAGCGCGAGGGTCTGGACATCACCTCCCACGGCGAATCGGCCTACGAGGCCTGAGGGATCCCGGGGACGGCTTTGCACTAAACTGGTGCAATGTCGTCCCCGACCCCGTCCCGCATGCATTCCGAACCCGCCACCGACGCGCTCAGCACGCCGGTGGCGTGGGCGGATACCGATGGCCTGATCCGCGGCCTCAATCCGGCCTTCGCCCGCTGGCTGGGCGTCAGTACCCGCCGCCTGATCGGGCAACCGCTGGCGGCCCTGGAGATCGAAGGCGACGCCATGGCGCGCTTCCTGGACAACACCGACCGCGACGTCCTGCGCCTGCATCGCATGGCCTTGGGCATGCCTGGCGAGTCGCCGTGCTTTGCCGAAGGCTGGCTGTCGCGGCTGGACGGCGGCGGCTGGCTGCTGGAAGCGCATCCGGTGGACGAGTTCCCCGCGCTGGATCCCACCCAGGTCCTGCCCAATGCCCTGAGCGCCGCGCTGAAGGGGCTGGCGCACGAGCTGCGCAATCCGCTGGCCGGCCTGAAGGGCGCGGCGCAGTTGCTGGCGCGCCGGGCCGCCCATCGCAACGACAACGACGACGAGCGCGAGCTGATCGAACTGATCGAATCCGAGATCAACCGCCTCAACAGTTTGCTGGAACAGCTGCTGTCGCCTTCGCCACAGCGTCCGCACGCACCGCTGAACATCCACACCGTGCTGGAGCGCGTGCTGCGCCTGGCCGAAAATGAAGGCGGCTGGTCGGTGCGCCTGCAGCGCGATTACGACCCCAGCCTGCCGGAACTGTCCGGCGATGCCGACCGCCTGACCCAGGCGGTCTGGAACCTGGTGCGCAACGCCCTGCAGGCGGGCGCCGCCAACATCATCCTGCGCACCCGTGTCGAACACGGCGCGCGCATCCACGACCATCTGCACGCCATGGCGCTGCGGGTGGAGATCGTCGACGACGGCCGCGGCGTGCCCGAAGCGCTCGCCGAGCACCTGTTCCTGCCGCTGGTCAGCGGCCGTGCCGAAGGCAGCGGCCTGGGCCTGGCGCTGTCGCAGCAGGTGGCGCGCGAACACCGGGGGTCGCTGACCTACCGCTCGCGCCCCGGCCATACGGTCTTCACCCTGCTGCTGCCGCAGTCGTCGCACGACCCCGACGAGGAACGTCATGTCCACTGATCGCCTGGCCGCTTCCGGCAGCACCGCCGACACACGCCGCATCTGGGTGGTCGACGACGACCGCTCGGTACGCTTCGTGCTGGCCACTGCCCTGCGCGATGCGGGCTACACGGTGGACGGCTTCGACAGCGCCGCCGCCGCCCTGCAGGCCCTGGGTGCGCGCGGTGCGCCCGACCTGCTGTTCACCGATGTGCGCATGCCCGGCGACGACGGCCTGGTGCTGCTGGACAAGCTGAAGGCCACGCACCCGCAGCTGCCGGTGATCGTGATGTCGGCGTACACCGACGTCGCCAGCACCGCCGGCGCGTTCCGCGGTGGCGCGCATGAATTCCTGTCCAAGCCGTTCGACCTGGACGATGCCGTGGCGCTGGCCGCGCGCACCTTGCCGGACGCCGAAGAAGCCGCCGAGGCCGCACAGGACAGCGATGCTGCGCCCACGCCCCAGCTGATCGGCGACACGCCGGCGATGCGCGCTCTGTTCCGCGCGATTGGCCGCCTGGCGCAGGCGCCGCTGTCGGTACTGATCACCGGCGAGACCGGCACCGGCAAGGAACTGGTCGCGCATGCGCTGCACCACGAGTCGCCGCGTTCGCGCAAGCCGTTCGTCGCACTGAACACCGCCGCGATTCCGTCGGAGCTGCTGGAGAGCGAACTGTTCGGCCACGAAGCCGGCGCCTTCACCGGTGCGCAGAAGCGCCACATCGGCCGCTTCGAGCAGGCCGATGGCGGCACCCTGTTCCTGGACGAGATCGGCGACATGCCGCTGCCGCTGCAGACGCGGCTGCTGCGGGTACTGGCGGAGGGTGAGTTCTTCCGCGTAGGCGGGCGCGAATTGATCCGCGTGGACGTGCGCGTCATCGCCGCCACCCACCAGGACCTGGACGGCCTGGTGGCCGAGGGCCGTTTCCGCGCCGATCTGCTGCACCGCCTCAATGTCGTGCGGCTGCAGCTTCCTCCGTTGCGCGAGCGCCGCGCCGACGTGCCGCAGCTGGCGGAGAACTTCCTGGCCATGGCCACGCGCAAGCTGGACATCGCGCCCAAACGCTTCAGCCATGCTGCGCTGGACCTGCTGCAGGCCCACGACTGGCCGGGCAACGTGCGCGAGCTGGAGAATGTCTGCTGGCGTCTGGCGGCGTTGGCGCCGGCGGATGTCATCAACACCACCGACCTGCAGGGTGCGCTGTCGCACGCGCCGCTGGCCGGCGGTCGCGGCGAATGGGACCACGCCCTGGGCGAATGGGCGCGCCGGCGCCTGCTGGAGGGCGCCGAATCGCTGCATGCCGAAGCGCGTGAGCGGCTCGACCGGACGCTGCTGCAGGTCGCGCTGGAACTGACCCACGGACGCCGCGCGGAAGCCGCGGCCCGCCTTGGCGTGGGCAGGAACACCGTCACCCGCAAGCTGGGGCCCGGGCGCAAGCGCGGATGAGTGCGCGGCGCCGTTTTCATTGAACGTGAAGGAAGCGGTGGTTACGTTAGCGGGCCACGCCCTGCAACAGGAGTTTCCCCATGCGCATCGCCCTGCTGGCTGCCGCGTCCACCCTCGTCCTCGCCGCCTGCGGCACCACGTCCTCCGCGCCCAAGGCGCGGACGCCGGACGTTCCCACCACCAGCACCGCCAGGCAGGCGGTCGCGGTGCTGGCCTCGGCGTCCGGCAGCCTGGTCAGCGGCAGCGTCACGCTCACGCCCATGGGCAAGGGCCTGCACCTGACCGGTGAGATAGGTGGCCTGCCGGCGAACGGTACGCACGCATTCCATATCCATGAGAAGGGCGACTGCAGCGCCGCCGACGCCAGCAGCGCCGGTCCGCACTTCAATCCGTTCAACACCGCGCATGGCAAGGCGGGCAGCGGCGCGCACCATGCCGGCGACATGAACAACCTGACCGCCAACGCCGAGGGCGTGGCCAAGGTCGACGCACACATCGAAGGCGTCACCCTGGGCGGCGGCGCCATCAACGACGTGGCCGGGCGCGCGCTGATCGTGCACGCCGCCCCGGACGACTACGCCAGCCAGCCGGCCGGCAACGCCGGTGCGCGCGTGGCCTGCGGCCTCATCAAGGTCACGCAATAACACCGACCCGCAATCGCAGGAGCGGCGGTGCCGCTCCTGCCTTAGCGTGCGCATGGCGCACGCTACGACTGCAGCGTTTCCCGCGCGTCGGTCTTGCCCGGGCAATGCGCGAACGTCACCGGGATGCCGTGCGCTTCCAGCACGGCCGCGATCTGCTGCTGGCGCGCCTGGAAGTGCTGGTAGGCGCGTTCCAGCCGCTCGTCGGTCGCTTCCTGCGGCGCGTAACGCGCGCGCCAGGCCATCGGTTCGAACAGCGCGATGTGCACTTCGCCATGGGCATAGCGCAGCAGCGGCTCCGGCGGCGCATCCAGCCACTGCTCTTCCGCCGGCGCCATCAGGGCGGTCTCGATCACGGGCCACAATGCGCCCAGCCCGCCGTGTTCGTACTGCATGGCTGTCATCGCGGCCAGGTCATGCAGGGTCATATAACGCGCATGTTCGATCCGCGCGCCAAACGCGTTCTGCGTCAGCAGGGCGGTGTCCGCCTGGGCCATGCCGGTCTCCAGCAGCACGGTCTCCAATCGTTCGCCCACGGCCTCGACCGTAGGGTCGTCGCCGGCCAGCAGGAAGGGCACCACGCGCAGCAGGCCGCCGCGCAGGCCCTCATCGGCCTGCAGCGGCAGGGGGATGTCGCCCGTCTCATCGGCGCCGAAGGCGATCACGCGGGGACCTTCGCCCCGTCCGGGCGCACGCTGGTGCAGCTCGCGCAGACGCTGGTGCAGCGACCAGCCGGGTCGCAACGCTTCGGCCGGATCGAAATGCGCTGCGGCCACGACGAGATCCAGGTCACGAACCTGAGGAGCATGCGCGGCCAGGTCGCGCCCCAGCATGCCGGCCAGTGCACTCGCCTCGGCGGCGGGCAGGGCCGCGTGGCGCGGGGTGCTGCCGGCCATCAGTTCCAGGGCCATCACGCCCATGACGACGGGGCCGGTTGGGGATCGAGTCATGTCAGCGGTTGGAGGCGGTGGAGGGGCGCATTACACTCCCCCATTATGCCTGCCGTACGCAGGCGCATCTTCACCCCTCCCTTCATCGCCAACGCCAAGAGGTCCCCATGCCCGGTCCCCGCCCCGTCGCCATCCTCGGCGGCGTCCGCATTCCGTTCTGTCGCCAGAACACGGCCTACGCGGATGTGGGGAACCTGGGCATGTCGGTGCGCACGCTGGGCGCGCTGGTCGAGCGCTTCGGCCTGCACGGCCAGCAGCTGGGCGAAGTGGCGATGGGCGCGGTGATCAAGCATTCGTCGGACTGGAACCTGGGCCGCGAAGCCGCTCTCTCATCCGGCCTGTCGCCGCTGACCCCGGGCATCACGCTGCAGCGCGCCTGCGGCACCAGCCTGGACACCATCCTCCACATCGGCAACAAGATCGCGCTGGGGCAGATCGAATCGGGCATCGGCGGCGGGTCGGACACCACCTCCGAAGTGCCGATCGTCTACGGCAAGAAGCTGCGCGCACGCCTGCTGGCCGCCAACCGCGCCAAGACCACGCAGGACAAGATCAAGGCCCTGGTGAGCGGCTTCAAGTTCAGCGAGCTGAAGCCCGAGTTCCCCGGCGTGGCCGAGCCGCGCACCGGCAAGAGCATGGGCGACCACTGCGAGGACATGGCGAAGGAGTGGAACATCTCGCGCGACTCGCAGGACGAATTGGCCGTGGCCTCGCACAAGAAGCTGGCCGCCGCCTACGAGCGCGGATTCTTCGACGATCTGGTCGCCCCGTTCCGTGGCCAGGAGCGCGACAACATCCTGCGCCCCGACACGTCGCTGGAAAAGCTGGCCACGCTGAAGCCGGCCTTCGACAAGACCTCCGGCCGCGGCACGCTGACGGCCGCCAACTCCACGCCGCTGACCGATGGCGCCGCCGCGGTGCTGCTGTCCAGCGAGGAGTGGGCGAAGGCGCACGGCCACGAGCCGCTGGCCTACCTCCGGGATGCGCAGGTGGCCGCCGTCGATTTCGTGCACGGCGAAGGCCTGCTGATGGCGCCCACGGTGGCGGTGCCGGAAATGCTGAAGCGCAACGGCCTGACCCTGCAGGACTTCGACATCTACGAGATCCACGAGGCGTTCGCCGCGCAGGTGCTGTGCACGCTGCGTGCGTGGGAGAGCGAGGACTACTGCCGCAACCGCCTGGGCCTGGATGCGCCGCTGGGCAGGATCGATCCGGCGAAGATGAATCCCAACGGCTCCTCGCTGGCCACGGGCCATCCGTTCGCCGCCACCGGCGCCCGCATCGTCGCCACCGTGGCCAAGGAGCTGAAGCAGCGCGGCGGCGGCCGCGCGCTGGTGTCCATCTGCACGGCCGGCGGCATGGGCGTCGTTGCCATCATCGAGCGGTAAGCGAACACGTTGCACCAGCGAGTGGCGACGACGTTGCCGTCCTTGTCGGACACGGTCATATGCGTGGTGTGCGTGCTCTCCGGCTGCAGCGCCCGCGGCACGGGGCGCAAAGGTTAGCTTGCGTCCTGCTGGAAGGCGAACGGATCGCCCGAGGCGACCGGTCCGGGCGCTGCACGGGCGGGATCGATCGACGCGCGCCTTTGCGCTGCGTACGCCTCGCTGAGCAGATCCGCCACCGACGCATCCACGCATTCGGGATCGGCCAGGGAGGGATCGCGGTCGGCGAAGGGCGGGCCTGCCGGGTGTCACACGCCCTCCGGTGCGCTTACCTGTTTCCGTCGCGCCCGCCATCAGCTAGCGTTGTCCATCGGGATGGATGCCGGGAGCAGGGGAATGCGGACGTGGGGATGGAGGTTGCTGGGCACACTGGCCCTCGGCGTGGCGGATCCTGCGCAGGCATGCATCAACGCCATCGGGACCGACCACCAGGGACGGCACTTTCCTCTGCACGAGGAGGTCGGCGAGCGGTTGGCGGAGCGGCTCACCTCGAACTCGGCGAAGGCGTTCTACGTGGGATCGGCGCGCACCATCATCGCTGACGCGAAGGCCACGCCGGACCTGGAGCGCCTCACGAAACTGGCGATCCTGCTGATTTATCAGGGTCAGCACGCGCAGTCCGCGCGATTGCTCCTGTCGATCGAACGGCGCTGGCCGGGCCACCACGAGACGGCCGCCAACCTGGGGACCGCGCTGGAGCTGGCGGGGCACGATGCGCCGGCACTGGCTTGGATACGTCTCGGCATTCGGCGTAACCCGGCGGAGCACTTCCTCAGTGAATGGCTGCACGTTCGGATTCTGGAAAGCAAGCTCGCCTCGGTGAACGATCCCACGCGGCTCACGCGGCAGTCGATCGCAGGTGTGCAGTTCGGTGATGCGACGGTCCCGCCATTGCCGACCTCGCGACCCGCTGGCAACGATGGTCGGCCTGTCAGCACCTACGCGCTCAACCATGCGTTCGCCTATCAGTTGGGCGAACGTATGCAGTTCGTGGCGCCGCGGGACCCCGTGGTCGCCAACCTGTTGTCCGACTGGGCAGCGCTGAACATGGCAGGCGGCCCGATGGAGAATGTCGTCGCGCTGTATGCCCTGGCCCGGCGCTATGGCGCCGACACCGAGGTGATGGCGCGTCGAGAGGCAGAAGCCAACCGGGTCCTGAAGGCGGCGCGGGGCAACCAGCGCTTGGGTGGCCGCTGCTCGATCTGCGAACCGTCGGACCCGTAGTCCCGTCGACCCGACTGGAAGGCCCCAGCCGTTGGAAAGCGATGCGGCGATCCGGTCTCTTCCTCATTACCCTCCCGGAGTGCTCATGCGTACGAAAAGGATGTCCCTTGCCGCTTTCTCGTTGATCGTGTTGTTGCTGGCCGCCTCCTGCAGCAGGCACGAAAGGGCGGCCGATGCGGACGCCACCGCAGAATCCGCGCCTGCCATGGGCGAATCCGCTGCCGTTGCGGCAGCGGCAGCGGTAGAAGTAGCGCCACAGAACCGTGAGGCCCCGATGCTGCAGGGGCCGGGGGTCGATCCCTCGCAGGTGGCGTCCGACGTGGCGACCCAGGTCGATCCGCAGCGTCGCTTCATTCGCACGGCGCAAGCGCAATTCCAGGTGAAGGACGTGTACCGCACCGCCTTGGCGATCGAGGACGAGGTGGCTTCGCAGGGCGGCTTCGTCGTCGACAACGAGATCTCGTCGCAGGTCCAGCGCGTGCTGAGCCGGCCGCTGGCGCCGGGCAAGCGGCTGGAGCTGACCGAATACAGCCTGCAGGGCCAGCTGACGGTGCGCGTGCCCAGCGAGCGCACGCAGGCGTTCCTGCGCGCGGTGGCTGCGCAGATGGAGTTCCTCGACCGGCGCAGCTTCTCGGCCCGCGACGCGCAGTTCGATCTGCTGCGTCAGCAACTGGCCAGCCAGCGCGCGCAGGACGAGCAGCGCGAATTGGGTGACGCGGTGCAGGCCGGCGGCAAGCTCGCCGACAGGACCGATGCGATCCAGTCACGCGGTGCAGCGCGCGCCACTCGTGATGAAGCCCTGATCGCGCAGAAGGAATTCGAGGATCGTGTGGCCTTCAGCACCATCACCTTGTCGCTGCGTCAGGATGCCCAGGTGCGCCGCGCCGAACGGGTGGACGTGGATGCCGTGTTCCGCGACAACGGGCCGGGCTTCTTCTCCCGTCTTGGCGAGTCGCTGGCGGTCGGCTGGCGCGCCGCGCTGGACATCGTCATCGCCCTGGCCGCGCTGTGGCCGTTGTGGCTGATGGTGGTCGCGGCCGCGGTGGCATGGCGCCGCTGGCGCAAGACGCATCCGCGCCCGGCAGCGTCGTAGCGGGGCGTCAATCGCGCAGCCGCGGCAGCCCGTGCGCGTCGCGTTCTTCCATGACGGCTTCGTCGTGGATCGTCTGCTTCATGTCGCGCACGGCGAGCTGCGCGGCGGCTTCGCCGCGTTTCGTCTTCAGCGCGTTGGCGTAGCACTGCTGGGCCGATGCGGCGTCGCCGGCGTCGGCGAAGCCCGTGCCCAACTCCTCCCAGGCGTCGGCGCCTGCGCCCTGCGCGACCGCGCGATGCAGGAACTCTTGCGCCTGCGTCCATTGCCCCTGCTGGCGGGCCAGGCGTCCCAGGGCGACCAGCAGCGCGGGACTGGCCGGGTGGACCTGCAGCCAGTGTTGGGCGCTGGCGCGGCGCGAATCCAGCTTGGCTACCGGCAGCCGGCCGTAGAGCGCCACCAGGTCCTCGTCCCAGCGGGCCTCCAAGGCCTGTTCGATGCTGCGCGTGGCCGCGTCTTCCCAGCGCAAGGCGGCCGCGCGTTCGGCATAGGCAGCGACCACGGGTGATTGTTGCCGCAACGGCTTGGTGAGGGCCTCCCAGCGCTCGGCCAGCACGTTGGGGTCGGCGGCTTCACGCAGCGACTGGGTCGCCAGGCGCGTCTCCAGCGCGTCCAGGGCAGCGGGCGCCAGGGCCTGCTGCTGCTTCAATGCGCCCAGCAGGCCGTAAGCCTCCCCGGCCTGCCCCGTGTCCGCCAGGGCCTCGGCACGCAGGGCCAGGCCGCGCGGCGGCAGCGGCTGCACGTCGGAGGCGTCGAGCACCGCCAGCGCGTCCTGCGGACGTCCGGCGTCCAGTGCGAGCTGCGCGGCCAGGATCGCGTGCGCGGGTGCCGACCGTTCGCGCAGCGCCGCAAGCTGGCGTTGCATCGCCGCCTCGTCGCCGCGGGCCTGCGCTGCCGTCGCCGCGGCGACACGCGCGACCGCGCCGACTTCTTCATCGTCGGCGGCGCGTTCAAGCAGCTTCCCGGCCTTCTGCCACTGGCCGGCATGCAGCGCGTCCAGGCCGTCGATGAGCCGTGCGCGCGCCTGCTTGCGGCGGTGCCGGCCCCAGGCACGGAACGGCAGCGTGAGCACCCGCCAGAGCAGCCACGCCACACCGCCGGCCAGCAGCAGCGCCAGCACGGCCCGCGGCACGTTGGTATGCAGGTCGTAGCCGGCGAAGCGGATGAACACCTCGCCCAGGTCGCGGTCGGTGCCGGCCATCCACTGCGCCGCCAGCACGCCGGCCAGCACCAGCACCAGCATCGCCACCACGGTGCGGAACGGTTTCATGGCGTCACCTCCGGCGTCTCCGTGGTCGGACGCAACCGCATGCCGGCGCTGCGCAACACGCGCAACTGCTGCAGCGTGCTGCCCACTTCGGCCGGGCGCGCGGGCGCTTGCGCCTGCTGCAATGTGCGCAGCCGTGCGTGAACCTGACGTCGTGCCGGCGAGTCCGGCCACAGCCGTGGCAGCCATCCGTCCACACGGGCCAGCGCGGCGCGGTACGCAGCGTCGTCGCCACGCTCGAGGGCGGCCCGCGCCAGGCCGATCTCGATCTGCAACGCCACATCCGCCGCGGCCCGCTGGTCGGGCGCCACCAGCGTGGTGTCGCGCGAGGGTCTCACATCCACCAGCGGCGCCAGCCAACGCTGCCACGCAGGGCGCACCTGGCCCGGCGCTGTCGCCGGCACCTGACGAGGCAGGCCGGTCAGTGCGTCCTCCAAGGCATCCAGGTCAGCGAAGGCCTTGGCACGCGCGCCGGCCCCGAGCGCGTCGACAGCGACGCGTTCCTGCGCCAGCGCCTGCTTCAGGTTGAGCAGCCGATGATCGTCCAGGCCGTCCAATACGCCGGCGGCCAGGGCGTAAGCGCGCCGGGCACCGGCCGGATCGTGGGCGATCTCCAGCCGCTGCGCGGCCAGGGACAGCAGCAGCTCCACCTCGTCCAGCCGCAAGGCCTGGGCGCCGTGGCGGTCGGGGTCGGTCAGCTTGGCGACACTTTCCTCGAGCAGGGCGCCGCGCTGGCCCAGGCCCAGGACTTCGTCACGCAGCACGCGGTTGGTGGCCGCGGCGTCCAGCAGGCGCTGGGCTTGCGCGCGCTGGTCGCGCCGCAGGGCTTCGGCGCGCGCCTCCAGCGCCTCCAGGCGCTGCACGGTCATGGCCTGCTCGTCCCGTTTCCCTTCGCCCTGGGCCTGCCACCACGCCCAGCCACGCCAGGCCGCCAGACCGACCACCAGCACCAGGACGGCCAGCGCGATGAGGCGGCCGGCAGCAGGGGTGCGGCGGCGGGGGGCGGGTTCGTCGTTCACACAAGCATCCTGGTCGCGGGACGAAACGTGATGGAGGCCGCAGATGCTACCGGATGCCGGCCGGCCGGATCGTGCACGCCGCTTTCATCAGCTGCGCCGGGCGCGGGCCTTCGGCCTGGACGACGCGGGCGAAGCCCGCCGTCCGCGCCGCGTCGGCCAACCGCGCGCTGGCGGCGACGGCACCGGCCTTCTTGAGCCGCGTAGACAGCGCTTCGGGGAGCTGAGCCAGGACCTGCTCCAGCGCGCCGCCGCTGCTCAACAACAGGCAGGCGGGGGCCTGCAGCGTCGCCAGGGCGTCCAGCGCGCGGCGGGACAGCGCAACGGATTCGCGCCGGTAGACCTCGGCGCGATGCACGCGCGCGCCGCGCGCTGCCAGCGTGGGCACCAGCAGGTTGCGGCCATCGGGCGCGGTGACGAACCCGATCTCCGCACCGCGCAGGTCGGCCAGCGCGGGCAGTGCCAACAAGCCCTCGCTGTCCATGCGATCGGGAAACGACACCTCTGCGATGCCGGCGCGACGGAGTGCCGCGGCGGTCCCGGCACCGACCGCGAACCAGGCCTGTCCGGGACGTGCATGCAGCCGTTCGAGCGCATCCGCGGCGGCCACGGCGGCGGGGCTGGTGAATACGACCCGCGGGCACTGCAGCGCCTTCCGCAAGTCGGCACGGGTGTTGGCGTCGTCGCAACGGCGGATGCGCCACGGCGACAGCGCCAGCAGACCTGCGCCGTGCCGGCGAGCGGCGCGGCGCAGCGCCGCGTGGCCGCCCTGGGGCCGAAGCGAGATGACGTACCATGCCGGCGGCGTTGGATGTCCCATGCGCGGATTATGAGCGATGAGTCTGGAAGAAGCCCTGCAGGAACTGCGTGAGTACTGCCGCGGCATGCCGCCGGTGGCGGCGATGCAGGTCGATGTGGAGGGCATGCGCGGCGACGCGCTGCGGCTGACTGCGCCGCTGTCGGCCAACGTCAACGACAAGGGCAATGCCTTCGGCGGCAGCCTGACGTCGCTGATGACGGTGGCCGGCTGGGGACTGGTCACGCTGAAGCTGCGCCTGGCCGGCGTGAAGGCCGAGGTCTACGTGGCCGACAGCCAGATCCGCTATCTCGCGCCGCTGTACAACGACCTGATCGCCGAGGCGATGCCCGCCGAAGGGCAATCCTGGGACACGTTCATCGACACGCTCGTGCAACGTGGGCGCGCCCGCATCCAGGTCGAGGCGAAGGTCCTGCTGCCTGAAGGCGGACTGGCCACCACGCTCAGCGGGCGCTACGTCGCCATCGCGAAGCGGTAGCATGCGGTCAGCAACGGGAGGGGATGCCATGCGGGTGATCGCACGAATGCTGTGGGTGTTGGGACTGCTGGCAGTGCTGACGCCTGCAGGGGCCCAGAGCCGGATGCAGCGCGGCAAGCTGCAGCAGGTGCAGGATGCCTACGCGGCCTCCATCCGCTGGGGCGATTTCGAGAACGCCTGGCAGGCCGTCGACCCGGCCTACCGCGCCGAACACCCGATGACCGAACTGGAGTTCGAGCGCTACAAGCAGATCCAGATATCCGGTTACCGCGATCTCTCGACCCGCGGTGGGCCCGACGGCACGGTCGAGCGGGCCGTGGAGTTGCGCGTCATCAACAAGCACACCATGGCCGAACGGACGGAACGCTACGTCGAGCGCTGGCGCTGGGATCCCGAGGCCAAGCGCTGGTGGCTGGTGGTGGGCATGCCCGACCTGTGGAAAGGCCAGTAGCCACCCGGCGTCCGTGGCGGCGTCCTGTGCGACAATCGGCGCCCGCTCCACGGTCGCCAACTCTGTGAATCTCGAAGAAATCCTGGCTTTCGCCACCCGTTCGCCCTTCAACCAGATCCTTTCGCTGGCGCTGGTCGCTCTGACGGTGGCCATCGTGTACACCGAGATCGCGCGCCTGTTCCGCGGCTACAAGGGCCTGCGCCCGGCCGAACTGACCCAGCTGGTCAACAGCGAAAACGCCCTGGTCGTGGACCTGTCGGCGAGCAACGATTTCGAGAAGGGCCACATTGCCGGCAGCCGCAACGTGCTGCCCAGCAGTTTCGGTCCCGACCACAAGCTGCTGGCCGGGGCGAAGTCCCAGCCGGTGGTGCTGGTGTGCCGCACCGGACAGACCGCGGGCGGTGCCGCCAAGCGCCTGAAGAAGGCCGGCTTCGAGAAGGTCTACGTGCTGGAGGGCGGCGTCGCCGCCTGGCAGCAGGCCGACCTGCCGCTGGTCAAGGGCCGCTGAGCCGCCTGGCCGTTACGGCCCCTTGAAGCGGGCCCGTGCCGGCGCCATGCCATAATCTTCCATTCACTGCATCAATCTGATTCCGGAGTACGAAATGTCCGACGAGACCACCAACGGCGCGGTCGCGCCCGCCGAAGCCGCTGGCCCTGCCTTCACTGTCGAGAAGATCTACGTCAAGGACGTTTCCTTCGAGGTGCCCGGCGCCCCGGCGATCTTCACCGAGAACGTGCAGCCGGAGCTGCAGCTCAACCTCAACCAGCGCGTGCAGCGCCTGGGCGAGAACGCCTTCGAAGTGGTGCTGGGCGTGACCCTGACCTGCAAGGCCGGCGACAAGACCGCCTACGTCGCGGAAGTGCAGCAGGCCGGCATCTTCGGCCTGATGGGCCTGGAAGCGCAGGCCGTGGACGTGCTGCTCGGCACCCAGTGCCCGAACATCCTGTTCCCGTACGTGCGCCAGCTGGTCAGCGACCTGGTGCAGGCCGGCGGCTTCCCGCCGTTCTTCCTGCAGCCGATCAACTTCGATGCCCTGTACGCCGAATCGCTGCGCCAGCGCGCCGCGCAGGGCGACGCCGGACTGGCCAACTCGGAACCTGCCGGCAACGCCTGATCCGTGATGCACAATCCCGTCAGGGCGGCGACGCTTCGCACAGGGGTGACGGATGACTGATCTGCAAGCAGGCACGCCGCTGAAGATCGCGGTGCTGGGTGCCGGGTCATGGGGCACCGCGCTGGCCGCGCTGATGGCGCGGCATGGCCACGCGGTCACTCTGTGGGGCCGCGATCCCGTGGTCGCCGCGGCCATCGATGGGCAGCACGAGAACACGCGCTACCTGCCCGGTATCCCGCTGCCGCCCACGCTGCGCGCCACCACCGATCTGGAAACGTCGCTCGAGGGCGCCGACCAGGTGCTGGTGGTGGTGCCCTCGCATGCCTTCACCGAAACGCTGCGCAAGTTGGCGCCGCTGCGTCCACCGGGCGCGGGCGTCGCCTGGGCCACCAAGGGTTTCGAGACCGGCTCCGGCCGTTTCCTGCACGAGGTGGCCGAAGACATCCTGGGTCCCGACGTGCCGCTGGCCGTCGTCACCGGTCCTTCGTTCGCCAAGGAAGTGGCGCTCGGCCTGCCCACCGCGGTGACCGTGCATGGCGCCGATCCCGTGTTCGCGCAGGCCGTGGCCGATGTGATGCATGGCCCTGCGTTCCGTGCCTACACCGGCGACGACATGGTGGGGGCCGAGCTCGGTGGCGCGATGAAGAACGTGCTGGCCGTGGCCACCGGCGTGGCCGATGGCATGCAGCTGGGCCTCAATGCGCGTGCGGGCCTGATCACCCGCGGCCTCAACGAGATGCTGCGCCTGTCGGCCGCCATCGGCGCCAAGCCGGAGACGCTGATGGGCCTGGCCGGTCTGGGCGACCTGGTGCTGACGTGTACCGGCGACCTCTCGCGCAACCGCCGCCTGGGCCTGGCCCTGGGTCGCGGGCAGTCGCTGCAGGACGCCGTGCGTGAGATCGGCCAGGTGGTCGAATCGGTGCAGACGGCGGACGAAGTCATGCGCCAGGCCGACCGCCACGGCATCGACCTGCCCATCTCCAGTGCGGTGCGCGCCGTGCTGCATGGCGAGCTGACCCCGCGCGACGGCCTGCAACAGCTGCTCGCGCGCGAACAGAAGCCGGAGTATCCGGAAACGCTGTTCAAGTAACGCAGCGCAGGCGAACAGCCCGGCCTCACCGCCGGGCTTTTTCTTTGCCGCATGAAAAAGCCCGGCCACGAAGGCCGGGCTGGGTGCGACGCGGGGAGAGAGGACGCGTCGCGGGGGGAGGGTGTTGCCTGTTACCAGGTGAAACGCGGACCGACGAACCACTGGGTGTCGTTGTCGGCGAACTTCACGTCGCCGCTCAGGCCCCAGTTCTGGTTGAACTTCACCTGCGCGCCCAGACGGCCGTAGAAATCGCCATCGAAATCGCTGCCATCTTCGTAACCGACGGTGGCGAAGCCTTCGAACTTCGGCGCGATCGCGCCACGCACGCCCACTTCGGCGCTGTAGCCGTTCAGATGGTCGCCCGGCACCTTGTAACGCTCATAGGCCACGCGGGTGATCAGATCGGCGCGCTGGCTGATCTCGTGGTTGTAGCCCACGCCGAAACGGTAGTTGTCGAGGTCGACGTTGATGTCGTCGAATTCCTGGGTGGTGTAGTCGCCGAACAGGTGGAAGTTCGGCGCAATGGCCACCGAACCCTTCACACCCCAGCCATCGGCATCCGGCAGGCCGTCGCTGAGGTTGGATGCGACATAGCCGCCTTCCACGTAGTTGTAGGACACGCCTTCGGCGGCCGAAGCAGCGAACGGAGCGGCAGCCAGCAGGGTCAGGGCAAGCAAGGACTTCTTCATGGGGAACGCCTTTCTGTTGTTGTTGTGTGTCCATCGCGGTGCACGGCGACGGTGGGCGCAGTATCCG
This sequence comes from Pseudoxanthomonas sp. F11, assembly GCF_037046485.1. Classification (NCBI taxonomy): domain Bacteria; kingdom Pseudomonadati; phylum Pseudomonadota; class Gammaproteobacteria; order Lysobacterales; family Lysobacteraceae; genus Pseudoxanthomonas; species Pseudoxanthomonas sp. F11. The sequence goes on along the minus strand of NZ_JBANLZ010000003.1, from coordinate 273,174 downwards.
CTTCACGTCACAACATCCCCTGAATATCAAACTGACCAGTACATGAATTAAGCGTGCGGCGGGGGAACTTGCGGCGCTTGCGTGCAGCGCGGATGTCCGTTCACGGCCGGACGCGACGAATCAATCTGCAGGCGGAAGGAGTTCGCAGCGCATGCAAGGTGCGCGGGTTTTTCGAACGGTCAGGAGACGCGTGATGATCGAAGGACAGGGACGTACAGGGGAGACGGACGAGCGCGACGCGGGTGCGCCGGACATGGACGCAGGACTACGCCTGGGCGACGAAGACTGGCGCGCGGTGCTGGCGGCATTGCCGCCGCTGGTGAGCGCGCGCGCACGCAACAGCGCGGGCACGAGGGCCTTCCTGGACGCGGTGCTGTGGATCGCCGCGACCGGCCAGCCGTGGGTGCAGTTGCCGCCAGGCGCCGGACCGTGGCACAGCGTGTACGTCCGGTTCACGCGCTGGGCCCACGAGGGCCTGTGGGACAAGGTGATCGCTGCCCTCGATGGTCGGCCCGAGAAGGCCGTCCCGCTTCGGCGACTGGTCGGCGCCTACCGGCGTACGCGGGCTTTTCCCGCGGGCCACCCGCACTGAACGCACCTGCCCAGGTCGCCTGGCGGAACCAGGCCCTGCGGCAGGGCCGCGGACGTCGTACTCAGTCGTCGGGCGCGTCGGCGTCGCGCGCATCGGGCGACTGGCGCGCGACGATGCTGGTGGCGGTCAGGTCGCCGGTGACGTTGCCGGTGGTGGCGAATACGTCCGGAATGGTGTCCACCGCCAGCAGCAGGCCCAGGGGTTCGATCGGCAGGCCCATCGACTGCGTCACCGGCATCACCGTCGCCATGAAACTCACCTGCCCCGGCAGGCCGATCGATCCCAGGCTGATCACCACGGCCAACGCCGCGCCGGCCGCCAGCGTCACGGCATTCACGTCGATGCCGTAGGCCCAGGCGACGAAGCATGCCGCGACGATGTACTGGATGGGGCTGGTGATGCGGAACAGCGTCACCGCCATCGGCAACACCAGCGCGGCCACCGCCCGCGGATGACCCAGGCGGAAGCGCGCGCTTTCCACCATTGCGGGCAGCGACGCCAGCGACGACTGCGTGCTGGCGGCCACCACCTGCGCGGGCAGGATGGCCTTGGCGAAGGCGAGGGGGGACTGGCGCGCCAGCACCGCGACCAGCACGTAGCAGATCAGGGTCGCACCCAGATACATGCCGCATTGCAGGGCGATGTAGCCCGCCAGCGCGCCAATCACGCCGATGCCCGCCTGCGCGCAGACCGCAAGTACCAGCGCGAACACGCCGATGGGTGCGGCCAGCAGCATCCAGCGCACGATGACGATCATCGTGTCGGCGATGCCGTGGCAGAAGCCGATGATCTGGGCGCGCCGGTCCTCCTGCACGCGGGTCAGCGCGAAACCGAAGAACAAGGCGAACACCACCACCGGCAGCATCGCGCCCTGCGCCGCGGCCATGATGGCGTTGCTGGGAACGACGGAGCCGATCCAGTCGGAGAGCGCGGGCGCGGCCACTTCGCCGGCGGCGGGCAGCGTGCCGCGCAGGGTCGCCGTCAGCGCTTCGCTGGGCGGCACCATCGAAAGCACGAGCGGCGCGACGATGGCGGCATAAGCGGCGAACAGCGAGAGCAGGGCGATGAACACCACCATCGCGCGACGGGCGACACGGCCAGAGGCGGCCGCATCGCTTGCGGTCGCGACGCCGAGAATCACCAGCGACAGCACGAGCGGCACGACGGTCATCTGCAGGCCGCTGAGCCACAGCTTGCCGATGGGTTGGGCGATGGCCACCGCCGTGCCTGCGGTCGCGGGCAGCCAGTGCGCCAGCGACAGGCCGACCAGGGCACCGGCCGCCAGGCCGAGCAGGACGCGCGCGGTGGCGCCGGGCCACCTCATGGCGCACGCTCCGGCAGTCGCCAGTCATGGGCGAGGCGGTCGTACTCTGCACGCGGCAACAGCACGAACACCGGTCGGGCGTCGGGACGCAGCCAGGCCAGCATGCCGTCCATCGTCTCGGCCGCCATCGCGGTGCAGCCGGCCGTGGGCTCGCCCGGTGTACGCCACAGGTGGGCGAAGATGCAGCTGCCGGCCCGTGGGGTAGCCGTCGGGTTGTGGCCGATCACCAGACCTTCGCGGTAACGCGGATCGCCGTTGTTGTGCAGGTCCAGGCGCATCGGTTCGGTCGAGCCCTTCGCCGCGGCCTCGCCTTCGGTACGGGTATCGATGATGCGGTTGTAGAGCGGCGAATCCGGTACGTCGATGCAGTAGCTGGTGGCCTGCATCGGCCGGTAGGGCATGGCGGTGGCGGCCTCGTCCGCGTAACCGAATGCCTCGCCAAGGGTGAATATCCCTGCCGGCGCGCGTCCGTCGCCTTCCTGCTTCTGCGGTCCGCCGGACTGGGCCGGATGCAGCCCCACGCCCCACGCCGCGCCGTTGCGTCCCACCGAAATCGGCGAGGGTGTCGACGCTGCCTGCCATCGCCCATCGCGAAGTTCGAAGCGCTGCAGCGTACCGGTGGTGGCGTCCCAGCCATCGGTCACCACCAGCACCAGCTGGCGTGCATCGCGCCAGGCCTGCGGGGCAGCGGCCGGTTGGCTGGTGGCGCACGCGTTGGCGCCGCATGCCATCAGGGCGGCCAGGCCGAAAGAGCGCAACGAGCGGCGCGGAAACGACAGTATGGGCATCACGACTCCAGCAGGTGATGGATGCGTTCGAGGTTGATGGCGAGCTGGCGGTGACGGTCGGGATTGGCCTGGCACAGCAGGACGAACACGAAGTCGAGCAGCGATTGCAGCGACGAGCGGTAGAGCAGCTGTTCCACGTGCGGCGCCGGATCGTGCGCGGAGATCACCAGGGCGGCGTCCGCATGCGCCCGCAGCGGGTTGGCGGTATGGCGGGTGATCGAGATGACCTTGCCTTCGCACGCCTGGAACTGCCGGCTGACCTGCGAAAGCTCGGGCAGCTTGCCGAACTCGGAAAACATCAGCAGCACGTCGCCCGGCCGTGCCGCGGACAGGTTGGCCATCATCAGGATGGGGTCGGCGTGATGGACCGTCAGCAGCCCGAGCAACGACAGCCGCATGGCGAACTCGCGCGCGAACAGGCCATCGTCGCCCAAGCCGCACACGAACACCTTGCCGGCCCGGTCGATCATCTCCACGATCGGCTCGATCTGCGCGCGCGGATTGAGGCTGCGGGTCTCCTCCTCGGCGGCCAGCTTGCTGCGGCGCAATCCATCCTGCAGCCGTTGGTAGGCGTCGGGCGCATCGTCCTGCACGGCCTCCGGTTCCTGGGTGTGGCCGTTGCCGTTGCGGGCGATCGCTTCGCCGATGGTGTACTTGAGGTCGGGATAGCCCTTGAAGCCGGACTTCTGGGCGAACTTCACCACGCTGGACTGGCTGATGCCCAGCGCACTGGCCAGCTGCTGCGAGGAGTAGTCGCGCAGCAGGTGCGCGTTGTCCAAGATGAAGTCGGCGATGCGGCGCTCGATGGCCGACATCTGGTCGCGTTCGGAGCGGATCTTCACCAAGGGGTTCGTCATGGCCGGAGTGTGAGGGGGCCGGACAGCGCTGACAACGGGCCGTCGCCGCCGGGCTCAGCCCGGCAGCAGCTCCAGCCCGCGGATCTCGCGAATGCCCAAGCCGGGCGCTTCGGTGATCGTGATCTCCGATTCGTTGAAGATCACCCCGCCTTCGACCGGATTGAACTGGCCCAGCGATGGGCCATCCAGGTCCACCTTGGTGATGACGTTGGCCTTGGCCGCGGCCACGTGCACGGCGGCGGCCACGCTGATGCTGGTCTCGATCATGCAGCCGATCATGCATTCCACCCCGTACAGCGAGGCGATGTCGGCGATGCGGATGGCATTGGAGATGCCGCCGGTCTTCATCAGCTTGATGTTGATGATGTCGGCGGCGCGCATCTTGATCAGGTCGATCACCTCGGTGGGACCGAACACGCTCTCGTCCGCCATCACCGGCGTGTGCACGCGGTCGGTGACGTACTTCAGTCCGTCCAGGTCGCGGGCTTTCACCGGCTGTTCCAGCAGCTCCAGCACCACGCCCGCGTCCTCCAGGTGCTGCATGGCGAACACCGCCTGCTTGGCGGTCCAGCCCTGGTTGGCGTCCAGGCGCAGCAGCGCGCGGCCCTCGACGGCCGAATAGATGGCCTTCACCCGCTCGATGTCCAGGCCGATGTCCTTGCCCACCTTGATCTTCAACGACTCGAAGCCGCGTTCCACCGCACTGATCGAGTCGGCCACCATCTTGTCGATGTAATCCACGCTGATGGTGATGTCGGTGGTGATGACCGGATCGCCGCCGCCCAGCATCTTGTACAGCGGCGCGTCGTACAGCTGCGCCCACAGGTCGTACACCGCGATCTCCACCGCGGCCTTGGCGCTGGTGTTGCGCTCCAGCGCGGTCTGGATGAGGTCGGTGATGCGGTTGAGGTTGGCGATGTCCTGGCCGATCAGGCGGGGCCGGATGAACTTGCCGACCGCCTCGACGATGGAACCGTGCGTGTCGCCGGTGATGACCGCGGTCGCCGGCGCCTCGCCGTAGCCGACATGGCCGGTGTCCGTGTGCACGATCACCACGATGTCCTCCACCGTGTCCACCGTGCGCAGGGCGGTCTTGAACGGTGTCTTCAACGGCACGCGCAGCATGCCGAACTTGATGTCGGTGATCTTCATGGAGCCCCTTGGGGACGGATGCGCTGGATGGCGGTGATGCGGTCGACGGTGGAGTGCTCGCTGTTGAACAGCAAGGGCTCCAGTGGGGTGACCGCCACGGAGTTGAGCGTGGCGCGCACGGTCTTGCCGTCGGCGCCGCGGTAAGTGATGCCGGTGGTGTCGTGGATGGTGTAGGTAATGCCGTTGTCGTGGCCGATCACCATCATCACGTGGCCGGGGATGTACACCAGATCCCCTACCTGCAGCGTGCGCAGTACCGCCAGCCGCTTCTCGTGGCTGTCGCCGGGGTCGAAGCCGATGCGTTCCAGTGCGGGGCTGACCGCCTGCGCGCTGGTGTTGCGGGGCAGGACGATGCCCATGCTGCGGTAGACCTCGGACACGAATCCGCTGCAATCGCGGCTGTCGTACCCGTGCCCCCAGCCGTAGCGCTCGCCCAGGAACTTGAAGCCCTGCTGCAGGAGGTTGGCCGGCGTCATCGGCAGGTAGTCCGGCGCCACATCGGCCGTGCGCGGCAACAGGGCGGGCAGCAGAGCCAGCGAGCCGTCCTCGCGCCGCACCGGCAGCTGGATCACGTGCGAAGTGTAGGGGTGCTGCCCGTTCACCGGGGCATCGGCCGGCCAGTCGGCCAGCACCGGTACGCGCACGCCCATGTCCAGTTGCAGCGCCGACAGGCCGGGCTCCTCGGGGTTGTAGACGGTACGGGCGGTCGCGCCCGTCACCACCAGGCCCGGGCCGTTGCGGCCATAGCCGAAAACGGCGTCGCGGCTGCCCACGGCGACATGCCGCTTCTCGATCCAGGCGGCATACAGCGGGCTCACCACGAAGTACCAGGCGCCGTCCGCACTGGTGTGCGCGATGACCACCGGCGTGCCGGGGAACAGCGCGCTTTCCTGGAAACGGTCGATGTCGGTGTCGCCCACGCTGTTGAATACGCGCTCGCGGGTCGGAAAGGTCCGCAGGTCGGCGCGGTGGACCACCAGACCGTAGCGTGCAGGGGCGTGTTCGGCCACGGCATCGACCGCCGCGTTGGCCGCGATCGCCACCAGGCGGGCCGCCGCGATCTCGCGGCCCTGGTCGTCGTACAGCGTGCGGGTGGGCGGGGCCGACAGCGGATCCAGCCATGCCCGCACCTCGGTGCGCGACAGCGTCGCGGGCAGGGCTTCCAGGTCGTGGACGTGGCGGTCCTGCTGGCGCATGCGCGCGTTCTGCGCGGCGACCCCGGCAGCATCCAGCAGGACGCGCTGCGGCTGGGCCAGCTTGCCGATCCAGTAGTCGGCCTGCAGGTGGTGGTCTTCCACCCCGATGACCGCATGGCGAGGCACCGGCAGGGGTTCGCGTGCGGTGGCCGACAGCGTGGCGCCCAGCAGGACCAACGCCAATGCGCGGGCCAAGGTGCCGCGTCCGGGCGTGCGCGGCCACGCGCCGGGCCGATACGACGTCGATACGTTCATCCACTCCCCTCCGTCAGTCCCGCCCTTGGATGCACATGACGCCATGCCGGGGCGGGTTCCGCAAGAATATTTATTTCTCGCGAGATAAAAATCAAGAATAAATTATTGACCCCCGCATTTGCCTCGTGTTACACAACCGTGACCAGTCGGCTAGGGGATGTTCGACGTGGATGCCAGCGGTAGCCAGCACACCATTGCAGTACGCGGCAGGCGGCGGCAGCGCCGGCTGGCCGCGTGGCTGTGTCTGGGCGGGTGGCCGATGGTACTCCTGGCGCCGGGACTGGCCATGGCGGGCGATCCGCTGGCGACGATCATCGCCGACATCGATCGCGGGCGCTTCCATGAGGCCGAGCAGGCGATCGAACGGGCACTGGGTGGCCGCAACGCCGCCGACGCCCGGGCGTTGCAGTTCCAGCGCGAGCGCATGCGCCGCATCCGCCTGGACTTCGGCCTGGATGGCGCGGCGGTCAGGCAGCGGATCCGCGCGCAGGTACCGGACCTGCGCGAAGACGAGTTCCAGCGGTGGGACGCCGCCGGATTGATCGAACGCCTCGACATCGACGGCGAGCCCCGCTACTTCAACCGCTCGGTGTCCAACCTGTTCCGGCTGAGCCCGGAAGCGGCCGGCCGCCGTGCGTCGCCGGTGAAACCCTTCGTCCAGGGGCCATACGAAACGCTGCATCGCCATCACCGCGATGTGGTCCAGATATCCAAGGCGACGGGCGCGGCCAGCGTGCTGCCCCGCCGCGTCCGCATCACCCACCGCATCACCGTCAAGCCCGACGCGGTGCCCGCTGGCGAGACGGTGCGCGCATGGATTCCCTATCCGCGCGCCATCGCCGGCCAGCAGGAAGCCATCGCCCTGGTCGAGAGCCGACCGGCCAGACCGCAGGTCGCGCCCGAGCGCGCGCTGCAGCGCACCGCCTACCTGGAGCGGCCGGCGGTCGCGGGCCAGCCGACGACCTTCTCGCTGACCTACGAAGTCACCGTGCATGCGCGCCGCGTCGCGATAGATCCGGAACGGGTGGTGCCGCCCACGCTGACGCCGGAGCTGGAGCCGTTCGTGGCCGAACGCGCGCCGCACGTCATCTTCAGCGACGACCTGCGCCGCTTCAGCGCCGACGTCGTCGGCGACGAGACCAACCCCTACCGCATCGCGCAGAAGTTGTTCGCGGCGGTGGACCGCATCCCGTGGGCAGGTGCCCGCGAATACTCCACGATCAGCAACATCAGCGACTACGCCTTCCGCGCCGGCCACGCCGACTGCGGTCAGCAGACGCTGTTGCTGATCACCCTGCTGCGCATGAACGGCATTCCCGCGCGCTGGCAGTCGGGATGGGCGTATTCCGAAGACGTCGAAGGCCACGACACCATGCACGACTGGGGCGCGCTGTACCTGGCGCCCTATGGCTGGGTGCCGATGGACGTGACCAGCGGCCAGCTGGAGTCGGACGATCCCGCGCTGCGCTGGTTCTACCTGGGCGGGCTGGATGCCTACCGCGTCGCCTTCAACGACGACTATTCGCGCGACTTCATCCCCGCCAAGCAGCACGAGCGCTCCGAGACGGTGGACCTGCAGCGCGGCGAAGTGGAGTGGAGGGGCGGGAACCTCTACTTCGACCAATGGGATTACCAGTTCGAATGGACCGTGCTGCCCCGGGACGGGCGCGGCTGATCGCAACACCACCACCACACGATTCAACACCATCTTTAGCAGGAGAGAGCGGGGATGAAAGGCAAGGTTCTGAAGAAGGCGGCTCTGGGCGTGGCGTTGGGCGCCTGCCTGGCGTCGATGGCGCCCCTGGCGATGGCGCAGAGCGCGACCGGTGCGGTCGCCGGCCGCGCCAGCGCGGGCGACCAGATCATGATCACCAACACGGCAACCGGCGCGACGCGCTCGGTGACCGTGGGCGGCGACGGCGGCTACCGCCTGAGCCAGCTGCCGGTGGGCGACTACCAGCTGCAGGTCAAGCGCAACGGCGAGGACGTGGGCGAAGCCGTGGCCGTCAACGTCGCGCTGGGTGGCACCACCACCGTCAACCTGGGCAGCGACGGTGGCGTGGTGAACCTCAACGCCGTGCAGGTGGTGGGTTCGCGCGTGATCAACCGCGTGGACGTACGGTCGACGGAGTCGGCGACCACCATCAACCGTGAAGAACTGGCCCGCCTGCCGGTGGCGCAGGATCTCAGCTCGGTCGCCCTGCTCGCACCGGGCGTGGTCGGCGGCAACTCCAGCTTCGGCGGCATTTCCTTCGGCGGCTCGTCGGTGGCCGAGAACTCGGTGTTCATCAATGGATTGAACGTCACCGACTTTTACCGTCGCCAGAGCTTCTCCACTGCGCCGTTCGCGTTCTTCCAGGAATTCCAGGTCAAGACCGGCGGTTACTCGGTGGAATTCGGTCGCAGTACCGGTGGCGTGATCAATGCGGTGACGCGTTCGGGCAGCAACGAGTTCAAGGGGGGAGTCGAGCTGACGTTCGAACCGGACGCGTTCCGTGCCTCGGCCGACAATCACCAGTTCTATGATACCGATGCAAGCGGCAACCCCGTGCCGGTGTACTATCGCCCCGGCCGCGACAAGCGCACCTTCAGCAAGACCAACGTCTGGGCCTCGGGGCCGGTGGTGAAGGACAAGCTGTTCCTGTTCGCCATGTTCGAGCAGCGCGACAACCGCACGAGCTATGCCACCAACACTATGGCCTCCTCGTGGACGACCGGCGAGTCGGGTAATGGATTCTGGGGCACCAAGCTGGACTGGAACATCACCGACGATCATCGCCTGGAGCTGCTGGCGTTCTCCGACGAGGGCGACACCGACAGCACGAACTATGCGTACGACTGGGCGACCGGAACGCGCGGTGACATGAGCGGCAAGAGCACCAACGAAAGCGGTGGCAAGAGCGGCTCTCTGACCTACACCGGCCGCTTCGGCGACAACTTCTCCGTCAAGGCGATGTATGGCGAGAACAACAGCAGCAGCTTCGTGCGCTCGCCTGCCGATGCGCTGTGCTCGCAAGTGTTCATAAACTCAAGCTACAACACCGTCTACGCGGGCATGGGCAGCCCACCCGTCAGCTGTCATCCCGGTGGCTCAGTCATCAGTCACGAGGACAAGCGCGAAGTCGGTCGTCTCGACTTCGAATGGGCGCTCGGCGATCACCTGTTGCGCTTCGGTCTGGATCGCGAGGTGATGACGACCGATCGCGCCTCGTTCTATCCGGGTCCGTCGCAGATGACCTATACGGTCTATTCGATGACGCCCGGGTCCGCATTGGACAACGGCGCCACCGTGCCGGCGGGCGTCAACGCCGTCGTGATGGGGCGCAAGCGCATCGATGGCGGCGTGTTCGACACCACCGCCAACGCCTGGTACATCGAGGACAACTGGAGCGTCACGCCCAACCTGCTGCTGAACCTGGGCCTGCGCGTCGATGCGTTCAACAACAAGACGGCGGCCGGCAGCAGCTTCATCAAGATCGACGACCTAGTCTCGCCGCGCTTCGGTTTCTCGTGGGACATGAAGGGCGACGGCAGCACCAAGCTGTTCGGCAACCTGGGCCGCTACTACCTGCCGGTCACCAACAACATCAACTACACCTTTGCCGGCGGTCTGACCGACGAATACACCTATTGGGCGCTCAGCGGCTGGAGCCCGGCGACCAACCCGATCACCGGCTCCAGCTACATGCAGCCGGTACTCGGAGCCCAGATCGGTCCGGTGGACGACGACATGAACGTCAGCGTCGGCGACCTGCGCCAGAGCGTGGATCGCGACCTCGACGCGGTCTACCAGGACGAGGCGATCCTGGGCTTCCAGACCATGATCAACCAGGCCTGGTCGTGGGGCGTCAATGCCACGTATCGCAGGATGACCAACGCGCTGGACGACATCCGCATCAACGCGCTGTGCGGCGTGCGCCACGGCAACCTGTGGCCTATCGCCAACCCCGGCGACCAGCTCACCCTCTGGGGCACCACCGCCATGGGCTGCGCGCAGGACGGGTGGGTCACCATCGATACCTCGCGGGAAGGCTACATCACCAGCGGCAGCAACCGGATCATCGGCTACTCCAAGCCCAAGCGCACCTACAAGGCGGTCGAGTTCCAGATCGACCGCGCGTGGGACGACAAGTGGGCGTTCAATGCGTCCTATCTGTGGTCGAAGTCGGAAGGCAACCACGAGGGCCCGGTCAACTCCGACACCAATTACGGCGATACCGGCATGGTCCAGCACTGGGACCACCCGGCCAACAACGAACGCTATGGCGTGCTGTTCAACGACCACGAGCACCAGATCAAGCTGCGTGCGAGCTACAAGTTCAACGAGATGTGGGCGGTGGGCGGTACGTTCACCGCGCTCTCGGGCGGGCCGATCACCGCCTTCGGCGTGACGTGGCCGGACGAGAACCTGGTAGTGGCCAGCTATACCAGCGAGGGCAGCGGCGGCGGCACCGGTTGGATCTGCGTGCAGAACTGCGGCGGCGCCTACAACCAGCGCGTCTATGAGTTCACCGAGCGTGGCGCATTCGGTCGCATGCCATGGACCTACAACCTGGGCGCCAACGTGACCTGGACGCTGCCGGTGGAAGGGATCGACCTGAAGGCGCGTCTTTCGGTCTACAACCTGCTCAATGACCAGGAAGTCATCAACGTGCGTGGTCGCTACGAGAAGCAGCCCGGGGTTTACCGCACCACGTTCGGTACCGGTACGCGCTGGCAGTCACCCCGTTACGCCCAGCTCGTGGTGACCTGGAACTTCTGATCGCGCAGCGCATGCGGTCGAAGCTGTGTCTCTCCCGTGGCCTGCCGTTCGCGGCAGGCCTTTCTTTTGTCGCGGCATGCGCGCGCAGGAGTGCGTGCGCCATGCTATTCCTGTAGCCCTGCTCTTGCGGAGGAACCCGTCATGATTCTGTCCGTCCCGCCCGCGCGGCGCATCCTGGCCGTCGCCGCCCTGACCGTGCTGCTGGCCGCCTGCGCGCACAGCGGTCCGCGCAACCCGCTGGCCACCTGGGTCCCGTCGAAGAATTTCGATGAGCGCCGGCCGGTGGTCATCGTGCTGCACTACACCGAGCAGGACTCCGTCGAGCAGTCGCTGGATACGCTGCGCAGCCGCAACAGCGGAGGGCGCGTCAGTTCGCACTACCTGCTCGGCAAGGACGGAAAGATCTACCAGCTGGTCAGCGACGCGAAGCGTGCCTGGCATGCGGGCGCCGGACGCTGGGGCGCGATCGCCGACGTCAACAACGCCTCCATCGGCATCGAGATCGACAACGACGGCAAGAGTCCGTTCCCCGATGCGCAGATCGACAGCCTGATCGTCCTGCTGCGCGACCTGACCACGCGTCTGCGCATACCGCCCACGCAGATCATCGGTCACTCGGACCTGGCGCCGACGCGCAAGATCGATCCGGGTCCGCTGTTCCCATGGAAGCGGCTGCACGATGCGGGTTTCGGCCTGTGGCCCGCCGATACCACACAGGACCCCCCGGCCGGGTTCGATCCCTGGTTGGCGCTGCAGGCCATCGGCTACGCCGTCGACAACCGTGCAGATACCGTGCGCGCATTCCACCACCGTTTCCGCGGAATGGAAGGCACCGAACTGGACGCGCAGGACCTGCGCATCCTGCATGCGCTCACGCGCGCTGCCGACACGCCGTCGCCGGCGCCGGCGTCGCCGTGATCAGGAATATTCCAGTCAGTTTGTTTCTGGTGGGAGAATAATTTATTGACTCATCGTGAGGGGCATGCTACACCGCCAGGAAAGGGGTTTCCGTCGATCGCTGTAGGGGCCGGCGGTGAGGTGGCCGGCGGGGGTGCCGGCGCAACAACCGAAACACCAGGCAATGCCTGCAATGCGCGTCCGGAACGGGATGCGCCGGGTGGCACGGATGGGGATCCATACGTTCCGGGGATGCATCAACGCGGTGTCCATGTCCTGTCAGGACCCACCGCAAGCGCGCAACCTCAGGGGCGACGTGCTCCGCGCAACGCAGCGCATCGCATCGACCATGTAGTGCAGCGTCCTTTCAGCCCGGAGATTCCGCATGCCCATTCGCTCCCTTCCGCTCAAGCCAAGCCATCTCGCCGCCGCCATCATGCTGGGGCTCGCCGTTCCCGGCATCGGACTTGCGCAGGACGCCGCGCCGGACAGCGGAAAGAGCGCGCGCACGCTGGATACCGTCACCGTCACCGGCTCGCGCATCAAGCGCACGGAGATCGAGACCCAGTTGCCGATCACGGTGCTGCAGAAGGAGCGCATCGACCAGCTTGGGATCTCCTCGGCCGAGCAGCTGTTGATGTTCCTCAACATCGCGGGTAACAGCTCGGACAACCTTGCCAGCAACGGCGGTATCGTCAGCGAGGAGCAGCGCGGCAACAACGGCGTATCCGGCGCCAACCTGCGTGGACAGGGCGCGGACGCCACACTGGTGCTGCTGAACGGGCGCCGCGTCGCCACCCACGGGCTCAAGGGTCGCGCGGTGGACCTCAACTCGATCCCGTTCGCTGCCCTGGATCGCGTGGAAGTGCTTCGCGATGGCGCGTCGGCGGTGTACGGCACCGACGCGATCGGCGGCGTCATCAACTTCATCACCAAGACCGACTACACCGGTCTGGAAGCGTCGACCTTCGTCGACGTGACCGAAGCGGGCGGCGGCAATATCTTCCGCGCGAACCTGCTGGGCGGCTGGGGCGACCTGGACAACGACCGCTGGAATGTCTTTGGCACGGTCACCTTCAAGAAGAACGAAATCCTGCGTGGCACCGATCGCGACTTCTCCAACACCTTCCAGGCCGACCGTGGCCTGTCGCCGGATACGCGCGGCACGCCGTTCGCGACCGTCTTCAGTCTCGGCAGCACGGGCGTGGGCGCCAGCAGCCTGATCCGCAACGGATTGGTCGATCCGGCCGACCCCGCCAGCACGACACCGCTGCGCCAGACCGCGATCAACATCCTCGACCTGCCCGGTGCGGCGGGGTGCGAGAGCGGCGGCGACATGATGGGTCCGTACGATCATCGCCTGTGGAGCAGCGCGGCCTCGCGTTACGCTTGCGCCTGGGATTATCCGGCGGCCGCGATCATCCAACAGCCGCAGGAGAGCGTCGATTTCATCGGTCGCGCCACGTTCAAGATCAGCGACAACCACCAGGCTTATGTGGAATTGGTGGGGTCGCAGGTCGACGTGGAAAAGACGTTCGAGCCGAACCAGATCTCCTCCAGCACGTCCACGGCGACGACCGCGCTGGGCCCGAGTACGTGGTATCCGCTCAATCCCACCACGCAGGCCACCTACGACACGATCTACAACGCGCTGGCGGCCTACTTTGGCACGGGCAACCTCAACTACGGTGCTCCGATCGCCTACCGCTGGCGCTGTATCGCCTGTGGCCAGCGCCAGATCGAGACGACCACCAAGTCCTATCGCTTCCTTGCCGCGGTCGAAGGCTCGCTGGGCAGCAAGTGGGACTACAACGTGGGCCTGTCGCGGGCTTCTAGCAAGTCCGAATCCACGCTCGGCGGCGGTTACCATTACACCGATCAGCTACGCACGCTGCTGGGCAGCGGCCTGCTGAATCCGTTCCTGCTTCCGGGCCAGGAACAGAGCGCCGCTGCGATGTCCGCGCTTGAGGCGGCATCCGCCACCGGGGTCATGCTTTACGGCGGCGAGTCCATCCTTACCACGCTGGATGCGACGTTCTCCGGCAGCCTGGGTTTCTCTTTGCCCGGCGGCGAAGTGCTGGCCGCCACCGGCATCGACCTGCGCCGCGAGGAATTCAAGTTCGATGGCGACTCGCGCGTGGACAAGCGTCCGATCTTCAATGCGCCGTTCGACGAGTCCAACATCCTCGACAATGTCAGCCGCGACATCAAGGCGGTCTACGCCGAAGTCTACCTGCCGCTGCTGGACAACCTAGACATCACGGTGGCCGGCCGCTATGACGAATACGACGGCTTCGGCAGCACGACCAATCCGAAGGTGTCGTTCAAGTTCGCGCCATTCGATGGCGTGGCGCTGCGCGGCGCCTACAGCACCGGATTCAAGGTGCCTTCCTTCAACCAGCTGTTCAATGGCGTGACCGAGACGCAGTACACCGGCCTGGACCTGGCCGACCCGGCGACGTGCCCGAGCGGCATCGCCAACCCGGCGGTCGCCGGCTGCGAATCGATCCGCCCGGTGGAACTGTTCGGAGGCAAGCAAGACCTGCAGCCGGAAGAGGCCACGCAGAAGAGCTTTGGCGTGGTGCTGGCCCCGGTCGACTGGCTCAACGTCAGCGTCGACTGGTGGGAGATCGAGCGCGAGAACACCATCCGGTCCGCCCCGCGCGACATCCTGATCCAGTACTACGACGTGTTCGCCGCCAACTGGATCCGCGACGCCAGCGGCGAGGTCGTCGCCATTGACCGGCGCTACATCAACTCGGGCGGCAGCCTGATGCGTGGCATCGAGATTGACGGCAACGTGATGGGCGACCTGGCCGGGGGCACCTTCCGCCTGAACCTCAACGGCAGCTACATCAATACCTTCAAGACGAAGGCGCTGGAAACGCTGCCATACACGGGCAACCTGGTTGGCGACTACGTCCGCTACTACAACCTCCCCATCAAGTGGAAGCACACGCTCACCTTCACGTGGCAGAAGGGCGACTGGTCGCACAACGTCAGCCAGATCTACCGCGACGGCTACAACGACGAACTGCCGGTGAGCGTGCGCAACAACAGCTACATCCCCGAGAACTGGAACCCGCGCGTTTCCAACTACACCACGTACAATTACAGCCTGGTGTATTCGGGCATCGAAAGGATGAAGCTCACCTTCGGCATCAAGAACCTGTTCGACGAGGATCCGCCGTTCACCGCGCATCAGAACGACTTCGCCGCGGGCGCAGCGTGGGAGACGCGCATCGCCGACCCGCGTGGTCGGGCGTACAGCCTGCTGATGGAATACAAGTTCCGCTGAGCGGCAGTGCCGAGCCCCAGGCGCGGCCGGTCGCTGGACCGGCCGTGCCGCATCAGTACGAACGCCACGTCGCTACGGTGGCGGAGGAAGCAAGCGTGCGAAAGACAACGAACCTGCTTCGGCCATCCCGGGGATGGCGGCAGGCATGCGCGATGCTGCTGGCCCTCTCGGGGCTGGCTGGTGGCCAGGTGCTGGCCGGTGACGATGGCCTGCGTGCGGCCCGCGACCGGGCCGTCGTCGAGGCCTTCGAACACTACCGCCTGCCCGGCCTTGCCGTCGGCGTGATCCGCGACGGCGAGATCGTCTACACGCGCACCTTGGGCGAACGCGAAGCCGGCGGCGGAGAACGGATCGACAGCGCCACGCTGTTCAAGATCGCCTCCAACAGCAAGGCGATGACGGCCGGCGTGCTGGCGCGCCTGGTCGATGCCGGCAAGTTGAAGTGGGACGACCCGGTCACGAAGCACCTGCCGCAGTTCCGCATGCACGACCCGTGGGTCACGCAGCAGATGCAGGTGCGCGACCTGCTGATCCACAACAGCGGCCTGGGCCTGGGCGCCGGCGACCTGATGCTGTGGCCGGAGCCCAACCGGTTCACCCGCGCCGACATCATCGCAGGCCTGCAGCACCTGAAGCCCACCCACAGCTTCCGTGCCGCTTACGCCTACGACAACCTGTTGTACGTGGTCGCCGGCGAAGTGGCCGCCGCGGCAGGCGGCGCGCCCTACGAGGCGCTGGTCAAGCGTGAACTGTTCCAACCGCTCGGCTTGTCGCGCTGCCAGGTGGGTGAATGGAACCGCGCCGAGGTTGGCAACGTGGCGCAGCCGCACATGCGCACGCCGCAGGGCAACCGGGTCATCCGCGAGGACGCGGTCCTGGTGCCCAACGTCACCTCGATGGCCGCCGGCGGCATCCGTTGCAGCCTCGACGACATGCTGTCCTGGATGCGCATGTGGCTGTCACCGGACGCGCAGCCGGCCTGGTTGTCGCCCGCGCAGCGCCGGGCCGTCTGGACGGCCCACATGCCGATGCCGGTGAGCGCGCGCATGCGCGCCTGGGACAACAGCCACTTTTCCGCCTATGGCTACGGATGGCGGCTGTCCGACGTCGACGGCGTCTGGAAGGTGGCCCACACCGGGACGCTGGCGGGCATGTATTCGTCGGTGATCCTGCTGCCCGATCAGCGCACCGGCATCGTCATCCTGATCAATGGCGAAGGCGAGGCCGCACGCACCGCGCTGGGGCAAGTGCTGACCAAGCAGATCACCCGGCCCGGCGAGACGCACAGCGTGGCGCACTACGCCGCGCTGCTGGACGAGGAGCGCGCGGGCGAACGCGCCGCCAAACCCAAGCCGGACACCCGTCATCGCAAGCCCGCCAGCGCGGCGGCGCTGTCAGCCTGGACGGGCCGCTACCGGGATCCCTGGTTCGGCGATGTGACGGTGTGCGCGCACGGCGATCGCGTGCGCTTCGCGTCGGCGCGTTCGCCCATGCTCACCGGCACCGTGATGCAGGTGGACGGGCGCTGGCTGGTCGACTGGGACGAAGACAGCGTCGACGCCGAGCCCTGGCTGCATTTCGCGGCCGATGCCGGGTCGACCACGCTGGCGCTTTCGCACGTGGATCCCGAAGCGGACTTCAGCTACGACTATCAGGACCTGGCCTTCACCCGCGTGGCGGCGTGCGATGCGGCACCCACGGCGAAGGTCGATGTATCGCCGGCCACCGATGCGGCCACCGCGGGCCTGGTGGATGTTGCGCCGTTGGCCAAGGGCGTGCAGTTGGACATGCGCTATGCCGGCACCGCCAACTTCACTGGCGCGCGCGTGCCCGGCTATGAGGCCAACACCTGCCTGCTGCTGGCGCCGGTGGCGCAGGCGCTGGCGAAGGTGCAGGCGGACGTGCAACGCGAGGGCCTGTCGCTGAAGCTGTTCGACTGCTACCGGCCGGTGCGGTCGGTGAAGCATTTCGTGGCCTGGGCACGCGACGCCGCCGACCAGCGCACCAAGCCTGCGTTCTATCCGAACGTCGAGAAAGCGGCGTTGCTCGATGGCTACATCGCGGAAACCTCCGGGCATAGTCGCGGCGCCACACTGGATCTCACGCTGACCCGCTGTGAGCGCGGAACCTGCATCGACCTGGACATGGGCACGCCCTTCGACTTCTTCGATCCCCGCGCCAACACCGCGCATGCCGACCTGTCGCCTGCACAGAGGGCCAACCGCGCGCGCCTGCTCGATGCGATGGCGAGACACGGGTTCCATAATTACCCGATGGAATGGTGGCACTTCACCTTCCGGCCCGAGCCCTCCCCCCAAACCGCGTACGACGTTCCGATCCAATGACTTCCTCCCCCTCCTCCCTGCCGCCGCGCACTGCCGATGTCGCGGTGATCGGCAGCGGCATCGTCGGCCTGTCGACGGCGCACCACCTGCTCGACCGCGGCCTGTCCTGCATGCTGATCGATCCCAAGGGTCCGGCGGGCGAGACGTCGTTCGGCAACGCGGGCTCTATTTCCGTCGGCAACGTGATGCCGCAGTCGACGCCGGGCATCGTGGTGAAGGCGCTGCGCATGCTCGCCAACCCGCTGGCCCCGCTGAAGCTGGACTGGGGCGTCAGCCCTTCGTACGCCCGCTGGCTGCTGCAGTTCCTGGTGCAGGGACGTCCGCAGCACGTGCTGCCGATCATCGATGCGCTGAGTGCGATCAACCGCGCTTCTCGCCACGCCTGGCTCGATCTGGGTGAGCGCATCCAGGCGCAGGACCTGATCGCACATACCGGCTACCTGCACGTCTACAGCGAACAGGAGACGTTCGAGAAGGGCGAGTGGGAGCGCGACCTGATGCGCAGGCACGGCGTCGCCTTCGACGTATTGGATGCCGCGCAGCTGCGCGAACTGGAGCCCGGGATTGGCACGGGCTTCCAGCGCGCGGTGTTCCAGCGCGAATCGCTGGCGATGCGCGACCCGGGCGATTTCTGCCGGCGCCTGTTCAACCACCTGAGCGCGCGCGGCGCCATGCCGCTGACCGCGAGCGTATCGTCGATCGCGCGCCGCGATGGCGGCTACCAGGTCGATACCGACCATGGTCCGGTGCACGCAGGCCGTGTCGTCGTGGCGGCAGGGGCGTGGAGCAATGCGCTGCTGCGGCCGTTCGGGCTGAAGATTCCGGTGATTCCCGCACGCGGCTATCACCTGATGTATCCGCAGGCGCAGGCCGTGGTCGGGCGTCCCACGCTGTGGGCCGAGCGCTACATGGTGGTGTCGCCCATGCAGGCGGGCATCCGCATGACCAGCATCAAGGAACTGACCGCACTCGACCGCGATCCGCACTATCACCTGATCCGCCGGCTCGACCCGGAGGCGCGCAAGCTGTTCCCCGGCATCACCGGCGAACCGGTCTCGGAATGGGCGGGCAATCGGCCGTGCACGCCCGATTCGCTGCCGATCATCGACCGGGTGCCCGGCGAGGAGATCTTCGTCGCCACCGGGCATGGCCATCTGGGCCTCACCCAGGGACCCGTGACCGGGCGCCTGCTCGATCAGTTGATGGCGGGTGAGGCGACGGAGATACCGCTGACGCCGTATGGGCTGGCGCGGTTCGGTTAGCCGATCCACTTGTAGGAGCGACGTCAGTCGCGACCCCGGATCGTCAGACCTACGGATTCGCGATCAAAGCGATTTGCTGCCGGCAGCACGCGTGTCTCGTCGCCCCGGTTGCCTGATGGAAGTGCAGCGGCGTCCATGTGTGCGGTCGCGACTTACGTCGTTCCTACAGAAGGGCAACGATCACGCGCCGCCCACGAACCCTGCCTGGCGCCAAACCTCGAACACCACCACCGCCACGGTGTTGGAGAGGTTGAGGCTGCGGTTGTCCGGCCGCATCGGCAGGCGCAGGCGCTGGTCCGGCGGCAGGCCGTCCAGCACGTCCTGCGGCAGGCCGCGCGTTTCGGGGCCGAACAGGAAGGCATCGCCGGGACGATACTCGGGCTGGTCGTAGCGCACCGTGCCGCGCGTGCTCAGCGCGAACAGGCGGCCGGGACGGATGCGCTGCAGGGCCGCTTCGAGCGAAGCGTGGACCTGCAGCGTGGCGTACTCGTGGTAATCCAGGCCGGCGCGCTTGAGCTGCCTGTCTTCCAGCGTGAACCCGAGGGGTTCGATCAGGTGCAGCCGCGCGCCGGTATTCGCACAGAGGCGGATGGCATTGCCGGTATTCGGGGGAATTTCCGGCTGGTACAGCAGGACATCGAGGTCCAGGGCGTCGGTCATGGCGCGCATTCTACGCGGCGCTGCATGGCCTCGCGGGCGGGTGGTGCGGTGGAACTCCGGCCAGGGCCGGCTTGCGTATCACGCGGGTGGAACGTGTTGCCTGCGTATCAACGCGAAGCCAGCTGGCTGGCCAGCACACCTGCCTGCACGGCGACCTGCTGCATGTCTTCCGCCGACGGACGCACGGTGACCACCGGCATGTCGACCACGCGCACCGCCTGCTGGGCGACGAAGTAGGCCAGGTCCTCGGCGGTCGGCGTCACGTTGACGGCGGCCAGGTCGACGATCTTGGCGTCCTTGTAGGTGTGGTAGTGGGCCAGATCGGCGGCATCCGGGGTGACGGTGACGGTCGGCAGGTCGACGATGCGCTCTGCGGCAGCCGTGGCGGTAGGCGCCGTGCTCTCGGCCTGGGTGGCGGAGACGACCATGGCGCCGGCGCACAGGGCGAAGACGACGGCGGCGGTCAGCGGGAGGAGGTTCTTGGCGTTCATTGTCATGCCTCTGTAGTGATGTTGTGGGGTGGTGTGGTAGTAAGGTAGTACACCTAGACAGAGCGGTCAAGCGAAACCTGTTGTTTCGATGAGCTGATTCAGGGTTCAGTCAGGTTTGGTTCGGAACAGCGGGCGTCTTGTTATGGATAGAGCAGGAACCGTGCCAAACGTAAGTTATTGATCCAGTTGAATTTAAATATGGAGCGTTGCTGTCCGGTGTCCGGGTTGCGTGTCCGTCCGGTTGTCCGTCCTGCATGCACAAGACGCGGCCGGGCGAGTGTTGTGACTGCGAACACGCCACCTGGGCCGGAGGCCGGTCAGCTTGGGGTGTGCCGGTTGTGATGCGGTTTAGCCAGGAACCGTTGCAGTTCCACCGGAACGCCGGGGATGACGTTCAGGTTCACCAGGGCAGGGACTGGCCCTGCCAATCGAGGAAGGACCCGCTGTCGTCGGGCGTGAGGCGGTCGATCACGTGCAGCAGCCCGGCAGCGGACTCCTCCACCGACAGCGCGGCGTTCTGACCGCCCATGTCGGTGCGCACCCAGCCGGGATGAAGGGCCACGACGGTGACGTGCCGGGTGGACAGCGCCTGCGCCAGCAGCGAGGTGGCCATGTTCTGTGCGGCCTTGCCGATGGCATAGCTGGGCGTTCGGAATTCCTGGCGCAGGCCGATCGAGCCGACCTCGGAGGAGATGTTGGCGACCACGCCGCCGTCGGCCAGTCGGGGCGCCAGCGCCTGGGTCAGCAGGAACGGGCCCGCCGCATTGGTGTGGAAGCTGGCATCGAGGTCGGCCGGCGCGACCTGGCCGAAACGTTCCCCCCCGCGCAGCACGCCGGCGTTGTTGATCAGCAGGTGCAGAGGCTCTTCGTCGGTCACCAGGGGCAGTTCGCGCACCAGTTCGGCGCGGCTGCGGGGATCGGCCACATCCAGCGGCAGCACGTGCAAGCGCCCGGGATGTTCGCCGGCCAGGGTATTCAGGGCGGTGGCCTTGCCCGGCTGGCGGCAGGTGGCGACAACGTGGCAGTGTCGGCCGAGCAGCTGGCGGACGAGTTCCAGGCCCAACCCGCGATTGGCGCCGGTGACCAGGCAGTGCTTGCGGTCCATGCAACCTCCGGGGAAGGCGCGAATGGCAGGGGCCCACGGACGCATGGGCCATCCGTCATGGCTTGTGGCCTAGTGTAATGAGCCAGGGCCGCGGTTAGCATCGGGCGTTCTGTTTTGCCGATCCCGTATTACAAAGGAGTGTCCGATGCGCCTTACCCGCCGGCCCCGCGCCGCTTTGCTTGCCCTCGCCCTGTCCACCGCCCTCGGCGGCCTGGCCTATGCGCCGGCACCCACGTACGCGAAGCCGGCCGCCGCCGCGGACATCGTCATTCCCTATGAGGAGTTCACCCTGCCCAACGGCCTGCGCGTGATCGTGCATACCGACCGCAAGGCGCCGATCGTGGCGGTGAACATCTGGTACCACGTGGGCAGCAAGAACGAGACACCCGGCCGTACCGGCTTCGCCCACCTGTTCGAGCACCTGATGTTCCAGGGCAGCGAGAACCATGACGGCGAGTTCTTCACCCCCTTCGAACTGGTCGGCGCCACCGACCAGAACGGCACCACCAACCAGGACCGCACCAACTACTTCCAGAATGTGCCCACCACCGCGCTGGACATGGCGCTGTGGATGGAATCCGACCGCATGGGCCACCTGCTGGGCGCGATCGACCAGAAGGCGCTGGACGAGCAGCGCGGCGTGGTGCAGAACGAAAAGCGCCAGGGCGAGAACCAGCCCTATGGCCGCCGCATCATGGCCCGCATGTTCGAGGCGCTGTATCCGGCCGGACACCCCTACAGCTGGCAGACCATCGGCTCCATGGCCGACCTGGACGCCGCCACCCTGGATGACGTGAAGACCTGGTTCCGCAGCTGGTACGGCCCCAACAACGCCGTGCTGGTGCTGGCCGGCGACATCGACGTGGCCACCGCCAAGGAGAAGGTGACGCGCTACTTCGGCGACATTCCGGCCAGCGCCACGCTGGCCGACATGAAGACCCAGATTCCGAAGCACGCCCAGGACACCCGCGAGACCATTCCGGACCGTGTACCGCAGGTGCGCCTGTACCGCGGTTGGCCGGTGGCCGAGATGGGCACCCGGGACGCGACGCTGCTGGACCTGTTCGCCCAGGTGCTGGGCGGCAGCGCGGCCTCGCGCTTCGATACCCGCCTGGTGCACGGCGACAAGATCGCCGACCAGGCCAGTGCCTACCAGTGGAGCAGCGAGATCAGCGGCACCTTCTTCCTGGTCTCGACCGTGAAGGAAGGCGTGGACCCGGCCAAAGTGGAGAAGGCGCTGGACGAAGAACTCAAGCGCCTGATCGCCGAAGGCCCCACCGCCGACGAGCTGGAACGCGCCAAGGTGGCCGGTCGCGCGGCATTCGTGCGCGGCATCGAGCGCATCGGCGGTTTCGGCGGCAAGTCCGACGTGCTGGCCTCGTGCGCCGTCTACCAGGGCACGCCGGACTGCTACCAGGAAGAGCTGGACATCCTCGCCAACGCGACTGCGGCCGACGTGCAGGCGGCCGCGAAGAAGTGGCTGGCGGGTGCGTCGCACACCATCCTCGTGCAGCCCAGCGAAACGCCGGCCTCTGCGCTGCCGGAAACCGTGTTCGCGGCGCCGGCCACTACGCCGGCCGCCACCCCGAAGGTCGACCCGAAGTTCAAGACGGTGAAGACCGACGTCGACCGCAGCGCCGGCGTGCCGAAGACCACCACCTTCCCCGACCTGAAGTTCCCCGCCGTGCAGCGCGCCACGCTGTCCAATGGCATGCAGGTGGTGCTGGCCGAGCGCCACGAGACGCCGGTGGTGCAGGTCAATGTCGAGTTCCCGGGCGGCTATGCGGCCGACGTGGGCAAGAAGCTGGGCACCGCAAGCTTCGCGCTGCAGATGATGGATGAGGGGGCCGGCCAGTACGGCGCGCTGGCGCTCGCCGCACGCAAGGAAGCCCTGGGCGCGGAGCTCAGCACCGCCGGCGGACTGGATTCGGCCTCGGTAAGCCTGTCCGCGCTGACCGAGAAGCTGGAGCCGTCGCTGGACCTGCTGGCCGACTTGCTGCGCCGGCCGACCTTCGATCCGGCCGAAATCGAGCGCGTGCGCGCCACCTGGATCGCCGGCATCAAGCAGGAAAAAGCACGTCCGCAGACCGCCGCACTGCGCACGCTGCCGCCGCTGCTGTACGGTGCCGGCCATCCGTACGCCATTCCGTTCACCGGTTCGGGCACGGAGGCCTCCATCGCCTCGCTGACCCGCGACGACCTGGTCGCCTTCCATCGCGACTGGCTGCAGCCGGACCGGGCCCGCATCACCGTCGTGGGCGCCACCACGCTGGCGCAGATCGTGCCGCTGCTGGAAGCCCGCCTGGGCGACTGGAAGTCCGCGCCGAACGCGCCGAAGCTGCCCGCGGTGCCGAAGGTGGCCAATCCGACCAAGCCGCGTGTGTTCCTGATCGACCAGCCCGGTGCCATCCAGTCCAATGTCTATGCCGCGCAGCTGGTGCCCCCCACCGGCGATGCCGGCACCATCGACTTCGACTTCGCCAATGGGGTGCTGGGCGGCCAATTCAGCTCGCGCCTCAACATGAACCTGCGCGAGGACAAGCACTGGGCGTATGGCGCTTACAGTGGCGCGCGCAACACGCTGGGCCAGCGTCCCTGGTGGGCCAGCGCGGCGGTGCAGAGCGACCGCACGGCCGACGCCATGAAGGAACTGCAGAAGGAAATCAGCCAGTTCGCCACCGGCCAGGCTCCGGCCAAGCCGGAGGAAATCGCCAAGATCCGCGCGGCGAATACGCTGGAATTGCCGGGTGCGTACGAAACCGCCTCGGCGGTGCTTGGCCAGATCGTCTCCAACCAGCGCTATGGCCGCCCGGACGATTACATCGTCCAGTACAAGGCCCGCAACGAAGCCATCGGCGCCGCCGACGTGGCCAAGGCCGCCGCCACGCTGTCGCCGGCGTCCCTGACCTGGGTGGTGGTGGGCGACCTGTCCAAGGTGGGCGATTCGGTCCGCGCGCTGCAGCTGGGCGAGGCGGTCCAGCTGGATGCCGACGGCAACGTGAAGAAGTGAGCCCGCTCGCCGCCCCTCCCTGGAGGGGCGGCCGACGGCCCGGATCGATTCATCCGGGATCGGCCAGAATGCCCGCGACTCACCTCCCAAGGTAACTTCGATGCGTCTTGCCCTCCTTGCCGCGACCTCCGCCATGCTGCTGTCCGCCTGCACCTGGGTGCACCTGGCCCCGGCCGCGAAGAATGTGCGGGTGATCCCCGGCGGCGCGACCCCGGCCGGCTGCGAAAAGCGCGGCGAGGTGTCGGTGTCGGTCAAGGACAGCGTGGCGTTCTACGAGCGCAATACCCTGCGTGTCCGCGACGAGCTGGAAACCCTGGCCCGCAACGAAGCGCCGGGACTGCAGGCCGATACCCTGCAGCCGCTGGGCGATCCGGCCCATGGCGAGCAGCGGTTCGCAGCGTTCCGTTGCGGGCGATAATGTGATCTTTGTCACGCTTTTGCGGCGCGTACGCGCGGCGTGATCGTGCGTAAAGATGCGGTGAAGGCGGGAAGTGAGTACCCTTGTCGCCCCCCTTTGCCTGAGCCTTGGCGCTAACCTCGATGCTCTTCAAGAATGTCTCCATCGCGGGACTGGCGCATATCGATGCGCCGCACACGCTGACGTCCGACGAGATCAACGCCCGCCTGCAGCCCACGCTCGACCGCCTGGGCATCAAGACCGACGTGCTCAACGACATCGCCGGCGTGCACTCCCGTCGCCTGTGGGACGCCGACGTGCAGGCCTCCGACGCCGCCACCCTGGCCGCCCGGAAGGCCCTGCTGGATGCCGGCATCGGTGCGGACAAGATCGGCCTGGTGGTCAACACCTCGGTCAGCCGCGACTACCTCGAGCCGTCCACCGCCAGCATCGTCTGCGGCAATCTGGGCGTGGGCGACGAGTGCCAGACCTTCGACGTGGCCAACGCCTGCCTGGCCTTCATCAACGGCATGGACATCGCCGCCCGCATGCTGGAGCGTGGCGAGATCGACTACGCGCTGGTGGTCGATGGCGAAACCGCCAACCTGGTCTACGAGAAGACCATCGAGCGCCTCAATGCGCCCGACGTCACCGAACAGCAGTTCCGCGACGAACTGGCCGCCCTGACCCTGGGCTGCGGCGCCGTGGCGATGGTGATGGCGCGTCGCGAACTGGCGCCGGAAGCCCCGCGTTACAAGGGCGGCGTGACCCGTTCGGCCACCGAGTGGAACAAGCTCTGCCGCGGCAACCTCGACCGCATGGTCACCGATACCCGCATGCTGCTGATCGAGGGCATGAAGCTGGCCAACAAGACCTTCGCCGCCGCCAAGGTGGCGCTGGGCTGGGCGGTGGACGAGCTGGACCAGTTCGTCATCCACCAGGTCAGCCGGCCGCACACCCAGGCCTTCATCAAGTCCTTCGGCATCGACCCGAAGAAGGTGATGACCATCTTCACCGAACACGGCAACATCGGCCCGGCCAGCGTGCCGATCGTGCTGAGCAAGCTGAAGGAACTGGGCAAGCTGAAGAAGGGCGACCGCATCGCCCTGCTTGGCATCGGCTCGGGCCTGAACTGCACGATGGCCGAGGTGGAGTGGTGATTCTCTCCATCAAGTGAGATTTTCTTTTGAGTTAGTGCGTTTAACTTTCAAGTGAGCGCGCTTAACTTTACAATCCGTGCATGGCACGTCCAGACCGCTCCGAAGATATCGAACGTGCTTTGCTGCGTGAGGTCGATGCCCATCCGCAGGACCTCGTGCGGGTAGTGGCCAACCTGATGCGCCTGAGCAGGACGGCCGTGGCGGCGCGCGTGAGAGTATTGGTCGAAGCGGGTTTCCTCGAGAAGGAAGGGACCACGCGCCCCACCTATCGCCGTGGACCCAACCGCCGCGCCGAATTCCGTCATGCACTCGCGGATCTGCAGGAAGACCGGGTCTGGTCGCACGACGTGGCGCCGCTGCTGCGCGGCCTGTCCGCGAACGTGCTGGATATCTGCCATCACGCGATCACCGAGATGGTCAACAACACCATCGATCATTCGGAAGGCAGTGAAGTCCGCATCGAGGTGGTGATGAAAGAAGGGCGGGTCGAGCTGTCCGTCGTGGACGACGGTATCGGGATCTTCCGCAAGATCACGCGCGCCCTTTCCCTGCCGGATGAGCGCCTCGCGTTGCTGGAGTTGTCCAAGGGCAAGCTGACCACCGATCCCAAGCGCCACTCGGGGGAGGGCGTTTTTTTCACGTCCCGCATGTTCGATCACTTCGAGATAGTGTCGGGGGGACTTGTCTTCGACCACGATGCCACCGAACCGGACGACATCCTGCTGGACATCGATGAATCAGCGGATGTCGGTGGTACCGCAGTCCGCATGGCGATCGCTGCCGATTCCCCGCGAACCGCAAGGCAGGTCTTCGATGCGTTCTCCAGCGGGCCGGACGAGTACGCATTCGCCAAGACCGTGGTGCCGGTACGTCTGGCCAAGGTGGGGGACGAAAACCTTATTTCCCGGTCCCAGGCCAAGCGCCTGCTGCTGCGCGTCGATCGATTCCGCTGCGTCATGCTGGATTTCGAGGGCGTGACAACCATCGGGCAAGCCTTCGCCGACGAGATATTCCGCGTGTTCTCCAACGAGCATCCCGAGGTCGAACTCGTCGCGATCCATGCGGTGCCGGAGGTTCAGCAGATGATCCGCCGCGCGGAAGTCCTTCGAGACGAGGGCGGCGACCAGCTTTCGCTGTTGTAAGCCATGAACGCAGAGATCCCATGAACCTTCCCGGCTATCCCTCCCAACCGAAGCGCTTCGAGGTCCGACCGGGCCTGTCGATGAACTACCTCGACGAAGGCCCGCGCGACGGCGAGGTGGTGGTGATGCTGCACGGCAATCCGTCGTGGAGCTACTACTGGCGCACGCTGGTGGCGGGTCTGTCCGACCCCGCTGCTGGCAAGCGTTATCGCTGCATCGTGCCCGACCACATCGGCATGGGCCTGTCGGACAAGCCCGACGACAGTCGCTATGAATACACCCTGCAGTCGCGCGTGGACGACGTGGCCGCGCTGTTGCGCCATCTGGGCATCACCGGTCCGGTGACGCTGGCCGTGCACGACTGGGGCGGCATGATCGGTTTCGGCTGGGCGCTCTCGCACGCCGCGCAGGTCAAGCGCCTGGTGATCACCAACACCGCGGCGTTCCCGATGCCCGCGGCGAAGAAGATGCCCTGGCAGATCGCGCTCGGCCGCGATTGGACGATCGGCGAATGGATCATCCGCGGCTTCAACGCCTTCTCCGCCGGTGCCTCGTGGATCGGCGTGGAGCGCCGCATGCCGGCCGACGTGCGCCGCGCGTACGTGTCGCCCTACGACACCTGGGCCAACCGCATCGCCACGATCCGCTTCATGCAGGACATCCCGCTCGGGCCGCAGGACAAGGCGTGGCCGCTGCTCGAAGCCGCCGGCAAGGCGCTGCCGTCGTTCGCCGACCGTCCGGCGTTCCTGGGCTGGGGGCTGAAGGACTTCGTGTTCGACAGGCATTTCCTCGACGGTTTCCGTGCCGCGCTGCCGAAGGCGGAAGTGCATGCCTACGAAGATGCCGGCCACTACGTGCTGGAAGACAAGCACGAGATCCTGGTGCCGCTGATCCGCGACTTCCTGGATCGCCATCCGCTGGATTGAATCTTTCTCCGCACCGGGCTGATCCCTTCTCCCTGCGCCAGCGGGGCGAGGTGCCGAAAGCCTGCCCCGGACCTGATACGGGGGCGGATGAGGGGCGCTCTTGCCGTTGCTTTGCTTGAGGGATGCCCGAGCGGCTCGCCTCGCCTCCCCTCAGCCGGCGCTGCGCGCCACCCCGTACCGAGTACGGGGCAGGCTCTTCTCCCGCAAGGGGAGAAGGCTCAAAGCGCCGGCAACGGGTTCTTCTCGGCCTCCACCACACCCGCCCAATCCGCCTCCACCAGCAGCGGCAACCCATGCGCCAGCCTCGCCTTGTCGCACTGTGCGCTGCGTTCGCCGAACTCCAGCGAAGCCGGTACCAGCGCGCAAACCGACGGCCGCCGGTCGTGGATCGTGCAGCGGCTGTAGCGGCCGATGTCGGCATCCAGGGCCACGCAGCGCGGGTCCTTCTGCGAGGTGCCACGCATCACCCGCTCGTGCACGCGCAACGGCTCGGTCAGTTCGATCGGCACCACGCCGCCTTGCTCGGGGTCCGCCTCGCTCCAGTGGAAGCTGACGCGGAAGTGGGCGCAGCAGGCGCCGCAGGTCAGGCAGGGATGCATCTGGGCGGGCTGGCGGCTGGGCGCGGGCGGGACGCGCATTCTGCCAACGCTGCGGGCTGACGCAAGTACCGTCCAGCGGCGACAATGCCCACATGACCGATCCGTGCAACATCGCCGCCAGTCTGCCCCGGCTGGCCCGCGAGCAGCCCGACCGCGTGGCCATGCGTTGCCCCGATGGCGCCGGCCGCTACACCCGCGAGCTCACCTACGCGCAGCTCGATGCCCGCAGCGATGCCATCGCGGCCGGTCTGGGCGCCTACGGCATCGGCCGCGGCAGCCGCACGGTGGTGATGGTGCGGCCCACGCCCGAGTTCTTCCTGCTGATGTTCGCGCTGTTCAAGGCCGGCGCCGTACCGGTACTGGTGGACCCCGGCATCGACCGGCGCGCGCTGAAGCAGTGTCTGGACGAAGCCGAGCCGGAGGCCTTCATCGGCATCCCGCTGGCCCAGTTCGCGCGTCGCGTGCTGGGCTGGGCGAAGTCGGCGAAGAAGATCGTCACCGTCGGCCCGCGCTGGGCCTGGGGCGGGACCACGCTGGCGAAGATCGAGGCACGCGGTGCCAGTGCCGGTCCGCAGCTGGCGGACACGGCACCCGACGATGTCGCCGGTATCCTGTTCACCAGCGGCTCCACCGGCGTGCCGAAGGGCGTGGTCTACCGCCATCGCCATTTCGTCGCCCAGATCGACCTGCTGCGCAATGCCTTCGGCCTGCAGCCGGGCGGCGTGGATCTGCCCACGTTCCCACCGTTCGCGCTGTTCGATCCTGCGCTCGGGCTCACCTCGGTGATTCCCGACATGGACCCCACCCGCCCGGCCAGCGCCGATCCGCGCAAGCTGCACGCGGCCATCGCGCGTTTCGGCGTCACCCAGCTGTTCGGCTCGCCGGCGCTGATGAAGGTGCTCGCCGACCACGGCGCGCCGCTGCCCACCGTGCAGCGCGTGACCTCCGCCGGTGCCCCGGTGCCGCCGGACACCGTGGCGAAGATCCGCACCCTGCTGCCGGACGATGCGCAGTTCTGGACGCCGTACGGCGCCACCGAATGCCTGCCCGTCGCCGTCATCGAGGGCCGCGAACTGGAATCCACGCGTGCGGCGACCGAGGCCGGCGCCGGCACCTGCGTCGGTCGTGCCGTGCCGCCGAACGAAGTCCGCATCATCCGCATCGTCGATGCGCCCATCGCCGACTGGAACGACGTCGACGTCGTGCCCGATGGCGAAGTCGGCGAAATCACCGTCGCCGGGCCGACCGCCACCGATACCTATTTCCGCCGCGATGCGGCCACGCGCATCGCCAAGATCCGCGAAGCGCTGCCCGACGGTGGCGAGCGCATCGTGCACCGCATGGGCGACGTGGGATGGTTCGATGGCGAGGGCCGGCTGTGGTTCTGCGGCCGCAAGACACAGCGCGTCGAAACCGCCGACGGTCAGCTCTACACCGAGCAGGTCGAGCCCGTGTTCAACACGCATCCCCAGGTCCGCCGCACCGCGCTGGTCGGGGTCGGCGAACCCGGACGCCAAACGCCAGTGCTCTGCTACGAACTGCAGCCCGGTGTCGGCACCGACCGCGCGCGGATGAAGGCCGAGCTGCGCGCCATCGGTGCGCGTCATCCGCATACCGCGCGCATCGCCACGTTCCTGCCGCACCCGGGCTTTCCGGTGGATATCCGCCACAACGCCAAGATCGGCCGCGAGACGCTGGCCTTATGGGCCGCTGCGCAGAAGGAGCCGCACGCATGAAGATCCTCGTCACCGGCGGTGGTGGTTTTCTGGGCCAGGCGCTGTGCCGCGGTCTGGTCGAACGCGGGCATGAGGTCATCAGCCTCAATCGCGGTTATTACCCCGTGCTGCGCGAACTCGGCGTGGGCCAGGTGCAGGGCGACCTCGCCGATGCGCACGCGGTGCGGCATGCCGCCGACGGCGTGGACGCGATCTTCCACAATGCGGCCAAGGCCGGCGCCTGGGGCAGCTACAAGAGTTACCACGATGCCAACGTGGTCGGCACGCAGAACGTGCTGGATGCCTGCCGGCTGCACGGCATCGCGCGCCTGGTCTACACCTCCACCCCCAGCGTGACCCATCGCGCCACCCATCCGGTGGAGGGCGGCACCGCCGACAGCGTGCCCTACGGCGAAGGCTTCAAGGCGCCTTACGCCACCACCAAGACCATCGCCGAGAAGGCGGTGCTCGCCGCCAACGACGCATCACTGGCGACAGTGGCGCTGCGGCCGCGCCTGATCTGGGGCCCGGGCGACCACCAGATCCTGCCGCGGCTCGTGTCACGCGCGCGCGCCGGCCGGCTGCGCATCGTCGGCAGCGGCGAGAACCACGTCGATACCACCTACATCGACAACGCCGCGCAGGCGCACTTCGACGCTTTCGACCATCTCGCGCCGGGTGCCGCCTGCGCAGGCAAGGCCTACTTCATCTCCAATGGCGAGCCTTGGCCGATGCGCAAGCTGCTCAACGCGCTGCTGGAAACGGCCGGCGCTCCGCACGTGGACAAGCACCTCTCGTTCAAGGCGGCCTACCGCGTGGGCGCGGTGTGCGAGGCGCTGTGGACGGTGTTGCCGCTGAAGGGCGAGCCGCCGATGACGCGCTTCCTGGCCGAACAGCTCAGCACCGCCCACTGGTACGACATGGCGCCGGCGCGCCGCGACTTCGGTTACGTGCCGCGCGTGTCGATGGACGAAGGCTTCGCACGCCTGAGGGCCTGGCTGCGCGATCATCCTGTGTAGGAGGGGCTTCAGCCCGCGCCTGGAACACCTCGCCGTAGATGCGTCGATGCGCGCCACGCCGCGTGGCAAGGGAGTCGACCGGTCTGCCAAGGCATCCCGACGGGAGAGGGGGCGCTCGGCGAGCCTCCAGCAGCCTTCACGCACGAATCACGACGCTGAAGGCCGTCCATATCGCCCCGCGCGACAATCACGCGGCGACGACTTCCCGCATTCCAGCATGGCGCACGCCACTAACGGCTGTACCACTGGCCACATGCCAAAGGGAGTTTCCATGCTGCGCTACGCCATCATCTTCTTCGTCATCGCCCTGATCGCCGCCGTGCTGGGTTTCAGCGGCATCGCCGGCGCCGCCACCAACATCGCCTGGGTGCTGTTCGTCGTGTTCGTGATCCTGGCGATCATCTCGCTGCTGCGCGGCAAGCGCGTCTGACGCCTCACCGTCTCTCTCCGCCGGGACGGCAGGACGCCGTCGAGCCCGCCCCGAGCCTGCATGAAGCAGGCGAACGGGCGGGCGGGGCGTGCAGGCTTTGCCGCTAGAATGGCCGCATGGACCTGTCTCCGTTCGATGCCCTCAAGCCGCTCGCCGGCCGTGCGCTGGAAACCGCGCTCAACCACGCCCTCGCCCTGGATCCCGATACCGAAGCCGCGCTGCGTCCGCTGGAAGGACGCCGCATCCAGGTAGCCGTGGACGCGCCATCCCTGGCGATGGACATCATGGTCGGGGGCGGCCGACTGCAGGTCGGCCCCGCCAGCGAAGTGCGGGAAGCCGATCTGGCCGTGCGCGGCACACTGGGCGGCCTGCTGGGCCAACTGCCGTTCTTCCGTCGCGACCACGCCACGCCGGTCGGCAAGGTGAAGGTGTCCGGCGATGCCGAACTGGCACGCCGCCTGCAGACCCTGGCCGCCCGTTTCGATCCCGACTGGTCGCTGCCCTTCACCCGCGTGTTCGGCGACATCGTCGGCGTGCAGGTCGCCAATGCCTTGCGCGCAGGCCTGCAGCAGGCGCGTGTCGCCGCAGGCAGCCTGGCAGGAAGCGCCGCCGAGTACGTCACCGAGGAATCGCGCGACGTGGTCGGCCGCGAAGAACTCAACGCCTTCCATGACGATGTCGACGCCGTCCGCGACGACGTCGAGCGCCTCGCCGTGCGCATCGGTCGCCTCGCCGCCCGCGTGGAGCACCGCGCATGAAGTCGGTGCTGCGGGCCAGCCGCATCGGTCGCGTGTTGTTGCGGTATCGGCTCGACGACCTGCTGGAAGGCACCCCGGTCGAGCGCTGGCTGAGGCTGGCCCGCCCCTTTGTGCCGCGCGCGTCGGCCGAGATCGCCGCGCAGCCGCGTGGCGCGCGCCTGCGGCTGGCGCTGCAGGAGCTGGGCCCGATCTTCGTCAAGTTCGGCCAGATCCTGTCCACGCGGCGCGACCTGATTCCGCCCGACATCGCCGAAGAGCTGACCCTGCTGCAGGACCGCGTGGCGCCGTTCGACGGCGAACGCGCGCGTGCGCGGGTCGAGCAGGAACTCGCGCGCGACATCCGCGACGCCTTCGAGACCTTCGACACCACGCCGCTGGCGTCGGCCAGCATCGCGCAGGTGCATGCGGCCACGCTGCCGGGCGGGCGCGAGGTGGTGGTGAAGGTGTTGCGCCCGGACATCGGCCGCCAGATCGCGGGCGACATCGCGCTGCTGGAGAGCATCGCCGCCATCGTCGAACGCGCGCATCCCAACGCGGACAAGATCCGCCCGCGCGAGATCGTCGCCGAGATCGAGAACACGCTGGCCGCCGAACTCGACCTGCAGCGCGAGGCCGGCAATGCCAGTCTGCTGCGCCGCAACTGGGCCGGGTCGCCCGACCTGTACGTACCGGAAGTGATCTGGTCGCACACGGCGCAGGGTGCGATGACGATGGAGCGCGTGCGCGGCATCCCGTCGGACGACATCGCCGCGCTGGACGCGGCCGGCATCGACCGCAAGGCGCTCGCCGCCAAGGGCGTGCGCGTGTTCTACCAGCAGGTGTTCCGCGACAACTTCTTCCACGCCGATGCGCACGCCGGCAACATCTGGGTGGATCCGGAACGCAAGACCGATCCGCGCTTCATCGCGCTGGATTTCGGCATCATGGGCCAGCTCTCGCGCGACGACCAGTACTGGCTCGCCGAGAACTTCATGGCGATCTTCAACCGCGACTACCGCCGCATCGCCGAGCTGCACGTGCAGGCCGGCTGGATGCCCGCGCACATCCGCATCGACGAACTGGAAGCCGCCGCGCGCGCGGTGTGCGAGCCGTACTTCACCCGCCCGCTCAGCGAGATCTCGCTGGCCGAAGTGCTGGCCAAGCTGTTCCGCACCGCGCAGCGCTACGAACTGACCTTGCAGCCGCAGCTGATCCTGCTGCAGAAGACCCTGCTCAACATCGAAGGCGTGGGCCGCCAGCTGGACCCGCAGATCGACATCTGGGCCGTGGCCAAGCCGGTACTGGAACGCATCCTGGTGGAGCGCTACAGCCCGCAGCGCGCCGCGCAGGAATTCCGCAAGCGCCTGCCCGAGATCATGACCCACGCGCCGGACATGCCGCGCCTGGTGCATGCGTGGCTGAGCCAGCAGGTGGAGGGCCGCCACGAACTGTCGATGCGGTCCCGCGACCTCACCGAACTGACGCAGACCGTGAAGGGACTGCAGCGCCGCGTGGTGGCCGCCATCCTCGGTGTGGGCCTGCTGATCGTCGCGGCGGTGCTGTATGCGCTGGAAGCCGGCGGTCCGCGCCTGCTCGACATCCCGGCCTCGGCCTGGATCGCGGGCATCGGTGGCCTGTGGGCGCTGCTGGCGGCATGGCCCAGGCGGTGAAGCGAGAAGTGAGTGCAGAGAAGTGAGGAGTGAGCAGAGGCGTCTGGGCTTTCGCTCACTCCTCACTTCTCCCCACTCGTTCCTCGCTTGACCGCCAGCCACCA
This sequence comes from Pseudoxanthomonas sp. F11, assembly GCF_037046485.1. Taxonomy (NCBI): domain Bacteria; kingdom Pseudomonadati; phylum Pseudomonadota; class Gammaproteobacteria; order Lysobacterales; family Lysobacteraceae; genus Pseudoxanthomonas; species Pseudoxanthomonas sp. F11. The sequence goes on along the minus strand of NZ_JBANLZ010000003.1, from coordinate 239,281 downwards.
GCCCAGCCACACCTGTGCGGGCAGTGTCAGCAGGCAGGCCAGCGTGAACCAGCGCGGGAAGTCGTCCCACGCCATCACCGTGACGTACAGGTCCAGCGCCAGGTAGAGCGCGAACAGTGCCCAGGCATGCGCGGTCTTCGCCACCGCTGCGACGCCGACCATCAGCACGCTGCCCACGAGCCCGGCCAGGAACACCCACACCAGGTCGTAGGCCAGTCGGGCATCGCCCCCGCGCGGCAGGCCCAACCGCGACGCCAGCTCGCCACCGGCCAGGTTCACCAGCGGCACCGCGACCACGGCAAGCGCGAGCGCCAGCACGCTCCGCAGCACCACACTGAAGCGACGACGTCCCACACGCAGGCCCTCGATCATGAACGGAGGCGCCATTGAAGCATGGCGTATGTGCGTTGACGCGCTCGCAACGATTCCTTCGCGCCTCGTGCGCATCGCGGGGACTACGGTAGTCGCTCTTCCCCACTGAAGGAGCACACGCCATGAGCCATCTCACCGGAAAGCGCGTCGCCATCCTCGCTACCGATGGATTCGAGCAGTCCGAACTCACCGAGCCGCTGCGCGCGCTGCGCGAGCACAAGGCCGACGTGGACATCGTCTCGCCGGACGGCGGCCGCATCCAGGGTTTCAAGCACTTCGACAAGGGTGATCAGGTCGAAGTGGATCATGTGCTGTCCGAGGTGTCGGCCAAGGACTACGACGCGCTGGTCATTCCCGGGGGCCTGTTCAATCCCGATGCGCTGCGCGTGGACGATCAGGCGCTGGCCTTCACCCGCGGGTTCTTCGAGGCCGGTAAGCCGGTCGGTGCGATCTGCCACGGCCCCTGGGTGCTGGCCAATGCCGACGTGCTGCGTGGCCGCACCGTCACCTCGGTACCCAACATCCGCAAGGACCTGGAGAACGCGGGTGCGAACTGGAAAGACGACGAGGTGATCGTCGACAAGGGCCTGGTGACCAGCCGCACGCCGAAGGACCTGCCCGCCTTCTGCGCCAAACTGGTGGAGGAAATCGCCGAAGGCGCGCACGGCGGCCAGCGGCGTTCGGCGTAAACCCGAGCTCCCAGGCCGGGCTCCCGCCGCCGCTCAGCGCGGCGACCTCGGCTGTTCTAAGGTATCGACGCCAGACGGGCACTGCGGCAGCGGCAACGGACCATACACCTTGAACGTACCGGCGAAGCCGCCCTGCTCGACCACGTAGACCGTGCGTGCAGCGGTGTCGACGTGCAGGAACTGCTGGTAGCCGTCGGCGATCATGCCGGCGTCGGACAGCGGGGTTCCCATCGTGTGATGCAGCCCCGCGGGCGGCGATGCCATCACCGGCCATGCTTGCTGTACGCCGTATGGGCCGACGAAGGGTTTCAGGCGCCGCGCCGCACAGGCGGTTACCGGATCTGCGGGTGCCTGCGTGCCCGTGTCGAGGGTGAGGGTCACGGGCGGCGGAGGCTGCCCGGACGCGGCGGTGGCCAGTACGACGATCAAGGCGTGCGCAAGCATGGAGTCTCCTTTCCTACGTACGCATCTTGCACGATGCGAACGCCTGCGATGGACGCAGGCCGGCCCCGCGTTCGCTCGCGGTTCAACCGCGGCCTGCGAGACAATGGCGGCCCGCCATCGTGGAATCGCTCATGAGCCGTTGGAGTCTGGTGCTGGCAGGCCTGCTGGGCCTTGCGTCGATGCAGGCACGTGCCACCGATCCGCTTTCCGTCATGAGCTTCAACATCCGCCTGCCGGCGGAGAGCGACGGTGTGGATTATTGGGAGACGCGCAAACCGCTTGCGGTGCGCATGCTGCGCGAGCAGCAGCCCGACGTGATCGGCCTGCAGGAGCTGGTGAAGGCGCAGGCCGACTACCTCGCACGCGAACTGCCGCAGTACGCCTGGTTCGGTCGCGGGCGCGAGGCCGATGGCGGCGGCGAACACATGGGCGTGTTCTACCGGAAGGATCGGCTGAAGGTCATCGAGTCCGGCGACTTCTGGTTGTCCGACACACCCGAGGTGCCGGGCAGCATCACCTGGGGCCACCCCCATCCCCGCATGGTGACGTGGGCACTGTTCGAACAGCACAGCGATGGCAAGCGCTTCTACCTGTTCAACACCCACCTGCCGTACCGAGACGAGGATGAAGCCGCGCGCCTGAAAGGCGCGCAGGCCATCGCGCGCCACCTGGCGACGCTGCCGGACGATGTGCCGGTGGTGCTGACCGGCGATTTCAACACCGCGCCCGATTCGGACGTGCATGCCGTGCTGGCTCAGACGCTGCAGGACGCATGGATGACCGCGCCGCGGGTGGAAGGCATCGACGCCACCTTTCATGGATTTACCGGCAAGGCCGACCGGCGCATCGACTGGATCTTCGTCCGCGGCGCCCAGCTGGAGTCGATCACCTCGGTGACCACGCGCTGGAACCATCGGTACCCGTCCGACCACTTCCCGCTGGTGGTGACGCTACGGTTGCCGTAAGCCTCGCGAGCGAAGCTCAATGTGAGAAATATGGGGCTCAGAGCTCCATCGATGGCTTTCCGCGCCTCGCGGGTGGAGCTCAATGTGAGAAAGATGGGGCTCCGTGCTCCATCGATGGCTTTCCGCGCCTCGCGCATGGAGCTCAATGTGAGAGAGATGGCGCTCCGAGCGCCATCGACGGAGCCCGGGGCTCCATCGCCGGGTTCCGAGGCCGGTGTGCAAGGCTTCATGTGGGGCCGGAGGGGGCTCGCCAGGCCTTCGCGACGTTCTGGCACGCGATGACGGCTTTCCCTTCGCCCCGCTTGCGGGGAGAAGGGAACATCTGCGGGGGAGAGGGGAACATCTGCGCGGGACAGGATCTTCTGCGGGCGCGAGAACGAAAACGGCCCCTTGCGGGGCCGTTCGGTGTCACGTCGTGCGGTCTACTTCGTCGGCGCCGCGCCAGCCGCTGCTCCGGCCTTCCCTGCGAAGTCGCCCGCCAGGAACACGCTCAGCGCGTCCGGCTTGAAGTGCTTGCGGATCGCAGCGTTCACCTGGTCGAGCGTGAGTGCCGCGTACTTCGCATCCAGGTCGGCGGTGAACTGCATGGTGCGACCGTAGAACAGCTGGTCGGCCAGCATCCCTGCGACGGTGCCGTCCTCGGCGCGCGCCTGCTGGCGCTCGGTCAGCGTGCCGGCCACGGCGTCCTTCAGCTCCTCCGCGGTGATGCCGTCCTTGACCAGCCTGGCCAGCTCCTCGCGCACCAGCGCCTCGACCTTCGCCATGTTCTCCGGGGCGGCGATAGCCTGGATGCTGAAGCTGCCGGCATCGTCCTTGCCGGTCAGGCTGTCGTCGGCGCGCACGCCGCTGGAGACGCCATAGCTGAGGCCTTCCTGCTGACGGATGCGATCGCCCAGGCGCGACTTCAGCGCGCCGCCACCGAAGATCCGATTGGCCACCACCAGCGCCGGGTAGTCGGCGTCGGTGACCTTCAGCGGCAGGTTGTGGCGGGCCAGCAGGACGGCATTGGGCTTGTCCGGGGTTTCGAAGCGTGCCTGCTTCGTCGCGACCTCGGTGTACTGCGTAGGAATGGAGGCGAACGGCTTGCCGCTCTTCCAGCCGGCGAACAGCTGTTCCAGCTGCGCGCGCACGGCGGCGGCGTCGAAGTCGCCGACGATGGCGATCTCGCCCTGGGCGGTGCCGTAGAAGTCGCGATGGAACGCGCGCACGTCCTCCAGTTCCAGCGCCTTCAGTTCAGCCAGCGATTCATCCAGCGTGCGGTTGCGCAGCGGATGGCCGGCCGGCCACGGATCGAAGTACTGCGCCAGGGCGCGGCCGGCGATGGCGCCGGGCTCGAAGCGCGAGGCCTCCATGCCGGTGATGGCCTGCGTGCGCAGCTGCTCGAATTCGCTCTCCGGGAACGCCGGGTTGCGGAGCACGTCGGCCGCCAGCGCCAGCGCGTCGGCCAGGTGCTCGCGCCGCGTCTGCAGGCCGATGGTGGCGCCCTGCAGGCCGCCACCCACGTTGCCCTGGGTCTTCAGCTGCTCCAGGCGCTGGTCGATCTGCTCGCGCGTCATCGTCTTGCTGCCGCGCATCAGCATGGCGCCGGCGATGCCGGCGGCGCCTTCGCGGCCCTTCAGCGCGGTTTCGTCGGCGAAGCGGAAGTTCGCATCGACGATGACGGTGCCGCCGCGGGTCTTCTTCGGCAGCAGCGAGACTTTCAGGCCGTCGCCAAGGGTGAAGGTCTGGGTACGCGCATCGATGTTCGCCGGCGAGGGGTCGAACACTTCGCCCGCGCTGACCGCCGCGCGCCCGGTGTAGCCATCCACCAGCGTGGCCACCGCCGGCGCGGCGGGGATCTCCACGCGGTCCGGTGCGGGCGTGGGCACGAAGCGGCCCAGCGTGCGGTTGCTGGACTTCAGGTACGCCGCGGCGACGCGGTTGACGTCGGCGACGGTGACCTTCTCCACCGCATCGCGGCTGGTGAACAGCAGGCGCCAGTCGCCGGCGGACTGGAATTCCGCCAGGCCCATGCCCACCGCGTTGACGTCGGTGAGGTACAGCTCGTACGCGTTGGCGATGCGCTGCTTGGCTTCGTCCACTTCCTGCTGGGTGATCGGGCGCGCAGCGAGTTGTTCGACCTGCTTCAGCAGTTCGGCTTCGGCTTTGGCGGCATCGCCGTCGTTGGGCACCACCGCGATGGCGGTCAGCAGGCCAGGGTCGCGCATGGACTCGCCGTTGGCACCGGCCGCCGCGGCCAGTTTGGCTTCCACCAGCGCTTTGTGCAGGCGGCCGCCGGGTGTATGGCCCAGCACGTTGGCCAGTACGCTGAGCGGCGCGTTGTCCGGATGCGCCAGCGCAGGCATGTGGTAGGCGGCCGCGACCAGGCGCAGGTTGCCGACGCGGCGCACGGTGACGTCGCGCTCGCCGTCCTGGGCGGGCTCGGTGGTGTAGAACCGCGGCAGTACGCGTGCGGGCTTCTTCAGCGGGCCGAAGTGGCGCGCCACGCGCGCCAGCACGTCGGCGCTGTCGATGCGGCCGGCGACCACCAGCGTCGCGTTGTCCGGCTGGTACCACTGGCGGTAGAACGCCTGCAGCCTGTCGATCGGCACGCCCTCCACGTCGCTGCGCGCGCCGATGGTGGTGTTGCCGTAGTTGTGCCACAGGAAGGCAGTGGAACGGATGCGCTGGAACAGCACGCTGGCGGGATTGTTCTCGCCGGCTTCCAGTTCGTTGCGCACCACGGTCATCTCGCTGTCCAGGTCCTTCTTCGCGACATTCGAGTTGACCATGCGGTCGGCTTCCATCTTCAGCACCCACTCCAGGGTGTCGGCGTTGGCCGGGAAGGAGGCGAAGTAGTTGGTGCGGTCCAGGCTGGTGGTGGCGTTGAAGTCGATGCCGCGCTTCTTCATTTCGCCGCTGATGTCCGACTGCGTGGGCGTGCCCTTGAACAGCAGGTGCTCCAGCAGGTGGGCCATGCCGGTCTCGCCGTAGTTCTCGTGCACCGAGCCGACGCCATAGACCAGGTTGACGGTCACGGTGGGCTTGGTGGCGTCCGGAAACAGCAGCACGCGCAGGCCGTTGGACAGCGTGTACTCGCTGATGCCTTCGATGCTGGGGCCGGCGGCGACGCCCCTGGGCAGCGTGACGGGGGCATCGGCCCAGGCCGGCTGGCCCAGGGCGAGCGTCACGGCCAGGCCGAGTGCGACAATGAAACGGGGTGACTTCATCCTCAATTCTCCATCGGGGCCGCGTGCGTCCATCGCGTGCGGCGAACCCCGAGTTTCGCAGATTCGGAAGGCGCGCAGATTCATGGATTACCGTGAGACGAAGACGGACGACGGCGCATTGCCGGTGCTGTATGCGGATACGCAGATCGCGGTGGTCGACAAGCCCGCGGGCGTGATGGCGCACGACAGCAGGCTGGCGGGCGGGGAGACCGACTTCGTCGCCGACCGCCTGCGCGTGCAGTTCGGCAAGCCCGTTTTCCTGATCCATCGGCTGGACCGCGCCACCGGCGGCTGCCTGCTGGTGGCGTTCGACCGCGAGAGCGCGTCGGCGCTGGGCAAGGTGTTCATGTCGCGCGCCGTGGAGAAGGACTATCTGGCCGTCTGCCGCGGCTGGCCGGAGCCGGATTTCATCGTCGACCATCCGCTGGATGGCGGCCCGGGCAAGCCGGAGAAGAAGCCGTCCTTGACGCGATTCGTGCGCCTGGCCACCGGCGCGCTGCCGCTGCCGTCGGGGGGCTTCGAGACTTCGCGCTATGCGCTGCTGCGCTGCCAGCCGGAGACCGGACGCTTCCGCCAGATCCGTCGGCACCTGAAGCACGCCTTCCATCACCTGATCGGCGACACCAGCCACGGCGATGGACGGCACAACCGCCACTTCCGCATGCAGGGCGTGCACCGCATGCTGCTGCACGCGGTGCGGCTGTCGTTTCCGCACCCGGCCACGGGCGAGCGCATCGAGGCGGTGGCGCCGCTGGATGCGGAATTCCGCAAGGCCTTCGCCCTGTTCGGCTGGGAAGAGGATCTGCGCTGATCCCGTAACGCCTTGATGCGGAAGGGATGCGGCATTTGTCCGATGACGCCGCAGCACGCCGGCGCGAAGGTGGGGCTCCCTTCCTCCGGAGCGCGCCGTCATGTCCTCTCCCCGCATCTACGACCTGCCCACGCGGGCCTTCCACTGGACCTTCGCCGGCCTGTTCGTTGCCGCGTACGCCATCGGCAGTACGGTCGATGACGAATCGCCGCGGTTCGTGCTGCACATGCTGGCCGGTGGCCTGCTGGCGACGGCGGTGCTGCTGCGCCTGGTGTGGGGGGTGGCGGGAACGCGGCACGCCCGGCTGTCGGATTTCAGCCTGAGCCCTGCCGCGCTGGTGGGCTACCTGCGTGGCGTGCTGTCCGGCCAGGCGCGGACGTGGGCGGGACACAACCCCGCCTCCAGCTGGGCGGCGCTGGTGATGATGGGCCTGGGCCTGGGCATGGCGGCCACCGGACTGGCGATGGTCGCGGGCGTGGCACCGCACGCGGTCGAGGAGGTGCACGAGGTGCTCGCCAACGCCTTCCTGGCCGTGGCGCTGCTGCACGTGGCCGGCGTGCTGGTGCACGTACTGCGACACCGCGACGCCCTGCCGTTGAGCATGGTGACCGGGCGCAAGCGCGGCATTCCCGCCGGAGAGACCGATGTGCGTCCGCACGCGGGGGTGGCGATGGCCTTCGTCGCGGTGCTGGTGGCGGTGGGCGCAGGCGTAGCGAGCCGCTACGATGCGAGCCGTGGCCAGGTCACGCTCTTTGGTCAGACGCTGATGCTTCGTGAAGCGGACGAGGGGTCCGGGGAACGGAGTGGGGCCGACGGCGAGCAGGCCGAACATGAAGCGCATGCGCGCGAGGAGCGGGCCGAGGATGTCCCCCACGGTTGAGCGTCGTCCCCTGCAGGGCAGCGAACGCGGCGTCATCGCGGGCGTCCTGCTGCTGATCGCGTTGTTGGTGGTCGCGGATGTCGTGGGCGACCTGCGCCAGGGCGCTTCCGCCTGGCACGTGGCGCTGGAGATCCTGGCGGCCGGGTTGGCCCTGCTGGGCGCCGTGCACCTGCTGCGCAGCACGCTGCGCCTGCGCCGCCGTCTGGTCCGGCAGGCGGAAGACCTCAGCCAGGTGCGCGCGCAGGCCGAGGCCTGGCGGCAACAGGCGCGCCGCCACGTGGAAGGTCTCTCTCGCTCGATCGACGCGCAGCTGGAGGGATGGCGCCTGTCGCCCGCCGAGAAGGAGGTCGCCTTCCTGCTGCTGAAGGGCCTGGGGTTGCGGGAGATCGCGGAACTGCGCGGCACGCATGAGAAGACGGTGCGCACGCAGTCCGCGTCGATCTATGCCAAAGCCGGGCTGGCCGGGCGGTCCGAACTGGCCGCTTTCTTCCTGGAAGACCTGTTGGTGCCGCGCACCGGCCTGGATCCAGAGGTCACCCGACCCGCAGCGCCGCCAGCACCATGAGTCCCACGGCGCACAGCATGCCTACCAGCCACGACAGGCTCCGCAGGGTGTGCTTGTCGGTGAGGTAGAACACGCCATGCAGCACGCGCGCGACGACGAAACCGATGGCCAGCGGCGTGATGGTGTCCGCCGGCACGCCGGCCAACTGCGCCATCAGCACGCCGGCCACGAACGCCGGGAACGCCTCGAAACCGTTGAGGTGCGCCGCATTGGCGCGCTGCACCTTGTAGTTGCCTTCCTGCTTGGCCATCCAGGCGCGCGGATTGCGGTTGTTGTAGCGCTCGCCCGAGCGCTTGGCGATGAAGACCCACAGGTACGGCAGCAGGGCGGTGACCAGGATGCACCAATAGGCGATGGACATGACGTTTCCCTCCGAGGATGACGCAGGGTAGTGGGTACGGCGGCAAGGCGTCCATGGGCGGTTGCCCTCTCCCCGCAGGCGGGGAGAAGAAACAGAAAAACGGCGCCTTCCGGCGCCGTTTTCATATCTCATCTGAACGCGGCTTACTGCTTCGCCGGCTCCGCCTTCATCATCGCGTCGCGCGCGGCCTTGAAGGGGTTGCCTTCGTACCAGTTCGGCCACTTGTCCTCGACGGCCAGGTCCTTGCCCACGCCGTACAGCGCCTGCAGGTCCTGCACCACGCCGTCCAGCTTCCAGCCTTCGTGCATCTCGTCGCTGGCCTGGTGGTAGCGCTTGGCGTACTCCTCGCTCGCCGCCTTGCCGGCCTCCACGCCGCCTTCCAGCAGATCGTTGCCGCCCTTGGCGTACAGCGCCGGCACGCCGGCCTTGGCGAAGTTGAAGTGGTCGCTGCGGAAGTAGTAGCCGCCAGCCGGGTTGCCTTCCTCGGTGAGTACGCGGCCCTGCTGGTCCGCGTAAACCTTCAGCATGTCCTCCAGCTCCGAATTGCCCTTGCCGGTGACGACGAAGTCGCGCGACTTGCCACCCACGCTCATCGCGTCCAGGTTGATCACGCCGGCGATCTTGTCCATCGGGAAGGTCGGGTGGGCGACGTAATACTTGGAGCCCAGCAGGCCGGACTCTTCCAGCGTCACCGCCACGAACACCACCGAGCGTGCCGGCTTGGGATCCTGGTGGGCGAACGCCTCGGCGATCTCCAGGATGCCGGCCACGCCGGTCGCGTTGTCGACGGCACCGTTGTAGATGTTGTCGCCTTCCTCGCCCTCATGCTTGCCCAGGTGGTCCCAGTGCGCCATGTAAAGCACGGCTTCGTCGGGTTTGGTGGCGCCCGGCAGCACGCCGATCACGTTGCGCGAGGTCTTCTCGGTGATGCTGCTCTTCAGCGAAACGGTGGCCTTGGCCTTCAGCGGCACCGGCTTGAAGCCGCGCTTGCCGGCACTGGCGTAGGCGGCGTCCAGGTCGAGCCCGGCGTCGGCGAACAGCTGCCGGGCTGCGTCCGCGCTCAGCCAGCCCTGCAGCGGGATGCGCTTTTCCGGATCGTCCTTCGCGGGCAGGTCGTACTGTGGGCCGGCCCAGGAGTTCTTCACCACGTCCCAGCCATAGCTGGCGCCGGCGGTGTCGTGCACGATCAGCGCCGCCGCAGCGCCCTTGCGCGCCGCTTCTTCGAACTTGTACGTCCAGCGGCCGTAGTAGGTCATGCGGTTGCCGCCGAACAGTGCTTCGTCCTTGGCGTGGAAACCGGGGTCGTTGACGAACATCACCACCGTCTTGCCGGTCCAGTCCTGGCCGGCGTAGTCGTTCCACTGCTGCTCCGGCGCATCCACGCCGTAGCCGACGAACACCATGTCGCTTGCGTCCAGCTTGACCTCGGTCTGCCCGGTGCGGGTACCGATGACGTAGTCGGTGCCGAACTTCAGGTCGCGCTTGCCGGAGGACGTCGTCAGCGACAGCGAAGTCGCGGCCTCGTCGGCGGTGGTTTCCACCATCGGCACGTCCTGGAAATAGCTGCCGTTGTTGCCCGGCTCCAGGCCGATGCGCTTCATCTGCGCTTCGAGGTAGGCGGCGGTCTTTTCTTCGCCGACCGAACCGGGCGCGCGACCTTCGAACTCATCGGACGACAGCGCCTTCACCATGTCGGCGAAGTCGGCCTCGGTGATGTCGGCGGTGAAGGTATGCGCCGCGACGGGCGGCGTGGCGGCTTCGGGCGTGGCGACGGGCGCCTCGGGTTCGCGCTTGCACGCGGCCAATGCGGCCGTGGCGGCAAGCACCAGCATCAACTTGCGGGACATCGGGATTCCTCAACGAAAGGAATCCCGATTCTAGCCATAACCGGCGGCCCGGACCTGTGCCGCCGCCACCGGTGCGCGGACTTACTCGGTCGGTGCAGTGTCGGTGCTGAACGGCTTGGCGGTGGCGCCGGTTACCGCGCCGATCCTGGCGCTGGTGTGCACGTACAGGGTGACGGGGCGCTCGAATACCAGCGGACCTTCGACGACGGCGTTGGGTCCGATGATGATGCGCGGGTCGCGCCGCGGCTTGATGCTCCAGCCGCGCGGCTTCTCCACCTTGATGCCGCCCTTCACGTGCGAGCCGATGCCTACGGTGATGTCGCCGTTGACCGTTTCGATGCCGCCGGCCAGCCGGGTGCCGACCAGGCCGATGGCGCCGTTGACGGTATCGACATTGCCGCCGATGGTGGTGCCGCGATCGATGAAGATGCTGCCGTTGACGGTTTCCACGTCCTTGCGCACCTGCACGTCCTTGCCGACGCGGATCGCGCCGTTGACGGTTTCCAGCGAGGCCGCCTGGGCCTTGTCGCCCACGGTGATGCTGCCGTTGACGGTGCTGGCGTCCTCCACCGTGGCGCCGGCGGCGATACTGACGCTGCCGTTGACGGTTTCCAGGTCGCCATAGGCCTGGCCGGCGTCGGCGGAGACGCTGCCGTTCACCTTGGAAACGTCCTGCTGGGCCAGGGCGGGCGTGGTGGCCAGGGCCAGGGTCAGCAGCAGTGCGGTATGGGTACGGGTCATGGGGTTGCCTCTCGGGTGGTCTCGTATCGGTCTGATGCGGCGGCGTGCCCGAGGGTTTAAGCGCGTCGCATCGGGATGCATGGGAGCATGCTTCGCTACAATCGGCACCTGCCTGAAGTCACCGGAATCCGCCGTGTCCGCATCCTCCGCGTCCGTGAACCGTCCCAAGCCCGTCGTGCTGCTGATCCTGGATGGCTGGGGCCACCGCGAGGACCCCGCCGACAACGCGCTCGCGCAGGCCGAGCTGCCGAACTGGCGGCGCCTGCTGGCCACCGCGCCGCATACGCTGATCCACACCGAGGGCCGCCACGTCGGCCTGCCGGACGGACAGATGGGCAATTCGGAAGTGGGCCACATGAACCTGGGCGCCGGCCGCATCGTCTACCAGGACCTGACCCGCATCGACGCCGCCATCGAGGACGGCAGCTTCTACACCAACACCGAGCTGGTGGCCGCATGCCAGGCCGCCAAGGCCGACGGCAAGACCCTGCACGTGTTCGGCCTGCTGTCGCCGGGCGGCGTGCACAGCCATGAGCAGCACATCTTCGCGATGCTGGACCTGGCCCGGCGCCAGGGCGTGCCGCGGGTGGCGGTGCATGCCTTCCTCGATGGCCGCGACACGCCGCCGAAGTCCGCCGAACCCAGCCTGCGTGCACTGCAGGACCTGTGCGCGACGCTGGGCAACGCGCACATCGCCTCGGTCAGTGGCCGTTACTACGCGATGGACCGCGACAAGCGCTGGGACCGCGTGCGCCTGGCGTGGGATGCGATGGTCGAAGCCCGCAGCGACCACCACGCGCCCAACGGCGTCGCCGCGCTGGAAGCGGCGTACGCGCGCGGCGAGAACGACGAATTCGTGCTGCCGACCGTCATCGACGGCGCGCAGCCCATGGCTGATGGCGATGCGGTGGTGTTCATGAACTTCCGCGCCGACCGCGCGCGCCAGCTGACCGCGGCGTTCGTGTCGCCGACGTTCGACGGATTCGACGCGCGCGTGCCGGCGCTGGCGCGCTTCGTCTGTCTGACCGAGTACGACGCCAAGCTGCCCGCGCCGGTGGCGTTCGCGCCCGACGACCTGCGGCATACCTTCGGCGAATTGCTGGCCGAGGCCGGCCTGACCCAGCTGCGCATCGCCGAGACGGAGAAGTACGCGCACGTGACGTTCTTCTTCAGTGGCGGGCGCGAAGACGTGTTCGCCGGCGAGGAGCGCATCCTGATTCCCAGCCCGAAGGTCGCCACCTACGACCTGCAGCCGGAAATGAGCTGCCCCGAACTGACCGAGAAGCTGGTGGCGGCCATCCGTTCCGGCCGCTTCGACGCGATCGTCTGCAACATCGCCAATCCCGACATGGTCGGCCACAGCGGCGACCTGCAGGCGGCGATCCTGGCCGCTCAGGCGGTGGACAAGGCGATCGGCGAAGTCGACGCCGCGGTGCGCGCCGTCGGTGGCGCGCTGATCATCACCGCCGACCACGGCAACCTGGAAATGATGCGCGACCCGGAGACCGGACAGCCGCACACGGCCCATACCGTGGGTCCGGTGCCGCTGGTCTACGTCGGCGAGCGCGCAGCGACGCTGCGCAGCGGCGGCGCGCTGCGCGATGTCGCGCCGACGCTGTTGGACCTGCTGGGTCTGCCGCAACCGGCCGACATGACCGGCCGCAGCCTGATCGTCGCCTGATGCCGCATCGCCTGCGCGCCACCTGCATCGCGGTCCTGCTGGCCGGGGTGTCGTTCGTGGCGGCCGCGCCGGCGCAGACCTCGCGCGAGGCCGAGCAGAAGCTGCAGCGCGTGCGCAGCGAGCTGAAATCGATCGCCCAGGAACGCCGCAAGCTGGAGGGCGAACGCGGCGCGGCATCCCGTCAGCTGCGCGAGGCCGACGAGCAGGTCGGCCGCACGTCGCGGTCGCTCGCCGAGACGGAAGCCGCCATGCGCCGCGAAGCCGCGGCACTGGCCGAGCTGCAGCAGCGGCGCGACACGCTGCAGACGCAGCGGCAGCGCCAGCGGGAACAATTGGGTGCCCTGGTGCGTGCGGCGTACCAGCAGGGTGGGGATGCGCCATTGAAGGTGCTGCTGTCGCAGGACCGCGTGGCCGACGCGAACCGCCTGTTGGCCTACCACCGCTACGTGCAACGCGATCAGGCGCGCCGGATCGGCACGCTGTCCGCCGATCTGGCGGCGCTCGAGCAGGTGGAACAGGAGATCGTCGCGCGCCGCGCCGAACTGGAGGCCGCGCGCGCGCAGCAGCGCGCCGCGGTCCTGCAGCTGGAAAAGGACCGCAAGGCGCGCGCGAGCCTGGTCGCCGACCTGGACGAGCGCTACCAGGACCGCGCGGCCAAGGAAAAGGCCCTGGGCCAGGATGCGCGTTCGCTGGAACGCCTGCTCGCCAACCTGCGCGCCGCCGCTGCGCGTGCCGAAGCCGAACGCCGGGCCGCCGCGCGCCGCGCCGCGGCCGAAGCCGCCGCGGCGAAGAAGCGCGAGAACGCCGCGGGCACCGGTCGGTCCACGCGCGACAGCGCGCCTGCGCGACCCGTAGTCGCATCGGCGCCACCGCTGAAGGTGGGCGGACTGGGCTGGCCGGTCTCGGGCAGCCTGCTGGCGCGCTACGGCGGCCGCATGCCCGATGGCCGCACCAGCACCGGCGTGTTGATCGGCGCAGCGGCGGGCACGCCGGTGACGGCGGTGGCGGACGGCACCGTCGTCTTTTCCGAATGGATGACCGGCTACGGCCTGATCCTCATCCTCGACCACGGCAACGGCTACATGAGCCTGTACGCGCACAACGACAGCCTGCTCAAGGACAGCGGCGACCGGGTCAAGCGTGGCGATGCGGTGGCTCGCGTCGGCACCTCGGGCGGACAGGGCCAGGCGGCGCTGTACTTCGAACTGCGGCGCAATGGCCAACCCGTCGATCCGTCCTCATGGCTGCAGCGGCGATGAACGGCGTCGCGGCGCATAACCGGGCTTGAACATCCGCGCCGCATGGGTTCACGCATAATCCGGGGGAACTCCCGCACCGTGCGCGGAGTCCATCCAGGCCCCACCCGGAGTTCCGCATGCTGCAGCGTCTTCCCCTGGCCCTCCTGACGGTCGCGCTGCTCGCGGCCATGCCCGCGCGGGCGCAGCAGCCGGCGCCGCAGGAATCGCCGCCGGTGGTGGCGCCCAGCGACGACCCCGATGCCGCCGAGAACGCGCCGTCGAAGGTGCCGCTGGAGGAGATCCGCCGCTACGTCGCCGTGTTCAATGCGGTCAAGGAAGCGTACGTGGAACCGGTGGAGGACAAGCAGTTGATGCAGTCCGCGATCCGTGGGCTGCTGCTGGACCTGGACCCGCACAGCACCTACTTCGACAAGGCGGACTCGGAGGCGTTCGACGAGCAGGCCAACGGTGCCTACGAAGGCATCGGCGTGGAGCTGCAGCAGGAGCCGGACCGCAGCCTGCGCGTGGTCGCGCCCATCGACGACACGCCCGCCGCCCGCGCCGGCATCCGGTCCGGCGACCTCATCACCGCCATCGACGGCAAGCCCATCAGTGCCGAAGACGGCATGGAGCCGCTGCGTGGCGCGCCCGGCAGCAAGATCGTGCTGACCATCGTGCGCGAAGGCGCGCCCAAGCCGTTCGACGTCACCCTGGTGCGTGACACCATCCGCGTGACCAGCGTGCGCGGCCGCCTGCTGGAGCCGGGCTACGGCTACGTGCGCATCGGTGCGTTCCAGACCGACACCGCCGCCGATTTCCAGAAGCAGCTCGAGCGCCTGCAGGAAGGCGGCGCCCTGCGCGGGCTGGTGCTGGACCTGCGCAGCAATCCCGGCGGGCTACTGCTGGCGGCCGTGCAGGTGGCCGACGACCTGCTGGACAAGGGCACCATCGTCAGCACGCGGGGGCGCCTGCCGATCAGCGATTCCAAGTTCGATGCCACGCCGGGCGACCGTCTGAACGGCGCGCCGGTGGTGGTGCTGGTCGACGCCGGCTCGGCCAGCGCCTCGGAAGTGCTGGCCGGCGCGCTGCGCGATAACGGCCGGGCGCGCGTGGTCGGCAGCCGCACCTTCGGCAAGGGCTCCGTGCAGACGGTGCTGCCGCTGGACAACGGCGATTCGGTCAAGCTCACCACTGCCCGTTACTACACGCCCAGCGGCAAGTCGATCCAGGCCAGCGGGATCGTCCCCGACGTGGTGGTCAAGCCCGAGGGAGCGCCGGATGCGGTGCTCGGCCAGGACGGCCGGCTCTATGTCACCGAGGCCACTCTGCCCGGTCATCTGCGCGGCGATGAAGAAGGTGTGGCGGGCTACACGCCCGGCGATGTGCTGGACGGCGAAGCGCCGGTGAGTGCCGCGCTGGCGGAGCTGAAGAAGGTGGTGGCGACGGCGCGGGCGCCGTCGGGTCGGCAGCGGCGCTGAGCAGGGCGGCGTGGGAACAAAGTCAGTCGCGATGCCGGCTTCGGTGATTCGCGACTGACGCCGCTCCCACAGGATGGTCTACTTTCCCGCTCAGCGCGGCTTGGCCGGCATGGGGAACGGCGTGACCACTTTCTCGCCGGTGGCGGCATCGCGGATCGCGGATTGGCCTTTCCGTTCCACTTCCTCTACCCGGATGATGCTCTGCATCGGCAGGTGCAGCACCTTGGTGTTGCCGAACTCGTCGCGCAGGCGTTCTTCGGTGGGGTCCACCACCAGCCCTTCGTGCACGTCGAACACCAGTTCGGCGACCTCGGTGAACCCCCACAGTCCACTGGCCGCCACCTTGTGCGCGTACAGCTCATAGACCTTGGTGTGGTTGTGGAAGGTGATCTTGTAGAGCGTCTTCTTCATGCGGCGATTATAGGAGTGAGTGGAGAGGAGTGAGGAGTGAGTAAAAGCGGTCCTGCTCTACTCACTCCTCACTCCTCTCCCCTCACTCCTGCTTCAATAGCCTTGCCGCTTGCGCATGCGCCGGGCAATCGCCGCACGCACGAACAGCGCGAACACCACGCCTAACAGGAAACCGGCGATGTGCGCCCACCAGGCCACCGCGCCGAAGGCCGGGCCGGTGTAGGCGAACACCACCTGCAGCAGCGCCCAGATGCCGATGAGCAACGAAGCCGGAGCCTTCACGAACTCCAGGAACAGTCCCAGGGGTAGCACCACGCCCAGCTTGGCGGTCGGGAACAGGGCCAGGTAGGCGCCGATGACGGCGGAAATGGCGCCGCTGGCGCCGATGATGACGCGGTCGGGTGTGCCGATGCTCAGCACCGCCGCGACATTGGCCACGGCGCCGCCCACCAGGAACAGCAGCAGGAACCGCCACGGCCCCATGGCCCGCTCCGCGGGCAGGCCAAAGATCAGCAGGAACACCAGGTTGCCCAGCAGGTGGGCCCAGTCCGCGTGCAGGAACAGCGCCGTGAACAGCCGCAGCACCGTGCCGCGCTGAAGCGAGGCCAGCCAGACTTCGGGCGCCACCATGCCGCCGGTCAGCGCGCCCCATTGGGTCAACAGGTGGGCCTTGGCCGCTTCTTCCAGGGTCAACGCCCAGCAGAACGTCGCCGACAGCAGCACCAGCAGCGCCGGTGTGGCCCAGCGGACAGGGGGTTTCCGGCGGGAAGGCAGCGAGACGAACATGGCGCCGCACTGTACCGGGTCGCCGCCGCACTGCCCATGTTGCGCCGCAACGAAACTGAATAGGGGCAATGACTTACAGCCGATTGTTAGTGTTTGGTTAGCGGGTATACTGCATACGGCGTCGTATGTCGGGAGGGGCTTCCGGCAGGCCGGAAAGGTGGATTACACACCGCGGCCGTGAACGACGCAGACGAACTTTTTACCCACGTCTCCGGAGAGATCACTGATGGAATTCACCAAGAACCTGGCCCGCGTTTCCGCGCTGGCCCTCGGCATTGCCGGCGTGCTGGCCTACGGCGACGTGCATGCGGCCGCCTTCCAGCTGAAGGAAAACAGCGTCAAGGCGCAGGGCCGCGCGATGGCCGGTGCGGCCTCCGCCAAGGGCGATGCGTCCGTCGTGGCCAACAACCCGGCCGTCATGTCGACCTTCACCGAGCGCACGCTGCAGGCCGACGTCACCGCGATCGACCTGTCCTACACGTTCACCGGCAACGGTACCGCCGCCACCGGCACGCCGTTCCAGCAACCGCTGACCGGCGGCAACGGCGGCGACGCCGGTGACGTGGCCGCCGTGCCGGCCGCGTCCTTCGTCCTGCCGCTGAGCGGCGACTTCGAGTACCTGACGCTGGGCGCCATGATCAGCGCGCCGTTTGGCCTGAAGACCGAATACGACGCCGGCTGGAAGGGCCGCTACCACGCGCTGGAATCGGATGTGAAGATCATCGATCTGACCCTGGCCGCGTCGCTCGAACTGAGCGACAGCTTCTCGGTCGGTGCCGGCCTGATCTACGAGCACGCCGATGTCACCCTGTCCAACGCCGTCGACTTCGGCACCATCATCTGCGGCCAGAATCCCGCCGCCTGCCTGACGCCCGGCTCGCCCTACGGCCCGCAGCGCAACGACGGCCTGGCGCACGTCAACGGCACCGACAACGGCTGGGGCTGGATCGTTGGCGTGAACTGGCGTCCGAGCGCGAAGTGGTCGCTGGGCTACTCGCACCGCTCCGAAATCGATCATGAGCTGGAAGGCGACGGCGACTTCACGGTACCGCCGGCCGTGCGCACCGCGTTCGACGCCAACCCGCTGACCCGTCCGCTGTTCCTGGATGGCGGCGCGCTGGCCAAACTGACCACGCCGGCCGTGGACACCTTCAGCGCCACGTACTACGCCACCGACCGCTTCAGCGTGATGGCCGAAGCCAGCCGCACCGACTGGACCTCGCTGCAGGAAATCCGCATCGAGTTCGACAACCCCGGCCAGCCGGACTCGGCCGAGGAGTACAACTGGGCCGAGAACTGGTTCTATTCGATCGGCGGCGAATACAAGTTCAGCGACGCGTTCACCTTCCGCGCCGGCGTGGCCCGCGACGACTCCCCGGTGAGCCGTCCGTACCGCACGCCGCGCCTGCCCGACCAGGACCGCATGTGGTACTCGCTGGGCCTGACCTGGGCGCTGTCGGAGAACTTCGAGATCAACGCCAGCTACGTGAAGATCGACATCGTCGATACGCCGGAAGTGGACCTGACCACCAGCACGCGTGCGCGCCTGGTCGGCGAGTTCGACGGCGGCGCCGATCTGTACGGCGTGTCGATGCAGTACCGGTTCTGATCGCTGCGCGCATCAGTCCGACGAAAAACCCCGCCTCGGCGGGGTTTTTTCTTTTCATGGCGTCAGTACGGCAGACCGGCAACGTCCAGCTCGATCGACCACAGGCTCGCCGCGCCTGTCAGGAATAGCGTACGGCGGTCGGCACCCCCGAAGGCCGCGTTGGTGATGTTGGCATCCACGCCGATGGTGGCCAGCACCTCGCCCGCCGGCGAGAACACGCGTACGCGCCGTTCGCCGTGTTCGGTCACGTAGACGTTGCCCAGGCAGTCCACCGTCAGGCCGTCGCCGCCCGAGATGCGGACCAGGTCGTGGCCGGCCCCGGGGATGCCATCGACCACCGGATAAGCGCGCAGCACGTCGCCGTCGGCCGTGCCTGCGGCCACGTAGAGCGTGCCGCCATCCGGCGAGAGCGCGATGCCATTGGGATTGCGCAGCGTGTCGTCCACCACGGCGGTCGCGCCGTCGCGATGGCGGTACACGCGCGTCAGCGGCTGGCCGCCCGGCGCCGCCTTGCGCTGGTAGTCCGGATCGGTGAAGAACAGCGTGCCGTCTGCAGCCATCACCAGGTCGTTCGGCGAATTGAACGGCGCGCCCTCGAACGTGGAAACGAGCGCCGTCCGCGTGCCGTTGTCCAGCGCGATGCGCGCCACCTGCTTGCGGTCGTGGGTGGCGGCGATGAGGTGGCCCTCGGTATCCAGCGCCAGACCATTGCTGCCGCTGTCCTCGACCACGGTCTCCCAGCGGTCGGGCGGGGTGAATCGGCGGATGCGCGAAGGGAAGCGTCCGTTGTGCACGAAATCCGACAGGTAGAGCGCGCCGTCCTTCCACACCGCACCTTCATAGAGGCGGTCCTGGTCGTCGTCGACGGTCGCGGCGGAAACGCGTGTCGCAGTCAGCTCGCCCGAAGGCGCATGGCCCGGATCGGCGGGGCATACCGAGCGGTAGGCGGATGCCTGGGCGAGCGGGGCGATGCCCCACAACAAAAGGGCCAGGGCAAGGCGATGGGTGCGCGGCACGGCGGTCCTCGGGGTCAGGCGGGGTGCCAGCGTACCTCGATCCGGTTGCGGCCCTTGTGCTTGGCGGCATACAGGGCTTCGTCGGCCAGCCGCACCAGGGTGTCGTAGGGCGCATGGCGGTCGGCGGTGAACGACATGCCCAGGCTCACGGTGACGCGGAAACCGGTGCCGATCGGCGCGAATTCCAGCGCCATCACCTGCTGGCGGATGCGCTCGGCCAGTGCCTGCGCGGCATCGGCCTGGGTGTCGCGCAGCACCAGCATGAACTCCTCACCGCCCAGCCGCGCGAATAGATCGTCGCTGCGGATGCACCCGCGCACCACGTCCGAGAACCGCTGCAGCACCAGATCGCCGGCCTCGTGCCCATGGTCGTCGTTGACTGTCTTGAAGTGGTCCAGGTCCAGCGCAATGACCGCCAGCCCGTGCTCGGCCGCGCGCCACGCGCCTTGCGACTGCAGTTCGTTGTCCAGGCCGCGGCGGTTCAGCGCGCCGGTCAGCGGATCGAAGAGCGCGCTCCGGCGCAGCGGCTCGGCCGCGCGGAAGCTGGCCAGCATCAGCATGCAGAAGTTGAGCAGGTACCAGATCGACAGGTCCAGGTTCACCCACATCGGGTTGGGACCGTAGCGGCCGGTCAAGGCGGAGAGCAGGTCGCTGCCGTACAGCCACAACAGCACCAGGCAGCCGCCGATCATCAGGCGCGCCGGGACATGGTCCGGTGCCCGCCGCAGCACGAACAGGTGGCCGATCATCACGAACAGCACGATGACTTCGGTGGCGCTCATCGCCGCGCCCTGCGCATCCACCGTGCCGCGCAGCACCCAGCCGGCGAGCGAGAACGCGATGCACGCCGGCAGCAGCGTGCGCTCCCACCGCGACAGCGCACGCTGCTGCACGAACTGGATGATCGACCAGGCCAGTCCCACCAGGCCCGCACAGGCCAGCAGTCCACCCAGGCCCGCGGTCCAGTGCGCGAGGCCATCGTCGCCCGCACGTGCCAGTTCCTGCGCGGTGCCGTCCAGCATCGCCGCGCCCAGCGAATAGAGGAAGTGCGCGGCGCCCCACGTGGCGATGCCGCGTACGCCGCGCGACACCCGGCCGACATACAGGAACAACGCCAGCAGCACCGCCGCCAGCGCACAGTCGGTCAGCAGCAGATTGTAGAAATCGGTGGTCATGCCCGGGGCCTTGATGGCCGTGTATCTCCCTGTGGTCGCTCCAACGCGGAAAGTGCCGTGATCCGGCAGCGTGCCGCGGCGGATGCTGCGGTGCGCGGCGTGAAGGGTCAGCGATGGCGAGGCGCACGCGCAGCATCACCTCTCCGCGCCGATGGATTCAGTGCGGTTGGTCATGGACGGCACAAAAGAAAAGCCCCGCCGGAGCGGGGCTCGAAGATCGCCGACGGGCGTATCGCGTACGGCTCAGTCGCCCAGCGTCAGCAGCGACGCATTGCCGCCGGCGGCCGTGGTGTTGACGGTGACGGTCTTTTCGGTGGCAAAGCGCGGCAGGTAGTGCGGGCCGCCGGCCTTGGGGCCGGTGCCGGACAGGCCCTGGCCGCCGAACGGCTGCACGCCGACCACGGCGCCGATCTGGTTGCGGTTGACGTAGACGTTGCCCACCTTCACCCGCGCCGCGATGCGGTCGATGGTTTCGTCGATGCGCGAGTGCACGCCGAGGGTCAGGCCGTAGCCGGTGGCGTTGATCTGGTCGATCACCGCATCCAGCTGATCGGCCTTCCAGCGCACCACGTGCAGGGCCGGTCCGAAGATCTCCTTGTGCAGCTGGTCCAGCGAGGTCAGTTCCCATGCGCGCGGCGCGAAGAACGTCCCATGCGCGGTGTCCTCGCCGGCATTGGCCTGCTTGATCAGGCGCGCTTCCTTGGCCATGCGCGCGGCGTGGTCCTCGAGGATCTTCAGCGCATCGGCGTCGATCACCGGGCCGACGTCGGTCGACAGCAGGCCGGGGTCGCCGACCTTCAGCTCGTCCATCGCGCCGGCCAGCATCGTCATGACCTTGTCGGCGATGTCGTCCTGCACGAACAGCACGCGCGCGGCCGAGCAGCGCTGGCCCGCGGAGGTGAAGGCCGAGCCCATCGCGTCCTTCACCAGCTGTTCCGGCAGTGCGGAGGAGTCGGCGATGAAGGCGTTCTGGCCGCCGGTTTCGGCGATCAGCGTGGCGATCGGACCGCTCTCACGGCCAGCGAGCGCACGGTTGATCGCGCGCGCGGTCTCGGTGGAGCCGGTGAAGGCGACGCCCGCCACGCGCGGGTCCTGGGTCAGCGCGGCGCCGACCGTGGCGCCGTCGCCGGGCAGGAACTGCAGCACCGCCTCGGGAATGCCGGCCTCGTGCAGCAGCTTCACCGCGGCATGGCCGATCAGGTTTGTCTGTTCGGCGGGCTTGGCGATCACGCTGTTGCCCGCGGCGAGCGCGGCGCTGACCTGGCCCAGGAAGATCGCCAGCGGGAAGTTCCACGGGCTGATGCAGACGAACACGCCGCGGCCCTGCAGCTGCAGCTGGTTGGACTCGCCGGTGGGGCCGGGCAGCTGTTCGGGCGCACCGAACTGCGCGCGCGCCTGGGCGGCGTAATAGCGCAGGAAGTCCACCGCTTCGCGCACTTCGGCCACGCTGTCGGGGATGGTCTTGCCGGCCTCCTTCACGCACAGGGCGATGTAGTCGGCCATCCGCTGTTCCAGCAGGTGGGCGGCATGTTCGAGGATCGCCGCGCGGCTGGCGGCCGGCGTGCGGTCCCAGGCCGGCTGCGCGGCCACCGCGTTCGCCAGCGCCTTCTCGACGGTGCCGCTGTCGGCGGGCTGCCACTCGCCGACGGTCTGGCGGCGGTCGGCGGGATTGGTCACCGGCAGCGCCATGCTGGACACGACGGCGCCCGGCACCAGCGGCGCGGCGCGCCACGGCTTGACGGCGGCGTTGACGCGCTCGGCCAGCACGCGCAGGTCGTTGTCGTTGGCGAGGTTGGCGCCCATGGAATTGTCCCTGTCTGAATTCTGGATGGGAGCCGGCTGGCTCCGGAAAAGGTCGACCGGCAGCGGGATGCGCGGATGCGGAATGGCGTCGAATTCCGACACCGTCTGTACCGGATCGCGCACCAGGTCCTCGATGGCCACGTTCTCGTCGGTGATGCGGTTGACGAAGCTGCTGTTGGCGCCGTTCTCGAGCAGGCGGCGCACCAGATACGGCAGCAGGTCCTCGTGCGAACCGACCGGCGCATAGACGCGGCACGGGATGTCCAGTCGATGCTTCGGCACCACTTCGGCATACAGGTCGTCGCCCATGCCGTGCAGCTTCTGGTGCTCGTATGGCCGGCCCTGCGCGATGGAGCGGATTGCCGCGATCGTCTGCGCATTGTGGGTGGCGAACATCGGGTACAGCGCATCGCCCTGGTCGAGCATGCGGCGCGCGTTGGCCAGGTACGACACGTCGGTGTTCGGCTTGCGGGTGAACACCGGGTAGCCCGGGTGGCCGTCGATCTGCGCGCGCTTGATCTCGGCGTCCCAGTAGGCGCCCTTCACCAGGCGTACCGGCATGCGGCGGCCGACGCGCCGTGCCAGGTCGGCCAGGAAGTCGATCACGTACGGCGTGCGCTTCTGATAGGCCTGCACGGCCAGGCCGTAGCCCTCCCAACCGTCCAGCGACGGGTCGGAGAAGGTGGCCTCGATCAGGTCCAGCGACAGCTCAAGCCGGTCGGCTTCCTCGGCATCGATGGTGAAACCGATCCCGTACGACTTGGCCAGCTGCGCCAGCTCCAGGATGGCGGGGGCCAGTTCCTTCATCACCCGTGCGCGCTTGGCGTGCTCGTAGCGCGGATGCAGGGCGGACAGCTTGATCGAGATGCTGGGCGCAGCGAACACGTCGGTGAAGGGACCGGTGCGGCCGATCGCATGGATCGCCTGGCGGTAGGCCTCCAGGTAGCGGGCGGCGTCCTTCGTGGTCAGCGCGCCCTCGCCCAGCATGTCGAAGGAGTAACGGTAGTCGGCGTTGTCGCCCTTGCGGCTGCGCGACAGGGCTTCGTCGATGGTGCGGCCCATGACGAACTGGTGCCCCATGATGCGCATGGCCTGGCGCACGGCCAGCCGGATGACCGGTTCACCCACGCGGCCGACCAGGCGCTTGAGCGCGCCGGGCACGTCGGCGCGGGTCAGGTCGTTCAGGTTGACCAGCTTGCCGGTCAGCATCAGGCCCCAGGTGGAGGCGTTGACCAGCACGGAGTCGCTTTGGCCCAGGTGCTTCTCCCAGTCCGCATCGCCCAGCTTGTCGCGGATCAGCTTGTCGGCGGTGTCCTGGTCGGGGATGCGCAGCAGGGCCTCGGCCACGCACATCAGCAGCACGCCCTCCTCGCTGCCCAGGTCGTACTGGCGCATGAAGGCCTCGATGGCGCCCTGGTCCTGGGCGCGGGCGCGGACCCGCTTCACCAGGTCCACGGCCAGCCGCTGGGCCTGGGCCTGCTCGCTGGCGGGCAGGCGGGCCTGCTCCAGCAGTTCGCGCACGTGTTCGGTCTCGTCGCGCAGCCAGGCAGCCGTGATGGCGGCGCGCAGCGGCGACGGCGGTGCGGGGAGTTCGGGGGCGATGATGCCGTCCGCGGGCGGGGCGGCGGACGACGGCAAGGGGGAGGGGCTCGACATGACGGCAAGGCAGTCCAAAGGCAGTCCATTAGTTTAGGGCCGCAAGGTCGGCCCGGATATGCCCGTCGCCCGCCCTCTGCAGGGGGCCGCAGGCGCGCTTGTCCGCGCGGTGATGGCGGTCGCGGAATGCCTCCGGAATGCCGCGCCGGCGCGGGCATGACGGTCCGGCGCGCCTTGTCCAGGATCAATGCAACTTGCCGCAAAGTGTGGCCGGGGCTACCATTTGGCGGTTTTCCGCAGCCCGGATCGTGTGGCGGACGACATGATCGAAGTGGTGCCGTCAACGTGGGACGGACACGGTGCGCGGCTTAGGCTGCGGCCACCGAGGGCGCTTTCGCGCCGCCAGTTCATCCTGTTGTTCGCCGTGCTGTCGGGCGCGATGTGGATCGTCGCCATGCTGGGCTGGTGGGGAGGCAACGCCTTCGCGCCGGCTTTTGCATTGCTCCATTCGGTCATCCTCGCCCTGGCGCTGCGCGCGCTGTGGCGCGGCGGCGAACGGGGCGAGGAGATCCGCATCGGTCCCGAGGCGGTGGAGGTGACCACCTCCCGGTCCGGGGCGGTGTTCCGGGCGCATCCCTACTGGGTGCGGCTGTGCATCGAGCGGGGAGGCGAACGGGTTTCGCTGGCTTCCAGCGGCAGGCAGGTCCAGGTGGGCGGTTTCCTGGGTCCGGCCGAACGCCGGGAGTTGGCGGACACGCTGCAGGATCTACTGGCGGCCGCGAGCGGCCGCAACCGATGACGCATTGGGGTCTAGGCAATGACGCAAGTGAATGGGATGTGGAAGCGGTTGGTGATGGCGTGCATGCTGCTGGCGATGCCGGCGCTGGCGTGGGCGCAGTCGGCGGACCCGAAGCCGTGGCAGCTGAACATGGGCAAGGGCGTCACCGCCTCGTCCCAGCACGCCTACGACGCGCACATGGTGGCGCTGATCGTCTGCATCGTGATCGGCCTGATCGTGTTCGGCGCGATGGGCTATGCGATGTTCAAGTTCCGCAAGTCCAAGGGCGCGGTCCCGGCGCAGTTCAGCCACAACACCACCGCCGAGATCATCTGGACCGTCATCCCGGTACTGATCCTGGTGGTGATGGCCTGGCCGGCCACCGCCAAGCTGATCGCCATGTACGACACCCGCGACGCCGAGATGACCGTGAAGGTCACCGGCTACCAGTGGATGTGGAAGTACGACTACCTGGGTGAGGACGTGTCCTTCACCAGCCGCCTGGACCGCGAATCCGACCGCATCCGCCAGAGCGGCGAGCAGCCCGACCTGGCCAAGAACCCGCACTACCTGCTGGATGTCGACAATCCGCTGGTGCTGCCCACCAACACCAAGATCCGCTTCGTCATCACCGCCGATGACGTGATCCATGCATGGTGGGTGCCGGCGCTGGGCTGGAAGCAGGACGCCATCCCCGGCATCGTCAACGAGGCCTGGACCGACATCAAGGAGCCGGGCATCTACCGTGGCCAGTGCGCCGAGCTGTGCGGCAAGGACCACGGGTTCATGCCGATCGTCGTGAAGGCCGTGCCGAAGGCCGAGTTCGAGCAGTGGCTGGCCTCCAAGAAGCCCGCCCCGGCCGCCGAACCCGCACCGGCCGCGCCGGAAGCCGCGCCGGCTACCGACGCGCCGGCCACCGACGCCGCCCCCATCGCCGAGACCCCCGCGCCGTCGGCGCAGGGCTGATCGACCGCACGCATCAGCTGCAAGAGAGCAAGCACATGGCCAACTCCGCCGTCGACCATCACGACGATCACCACGGTCACCAGCAGGGCTTCATCGAGCGGTGGTTCTTCTCCACGAACCACAAGGACATCGGTACCCTCTACCTGATCTTCAGCTTCATCATGTTCATCATCGGCGCCGGCATGTCGGTGGTGATCCGTGCCGAACTGATGGTGCCGGGGCTGCAATGGGTCACCCCCGAGTTCTTCAACCAGATGACCACCGTGCACGCGCTGGTCATGATCTTCGGCGGCGTGATGCCGGCCTTCGTGGGCCTGGCCAACTGGATGATCCCGCTGCAGGTCGGCGCGCCGGACATGGCGCTTCCGCGCATGAACAACTGGTCCTTCTGGATCATGCCGTTCGCCTTCAGCCTGCTGCTGATGTCGCTGTTCCTGCCGGGCGGCGCGCCCGCGGGCGGCTGGACGCTGTATCCGCCGCTGTCGCTGCAGGGCGGCTACAACGTGGCCTTCACCATCTTCGCCATCCACATGATGGGCATCAGCTCGATCATGGGCGCGATCAACATCATCGCCACGGTGCTGAACATGCGCGCGCCGGGCATCGACCTGCTGAAGATGCCGATCTTCTGCTGGACCTGGCTGATCACCGCGTTCCTGCTGATCGCGGTGATGCCGGTGCTGGCGGGCGCGGTGACCATGCTGCTGACCGACAAGTTCTTCGGCACCAGCTTCTTCAACGCGGCCGGCGGCGGCGACCCGGTGATGTACCAGCACATCTTCTGGTTCTTCGGCCACCCCGAGGTCTACATCATGATCCTGCCGGCGTTCGGCGTGGTGTCGGAAATCATCCCGACCTTCAGCCGCAAGCCGCTGTTCGGCTACCAGGCCATGGTGTACGCGACCGCCTCGATCGCCTTCCTGTCGTTCATCGTGTGGGCGCACCACATGTTCACGGTGGGCATGCCGCTGGGCGGCGAGATCTACTTCATGTTCGCCACCATGCTGATCGCCATCCCGACCGGCGTGAAGGTGTTCAACTGGGTCAGCACCATGTGGCGTGGCTCGCTGAGCTTCGAAACCCCGATGCTGTGGGCGGTGGGCTTCGTCATCCTGTTCACCATCGGCGGCTTCTCTGGCCTGATGCTGGCCATCGTGCCGGCGGACTTCCAGTACCACGACACCTACTTCGTGGTGGCGCACTTCCACTACGTGCTGGTGACCGGCGCGCTGTTCTCCATCATCGCCGCCACCTACTACTGGTGGCCGAAGTGGACCGGCCGCATGTACAACGAGTTCTGGGGCAAGGTCCATTTCTGGTGGACCATCGTGTTCGTCAACCTGCTGTTCTTCCCGCAGCACTTCCTGGGCCTGGCCGGCATGCCGCGCCGCATCCCGGACTACAACCCGGTGTTCGCGGACTGGAACCTGATCAGCTCGATCGGCGCGTTCGGCATGTTCGTCACGCCGTTCATGATGGCCGCGATCCTGTGGTCCTCGCTGCGCAGCGGCAAGAAGGCCGACGCCCGCGCGTGGGAAAACGCCAAGGGCCTGGAGTGGACCGTGCCGTCGCCGGCGCCGCACCACACCTTCACCACGCCGCCGGTCATCAAGGACGGCGACCTGGCGCACGGCGACGTGACGCACTGATACGGTCGACCCTCGCGCCATGAACGCCCCCGTCCTGACCCCCGAGGAAGTCGCGCGCCGCCGCAAGGCGGTGCTGCGGACCGCGTGGGTGATCGGCGGCATCGCCTTCGCCATCTTCGTGGCCTTCATCGGCCGCGCGGTGCTGGGCGCATGAGCGCGTCCCCGTCCAACTCGGCCGGGCTGTTCAAGCTGGTGGGCGTGGCCGTGGCCGTGTTCGTGCTGACGTTCTCGCTGGTGCCGCTGTACCGCATCGCCTGCGAGAAGGTGTTCGGCATCCGCCTGGAGCAGGGTCCCGGTCAGGCCGCCGCCGTCGCGGCCGCCAAGGCCAGGCGCACGGTCACCGTGCAGTTTGACGGCGGCGTGAACTCCAAGCTGCCCTGGGCCTTCCATCCCGAGCAACTCACCATGCAGGTGGTGCCCGGCGAGCTGTACGAGGCCAAGTATTTCGCCCGCAACGACAGCGAGCGCCCGATCGTGGGCAGCGCGGTGCCGTCGGTGGCGCCGGCGCGCGCGTCGGGCTATTTCACCAAGACCGAGTGCTTCTGCTTCACCGCCCAGACCCTGCAGCCCGGCGAAAGCCGCGACATGCCGGTCCGCTTCATCGTGGATCCGGACCTGCCGGCGGAGGTGAAGACGATCACCCTGTCGTATACCTTCTTCAAGAACGATGCACTGACCGCGCAGATCGGCAAGGGCCATGCATCGCCCTCGCCGCTCGCGGCACCCTGATCACGCTCAGCAACCGGAAGCCACGCCATGGGACAAACCCATTCGCCAGACGCCAACATCTACTTCGTGCCGCACAGCTCCAAGTGGCCGTTCGTGGGTTCCATCGCCATGTTCGTCACCATGGTCGGCGTGGCCAGCTGGCTGAACGACATCTCGTGGGGCATGTGGACCTTCTACGCCGGCGTGCTGATGCTCTGCGCCACGCTGTTCATGTGGTTCGGCGACGTCATCCGCGAGTCGGTGGGCGGCAACTACAACCGCCAGGTGGACGTGTCCTTCCGCATGGGCATGGTGTGGTTCATCTTCTCGGAAGTGATGTTCTTCGCCGCCTTCTTCGGCGCCCTGTTCTACGCGCGCACGCTGGCGCTGCCGTGGCTGGGCGGCGAGGGCGACGGCGTGATGACCAACAGCCTGCTGTGGGAAGGTTTCACCGCGGCGTGGCCGAGCGCCGGCCCGGGCCAGGTGGGCGGTCAGTTCCAGACCATTCCCGCATGGGGCCTGCCGCTGCTCAACACGCTGATCCTGCTGACCTCGGGCGTGACCATCACCATCGCGCACCACGCGCTGAAGGCCGGCAATCGTAGTCAGCTGCTGATCTGGCTGGGCGCCACCGTGCTGCTGGGCTGCACGTTCCTGTTCTTCCAGGCCGAGGAATACATCCACGCCTACAAGGAACTGAACCTGACGCTGGGCTCGGGCATCTACGGCTCCACCTTCTTCATGCTGACCGGCTTCCACGGCCTGCACGTGACCCTGGGCACGATCATGCTGGCGATCATCTGGTTCCGTTGCGCGAAGGGCCATTTCAGCAAGGACAACCACTTCGGCTTCGAGGCCGTGGCCTGGTACTGGCACTTCGTGGACGTGGTGTGGCTGGGCCTGTTCCTGTTCGTCTACGTGCTGTAAGAGCCGGGATGGTGATTCGGGATTCGTGATTCGCACGTGCGGATCACGGATGTGCAAAGAGCGACGGTGGACCGTCGCTCTTTGCTTTTGCGAATCCCGAATCCTGCTGCCGAATCCCGGTCGGCGTCAGCCGGGATTGACCCCATGCGGCTGGATCCAGCCCATCTTGATGGCCAGCACCACCAGCAGGATCAGACCCACGGACAGGGCGATGCGCCGGGTCAGGGCGTTGACGGTGCGCTTGCTCTCGCTCTTGTCCACCAGCATGTAGTACAGGCCGGCGCCCAGGTTCCACACGATAAGGATGAGGAAGGCGATGATCAGCAGGGTTTTCAGCGAGTCGTTCATGGCGTCCTCGGCGGGGCGCGGGCAATGAGGCCGGCATTATCGCTTCCCCGGCGTGAGCCCGGGGTGGGTGCGACATTCGGACGCAGTCCATGAGCCGGCGCATGCCGCTGCCGATCGGCTGGACCCTGGCCGTACTGGCCATGTCGCTGTTCGGCAGCCTGGGTGCCTGGCAGTGGGGTCGGGCCGAACAGAAGGAGGCGATGTTGGCCGAGACCGGGCGCGTGCTGGCCGAGCGTCAGCCGCAGGCGCTGGCGCTGGCCGCGGATGCGTCGCGGCGGCAGGCCTACGATTGGGTGATGGGCGAGGGCGAGTTCCTGCCCGGCCCCGCCATCCTGCTGGACAACCAGACGCGCGACCGCCAGCCGGGCGTGCGCGCCTACCGCGTGTTCCTGCCCGCGGGCGGCGGCGAGCCGCTGCTGGTGGAACTGGGTTGGCTGCCCGTGCCCGGCGACCGCACGATGCCGGCCGTGGCCCCGCTGCGGGGCCCGCAGCGCATCGCCGGCCTGCTGGTGCCGCCACCGTCGGAAGGCATCGCCCAGGCCTCGCCCACGCTGTTGGCGGACGGCAACCTGCTGGTGATCGCGTTGCAGCGGGAGGCGCTGGCGCAGGCGCTGTCCCTGCCGGCGCTGGCGCCGCGCGTGCTGAAGCTGGACCCGGACCTGCCGCTGGGCTACGCCCGCGATCTCGACATCCTGCCGAACACGCTGCCGCCGGAACGCCACGTGGGCTACGCGGTGCAGTGGTTCGGCTTGAGCGCTGCGGTGTTCATCACGGCGCTGGTCCTGACCTGGCGCAGCCGGCGGGCCGGTAGACAGGGCCGGTAGACATCTTCGACCCGCCATGCCCGGACGCTCTGGAAACGCGATCGGCTTGCAGTGAGCCTGCCGGCCTCCGTTTTCCACGGCAGGCCGGGCTGCCGTGACGGGTCGATCATTGCCAAGAGCCTGGTTCGACAGGCTCACCACGAACGGCCATCGAGCGGCCTTGTACGACATCCAGCGGGCTTGGCCTGCGGGACCGTGTTGTTCGGCGTCGGCATAGGGGCAATGAGCGCCCGGGCATGAGAAAATGCCGCCCATGGACCCCAAACCATTCGATCCCGCCCAGCGGCGTCGCGGGCGGTGGATGCTCGTCGGCCTGTTCGCTCTGTTCTTCGGCACCGTGTTCGGGGCCGGCATGCTGCGCTTCTCCGGCTGGCAGCCTGCCGGGCACAAGAACCATGGACAGCTGCTGCAGCCGCCCGCGGATGCACGCGATCTGGCCCCTGCACTCGCCGATGGCGGTACGTACGCCTGGCAGCCCGCCGAGCGCCGCTGGCGCATCGTGGCCGCACCCGCACCCGGCTGCGCGGACGCGTGCCTGACCTTGGCGCGGGACCTGGACAAGGTCTGGCAGCTGTTCGGCCATAACGCCGACGAAGTCGACATCCTGTGGATCGGCGACTACCCGGCGCAGGCGCCGCGCCACACGGCGCTGCGCCAGATCCGGGCCGACGATCCCCTGCGCGCGCGCCTTCCGCAGGTGGACGATGCCGCCGGCACGCCGGTGTACGTGATCGATCCCCACGGCTTCGTCATCCTGCGCTACGCCCCGGGCTTCGACCCTGGCCACCTGCGTACCGACGTCGCCAAGCTGATCAAGCTCATCTGAGCTCCCGAACGAACCGCAGACCATGATGAATGCTGTTGCGCGCCCCGTGATCTACCGACATTTCCACCGCATCGCCTGGCTGGCGGTCGCGCTGACGCTGTGCGTCGTCGTGTTCGGCGCGTTCGTGCGCCTGTCCGATGCCGGCCTGAGCTGCCCGGACTGGCCGACCTGTTACGGGCGCGCTGCATGGCCGAAGGCCGTCGACGAAGCGGCTTCGCACGTGGCCAGCGAGATCCGTCCGTTCGAGACCCACAAGGCGTGGCGCGAACAGGTGCATCGCCACATCGCCGCGTCGCTGGGCGTGCTGGTGCTGGTGCTGGCCGTGCTGGCCGCGCGCCGTCGCCGCTGGGGTGTCGCGCAGATCCTGGCGGCCGCCGGGCTGGTCGGTGCCGCCATCCCGCTGTACATGCATGGCGAACACGTCGCCGCGTCGGCGCTGGCGATCCTCGGTGAAGCCATCCTGCTGTTCGCAGCCCTGCGCTGGTCGAACATCGACCTGGCGCGCGCCGCCACCCTGACGCTGGCGGTGATCATCTTCCAGGCGCTGCTCGGCATGTGGACGGTGACGTGGCTGTTGAAGCCCATCGTGGTGATGGGCCACCTGCTCGGCGGCCTGACCACGTTCTCGTTGCTGGTGTGGATGGCGTGGCGCGCGACCGACCGGCCCATCACGCTGGCCGACGCCCGGGTGCTGCGGCGCTGGCTGACCGGCGGCCTGGTGCTGCTCGGCATCCAGATCGCGCTGGGCGGCTGGGTCAGCGCCAACTACGCAGCGCTGGCCTGCGGCCTGGATTTCCCCAAGTGCGTGGGCCAGTGGCTGCCGCCGGCGGACTTCCGCGAAGGTTTCGTGCTGTGGCGCGGCATCGGCGTGGACTATGAGGGCGGCGTGCTGGACGGCGCTTCGCGCATCGCCATCCAGTTGACCCACCGCGCCATGGCGGTCGTCGTGGCGTTGTACGTGCTGGCGCTGGCGCTGCGCCTGTTCCGCACCCCGGGCATGCGCGGCTGGTCGCTGACGCTGATCGTGCTGATCGTCGCGCAGGTCACCCTGGGCATCCTCAACGTCAGGCTCAACCTGCCGCTGCCGGTCGCCGTGGCGCACAACGCTGGCGCCGTGCTGCTGCTGTTCACGATGGTCTCGCTGCTCGCACGCCTGCGCAGGCCGGAATGATGGCCTCGACGCTCCGCCAGTACTGGGACCTCACCAAGCCGCGCGTGGTGGCGCTGATCGTGTTCACCGCGCTGGTGGGCATGTGCCTGGCCATCGAGGGTCTGCCCGATGGCGGGCAACTGCTGCGCGGCGCGCTGGGCTTCCTCGGCATCTGGCTGGCCGCCTCAAGCGCCGCCGCCATCAACCAGCTGCTGGATGCGCGCATCGACGCGAAGATGGCGCGCACCTCGTGGCGTCCGCTGGTGCAGGGCCAGGTGAAGCCGTGGCAGGCGCTGGCGTTCGCACTGGTGCTGGCCGCGCTGTCGATGGCGATCCTGGTGCTGTGGGTCAACACGATTACGGCCATCCTGACCTTCGCGTCGCTGATCGGTTACGCGGTGGTGTACACGGTGTTCCTGAAGCGCGCGACGCCGCAGAACATCGTCATCGGCGGTATCGCCGGCGCGGCGCCGCCGCTGCTGGGCTGGGCCACGATGACCGGCATGCAGGGCGAGTGGGACTGGCCGCACGCGCTGCTGCTGGTACTGATCATCTTCGTGTGGACGCCGCCGCATTTCTGGGCGCTGGCGATCTTCCGCCGCGAGGACTATGCGCGCGCGCTGGTGCCGATGCTGCCGGTGACGCACGGCGTGACCTACACGCGCTGGCAGATCCTGTTCTACACCGTGCTGCTGGTGGAGGTGACCGTGCTGCCGGTGGTGTTCGGCATGAGCGGCTTCTTCTACCTGGGCGGCGCGCTGGTACTGGGCTCGGTGTTCCTGTGGTACGCGTGGCGCCTGCTGAACCCGCCGGACGAGTTCTTCGCCATGCGCGTGTTCAACTACTCCATCGTCTACCTGATGGCGCTGTTCGCCTTCCTGCTGGTCGACCACTGGGCGATGCCGCTGCTGCGGCCGGCCGCCTCGGTGGGCGGCATCGCGTTCGTGCCGGCGGGGTGATGCTGCTGTAGCAGCGACGTGAGTCGCGACCGCTCCTGATCGGCGCTTCTTCTGCTTGGCTCGTGCGATGCCGTTGCCGCGCTTCCGCACGAACGAACTTGAAACGTGGCTTCGTCCGTGCGGTCGCGACTCACGTCGCTCCTACAGACCCCTCAGCGTTCCGGCTTCGCCAACCGCTCCCTCACCACCGGCTCCAGCGACTTCAGTCCGGCCGCACGGCCCAGGGTGAGCGCGGCTTCCGGCGATGCGCCATCGACCTGGACGGCCGCCAGCGCCAGCAGCGCACCGACGCGGTTGCCCGAGGCGCAATGCAGCAGCACTTCGCCGTCGCGTTCTTTCAGCAGGGCATGCAGGGCCGCGGCGTTCGCTGGCGTGATGTCGTCCTTGCCGGCGATCGGCAGGGCGATGTAGTCCATGCCGAGGCGACGCACCTCGGCGGCCTGGTCGTAGCCGCGATCTTCCTGGGGAGCGCGCAGGTCGATCACCGTGCGCACGCCTTCGGCCTGCAGGCGCGCAAGATCGTCGCGCGAGGGCTGGCCACCGGTATGCAGCCCGGGTCGGGGCTGGACGAAATCGTGGGCGGTGACGGCGAAGGACGCTGCGCACAGCAGCGCGGAGAGCAGCAGGGATGATGCGGTGCGTTTCATCACGGAGTCCTCAATGGCGGCCGATGCGGGCCTGCAGCAGCGTACGCAGTTCGTACTTGTCGGCTTCGTCCAGCCCGATATTGCGTTGCTTGGCCTGCAGTTCGTCAAGGCGCTGCTGCAGCATCTGCTTCTCCAGCTGAACCGCGGCATCCAGGACCTCCTGCCGCCAGCCGTCCTCGTCGCCGGGCAGGTCCTGCATCGCCAGCTTCTGCAGCGCGGTGGCCTCGTCGCGTTCGGCGAAATGCTCCAGCAGCACGCCGGTGGTGATGTCGGGGCGCGCATGGACCAGGGCCAGCAGCTCCAGCAGCAGTTCCATGCCCGGCAATCGAAGGCCCGAGAAACCATGCGTCGATTCGATCGCCAGGGCCAGCGCGGGCTTGTGCAGCAGGCGCACGATGATGTGGCGGACCAGGCTGGGCTTCTGGCCCGGCTTGGCAGCGGATGCGCGCCGTGCCGGTGCCGGCGCGGGTGACGGCGTCGCCGTGCCCGCGCCCACGCCCGTCACGACCGTCAGCTGCTGGCGCATCAGGTCGCCGAAGGCGCCATCGGGAATCTGTGCCAACAAGGGGCGTGCGCGCTCGGCAAGACGCGCCTTGCCGTCCAGCGTGGACAGCTTGATGTCCTTGCCCAGTTCCTGGAAGAAGAACTCCGACAGCGGCATCGCCTGCTGCAGGCGCGCGTCGAAGCCCGCCGCGCCTTCCTGCCGCACGATGGTGTCGGGGTCCTCGCCATCGGGCAGGAACAGGAAGAAGGCCTGCCGCCCATCTTTCATGCGCGGCAGTACCGATTCCAGTGCGCGCCACGCCGCGCGCTGGCCTGCGGCGTCGCCGTCGAAGCAGAAATACACGTCGGGCGCGTTGCGGAACAGCAGCTCGGCGTGCTCCGGCGTGGTCGCCGTGCCCAGCGTGGCGACGGCCTCCTTCACGCCGAACTGGAACAGCGAGACCACGTCCATGTAGCCCTCCACCACCACCAGCCGCGCGATCTTCTGGTTGGCCTGCTTCACCTGCCACAGGCCGTACAACTCGCGACCCTTGTGGAACAGCGCGGTCTCCGGCGAGTTGAGGTACTTCGGGCCATCGTCCTTGTGCAGCACGCGGCCGCCGAAGGCGATCACGCGGCCACGCCGGTCGTGGATGGGAAACATCACCCGGTCGCGGAACTTGTCGTAGACGTGGCCGCGGTCGTTCTTCGAGAACAGGCCGGCGCGGTCGAGCAGCTTCATCCGCCGCTCGTCGGTGCCCAGCGCGTCCTTCAGCGCGGAATAGCCATCCGGCGCGTAGCCGATCATGAACTGCGTGCGGATCGCCGCATCCACGCCGCGGCCATCGAGGTAGGCCTTGGCCTTCTCGCTGCCCTCCAGGTTGCGCTGGAAGAAGCGCGCGGCCGCTTCCAGGGCGTTGAACAGGTCGCGGGTATCGTTGTTCTCGTTGCGCTGCTGCGTCTCGCGCGGCACTTCCATGCCGTTGCGGCGGGCCAGTTCTTCCACCGCGTCGAGGAACTCGAGGCGGTCGTAGTTCATCAGGAACGACAGCGCGGTGCCGTGCGCGCCGCAGCCGAAGCAGTGGTAGAACTGTTTGGTCGGCGACACCGTGAACGAGGGCGAGCGCTCGTCGTGGAACGGGCAGCAGGCCGAGTATTCCTTGCCCTGTCGCTTCAGCGGCACGCGCGCGCCCACCACCTCGACGATATCCGTCCGGGCGAGCAGTTCGTCGATGAAGGCGTCGGGGATGCGGGCCATGGGCCACATAGGATGCCATGCCCGGCCGGGCCGCCGGGGTCGCGCGCTACCATGCCGCCATGCCTGCGACGATGCCCTCCGACGACGCCCTGCTGGCCCGACTGCGCGAGGCCGTGGGCGCGGCGCACGTCCTGACCGGTACGCGGGCGACGCGCCGCTACCGCAAGGGCTACCGTTTCGGCGACGGACCGGTGCTGGCCGTGGTGCGCCCCGGCACGCTGCTGGCCTTGTGGCGCGTGCTGGAGGCCACGGTGCAGGCCGGGCGCATCGTGCTGATGCAGGCGGCGAACACCGGGCTCACCGGTGGTTCCACGCCGGATGGCGACGACTACGACCGCGGCATCGTACTGGTCAGCACCCAGCGGCTGGCCGGCGTGCAGGTGATCGAAGACGGCCGCCAGGTGGTCTGCCTGCCGGGCGCGACGTTGGACGTGCTGGAAAAGACGCTCGCTCCGCTGGGGCGCGAACCGCATTCCGTCATCGGCTCCTCCTGCATCGGGGCCTCCGTCCTCGGCGGCGTGTGCAACAACTCGGGGGGCGCGCTGGTACGGCGTGGCCCGGCCTACACCGAGCTGGCGCTGTACGCACAGGTGGGTGCTGACGGCGTGCTGCGGCTGGTCAATCATCTCGGCATCGCCCTGGGCGACACGCCGGAGGAGATCCTGACGCGGCTGCAGGCGGGCGACTACACGGCGACGGACATCGCCCGCGATGCCGCCCGCGCGGCTTCCGACCGCGGCTACGCGACCCACGTGCGGCAGGTGGATGCGCCGACGCCGGCGCGCTACAACGCCGATCCGTCGCGCCTGCATGAGGCGTCGGGCTGCGCGGGGCGGCTGGCCGTGTTCGCGGTACGGCTGGATACGTTCGAGAAGGACGAAGCCGCCGTGTTCTACATCGGCAGCAACGATCCGGACGACCTGACGGCAGTACGACGCCACCTGCTGACCGCCTTCGAGCGGCTGCCGATCTCCGGCGAATACCTGCATCGCGACGCCTTCGATATCGGCGACCGCTACGGCAAGGACACCTTCCTGTTGATCGACCGCTTCGGCACCGACCGCGTGCCGGCGGCGTTCGCCCTGAAGAGCCGCATCGACGGCTGGTGCGAGCGGTGGGGCCTGCGCGGCCTGACCGACCGCGTGCTGCAGGCGGTGTCCGGATGGTTGCCCGATCACCTGCCGCCACGTCTGCGTGATTTTCGCGCGCGCTACGAGCACCACCTGCTGCTCAAGGTGTCGGCACAGGACGCAGGTGCCACGCGCGATTTCCTCGACCGCTTCTTCGCCGACCGCGAAAGCGCATTCTTCGCCTGCGATGCCGATGAGGGGCGCAAGGCGTTTCTGCACCGTTTCGCCGTCGCCGGCGCCGCCGTCCGGTATCGCGAAGTGCATCGCGACGCCGTCGAGGACATCGTCGCGCTGGATGTCGCCCTGCGCCGCGACGACCGCGACTGGGTGGAGATGCTGCCCCCCGCGCTGGCGGACACCATGGTCGCGCGTCTCTACTACGGACACTTCTTCTGCCACGTCTTCCACCAGGACTACATCGTGCGGCGGGGAACGGATCCGCTTGCGGTGGAGCACGCGCTCTGGAAGCTGCTGGATGCGCGCGGCGCCGAGTATCCGGCCGAACACAATGTGGGCCACCTCTACCACGCCAAGCCGCAGCTGGCCGCGTTCTACCGCGGGCTGGATCCCACCAATACCTTCAACCCCGGCATCGGGCAGACCAGCAAGCGGGCTGATTGGAAGGAGTGAGGAGTGAGGAGTGAGGAGTGAGGAGTGAGGAGTGAGGAGTGAGGAGTGAGGAGTGAGGAGTGAGGAGTGAGGAAAAGCGGCTTTCGCTCACTTCTCACTCCTCCCCACTCACTTCTCGAACTCTGCGCTCGTCGATCACCGCCGTGATCAGCGCCCCGGCGAAGAACACCACGCTGGCGTAATAGATCCACACGAGCATCAGCACCAGCGCGCCCATCGAGCCATAAGCACTGCCGGGCGCCGCTTCGGCCAGGTAGAGCCCGATCAGGTAGCGCCCGCCTGCGAACAGCAGCGCCGTGATGACGCCGCCCAGGAACGCCTGCCTCCACGTCACGCGCCGGTCCGGCAGGTAGTGATAGAAGAAGGCGAAGGCGAGCGCGTACAGCAGCAGGGTACTGGTGTAGCCCAGCAAGGGCAGCAGCGACGGCAGCCTGGCGAAGGCCACCTGCAGCGCCGTGGTGGCGATCATCGACACGATCAACAGGAAGCCGATGGCCAGCACCACGCCCAGCGAGAACACCCGCTTCTTCAGCCACGCCATCAGGCCATTCAGACGCTGCGCGTCGGTGCGGAAGATCAGGTTCAGCGCACCCTGCAACTGGGCGAAGACCACGGTCGCGCCCACCAGCAGCAGCGCGGTGCTCCACAGCCCCGCCAGCGAGCCCAGGTCGGGGCGGGCGTCGGCGTTGCGGATGACGGTCCTGGCCACGGCGGCGGCATCGGAGCCGGCAAGCTGGCCAATCTGGTCCAGCAGCGACTGCTGAGCGGGCGGGTACAGCGAGGCCGTCAGCCACAGCAGCAGGATCAGCAGCGGCGCCAGCGAAAGCAGCGCATAGAACGACAGCGATGCGGCCTGCGTCATCAGGTCGGTCTCGATGAAGCGGCGCATCAACGCCACGGGGAGGCTGCGCTCGGCGCGCGCACCCAGCCGCTGCAGGTGTTTCCGGATCGCAGGAAGGCGGACAGGCGTGTGCATGGGCCGAGGGTGGCCCGCCGCGTGTCAGCGCTTCGTTAGCGCGGCGTCGTCAGGACGTTCAGGTGGACGCGTCCGCCAGCGCGCGCAGGGCCTCGCCGCTGACGCGCTGCACGGTCCATTCGTCCATGCCGGTGGCGCCCAGGCGGCGATAGAAATCGATCGCGGGCGTGTTCCAGTCCAGCACCGACCACTCGAAGCGGCCGCATCCACGGTCCACCGCCAGGCGCGCCAGATGCACCATCAGCCGCTTGCCCAGCCCCAGGCCGCGATAGCGCGGATAGACGAAGAGGTCTTCCAGGTACAGCCCCGGCTGCCCTAGGAAAGTCGAGAAGCTGTGGAAGAACAAGGCGAAGGCGGCCGGCGTGCCGTCGGCCTCGGCGATGACGACTTCGGCGGCGGGGCGCGGGCCGAACAGGTGCTGTTCCAGCAGGGCGGGCGTGGCGACGGCTTCGTGGGCGAGTTTTTCGTACTCGGCCAGGCCGCGGATGAAATCGAGGATCTGCGGGATGTCGGCGCGGGTGGCCGGGCGCAGGATGATCTTAGGCGTCTCCATGGCGTCAGGATGCCACGGAGACGTCCCCCGAGCGGCTTGGGCTCAGCCCGCCAGCTTCTTCTTGATCAGCGCGGACACCAGGCCCATGTCGGCCTGGCCGGCCAGGCGCGGCTTCAGCACGCCCATCAGCTTGCCCATGTCGGCCGGGCCGGACGCGCCGGTCTCGCCGATGGCGGCCTCGATGGCGGCCAGGATCTCGGCCTCGCCCAGCTTGGCCGGTAGGTAGGCGTCGATCACCGCGATCTCGGCGCGCTCGACGGCGGCCAGGTCCTCACGGTGGGCGGCTTCGTACTGGCTGACCGAATCCTTGCGCTGCTTGACCATCTTCTCCAGTACGGCCAGCACGGCGGCATCGTCCAGTTCCACGCGCTCGTCGACTTCCTTCTGCTTGATGGCGGCGTTGATCAGGCGGATGACGCCCAGGCGATCCTTCTCGCCGGCCTTCATCGCGGCCTTCATGTCATCGGTGAGCTGCTGTTTCAGGGACATGGGTGACTCCTGCGGAGGGTGGGGCGGCGCCCGCGGGCGCCAAAAACACAAAAAGCCGGCGACGCTTGCGCGTGCCGGCTTCTCGCGAAGCGACGCGGCTCAGTACAGGCGCTGGCGCTTGGTGACGTCGCGCGAGCTGCGGCGCAG
The DNA here is from genome assembly GCF_037046485.1 of Pseudoxanthomonas sp. F11. Taxonomy (NCBI): domain Bacteria; kingdom Pseudomonadati; phylum Pseudomonadota; class Gammaproteobacteria; order Lysobacterales; family Lysobacteraceae; genus Pseudoxanthomonas; species Pseudoxanthomonas sp. F11. Next base: position 200,156 of record NZ_JBANLZ010000003.1, on the reverse strand, counting down.
CTGGCGCTTCACCGCGGCGGCGGCCTTGCGCTTACGCTCCTGGGTCGGCTTCTCGTAGAACTCGCGCTTGCGGGTTTCGGCCAGGACGCCGGCCTTTTCGCAGGTGCGCTTGAAGCGACGCAGCGCAAACTCAAACGGCTCGTTTTCGCGGACTTTGACGCTGGGCATACGTAATCTCGGTGAAGTAAAGGCCCGGGCAGACCGGGTGAGCCGCGTATTATAGCGGCTGACTCCGGCGCTGCAACCCACCCCGGCTTGTCCCTGTCCCCCAGGAGCCCCAGATCCCCGTCATGAAAGTCCTCGGCATCGAAACCAGCTGCGACGAAACCGGCGTGGCCGTCTACGACACCGGCCGGTCCGGCGCGGCCGGCCTGCGGGCCCACGCGGTCTACAGCCAGATCGCCCTGCACGCCGAATACGGCGGTGTGGTGCCGGAGCTGGCCAGCCGCGACCACGTCCGCAAGCTGCTGCCCCTGATCCGGCAGACCCTGGCCGAGGCCGGTCTGGAGACCCGGGACCTGGACGGCGTGGCCTATACGGCGGGACCGGGTCTGGTTGGCGCCCTGCTGGTCGGGGCCGGCGTGGCCCGGTCGCTGGCCTGGGCGCTGGACGTGCCCGCCGTGGCCGTCCACCACATGGAAGGCCACCTGCTGGCCCCGCTGATGGAAGACGACCCGCCGGAAGCGCCGTTCGTCGCCCTGCTGGTCTCGGGCGGGCACACCCAGCTGGTGGCCGTGGATGCGATCGGCCGCTACCGCCTGCTGGGCGAGACGCTGGACGACGCCGCCGGCGAAGCGTTCGACAAGACCGCCAAGATGATGGGCCTGCCGTACCCCGGCGGTCCGCAGCTGGCCGCGCTGGCGGAACAGGGGACGCCGGGCCGGTTCAAGTTCGCCCGGCCGATGACCGACCGCCCCGGGCTGGACTTCAGCTTCTCCGGCCTGAAGACGCAGGTGCTGCTGGCCTGGCGCGACAGCGACCAGTCGGACCAGACCAAGGCCGACATCGCGCGCGGCTTCGAGGATGCGGTGGTCGACACGCTGGCGATCAAGTGCGAACGCGCGCTGGACGAAGCCGGCAGCGACGTCATCGTCATCGCCGGGGGCGTGGGCGCCAACAAGCGCCTGCGCGCGAAACTGCAGGACATGGCGATCAGGCGCGGCGGCCGCGCCTGCTTCCCGCGTCCGTCGCTGTGCACCGACAACGGCGCGATGATCGCCTTCGCCGGCGCATTGAGGCTGGAGGCGGGCCAGCACGAGACGGCCGAAGTGAGGGTCACGCCGCGCTGGGACATGGCCACGCTGGCGACCGTGGCGCCAAGCCGGGAATAGCGAATCGGGAACAGGGAATCGGGAGCGGGGGATCCAAAAGCCTTACGATTCCCCATTCCCCATTCCCCATTCCCCATTCTTCACTTATGGACATCGTTTTCATCGAAGACCTGCGCATCGAAACCGTCATCGGCATCTACGACTGGGAGCGCGGCATCCGCCAGACCGTGGCGCTGGACGTGGAGATGGCGTTCGACAACCGCGTGCCGGCGACGAGCGACGACATCGCGCACACGCTGGACTACAAGGCGGTGTCCAAGCGGCTGATCGCCTTCGTGGAGGGGGCGAACTTCGGCCTGGTCGAGACACTGGCGGAGCGGTGCGCGGCGATCATCCGCGACGAGTTCGGCGTGGCCTGGGTGCGCTTGAAGCTCAGCAAGCCTGGCGCGGTCACCGGCGCCCGCAACGTGGGCGTGCTGATCGAACGCGGCGAACGCCCGGCCTGACGCCATGGGAACGGCCTACCTCAGCCTGGGCAGCAACGTCGAGCCCGAACGCCACCTGCGCGCCGCTGTCGCCGCCCTGCGCGAGCGGTTCGGCGAGGTGGTGCTGTCGCCGGTCTACCGCACCCGCTCGGTCGGTTTCGACGGCACCGACTTCCTCAATGCCGCCGCCGTGATCGACAGCGACCTTGACCCCTTCGCGCTCAACGACTGGCTGCATGCGCTGGAAGATGCGCATGGCCGGGATCGCAGCGGGCCGCGCTTCTCCGACCGCACGCTCGACATCGACATCGTGCTGTACGACGACCTGGTGCTGCAGGGGCCGGGCAACCTGCGGCTGCCCCGCGATGAGTTGAAGCACGCGTTCGTGCTGCTGCCGCTGGTGGACATCGCGCCGGAGGCGGTCGAGCCGCGCAGTGGACGCACGCTGGCGGCGCTGTGGCGCGAACACCCCGACCACGCCACGCCTCCCCAGGCGGTGCCATTCCCGTAGCGTGCGCCGCGCGCACGACCTCATGACCATCGGCTGCGCGACCGCATGATCGCGATCCGGCGCAACGGGCAGTGCGCGTGAGTCGGCAATCCTGCGGTCGTGCGCATGGCGCACGCTACGTGGGGCTTTACGCCGTGTGCCGGCCGCCGTCGACGTGGATCACCTGGCCGGTGACGTAGCCGGCGGCGTCGCCGAGCAGCCAGGCGACGGTGCCGGCGATGTCGTCCGGGTCGCCGATGCGGCCCAGCGGTGTCTGCGCCAGCAGTCGGTCCTGCACGTGTGGATCGATGCCGCCATCCGGCCACAGGATGGCGCCGGGCGACACCGCGTTCACCCGCACCTCCGGCGCCAGCGATGCGGCGAGCCCGCGCGAGACCGCCAGCAGCGCGGCCTTGGAGGCGGCGTACACCGCCAGGTCCGCACGCGGTTTCTCGGCATAGATGTCGGCGATGTTGACGATGGCGCCGCGTGCGGCCCGCAGGTGCGGCGCTGCCGCCTGCGCCAGGAAGAACGGCGCGCGCGCGTTGACCGCGAACAGTTCCTCCCATTGCGCCGGGGTGGCGCCGCCCACGGGCGTGGGATAGAACGCCGATGCGTTGTTGACCAGGGCGTCCAGGCGGCCGAAATGGCCCACGGTTCTCGCCACCAGTTCGGGCAGGCGGTCGAAGACCGCCAGGTCGGCCTGCAGCATCAGCGTGCTGCCCTGGCGCCCGGCTTCCAGTTCGTCGGCCAGACCGTGCATGTCGGCGGCCGAGTCCCGGTAATGCAGCGCCACGTCATAGCCGTCGGCATGCAGCCGGCGGGCGATCGCGGCGCCGATGCGACGGGCGGCGCCGGTGATGAGGACGACACGACGCGACGTGGGCATGGCAGGCTCCGGAACAGGACTCCGCATTCTCTCTGCTTTGCACCGGAATGGCGCAAGACGGCACCGAAAAATGTGAGTCGATCTTTGCGCCGCAGGGATGCTTGACGACGCGAGCATCCAGCGGGCATGTTGCGACGCATCACCCCGTGCCGGATGCGCCGGCCGGGACAGCAGGAAGGCGAATGGACTGGGCGAAGTACCGCACCACGACCTTTGACGAACTGATCCAGGCCGATGGACGGCCGCGACCGGCCGCACGCCGCTTGGTCGAATACCTGGCCGGACTGTCCGGCCGCGAACTCGCCGAACGCCAGCTCGCCGCCGACGTGGTGGCGCGCGTGCAGGGCATCACCTTCACCGTGTATTCCGACGGACGCAACGTGGACCGCACGCTGCCGTTCGACCTGATCCCGCGCATCATCCCGCTCAGCGAATGGCAGCGTACCGAAGCCGGCCTGAAGCAGCGCATGCGCGCGCTGAACCTGTTCATCGGCGACATCTACGGCAGGCAGCAGATCGTCAAGGACAAGGTGTTCCCGGCGATGCTGCTGAAGGATTCGGTGAACTTCCGCGAGCAGTGCGTCGGCATCACGCCGCCATTGGGCGTATGGGCGCACATCTGCGGCTCGGATCTGGTGCGCGATGGCGACGGCACGCTGTACGCGCTGGAAGACAACCTGCGCATTCCCAGCGGCGTCAGCTACATGCTGGAGAACCGCATGGTGGCCAAGCGGGTGTTCCCGGAACTGTTCGAGACCAGCTCGATCCTGCCGGTGGACGAATACCCCAGCCAGCTGTACGACACCCTGGCCGCGCTCTCGCCGCGTCCCGGCGACACGCCGGTGATCGCGCTGCTGACGCCGGGCGTGTTCAACAGCGCCTACTTCGAGCACGCCTACCTGGCGCAGGCCATGGGCATCGAACTGGTCGAAGGCAGCGACCTGTTCGTCGCCGACGACGACTGCACCTACATGCGCACGGTGTACGGGCCGAAGCGCGTGGACGTGGTCTACCGCCGGGTGGACGACCTGTTCATCGATCCGGAGGTGTTCCATCCGGATTCGGTGCTGGGCGTGCCCGGCCTGATCCGCAGCTGGCGTGCCGGCAGGGTCGCGCTGGCCAACGCACCGGGCGCTGGGGTGGCCGACGACAAGGTGGTCTTCGCCTACGTGCCGAAGATGATCAAGTACTACCTGGACGAGGACCCCATCCTCCCGAACGTGCCCAGCTACCTGTGCCACAACGCCAAGGAGCGCAAGTACGTGTTGGAGCACATCGAGCAGCTGGTGGTGAAGCCGGCCAACGAATCCGGCGGCTACGGCATGCTGATCGGCCCGCGCTCGACCAAGCGGCAGCGCGAGAAGTTCAAGGCGCTGATCCAAGCCAACCCGCGCAATTACATGGCGCAGCCCACGCTGGCGCTGTCCACGGCGCCCATCGTCACCAAGCAGGGCCCGTCGCCGCGCCACATCGACCTGCGCCCGTTCGTCCTCTCGCGCCAGGACACGTATGTCACCACCGGCGGACTGACGCGCGTGGCGATGGTGAAGGGTTCGCTGGTGGTCAACTCTTCGCAGGGCGGCGGCGCCAAGGACACCTGGGTGGTCGACCTGTCCGACCACGAAGGGGAGGACGCCTGATGCTGTCGCGCGTCGCCGACAACCTGTACTGGTTCAGCCGCTACGTGCGGCGTGCAGAGAACACCGCGCGCCTGGTCGGCGTGGGCAGCCAGCTGCAGCTGGACATGCCCCGTTCGGTGCGGTTCGCGTGGCGGCCGATGATCGACACGGTGGGCGCGGGCGACTGCTTCGAGCAGTGCTACCCGGACGCCGGCGACGCCGCAGGCGACGTGGACGTGATCCGCTTCCTGCTGCTGGACGAACGCAATCCCTCATCGCTGCGCACGTCCGTGGATTCCGCCCGGGAAATCCTGCGCGGCATCCGCGACACGCTGCCACAGGACGTCTGGGAAGCGATCAACGACCTGCACCTCTACATCGGCGCTCAGGGCGAGCGCAGTCTGGGCCGGCGCTACCGCATGGAGTTCCTGCAGCGCATCGTCGATGGCTGCCTGAAGGTCTCCGGCCTGCTCAGCGCGAACGTCAGCCGCGACATCGGGTACCAGTTCCTGCGCCTGGGCACGGCGCTGGAGCAGGCCGACATGACCACGCGCATCATCGATGCCGGCGCCTCCGGCCTGGTCACGCCGCGCCACGAAGAGGATCGCGAAGCGTTCCAGAACATGCAGTGGATGAGCGTGCTGCGTTCGCTGGCCGCGTACCAGATGTTCCGTCGCCACGTGCGCCAGCGCGTCACCGCGGAACTGGCGCTGCGGTTCCTGCTGCAGAACAACGAGTTTCCGCGCAGCGTGCACTTCTGCCTGACGCGCGCGCAGAGCGTGCTGCCCACCATGCCGCCCCGCCCTGGCGTGGACCGCCATCTCAACCGGGTGATCGGGATGACCCGCAACGCCGACCCGGCCGTGCTGGCGGAGCGGAACCCCGCCGCGTTCATGGACGAGGTCCAGACGCACCTGGGCGCGCTGCACGATGCCATCGCCGCGAGTTACTTCCACGGGTGAACCCGATCAGTCGCGGGCACGCCACGCAGCGGCCGACACGGCCGCGAGCTTGCTGGCGATCAACGTGCCGGCCACGCCCGCCGCGATACGCCATGCCGGCGGTACCCACCATGCCAGGCAGAGGGCAGTAAGCCCCAGTCCCACGCAGAACACGAGCAGTGCGACCACCCAGGGCTTCAGGCCACCGGCCGCCATCGGTCGCTACTGCTGCTGGCCCTGTGCGTCGCCCCGATCCTGTCGTGAAGGAATCCGGCGGGGCGGCATGGCCGGCAGCGGTCCCGGCACGTCTTCGCGTTCCTGCGGCGGTTCCCACGGGAAACGCGGCAGGCTGTGCACGGCGGCTTCCAGCTTGCGCGACCAGGTGTCGTGGATCTCGGCGTACAGCGGGGTGTCCGCTTCCAGCCGCATCTTCTGGCTGATCTTCAGGTCGCCGCTGCGCAGCAGCGCCATGTCCACCGGCATGCCGACCGACAGGTTGGAGCGGATGGTGGAATCCAGCGACACCAGTGCGCAGCGCGCCGCATCCTCCAGTGATGTTTCCGGGCGGATGATGCGGTCCAGGATCGGCTTGCCGTACTTGGATTCGCCGATCTGCAGGTACGGCGTTTCCGGCGAGGTGGCGATGCAGTTGCCGAGCGGGTAGACCATGTACAGGCCGGGACGCTCGCCCGCGATCTGGCCGCCCAGGATCAGCGTGGACTGCACGTTGACGCCGCTCTGCTGCGCCTCGTCTTTCATCTTCACCTGGCTGGCGACCAGGGTGTCGCCGACGTACTCCGCCACTTCGTACAGGTGCGAGAACGTGCGCAGGCTCCGCGTCGCATCCGGATCGTCGGCATCGCGCTGCAGCCGCGAGATGGTCAGCTGCGTGGTGGCCAGGTTGCCGGCCGACATGATGACGAACACGCGGTCGCCGGGCCATTCGAATACGTGCATCTTGCGGTACACGCGCACATCGTCGAAGGAGGCGCTGGTGCGGGTGTCCGCGGCGAAGACCAGGCCTTCGTTGACTTCGATGCCGACGCAATAGGTCATGGCGTGTCCGTTGCTGCTGTGCACCACGATTCTATGCGCGACCCCCGGGGTTGGCTAGGGCCGCCATTCCAGTGTTAGACGGCCCGTACAATGGCCGGGTTTCCCGCTGCCCGGTGCACCATGCAGGCCGATCTGCCCCTCCCCGACGACGACGCGCGTGCGCACAGCGAACGCCTCGCGGCCTTCATCCGCAACGAGATCGCCGCCGAGGGCGGCAGCATTCCGTTCTCGCGCTTCATGGAGTGCAGCCTCTACGCGCCCGGGCTGGGCTACTACAGCGCGGGTAGCACCAAGTTCGGCGAAGCGGGCGATTTCACCACCGCGCCGGAGCTGGGGCCGCTGTTCGCCAGCTGCGTGGCGCAGGCGGTGGCGCCGGTACTGCAGCAGCTGGGTCCGGAAGCCGGATTCGTCGAGATCGGCGGCGGCAGCGGTGCATTCGCCGAGATCATGCTCAAGCGGCTGCTGGAACTGGATGCGCTGCCCGCGCGCTACGCCATCCTCGAGCCCAGCGCCGATCTGCGCGAACGCCAGCGCGAACGGTTGGGGCGCCGGCTCATCCCGCCGGTGTTCGAGTTGGTCGAGTGGCTGGATGCGCCACCGGACGAGACCTGGAATGGGGTGCTGTTCGCCAACGAAGTGATCGATGCGCTACCCACCCCGCGCTTCACGCTGCGTGACGGTGAAGTGTTCGAGGAAGGCGTTGGGCTGGACGGGGAGGGTCGCTTCGTCCGCACCGACCGTCCGGCCGACGCGCTGCTGTCCGCCGCAGTCCGCCATGTCGAACGCTACCTGGATGCGCCTTTCCCCGATGGCTACCGGTCCGAGCTGCTGCCGCAGCTGCCTTACTGGATCCAGGCGGTGATGGGCGGCCTGGACAGGGGCGCGATGTTGTTCGCCGACTACGGCTACCCGCGGCGCGAGTTCTACCAGGCCGACCGCGACGACGGCACGCTGCGCGCGTACTACCGCCATCGCGTCCACAACGATGCCTACTTGTGGCCGGGCCTGCAGGACATCACCGCGTCGGTCGATTTCACCGCGTTGGCCGAGGCGGGTACGAATGCCGGCTTCGACCTGGCCGGCTACACCACGCAGGCGAACTTCCTGCTGGGCAACGGTCTGCAGGAGCGGCTGGACGAAGCGCAGGCGCGTGCGGACGAGGCCACCCTGTTGCGCCTGCGCAACGAAGCCAAGCGGCTGACGCTGCCCAGCGAGATGGGTGAGCGCTTCCAGATGATGGGCTTCTCGCGCGATGTCGAGTTCGGCGCGGCCTTCCTGTTCAACGACCTGAGCTGGCGCCTGTGAGCGGTGTTTTCGCGCTGAAGCCGTTCCATCGCCCGCGGCTGTGGCTGGTCCTGTGGCTGCTCGCCGTCGCCATCGTGGTCGTCCTGTCGCTGGTGAACCTGAGCGGGCTGCCGCCCGTGCCGGAGGGCGGCGACAAGGTGGAGCACTTTCTCGCCTATGCGCTGTTGTCTGCGTCGGCCATGCAGCTGTTCGCGAAGCGACGCGGCTGCATGGTCGTGGCGGCGCTGCTGATCGCCCTGGGTGTCGGTCTGGAGTGCGCGCAGGGCGCGCTGACCACCACCCGCATGGCCGATCCGCGCGACGCCCTCGCCAATACGCTCGGCGTATTGGCCGGCCTGTCCACGTTGTTCACGCCCCTGCATGACATGCTGCTGGCCTTCGATACGCGGCTTCGCCCACGACGCGCGTAGCAGGAAAAGAAGAAAGCCGGGCATCGCCCGGCTTTTTCTTCGACGGCGGCCTGCCTCAGCGCGGCGTCAGCGTAATGCGGTCCAGTACCCACATCTGCGGCCGGGTGTCGCCGGTGAAGCGCACGCACAGGTCCTGCCTGCCGGCGGTGCCGGCGGGCAGCGGTGCGTCCAGGTCGAGGAATCCATCCGCGCCCGGCGCTGCCGGCAGCGGCACGCTTGCCAGCGTGTGGCCCTTGCAGCCGCCCCCCAGGATTTCCAGCTCGCCCAGCGACGATTTCGCCGGTTCGAACGTGCGGTGCGGCTCGTCGTGCGCCAGCTGGAAGTAGTACGGGATGCGCCCCGCACGCACCTTGATCGACGCGATGCCGTCCAGGTCGGCCTGGTTCCACTGCCAGCACGGGTAGAAGATCGTGGCATTGAAGATCGCGCGTTCGCCCTCGGCCGGGCCGTCGTCTTCCAGACGCAGCAACAGGCGGCCCGCATCGGGGCACACGGCCATCGCCTCGTCGGTGCGGGTGAGCATCGAGGCCGGCGTCAGTTCGAACGTGGCGGCGGGCGCCAGTGCACGACCCTCGGCGAAGGCGGCCGCACGCACGGTGACCGGCAGCTTCAGGTCGAGCGGCGATGCGAACGCCTTGGAAGTCGATGTCGGTTCACTGCCGTCGGTGGTGTAGTGCACCGGATAGCCGAGCGGATTCGACAGCGTGACCTTCACGGTACCCGCCTTGCGGTCGTCCTCGGTCGCGATCATCGCTTCGAAGGGCGTCTTCGCGTAGCCCAGGCCGATGGCGTCGTAGCGCTTCAGTTGCGTAGGCAGGCGACGGGTGAAGTCGGCAAAGTCCTTCTTCGCCGCTGGCGTCCAGCCGGTTTCGGCGACCGCCGCCAGGCGCGGGAAGGCGTTGTGCTGCAGGCGCGCGAACGTACGCGTGTGTTCGGTCCACAGGTTGGCCTGCAGGCCGAGGATATGGTGACGCTGGCTTTCCTCCAGCTCCGGCGGCACCGGCTCGAACGCGTAGACGTCCTGCAGCGTGATCAGCGAGGGGCGACCCGGCGGCTCGTTCGGCGACGCCGTCTGCAGATAGTCCAGGTAGGTCTTGTCCGACGGCGACATCACCACGTCATGGCCCTGGCGCGCGGCCTTAAGGCCGCCTTCGATGCCGCGCCACGACATGACCGTGGCTTCAGGCGGCAGCTTGGCTTCCAGAATCTCGTCCCAGCCGATCAGGCGCTTGCCGTGTCCGGCGAGATACTTCTCCAGCCGCTCGACCAGATACCCCTGCAGATCCATTTCGGTCTTCGCGCCGACCTGGCGCATGCGGGCCTGCTCGCGCGCCGACGCTTCCCACTGGTCCTTCACCGCTTCGTCGCCGCCGATGTGCACGTAAGTGCCCGGGAACAGCTGCACCACTTCGCCCAGTACGTTCTCGAAGAAAGCGATCGTCGGTTCTTCCACATTGACCAGATTGGGGAACACGCCCCACTCGCTGGACGGCACCAGCGGCGTGTCGATGGAGCCGAGTTCCGGGTACGCAGCGATCGCTGCGGTCGCGTGGCCCGGCACATTGATCTCGGGCACGACGGTGATGTGGCGTTCGGCGGCGTACTTCACCACGTCGCGGATCTGGTCCTGCGTGTAGAAACCGCAGTAGGGGCGAGGCTCACCGGTTTTCGGGTCCTTGCCGCCATCGCCGGCGGGAATGCGGCAGCCGCCGATTTCGGTGAGCTTCGGGTACTGCTTGATCTCGATGCGCCAGCCCTGGTCGTCGGTCAGGTGCCAGTGCAGGGTGTTGAGCTTGTGCAGGGCCATCGCGTCGATGATCTTCTTCACCTCGTCGACGGTCTGGAAATGGCGCGCCGGGTCCAGCATGAAGCCGCGCCAGGCGAAGCGCGGTGCGTCTTCGATATGGAGCGCCGGCAGCGTGACACCGCCCTTGTCGCCCTGGGTGGCGAGCTGCCACAGCGTCACCGCACCGTAGAACAGGCCGCGCTCGTCGCGTGCCTTCACCGTGACGCCATCGGGCGTGATGTCCAGCGTGTAGGCCTCGGGCGAGGCCGCAGCCGCATCGCCCGTTTCCAGTACGAAGCGGATGCCGTTCTTGCCATCGGCGTCCGCGATCGCCAGTGTAGGCCCGCCTGCCGACTGAAGGTAGGCCGCGAACTGGCCGGCGACCCGTGTCGCCGGTTCGCCGGTGGCGGACAGGCGGGTGTCGGCATTGATGACGAACGATCCTTCGCCCGCCTGCAGCGCGGCGGGCGCGGGAATCAGGGCCGGCGTGATGGGCGCCGAAGCGGTCGCGGCGCCGGCATCGCTGCCCGTCCTGGCACAGCCGGCCAGGACCAGCAGGGAGAGGGCCATGCCGGCCAGGGCGCGACGGACGAAGGGTCGTTTCATCGGAATCCTCGTGGGCGAACGAGCGGAGAGTGCCAAAAAAAAGCGGGCCCGGACAAATCCAGGCCCGCAGAGGGAGAGCGTTCCCTTACATCGGTGATGCGATCAGAACTTGAAACGGAAGTTCAGGTAGTACTGGCGGCCGTTCTGGTAGATCGAACGCGGTTGGTCGCGGTTGAGCGCGTAGTACTTCAGCTTCGGCTCGTTGAGGTTCAAACCGTCCAGCGTGACCGTCAGCCAGTCCGTCGCCTTGTAGCCCAGCGACGCGGACAGCACGTCGGTCTCGTCCTGGTAAAACGCGGTGGCACGATCCAGGCCACTGTAGAACTCGGAGCGGTAGGTGTAGTTCACGCGCGCGTTGAAGCGGTCGTTCTCGAAGTACGCACCAATGTTGTAGGTGTTCTTCGAGGTGCCCACCAGGTCGCGGCCATCGTCCTGCTCACCATCTGCATACGTGTAGTTGGCATTGAAACCGAAGTTCTCGCCGATCGGCTGTTCGTACGTGAGCTCCACGCCCTTGACCTTGCCGTCGGTGTTGACCGGCACCGTCAGCACGTAGTCCGCCAGGTAGCCCTGCGGGTTGGTCGTGCTGTAGGTCATGTACTGGCGCGTCTCCTGGCCATAGGACACGTAGTCTTTCAGGTCCATGTAGAACACGCTGGCGGCCAACAGCGCGCGCGGTGCGAAGTACCACTCCACCGAGACGTCGAAGTTGGTCGACAGGATCGGCTTCAGATCCGGGTTGCCGCCGCTGCCCGAACCCGGTGCGCCCACCGAGGGGGGTGGGCTGAGCGAGACGGCACCCGCGAGTGCCGAGTAGTCCGGGCGGGTCATCGTGCGCGAAGCCGCGACGCGAGCCACCAGGTCCTCGGTGATGTCGAACTTGATGTTGGCGCTGGGCAGCAGGTCGGTGTACGTGTGGCGAGTGATGACCGGCAGATAAGGACCGAAATCCGAACCGGTGATCGCATCCGGCGAGCCCGTGCCTGAAACGTTGTTGTGGATGCGCTGCTCGGTCCGCACATAGCGCAGGCCAATGTTGCCGCTCCAGCGATCGCCTTCCAGGTTCAGCTGGGTGTAGGCCGCAGACGATTCCTCATGGATGCCGTACAGGCCGGCCCAGTCGGTGCGCGTGGTGGGGTTGCGGTTGGTGAAGCGGTCGTTGAAGGCAGCCAGTTGCTGCGGCGAGTAGTACCAGATGTCGCGCGGGAACGTACCGCCCAGCCCGTCGGCGAAGTCGCCCGGATAGTTGGCGTAGCCGCCGGTCGGGTAGTTGGCCGGATCGAACGGCGACTGCGCGCCGACCGGGCAGAAGTACGGCTGGCTCCAGTCGAATGCGACGGTGTTGCCGCTCGCGTCCTTGCACGCCGGGCCCTGACCGGTCGCACCCAGCGACTCGCGGCTGTGCTCGGCGTGGCGAACGCCGAACTGCAGCGAGGACATGGCGCCCTTGTCGATGAAGTACTCGCCATCGATCTGGCCCCACTTCTCTTCGTCCTCGACCTTGACGTCCTGGTAGCCGAAGATCCAGCCCAGCGTGTCGGCAGCGTTGCTGGCGGGGTTGCCGCCGATGTACCAGTCGGCCGCACCGACGCCGTTGAGGCCCCAGCCACCGCCGGCGCCGATGCCCACGTTCCACTCCGCCACGTCCTGGGTCGGCGTCTCGCCGGTGCCGTCGGACGTGCCCAGTTGCGCCTTCAGCACCAGCGAGTCGCTGGGCTGCCACTTGGCATCGAACGCGATGAACGAGGAGTCTGCACTCGCATCAGGACGCGAGATCTGGTCGTACACGCCATACGTCGTGCCCGGGACGCCGGCGAAGTCGGCCTGCACCAAGGTGCCGTTGCGGACGACGTAACCCGGTAGCGGCGCCTGGCCCGTGCCGCGGGCCAGAAAGTGCGTCACCCACAGCAGGTAGTTGCGGTTGTAGTTGCCGGCCTTCTGGTCCGACACGAAGGCGTTCACGCCCAGCGTCAGGTCGTCGGTCGGCTTGATCTGGACTTCGAGCAGGCCGCCCTTGCGCTCGCGCTTCTGCTCGAACAGTGCCGAACCGATCATCGTGGGATACCACACGCCGGCGAGGTCGGGGTTGGAGAGTGCGACCGCACTGCCTGGCGCGATCTGCTCGTAACCCAGCAGTTCCTGGCCGTCGCGGCGCAGGCTGCGCTCTTCCGAGAACGCCTGGACCAGCACGCCGAGGGTGCCGGCGTCGTTCTTCCAGTTCAGCAAGCCACTGAACTGCGGTTCGGTTTCGCTCGGGAGGTCGGAATAGACGGCACCGATAGATGCTTCCGCGGTGAAGTTTTCCGCGAACTCCAGCGGCTTGCGGGTGATGATGTCGACAGAGCCCGCCACGCCGCCTTCCACCAGGCTGGCCTGCGAAGACTTGTGTACGACGATCTGGCTGACCAGTTCCGACGGCAGCAGGGTGTAGCTGACGCTGCGGCCGACCGTGCCGGTCTGATTCAGCACGAACCAGTCGCCTGAGGCGATGTTGTGCCCGTTGAACAGCGTCTGCGTGAGGCTCGGATTGGTGCCGCGCATCGACACGCGGTCGTTCTCGTCGAAGCCGCCTTCGTTGGCGCCGGCCGAGCTGACCGTCACGCCGGGGATGCGCTGCAACGAGTCGGCGACGTTCTTGTCGGGCATCTTGCCGATGTCTTCGGCGGTGATCACTTCCACGTGACTCTTGGCCTCGCGCTTGACATCGAGCGACTTCTCCACACTGCCACGGATGCCGGTGACCACCACGGTGTCGAGGTCGGTCGCCTGGGTGCCGGTCGGCTGGGCGTCCTGCGCGTGTGCCTGCACCGCCACACCCAGACAGGTCACGATGGCGGCGGAAAGGATGGATCTGCGGTACGTCATGATGTCTCTCCCATCATTCATTGTTTGAGTTTCGGCAGGTCTTGCTCGCGCTTGCTCCGCCGTGCTGAAGCCGTTACTGCAATCGACGCCACGCCTGTCCCGGCGCTTGCTCTTCAATCTTCCTGCTGTTGCTCCAGGTACCACCTGGCGGCACCCACCACCCCGAGCTGCCCGTGCTCCACCAGCTTCACGGGAATGCGTTCCAGCGCCTCGCGCATCGTTCCCTTGTTGAGGAAGCGCGCCACGAAGCGGCTGTGGATCAGGAAATCGCGGATCCTGGGCAGGATCCCGCCTGCGAGGTACACACCGCCCTGCACGCCGTAGAGCAGGGCCATGTCGCCGACCACGCTGCCGAGCAGGCCGCAGAACACGTCCAGGCTTTCGCGCGCCAGCGGGTCCTCGCCCGACAGCGCGGCGGCCGTGACCTGGCCCGGATGCGTGTAGCCCGAAGGCGCGGCCCCGCGGACGGCGCACAGCGCCGCGTGCAGGGTCAGCAGGCCGGGGCCGGACAGCGCGTGTTCGACCGGCACGTGCGTGCGCGTCTTCAGCATTTCGGCGAGGAGTGCCATTTCCAGTGCATTGCCCGCCGTCAGCGCCGCCTGGCCGGCCTCGGTGGCCAGTACCACGGCGCGTGCGCCGACGGGGATCCACACAGCCGCGCCCAGACCGGTGCCCGGCCCCAAGATCAGCGTCGGGCCGCGCGCCGGTGCGATGGTGGGGCCGGTCAACTGCAGCACCTGGCTGGCATCCACCTGCGCGGCGGCATGCGCCACGGCTTCGAAATCGTTGACCAGGCGGACGTCGTCGAAGCCGAGCTGCGTGCGCAGGTCGGTCAGCGACAGGCGCCACGGCAGATTGTTGGTGATGACGGTGCCGTCTTCCAGCGCATAACCCGCGCTGGCGATCACGCCGCGCGTCACCCGTCCGTGGGCGAGGCTCAGGTGGGCGAGGAAGTCCTGGACGATGTCGCCCAGGCCGGCGTGCTCGGCGCAGGCGTATTTGCGGTACTCCAGCACGTGGACCGGCATGCCGGCGTCGCCGCTGCCGCGCACCAGACCGATGCGGACATGGGTGCCACCGACGTCCGCCGCGATGAAGGCGTCGTGCGCCCCGCGGCTGGCCTCTGTCGGCAATGGATTGGCAATGGCGACCACACGTCTCCCCAGATGTCCGCGGCCGGGACCCCGTATCCCGATGGGGCCGGAGTGTGAAAAGTGTTTGACAACGTTGTCAAGACTCTGTCATGAAATAGGCGTTCGAGCGGCCAAGGGATGTCGAAGAATGACAACAATTGCCGTATTCATCATTCGATTGCGCGCAGGAATGGGTTCAATGCAGTCTTCCGGAAGGCGAGAAAGGGTGAGTCCGATGGACTTCATGCTGCAGTGCATGACGCCGCTGCACTCACATCAGTCAGCCCGAAGGGGGGCGGATCCTCGCCTTTTCTCGATCCGTTCGCGCGGCCATGACAACGTTATTCCCGCTGCTGGCCGCGGACCTGGCGGGCGCGTCGGAACCGGGGATTGCATGACCGCCGGTAACGGCTACGCCCCGCTCCGCTCGTTCGCCCTCGTCGGTACCGCGTGCTCCATCAATGCCTTCCTCAAGTCGACGGTGGCCTGCCTGATCCGCTTCTTCCTGACGCAGCCGGCGGCGCTGTCCAGACGCAGCGGCGTACGCAAGGGACTGGCCACCAGCCAGGTCGCGATGACAGGGGCGGCGGCGATGCTCGCCGGGTCCTTCCTCCCATGGGGGTATCCCCGTGCGCCGGCCGGGCTGTGCGTCATCGGCGGAGGTCTGGCGCCACTGCAGCCCGCGGTGCGCCCAGGTGCGGGCATGCCGGGCCTGATCGACGGCACCGCACGACGCATGGCGCCGACGGGCATCCGCAACAAGCGGGCCGCCATCTTTCGCCGCGCGGCGGCAGGGCATCGGGCGAGTCGTCTGCGACCGGCGACGGCCGTGCCGGAACGCGGCATCATGGCGGACTCGCCTCCATGACGGAAACGCCCATGCGCCGACCCACCATCAAGGACGTCGCCGAACGCGCGAAGGTCTCGCTGAAGACGGTGTCCCGGGTCATCAACAACGAACCGTCGGTGCTGCAGGGCACGCGCGCGCGCGTGCTGCACGCCATCGCCGAGCTGGACTACGAGCCGGACCAGTCCGCGCGCAACCTGCGCAGCGGCACGCCGTTCGTGATCGGACTGGTGTACGACAACCCCAACCCGTACCACATCATCGGCGTGCAGAACGGCGTGCTGGCGGCGTGCAAGGAAACCGGCTTCGGCCTGCAGATCCATCCGGTGGATTCCACCTCGCCGTTGCTGGCGGAGGAGCTGGTGGAATTCGTGCAGCGCTCGCGCCTGGCCGGCCTGGTGCTGACCGCGCCGATGTCCGAGCGCGCCGACCTGGTGAATGCGCTGGCCGCGCGCGGGGTGAAGCTGGTGCGCATCATCGCCGCGACGGAAGATCCGGAAGACGGCCTGCCCTGTGTTTATGTCGACGACCGCGATGCCGCCTACGAGATCACCGAACACCTGATCCAGCTCGGACACCAGCGCATCGGCTTCCTGTGGGGCGGACTGGCGCACCGGTCGAGCACCGAACGCTATGCCGGCTACGAGAAAGCGCTGAAGGACTACGGCATCGCGCTCGACAAGCATCTCGTCGTGCCGGGCGATTACACGTTCGACGACGGCTTCCGTGGCGCGCGCCGACTGCTGGCGCTGCGCGAACCGCCCACCGCGATCTTCGGCTCCAACGACGAAATCGCCGCCGGCGTGCTGGCGGCGGCCAAGTCCGCCGGCATGAACGTGCCGTACGACCTGTCCATCGCCGGCTTCGAGGACAGTCCGTTCTCCAAGCAGTCGTGGCCGCCGCTGACCACCGCTAAGCAGGCCACGCAGGACATCGCCAAGCAGGCCGCGCGCCTGCTGATCGCCGGCCTGCGCCAGGACGCGTACGACGACCATCCCACCGCCGTGCACAACCAGGGCTTCGTGCCGCAACTGGTGGTGCGCGGTTCCACTGCGCCGGTGCGTCCGCGCGCGGACCGACCCGAACCCCCGACACCATGACCGACACGCCGTTGCCCGCGCCTTCCGACACCCTGATGCATCAGGAGGCGGCCCAGACCGCCGACATCGTCGCCGACCAGTACGCGCGCAACGCCGCCACGCTGAAGGCGCTGACCGACGACCTGCGGCGCAACCCGCCGCCGTTCGTGGTGACCTGCGCGCGCGGAAGCTCGGATCACGCAGCCACGTATGCGAAATACCTGTTCGAGACGCAGCTCGGCGTGGTCACCGCCTCGGCGTCGCCGTCGGTGGGCTCGGTGTACGAAGCCAAGCAGCGGTTGGCGGGCGCGCTGTACGTGGTGATTTCGCAGTCGGGAAAGAGTCCGGACCTGCTGCGCAACGCGACGCAGGCGAAGGAGGCCGGTGCGCGCGTGGTGGCGCTGGTCAACGTGGAAGACTCGCCACTGGCGCAGCTGGCCGATACCGTGCTGCCGCTGCGTGCCGGTCCCGAGCGCAGCGTGGCGGCCACCAAGAGCTATCTCGGCTCGCTCGCGGCGATCCTGCAGCTGGCCGCGCACTGGAAGAACGAAGCGCCGTTGCATGCCGCCACCGAGGCGTTGCCTGACGCGCTGCGGCGGGCCTGGCAGGCGGACTGGTCGCCGCTGACCGATGGGCTGGCGGGTGCGCACAACCTGTTCGTGCTCGGCCGTGGCCTGGGCCTGGCCGCCGCGCAGGAAGCGGCGCTGAAGTTCAAGGAAACCTGCGGCCTGCATGCCGAGGCCTACAGCTCGGCGGAAGTGAAGCACGGGCCGATGGCGCTGGTCGGTCCGGGCTTCCCGGTGCTCTGCTTCGCCCAGCCGGACGAAACCGAGGCCGGCACACTGGCGCTGGCCCAGGAATTCCGCGGTCGGGGCGCACAGGTGTGGGTCGCATCGCGCCAGGGCGACCTGCCGCTGGCCGAAGCCCCGCATCCGGCCTGCGCGCCGCTGCTGACCATCCAGAGCTTCTATCGCGCGATCAATGCGCTGGCGTTGCGCCGCGGCCACAATCCCGACGTGCCGCCGCACCTCAACAAGGTCACCGAGACGGTATGAACGCGATGCGCACCGCCACCGCCCTGTGCAATGCCCGCGTGCTGACGCCGGACGGATTCGTCGAAGGCCTGGCAGTGCTGATGCAGGACGGCCGCATCGCCGACCTGGTCGCGGACGATGCGATCCCCTCAGAGGTGGTACGGCACGATCTTCACGGCGCGACATTGCTGCCCGGTTTCATCGACGCACAGGTCAACGGCGGCGGTGGCGCGCTGTTCAACAACGACACGAGCGTGGAGGCGATCCGCACGATCGCGCAGGCGCACCGGCGCTTCGGCACGACCGGCCTGTTGCCCACCTTGATCAGCGACGACGCCGAGGTGATGGCGCGCGCGATCGCGGCCACGCGCGAGGCCATCGCGCAGGGCGTGCCGGGGGTGCTGGGCATCCATCTGGAAGGGCCGTACATCGCGCCTGCGCGCAAGGGTACGCACGACGCGGCCAAGTTCCGCGTGCCGGGAGCGGACGAAGTCGCGATGGCGACCTCGCTCGACAACGGGGTGACCCTGCTGACGCTGGCCCCCGAGCAGGTGCCAGCCGACACGATCCGCACGATGGTCGCGCGCGGTGCCATCGTGTTCGCCGGCCATACCGCGGGCACCTACGAGCGGATCCGCGCGGGCATCGAGGCCGGCGTGTCCGGCTTCACCCATCTCTACAACGCGATGTCGCCGCTGCAGGGCCGCGAGCCCGGCGCGGTGGGTGCGGCGCTGGAAGACGACGGTTGCTGGTGCGGTGTGATCGTCGATGGCGTGCACGTGCACCCGGCCAGCCTGCGGGTGGCGCTGTCGGCCAAGCCGCGCGGCAAGGTGTTCCTGGTGACCGATGCGATGCCGATGGTGGGTGCGGACGATCCGTCGTTCGATCTCTATGGCGAAACCATCACGGCCGCCGATGGCATGGTGCGAAATGCCGCCGGTGCGTTGGCGGGGTCGGCGCTGGACATGGCGACCGCCGTGCGCAACTGCGTACGGCTGCTGGACCTGCCGCTGGAGGAAGCGGCGCGCATGGCGTCCACCTATCCCGCCGATCTGCTCGGCCTCGGGGCCACGCACGGCCGCATCGCGCCCGGCTACCAGGCCGACCTGGTCGCGCTGGACGAGGAGCTGCAGGTCGTCGGCACCTGGATCGGCGGCGCGTGATCCTGTGCGCATGAGCGCCGCGCCGGTCCGGTTCGCGTCCGTCGATGCGCTGCGCGGGCTGACGGTGGCGGCGATGCTGCTGGTCAATACGCCCGGCGACTGGTCGCACGTGTATGCACCCCTGCTGCATGCGCAATGGCACGGCGCGACGCCGACCGACCTGGTGTTCCCGTTCTTCCTCTTCATCGTCGGCGTGTCGGTTTCGCTGGGCATCGTGCCGCGTGCCGAGGCAGGCGTGGCGCGCGACGTGCTGGTGCGCGCGCTGCTGTGGCGCGCGGCGAAGATCGTCGCGCTCGGCCTGGCGCTGCATCTGCTGGCGTACCTGCTGCTGGACCGTGCGCACGTCCGTCCCTGGGGCGTACTGCAGCGGATCGGCGCGTGCTTCGCCATCGTGGGGCTGGTGGCGCTGTATGCGAAACCGCGCACGCAGTGGGCGCTGATCGGCGTGATCCTGCTGGGCTACTGGGCGCTGCTCGCGCCGTTCGGCTATGCCCCCTACACGAACCTGCCCGCGCGGGTGGATACGGCCCTGTTCGCACCGTGGCTGTACCAGTGGGATGCCACGCTTGCGCGCGGCCAGGACCCCGAGGGGCTACTGAGTACATGGCCTGCCATCGCCACCACGCTACTGGGCGTGCGGGCCGGCGCCTGGTTGCGGGGCGGCGCGCTTCGCATGCTGGTGCTGGCCGGCATGGCGGCCGTGGCCATCGGCCTGGCGTGGAGCAGCGTGTTTCCGTTGAACAAGGCGCTGTGGACGTCGTCCTATGCGCTGTTCACCGCCGGCTGCGCGTTGCTCGCGCTGGCGCTCGCCCATGTGGCGGTGGACCGGCAGGGATGGCCGGCCGTGGGGCGACGCCTCGGTGCCAACGCCATCGCCGCGTACGTCGGCGCGGCCGTGATGACGTACGTACTGCTCGGACTCGGCTGGATGGAGCCGCTGTACCGGGCCGGATTCGCCGACTGGATGACGCCGCGCTTCGGCCCGTACGTGCCGTCGCTGGCGTTCGCGCTGTCGTTCGTCGGCGTGTGGTGGCTGGTCGTATATGCGATGGACCGGCGGGGCTGGTACCTGAAGGTCTGAAGGCCCGGCGACCGTCACGCTTTTCTTCGCCGAAGCGGCGTACAACGACGGTCACCGTCGCCGGAGCACCCGCATGAAGAGGCCGTTGCTGCTTGCCTGTCTGGTGTGCCTGGCGTCCTGCCAGCGCGCGACGGTCGACGAGAACGGCGCCCGGGTCGTGCTGGCATCCAGCCCCCAGCGCGTCGCCGCAACCGCGGGAATTCCCGCCACGCAGGCGACGCCACCCGACGCATCGGCCACGCGTGCCCCGATATCCGGCGCAGGGCGCATTGCAGGCGGCATGTCGCCACCCCGCGTCGTGCCCGACCCCCCGTTCACCAGCACGCCGGTCGCCACGTTCAATGAGCCCTGGGCGATGACGTTCCTGCCCGACGGCCGCCTGCTGGTCACCGAAAAGCGCGGCACCCTGCGCCTGGCCCATGTCGCCACCGGGCAGGTGGGCCAGGTCACCGGTGTGCCGGCCGTCGCCTACGGGGGCCAGGGTGGGCTCGGCGACGTGCTGCTGCATCCGCGCTTCGCCGACAACCGTCTGGTCTACCTGAGCTATGCCGAAGCGGGCAGCGGCAGCACGCGTGGTGCCGCGGTGGCGCGTGCCACGCTGACGCTGGATGCGAGCGGAAACGGCGGCAGCCTGTCCAACCTGCAGGTCATCTGGCGGCAGCTGCCCAAGGTCAACGGGGAAAGCCACTACGGCCACCGGCTGGCGTTCGGTGCGGAGGGCAAGTTGTGGATCACCTCCAGCGACCGCCAGGCGATGACGCCGGCGCAGGACCTGCAATCCGCGCTCGGCAAGCTGATCCGTCTCAACGACGACGGCAGCGTGCCGCCGGACAATCCGTTCGCCGCGCAGGGCGGCATCGCGGCGCAGGTGTGGACGCTGGGTCACCGCAACCTGCTGGGTATCGCGTTCGACAATGCGGGACGGCTGTGGACGCACGAGATGGGGCCGGCCGGCGGCGACGAACTGAACCTCATCGAGCGCGGCAGCAACTACGGCTGGCCGGTCGTCTCCAACGGCGACCACTACGACGGCACGCCGATCCCCGACCATGCCACGCGCCCGGAGTTCAATGCGCCCGAAGCCTCGTGGACGCCGGTGATCGCGCCGGCGGGCTTCGTCATCTACTCGGGTAACCTCTTCCCGTGGTACCGGGGCAAGGGCTTCATCGGCGGTCTGGCATCGCAGGCGCTGATCGAGATCGAATTCAACGGCACGCAGGCGCGCGAAGTGCGGCGCTACCCCATGGGACGGCGCATCCGCGAAGTCGAGCAGGGGCCCGACGGCGCGCTGTGGCTGCTGGAGGACGGCGGCGGCGGGCGTCTGTTGAAGCTGACGCCCAATCGCAGCTGATCAGCGTGCGGCTTCCGCCTCGCGCTGCTGGCGCGAGTGGCGGATGTCCAGGTACAGGCTGTAGGCGGCGGTGAACGCCGGCAGCAGGTTCTGCAGCACGCCCACCGCGTCCTGCTTGGACGAGAACAGGAAGTAGCTCAGCGCCATCAGGCTGCCCGCCAGGCTCATGTACCAGAACAGGCGCGGGATCACCGGACGGCGCGCGCGCCGCGAGGCGACGAACTGCACCAGCCAGCGGCCGCCGAACATCGCCGCGCCGGTCAGGCCGATCAGTTTCCACGGCGTCATGTGCAGGCCGGTCCAGCCCAGCCAGACGATTTCCTGGTTCATCACGCTCATGGCTTGCGTCCCGTGCCGATCTCGCTGACCGGGGTGACGTGGCTGCGCTGGATCAGCCAGGACACGCCCATCAGGTCCCGGATGCCGACCAGCGCACGGCCCAGGTTGGTGTACTTGGACTGGCCCGAACCGCGCGGGCGGTGCGATACCGGCACGCTGACCGTCTTCCAGCCCGCGCGCTGCATCAGCGCCGGCAGGTAGCGGTGCATGTGGTCGAAGTAGGGTAGGTCGAGGAAGGCGGCGCGCTCGAACAGCTTGATGCCGCAGCCCGTGTCCGGCGTATCGTCGCGCAGCAGGCGCTGGCGGATCCGGTTGGCCCAGCGCGAGGCCCAGCGCTTGCTGGCGGTGTCCTTGCGGTCCACGCGCCAGCCGGCGAACAGCTTGGTCTGCGCATCGGCCTGCTCGCGCGCGGCCAGCAGTTTGGGGATGTCGGCGGGATCGTTCTGGCCGTCGCCGTCCAGCGTGGCGATCCAGGGCGAGAGCGCGTGCTTCACGCCGGTGCGGATGGCCGTGCTCTGCCCGCTGCGGCGCTGGTGCACCAGCACGCGCAGTTCCGGCACTTCGGCCTTCAGCGCCGTCAGCACGTCGCGGGTGTCGTCCTGGGACTGGTCATCCACGCAGACGATGTCGAACGGGATGCGTCCCCGCAGGTGCTGCACCACCTCGTTGACCAGCGGGCCGATGTTGCCGCGCTCGTTGAACACCGGAATCACGATGGAAAGGGCCGTCATGGCAGACCTCGCGGGGACAGCCGATTATTGTCCGGCCCGGCAGGTCAGGAAAATGTCGTGGTCCGGCTGGTACAGCGAGGTCCGCACGTCGGTCAGGCCCAGTAGCGTATGGAACAGGTCGTCGTGGCTGCGGGGCACGGCGGCCACCCGCCGCAGGCAGGCCGCGTCCAGCCGGGCGGAAGCGCGCCAGCCGTCCGAGAACCAGGCCACCATCGGCACCTCCAGCTGCTCGCGGGGTGCGATCGAGTAGGGCATACCGTGCAGGTACAGGCCCTTTTCGCCCAGGGACTCGCCGTGGTCCGACACGTACAGCAGCGCCGTGTCGTAGTCGGGGAGTGTGGCCAGCGTATCGATGGCCGTCGCCAGGACGTGGTCCGTGTAGCCCAGGGCGTTGTCGTAGGCGTTGACGATCTGCTCACGGCTGCAGCGCCCGAGGTCCGAGGACTCGCAGACCGGGGTGAACCGCCGGAACGCCGGCGGATAGCGTTCGAAGTAGGTCGGGCCATGGTTTCCCAGCATGTGCAGCACGATCACCTGGTCGCCCGCGTGGCGGCGGGCGGCCTCGGCCAATCCCTCCAGCAGGATGGCGTCGTAGCAACGTACGCCGTTGCACAGCGCCGCGTCCTGGCGGGCGTGCATGTCCTCCACCTGCAGTCCCGAGCACACCCCCTTGCAGCCGGACTGGTTGTCGCGCCACAGCGTGGCCACGCCCGCGCGCTGCAGGACGTGCAGCACCGATTGGTGCCCGCGGATGGCTTTCTCGTCGTATTTCGCGCGCCCGTACGGCGAGAACATGCACGGCAGCGAGACCTCCGTGCTGCTGCCGCAGGCGGTGACGCGGGGGAAGTTCAGCACGTCACGTCGCGCCAGCTCCGGGGTGGTCTGCCGCGCATAGCCGTTGAGGCCCCAGTTCGCGGCGCGGGCGGTTTCGCCCACCACCAGCACCAGCAGGCGCGGCCGGCGCATGGTGGCCGCCGGCGACTGCACGGCATCCTCGCCGATCGGTCGTTGCACCCGCGCACGGCCCGGGGGTTCCTCGCTGACCACCTTCGCCAGCGATACCAGCACGTTGGCGGGCGTCACCAGGTAACGCACTTCGCGCTGGTTGCGCAGGAACGCGGTCAGGGGCTGGGTCACCGGCAGCACGCCCAGTACGGCGGTGCCGACCATGCCGGCTAGCAGGGCGACGCGCAGGGCAAGCGTGCGCTTCCACGTACGTTCGCGCAGCCGCACGCGCCAGATCACCGCCAGTGCGGGCAGCGTGGCGAGAAGCGGGAGCAGTGCGTCGACGCCGGCCAGTTCGCTGGCTTCGCGCCAGTCGGTGTGCAGCACGTTGCGCACCATGTCGGCGTCGATGTAGATGCCGTAGGCCGCCATGTAGTGGCCGGCCAGCGCGGACGTCGCCACCAGCAGCGACAACACCACGCGGGCGGTGCGTCGCCATACCAGCAGTGTCAGCCACACGCCGTTCGCCGCGGTGACCAGCAGGAACAGCGACAGCGTCCATTGCCATTGCGCTAGCGGCTGCGGCGCGGCCGCCCGCCAGAACACGCCATTGGCGAACAGGCTGAAGTACAGGCATGCGCCGACGATCAGCGTCTCGGTGCCGATCCACGGACGCGCCAGGAGCAGGGCACGCATGCGCTGCCACACGCGGACGAACGGCGAGTCGTGCAGGGTGGCGGTGCTCATGCGCGCGACTCCGTCGGCACGGATCCGCTGCGGCCGAAGCAGGCCTCGACCGCGCATGCCACGCCCCAGCAGACCGCCAGGCTGGCAATGTCATGCGACAGGAAGTGCGCGCCGCGCAACTGTTGCGCCAGCCCGAACACCGCGCCGGCCAGCAGGCCGATGCCCAGGCCCGCATAGCGCCAGCGCGGCGCCACACGCAGGAAGAAGAAATACAGCGCCACCCACGCGAAGCCGCCGGCGGCATGCGCCGCGGGAAAGCACGCGGCCGGCCCCAGTGTGGCGGGGCGTGTTTCGAACAGGTCGATGAAGGGCCGCTGCCCGCCCAGTCCGGCCAGATCCCACGGGCAGTCCATGTGGGTCAGCGTCTTCAGCGCGGCCACGCAGGCGATGGACGCGAACACGGCCAGCAGCAGGCGCGCCGCCGGCCGCGTCCACACGGCGGTGGGCGAGCGCCAGCGCCACAGGGTGGCCACCAGCACGCCGGTCCAGGCGACCTGGCTCAACAGGCGTCCACCCCGATGCAGCACGCCCTCCAGCAGCACGCTCCGCTTCAGCGCCCACGTACCGCCCTCCCATTGGAACAGCCAACCCGCCCAGTGCAGGTCGATCTGCCGCGCGGCCCACCATGCGAGCAGCAGGAGCGGCAGTGAGGCGAACAACAGGCGCGACGTTCCATCGCGCGGGAAGGACAGGGCGTACGAAGGGGAAGCCGACATGCAGTACGGGCGCGGAAAGAAGGTCCGCGCATGCTGGTGGTCGCGATGTCGTAACGCGGTCGGACAGCCGTCGGAAGTCCGTTAAAACGCGCGCGAATGATTCTCGCGCGCGTGTGCCGTTGCTGCGGATTCAGTCTTCGCTGACGTCGGCCGACCAGTCGGCCGGCACATCGCAGCCTTCTCGCCATGCGTCGCCCGGCGCAAGGATCCATGCGCGGCGGTTGGAAGCGCCGATGTCGACGACCTTCGCCGGATCGAGGCAGGGCCCGATGGCCTCCTTGCGCAGGAACAGCCAGCGACGCTCCGGCGCCTCCAGCAACCAGGCATGCGCGTGCTGCCACTGGTCCACCCACGGCTGCTTGAAGCCGAAGTCGGTGACGGGGCGGTCCGCCTGCAGCAGGTGCTGTTCGCGCCAGCCCAGCATGGCCAGCTCCGCGTCCGGCCCGATCCGCTGTCCCACGCGCTGCATCAGCGCCTGGGCGGAGCTGTCGGGGCTCAGCGCCGGCATGAAGCCCATGCCGTAGGCCGTCCACAGGGCGGCGGTGACGGTCACCAGGGCCACCCCCACGCGGTGGCGGGAGGCACGCGCAATGGCGAACATCGCCACCGTGGCGACCATCGCGAAACCCACCAGCCACCGGCCCAGCTGGACGACGGTGTCCATGTCCATGCCGCGGCCCTCGACCAGCGACTGCAGACGTTCAGGCGGCGCCGCCAGCAGCCACGCGCCCAATGCGCCGGCCACCACCACCAGCACCGCCATGTAAGCCCACAGCGTCGCGCGCACTGCGCGTCGGCGCAGCAGCCCGGGCAACAACGGCGCCGCGACCACCGCCAGCGCCGGCAGCATCGGGAAGATGTAGACCTCGCGCTTGCCGGGGCTGGCGCTGAAGAACACCAGCACCAGCAGCGCCCAGCCCAGCAGCAGCGCATGGCGTGCGTCCACGCGCTTCACCCGCCGCCACCAGGCGGGCAGCAACCAGGGCGCCAGCAGCACCCCCGGCAACCAGAGCGTCAGCATCGTCTGCAGGTAGTACCAGGCCGGCTTCACGTGGTGCCAGGCGTTGGCATAGCGGGTGCCGGTCTGCTTGAACAGCATCTCGCGGGCGTAGGCGTGCAGGGCGGGATCGGTGGAGGTCAGTGCGACCGACAGCATCGGCACCAGCCACACGCCCGCGCCCGCGACGAAGCCCGCCACGCCGGCCAGCGCATGCAGGCCGCGATGCGGGGGCAGTGCCTGCCGCGACTTCAGCCGCACCCACAGCCAGGGGATGAAAACCAGCAGCGGCAGGAAGCCCACGCCCTTGGTCACCGTGCCCAGGCCTGCGGCGAACGTGCCGAGGGCGAGCAGCCAGGGGCTGGGTTTCTCCAGCAGGTAGCGCAGCAGCGCCCACAGCGACAGCGTGGTCATGCCCACCAGCACCATGTCGATCTGGGCGCGCTTGGCCTGCAGCGCGAACTGCAGGCAGACGAACAGGCCGAACACCGCGTACGGCACGGCATGGCGCCCCCACAGGCGCCGCGCCAGGTCGCCGCTCAGCCACAGGGTGAGCAGGGCCGCCAGCAGCGACGGCAGCAGGAAGGCGACCTGCCAGTCGCGGACCAGCAGGTAGCTGGCGGCCTGCAGCCACATGAAGACGGGCGGCTTCTCGGCATACAGCTCGATGCCCCGGTGCGGGAACAGCCACTGCCCGGTCTCCACCATGGTGCGTGCCGCCAGCACGAAGCGGGGTTCGTCGGCCGGCATCGGCTCGCGCATGCCCAGCCCGGCCAGCAGCGCCCAGGCCATCAGCAGGAGCAGCAGCGGGGTCTGCCAGCGGGGGGCGTTGCGGAGGTGCATCGGGGTCATCGGCGTTCGCGGTGGCCTGCAGCGGAACGCATCATGGTGGATCATGGCGCGTAAGAGAACCGTCGGAACTCCGACGGCGCTTCGACATCCGGCCTGCGAGACTGCCGGTCCCCTGTGCGTAGCTGGGTATCCGCCGATGCGGCTGCTGGTCATCGAAGACAACCGGAGTCTGGTGGCGAACCTCTTCGACTATTTCGAGGCGCGCGGACACACCCTGGATGCCGCCCCGGATGGCCTCACCGGCCTCCACCTGGCCAGCACCCAGGTCTACGACGCGATCGTGCTGGACTGGATGCTGCCGCGGCTGGAGGGGCCCGAGGTCCTGCGCCGCCTGCGCGAAGACCACGGCTCGGACGTGCCGGTGATCATGCTGACCGCGCGCGACGAGCTGCCCGACAAGATCGCCGGCTTTCGTGCCGGCGCGGACGACTACCTGACCAAGCCTTTCGCGCTGCCGGAACTGGAAGTGCGGCTGGAGGCACTGATGGCGCGTGTGCACGGGCGCCAGCGCCGCAAGGTGCTGGAGGTGCACGACCTGAAGCTCGACCTCGCCACGCTGGAAGCCACGCGCGCCGGCCAGCCGCTGCATCTGTACCCGGCGTGCCGCAAGCTGCTGGAAACGCTGATGCAGGCCAGCCCGGCCGCGGTCACCCGCCAGCAGCTGGAACATGCGCTATGGGGCGACCATCCGCCCGACGGCGACATGCTGCGCTCGCATATCTACGAACTGCGCCGCAGCGTGGACGGCCCGTTCCCGGTGAAGCTGATCCAGACGCTGCCGCGGACCGGCTACCGGCTGGCCGTGCCGCACGCGTCGGGGGACGCGTGAGGGTCCGGCGCAGCCTGCGCGCGCACATCCTGATGTGGCTGGGCGGCTATGCCCTGCTGCTGACGGCGGCGGTGATGCTGCATGGCTTCCTGGTCAACGAGATCGCCGAGCGCCTGGTCTGGGATTCGCTGCTGAAGACCGAACTCGAGCACCACCTGCAGCGCCACGCCGACGATCCGCGCTACCGCTGGAGCGACACCGACGATCTGCAGCTGTACGCCTCCACCGATGCGCGCCCGTTGCCGCGCGAGGTGATCGGCCTGCCGGAAGGCATCCATGACGAACTGGTCATGGGCGACCGCGAGGTACTGGTGCTGGTGCGCACCGTCGAGGGCGTGAAGTACACCCTGGTGCTCGACATCACCGAACTCGAATCGCAGGAAGACACGTTGACGCTCATCGTGCTCGGACTGGCCATCACCCTGGTGGTGGTGATGGGCGCGCTGGTGGCCTGGGGCCTGCGTCGTTCGCTGCGTCCCCTGACGGGTCTCGCAGCGGACATCGGCACGCTGTCGCCGGACAGGACCGGGCAGCGCATCACGGTGCCGGAGAAAGCGACCACCGAGCTGGTGGTGATCGCCGGCGCACTGAACGACTACCTGCGTCGGCATGAAGCGTTCGTCGAGCGCGAGCGCATCTTCATCGACACCACCAGCCATGAGCTGCGCACGCCGGTGGCCATCATCGCCGGCGCCAGCGAACTGGCGCTGGAGCAGCCGGACCTGCCGGCGCCGGCGCGCCAGCAGGTCCAGCGCATCCACCGCACCGCACGCGACGTCGAGCGCCTGATCGCACTGTTGCTGACGCTGGCGAAGGATCCCGCGCGCCTGTCGCGCAGCAGCGACGTGGTGATGCTGCACGAACTGCTGCCCGACATCATCGACGACCACCGCCACCTGCTGGCGGGGAAGGATCTGCAGGTGATCGTCGACGACCTGCAGCCCTGCAGCGTGTCCGCTCCGCTCCACATCGTCCAGGCCGCGATCGGCAACCTGCTGCGCAACGCGATCGAGAACAGCGACCGCGGACAGATCCACGTGCGGCTGGATGCCGACGCCACGGTCACTCTGCAGGACCCCGGCCACGGCATGACGCCGGAGGACATCAGTCGGCTGTACGCACAGATGGCCCGCGGTGGCGGCCGCGAGGGCGGCGGCATCGGCCTGGACCTGCTGGCGCGCCTGTGCGAACACCTGGGCTGGACCCTGTCCATCCAGTCTGCGCCGGGGCGCGGCACGATCAGCCGGTTGCGTCTGTCGCGTTGACGCGGACGTTCGTCCGGATGGCGCTAGCATGGTCCGTCGCCACCGAGTCGAGCGCATCGCCATGAAGCTGCCGCTGTCGTGTCCTGCCTTCATCCTGCTGGCGGCCTGCGCGCCGGCGCCGCCTCCACCGCCCGCCGTGCCGGCTGCGCCGCCGAAGGCGCCATCGGCTGCTTCGCCCACTGCGCCCGCGCGGGTACCACCCTCCTTCGATTGCGCCAAGGCGGGCAGCAGCGCCGAGAAACTGGTTTGCGCCGATGCCGAGCTGGCAGCGCTGGATCGGCGGCTGGCCGAGCGTTACGCCCGAGCCACGGACGTCGACCCGGCCGTGCAGCGCGGGTGGGTGAAGGGGCGTGACGCGTGCTGGAAGGCGGAGGACCTGCGCCTGTGCGTGCTGGAGGCGTACCGGACCCGTCTGGTGGAACTGGCGATCGGCGAGCCCGGGCGGGTCGTTCCCAAGACCGTGGAATACCGCTGCAGCGACAACCGCAAGCCGTTCACCATGGTGTATTACAACGATATCGATCCGCAGGCGGCGGTGATGACCTGGGGCAACGACCAGGCGATCGTGTTCCTCCAGCCTGCCGCCAGCGGCGCGAAGTACGGCCGGGTCGGCATCGAGTACTGGGAGCACCAGGGCGAAGCCAGCGTCGACTTCTTCGGCAACAAGCTGAGTTGCAGGCCCGCGCCGTAAGGGCGCGCCGTTCTAGCGCACGCGGCGATAACGGACTTCGTTGTGGCGGTCGCCCACTTGGGTGGTCACCAGGCCATTGCGCGTCTGGTCGATGTCGAACACGGTGTTGCCCACGTTGAGGCGCCCCTCGTTGATCCAGCCGTCGACGGTCTGGTCGCGCGTGCGCGCCGTGGCGCGGCCATCGGCATCGATGGTCAGGGTGATGTCGCGGTCGTAGACCGCGTTGTAGCCCTCGAACGTGCCGACCATCCAGGAGGGCACGTACGAGGTATGGCGCGCACCCTGGTAGCGGTCGTCGTCGTAGCGGTCTTCGTGCTTGTTCGCGTTGTGTGCGATGGCGCCCAGGATGGCGGCCCCGATCAGCACGCCCGCGGCGACCTTGGCGTCGTGGTCGTCGTGGTGTCCCGACGAACCGGTATGCACGCGGAACGTCGCACGGCAGCCGTCGTCCACCCAGATCTCGCGGCGGCTGTAGTCCCAGGTGCGGCCCTGCGTGCAGGACGCGCCGGACAGTTGCCGGTCGAGCGTGACATAGCCGGCGGTCTCGATCGGACAACGCTGGTAGCGGTCGTTGCGGCTCTCGCAGGTGACGTAGTCGTCGGCGCGGGCGTCGACACTCCACAGGCCGGTACCAACGAGACAGGCGGACAGCAGAATGCGCATGCGTTCCATGACGGGTCCTTCGCAAGGTAGCGGGGTGCGGCCCTCGGCCACGTCGCCACCATACCTTCGGCGCGCGTCGAAGGTGAGCCGAAATCGCGACCGTCCGTCAGCTGTCCGCCCGTCGTCGCTCCCGGACGGCGGCCACCCGCGCGGCCTGCAGCGCCTCACCGATCTGCACCCCCGTCATGCCCTCCCGCACCACATCGCGCGCGCTGACCTGCAGCGCGGCGCGGTGCAGGTCGACCAGGGCGCGCCCCTGGGGATAGTCGGCCTCCTCCTGGCCGCCGCGACCGCGCTGGTCGGCCTCGCAGACCGTGGCCAGCCAGGGAATGCGTTCCGGCCGGCGGAACGCATCGCAGCGTGCGAGCAGTTCCACCACGGTGGCATCGCGCAGCTCGAACAGGCGGTGCACGTTGAGGTGCTCCCGGCAGGCCATCACCGCCAGCTCGCGATGATCGACCGGGACCTTCAGCCGCTCGCACAGCGCGATCACCGGCTTTACGCCGGCATGCTCGTGGCCGATGTGTTTCGGCAGCACGTCGACCGGCGTCAAGGCCTTGCCCAAGTCGTGCACCAGTGCGGCGAAGCCGATCCGCGCGTCGCCCGGCGCGAGCCGCGCCGCCATGTCGCAGACCATTTCCTGGTGGATGCCGGTGTCGATTTCCGGGTGGTACTCCGCGCGCTGGGGTATGCCGTACAGCGCATCCACTTCGGGCAGCACCACGGCCAGCGCACCGCAATCGCGCAACGTGCGCACGAAGGCCGAGGGTTGCGCCGAGCCCAGTGCGCGCCGCAGTTCCTGCCAGACGCGTTCGGGCACCAGCGCATCCAGTTCGCCGCTGTCGACCATCGCACGCATCAGCGCCACCGTCTCCGGCGCGAGGGTGAAGCCCAGCGGGGCGAACCGCGCCATGAAGCGCGCGGCCCGCAACACCCGCAGGGGATCCTCGACGAAGGCCGGGCCCACATGACGGAGCACGCGAGCCTGGATGTCGCGCGCACCGCCGTACGGATCGACGAGCGTACCGTCGTCGGCCTGCGCGATCGCATTGATCGTGAAGTCGCGCCGCTGCAGATCCTCTTCCAGCGTCACCGAAGGATCGGCATCGACGACGAAGCCGCGATAGCCGCGTCCGCTCTTGCGCTCGGTCCGCGCCAGCGCGTACTCCTCGCCGGTATCGGGATGCAGGAACACCGGGAAGTCGCGACCCACGGCCTTGAAGCCTCGCGCTTCCATCCCGGCCTGTGTGGCGCCGACCACCACCCAGTCGCGATCGCCGGGCGGCAGGCCCAGCAACCGGTCGCGTACCGCGCCACCGACGAGATAAGTCTTCATGCCGCCATGATAGCGGCGCAGGTCATGCTCAGCTCTTCGGCATCTGCGCGGTGGGGCAAGTGAACGCTTTGCGCTTGGCCTGCACGCGCCCCATCATCCGGTCGCTCACCGGCAATGCATTGCCGTTGAGGCGCCAGTCGTAGATCACGCTGAAGGCCAGCACACGCGCCACGTACTCGCGCGTTTCCTTGTAGCTGATCGTCTCGATCCAGAGGTCGGGATCGAAACCGGGGCGCTGCGACTGCCAGCGTGCCGTCGGTGCGGGCCCGGCGTTGTAGGCGGCGATGGCGACATAGGGCACGCCATACTTGTCCTCCATCTCGCGCAGGTAGGCCGTGCCGATGGCGATGTTGGTGTCCGCGTCGTACAGGCTGGACGCGCCGGCATAGGGAATGCCCAGCCGCTTGGCCACGCCCGCGCCCGTGCCGGGCAGCACCTGCATCAGGCCCATCGCGTTCGCGCCCGAGCGGGCCTTCGGATTGAAGATGCTCTCGGCGCGGATTTCGGCGGCGACCCAGGCCGGATCGATGGCGTGCCGGGCCGCCTCGCGGCGGATGGTGTCGCCGTGGTGCAGCGGGAAGCGCAGTTCGTACAGCCGCTGCTCCTCGGGCTGCCTGCCCAGCGAGAACACGGCGCGGTCGAACCAGCCGTTGTCGCGCGCCACCTCCACCGCGATCCGCCGCTGGGTATCGTTGAAGCGCGACAGCGCTTCGTTCCATTCCGCCGTGGCCCAGCCCGGGCGCTCCAGCTGCCACAGTTCCATCGCGCGCACGATGGCCGGATCGCGCGCCACCGCCTGCCGGGCTTCGGGCGGATCGCGGGGGATCCAGGCGCACAGCGCGTAGTCCTGTCCCAGCCGGTCGGCGGCGAGGAAGCCGTGGAAGGTAGGGCTGGTGGCGGCCTCGCGGAACAGGCGCTGCGCACCGGCGCGGTCGCCGGTCTTCTCGCTCATGCGCGCCTCGAAGTAGCGCCAGCGCGAGTCCGTACGCTGCGACGGCGGCATCTTCCGCAGCGCCGCGAGCGTCGCCGGCCAGTCGCCGCGCGCCATCGCCTCGCGCACGCGCCATTCGTGCAGGCGCTCGTCGTAGGCCGATTCGGGCACGTTGCCGAGCCGGCGTGCGGAATCCGGTCCGTACGAGGCGACGGTCCACAGGGCGATCTGGTACAGCACCTGGCCCCGCTCGGTGTCGCCCATGCCCAATGCATCCGCGTACTGCGGCAGCAGGCGTTCGGCGGTGTCCGGATCGGATTGCGCCAGCTTCGCCAGTCCATGGGCGGCCATGCGGCGGCTGCGGTCGGTCTTGGGCCAGTTCAGCGCGCGCGGATGGACGGCATCGATGAAGGCGGCGTAATCGTTGGCGAGCGCCGCTTCATCGGTCGGCAGGCCGCGTGCGGCGCTGCGCATGACACCGGTCTGGCGCTCGGCGGCCGCGGCTTCGATGCGCTCCCACCGCAGCGCCGCTGGAAGGCCGCCCTGGGTGGCGAGCAGGTTGAACACCGGGTCGCAGCCGTCGGGCAGCGACTTGGCACCCTTGCGCCAGATCGCCTGCGCCTGTTCCGTCCATGCGGCATCGAGGCGTCCGGTGGCCTGGCGCGCCTGCAGGTGGGCGCACTGCAGAGCCACGCTGTCGGTGGGCTGCCAAGCGGCGAGGAAGGTCGGCCATTCCTGGCGCCGGGCGAGCGCCGCCAGCCACAGGGTGCGGAATTGGGCGGCCACCACCTGGCCGTCGTGGCGGCGCAGGAAGTCCCTCGCCTGCGCGCTCGTCACGACGTCAGGGTCGTGGCGCAGCGCCGCGAACTCCAGCCAGCCGGACAGGGGATGGCGCGCCAGTGCGGCCGCGCTGGCGGGTTCAAGGCGACCCGCTTCGGCATTGGCGAGCGCGGTGCGGAATGCGGGACGCTGGGCCTCCAGCGATTGCGCGTGAGCGCGTACGGACAGGCACAGGGCGGTGGCGGCAGCGAGTACGATGAGGGGAATACGGACCATGCCGGGACTATACCCATGCCGGCTGAACGTCCCTGTAGATGGACACGACGTCGAGGTGAGGCTTGGAAGGTGTGTGGATGTTCCCCGTGCTCGGCGTGGTGGCCGGCATCCTGGCAGGCCTGCTCGGCATCGGCGGAGGCCTGGTGCTGGTGGCGGCACTGGCGTGGATACTGCCCCTGCACGGCATTCCGAAGGAGGCCGCGATGCATGCGGCGCTGGCCAGTTCGCTGGCCAGCATCATCCTGACCGCATCCTCGTCGGCGTACGCGCACCATCGCCGCGGCAGTGTGCTGTGGCCGACGGTGGCGTGGATGGTGCCGGGCCTGCTGCTGGGCGGCTGGCTGGGCAGCGGCCTGGCGGTCCAGCTGGACGACCGGGTGCTGCGCTGGATCGTCGCCGGCTACTGCTTCATCGCAGGGGCGCAGATGGTGTTCGGTGGCCGCGCGCATCCGGAAGGACGTGGCGTACCTGCGCCTCGTGGCGTGGGCATCAGTGCGGCCGGCTCGGTCATCGGCGCGGTATCGGCCGTGGTCGGCATAGGCGGCGGCAGCATGACCGTGCCGCTGCTGGTGTGGCGCGGCGTGCAGCCGGTGCGTGCCGTGGGCACCTCCAGCGCGTGCGGTGTGACCATCGGCCTGGCCAGCGCGGCGGGCTATGCGCTGCATGCGCCCGCCGGCGCATTGCCGGCGCATGCCGTGGGCTACATCTACCTGCCCGCCGCCATCGGGGTGGCCATTGCCTCCGTGCTGGCCGCGCCCTACGGCACGCGCCTGGCCCACCGCATCGGCGGGAGGGCGCTGAAACAGGTGTTCGCCGCGTTCATGGTGATGATGGGCATCGCCATCCTGGCCAGCGGCTGACAGCATTATCTACATGCATTTACGTGTTAATGCTTGTGACGCCCGCGTGTAGAAACTCTCGGTATATGCATTTACTCCAAGATAATCTCCGTTACCATTTTTGAAAGGGTGACTTGTTTCCGTTGTGGCGGTTTTACGGATTCTTTACAACGAAGGCGCACGACGTCCGGCATCGGCCGGGCGGCCCGTCCCTCCGGAGAGAGCATCCATGAAAGCACGCCGCAAAAAACTGGTTTCGGCCATCCAGCTTGCCGTACTCCTCGCCATTCCTGCCGTGGCCGTGGCGCAGGAAGCCACCACCCTCGATACGGTCACGGTGACCGGTAGCCGCATCAAGCAGACCAATGCGGTGACCGCGCAGCCGGTATTCGTGCTGGACCGCGAGAAGATCGCCCAGACCGGCGTGCAGAGCGTCGGCGAAATCCTCCAGCAGCTCACCGCCGGCGGCAAGGCGCTGAATGCGAAGTTCAATTCCTCGGGCAACTTCGGTTATCCCTCCGATGGTGGCGGCATCGGCGCCGGCTCCGCGCAGGTCGACCTGCGCCACCTGGGCTCGCAGCGCGTGCTGGTGCTGGTGGACGGCATCCGCTGGGTTAACGAATCGTCCGCCTCGGGCGTCAGCGGCAGCGCCGACCTCAACACCATCCCGCTGGCCATCGTGGACCGCATCGAAGTGCTGGAAGACGGCGCGTCGGCCATCTACGGCTCGGACGCCATCGCCGGCGTGGTGAACATCATCACCCGCAAGAAGTTCGATGGCGTCGAGGTCCACACCTATTACGGCGAATACAGCCGTGGCGGCGAAACCACCGAGGCCTCGCTGACGCTGGGCGGTGGCGGCGACCGCTTCAACGGCGTGTTCTCGGCCAGCTACTACGAGCAGAAACGCATCAGCGCGGGCGACTGGGAGCAGTCCGCATGGCCGGAACCCGGTGCGGGTCTGGCCGCCGGCAGCTCGGCGATCCCGCAGGGCCGCTTCACGTTCTGCGATCCGGCGCGACCGGTCGGCAGCTATGGGTCCTGCACGCCCAGCGAGGAGTTCTTCTACGATCTGGCCCTGGACGATGGCACCACCACGCCGGTCTGGAATCCGGCCGATCCCTCGGCGGGCACGTACCACGACTTCACTGGGGCCGACCGCTTCAACTTCGCGCCGTACAACCTGCTGCTGACGCCGAGCAAGCGCAAGTCGATGTTCGGTTCGGTCAATTTCGACCTGACCGACAACGTGCGCCTGCACGCGAAGATGCTCTACAACAACCGCCAGTCCGCGAACCAGGCCGCACCCGAGCCGATCTTCGTCGGCCCGTACGCCGGCACCGGCGGCATCGCCGACACCATCTCGATCTCGGCGGCGAATCCTTACAACCCGTTCGGCATCGACCTGATCCCCGGGCAGAACTTCGGCTGGATCACCAAGCGCCCGGTGGAAGTCGGCCCACGCATCTTCAACCAGGATGTGGACACCACCTACTTCAACATCGGCCTGGATGGGCTGTTCAACCTCGGCGAGCGCAGCTTCAGCTGGGATGCGAACTACGTGCATGCCGAGAACAAGGCCGAGCAGGTGTTCCTCAACGGCTACAACATGGCCAACATCGCGCTGGCGCTGGGCGATCCGACGGTCTGCGCGGCGGTGCCCGGCTGCGTGCCGCTGGACCTGTTCGGCGGGCAGGGCCGGCCGATGACGCAGGCGATGATCGACTGGATCCGCACGCGCCAGATCGACAGCAGCAAGCAGGTGCTGGACATCGCGTCGGCCAATCTGACCGGCGATCTGTTCGGCATCGGCGACCGCATGGCGCAGTTCGCGGCCGGCGTGGAGCACCGCCGCTACAAGGGCGAGTTCAACCCGGATCCGCTGCGCCAGACGGGCGAGTCGCAGGACTCCTTCGCCGCGCCGGTGTCGGCCGACTATGACGTCAGCGAGGTCTACACCGAGTTCAACTTCCCCGTGCTCGCCTCGTTGGACCTGAGTGCCGCCGTGCGCTTCTCCGATTACTCCACCTTCGGCAGCGAGACCACGGGCAAGCTGGGCTTCCGCTTCCAGCCGATCGAGGATCTGGTCTTCCGCGGCACCTACTCGCAGGGCTTCCGCGCGCCCAACCTGGGCGAGCTGTACGGCCTGACCCAGTTCGGCGCCACGCTGGTCGACCCCTGCGGTCCGACCGGTTCGCCGGTGGTGGACACCACCAACGGCGTTTCGGCGGGGCTGGAGGCGGCGTGCGTGGCGCAGGGCGTGCCGAACAACTTCGAGCAGGCGAACACGCAGATCACCACCTTCACCGGCGGCAACCCGGATCTTTCGCCCGAGAAATCCGACAGCTATACGGTGGGCGTGGTGTACAGCCCGGGTTGGGCGGAGGGGCTGTCGTGGTCGGACAAGCTGGACTTCGAACTGAGCTACTACCACCACAAGATCGATGATGCGATCGCCCCGCGCGACATCCAGGCGCTGCTCAATGCCTGCCTCGCGGCCGGCGGCCAGGATCCGGCGCTGTGCTCGCCGTTCACCCGCGGCAGCAGCGGCAACCTCAACCCGCCGGAGAACTTCCTGGACAATCTGGCCACCATCGAGACCGATGGCGTGGACGTGAAGGTCAACTGGGCCAGTCCGGACTGGGGCTGGGGTGTGTTGACCGCGGCGCTGCAGGCCACGACCGTCTTCAATTACGAGGCGGTGGACATCGACGGCAACCGCTCGCAGCGGCAGGTGGGCTGGGAAGTCTCCGACAGCGCCATCCCGCGTTGGCAGGGCAACCTGCAGCTGGGCTGGAAGCGCGGCAATTTCGATGCCACCTGGAACATCCGCTACATCAGCGCGGTGAAGGAAGACTGCGGCAACGCGGTCATCTCCGCCGTACCGGGCTGCCTCAACGACGAGGGCGTCAACACGCTGGGGTCCACCACCTACAACGACGTGCAGTTCGGCTGGAAGGACGCCTTCGCGCTGACCGGCCTGAAGCTGTCGCTGGGCGCCAACAACGTGTTCGGCAAGGAGCCGCCGGTGTGCGTGACCTGCTCGCTCAACGGCTACGACGCCGGTACGTACGACCTGCCGGGTGCGTTCTGGTATGTGAGCGCGGATTACCGGTTCTGAGGATCGCCCGTGGTTGCCGTACAGGAGAGCCGCCTATGGGCGGCTCTCCTGCTTTCGGACGGAGCCCGGGCGCATGACGTCTTCCGGGGCGCGACGGTTTCAGCGCAGCGCGCTGCCAGGGACGTCGATGTCCATCGCCAGGGCCAGGTGGTCGGAATTGGCGGCGGGCATGGCGCGCGCGTTGTCGGCGCGCAGGCCTTCGCTGACCAGGATGTGGTCGATGGCGCGTTGCGGGCGCCAGCTTGGGAACGTGGGCACGCAGAACGCCGGTGGGCGCAGCCGGGTGCGCTTGTAGAGCAGGTCCATCTCCGGCGTATCCGGTACGCAGTTGAAGTCGCCCATCAGCACGGCGTGGGGATGGTCCGCCAGCAGTTCGCCGATGAAGGCCAACTGCGAACGCCGCGAATTCGCGCCCAGCGAGAGATGCGCGACCGCCACCGTCAGGCCCTCCGCGCCCTCGCCGAAGCGCGCCATCAGCACGCCGCGGCCGCTGATGCGGCCGGGCAGGCTGTGGTCGGTGACCTCGACCGGTTCCAGCCGGCTGAGCAGGCCGTTGGCGCTGCCCGCGACCCGCGCGACATTGCGGTTGGGCTGGTGCGTCCAGTAGTCGAAGCCGGCGCGCTCGGCCAGATAGTGGGTCTGGTTGGTGAAGCCCGAGCGCAGGCTGCCGGGGTCGGCTTCCTGCAGGCCGACGATGTCGTGCTGGCCGGCCAGCTGCGCGATGGCGTCCAGGCTGCCGCGCTTGTTGCCCGCCGGCAGCGCGTGCGACCAGCTGCGGGTCACGTAGTCACTGTAGCGGCGGGTGCTGGAGCCGGCCTGGATGTTGGCGCTGAGCACGCGCAGGCGGCGCGCGGCGGCAGGAGCGGATCCGGTCATGGAAGTGGGGGCTTCCGCGCCTCAGCGCTTGGCGCGCTCCATCGCGATCAGGTGGTCGGTGATGCGCAGCACGTCGTCCCAGCTGCTGCCGCCGGTGACCCGGTACTTGCCGTTGACGATGAGGGTGGGCGTGCCCGTCACCCCGGAGCGCTGCGCGAACTGCATGCCGCGGCCCATCTTGGCGTTGGTCGCGAAGCTGTTCATCAGGGCGACGAACTCCTGCGGGTCGGCGCCATAGCCGGCGTAGAACTTGGCCAGCTGCGCCGGATCCGCCGGCGGCTTGCCTTCGCCAGGCAGCGTGCGCTGCAGGTGGATGGCGTTGAACACGGCGTCGTGGGTCTTGTCGACCAGGCCCTTGGCCTCGGCGGCATAGAAGGCCTTGGCGTAGGGTTCCCAGGCCTTGCCGAACGCCACTGGCACGTAGCTCACGCGCACGTCGGCCGGCAGGCGGGCCTTCCATGCGGCCATGCGCGGGGCGAACGCGCCGCAGGCCGGGCACACGTAGCCGAACACTTCGACCACTTCCACCTGGCCGTTGAGCGGGGCATAGGGCTGGCCACCGGCGATTTCCTCGTAATCGCGGCCGGCGACCGGCGCCGGACCTTCCGGCGGCAGGACCGGATTGGTGTTGGCGGCCGTTGCCGTATCCGGCGCGGTGTCGGTGGAGGGCGTGGCGGCATCGCCCGGTGCGGCCGGGGCGTCGGCCGGCGGCGGCGCGGCGGTATCGGCCGGGGCCGTGGCGGCCGGCGCATCGCCCGTCGGCGTGGTGTCGGTGGACGGCTTCGGTCCGCAGGCGGCCAGCACCGGCAGCAGCAGGGACAGCATCAAGGCGTGGCGGAATTTCATCGCGCGTACTCCAACGGGTCGAAAGAAGAGGGGCGCCGGCCGGGCCGGGGATGGGACATTCTGCATGGCGTCCGCGAAGGCCGCCATGACGGGATCGTCACTTGCGGGCGCGCTCGCGGGCCACCAGCCGCTCGGCGATCTTCAGCATGTCGTCGTAGGTACGCCCACCGATGACGCGGTACTTGCCGTTGACGATGATCGTGGGCGTACCTTCCACGCCGGCGGCGGCCACCCAGTCGCGGGCCCGGGCCAGCTGCGCATCGACCTGCGGTCCGCGCAGGGCCGCCATGAACCTGGCGCGGTCCACGCCCTGGCTGGCGTAGAAGCCGGCGATCTCCTCGGGCGAGGCGTTCTGGATGGGCAGGGCGCCGGTCTTGTGCAGGGCGTCGAACACGGCCTGGTGCGTACGCGGTTGCACGCCCAGCTGCTGCGCGGCGAAGAAGGCGCGGGCATAGGGAATCCAGTACCCGCCGAAGGCGGCGGGCACCGGCGTCAACTGGACGTCGCGGGGCAGGGTCTTCTTCCACGCGGCGAGGGTGGGTTCGAAGTGCGCGCAGTGGATGCAGGTGTAGCCGAACACCTCGGCCACTTCGATCTTGCCCTTGGCCGGTGCGAACGGCGTGCCTTCCGGAATTAGTTCGTAATCCTGCCCTTCCACCAGCGGCGCGAGCGCCGGCGCCGCGGCCAGCGCAGTGGCCGGCAGCAGGGCCAGCAGGGTGATCAGCACGGGCAGCAGGCGCGAGGCCATCGGCATTCTCCATTGCAGGAAAAAGAAACGCCGGCCATGGTGGGGCCGGCGCAATGAACAGGAGCTTGCACTTCCGACCGCGCGGGGCGGGGGAAGTTCGCGGGGGTTACTTGCCGCCGGCCTTCGCCGCGGCCAGGTCGTCGGCGCGCGCGTGCAGGCCCTGCAGGTAGCTGGCGAGCGCCTGGATTTCCTGCTCGGTCAGCGGCGCGGCCACCTGGGCCATGATGTTGAAGTGCGCCGGGTCCTTCAGCGTGGTGGTGCCGGCCTTGTATTCGGTCAGGCGACGGACCGTGTAGTCCTGCATCTGGCCGCCGATATGCGGGTAGGCCGGGCCTGGGTTGCCGGCGCCGGTCGGGCCGTGGCAGGCCATGCAGGCCGGCACGCCGCGCTTGGCGTCGCCGTTGCGGTACAGCTGCTGGCCGACTTCATAGAATTTCATGCCCTGGTACGGGCCGTCCGCCACGAGGCTGTCGTCGGCCAGGCCGGCACCGGATTTCTGGGTGGCGAAGTAGGCGCCCACGTCGCGCATGTCCTGCGCGTTGAGGGTCTGGGCGAACGGCGCCATCACCGCCGCCATGCCGGTGTTGCGCTCGCCGGAGGCGAACAGCGCCAGCTGCTGGGCGATGTAGCGCTCGCTCTGGCCCGCCAGGCGCGGGTACTGCGGATCGCTGGGGTTGCCGTCGGCGCCGTGGCAGGCCGCGCAGGCGGCCGCCTTGGTCTGTCCGGCCTTGGCGTCGCCCCAGGTGGTCTTGGCCAGGTTGATGTCGAGCGGCGCGGTCTCGACCGGCGCATTGTCCGGCACCGGGACCACGGTGGTCTGTGCAAAAGCGACTGCGCCCACGGCCAACACGGCCAGTCCGGCAAGTCCCATAACGCGAGCGTGGCGCATGCTAAAGCTCCGAAACCCTTGACTGATGCGGCGCCCGAGGCCACCGCGAAACCCGCGAATTATCGTCGCGGCCGGCCGTTGCGGTCAATTCAGCCGCGCATCCGGCCCGCCGCGTGCGATCCTAGCGGCATGTCGAACCCGCTCAATCCCGCCCAGTACCTGCTTTCGGCGCACACCACCCGGCAGCTGCCGGCCGATGGCGGCATGGAGGTGGCCTTCGCCGGCCGATCCAATGCCGGCAAGTCCAGCGCCCTCAATGCGCTGACCCACCGCAACGGTCTGGCCCGGGTGTCCAAGACGCCCGGCCGCACCCAGCAGCTGGTGTTCTTCCAGGTCCAGCCCGACCGCTATCTGGTGGACCTGCCCGGCTACGGCTACGCCAAGGTGCCCCAGGAGCTGCAGGCGCACTGGCAGGCCTTCATCGACCAGTATTTCCGCACGCGCGAGGCGCTCCGGGGCCTGGTGGTGGTGATGGACATCCGCCATCCGCTGAAGGACTACGACCGCCAGATGCTGGGCTACGCCGTGCAGCGCGGCCTGCCCGCCCATGCCCTGCTGACCAAGGCCGACAAGCTGGGGCGCGGCCAGCAGGGGCAGGCGCTGCAGGCGGTGAAGAAGGAGCTGTTCTCCTCCTTCGGCGACACCGTCGGCGTGCAGACCTTTTCGGCCGAGTCCAAGCAGGGCGTGGAAGAGGCCCGTGCCGTCGTGGCCGGGTGGCTGGGCCTGTAGGCGCTAGATCGAGACGTGGAACAGGCGGCCCACCAGCGCAGCCGCCCCCATCGCCATCGCCCCCCAGAACCCGACCCGCCACGCGCCGCGCAGGACCGGCGCGCCGCCCACGCGCGCCGCCAGGCCGCCGGACAACAGCAAGCCGATGAAGGTGGCGCCGGTGGTGACCATGGCCACCTTCCCGGCCGGCGCCAGCACGGTGGTGGCGATCGGCAGCAGCGCGCCGACGGTAAAGGCGGCGGCGGACGCCAGCGCCGCCTGCACCGGGCGCGCACGCAGTTCCTCGGTGATGCCCAGCTCGTCCCGCATGTGCGCGGTCAGGGCATCGCGTGCGGTGAGTTGTTCGGCCACCTGGCGCGCCAGTGCGGGCTCCAGTCCGCGGCCGACGTAGATCTGGGTCAACTCGGCCAGTT
The DNA here is from genome assembly GCF_037046485.1 of Pseudoxanthomonas sp. F11. NCBI lineage: Bacteria > Pseudomonadati > Pseudomonadota > Gammaproteobacteria > Lysobacterales > Lysobacteraceae > Pseudoxanthomonas > Pseudoxanthomonas sp. F11. Next base: position 158,186 of record NZ_JBANLZ010000003.1, on the reverse strand, counting down.
CGCTATCCGGCATGTCGCGCAGCTCGCTCTTCTCCAGAGCGAGGGCGGCGGCTTCGGCGTCGGCCTGTGACTGCACCGAGACATATTCGCCGGCCGCCATCGACATGGCGCCGGCGACCAGGCCGGCGACGCCGGTCAGCAGGATGGTGGACGGCGTCGCCCCGCTGGCGGCCACGCCCACCACCAGGCCGGCCACCGAGACGATGCCGTCGTTGGCGCCCAGCACGGAGGCGCGCAGCCATCCGACGCGGTCGGTGCGGTGCAGTTCGCGGTGACGCGTGGCTGGAGTACGTGGATGGCGTGGCATGCGGACAGCGTACGCCGGTCCGCCCCCGCGCGTCGACCGGACGTCATCGTCTCCATGGATGGGATACTGCGGCGTTTCCGTGGCAACGATCGCGTGCGGGCGGTCACGTTATAGTGCCGGCCTTGCGATGGGGCCCGCATGCCCGGCGTCGCGTCTTCTGCTTGCGAGTCCTGCCCTTGTCCAGTCCCAGCCACGTCGCCGACACGCCCATCACCGACCGCGCCCAGCTGGTGGACTACATCGCCTCCGGCGAGAAGGCGCGTGCCGACTGGCGCATCGGCACCGAGCACGAGAAGTTCGGTTTCCGCCTGGACGACCTGCGCCCGCCGACCTTCGACGGCGACCGCGGCATCGAGGCGCTGCTGAAGGGGCTGACCCGCTTCGGCTGGGACGCCATTGAAGAGAAGGGGCGCGTGATCGCCCTCTCGAAGGACGGCGCCTCGGTCACCCTGGAGCCGGCCGGGCAGCTGGAACTGTCGGGCGCCGCAGTGGAAACGATCCACCAGACCTGTGTGGAAGTCGGTACGCATCTGAAGGAAGTGAAGCAGGTCGCCGACGAACTGCAGCTCGGTTTCCTCGGCATGGGCTTCCAGCCCAAATGGCGTCGCGATGAGATGCCGTGGATGCCCAAGGGCCGCTACCAGATCATGAAGGCGTACATGCCCAAGGTCGGTCAGCTGGGCCTGGACATGATGACGCGCACCTGCACCGTGCAGGTCAACCTGGACTACGCCAGCGAAGCGGACATGGCGAAGAAGTTCCGCGTGTCGCTGGCGTTGCAGCCGGTGGCGACCGCGCTGTTCGCCGACTCGCCCTTCACCGAGGGCAGGCCGAACGGCTACCAGAGCTACCGCTCGCACATCTGGACCGACACTGACGGCGACCGCACCGGCATGCTCGACTTCGTGTTCGAGGACGGCTTCGGCTACGAGCGCTACGTCGATTACCTGCTCGACGTGCCCATGTATTTCTCCTACCGCGACGGCATCTACCACGATGCCAGCGGCAAGTCGTTCCGCAAGTTCCTGCGGGGCGAGCTGGACGTGCTGCCGGGCGCGCTGCCCACGCTGCGCGACTGGTCCGACCACATGACCACCGCCTTCCCGGAAGTGCGGATGAAGAAGTTCCTGGAAATGCGGGGCGCCGACAGCGGCCCCTGGAACCGCATCTGCGCCCTGCCCGCGTTCTGGGTGGGCCTGCTGTACGACGATGCCGCGCTCGATGCGGCCTGGGACCTGGTCAAGGACTTCTCGCTGGCCGAGCGCCACGCCCTGCGCGACGGCGTGCCGAAGCACGCATTGAAGCTGCCGTTCCGCGGCGGCACCGTCCGCGACCTCGCCCGCGAGGCGGTGAAGATCGCCATCGGCGGGTTGCAGCGCCGCGCACGCCTCAACAGCAAGGGCGTGGACGAAGCCGGCTTCCTCGATGCGCTGGTGGAGATCGTCGAGGCGAACCAGACCCCGGCCGAGCGCAAGCTGGCCCTGTTCAACGGACCCTGGAAGGGCGACATCGACCGCGTCTTCCGCGAATTCGCGTACTGACCGCACTCCGGTTAGGCTGGGCCTTTCCATGCAGGGGAAGGCCGATGCGGGCGGCAATGTGGTGGAAGGCAGGTGTCGTGCTGGTGTGCATGGCGTTGGTGCCGCTCGCGCAGGCGCAGCGCGTGGCGATGGTGGGCGGCACGCTGGTCGACGGCACGCTCAGCGACCCGATCCGCGACAGCGTCATCCTGATCGAAGGCGAGCGCATCGTCGCGGTAGGCACGGTGAAGACGCTGCCCGTGCCGGCGGACGCGACGGTCATCTCCACCGAGGGCATGACGGTGCTGCCTGGCCTGTGGGACATGCACGTGCACCTGATGATCAATGGGCACGCCGACTACGACCACTGGGACAAGACCTACCCCTCGCAGTTCCGCGACGTGATCATGCCGGCCTCGGCCAGGCAACTGCTGCTGGCCGGCGTGACCGGTGCGCGCGACCTGGGCGGTCCGCTGGAGGACAGCATCGCCGTGCGCGATGCGATCAACAGCGGCCGCATCCCCGGCCCGACCCTGTTCGTGTCGGGGCCCTTCATCCAGAAGAAGCCCTATCCCGGCACCGAGCAGTTCCGCTGGGGCGTGGATTCGCCCGCCGACGCGCGCGCGAAGATCAAACGCATCGCGCAGGCCGGCGTGGACGTGGTGAAGCTGATCGACCAGGACGGCATGAGCGACGCCGAACTGGCGGCCATCGTCGACGAAGCCCACAAGCACGGCCTTCCCGTCGTTGCGCACGCGCACCGGCCGGAAGAGATCCGCCGCGGCCTGAAGGCCGGCGTGGATTGCTTCGAACACACCGGGCTCGCGGCCTCGCCCGAGTATCCGCCGGACGTGATCGCCGCGTTGCGCGAGCGTACCGGCAACATGGCCGCCGGGCCGCTGTTCTGGACGCCGACCATCGAGGGGCTCTACAACTTCCCGTACACGGTGAAGAACCATGAATTCATCGACGGCACGGACTGGCACGTCGGTCTGACCCCGGCGATCATCGAGGACATCCGCGCCTCGCTGGAGCATCCGGAGCGCATCAGCTACTTCCAGCAGACCCCGCAGCGCTGGCCGACCCTGCAGCGCAAGTTCCAGCAGCTGCGCGAGAGCGGCGCCCTGCTGCTGATCGGCACCGATTCCGGCATCCCGATGAAGTTCCACAGCGGCAGCACCTGGAACGAGCTCGACGTGTGGGTCAACAAGCTCGGCGTACCGGCGATCGACGCCATCCGCGCCGCCACCTACTGGCCGGCCGTGGCGATGAAGGCCGACAGGGACTACGGCACCGTCACCGAGGGCAAGTACGCCGATATCATCGCGGTGAAGGGCGACGTGCTGAAGCAGGTGGCGCTGCTGCAGCGGGTCGACATCGTGGTCAAGCACGGCCAGCGGGTGAAGTGAACGCGCGGCGCGTGGGCCGGCGCGCTCAAAGTGCCTTGTGCATGCAGATGGCCGACGCCGGACACAGCGCGCGGAACTCGGCGCTTTCCTGCAGGGCGGACGGTGCTTCGCTGCGTGGGATCACGGCATAACCGGCCTTGGCGAAGAAGGCTTCGGCCGTCTGCGTCAGCAACACCAGCTCACGAAGCCCGCTACTGCGTGCCGCGGCTTCCACCGCCTCGACCAGCCTCTGCGCACGTCCGCTGCCTCGGTGTGCGGGCGCGACTACCAGCGAGCGCAGCAGGCCGGCATCGACGTGCCGTTCCAAACCGATCGCCGCCACGATGCCGCCTGCCGTCTCATCCACCCAGAAGGCGATCTGCGACGTTCCCAGATCCGTCGTGGGCAATGCCGCACCGGCAAGCAGGGCGGTGATGGCGGGCATGTCTTCTGCGCGGGCGGAGCGAATGGCGTTCATGCGATGTGGACCTGTATCTCGTAGGGGGAGCGATGATGGGGAGCCCGATGGCCATGGCATGGCCCGGCGTTACGTGGCCGGCATATCGGATGCGCCGCGGGGCAATGCCAAGGACACGAGGGCTGCGAGGATGATCAGCGCGGCGGAAATCATCAAGCAGGCCTCCAGCCCCCATCGCTGGAAAACCCACCCCGACAGCAGGGTGCCCAGCAGGCGGCCCATGGCGTTGGCCATGTAGTAGAAGCCGACATCGAGCGACACGCCGTCCTCATCGGCGTAGCTGACGATCAGATAGCTGTGCAGGGCGGAATTGAGCGCGAAGAACACGCCGAAGATCGTGAGCCCTGCCACGAGCACTCCCGCCGCCTGTGCGCCTTGTGCGAGCAGTGCGGCCATGGCCGCTGGGACGGCCGCCAGGACGAACGCCCAGCGGGCGGCGGATCGGCCGTCCGGAATCCTGCGCGCCATGCGCCCGGTGATGGACGGCGCGAACGACTGCACCAGCCCGTAGCCGATGATCCACGCCGCCAGGAATCCGCCCACCTGCCAGAAATCCCAGCCCAGTGTGGAGGCCAGGAACACCGGCAATGCGACGACGAACCAGACGTCGCGCGCGCCGAACAGGAACATGCGCGCGGCTGAAAGCAGGTTGATGGAGCGGCTCTTCGAGAAGATGTCGCGGAATTTCGGCTTGGCCTTGGCCTTGCCCAGGTCGCGCTTGAGCAGCAACAGGCTCAGCAGCCACACCAGCAGCAGTGCGCCGGCCATGATCGCCACCGCGGCGGCGAAGCCCACGGTGGTCAGCAGCGCGCCGCCCAGGAAGAAGCCGACGCCCTTCAGCGCGTTCTTCGAGCCCGTGAGCGCAGCGACCCAGCGGTAGAGCAGGCCCTGCCTGTCGCCCGGCACCAGCAGTTTGATGCTGCTCTTGGCGCTCATCTTGTTGAGGTCCTTGGCGATGCCGGACAGGGCCTGCGCGCCCATGACCCACGGGACCGTCAGCCAGGCCGCGGGCACCAGCAGCATCGACAAGGCCACGACCTGGATCGCCAGCCCGATGTTCATGGTCCGGTTGAGGCCGATCCTCGCGCCCAGCCATCCACCCACCAGGTTGGTGATCACACCGAAGACTTCGTAGAACAGGAACAACATCGCGATCTGCAGCGGGCTGTAGCCCAGCTGGTGGAAGTGCAGCACCACCAGCATGCGCAGCGCACCGTCGGTCAGGGTGAAGGCCCAGTAGTTGCCGGTGATCAGCAGGTACTGGCGGACATCGGCCGACAGGCGCGCGAGCATGCCGTCAGTCCGCCTTGCCGACCAGCTGCACGAGTTCGGCCGTACGGTTCACGTAGCCCCACTCGTTGTCGTACCAGGCGTACAGCTTCACCTGAGTGCCATTGATCACCAGGGTGGACAGCGCGTCGACGATGCTGGATCGCGGATCGGTCCGGTAATCGATCGACACCAGTGGTCGCGTTTCGTAGCCCAGAATGCCGGCCAGCACGCCGTCGGCGGCGGTCTTCAGCAGCGCGTTCACTTCCTCCACCGTGGTGGCACGCTCCACTTCGAACACGCAGTCGGTCAGCGAGGCATTGGTCAGCGGCACACGCACGGCATGGCCGTTCAGTCGCCCCTTCAACTCGGGGAAGATTTCGGCGATGGCGGTCGCCGAGCCCGTGGAGGTCGGGATCAGGCTGCTGCCGCACGCACGCGCACGGCGCAGGTCCTTGTGCGGTGCATCCACGATCACCTGCGTGTTGGTCAGGCTGTGGATCGTCGTCAGGCTGCCGTGGCGGATGCCGATGCCTTCGTGGATCACCTTCACCACCGGCGCGAAGCAGTTGGTCGTGCACGAGGCGGCGGACACGATGCGATGCTGGGCGGGATCGAAGCGGTGATCGTTCACGCCCACCACCACGTCCAGCACGCCGGGCGACTTGACCGGCGCGGTCACCACCACGCGCTTCACGCCCTGGTCCAGGTAGGGCTGCAGCACGTCGGGTTTGCGGAACTTGCCCGAGGATTCGATCACCACGTCGCAGCCCGACCAGTCGGTCGCCGCGATGTCCTTGTTGCGCGTCACCGGAATGCGTGTGCCGTCGATCACCAGCGCCTCGCCGTCGGCAGTGATCCCGCGGTCCCAGCGGCCGTGGATCGAATCGAACTCCAGCAGATGCGCCAGCGTGGCGGCGTCGCCGGCGGGGTCGTTGATCTGCACGAACTGCAGTTCGGGATTGTCCCAGGCCGCACGCAGGGTGAGGCGGCCCATGCGGCCGAAGCCGTTGATGCCAACGCGAATGCTCATGGAAGGTTCTTTGATGGAAAAGGAATGACGGGTGGATGTTGCGTTCAGGACGAGGCGCCGATCTCGCGCACCCGCGTCTCCAGCGCCAGGCGATCCAGCGCCTCGGGCTTGAGCGCCAACAGCAACGTGATGCGGTGCTGCAGCAGGTGCAGCGCATGGGCGAAGGCCTGGCGTACCTGCTCCGGTGAGCCGGCGACGGCGGCGGGATCTTCGACCCCCCAATGCGCGGTGACGGGATGGCCAGGCCAGACGGGGCATGCTTCGCCCGCGGCCTTGTCGCAGACCGTGATGATCAGGTCCATCGCTGGCGCGTCGGCGGTCGCGAACTCATCCCACGGTTTGCTGCGTAGTGTCGCGGTCGGCAGGCCGGCGTCCTGCAGGATCTGCAGCGCGATCGGATGCACGCGTCCGCGCGGATGGCTGCCTGCGCTGTAGGCATGGAAGCGGCCCTTGCCCAGGTGGTTGGCCATGGCCTCGGCCAGGATGCTGCGGGCGGAATTGCCGGTGCACAGGAACAGCAGGTTGTAGGGGCGGTCCATGGGCGAGTCCTGAAGGGAAAGGAGTGGGTACGGAGGAAGGAATCAGGCGCGGCGTTCGTACCAGGGCTTCGACGCATTGACGATGCGGACCACGGACAACATGACCGGCACCTCCACCAGCACGCCGACCACCGTGGCCAGCGCCGCGCCGGAATGCACGCCGAACACGCCCACGGCCGTGGCCACGGCGAGTTCGAAGAAATTGCTGGCGCCGATCAGCGCCGACGGGCCCGCCACGCAATGGGCCACGCCCAGCCTGCGGTTCAGCCAGTAGGACACGCCGGCGTTGAAATACACCTGGATCACGATGGGCACCGCGAGGATCGCGATGATCAGCGGCTGGTCGACGATCTGGCGGCCCTGGAAACCGAACAGCAGCACCAGCGTGAGCAGCAGCGCGCCCAGCGAGACCGGCCCCAACCGCCTGAGCAACGCCTGCAGCGCCACCTCGCCGCCGCGGCGCAGTATCCAGCCACGCAGCATCGCCGCGACGATGACCGGCACCACGATGTACAGCGCCACCGACAGCATCAGCGTCGCCCACGGCACGCTGATGGACGAGATGCCCAGCAGCAGGCCGACGATGGGTGCGAAGGCCACCACCATGATCGCGTCGTTCAATGCGACCTGGCTGAGGGTGAAGCGCGGCTCGCCATCGCACAGGTGGCTCCATACGAACACCATCGCGGTGCACGGCGCTGCCGCCAAAAGAATCAGCCCGGCCACGTACGAATCGATCTGCGCTGCAGGCAGGTGATCGACAAATACATGGCGCACGAACAGCCACGCCAGCAATGCCATCGAGAACGGCTTGATCGCCCAGTTCACGAACACGGTGACGCCGATGCCCTTCCAGTGCCGCTTCACGTCGCCCATCGCGCGGAAGTCGATCTTCAGCAGCATCGGGATGATCATCAGCCAGATCAGCACCGCCACCGGCAGGTTCACCTTGGCGATTTCCGCCGCTCCCAAGGTGGCGAACGCGCCCGGCAGCAGATAGCCCAGCGCCGTGCCCACGCCGATGCAGCCCAGCACCCACCAGGTCAGGTGGCGCTCGAAACCGCCCATGCGGCGCGACAGCGGCGGCGTATCGGCTACCGTCATGCGCAACCTTCAGGGCCGCACGGCGCGGCAGGCGCGCACTGTGCCGTGTCGCCACCGCAGCAGTTACGGGTCAGGAATTCGATCAGCCCGTTCATCGCCGCGAAGTCCGCGCGATAACAGACATGGCGTCCCCGCGCCTCGCTCTGCACCAGTCCGGCGGCTACCAGTTCCTTTAGGTGGAAGGACAGCGTCGCGCCCGGCAGCCCCAAGGCTTCGGCGATCTCCCCTGCCATGCGGCCGGCCGGGCCGGCTTCGACCAGCAGGCGGAAGACGGCCAGGCGGGTGGTCTGGCCCAGGGCGGCCAGGGCGACGGTTGCGTTTGTTATTTCCATAATTCTAGAATAATCGAACAATCAAAGCCTAACAAGCCGACATGACAGTTCCATTGCTGCCGCAGCTCGCGCCCGAGGCCTTCGACATGCCGGACGCCGACAAGCTCGCCATCGCCGGTTCGGGGCATCCGCCGCGCATCCTCATTCTGTACGGCTCGCTGCGCCCGCAGTCCTTCAGTCGCAAGCTGGCGCTGGAAGCCGAGCGCCTGCTGCAGCATTTCGGTGCGGAGACGCGCGTGTTCCATCCGCACGACCTGCCCATCCTGGACAGCGTGGGTGCGGACCATCCGGCGGTACAGCGGTTGCGCGCGTGGTCGCAGTGGTCCGAGGGCCAGGTCTGGGTCAGTCCGGAACGCCACGGCACTCTGTCGGCGGTGTTCAAGAACCAGATCGACTGGCTGCCGCTGTCCGAGGGCAGCGTGCGCCCCACCCAGGGCCGCACGCTGGCGGTGATGCAGGTGTGCGGCGGCTCGCAGTCGTTCAACGTGGTCAATGCGTTGCGCGTGCTGGGCCGCTGGATGCGCATGGTCACCATCCCCAACCAGTCGTCGGTGCCCAAGGCCTGGCAGGAGTTCGACGAAGCAGGCCGCATGAAGCCTTCGCCGTACTACGACCGCGTGGTGGACGTGATGGAGGAACTGGTGAAGTTCACCCTGCTGGTACGCGACCGCAGCGACTACCTGACCAGCCGCTACAGCGAACGCAAGGGCGACCTGGCGGCACGCGCCGTGACAGCCGCGTCCGGCGTGGCGGAAGAGACCGCACCTGTAGCGACCCCGCTTGCCGAAGCGCGTCAGGAAGAGGCCGCCGCCGTACCGGCCAGTCCCTGCTGCGGTCCCGCCTGCTGCGCCACCACGTAGCGATAGCCGGACGGGCGGGGCTTCATGTGCGGGGGTGAGTGACTTATACTCCCCCCCACTATCTAGGTGCGTGGCCGACATGCCCCATTCCCCCGCCGACAAGAAGAAGGCGCTTACGCGCGTGCGCCGCATCCGTGGTCAGCTGGATGCGCTCGAGCGTGCGCTGGAGGACGGCGCCGACTGCGCGCCCGTGCTGCAGCAGCTCGCCGCCGTGCGCGGTGCGGTGAACGGGCTGATGTCGGAAATCCTGGAAAGCCATCTGCGCGAGGAATTCGCGCATCCCGCCTCGACACCCGAACAGCGCGAGGCCGGCATCGATGCCGCCGTCGCGCTGGTCCGTTCCTATCTGAGGTAGGAGCGGGCCATGCCCGCGATGCTCCTCGGCCAAGGACGGGAAACGCATTGCGGGCATGGTCCGCTCCTACAGAAAATCGCCCTTCCCCCAGGAGACTGACCATGAAATCCCGTGCCGCCGTCGCCTTCGCCGCTGGCGAACCGCTGAAGATCGTCGAAATCGACGTCGCCCCGCCGCAGAAGGGCGAGGTGCTGGTGAAGATCACCCACACCGGCGTCTGCCACACCGATGCGTTCACGCTGTCGGGCGACGATCCGGAAGGCCTGTTCCCGGTCGTGCTGGGTCATGAAGGCGCAGGCATCGTGGTCGAGGTGGGCGAAGGCGTCACCAGCGTGAAGCCGGGCGACCACGTGATTCCGCTGTATACCGCCGAATGTGGCGAATGCCTGTTCTGCACGAGCGGCAAGACCAACCTGTGCACGGCGGTGCGCGCCACCCAGGGCAAGGGCGTGATGCCCGACGGGACCTCGCGCTTCTCCTATGAAGGCCAGCCGCTGTACCACTACATGGGCTGCTCGACCTTCAGCGAATACACGGTGGTCGCCGAGGTCTCGCTGGCGAAGATCAACCCCGAGGCGAATCCGGAACACGTCTGCCTGCTGGGTTGCGGCGTCACCACCGGCATCGGTGCCGTGCACAACACCGCCAAGGTGCAGGCAGGTGATTCGATCGCGGTATTCGGCCTGGGCGGCATCGGCCTGGCCGTGATCCAGGGCGCGCGCCAGGCGAAGGCCGGCCGCATCATCGCCATCGACACCAATCCGTCCAAGTTCGAGATGGCGCGGCAGTTCGGCGCCACCGACTGCGTCAACCCCAAGGACTACGACAAGCCCATCCAGCAGGTGATCGTGGAGATGACGGGTTGGGGCGTGGACCACTCCTTCGAATGCATCGGCAACGTCGACGTCATGCGCGCCGCCCTGGAGTGCGCGCATCGTGGCTGGGGCCAGAGCGTCATCATCGGCGTGGCAGGGGCGGGGCAGGAGATCAGCACGCGTCCCTTCCAGCTGGTGACGGGCCGCAAGTGGATGGGCACGGCGTTCGGCGGCGTGAAAGGCCGTTCGCAGCTGCCCGGCATGGTCGAGGACGCGATGAATGGCGAGATCGAACTCGCGCCGTTCGTCACCCACACCATGCCGCTGGACGAGATCAACGAAGCGTTCGACCTGATGCACGAGGGCAAATCGATCCGGTCGGTGGTGCATTACTGAGATGACAATGTCCCTTGAAAAGTCCCCCTTTGACGCGACGCCTGATGCAGCGATGGAGGGCGGCGCGCTCGACCAGGAAGCCCGCGATGCGATTGCGCGACTGGGTGAACACGACCTGCAGAAGATCGATCAGGCGATCCTGTCTTCGTTGGGTCGGGAGTGGAAGAAGGCGGGTTTCATCACCGCAGGCGTCATGATTGCCGCCCCGGACGAATACGAGGATCTGCCGGAGATGTTCTACGCGTCCCGGATCCGGCTGCTTGCCGAGGCATCGCGCATCGAGACGAAAGGCGATGCGCGTGCATTGAAGACCTTCGAGATCCGTCTGGCGCCCGCAACGGGAGTCGCCTGACATGACGACCGAGCGCATCGAACACCGTGCCTGCTTCGGCGGCTGGCAGGACGTCTACCGCCATCGCTCCGAGGTGCTCGGCTGCGACATGACGGTGGGCGTCTACCTCCCGCCGCAGGTCGAACAGGGACCGTGCCCGGTGCTGTACTGGCTCAGCGGCCTGACCTGCACCGAACAGAACTTCATCACCAAGGCCGGGGCGCAACGCTACGCGGCCGAACACGGGATCATCCTCGTCGCACCGGACACCAGTCCGCGCGGCGAGGGCGTGGCCGACGCCGAGGGCTACGACTTGGGCAAGGGCGCGGGCTTCTACGTCAACGCGACGCAGGCACCGTGGGCAACGCACTACCGCATGTACGACTACATCGTCGACGAGTTGCCGGCCTGGGTCGAGGCCGATCCGATGGCCAGCGACCGGCGTGCGATCAGCGGGCATTCGATGGGCGGCCACGGCGCATTGACCATCGCGCTGAAGAATCCCGGCCGCTACCGTAGCGTTTCGGCGTTCTCGCCGATCGTCGCGCCGACGCAGGTGCCGTGGGGCGAAAAGGCATTCGCCGCCTATCTGGGCGAGGATCGCGCGGCGTGGAAGTCGTACGACGCGGTCGAACTGATCGCGCGGGCGACGGAACGGCTGCCGCTACTGGTCGACCAGGGCGATGCGGACGAATTCCTGCACACGCAGCTGAAGCCGGAGCGACTGCAGGCCGCCGCCGAAGCGGCCGGCCATCCGCTGACCCTGCGCCTGCAGCCCGGCTACGACCACAGCTACTACTTCATCGCCAGCTTCATCGGCGACCACATCGCGCACCACGCCGCGGCATTGAAGGCGTAGGGCGGCCTCCCGCCTGCCGATGATCCGCCCGCGTGTGCGACGGTGGGCCGAGACCCACCCTACGTGGCAGCCGCGAGTTCGTAGTCGGTGAAGGCGAAGCGACCCTCGCGCAGCTCGGTGTCGCCTTGCGCGAGGATCAGAGGCGCATCGAACATCGGGCCAGCCGATACGCAGGTATGGAACTCGCCGTTCTCACCGCAGGCATCGACGTGGGCAGGCAGCTCGCCGAGCAATGCCCGGTCGAAGTCGCGACCTGCGAATCCGGCATCCAGTTGCTGCGTATCGACACAGCACAGCCGCGCGCGCAGTCCCCCGTCGATCATTTCTTGCGCGAGCGAGGCGGTGTGGCGGCCGAACAGCGGCGTGAGGACGTCCCAGCCCACGCGGGCCAGGTTCGCCACGCGCCAGGCGCGGATGTCTTCGAGGAAGAGGTCGCCGAACGCCATCGTGCGCAGCCCTGGCCAACGATCCCGGGCTCGGGCGATGGCATCGGCCATGGCGTGCTCGTAGTCGGTGTTCGAGCACTGCGCGGGAATCATCGCTTCCAGCAGCGGCAAGCCGGTCGCGCGTGCCTGCGCATGCAAGACGCTGCGGCGGATGCCCTGCATCGATACGCGGTCGTACTCGCGCGTGACGGTGGTCAGCAGGCCGACGACATCGACATCACCGCGTTGCCGCAGGAGGTGCAGCGTCCAGGCGGCGTCCTTGCCACCGCTCCAGGCCAGCAGGACGGGCGTGCGGCTCAAGCCGCGGCGACGTCGCGCAATTCCCAGGCGCCGCCGGCGAGCAGGCGCAGGCGATGCTTCAGGACATGACCGGGAATGGAAGAGCGTGCGACCAGCAGGATGCTGAGGTCGTCCTGCTGGCCGGAGACGGCGGCCTCCGGATCCACGGCGGCGAGGCCGGGATCGACGTCATCCGGATCGTCCTGGCGCGCGCGCCATCGCTCGAACAGGCTGCTGGTGCGCAGCGCATGCTGCAGCTGCGCGGCGAATTCGTCCGCGCCATGCGCATCGAAGCTGAAAGCCGGATCGCCGCCGCGCGCGCGGGCGGGATCGGGAAGACTGATGTAGTAACGGACCGCCATGGCGCCCCCGGTTCGAGCCAGGGGCATAGCGTAGCGTCGCCGCGTTAGGCCGCCGTTATGCGGCCTTGAACGGGGCGGGCGGCGCGGCGAAGGCGGCGACCACGGCGCCCTTGCCCACGTTGACCATGCCGGTGAGGCTCATGACGCTTTCGAACACCTCCACCTTGTTGTTCTCGCAGATGTCGCGCAGGCGCTGGTAGCCGGGCAGGGCCCGCATCTCGGCCAGTTCGCCGCCGTAGCTCAGGCAGACGGTGGGCGTCATCAGGCCGGCCATGACGCGGTTGCCGGTGAACTTGAACATCTGTTCGACCGCGTTCTCGAAACCCTTGATCTTGGCCACCGGCTCGGTGTTGCCGGCGTGGCCGTACAGCACCGGCTTGATGTCCAATGCGCTGCCCAGCGCCGCGCTCAGCAGGCCCACGCTGCGGTCGCCCTTGGTGCGGGCACGATTGCGCAGGTAGTACAGGTCGCGCGGAATCATGTAGCCGTGCGTGTTCTGCGCCAGTTCTTCCAGCCGCACGCGGATCTGCTGCACGCTGGCACCGGCGTCGCGCATGCGCACGGCTTCCACCGCGGTGATGCCCTGTGCGGCGAACAGGTTCTGCGTGTCGATCACCCGCAAGGCGAAGGGCGAGTTGTGGCCCGCGGCCTGCCGCACCGGCTTGTAATCGTTGAGGATCGCGAAGCTGGCCTGCATCGCGTTGTCGTGGATCGGCGAACGCGTCTTGGTGATCGTCATGCAGAACACGTGGTCGTAATCGATCACCAGCCGGCCCAGGAACAGGTCGCGGATCTGGTTCACGGTGAACGGCGTGGTCTCGGCCTCGTGGCCGCGCTCGGCCACGTGGGCATGCAGGAAGCTCAGCGTGGCCTGCTCATCGCGGTGATCGGCCAATACGGCTTCGCCGATGCGCACCGTGATGGGCAGGATGACGATGTTGTTCCGTTCCAGGTACTCCAGCGGCAGATCGCACGCAGAGTCGACGACTATCCCAATGCGCATTTCAGCCCCTCCCGGCATCCGTCGCATTTGTGCTTATCTCCGCAAAACTAGCGGACAACAGCGGGCAAGTCGTCGCGTAAACGCATGAAGTGTGATTCGCATCACCTTTTTGAGCGGTGGCCGGGGGTGGGAAACTCTCGGGTGCATCCCGTTTGCATGCGGGCCTGTTCCGCAGTATTAATGTGACAAGTGTCACAAATGCGGTGCGCGCCCGCTTGTCCATGACCGGGACGCGCCCGACACTCGCACCGAACGCATGGGGCAACATGAAACAGGGGCGGTGGACGCTGCTGCTGCTTCTGGCCCTGCTGACGGTGGCAGGCGCGCAAGCGGAGAACATCGTGCGCATCGACCGCATCCAGCCGCAGGCGCTGGAACAGCAGGCGGGACAGCGCGCCGGATTGTTCTCGGAACGCCGCTTCGAAAGCGGTGGTGCGTCGCTGCGCGTGATCGGCAACGGCGAGTGGCGTATCGCGCCTAGTCCGGACGTGCGCGAACCGCTGCTGGTGTTCTACCACCCCTACACGGCGCGGGTCAGCGTGCAGGACGCGCCTGGCAGGGCGGTGCGACGCCAGGACATCTTCAGTCCCGATCTCGATCCACGTTACAGCCGACGGGCACTGGTGTTCCCGCTGAGCGATGACGGGCCGGTCCATGTGAAGGTGGAGGGCGCGCGTTATCCCCTGCGCGTGGCCGTGGAGCCGGGACCGGACTACGCGGCCGCCGATCTGTGGCATGTCCGCCTGGTACTGCCGGCGATCGGCATCGTGCTGGGCGTCTCGCTGGCGGTGCTGCTGTTCTGGGCCATGCTGCGCGACCGCGTCTACCTGCTGTACGCGGGCGCGATGCTGTTCCAGCTGCTGTATGCCCTGTGCTCGTACGGCGAGGCCTACGCATGGCCGGGACTCTCGGTGCTGGCGCGTTTCGGCGCGCAGGGCATCTGGGCCGTCGGCACGCTGGCCACCATCCTGCTGGTTTACCTGTGGCTGGACTATGCCGGCCTGCGCAAGGTGACGCCGCGGCTGGCGGCCGCCGTACGTGTCGTCGGCGCCTATGGCGGCGGCCTGACGCTGGTGTTACTGGTCTCCCCTTGGCCGGCCGACAAGGCGTGGTTTCCGGACATCGCCAACGCCCTGTTCCTGCTCACCAATGCGATCGCGCTGGTGACGCTGGTGGTGGCTTGGCGCCGCGGCCAGCGGCACGCCGCCTACGTCCTGATCGCCTGGGTGCCGCTGCTCGCCTTCACCATGGCGCGCGCGCTGCGCTTCAGCGTGGGCGAACGCGCCGAGCCCTGGCTGGAGTACGGCCTGCCGTGGGTGCAGGCATTCACCGCGGTGGTGCTGGCGCTGGGCCTGGCCGACCGCATGCTGACCTTCCGGCGCGAACGCGACCGCGCCAAGGCCCATGCTGAGCGCGACGGCCTGACCGGCGTGCTCAACCGCGGCGGCATCGAACACCGGCTCGACTGGGCGCTGATCGAGCGCGAGCGCGAACGCATGCCGGTGTCGCTGCTGTTCATCGACCTGGACAACTTCAAACAGATCAACGACCGCCACGGCCATGCGCTCGGCGACGCCTGCCTGCGCGCGGTGACGCGCGCGGTGAGCGAGCAGTTCCAGTACGGCGACCAATTGGGTCGGCTGGGGGGTGAGGAGTTCGTCCTGGTGCTGTCGGGGGTGGAGCGGCCGGTGGCCCTGCGCATCGCCGAGCAGGTGGGCGCGCGCATCCGCCGGGATTGTGCCTGCGTGGAAGGCGTGGCGGTCGCCGTCACCGCCAGCATCGGCGTCGCCCAGGCGCGTGACGGGGATTCGGTGGCGTCGCTGATCGCGCGTGCGGACCAGGCCATGTATGCGGCCAAGCGTGCCGGCGGCGACCGCGTGATGACGGAAGACGCCCCGGCGTGCGTCCCGGAAGACACGAAGGCGCCCGAAGGCGCCTCCGTCGACTGATCCGACACCCCCGAACTACTTGGAGTACGCGCGCGGCAGTGGGCCTGCCTGTTCCAGGTAGCGGTCCCGCAGTTCGGTCTGGCGCGAACGCATGGGTATCGCGCGGCCGCCCAGCCACACCTGCTGCGCGGTGTTCGCCACGTCCAGCGGGTCGCCGCTCCACAGCACCAGGTCGGCCAGCCTGCCCGGCGCGATGGTGCCCACGCGGTCGCCCACGCCGAACGTCTCCGCTGGCACCCGGGTCAGTCCCGCCAGGCCGTCCTCCCAGGGCAGGCCGTTGGCCACCGCATTGCCCGCCAGCTGGCGGATCTTGCGTGCGTTGTGCGAGGCATCGCCAGCCTGCGAGAAGCCGACGCCCACGCCGGCCGCATCCAGCCGCGCCGCGTTTTCCAGTGTGGCGCCGATCTGGTCGAAGTCCGCCGGCAGGTCCGCCAGCGCGTCGACGAACACGGGTACCCTGGCCTGCGCCAGCTGCGCTGCCAGCTTCCAGGCCTCGGCACCGCCGGCGATGGCGATTCGCACGTTCTCGCGCTGCGCCCAGCGCAGCAGCTGGCGGATGTCGGCGGCACGGTTCACCGCCACCACGATGCGGCCATTGCCGGCCAGGTAGCGCGCCAGCGTGGCGCGCCCGGCCGGGGTCAGCAGCGCATGCGGCGAATCCACCGGCACCCGGCCGCGCGCCTCGGCGACCATCTGGTCCAGCAGCATCCATTGCGCCGCGCGCGACTTGCCGCTCAGTTCGGACGCGCCACCGCCCAGCCTTACGAACAGGGCGCGCGGGCCCACCGGGTCGGCGCTGCCGTCCAGCCGCATCACGCCGCCCTGGCCAGCGATGAAGGAGCCGCCGGTCGCTGCGGCCAGCAGGGTGAAGCCGATGCCTTCCACGCGCGCCACCGGGATCACCACCGACGCCGGGTTGTAGGCCAGCGTCACGTCGAACTCGGGACGCATGGGCTGGTCTTCCAGCGTGACCGCCGCATCCACCGTCGACGACTCACCGGAGACCTCCTCGATGCCGATCTCGGTGATGCCGCCGAAGAAGGCCGGGGTCAGCGGACGACCGTCGGCTTCGACCACCGTCGCGGCGGCGGGTGCGGCCAGTGCGGTACCGACCGCCTGCACCACGCCATTGCGCACCAGCACGTCTGCGTTCTTCAACGTGCCCTGCGCCCCGGCGGTGTGCACGGTGGCGTTGCGGATCAGCACGTCCTGCGCGAAGGCGGCGAACGAGGTCGACGCCAGTGCGACAGCTACCGCCCACGCCCTCACCGTCGTCCCAGCGAACGCTGGGACCCATATGGCTTTCGTCTTTTCCGCTGCGCTCGTCGTTGAAAGCACAAGCAAGGTGGATCCCCGCGTTCGCTGGGATGACGGCAAGGACACATCCTGCGCGCGGCTCATGGCATCACCTCCTGCCCCAGCATGAAGTCCGACACCGGTTGCCGGCTGCGGTCGTTGCGGTCGTACAGACGTGCCCCGTCGATGTAGACCTGCTCGGCCTTGGCGTACACGCTGAAGGGGTTCTGGTTCCACACCACCACGTCGGCCATCTTGCCGGCCTCCAGTGTGCCGGTGCGCTCGGCGATGCCCAACGACTTCGCCGCGTTGCTGGTCACCCAACGGATCGCGCGCTCGGGCGGGATATCGCCCATGCCGGCACGGCGCGCGTTCGCCATCACCTTGGCGGCCTCCTGGTTGAGACGCTGGATGCCCTCATCCGAATCCGAATGCACGATGGCGCAGCCGTTCGCGGGGCGGTCCACCAGCGCGATGTTCTCCTGGATGCCGTCGAACGCTTCCATCTTGAAGCCCCACCAGTCGGCCCACAGCGCGCCGCACACGCCTTCCTGCGCCAGCCGGTCGGCCAGCTTGTAGGCCTCCACGCCGTGGTGGAACGCGGCCACCTTGAAGCCGAACTCCTTCGCCAGATCGAGCATCGTGGTCATCTCGTCGGCGCGGTAGCAGTGGATGTGCACCAGGATCTCGCCATTGATCGCACCCGCCAGCGTGTCCAGCTTCAGGTCCCGCTTACCGCCGCTGTCGCCGGAGCTGTCGGCCTTGTCGTCGCCGGAGGCGCGCTCCCACCAGCGCTTCTTTTTCGGCTGCTGGGGCTTGGGCGCGTTCTTCTTCAGGTATTCGCTGGCATCGATGAAGGCCGCGCGGTAACCCGCCACGTTGCCCATGCGCGTGGCCGGACCGCTCTTGCCGCCGTAGACACGCTTGGGGTTCTCGCCGCAGGCCATCTTCAGGCCCCACGGGGCGCCAGGGAACTTCATGCCCTGGTAGCTGGTGGACGGCACGTTCTTCAGCGTCACGCCACGGCCGCCGACCAGGTTGGCCGATCCGGGCAGGATCTGCAGCGAGGTCACGCCACCGGCCAGCGCGGTGTGGAACCCGGGATCCTGTGCCCAGATGGAATGCTCCGCCCACACGTTGGCCGTCACCGGTGCGGTCATCTCGTTGCCGTCGCTGTGCGCCTTTACGCCCGGGCTGGGATACACGCCCAGGTGCGAGTGCACGTCGATCAGGCCGGGCGTTACCCACTTGCCGGTCGCGTCGACACGGGTGGCGCCTTCGGGCGCGGACAGGCCGCGACCGACCGCCGCGATCCTGCCATCGGCCAGCAGTACGTCGGCGCCATCGAGGCGTTCACCGGTGCCGGTCAGCACCGTCGCGTTGGCCAGGAGCACCGGCGCGGCCGGGATGGCGCGGTAGGTACTCGGGTACGGGTCCTGGGTGAAGCGGGAGGCGGGCGTGGCGGCCAGCGCGCCGCCGCCCAGCGAGGCCAGGATCAGCCCGGCCAGCAAGGTCGTTCGCATCGTGTTTCCCCTGAAAGAGACCCGAAACCTAACCGGCGGCGCCGCGCCTTGCCAAGTGCAGGCGTCGCAGTCGTGCCAGAATCCCGGTACAACAACAAGAAGAAGAGGCTTTCATGAAGGACAAGAGCGAGATCGTCGACAACTGGCTGCCGCGCTACACCGGCGTGCCGCTGGACCAGTTCGGCGAACACATCCTGCTGACCAATTTCGGCGGCTACCTCAACGTGTTCTCGCAGCTGACCGGCGCGCCTATCGTCGGCCTTGACCGGCCGATGGCCAGCGCCACCGCCGACGGCATCACCATGATCAACTTCGGCATGGGCAGTCCCAACGCGGCCACGATGATGGACCTGCTGTCGGCCATCATGCCCAAGGCGGTGCTGTTCCTCGGCAAGTGCGGCGGGCTGAAGCGCAAGAACCAGCTGGGCGACTTGGTGTTGCCCATCGCGGCGATCCGCGGCGAAGGCACCAGCAACGACTACCTGCTGCCGGAAGTGCCGGCGCTACCCGCCTTCGCCCTGCAGCGCGCGGTCTCCACGATGATCCGCGACCTGGGCCACGACTACTGGACCGGCACGGTATACACCACCAATCGCCGCGTGTGGGAACACGACACCGCGTTCAAGGAGCGCCTGCGGGCGATGCGCTGCATGGCCATCGACATGGAAACCGCCACCGTCTTCGCCGCCGGGTTCGCCAACCGCATCCCCGTCGGCGCGCTGCTGCTGGTCAGCGACCAGCCGATGATCCCGGAAGGCGTGAAGACCGAAGCCAGCGACGCCAAGGTCAGCTCCTCGTTCGTCGAGAACCACATCACCATCGGCATCGAAGCGCTGCGGTTGATCCGCCGTAACGGGAAGTCGGTGCGGCATTTGCGGTTTGACGAATAGGCCGCCCTCCCCACCTGTAGGAGCGCCCCATGGGCGCGATGCCGTTGTCGAGATTCGAGAAGCAAAGCATCGCGCCCATGGGCCGCTCCTACGTAATCTTGCACACCGCACCGGTGTATTAAGGTGTATCGAGCGCAGTCTCCACAGGAGAACAACATGGACAACAGCAGCGACGTCATCACCTTCTGGCGCAACGCCGGCTACGAGAAGTGGTTCTCGCGCGATGACGCCTTCGACGCCGAGTTCGACCAGCGCTTCCGCGGGCTGCACTTCCGCGCAGCGCGGCGGGAGCTCGAGGGCTGGATGGGCGATGCCGAGGGCGCGCTGGCGCTGACCCTGTTGCTGGACCAGTTCACGCGCAACTGCTTCCGGCAGAGCGCGCATTCGTACGCCACCGACGGGCTGGCGCGGCACTACGCCGCGCGGGCCATCGAGGCGGGATTCGACGCGCAGGTCGATCCGGCGCTGAAGATCTTCTTCTACATGCCGTACGAGCATTCCGAAGCGCTGGACGACCAGCAGCGTTCGCTGGACCTGTTCCGTGCCACCGGTGATGAGAACTACATCAAGTACGCGCAGTTGCACTACGACTTGATCGCCCGCTTCGGCCGGTTCCCCCATCGCAATGAGGCGATGGGCCGCATCTCCACGCAGGAAGAGCGCGATTACCTTGCCAGCGGCGGCTTCTCGGGATAGGCGGGTGGTGGTGGCTTGCGGATGCGTCGCAGGTGGTGAAGGAAAGGCATCGCGCCCATGGGGCGCTCCTACAAAGCCGGTTTCTCTGTAGGAGCGCTCCATGGGCGCGATGCTTTTACGCCGAGGAAAAAAAGAAAGCGGGCCGAAGCCCGCTTTCCCATGCACACCCTGAATCGTGCCGGCTCAGTACTTGCTGATCGTGCCGTCCACGTCATCGGCCCAGGCATTGATGCCGCCGGTGACGTTGTGGACGTTGGTGAAGCCGAGTGCGCGGAACTCTTCCGCGGCCTGCTGGCTGCGGCCGCCGCTGCGGCACAGGAAGGCCAGCGCCGTGTCCTTCGGCAGCGCTTCCAGTTCGGCACGGCCGTTGCCGTCGAAGGTCTTGAACGGCAGTTTCACCGAGGCGATGGCGCGTTCGTCGGCCGGACGCACGTCGACCAGCAGCACTTCGCTGGCACGGACCTTCGCGTCGGCATCCATCGGCGACAGCGCCTGCACCGGCTTGGGCGCGTTCGGGTTGTCGATGGCCAGGCCCTTGCCGCGGATGTCGTCCACCCAGTCGATGGTGATGCCGTCGGCGCGGCGCGCACTGGCCAGATCGAACTGCACGCGCACGCCATTGGACTCGGCGGCGATGGCGTTGGCGTCGAACTGCGCCAGCTGGAAGTTCGGCTGGAACTGCGCGTTGATCGACAGTGCCAGCGCGGCACCCGGACCGGCATCGGCCACGGCGTTCTGCAGCATCTCGGCGGCGGCCGGGGTAATGGTGATCGCCGGCGGCGTGCGGTCCGGCGCTTCCAAGCCCAGCAGCGTGGCCAGTTCGCCGGAGTTGGTCATCTGCTCGATGATGTCGCTGCCGCCGATCAGTTCGCCGTCGATGTACAGCTGCGGGATGGTCGGCCAGTCGCCATAGACCTTGATGCCCTCGCGGATCTCCTGGTCGGCCAGCACGTTGACGTGCGCGTAGTCCACACCCAGCGCCGACAGCGCGCCCACCGCCTTGGCCGAGAAGCCGCACTGCGGCATGGTCGGCTGGCCCTTCATGAACAGCACCACGCGGTTGGACTGCAGGAGGGATTCGATGCGCGAGCGCAGGGCGGGGTCGAGGGACATGGACGGGTACCGGTCAGCGGGAGGGGAATTCTACGCCCCATGGCATCATGGGGGATGAGCACGACAGGAACACTGCATCGTCCGCCGCGCCGTCCCGGCCTGATATTGGGCCTGTTGGTGCTGTCGCAAGTGGGCGTGGCCTGCCTCTGGTGGCGGTTCGGCTGGCAGGTCGGCCTGCCGGTGATGGTAGCCACCCATCTGATGGTGGTGGCCGCCACGCTGCATCCGCGCGCCACCCTGTTCTGCCCGGCGCTGGCGCGGTTGCCGACGGCCGAACGCGTGGTCTGGCTGACCGTCGATGACGGTCCCTCCGACGACACCGCTGCGATGCTGGAACTGCTGGATCGCCACCAGGCGAGGGCCACGTTCTTCCTGGTGGGCGAACGCGCCAGGGCGCATCCGGCCCTGGTCCAGGCCCTCCGCGACCGCGGCCATGGCATCGGCAACCACAGCGCCGATCACCCCGATACGCGCTTCTGGCGGCTGGGGCCGGCCGCCATGGAAGACCAGATAGGCCGCACGCAGTCCATCCTCACCGCGATCACCGGGCAGACCCCGCGCTGGTACCGCAGCGTGGTGGGCATGACCAACCCGTTCGTGGGGCTGTCGCTGAAACGGCACGGCCTGGCGCGCGTGGCCTGGAGTGCGCGCGGCTTCGACGGCGTGAACTGCCGGCCCGACCAGGTGCTTGCGCGCATCACCCGCGACATCGCGCCCGGCGCCATCGTGCTGTTGCATGAAGGGGCGGCGCACGGTCACAACGTGGCGATCCTCGAGCAGTTGCTGGCGTGGCTGGACGCGCAGGGCTATCGCACGGTGCTGCCGGATGAGCATGTGCAACGCGATACGTCGATCGTGACGGCTTGAATCCCTTCTCCCGCCGGGAGAAGGTGGCGCGAAGCGCCGCATGAGGGTGTGCCACCGTCGCCTATCCGGCATCTGCGCTGCGGCTCGTTCGTCCTCATCGGATCGGAGGCGCTGTGGGGGCGCCCCCGCCCCTCTCCCGGGGGCAGAGAGGCTTAGGCGAGCAACCGGTGCGCCACCGGGAACGCCAGCCGCGTCCACTCGGTGTACATCGCAGCGGACGGATGCAGGCCGTCGTCCGCCACCATCGCCGGCTCGGCGCCCCGCGCACGACTGACCGGGGTGATGTCGACGAAGGCCGCGCCGCGTTGCGTGCAGGCCTCGCGCGCCGCAAGGTTGTAGGCATCCAGTTCGCGCGCGATCTGTGCGGCATCGCGGCCGGACTTCGCCCCGAACGGAGTCACGCCCCAGTCGGGAATCGACAGCACCAGCACGCGCTCGGGCCGGTTGCCGGCGAAGCCGATGGCCCGCCACAGCAGCGCGGCGAACTGCGTGCGGTATTCCTCCACCTCGCGGCCGCGGTACTGGTTGTTCACGCCGATCAACAGGCTGACGAAGTCGTGCTGGCCCAGCGGCTCGGCGGCGGTGATGGCGGCATCCAGCTCGTCGGTGGTCCAGCCCGTGGTGGCGATGATGCGTGGGTCGCCGAGCAGCACGCCTTCCTGCCGCAGCAGGCGCGCCAGTTGCATGGGCCAGCGGCCCGTCTCGTCCACGGCTTCACCGATCGTGTAGGAGTCGCCCAGCGCGAGGTAGCGCAGTTCGGTGGTGAGGGCAGTGGTGTGGGGGGCGGAGATCGTGGTCATGGGCGAATGATGCGCTCTTCGGATCTACGGTAGGAGCGACGTGAGTCGCGACCGTGAATCCGGTGGGCCTGGAAGATGTCGAGCACCCGATACTTCGCCAGCGGCGGTGCCCTGCTCGCGCTCGAACAGAGCAACGTCTGGTCGCCGCGTGCGGTCGCGACTCACGTCGCTCCTACAGGGGCAACGCGCTTACGCCGCCGCCGGCCGCGACGTGCCCTTGATCGGCACCACCTTGGTGGCGGCCTCGGCGCGGCGCGACAGGGCGCGGTCGATGCGGGCGAAGACTTCGCGCATCGTAGCCGCTTCCGGCAGCAGGGTGACGCGGAAGTGGTGGCGGTAGGGCACGTTGAAGCTGGAGCCCGGCACGACCAGCACGCCTTCGGTTTCCATCAGTTCCAGCGCGAACGTGTGGTCGTCGAAGCCCTTGGCGGCATCGCCGACCACCGCCGGGAATGCATACAGTGCGCCGGCCGGGTTCACCAGCGCCAGGTGTGGGCTGGCCTCGCAGGCCTCGATCACCGCGCGGCGGGTTTCGTACAGGCGGCCACCCGGCGCGCACAGCGCGCTGATGGTGTCCGGGCCGTTGACCGCCGCTTCGATGGCGTACTGGCCGGGCACGTTGGCGCACAGGCGCAGCGCGCTGAGCAGGTCCATCGCATGCAGGAAATCGCGCACCACGTCGCCGTGGCCGGACACCACGCCCCAGCCCACGCGCCAGCCGCAGGCGCGGTGCACCTTGCTCAGGCCGCTGAAGGTGATGCACGGCACGTCGCCGGCGAGCGGGGCGACCGGCACGAAGCTCGCGCCGTCGTACAGCACCTGGTCGTAGATCTCGTCGACCATCAGCAGCAGGCGATGCTTGGCCGCGATGGCGACGATGCGCTCCAGCAGTTCGCGCGGGTACGTCGCGCCGGTGGGGTTGTTGGGGTTGATCAGCACGATGGCGCGGGTGCGCGAGCTGACCAGCTGCTCGATCTCGACCGGATCGGGCAGGAAGTCGTTGTCCGGATCGCAGCGGTAGTACACCGGGCGGCCGTCGTTGAGGATGGTGGCCGCCGACCACAGCGGGTAGTCGGGCGAGGGCACCAGCACTTCGTCGCCCGGATTCAGTAGCGCGCGCAGCGACAGGTCGATCAGTTCCGACACGCCGTTGCCGACGAATACGCGGTCCGGGTGCGCATCCGGCGTGCCGCGCTGGGCGTACGCCGCGGCGATCGCATCGCGCGCCGAGGGCAGGCCCTGCTGGTGCGTGTACGGATCGGTGCGGCCCATGTCGTCGGCGATCGCGCGCTGCAGGTGTTCCGGCGCACGGAAACCGAACGCGCCCGGGTTGCCGATGTTGAGCTTGATCAGCTTCTGCCCCTGGGCCTCCAGCTCCCGGGCTCGCCGCGCCAGTTCGCCCCGGATTTCGTAGCGGACTTCGGACAGGCGTTCGCGCGTGGCGAGCGGTTTGACGGGCGGGGTGGGCATGGCGGGACCGCAGAAGGGCGAATGAGCTGGGGAGGGCCAGCTTAGCGGATATTCGGCCTGTCCGGCCCCGTCGGCTTCAGGGGCCGTCTAGAATGCGCGCCATGCCCGAAACCCCCGTCCCCCGCGTGCCCGACGTCACCCTGCTGAGATCGATCGGCTGGCCTTATATGGGGAAACCGGAGGACAGCGCGTGGCGGGCCGCCATGGAGGCCCACCCTGGCGCCACCCCGGCACGCGTGATCGAGCAGCACCGCTCGGGCTATGTCGTGGCGGACGCCCCCGGCGTGGGCGTGAAGGCCGAATCGCTTCCCGAATGGCAGCGCCCGCGGTTTCCCGCCCACGAACGCCCCGCCGTCGGCGATTGGGTGCTGCTGGAGGATGCCGCCTCCAAGCGCCCGCGCATCGTGGCGCTGCTGCCGCGCCATACCGGCATCAAGCGTGGCGCGGCCGGCGAGCATTACCACCAGCAGGTGATCGCCGCGAACATCGATACGGTGTTCATCGTCTGCGGCCTGGATGCCGACTTCAATCCGCGCCGCATCGAGCGCTACCTGCTGCTGGTCGGTGGCGGCGGCGCGCAGCCGGTGGTGGTGCTGACCAAGGCCGACCGCACTGAATATGCCGACGACGCGGTCGAGGTGCTGGCCGACCTCACCACGCAGGGCGTGCCGGTGTTCACCGTCAATGCGAAGGATGCCGACAGCGTCGCGCAGCTGGCCCCGTGGCTGGAACCGGGTCATACCGTCGTGCTAGTGGGGTCGTCGGGCGCGGGCAAGTCGACGCTGACCAATACGCTGCTCGGCGACGAACGCATGAAGACCGGCGAAGTGCGCGAAAGCGACTCGCGGGGGCGCCACACCACCACGTTCCGCGCCCTCATCCCGCTGCCGGCCGGCGCCTGCCTGATCGACACGCCCGGCATGCGCGAACTCAAGCCCACCGGTGAGGAAGACCTGGCCGACGGCGGTTTCGCCGACATCGAAGTGCTGGCCGAGCAGTGCAAGTTCCGCGACTGCTCGCATGACCGCGAGCCGGGCTGCGCGGTGCGCGCGGCCATCGAGCGCGAAGAACTGGACGAGGGCCGCTTCCTCAACTATCTCAAGCTGCGCGATGAGGTCGCCGCGGCGGCGGACAAGCTGGCCGCGCGCCTGGCCGACAAGGCGAATGCGAAGGTGCAGAACAAGGCGTTGAACAAGCGCCTGACGGACAAGTACGGGAAGCGCTAGGTCCTCCGCGCGTCGCGCGAAGAACCTCCCACGCTTCGCTTCGCAAAGCGCGGGCCCCAGCCCACGCGGCCGATCCCCGTTCGCGCCGCAGGCGCGAGTCGCCCCCTTGCCAAGGGGGCAGCGTCATGAAGGCGCAAACACCTTCTTGAGTGCGATGGTGTCCGGCTTCAATCCCACAGATTGATGAACCCGGTGATGATCAGCGCATTGGTGAAGTCGATGAAGAACGCACCCACCAGCGGCGCCACCAGGAACGCGCGCGGCGCCATGCCGTAGCGTTCCACCAGGGTGCGCATCACCGCCATCGCATTGGCCGTGGTGCCCAGCATGAAGCCGATGAAGCCGCCGCCCATCACCGCCGCGTCGTAGTCGCGCCCCATCACCCGGAACACCACGCCGCAGAACAGCGCCACCAGCGCCACCTGCAGCGTCAGGTTCACCAGCAGCGGTGCGGCCAGGCCGGCCAGTTCCCACAGCTTGAGGTTCATCAGCGCCACCGCCAGGAACAGCGACAGGCAGACGTTGCCGATCAGGTCGGTGGTCGCCACCGGCAGGCGGATCCAGCCGGTGCGATCGTCGAGGTAGCGGATCAGCGCGCCCACCATCATCGCGCCGACGTAGGCGGGCAGGGTCAGCCCCGCCGCGCTCAGCCCGGCGCTGACGCCAGCGCCCAGCCACATGGCCACCAGAATCACCACGATGCTCTTCAGCGCATTGGATTCGCGAGTGGCGAAGTCCGGCGTATCGCGCGCACCCAGCGGTTCGGCCGCCGATTCGTCAGGCGCGCCCAGGCGCACGCCGCCATACAGCTTGTGACGCCGGATCAGCACGGTCGCCACGGGACCGCCGAGCAGGCCGCCGCACAGGATGCCGGCCATCGCCGAAGCGACGGCGATCGATTCCGCCCCGGTCACGCCGGCCTGCTCGAACAGCGGCGCGAACGCCAGGCCCGTCGCCGGCCCGCCGGTCAGCGTGGTCGAGCCGGCCAGCACGCCGAACAGCGGATGCAGGCCGAACCCCAACGCCACCGCCATGCCCAGCAGGTTCTGCACGATCGCGAATGCAG
Organism: Pseudoxanthomonas sp. F11; assembly: GCF_037046485.1. Classification (NCBI taxonomy): domain Bacteria; kingdom Pseudomonadati; phylum Pseudomonadota; class Gammaproteobacteria; order Lysobacterales; family Lysobacteraceae; genus Pseudoxanthomonas; species Pseudoxanthomonas sp. F11. Next base: position 131,614 of record NZ_JBANLZ010000003.1, on the reverse strand, counting down.
ACGCCAGCAGCAGGAACACCAGCACCTGGCGCCCGCTGAGCTTCAACAGCGCCACGCTGGCGTTGACGCCGATGGTGGTGAAGAAGGCGATCATCAGCGGCGCCTGCAGGCTGGTGTCCAGGGTGAACAGGGTGACCTCGCGGCTGCGCGCCACCAGCACGGCCAGCGCCACCATCAGGCCGCCGATCACCGGCGCCGGCAGGTTGTAGCGGTTGAACAGCGGGACCACGCGACACAGCGCATAACCGAGGAAGAGGGCCAGGCCGGCGAAGGCCAGCGTCTGCACCGCATCGAGTTCCAGCATGCCGCCCCCGCACCGATGGAAGAGCGTCGAGCATAGTCCAGGCGTGGGCGCTTGTGCCGTCCACCGCATGCGCTGGGCTACAGTGTGCGCCAGGGAGGATCCATGCAGCCCGATATCGCCCATCACGCCGCGCTCGACGAGCGCCTGGTCAAGGCCGTGCGCGGCATCAAGCTGCTCAGCCTGGCCAGTTGGCCGGCCGACGCCCAGAGCCGCTTCCTGGCGGGCGTGGCGCGCGGCCAGCCGGCATTGCCGGCGATCGAATACCCGCGCCTGGACTTCGGCGATGCGCGCCGGGAACTGGCCGCCATCGCGGCCGCCGCGGACCCCGACCATCCGCTGGGCTGCTACCTGCGCGATTCGGTGCGCAGCTGGGACATCGCCGCGCAGTTGCTGGAGTCGCTGGGGACGCCGACCGTGACCACGCATTCGGTGGCGCTGTTCGGCACCCCGGAAGCATGCCTGCCCGGCGACGGTCCGACCACGCGCGAAGCGGCCGGGCACTTCATCGCCATCGCCAACGACCTGGACCACGAACTGCTGGCGCCGGAGGAGCACGTCCCGGTATCGGCCACCGCCCTGCAGTTGCAGCTGCAGGCCGACCTGGACGAGTTCTTCGACGGTCGCGTCATCACTGTCGAGCTGGACCCCACGCTGATCGCGAAGGCGGCGGCCGGCGCCACCCGCATCCGCCTGCGCCACGGCGCCGCTTTCAGCGACTACGACCGCCGCCAGCTGCTGCAGCACGAGGCGCTGGTGCATTCGCTGACCGCGTTGAACGGGCGCGAGCAGACGGTGCTGCCCAGCCTGGCGCTGGCCTCGCCCCGGGTGACCGCCACCCAGGAGGGCCTGGCCACGTTTGCCGAACAGATCACCGGCAGCATCGACATCGAGCGCATGAAGCGCATCAGCCTGCGCATCGAAGCGGTAGCCATGGCCCTGGCCGGGGCCGACTTCATCCAGGTCTTCGACTATTTCCGCGACCAGGGACAGAGTGCGGCGGAAAGCTTCTCCTCGGCGCAGCGGGTGTTCCGCGGCGTGCCCACCGCGGGCGGATCGGCGTTCACCAAGGACACGGTGTACCTGCGCGGCCTGATCGGCGTGCATACCTTCTTCCGTCGCTCGCTGCAGCAGGACCGGCTGCGGCTGTGCCGGCGGCTGTTCGCCGGCAAGATGACCCTGGAGGACGTCACCGCCTTCGAGCCGCTGTTCGAGGACGGCGTGCTGGCTCCGCCGCGCTGGCTGCCGCGCTGGGTCAGCCGCGCCAACGGGCTGGCCGGCGTGCTGGCGTTCTCGCTGTTCGCCAACCGCATCCGGCTGGACAAGTTGTCGGCCGACGGCTGATCACCTGCAGCCACTTGATCTTCGCAGGTGATGCACGGGGGCGTACTGCGTGATGCAGCGCCGCATCCACGAAATCCGGCCCCGGCGGGGACCGGTTAGAATTGCCGCTCCCCCGCCTTCACCACAGGCACCGTGTCCGCAATGACGAACGACGATTTCAAACAGGCCGCGCTGGAATACCACCGGCTGTCCCCGCCCGGCAAGATCAAGGTCGCACCGACCAAGCCGATGCTGACCCAGCGCGACCTGGCGCTGGCCTATTCGCCGGGCGTGGCCTATGCCTGCGAGGCGATCGTCGACAATCCCACCAGCGCCAGCGAACTGACCGCGCGCGGCAACCTGGTGGCCGTGGTCACCAACGGCACCGCGGTGCTGGGGCTCGGCAATATCGGCCCCCTGGCCGGCAAGCCGGTGATGGAAGGCAAGGGCGTGCTGTTCCAGAAATTCGCCGGCATCGACGTGTTCGACATCGAGATCGACGAGACCGACCCGGACAAGCTGGTCGACATCATCGCCTCGCTCGAGCCCACCTTCGGCGGCATCAACCTGGAGGACATCAAGGCGCCGGAATGCTTCATCGTCGAGCGCAAGCTGCGCGAGCGGATGAACATCCCGGTCTTCCACGACGACCAGCACGGCACCGCGATCATCGTCGGCGCGGCGGTGGTCAACGCGCTGGAGGTGGTGGGCAAGAAGATCGGCGACGTGAAGCTGGCCACCAGCGGCGCCGGCGCGGCCGGCATCGCCTGCCTGGACATGCTGGTGGCGCTGGGCCTGAAGCCGGAGAACATCCTCGCCTTCGACCGCGATGGCGTGATCTATACCGGCCGCCCGAACCTGGATCCGGACAAGGCGCGCTACGCGCGCGACACCGACAAGCGCTCGCTGGCGGAGATCGTCGCCGGCGCGGACATCTTTCTGGGCCTGTCGGCTGGCGGCATCCTGAAGCCGGAAATGGTCGCCACGATGGCGGACAAGCCGGTCATCCTGGCGCTGGCCAACCCCAATCCCGAGATCTCGCCGGCCGATGCCAAGGCCGTGCGTCCGGATGCCATCATCGGCACCGGCCGCAGCGACTATCCGAACCAGGTCAACAACGCGCTCTGCTTCCCGTACATCTTCCGCGGCGCGCTGGACGTGGGTGCCACCGTCATCAACGAGGCGATGAAGGTCGCCTGCGTGCATGCCATCGCCAACCTGGCGCGCCGCGAAGCGTCCGACCTGGGCAGCGCCTACGGCGACGATGTGCCCTGCTTCGGCCCCGAATACCTCATCCCGCGCCCGTTCGATCCGCGCCTGCTGGTGGAAGTGGCGGCGGCGGTGGCGCAGGCGGCGATGGACAGTGGTGTCGCGCTGCGCCCGATCGCCGACATGTGGGCCTACCGCGAGAAGCTGGGCCAGTTCGTCTACCGCACCAGCCTGATGATGAAGCCGGTGTACGACCGCGCACGCGCCGACAAGAAGCGCGTGGTGTACGCCGAAGGCGAGGAGGAGACCGTGCTGCGCGCGGTGCAGACGGTGATCGACGAGGGGCTGGCCTTCCCCATCCTGATCGGCCGCCCCGAGGTGATCGACGCGCGCATCCAGCGTCTGGGCCTGCGGATGCGTGCGGGCGTGGATTTCGAGCTGACCAACCAGAACGACGACCCGCGCTTCAACGACTACTGGCAGCACTACCATGCGTTGACCGCGCGTCGCGGCGTGACCCCGGCCGCGGCGAAGAACCTGATGCGTTCGCGGCCCACGCTGATCGCGTCGGTGATGGTGGCGCGCGGCGAGGCCGACGCCCTGATCACCGGCATCGTCGGGCGCTTCCACAAGAAGCTGGGCTACGTGCGCAGCATGATCCCACTGGATCCGGGCGTGCAGTCCACCTCGGCCATGACCGGCGTGATCAACAACCAGGGCGCGTACTTCTTCCTGGACACGCACGTGCAGGACGACCCCACCGCCGAACAGATCGCCGAGGCCACGCTGCAGGCGGCTTACCGGCTGAAGCTGTTCGGCATCGAGCCGCGCATCGCGCTGCTGTCGCACTCCAACTTCGGCAGCCACGAAACGCCGGGCTCGCTGAAAATGCGCAAGGTGCGCGAGCTGCTGCTCAAGCGCAAGCCGGACCTCAACGTGGACGGCGAGATGCAGGGCGACACCGCCTGGGACGAAGTGCTGCGCAACCGGATCATGCCGGGCAGCACGCTGAGCGGGCGCGCCAACCTGTTCGTGCTGCCCAACCTGGACGCGGCCAACATCGCCTACAACATGGTGCGCGTGGTCACCGATGGCGTGGCCATCGGCCCCATCCTGATGGGCATCTCCAAGCCGGTGCACATCCTGACCACCAGCGCCACGCCGCGCCGCGTGATCAACATGACCGCCATCGCCGCCGTCGACGCGCAGATCCGCCAGCAACGCGAGGCCGAGCGCAGCGGGCCGGGTTGAGCGGTCCGTCCAGGAGAGGAAAAGCCCCGCATGCGGGGCTTTTTTCTGTTGGGGATCCCTGTAGGAGCGACATCAGTCGCGACCGCATGCCATCAGACACCCTGGACACGTGATTCATGCGGTCGCGACTGACGTCGCTTCTACAGAATACGATCAGGGCTCTTCCTCGCCATCGAGAATGCGCCTCTGCAGCGCATCCAGGTAGGCATCGGCATCGGCGGTGGACTCGAAGATCTCGTCCATCGACACCGCCTGCACGATCTCGATCACCTTGCGGATCCGTTCCTGCGGGTGGATCACCAAGCGCCGACGCTCGTCGCGGGTCGGGCGATCAGCCGACCCGCACGATCAGCTTGCCGAGATTGTCGCCCCGGACAAGCCGGGACAGGGCGAGCGGCGCCAGTTCCAGGCCGTCCACATATTCCTCGTGCCAGCGCAGCCGTTCGCTGCGCAGCAGGGCGCCCATGTCGCTGATGAAGCCCGGATCGACCAGGAACTGCGGATGCAGGCGGGCGATGTCACGATGGGTGAACGAGCGCACCACCAGGCGGCGCATCAGGATGGCATCGAGGAAGGCGGGCAGCCGGTCGGTGGCCGGCTCCGGCCACAGTTCGCCTTCCATCATTCCGCACAACGGCATCCTGGCGCCGTCGTTGAGCAGCGGCATCACCGTATCGATGCAGTGCCCATGCACGCTTTCCAGGAACACGTCCACGCCGTCCGGGCAGGCAAGCCGCAGCCGGTCGGCGAAATCGTCGGCATGGCGGTCCAGCGCGACGGAGAAGCCGTACGTTTCGCGCACATGGCGGCACTTCTCCTCGCTGCTGGTCACGGCGACGATGCGCGCGCCCCGCATCTGCGCCAGTTGCCCCGCCGTGGCACCGATCGGTCCGCTGGCCGCGGCCACCACCATGGTTTCGCCGGGCCTTGGCTGGCAGACTTCGCGCACGGCCGACCAGGCGATGAAGCCGTACATGCCGTAGATGCCGAGTGCCGTGCTGACCGGCGCCACGCCGGGATACAGCTTGCGCCGGATCGAGGTGGCATCGACTACCTGATGGCTCTGCCATCCGGTGTGCGCCAGTACCAGGTCGCCGGCCTTGAAGCCGGCGTGCCGCGACGCCACCACGCGCGACACGGTGCTGCAGGGCATCACCTGGCCGAGCGCCAGGATGTCGCTATCGGGTGCGTGCTCCTGCATGCGGCTGGCCGAGCAGATGTCGATCGACACCAGCTCCGTCTTGAGCAGCAGCTGGCCGTTCTGCGGGAGCCTCAACGGCATCCGCTCGATGCGGAAGCAGTCGGCGATGTCACGACCTGACGGCCGGTGGGCGAGTACGACGCGTGTATTGCTGGGCGTTGCGCCGATGGCGGCGCGATGCGGGGGCGGATCGGGCGCACGCGCGCCCAGATGCGTGGTTGGTGTCACCGGATGCTGTTCCAAACAATGGCCCCTGTAATCCGCTGGAACGCAGTCGCCGCGCGATGCCGGTCAGGCGGCACACGCTGCGTGCGCACCGCAGGTAATTGGTTTCATGTGTGATCGGTGGTCATGCGGTACGCAGGCATGACGAACGTCATGCGAGGAGCGCGTGCAAGCATCGCGATGAGGTGGCGAATGCAGAAGGTCCGGTCGGTCCACCGGCGGCATCGCCGCCGGTGGACCGGGCGCATCGCGTCTCGATGCCGTGCCCCGATGGATCAGAACTCGTAGCTTGCGCTGAGGGTGATCCTGCGCGGATCCACGAAGCTGCGCGGGTGCTTGTAGTTGTAGGCCGCCGCACCGCCGCCGTCGTCCCAGATTTCCACCACGCGGTAGTAGTCCTGGCTGTCGAACACGTTCTGCACCATCAGGCCCAGCTTCAGTCCCTTGGCCCAGGTCGGCGCATAGTCGACCCGCAGGTCCACCGTGGTCGCCCACGGCACGCGACCCGAGGTGCCACGCGGATGCAGACTGTCGTCGACCGAATAGGGCGTTCCTACGCCTTCACCGCAATAGAACGAGCCGGCGCCGTACTGCACTGCTTCGCCGTCAGGGCCATCGGACGGGTAGACGCCGAAGCAGTTCACCGGGCGCCCGCTCTGTGCGATCAGGTTCGCGCCCACGCGCCACTGTTCGTTGATCTGGTAGGCGCCGAACACCTTCAGGCTGTGGCGGCGATCATTCGGCAGGTAGCCATAGGAGCCATCCATCAGCCCGGGGAAATCGAAGTCCTGGGTGATGCCGGCATCGTCCTGGGCGATGTCCGACTTCACGTAGCCCTCGGTGTTGCCGCGGCTCTTGGACCAGGTGTACGAGGCCTGCATGAACCAGCCGTCGTCCCAGGCGCGTTCCAGCATGAACTCGACCGCCTTGTACTTGCGCGTAGCCACCGGCAGGCCGAGCGCACTGCCCGGGATGTTGACGACGGTCAGCTCGCCCGTGCCGTCGAGATCGACGTTGGCCGACAGGTCCTTGCCCGGATTGGTCAGGAAGCAGTGCGACAACGCCTCCGCGATCGCGGCCGCATGCGCGGCCGAGTAGCCGTTGGCCAGTGCCCACGTCTCCGCGCCACTCCCTGCGCAGATGTCGTCCATCCCCGATTTCAGCTCGCGGTAGACGCCGCGCATGCCCACGGTCCATTTGGGCGCGAACTGCCATTGCCAGCCCGCGATGAACTCGTCCTGGTACATGGGCTCCAGGTTGTTGTCGACCACGGTGCGCGGATCCTTGATCTCGCCGTCACTGCTGTAGTTGCGCGGACCGACCTGCGGGCCCACCGTCGGTATCCCGGTCACCGGGTCGATGCCGGTGAAGGTGTACCACTCGTTGTAGTCGAGTTCGGCGCCGGCCAGGCGGACGTTGGTGTTGGCGTAGACGGGGATGTAGTAGCGCCCCGCATTGCCGAACACCTTCAGGCTGGAGTCGCCTCTGACGTCCCAGGAGAAGCCCAGCCGCGGCGACCAGGTGTCCTTGATGTCGATGAAGGTGCCGCCTTCGGCGTTGAGGTTCTCGAACGCTTCGTTGCGGATGCCCAGGTATGCCATCCAGCGGTCGTTGATCTGCCAGGTGTCCTCCACGTACCACGCCTTGTTCTTTGTGGTGAACGTGCCGCCATTGTCCAGCACGCGCAGGCGGACCATCTCGGTGACGCCGTCGGGGACCACGACGCCCGGCGCAACGGTCGTTCCCGGCGTGGTGTTGTAGTAGCGCCAGTACACACCGCCCGAATACGAAGAGCCGTCCACGGTGACGAACTCCTCGTTGTCCAGACCGAAGCGGACGGTATGGTCGCCGAGCAGCCACTCGCCATCGAAGCGGAAGGCCTTGCGGGTGTCGCCCGCGTCCGGAATGCCCACCTGGTAGTCGATGTAGCAACCGGCCACGCCGATGGGCGGGGTGCCGGCGTTACGGCCGTCGTAGACGTAGGGGCAGTCCTCAGAGTTCGAGTTCTCGTTGCCGCGCGAGTATTTCCCGTAACCGTACAGTGCGGAGAGCGTGAAGGTGTCGGTGATGTAGCCAGTCCATTTGGCGATGTAGTTGTCGCCGCCGGTGGTGCGCCGGAAGGTGCCGATCGGATCGCCGCCCCCGACGGACAGGTCGCCCGCGGGGCGCTGGTAGGTCACGCCGTCCTCGACCGCCTTGTCGCGGAAGGCGGTCAGCTCCAGGCGGTGGTCGTCGTTGATGTACCAGTCCAGTTTCACCAGGCCCTGAGGCGAATCGATCTTCGACTTGTCATGCCCGTTCTCGTAGTCGAGCACCTCTTCGTCGCGCTGGCCCTGGAACAGGCCGAAGAAGAACAGCTTGTCCTTCACCAGCGGGCCGCCGCCGTAAAGGTTGTACGTGGTCGAGTCGACCTTGGAGCCGCTCTCCACGATGCGATAGCGGCCGTCGCGGTCTGGGTCGTGCGCCAGCGCCCGGCCGCTGGACAGCGAGTCCGGGCTCCAGAACACGTTGGCGCCGCCTTTCCACTCGTTGGTGCCGCGCTTTGTGGTGATGTTCAGCACACCGCCCAGCGAGCGACCGAACTCCGCGCCGTAGCCGCCGGTCTTCACCTGCTGCTCGGCGATCGCCTCGAACGGCACCTGGTTGAACGCCAGCCCGGTCACGATGTTGGTGACGTTGAAGCCGTTGACGTAGTAGACGTTCTCGGCGGCCGAACTGCCGCCGAACGAAGCGACGTTACCGAAGCGCGGATCGCCCTTGACCGTGCCGGGCGCCAGCAGTGCGACGTTGGTGACGTCGCGCGACACCGGCAGCCGGTCGATCTGCGCTTCGGTGAAGATCGTCACCGACTCGACCGACGAGACGTCGATCGGATTGACGGCGGCGGCACCGACCACCGTGATCGTGTCCAGCGTGGCGGCGTCGCCGGCAGCCACGAACGAGACGTTGCTGCCCGCACCGGTGTTGACCGCCACTTCGCGCGTGCTGGTCTCGCCGGTCGCGCTGATGCGGGTGATGCGGTACTGGCCCGGCGGCAGGGCGCCGACCCGGAAATCGCCGTTGGCGCCGACGCTGATCGAGCGTTCGAGCCCCGTCGCCAGGTGGGTGGCGGTGATGCGGTCGCCTTCGGCGGCCTGGCCGAACACGCTGCCGGTGGTATTGGATTGCGCATGCACGCCACTGGCGAAGCACGCGCCCAGTGCCAGGCTGAGGGTGGTGATGCGGAACTGCTTTCGTATGCGGCCTCTGTTCATCGGTCCTTTCCATGTTTTGGGAAAAAGCGGGGCACTGGCGCGATGCCGCCGGCCAGAGGTCGCGACGTTAGGGAGCGCGGCCGCATCGCTGCGAATGCAGGTGGTCAGGATGAAAAACCGGTGCGGCCGAAAGTCACGGTGACGTTCGGCCAGGGGCATGACGAATGGCGGCGGATGCAAGTCACCGTGAGGTACGGGGCATGCGGCGGGCGGGCGCGATCCTCAGCCTGTGGCCAAGGGCGACACCGCAGGTACGGGCCGCCGGACACACAGGCTTTCTCTCCCTTGGCGGCGGCCGTCATGCGCGCCGCCGGATTCTTCAGGACGGCCGCGGCCGCCCGACCGTTCCGGTACGTCCGCATGTCCGCCGAAAGATGCGCGGTATCCCGGCGACGTCGACGACGACGCACTTTCCGTGGCGCGCGCCGCCCTACGGAAAGATGGGGATATCGGTGTTTCCTGTCGTGCGCGGCCAGGACACGGCGAAGGGTCACTCCTCGCCGTCGAGGATCCGCCTCTGCAGCGCGTCCAGGTAGGCATCGGCATCGGCGGTGGACTCGAAGATCTCGTCCATCGGCACCGCCTGCACGATCTCGATCACCTTGCGGATCTGTTCCTGCGGGTGCACCACCAGCAGCCGGCCCTCGTGCGGGGCCAGCGCCTTGCGCGCCTTCAGGATGCTGCGCACGCCGGCGCTGCTGATGTAGTCCAGATGCGCCAGGTCCAGCACCAGCGCCTGCGGGCGCGCCGCCAGCATCGGGGCCAGCGCCTCGTCCAGCTGCCCGTGGCTCAGCGTGTCCAGACGGCCCCCCAGCATCACGTACTGGTTGCCGTTCACGGCGGGGTAGACCTCAATCTCCAATGTCATCAGGCATCTCGGTGCAGCGGATGTACCCAGGTGGGGGCGGCCCCGGGAGGAGGGGGAGGTCGGATCGTAATGGAAAAGTGAGACGACGCGGATGGCGTTCGTCAGTCCTCGTCCTCGTCGGCCTGCAGCACCCGGCGCTGCATCAGGTCCAGGTAGGCGTCGGCTTCGGCCGTGGACGAGAAGATCTCGTTCAACGGCACCGCCTTGACCATGTCCAGCACCTTCTGGATCTGCGGTTGCGGGTTGACCAGCAGCACCTTGCCGCCGTGCGGGGCCAACGCCTTGCGCGCCTTGAAGATGGAGCGGATGCCCGCGCTGCTGATGTAGTCCAGCCCCGACAGGTCCAGCACCAGCGAGTGCAGCTGGCGCGTGAGCAGGGGCGCCAGTGCCTCGTCCAGGTCTTCGTAGGTGTGGGTGTCCAGTCGTCCATCCACCGCGACGCGCTGGCTGCCCTTGCCGGGCGGCAGGATCTCGATGCGCAGGCTCATGGTCCGTTCTCCTCGGTGGGAATGCGCAGGGTCAGGCGCACCACGTTGTAGTTGCCGACACGCTGGTAGGTCGCCTGTTCCGACACCTGCCGCACCAGGTGCAGTCCCAAGCCGCCGGTGGGGCGGTCCAGGATGTCGGCGTCCAGGTCCGGGGGCGGCTGTTCCAGTGGATTGAAGGGCGCGCCGCTCTCGCGGAACTCAAGGGTCAGCAGGTGCTCGCGGATGGCGATGTCCACGCACAGTTCGTGTTCCTCCGCCTCCACGCGTGCCAGATCGCCGTGGTCGATGGCATTGCTCGCCAGCTCTTCGACGATCAGGCGCACGTCGCCCTGGATGGCCCGGCTGACGCCGTTGTTGGCCAGCACGGCCTCGAGCGACGCGTTGAGGTCGTCGACGCGGGCGTGCTCACGGGGAATGAACAGTCGCATCTGCATGTGCGGTCTCCTTGGGTGGCGGAGCTTCGGGGGAAGCGGGGGCGTTGTCCAGCCGGCGACGGAGGGCGAGCGCGGTGATGTCGTCGGACTGCGGTGCGGTGCCGGCGAATGCGTGAACCCGTGCGATGAGCCCTTCGCATTGTTCGCGTGCGCTCGCCCCCGGCTGCAGTGCGTCGGGAATGCGTTCCGCACCGAAGGCCTGGTCGCCGGCGTCGAAGGCCTCGGTGATGCCGTCCGTCCAGGCCAGCAGGGTGGCACCGGAGGGGAGCGTCCCGGACCACAGCGGGAACGCGTCGCCCACCTCGAATCCCAGCGGCGGCCCGGGTTGTACGGGCAGCGCCTCCACGCGTCCGTCCGCATGCAGCAGCAGCGGGGCATCATGGCCCGCGCTGGCCAGTACGCAGGCGCCCGTGCGTACGTCCACGCACCCGCACAGCACGGTGGCGAACATGCAGGCGTCGTTGCCCTGCACCAGCCGGCGCGAGGCCTCGGCCAGCACACGCTCGGGCGAATCGTGCGTGCTGGCCGCCACCTCGAGCACCGTCACCGTGCGCGCCATGAACAGCGCCGCCGGCACGCCCTTGTCGGACACGTCGCCGACGGCGAACCACAGGCAGTCCGGATCGGTCTGGGTGAAGCAGTAGAAGTCGCCGCCCACCGCCTTGGCCGGCTCCAGCCGCGCATAGGCTTCCAGGTGCGCGTGCTCGCGGTCGATGGCCAGGCCCGGCGGTAGCATGGCCTGCTGGATCTCGCGCGCGATCGAGAGTTCGCTCTCCAGCTTCTGGCGCGCGGCGGTCATGTCCGCGATCTCGCGCAGCTGGCGCTGGATCGACCCGCGCGCATGTTCCAGCGTGCGTGCCATCTGCCCCACCTCGTCTCGCCGTGCCACGTATGGGACGGGCATGTCGTATTCGCCGCGTCCCAGCCGCGCGGCGGCCGAGGACAGGCGCTCCACCGGCTGGCTGACGTGGCGCGCCAGCTTGCGCACCACCAGCATGCAGACCAGCGCCAGCAGGGCGCCCACCGCGGCCAGCTGCCACAGCGCCTCGGTCAGGCGTGCCATGACCAGTTCGTAGGACTGTGCCACCAGCAGGGTCCAGCCGCTGTCGCCCACGGGCTCCACCACGGTGAAGCGGCGCTCCTGGCTGATCGCGTCGGTATGCGCGTACTGCAGCGGTCGGCGCTGGCGCACCGCGCGGGCGGCCTCGTCCAGGTCGTGGCGGCCGACGCGGGCGATGTAGTCGTCCAGCGTCTCCCCCCGCTCCACGCCCACCTCAGGGTTGAGTGCCAGGGTGCCGGCCGGCGCCACCAGCGAGACCCGCCAGCCCGGCAGGTGCGCCAGCGCGTCCACCATCCCGGTCAGGTCGGATAGCGGCAGGTCCAGGCTGACCATGCCGCGGGTGAGCGCGCCGCGGCCCGGATCGCGCAGCGGCATGTTGTAGGTGACCATCCACACACCGCCGGCGGTCTGGTTGAGATACGGCTCGGACCACCAGCCACCGGGCGAGGCGACGGTGCGCTGATACCAACCCTGCGCACGGAACGGGTAGCCGTCGGCGATGAAGTCGCGGTCGCGGCCATTGGCGGCCACGTACCGGGCGAACGGCGCGTCGCGGCGCGTACGCGGCTCCAGGATCAGCAGGCCGCCGGCGCAACCGGGCGTGGCCTTCACCATGGCGCGCAGGGTGGCCGTCAGTTCGTCGGGCGAGAGTTGCGCACCGCTCACCAGGTCGGAGATGCCGTGGGTGGTGATGGTGACCACGTGCAGCGCACCGTCCAGCCGCTGCGCCGCCTCCTGGGTGGTGGCGTGGGTATCGCGGCGCGCGTCGTCCAGGATCAGCCGGCGGGCGAACCACGCCGTCCCCAGCACCAGCAGCAGCAGCAGCGCCACGTTCACCAGGCCGGCCCACAGCGCGATGCGCGTGCGCAGGCTGCTGCGCCAGTGCCCGGCACCGGCGGCTTCCTGCTGTGGCACGACATCGTTGGGCACTGCGTTGCGCATGCCGACCCTGATCGCTGCCTTCCCCTGGATCCCGATCATACGCCGCTGCGGCATGCTGCATTGCAATAGCGAAAAGGTCTGATTTTGGTGTGGTCGCTGTCCCGGGACAGGCACGCTACGTCCCTTCCATACGCCTGCGTAGCCGGGTTGGGCGCGGGTGCGTGCGTTACACTTCAAGGCTCTACAAGAACGGCAACGCCGTGCCCCACGCGCGGCGCAACAGGAGTGGGAATGAACTGGTTGAACGACATGTTGCAGAGCGATCCGGATCCGCAGGAGACCCGCGAATGGATCGATTCCATGCAGGCGGTGATCGAGAAGAACGGCGCCCTGCGTGCTCACCAGTTGCTCGAAGGCATGGTGGAAGTCACCCGCCGCGCCGGCGCCTACCTGCCGTTCTCGCCGACCACCGAATACGTCAACACCATCGCGCCGCAGAACGAGGCCAAGAGCCCGGGCGACGCTGCGCTGGAATGGCGCATCCGTTCGATCATCCGCTGGAACGCGATGGCCACCGTGGTGCGCGCCAACCGCAAGCCCGGCGACCTGGGCGGCCACATCGCCAGCTTCGCCTCCGGCGCCACGCTCTATGACGTGGGCTTCAACCACTTCTGGCGCGCGCCCAGCGACAGCCATCCGGGCGACCTGCTGTTCATCCAGGGCCACAGCGCGCCGGGCATCTACGCGCGTTCGTTCCTGGAAGGCCGCATCAGCGAGCAGCAGCTCGACAACTTCCGCATGGAAGTCGACGGCCAGGGCATCTCGTCCTATCCGCACCCGTGGCTGATGCCGGACTACTGGCAGACGCCCACCGTGTCGATGGGCCTGGGCCCGCTGGCGGCGATCTACCAGGCGCAGTTCATGAAGTACCTGGAGCACCGCGGCCTGATCGAGAAGTCCGACCGCAAGGTGTGGTGCTTCATCGGCGACGGCGAGAGCGACGAACCGGAAACCCTCGGCGCCATCGCGCTGGCCGGCCGCGAAGGCCTGGACAACCTGATCTTCGTGGTCAACTGCAACCTGCAGCGCCTCGATGGCCCGGTGCGCGGCAACGGCAAGATCATCCAGGAACTGGAAGGCGTGTTCCGCGGCGGCGGCTGGAACGTCATCAAGCTGCTGTGGGGCAGCTACTGGGATCCGCTCCTCGCCCGCGACACCGGCGGCGTGCTGAAGAAGCTGATGATGGAGACCGTCGACGGCGAGTATCAGAACTGCAAGGCGTTCGGCGGCAAGTACACGCGCGACAACTTCTTCGGCAAGTACCCGGAGACGGCGGCCATGGTCGCCAACCTGTCCGACGATGACATCTGGCGCCTCAACCGCGGCGGTCACGATCCGCACAAGGTCTACGCGGCCTATCACGAGGCGGTGAACACCAAGGGCATGCCCACGGTGATCCTGGCCAAGACGGTGAAGGGCTACGGCATGGGCTCGGCGGGCGAATCGCTCAACCCGACCCACCAGACCAAGAAGCTGGACGACGAGGCCATCCGCACGTTCCGCGACCGCTTCAACATCCCGGTTACCGACAAGCAGCTGGAAGAAGCGTCGCAGATCCCGTTCTACCACCCCGGCGAGAACTCGCCGGAAGTGCAGTACCTGAAGGAACGCCGCGCCGCGCTGGGCGGCTACCTGCCGCAGCGCCGCCGCAAGGCCAGCCAGTCGTTCGAGACGCCCAAGCTGGAGGCCTTTGACCGCCTGCTGAAGAGCACCGGCGACCGCGAAATCTCCACCACCATGGCGTTCGTGCAGGGCCTGAACATCGCGCTGCGCGACAAGCAGGTGGGCCCGCGCCTGGTGCCGATCGTCGCCGACGAGGCACGCACCTTCGGCATGGAAGGCATGTTCCGCCAGATCGGCATCTATGCGCCGTTCGGGCAGAAGTACAAGCCGGTCGATGCCGACCAGCTGATGTACTACCGCGAGGACCAGTCCGGCCAGGTGCTGCAGCAGGGCATCAGCGAGCCGGGCGCGATGTCGTCGTGGATGGCGGCGGGCACCAGCTATTCGGTCAGCAACGTGCCGATGCTGCCGTTCTACATCTACTACTCGATGTTCGGCTTCCAGCGCATCGGCGACATCGCCTGGCAGGCGGCGGACATGCGCACGCGCGGCTTCCTGCTGGGCGGCACCGCGGGCCGCACCACGCTCAACGGCGAGGGCCTGCAGCACGAGGACGGCTTCAGCCACGTGGTGGCCGGCGGCATCCCCAACGTGCGCAGCTACGACCCGACCTTCGGTTTCGAGGTGGCGGTGGTGCTGCAGCACGGCATGCAGAAGATGCTGCAGGAGCAGGTGGACGAGTACTACTACGTCACCCTGATGAACGAGAACTACACCCACCCGGACATGCCGGAAGGTGCGGCCGAGGGCATCATCAAGGGCATGTACCTGCTCACCGACGCGGGCAAGCCGAAGAAGGGCGAGCTGCGCGTGCAGCTGCTGGGCAGCGGCACCATCCTGCGCGAGGCGATCGCCGCGGCCGAGCTGCTGGACAAGGATTTCGGCGTGACCGCCGACATCTGGTCCTGCCCCAGCTTCAACGAGCTGCGTCGCGACGGTTTCGATGCCGAACGCTGGAACCGCCTCAACCCGGAAGCGAAGTCGCCGCGCAAGGCCTACGTGACCGAGCTGCTGGAAGGCCGCCAGGGCCCGGCCATCGCCGCCACCGACTACGTGCGGGCGTATGCGGACCAGATCCGCGCGTTCGTGCCGATGGCGTACACGGTGCTGGGCACGGACGGCTTCGGCCGCAGCGACACCCGCGCCAACCTGCGCCGCCACTTCGAAGTGGACCGCTACTACATCGCCCACGCCGCCATCGCCGCCCTGGCGAAGGAAGGCAAGATGACCGCCAAGGACGTATCCCGCGCGATCAAGCAGTACAAGATCGATGTGGAGAAGGCGAACCCGGTGACGGTGTGATGCACGCCGTTCCTTTCCGTACGCGGGAAGGATGACCGGACGAAGAAGCGGCCCATGGCCGCTTTTTTGTTGGTCGACCGATTGACAGGCCGTGAACCAGGGTTCACAGTCTGGGCCAGATCGACGTCATGGATGACGCTGCATGATCGAGGTCAGGAAGACGCGGATATTCCAGGACTGGCTTGTTTCGCTGCGCGACCGGCAGGCGAGGATGCGTATCCAGGCGCGGATCGATCGGCTCGCCTTCGGCAACCCGGGACAGCACCGCGTGCTGACCGGCGGGGTGTGCGAGATGAAGATCGACTGCGGTCCGGGCTATCGCGTTTACTTCACCCGCCACGGCGATGCATGGGTCGTGCTGTTGTGCGGAGGCGACAAGGCATCGCAGCGCACGGACATCAAGGCGGCGTTGGCGCTGGCGAACGCGTTGGAGAACTGACATGGCATTGAAGACCACGCTCTGGGATTCGGCGGAATACCTGAAGACCGAGGCGGATATCTCCGCCTACCTGGACGCCTGCTTCGAGGAGGCCGGCGACGATCCGGCGTTCCTGGTGCATGCGCTGGGTGTGGCGGCGCGCGCACGCAACATGAGCCAGCTCGCGCGCGATACCGGACTGACGCGCGAAGGCCTGTACAAGGCGCTGTCCAGCAGCGGCAACCCCAGCTTCGGCACGGTGTTGAAGGTGGCCGATGCGATGGGCTACCGGTTCGCGCTGGTCAGCAAGCGCGCCAAGCCAAGCCGCAGGGCGGGCAAGCGGACCGTGGCCCCGGCTGCACCAACCGGTGCAGGCAAGCGGCGTGTCGCGCAGGCCAAGCAGCAGTGATGAGTGTCAACACCGTCCGGCAGCGTGCCTCCTCTCGATGACGCTCACCCTCGATCACCTGCGCCGCTATGCCGTCGCCCGCAGCCTGTTCAAGCCGACCACGCTGTCGCGGGCGATCCAGCGGCTGGGCTTCGTGCAGGCGGACCCGATCCGCGCGCCGGCACGTGCGCAGGACCTGACCCTGCGCCACCGCGTCGCCGGTTACCGCGCCGGTGACTTGGAAAGGCGGTATCCGCGCCTGCCGCTGGAAGAGGACTTCTTCGTCAACTACGGCTTCCTGCCGCGCGCGCATCACCAGCTGATGCATCCGCGCACCGCGCGCGAGGCGTGGACGCCCGCGCGCTGGAAGCAGGCGCAGGCGGTGCTGGCCTTCGTCCGCGAGCGCGGCACCGCGCATCCGCGGGACGTGGATGCGCACTTCGGGCATGGCAAGACGACCAACTGGTTCGGGGGTTCGTCGAACGCGAGCACGCAATTGCTGGATGCCATGCATTACCGGGGCCTGCTGCGGGTCGCGCGTCGCGAGGGCGGCACGCGGGTCTATGCGCCGCGCATCGGTGACGCGTCACCCGTTGAGATGTCCGAGGCGGAGGCGCGGCTGGATGCGTTGCTCGACATCATTGTGCGCAAGTACGCGCCGCTGCCGGCGGCCAGTCTGGGTCAGTTGCTGGCGTATCTGCGTCGCGGGGTGCCGCAATGGGAAGGCCTGCGCGCGGCGGCGCTGAAGCGGGCGCGCCAGCGGTTGGGCACGGCCCGCGTCGATGGGGTGGACTGGTACTGGCCGGCGGACGAGGATCCGCGCTCACGGCGCTGGAAGCCGGATGACCAGGTGCGGCTGCTGACGCCGTTTGATCCGGTGGTGTGGGACCGGCGGCGATTCGAGATGTTCTGGGGCTGGACGTATCGCTTCGAGGCGTACACGCCGGCACCGAAGCGGAAGCTGGGGTACTACGCGCTGCCGGTGCTGTGGGGTGACCGGGTGATCGGGTGGGGGAATCTCAGTGTGGTTGAGGGGGAACTGCTGGCGGCGTTTGGGTATGTGGAGGGGCGTGGGCGGGAGAGCGTATTTCGTACTGGGCAAGAGGCAGAGTTGGATCGCATCCGCTTCTTCTTAGGAATGGACGGTTGAATCCGCCGCTTTCGTTGAGAGCGATAGAGGACGACGCGAAGGTTGATACACCCTAAGCTGCCTGCTCTATTTCAGAATCTTTCGACATGCACCTCGTAACTTATTGTTTTTAAAGGTTTGATGATTTGAATTCTTGTGCTACGCTGCCACTGCCCACGGAGAGCGTTATGAAAAAGCCAAGCAACAAGGACCAGCTGTCGCTGTCCTTTGAACGCAGCGTCGGCTTGCCAACCCCTCGTTCGAATACCGCAAGGGTCCTGTCGTTTGCTGACCACAGAGGGGCAAGGACCGTTAGCGTCGAGTCTGAAGCACTTCGCCGTGTCTTAATCCATGCAGAGAGTTTGAAACGACGCCCTTGACGAGAAGACTTGTCACGCGGTGTTAACTGTGATGTAACAGCGCCCTGGGTTCTATGGGGACGCATGGATGGCAGCTATTGGAGATGTTGGGGCGCCGCAGTTAAAGGCTGTTCCAGGCGGTGGCAATAACAAGCGGCTTCGAGAAACGCTCAATGCGCTTCAGTCGCGTGAGCTAGTCCTAGGCTTTAGTGGGCCTATCGGCTCTGGCCTGAAATCGGTCATAAATTTGTTCGAAACTAATCTTTTGGAGATTGGTTACACAGTAGTGCGCGTAAAGATTTCGGATCTCATCCAGAAATACGCAACTAGCAAGCCGGATCTCACGCAGACGTCCAAGGCTTATCGCTACGAGTATCTGCAGGAGCAGGGAAACGCTCTTCGAAGCGACAAGGAAAACAACATTCTTGCTCAGTTGGCTGTTATGCATATATCAGTCGATCGAGCAAAGCGTCACCCAGGTCAGGATCTTGGTGAGGTAACACCTGGGAAGGTGGCGTACCTGATCGATCAGCTAAAGCACCCAGAAGAAATAGAGTTACTTAGAGGCGTATACGGAGCCAATTTCTTTCTTCTTGGCGTGCTGTGCGGCTACGAGCAGCGGAAGCAGAATTTGAAGTCCGAAGGAGTTTCGGCAAGTGAGGCTGAGAACCTCATGGAGCGAGACAGGAAGCAGCAGGAAAAATATGGACAAAAGCTTGAGAAGACCCTCCAGTATGCAGATTTTTTCCTCAGGAATGCGCGCTCAAATACATTGCAGATAGAAGAGCCTATCGTGCGATTTCTTCACCTAATGCATGGAAAGGTGGGCGTTACGCCAACGGAACAAGAGCAAGGAATGTACGCAGCCTACTCCGCGGCTCTTGGCTCGGCTTGTTTGTCTAGGCAGGTTGGTGCAGCTATCCAGGACAAAGACGGGAAGTTGATAGCAACAGGCTGCAATGATGTTCCCAAAGGGGGTGGGGGACTTTATAAGGAAGGCGACGGTTTAAATGATCATCGTTGCGTACATTTGGATGGAGGGATGTGTTTCAACCATCGTGAGAAGGACACTCTCCGGTCCGAGGTGGAGCAGCTTGCTCGGGTCTCTCTTCTCAAAGAGTTGAGTAAAGTTGAAGAGTTGGCTGGAAAAGAGCAAAGAGTGCGGGAGATTTCTAATCTGTTGGCTAGTTCGGTGGCTAATCAGCTGCGAGAAGAATCCAGAATCAAAGATCTACTTGAGTTCTCTCGTTCGGTGCATGCTGAGATGGATGCGTTGGTCGCACTAGCCAGGACCGGGTCTGCTTCCGCTTCTGGCGGAGTTCTCTACACAACTACCTATCCTTGCCACAATTGTGCGCGCCATATCATTGCAGCAGGCATTCGGGCGGTGTACTTCATCGAGCCATATGAGAAAAGCTTGGCGGTGGAGCTGCATGGAGATGCGATAGATCACACTGCAGACGAAGAGCCTGGATTTGTGCAGTGGGAGAGAGATGGGAGATTGGGTAGCAAAGTTAGCTTCTTACATTTTGAAGGTGTGGCTCCGAGACGATATTTGGATCTGTTCTCGGTTCATGGGGAGCGAAAAGACCCCTCGAGTGGTAGAGCAGTTCAGTTCTACTCAAGGTCAGCGGAGAAAAGAATTCCTCAATTCCTAGAGGGGTACATTGATGTGGAATCGAGGGTGGTCAAGCATCTGAAGACAATCGGCATTGAAGCCGCGGGCAACCTCGCTCCAGAGGATGGTGGTGGTCCGAGGGTCGCCTAATGATATTGAGGGGTCGTCTCTCAAGTTGCATTGAAGTCAGTACTAGAGTGAAGAAGGCCTTGCCTCACTCAATCCCAACATATTTCCTGTCGCGTTAATTCGTTAGAATCCCAACGCCAGCGAGCGTCGCCGCCGCCATCGCGTCGCGGCATTCCCTCACTGGAGTCCCAGCATGTCCCGACCCCTCGCGCCCGCCGGGCGCCTGTTCGCTGTCGCCGCTTTCATCGAAGGCTTCACCTGGGCCGGTCTGCTGATTGGCATGTGGCTCAAGTACGGACCGGTGGGCAACGAGCTGGGAGTGAAGATCTTCGGCCCGCTGCATGGCGGCGCCTTCCTGTTCTATGTCGTGGCCACCGTGCTGTCGGCGCTGCGCCTGCGCTGGCCGTGGTGGGCCACGCTGCTGGCGGTCGCCGCCGCGGTGCCGCCGCTGGTGACCGTGCCGCTGGAGATGGGGTTCCGCCGCATGGGATTGCTCAGCGCCCGCGCCTGACATTCGCATGACGGCGGGCCGGGGCCCGCCCTACGTGGGATAGCCGCGTCCTACGGCTCGGCGTTTCGTCGCAGGAGATTGGAATAGCACTTGTTGACCAGTTCCAGCGAACGCTCCACGCCTTCCTTGCCCACCAGCAGCTCGCGGGCCGTGGACAGATCGTGCAGCAGCTCGCGCATGCCCGGGTCGCGCACCAGGCTCTGCACCCAACCCACCACCGCCAGCCGCTCCCCGCTTTCCACCGGCCGCACCCGGTGCAACTGCCCGGTCGAATAGCAGATCGCCGACCGCGCGGGCAGCTTGAACGACACCTCGCTGCCAGCCACCTCGAACGCAAGCTCCCCGCCTTCGTACGTATCCGGCTCGCTCAGGAACAGCGTGAACGACACATCGCTGCGCACATGGTGCGGCGCCCCCATCACCGCCGAGTCCACGTGCGACCCGTAGGCCATGCCCGGCCCGTAACGGCTCACCAGCATCGCCGCCAGCCGCCGCGGCTGGGCGGCGCTCATGAACGCATCGTGGCGCCCCAACGCCTGCATCACCAGGTTGGTGATGTCCTTCATCACCGGATGGTCCCAGGGGATCTGCTGGTTCTGCTTCTTCGCGTGCAGCAGTTCCCCCGCCGTCGCCTTGCCGTCGGCGAACGGCACCGCCGCCAGCTTCTGCTTGATCAGCACAAGCTCCTCGGGGGTGATCAGATCGGGAAGCGTCAGAATCATCAGCCTGGTCCCCTGTCGCATTCGGCCCGTGCCCCCACGGCCTGCCCCGAGTGTAGGCCCCGCCGCCGCCGGGGGAAACCCGGCCCACCAGGGCCTATTCGCGCCCCCGGGCCCCGGGCGGATTCGCATAGACTGCGGCGCCCAGCCCCACCCTGTTGCCCATGAGCCCCCCTTCCCGCCTGACCGAGCTGCGCCTGCTGCTGGGCATCGAGCGCAACACCACGCGTCACGGCGAGAAGTGGATATCGGGCGTCGGCGCACTGCTCGGCATCCTGGCGGTGTACGCGCTGACACGGTTGACGCTTCCGAGCGACGCTGCGTCCGCCGTCGGCGGCGCGCTGATGGTCACCTCGATGGGCGCCTCCGCCGTGCTGCTGTTCGCCGTGCCCCAGGGCGCGCTGTCGCAACCGTGGGCCGTGCTGGGCGGGCACCTGCTGTCGGCCTTCATTGGCGTGAGTTGCCAGAAACTGTTCCCCGGCCACGCCTGGACCGCCGCCGTCGCCGTGGGCCTGGCGGTGCTGGGCATGTATTACCTGCGCTGCATCCACCCGCCCGGCGGCGCCACCGCACTGGCCGCAGTGATCGGTGGCCCGGACGTGCATGCGCTGGGCTACGGCTATCTGTTGATGCCCGTGCTGATCAACGTGGTGGCCATCCTGGCCATGGCCATCGCCTTCAACGCCCTGTTCCCGTGGCGCCGTTACCCGGCCCACCTGCATCGCCGCCGCCAGGCCTCACGCATCACCCAGCCCGCGCAGCGCCAGTTCGAACTGACCCAGGAAGACTTCTCCGCGGCGATGGCGCAGCTCAACTCCTACGTCGACATCACCACCGAGAACCTCACCGAACTGCTGGAACTCGCCAAGCAGCACGCTGAACGCAACATCACCCACCCCGACGCGATCATCCGCGGCCGCTTCTACAGCAACGGCAAACTCGGCCGCCTGTGGAGCGTGCGCCACGTGCTGGAAGGCGAAGGCCCCACATTGCAGTACCGCGTGGTCGCAGGCGAGCAGCCGGGCACGTCCGGTGTCGCCAGTCCCGACGAGTTGCGGCAATGGGCGCGCTTCGAAGTGGTGCTGCAGGACAATGGGCGGTGGGTGATCGCGGATTGAGCGATCCACGCACCGGCCAGCGTCACGGCGCGCGGTGCAGGCCGTGCCCGGTGTGCTCGCAGACCACCAGCGTATGCGGTTCGGATGCCGTGCCGGTGGCGCGCACGCGGTCGCCGGCCTTCAGCGCCTGTACGTTGTCTGGCGGCGGTGCCTTGCACAGATTCCAGCGCGCCGGCAGGTGTACGTCGACGCTGCCGGTCGGCGTGGCGAGCGTGACCACCGCGCTGCCGTCGTACGTCCAGGGCGTGGTGTCGATGGTGGCCACCTGACCTTCTACCGTGACTTGCTGGCCCGGCACCCAGGCGGGGGCGGCCGGCATGGTGGTGCAGGCGGCCAGCGCCAGGCACGCGCCCATCGTGGCGGTCAGGCGGACGGTCGAGGCGGTGGGGTATGGCTTCATGGAAGGGCTCCAGGGCGCGGCTCAGGGGTTCGCGGCAGGTTCGGTGGCTTGGGTAGCCGCGGCGGGGCAGCGTGGCACGCCCGAACCGACCACGCAGTTCACGCAGCATTCCTGCTTTTCCGGCGACGCCTCGGGCGCGTCCTGTACCGGCGGCAGATAGCCCGGAAGCTTCGCCAGTTCCGCCGGCGACTTCAGGCGCAGGATCGCGACCCAGTCCTGGCGGTTCATGTTGCAGGCCGCTTCGTTGTCGGGGGCGCACAGCGTGCCGTCGCCGATCCGCAGCGGCAGGCCGCCCCAGAACTCGCCGTTGCGGTTCAGCGGCAGCATCCGCATCGTCACCGCCTGCTGCACGTTGCCGCCGATCGCGTACGCGGTGCTGTCGTTGCCGGGGTTCACCGCCACCACGATGTCGCAATGCATGTCCAGGCCGGTGCCGCTACGCAGCAGCGGCAGCACCCCTTCATGGCCGAACAGGCGGCCGGCCTGGCGCACGTAGCAGATCAGGTCGCCGAGCATGGGTGTGGCGCGGGCCACGTCGATGAGGTCGAAGGCGTTCGTCGACGGGTCCTGGTAAGCCGCCCGCACGTAGCTGAAATGGCGGCTGGAACCGCGGAAACCCGGCACCCGGGCTTCGCGCATCACCCAGGAAATGAAGGCGGCCGACCACGGCGTGTCCACCACGAAGCCGCGGCAGGCTTCGGCCTGCGGGCCGGTCGCCGAGGCATACAGGCACTCGGTCGCACCGCGGCGATGGCCGATCGCGGACAGCAGGCCGCTGTCGCGCCAGTAACGCGCCACGCGTTGCCAGGCACGGTCTTCGCCGATGGACAACAGCGACGATTCGGCTTCCATCACCGGCGCGTTCGCCAGCCGGCCGTCGCGGTCGATGAAGGGGCGATACCACATCAGGTGCTCGCGGCAGGCGACGGCGGCGATGCGGGTGGCGACGTCGGACGGCGTCTGCTGCGCCAGCTGCGGGCAGGGGTCGGCCGCGTGCGCGGCCAGGGAGGTCAGCAGCAGGAAGGGCAGCAACAGCCATGCACGCATCAGATGATCCTTGAGGGTCCGTGATCCTTACCTACGCATCATGCCGCATCCGCAGGACACGGCATCCTCACGCGGCGTGAAGGTATGCAAAAGGCCTGCTCCGCAAGCGCGCTTGACCTCAACCGCGCTCGAGGTCGCAGGCTGGCGTCCCGCCCTCCGAGGAGTCCCCATGCCCCCGCTGCTCACCGATGCCGCGCTGTATCTGCACCGCCTGGGCCACGACCAGCCGCCCGCCCCCACCTTGGCTACCCTGCGCGCGCTGCAGGCGCGCCATACCGCCGTGTTCCCGTTCGAGACCCTGTCCAGCCTGCTGCGGTTGCCCGTGCCGCTGGACCTGCCGTCGATCGAGCGCAAGCTGCTGCACGACGGGCGCGGCGGCTATTGTTACGAACTCAACCGGCTGTTCCTGGCCCTGCTGCGCACGCTGGGCTACGACGCACGCGCCATCGCCGCCCGCGTGCTGATGGGTGAGGCCGAGGACGCCGTGCCCGCGCGGACCCATCTGCTTCTGCTGGTCAGGGTGGACGGCGAGCGCTACCTCGTCGATGTCGGCTTCGGCGGCATGGTGCCGACCGCGCCACTGCGCCTGGAGACCGAAGCGGTGCAGTCCACGCCGCACGAGCCGTACCGCATCACCCGCCACGGCGACGAATACACCCTGCACGCGCAGGTGGCCGGGCAATGGCGCCGAATGTACGCGTTCGACCTGCAGCCGCAGGCCGAGATCGACCAGGTGGTCGGCAACTGGTACGTCAGCACGCACCCGGACTCGCCGTTCATGGGCCAGCTGCGCGTGGCGCGTACCGGTCCGGGGTGGCGCAGGACCCTGGGCAGTGGCGGGGTCGCGCTGCACCGCATCGGCCTTGCCAGCGAGCGCTGGCCGCTGGCGGATGCGCACGCGGTGATCGCGGAACTGCAGCAGGGCTTCGGTATCCGCGTGCCGGCGCATCCCGGCCTGCACGCCGTCATCGAGGCGTGGCGGGGCAGCGGCGCGTCGGCCAGCGCGTGATCGGGACGTGTTGCGTCGGTGACCGGATCGGGATGCGCGGGTAAGCTTCAAGCCCTCCCTCCCGAAGCCGACCGCATGCGCCTTCCGATGACCGCCTGGCTGCTGGTGCTGCTCGCCTTCGGCGCGGGCGCCGCCGAACCCGACCGCCGCATCGCCATCACGATCGACGACCTGCCATGGCAGCGCATGGACAAGACCCCGCCGGCAGACCTGCCGCTGCGCCATGCGCAGCTGATGGCGCAGCTGAAGCAGGCCGGCGTGCCCGTGGTGGGCTTCGTCAATGAAGGCAAGCTGGAGATCGACGGGCAGGCGCAGCCGGCGCGGGTGGCGATGCTGCGCGACTGGCGGGATGCGGGTCACGAACTGGGCAACCACACCCATGGCCACCTCGACCTGCATGCGGTCGGGTTGCCGGCGTTCCAGCAGGACATCCTGGACGGTGAGCGCGTGTTGCGTCCGCTGCTGGCCGAACGCGGCCAGGTGCCGCGCTGGTTCCGCCACCCCTACCTGCGTGCCGGCCGCACGCCGGAAGAGCGGGCCGCGCTGTCGGCCTTCCTTGACCAGCACGGCTACCGCATCGCGCCGGTTACCGTCGACAACGGCGAATGGGTGTGGGCCTTCGCCTATGCGAACGTGCTGGATGGCCAGCCCGACACGCCCGCGCGCGCGGCCACGCTGGAGCGGCTGCGGCGCGGCTATGTTCCCTACATGCTCAACAAGGTCGATTACTACGAGCGGCAGTCGCAGGCCCTGCTGGGCTACGCGCTGCCGCAGGTGTGGCTGCTGCATGCGAACGAACTGAACGCCGTCGCCTATGCGGACCTGGTGGCCGGTGTGCAGCGCCGCGGCTACCGCGTGGTGACGCTGGACGAGGCGATGCGCGACCCCGCCTATGCGCGCGGCGAGGACGGCTACAACGGGCGCTACGGTCCCAGCTGGCTGCACCGCTGGGCGATGGCGGAGAACAAGCCGAAGGACTTCTACGCCGGTGAACCCGAGGTGCCGGGCTGGGTGCTGCAGCTCGCGGGCGTGGCATCGGAGTAGCTGGCCCGCGTCGTCGGCTTTCCGCGTTGGCCGTTATGGACCAGGGCGGACCGGAATGCACGCCAGGCAGGGCGAACCTCCATCCCGCCGGGGATCCGTGCATGCAGAAGAAGGTGGACCTGTCGACCTGCCAGGGGCATCTGGTCGAAGTGGTGATCGAGCGGACCGACGACCGGCAGCCGTGGTCGCTGGCGGTGCGCGTGCGCGCCGCGCAGGGCGGCGCCTGGGGCGAGGCGTGGCACGACGGCCGCGACTACTTCACCTGCTACGACGCGCTGGCCGCCGGCAAGGCGCAGGCGGCGCGCATGATCGCCGGCAAGGCCAGCCCCGGGTGATCACGCGCGCCCGGCCGTGGCCGGCGCAGCGCATTCCTCGTCGGTGGACCCCGTGTCGATCCGCTGCAACGCCGCCGCTGTCGCGATCGCCTGCAGGGGAGGGGTGGCTGCGCGGGGCGATGCGTCGGTCAGGGGCGGTGCCATCCGGGGACCCTCAGGTGGCGAAGTCCAGCACGATGCGGCCTTCGATGGTGCCGGCGTGCATGCGCGCGAACACATCGTTGATGTTCTCCAGCCGGTCGGTCGCCACCGTCGCGGCCACCTTGCCCATCGCCGCGAAGGCCAGCGACTCCTGCAGGTCCAGGCGCGTGCCGACGATGGAGCCGCGCACGGTGATGCCGTTGAGCACCATGCCGAAGATGTCCAGCGGGAATTGCCCCGGCGGCAGGCCGTTGAGCGACACCGTGCCGCCGCGGCGGACCATGCCGATGGCCTGCTCGAACGCCTTCGGCGATACCGCGGTGACCAGGGCGCCATGCGCGCCGCCGATTTCCTTCTTCAGGTACGCCACCGGGTCGGTGGTCCGGGCGTTGACGGTGACCGTGGCGCCCAGGCGGCGTGCGAGCGCCAGCTTCGTATCGTCCACATCCACCGCCGCCACGTTCAGGCCCATCGCCTTCGCATACTGCACGGCCATGTGGCCCAGTCCGCCGATGCCGGAAATCACCACCCAGTCGCCGGGCTGCGTGTCGGTGACCTTCAGGCCCTTGTAGACGGTCACGCCCGCGCACAGCACCGGCGCGATCTCGACGAAGCCCACGTTGTCCGGCAGGTGGCCCACGTAGCCGGCGTTGGCCAGCGCATACTCGGCGAAGCCGCCATTGACCGAATAGCCGGTGTTCTGCTGCGTCTCGCACAGCGTCTCCCAGCCGCCCAGGCAGTGCTCGCAATGGCCGCAGGCCGAGTACAGCCACGGGATGCCCACGCGGTCGCCTTCCTTCACGTGGCGGACGCCGGCGCCGACGGCCACCACATGGCCGACGCCCTCGTGGCCAGGAATAAAGGGGGGATTGGGCTTCACCGGCCAGTCGCCCTCGGCGGCATGCAGGTCGGTGTGGCATACGCCACAGGCTTGGATTTTGACCAGGATGTCGCCGGCCGCGGGACGCGGCACAGGGACTTCCTCGATCACCAGCGGCTTGCCGAACTCCCGCACGACGGCGGCCTTCATGGTGCTGTCCATCTGCTGCTCCGGTAGTGGCCCGACAGGCCACCCACGTTACGGGGAGGACGCACGGGGCGCGTTGATTCCGATCAAGCCTTGCCCACCTTGGCTGGCCGCTCGTCGGACCGTCCCACGGTCGCATCCGACGTAGGCATCGCCTGCCGTGCCGTGTACCGTGGTGCGGGTACACATCCGCGCCTGCCCCCGTTCCGGAGACCCGATGCCAGGGAAGAAAGCCGCCGCGCCCGCCGATGTCGGCGCGTTCCTTGCCGCGCTGGCGCATCCGCAGGACGCCACCCTCCAGCGACTGCGCATCGCGATCCGCGCCACCGATCCGCGCATCGGCGAGGCCATCAAGTGGAACGCACCGAGTTTCCACGTGGAGGGCCGCCATTTCGCCACGATGCAGTTGAGGAGGGCGGACCGCGTGCTGCTGGTGCTGCATCTGGGCGCGGGCAGGCGCGCGCTGCCGGCGGACGCGATCGCCGATCCGCAGGGACTGCTGACCTGGCTCGGCGCCGATCGCGCGACGCTGGACTTCGGCTGCCCCGGGGACGTGGAGGTTCGCGAAGCGGCCCTGCAGGCCCTGCTGCGGCAGTGGATGACGCATCTCTGATCGCCGACAGGGACCAACGACACGGTCGTCTCCGCCTGGCCTGGCCGACAATGGCGGCATCCCCCGGATGGAGATGAGGATGAAACACGCATTCGCCGCCTTCCTGCTCGCCTGGCTGCCGCTGGGCGTGCAGGCGCAGGAGAGCTGCCCGGACCGTTCGGCCTACGCGCCGGCACGCGAGGTCATCGCCGACCTAGGCCGCATCACCGCGCCCACCGGCGTGCAGGAGGCGTACGCGGTGGAGATCGGCGGTATCCGCCAGTGGGTGAACGTGCGCGGGCAGGATCGCGACAATCCGATGGTGCTGTTCGTGCACGGCGGTCCGGCCTCGCCGATCATCCCCACGCTGTGGCAGTTCCAGCGCCCGCTGGAGGAGTACTTCACGGTCGTCAACTACGACCAGCGCGGCGCTGGCCGGACGCTGCTGCTCAACGACCGCGACGCGGTCGCCGATACCCTGCACATCCAGCGCTATGTCGACGATGCCATCGCGCTGGCCGAATACCTGCGCACGCGCTACCACAAGCGCAAGCTGGTGCTGATGGCGCACAGCTGGGGCACCGTGGTGGCGATGCACGCGGCACTGCAGCGGCCGGACCTGTTCCACGCCTATGTAGGCATCGGCCAGGTGATCAACGTGCGGACCAACGAGCAGGTCAGCTTCGACTACGGCCTGCGTACCGCACGCGGGAAGGGCAACCTGGAAGCGGTGCGGGAGATGGAGGCCATCGCCCCGTATCCGGGCGACCAGCCGATCACCCGCGAGCGCATCGTCATCGCACGCAAGTGGCCGCAGCACTATGGCGGGCTGACCGCCTACCGCGACAGTTCGGACTATTTCTACCGCGGGCCGCGCCTGTCGCCCGACTACGACGATGCCGCCCGCTGTGCCATCCATGCCGGCAGCCTGTTCACGCTGGAACGCTTGCTGGACGAATTCCTGCAGGTCGATTTCGACGCGGTGGAGACGTTTCCCATCCCGGTGGTGATGTTCATGGGCCGGCACGACTACACCACGCCATCCGAGCCCACTGCGGCCTGGCTGGCGAAGGTGCGCGCGCCCTACAAGCAGGGCGTGTGGTTCGAGCATTCCGCGCACATGATCCCGTGGGAGGAGCCGGGCAAGGTGCTGGTCAGCCTGCTGGAGCACGTGCGGCCGCGGGCAGTGGAGACGCCCGCGCGCTGAACCGCGTTGCGCGCGATCAGCGCACCACGGCCAGCCGGCGCGGGGGAGGCTGTTCGCGCTGGAACAGCACCCGCTCCGGGCGATGCAGCGCGAAACCCTGGCCGTAGTCCACGCCCAGCGAACGCAACGCATCGCAGCTCTTCGGACTGGCGACCCACTCGGCCACCACCTTCAGGCCGCGCTGGTGACCGATCTGGGCGATGGCGCTGACGATGGTGCGGCTCATCGGGTCGGTTTCCAGGTCGCGGATGAAGCTGCCGTCGATCTTGATCAGGTCCACCGGCAGGTTCTTCAGGTAGCCGAAGGACGACATGCCGGCGCCGAAGTCGTCCA
The DNA here is from genome assembly GCF_037046485.1 of Pseudoxanthomonas sp. F11. NCBI lineage: Bacteria > Pseudomonadati > Pseudomonadota > Gammaproteobacteria > Lysobacterales > Lysobacteraceae > Pseudoxanthomonas > Pseudoxanthomonas sp. F11. The sequence goes on along the minus strand of NZ_JBANLZ010000003.1, from coordinate 102,609 downwards.
GCGCGATCCGGCAGCCTGCGCGGCGCAGGCGCTCGATCACGGCGACCACCTTCAGCAGGTTGCGCACGGCCACCGTCTCGGTGATCTCGAAGCACAGCCGGTGCGCCGGCACCGCGTACTCGGCGATGCGGGCCAGGATGAAGTCCGCCAGGCCCTCGTCCTCGATGCTCGCGCCCGACAGGTTGATCGCGCAGGTGCCCAGGCGCAGTCCGGTACCGTGCAGCTGGCCGAAATGCGCCAGTGCATTGCGGATCACCCAGCGGTCGATGGCAGGCATCAGCCCGTAGCGCTCGGCTGCGGGCAGGAAGGCGCCGGGCAGTACCACGCCGCCGTCCTCGTCGCGCAGGCGCAGCAGCAGTTCGATGCTGGTGGCGGTGTCGCTGCCATCCAGCGGCACGATCTCCTGGTAGTCCAGCAGCAGGCGGTCCTGTTCGACGGCCCAGCGCAGCCGGCCCGCCCATTCCATCTCGCCCTGGCGCCGCGTGGTCTCGTTGTCCTGGCGGTACACGTGCACGCGGTTGCGGCCGTTCTCCTTGGCCAGGTAGCAGGCGGTGTCCGCCCAGGCCAGCAGGTCCTTCAGCGTGGGCTCCTGCTGGTCCACCACCACCACGCCGATGCTGGCGCTGACGGTGTAGGTGCGGTCCTGCCATACGAACATCAGCGCCTCGATGCACTCGCGCAGTCGTTCGGCCAGGGCGCGCGCGCCCTCGGCATCCACGTGGAAGGCCATCAGGCCGAATTCGTCGCCGCCCAGGCGCGCCAGCACGTCGCCACCGCGCAGCTGCTGGCGCATGGCCAGCGCCAGTTGCGCCAGCAGCTGGTCGCCGGCCATGTGGCCGGACACGTCGTTGATCAGCTTGAACTGGTCCAGGTCGATGTACAGCAGTGCGCAGGGATCGCACGCCGCGCGCCCCTTGCGCTCGCTGAGGGCTTCCTCGACGCGACGCTCGAACTCGCGGCGGTTGCACAGTTCGGTCAGCGCGTCATGGGTCGCCTGGTAGCTGAGGCGTTCGGTCAGTTCGCGCTGCTCGGAGATGTCCGTGGCCACCATCAGCAGGTGTGCCCGTTCCTCCACGTCCACATGCGCGATCGAGGCGCTGGCCCAGAAGGCGTCGCCGCCGGGGCTGAGCAGCACCGCCTCCAGGTTGCCCCAGTCGTTGCCGATGGTGTCGGCGTCGCGTGCGCGCTGCTGCAGCTGAGGATCGGAGAACAGGGCCGACAGCGGCAGTCCGGTCGGGTCGCCCAGGCGCAGTCGCGCCGCCTGGTTGGCGTAGACGATGCGGCCATCGCGCGCATCGGCCAGCAGGACCAGGGCAGGCAGCAGCTCATTGAGGGCGCGGAAGCGCAGTTCGCTCTCGCGGTAGCGCTGGCTCATCTGTTCGCCCAGCGCTTCGGCCCGTCGCCGGGTACTGGCCAGCGACCACGCCAGTGCGGCCAGCAGCAGGCTGATGGTGCCGCCGCCCGCCAGCAGCGCCTGCAGACGGCCGAGCTCCAGCGGTTGCGGGCGCGGCAGCATCTCGATGCGCCACTGCCGCCCGCCGATGTCCAGGCGGCGTTGCTGCACGGGCATGCCGGCGGCCATGGGCGTGCCGGAATCGTAGAACGGGTGCGCGCTGGCGGTGGCGTCGTAGATGCGCACGCGGAAGCCGTCCAGCACCGGGCCCGACAGGGCCGATTCCGCCAGCGGCTGCAGGCGGATGCCGATGGCCAGCGCGCCGATCTCCCGGGCGCGCCGCTGGTTGGGCGTGGTCGGCGTGGGGCCGTCGGAATACACCGGCAGGCGCAGGGTGACGCCCAGCGGGTTCTGCCCGCTGGGTACCGACTGCTGCAGCGCGAACGGCGCGGAAATGACCACGGTGTCGGTATCGCGCGCGCGCAGCAGGGCGGCCAGGTTGGCCTTCTGCGTCACCATGTCGAAGCCGATCAGCGACGTGTTGGCTTTGTAGGGGGCGACGAATTCGTAGCGGTAGGACACGTGATCGGCCAGGGGCTCGCCCGCGGGCGAGCGGCGCGCAAACGCCACCGAGGTGTAGGCGGTCGGGGGCAGCGGGCTGCGCAGGCTGGCGTGGTACTGGCTGAAGCGCGCCTGGTCCATCTGGTCGTTGGCCAGGAACACGGTCTGCATGGCGCGCAGCATCAGGGCCGCCTGCTCCAGCGGCACCCGCAGGCGCGCGGCGCCTGCGTCGGCCAGTTCGCGCCTGGCTTCCTCGGCGCGTTCCTGCAGGTCGCGCCACTCGCGATGGGCCACCACCGCGGTGCTCGACAGGCCCAGCAGCACCACCACCGTCGCCCACGCCAGCGGCGGCATCCGCGCGCGCGGAGAGGACAGGCGCTGGGGGGATACGTCGTCGGCGATCGTGGAGGGGGCGTCCACCTGCGGGGAATACTCCTGCGTGAGAGGCGATCCGCCCCGATGGGGTGGACCAACGGAGGCATGCAGGCTTCGTGCCAAGCCCGTCGGATCGAGGCGTCGCCGTGCGTCTGGCGTTCCGCCGGCGCCGGGAGGGCCTCATGCGTCAGTATCGGCCCCAGGGGGTCGTTCTTGACGAGGGTTACCGTGCCGTCGATTAAGCGGTAAACGCAATTACGCCAGTGGCTGGATCGGTGAAGCGAAGCGCACGCGCGGTCGCGGCATGACCCGTTTCGCTCGCGCGTGTGCGGGTTCGAGCGCCTCCAGCGCGCGATGCAGCAGGACCAGGTCCTGCAGGGTGCCCAACTGGTCGACCAGTTGGCTGATGAACCGCGGTGGCAGTCGCGCGGCCTTGCCACGCGGCGTCACCTGCAGCTTGCGCAAGGCCGACAGCTGCATGCGCAGGCGACGCGACTTGCGTCGCCAGTCGTGCAGGTCGTCCACCTGGCCGCTGGCCATCGCTTTCGCCTGCGCGCGTGCCTGGCGCCGCTCCGAGCGCGCCAGCGCGTGGCGCAGGTCGCCGGCTTTCAGCCGCTGCCACGGCAGTTGTCGCAGCTGCTCGGCCTGGCGGTGGGCTTGGGCCTGGCGGCGCATGTAACCGGGGTCCTCGCACAAGGCTGCGGCCAGCACCTGCTCATGGCGCCGGGCCAGTGCCGGCAGCAGGGCCTGCCAGTTCTCCCGTTCACCGGGGTCGGTGGCTTCGCGTGCCAGCAGGCGCGCCAGGTCCTGCACCACCTGCCCGTCGCGCAGGGCGGACAGGTCGCGGGTCATGGCCCGCAGTTCGTCGTCGATGGCGTCCACCGCCTCCTTGCCCAGTGCGTCGCGCACCAGCGCGAGCAGCGAGCGCAGCCGGCGCAGACTCTTGCGCGCTTCGTGCACGCCGGTCGGATCGTGCGGTGCGACGGCCAGCGCGGTGACCAGCGCGCACGCTTCCTCGGCGGCGAGCAGGGCGGCACGCTCGCCCGTGCGCAGGGAGGCAACACGGTGGCTCATCGGCAGGACCCACGGGGGCAGGGGTCCAGTCTACGACTGTGGGACGCCTCCGGCGCCGGACGACGCCCGATGAACGACGGCCGTTCGTCGGCGGCCATGGGCTTGGCGGTGGACATCGGAAAAAGGTATAAATCGTTTATACGATTTCAGGAGTCCGCATGGCCAGGTCCCGCAAAGTGCGTGAAGCGGCCGGAACGGGCACGCCCGCCCGCGCCGATGACCGACTGGCCAAACTCGTGCGCGACAGCTTCACCATGCCGGCCGATGACTTCGCGCTGGTCGGTGTACTGAAGGGCCGCGCCCTGCAGGTGCAGCGGCCGGCCAAGAAGAGCGAGTTGCTGCGCGCGGGCCTGCACGCGCTGGCCGGGTTGTCGCCGCAGGCGCTCGCCCGGGCGCTGGATGCCCTGGCGCCGGTGAAGGCCGGACGCCCGAAGAAAAAATAGGCGCCGCGATCCGCGCGCGTGTCGTCCCGTGCGTCGCCCAGGCGCGCGGTCTTCCTTTCGTGATGTGTTGCCGATGAACGTTGCCGCCTTCCTCCATCGCCACCGCGTGGTGGCCCTGCTGTCGTTTTTGCTGCTGGCGCCGATGTTGGCGGCGTCTTCGCACGCGCCCGCCGGTGGCGACGCGGATGCGGGCCTTCACGCCGGTTACCGCGTGCAGGACCTGGACTGGTTCGACCCGGCGCGTGATCGCGCGGTGCCGGTCAAGCTGTTCTGGCCGGACGCGGCGCGGACGCGCACCGTGCCGCTGGTGGTGTTCTCGCACGGTATCGGCAGCGCGCGCGACGGCTACACCTACCTGGGGCGCTACTGGGCGCGCCACGGTATCGCCAGCGTCCACGTCCAGCATGTCGGCAGCGACCGTGCGCTATGGGAAGGCAATCCGTTCACCCTGGTGTCCCGCTTCCAGCGCGCGGCAGGCGATGCCGAAGCCATCCAGCGCGTGCGCGACCAGCGCTTCGCCCTGGACCGCGTACTGGCGGGCGAGTGGGGCGCGCGCATCGACCGCGCGCGCGTCGTCGCGGCGGGGCATTCCTACGGCGCCAACACCACCCTGATGTCGGCCGGCGCGCGTGTCGTGCGCCACGGTCGTGCGATCCAGTTGCGCGACCCGCGCATCCGCGCCGCGATCGTGATTTCCGCGCCGCCGTTCTATGGCGACCAGGACTTCCGCCCCATCCTGTCCGGCATCCGCATTCCCACCCTGCACGTGACCACCGCCGACGACATCATCCGCATCCCCGGCTTCGGCTCGGGCGTGGACGACCGCCTGAAGGTGTTCGACGCCATCGGCGGTACGCGGAAGGTACTGGCGGTCTACCGGTACGGCACCCACAACGTGTTCACCGACCACCGCTATTTCGATTCGCGCGAGGTCAGCGAGGACGTGAAGCGGGCCACCGAATCGTTGTCGCTGGCGTTCCTCGACAGCACGTTCGAGGGTTCGCCTGCCGGACTCGCGCAGTGGCGCTCGGGCCACCGCGCGCTGCTGGCGCGCTACGACGCGCGCTGACTCAGGCGGCCGACCACACGGCCAGTTCGTAGCCGTCGGGATCGGCGAACTGGAAACGCCGTCCGCCGGGGAAGGCGAAGATCGGCTTGGTGATGCGGCCTCCGGCTTGCTCCACCCGCACCAGGCTGTCTTCCAGCGCTGTCGAATACAGCACCACCAAGGCGCCGCCCGGCTGCGCCGCGCCGTGAGCGAACCCCCCCGTCAGACGCCCGTCGCGGAATTCGCAGTAGTCGGGGCCATAGTCCTGGAACGTCCAGCCGAATGCGTCGCCATAGAAGGCTTTCGAGGTGGAGATGGAGGCGACGTTGAATTCGAGGTAGTCGATGCGGTGGTGCTGGTCGGCGGTGCTCATGGCGGATTCCCGATGAGAGAGGCCACCAGTCTGGCGAAGTCCGAGCGGCGTGTCTTGGCGAAATCGGACAGTCAGCGCGCGACCTGCGCCACCAGTTGCGTCGGCGTCAGGCCGGTAAGGCGTCGCGTGTCGCCAGCGAGTTGGGCGGCGTCGTAATAGCCCGCGTCCAGGGCCGCTTCCATCCGCGTCGTGTCGTCGTGTCGCCGGTGCAGGAAGCGTTGCAGCCGCAGGATGCGTGCCAGCAGTTTCGGTCCGTAGCCGAACGCTTCGTCGCACCGGCGCAGCAGGGTGCGTTCGGTGATGCCGAGATCGCGCGCGAGCTGCGCGACCGAGGCGGGCTGCACGCATGAAAGTCGCGCATGCACCGCCTGCATCGCGGCGTCACGTGCCGGCGCGTCGAGCAGGATCCGCTCGGCGAGCCAGCCCATCGCATCGGTGTCGCGCTCCGCCATCCGGTCGGCCAGCGTCGCCAGGCGAGGATTGCCGAGATCGCCCACATCCACGCGCTGGTCGGCCAGCGTATGCAAGGGGACGCCCAGCCATCGTGCGGCGATGGCCGGTGCGAACCGCAGGCCCTGCACGCGACCCCCGGGTGCGATGCGGGCGTACTGGGCGTGCGTATCCGGCCCTGCGATGCTGAGTCGCGCGCCATCCCACAGCAGGTCGATGCAGGCATCCGGCAGCACCAGCGCGGGCGTGGCCTGCGCGCCCTGCACGTAGTCCCAGCGGCAGAGCAGGGACTGGTCGCGGGCGAAATCGTGTTGTCGGTAACGGCCGCTCATGGAGGCTGGGCGTCAGCGTTCGGAATGTCCGCTCTCATCGTAGTCGCGGCGCTCGAACAGGTGCGGCTGGATCAGTTCGATGAAGGCGCGCGCCTGCGGCGACAGGAACTTGCCCTTGCGCACCACCACCCCGTAGCTGCGCGAGGGGAACCACTGGCTCAGCGAGCGCGCCGTCAGTCGGTCGCGGTCGCTCTCGGTCAGGCAGATGGAGGCGATGACGGAGATGCCCATGCCCATGCTGACGTACTGCTTGATGACTTCCCAGCCGCCCACCTCCAACGCGACGGTATAGGGCACGCGTGCCTGCTGGAACACCAGGTCCACCAGCCGGTAGGTGACCAGCCGCTTGGGCGGCAGGATCAGGCCGTAGGGCGAGAGATCCTCCAGGCGCAGGTCGCGCTTGGTTGCCAGCGGATGGTCCGGCGGCGTGATCAGCATCGGTTCGAAACGGTAGACCGGCGCGTAGCTGAGGTCGGCCGGCACGTCCAGCACCGAGCCCACGGCCAGGTCCACGGCGTCCGAGCGCAGCAGATCCGTGCCATCGGCGCTGGCGGCGTTGTGCAGGGTCAGCTTCACCTCGGGGTGCTGCTGGCGGAAATGCTCCACGATCTTCGGCAGCAGGTACAGGATGGTGGAACTGTTGGCGGCCACGTTCAGTTCGCCGGCCTCCAGTCCGCTGACCTTCTCGCGGAAGGTCGCGTCCAGCCCGTCCAGGCCCGCCACCAGCGGCTGGGCCAGTTCGTACAGCACTTCGCCTTCCCGGCTGGGTGCCAGCCGGCGACCGCTGCGCTCGAACAGGCTGACCCCCAGCTCCCGTTCCAGCGCCTGCAGTTGCAGGGTGATGGCGGGCTGGCTGACGAAAAGCGCCTCCGCGGCGCGCGACACCGACCCCAGGCGCACCGTCTGGCAGAACGCCCGCAGGGGCTTCAGTCGATCGGATTTGTAGGGAAATCGAGGGGTTGGCGCTTCTTTAGAGCTCATGTTCTAGCGAGATATAAGCACAGCTTATTTAATGCATTGACAAAACTGTTTTGTCAAATAATTGAGGCGGGGAGCACTGTGCCAGTCCAGCAAGACGCCAGGAGTTCCACATGATGTCCGCTACCGCTTTCGCACTGCCGCCGCGCGACGCCCGTGCCGATCGGCCCACCCCCGGCATCGCCCTGACCACCAACCTGGTGGGGCAGGACGCCCTGCTGCCCCCGGGCGCGCTGGCCCTGCTGGTCTCGCTGCATCGCGCGATCGAGCCCGCGCGCCAGGCCCGCCTGGCGGCGCGCCGTGAGCGCCAGGCCTTCTTCGACGCCGGTGGCCTGCCCGACTTCCGCGAGGACACGCGCGCCATCCGCGACGGCGACTGGACCGTGGCCCCGGTGCCGACGGCCCTGCAGGACCGCCGGGTGGAGATCACCGGACCGGTCGATCCGAAGATGGTCATCAACGCACTGAACTCCGGCGCGAAGGTGTTCATGGCCGATTTCGAAGATTCCACCTCGCCGACCTGGCACAACCTGCTGACCGGCCAGCGTGCGCTGATCGGCGCGGTGCAGGGCGACCTGGCGTTCACCGCCGAGAACGGCAAGCAGTACGCGCTGAAGCCGCAGGACGAGCAGGCGGTGCTGCTGGTGCGCCCGCGCGGCTGGCACCTGGACGAGAAGCACGTGTTGATCGATGGCGCGCCGATCGCCGGCGGGCTGTTCGACATCGCGGTGTTCGCCTGGCACAACGCCCGCGCGCTGCAGGCCCGCGACCGCGGCCCGTACTTCTACCTGCCCAAGCTGCAGAGCATGGAAGAGGCCGCGCTGTGGGAAACCGCGCTGTCGCACATCGAGTCGGCGCTGGGCCTGCCGCACGGGCAGATGAAGGTCACCGTGCTGATCGAGACGCTGCCGGCGGTGTTCGAGATGCACGAGATCCTGCACGCGCTGCGCGAGCGCATCGTGGGCCTGAACTGCGGCCGCTGGGATTACATCTTTTCCTACCTGAAGACCTTCCGTCGCCACGCCGACAAGGTGCTGCCCGAGCGTGGCCAGGTGACGATGACGCAGCCGTTCCTGAAAGCGTATTCGGAACTGCTGATCCAGACCTGCCACCGGCGCGGTGCGCACGCGATGGGCGGCATGGCCGCGCAGATCCCGATCAACAACGACGAAGCGGCCAACGAACAGGCACTGGCCCGCGTGCGCGCCGACAAGCTGCGTGAAGTCACCGCCGGCCACGATGGCACCTGGGTGGCGCATCCGGCGCTGATCCCGGTGGCGAAGGCGATCTTCGATGAGCATATGCCGCAGCCCAACCAGCGCGGGGTGCTGCGCGAGGACGTGACGGTTACCCGCGACGACCTGATCCGTCCGTCCACCGGCACCATCACCCGCGCCGGCTTCGAGGGCAACGTGGAGGTCTGCGTGCGCTACCTGGCCGCGTGGCTGGACGGCAACGGCTGCGTGCCGATCCACTGGCTGATGGAAGACGCGGCCACCGCCGAGATCTCGCGCACGCAGATCTGGCAATGGCTGCACGTCGCCGACGTGCACCTGTGCGACGGCACCCAGATCGACTACGCCCTGCTGCAGCGCACGCTGGCCGCGCTGCCCGCCAGGCTGGGCGACCACAGCCGGCTGCCGGGCGGGGAGCGCATCTCCGAGGCCATCGCCCTGCTCGACGCGCTGAGCCGCGCCGACGAGCTGGCCGACTTCCTGACCCTGCCCGCGTACGACCGCATCGATTGAAGGCCGGGATTCGGGAATGGGGAATCGGGATTCGTAGCGCCCACCCCATCACCTCCGCCCGCGCATCCGCACCGCACTGAAGCACCCCACATCACGGAGCATCGCCATGAGCACCAAGCAACAGCAGATCGACGCCATCCAGAAGGACTGGGACAGCAACCCGCGCTGGACCGGCATCAAGCGCGACTACGCCGCCGCGGATGTCGTCCGCCTGCGCGGCAGCCTGCAGCCGGAGTACACCCTGGCCCGCCGTGGCGCGGAGAAACTGTGGAAGCTCGTCAACGGCGAGGCGAAGAAGGGCTACGTCAACGCGTTCGGCGCGATCAGTGCCGGCCAGGCGATGCAGCAGGCCAAGGCCGGGCTGGAAGCGGTGTACCTGTCCGGCTGGCAGGTCGCCGCCGACGGCAACACCTCCGAGACCATGTACCCCGACCAGTCGCTGTACGCCTACGACTCGGTGCCGACGATGGTCCGCCGCATCAACAACACCTTCCAGCGCGCCGATGAGATCCAGTGGAAGGCGATCTGCGACGGCAAGGCGAACGAAGCCGACGCGATCGACTTCTTCCTGCCCATCGTCGCCGACGGCGAGGCCGGCTTTGGCGGCGTGCTGAACGCCTACGAGCTGATGAAGAACATGATCATCGCCGGCGCGGCGGGCGTGCACTTCGAAGACCAGCTGGCCGCGGTGAAGAAGTGCGGCCACATGGGCGGCAAGGTGCTGGTGCCCACCCAGGAAGCGGTGCAGAAGCTGCAGGCCGCGCGCCTGGCGGCCGACGTGCTGGGCGTGCCGACCATCGTGCTGGCCCGCACCGACGCCGAAGCCGCCAATCTGCTGACGTCCGACTTCGACGCCAACGATCAGCCCTTCGTCACCGGCCAGCGCACGGCGGAGGGCTTCTACCGGGTGAAGAACGGCCTGGAGCAGGCGATCAGCCGCGGTGTCGCCTATGCGCCGTACGCCGACCTGGTGTGGTGCGAGACCGGCACGCCGGACATCGGCTTCGCACGCGAGTTCGCCCAGGCAGTGCATGCCAAGCATCCGGGCAAGCTGCTGTCGTACAACTGCTCGCCCAGCTTCAACTGGAAGAAGAACCTGGACGATGCGCAGATCGCCCGTTTCCAGGACGAACTGTCGGCGCTGGGCTACAAGTACCAGTTCATCACCCTGGCCGGCATCCACATCAACTGGTTCAACACCTTCAAGTTCGCCCACGACTACGCGCGTGGCGAGGGCATGAAGCACTACGTCGAACAGGTGCAGGAGCCGGAATTCGCCGCACGCGAGAAGGGTTACACCTTCGTCTCGCACCAGCAGGAAGTGGGTGCGGGCTACTTCGACGACGTCACCACCGTCATCCAGGGCGGCAGCTCCAGCGTCACCGCGCTGAAGGGCTCGACCGAGGAAGAGCAGTTCTACGAAAAGGAAAAGGCGGCCTGAGTGCCGATCGCAGGGATGCGCATGAAGAAACGCCGGCGTTCGCCGGCGTTTCTCTTCTACGGCAGCGGAAGAGGGAACGGGTCTACTTCTTCACTTCCTGCGTATGCCCCTTCAGCGCCTCGGCCAGCCCGGGCACGCCGTCCGCACCGACCGGCACGCTGATGCTGGAGCCGGTGAAGTCCTTGCCGATCGGTTCGGCGCGACCGCCCAGGCACTGGGCCAGGAAGCCCTCGGTCACCGCGTTGAACGCCTTGTTGTTCTCCGGCCGGGCGAAGCCGTGGCCCTCGTCGGGGAACAGCACGTAGGTCACCGGGATGTTCTTGGCCTGCATCGCCTTCACGATCTGGTCGCTCTCGGCCTGCTTCACGCGGGGGTCGTTCGCACCCTGGCCGATCAGCAGCGGCTTCTTGATCTGGTCGGCACGGGTCAGTGGCGAACGTTCGGTCAGCCACTTCTTGCCCGCTTCGGTGCGTGGATCGCCCATGCGCTTGGCCAGCTGCTCGAAGAAGCTGGCCCAGTACGGCGGCACCGTGCTCAGCAGGGTGTTGAGGTTGGACGGGCCGACAATGTCCACGCCGCAGGCGAAGGCATCCGGCGTGAAGGTCAGGCCGGTCAGCGTGGCGTAGCCGCCGTAGCTGCCGCCCATGATCGCCACCTGGTCCTGGGTGGTGACGCCCTGCTTGACCGCCCACTGCACGGCATCGATCAGGTCGTCGTGCATCTTGCCGGCCCACTCGCCGTTGCCGGCGTTGGTGAAGTCCTTGCCGAAGCCGGTGGAGCCGCGGAAGTTGACCGACAGCACCGCATAGCCGCGGTTGGCCAGCCACTGGTTGTAACTGCCGTAGCCATAGGAATCGCGCGCCCATGGGCCGCCATGGACCAGCAGCACCAGCGGGACGGGCGTTTCGGCCTTGCCGTCGCTGTTCGCGTCGGCGCTGCGCGGCAGGGTCAGGTAGCTGACCAGCGTCTTGTTGTCGCGCGAGGCGATCTCCACCGGCCACTGCGGGACCAGCGGCTTGCCTTCCAGCTTCGGTCGCGCGGAAAAGAGCTTGGTGAGCGTGCCGGTGCCGCGGTCGTAGCGGTAGTAGACCAGCGGCGCTTCGGCCGCCGAGTACGCGACGATCCAGGTCTTGTCGTCCAGCGTGCGCGTATTGACGGAGACATCGCCGGGGCCGATCGCCTTCAGCTTCTCCAGATCGGCCCGGATCGCCGGGTCGACCACTTTCCACTCGTCGCGCAGGTAGTCCACGGACACGGCCTGCACCTTGCCCGTTGCCGGGTCGGCCAGCGTGCCGCCCACGTCGGCGCGGGCGTCCTCCATCACCAGCGTGCGCGCGCCGCTGGCCACGTCGATCGCGAACAGCGCCGCCGTGTTGCGGCCGCGCGAATCGGTGAAATACAGCGTCTTGCCGTCCAGCGTCAGCCCGCCGGGGCTGGTGGTCAGCACGTCTTCGAACGGGATGTCGTCGAACTTCTCCCATGCGCCGTCGGCGCCGCGCCTCAGCACATCGGCGCCACCGTCCGGGCGCGAGCGCTGCGCGTACTTGAGGGTGTAGTCGGCGTCGGCGATGTAGCCGGCGATCTGCGCGTCGTTCTTCTCCAGCAGCGTGCGGTTGCCGCTGGCCAGATCGACCTTGTAGATGTCGTGCCACTGTGCGTCGCGGTCGTTCATGCCGACCAGGATCGTGCCGGGGTGCTTGGGGCTGACCCCGACGACCTGCGCGGTGGTCTTCGGGAAGGGGGTCAGGTCCTTCGCCTGGCCGGTCTTCAGGTCCACGGCATACAGATGGAAGTCTTCGTCGCCGCCGCTGTCGCGCAGGTACAGCAGCGTGTCGGGCTGGTAGGACCAGAAGTAGCTGCGGATGCCGCGCGCCTTGTCCTGGGTGACGGCCCTGGCCTGCGCCGGGTTGTCGGCCGGGGCGACCCAGACGTTGAGCACGCCCTCGACGGCGGCGACCCAACTCAGGTACTTGCCGTCGGGGCTGATCTGCACGTTGGCGCGTTCGGGATTGCCGAACAGGGCGTCGCGCGCGATCAGTTCGGTACCGGCGATGCGGTCGGCGGCCGACGGCGCAGCCTGCGCGGCGAGGGCGAACGCGACAGTCGAGGCCAGCAGCGTGAGGCGGAATGCGGGGTGGCGCATGGGCGGACTCCAGGGTGGCGAAGTGGGAACAGCGGACAGGACGTCCGCCGGCACGAGGTGTGACCCGAGTAAAGCACACCGCATCGTCCGCCGCCGTGGCCGGAGGTCATGCTGCGTTGCCGCGATCCAGTCCCCGGTAGCCCAGGGCTTCGGTCACGTGCGCGGTGGCGATCGCCTCGCTGCCGGCCAGGTCGGCGATGGTACGCGCCACGCGCAGGATGCGGTGCAGGCTGCGTGCCGACAGCTGCAGGCGCTCGACGGCGCGTTCCAACAGCGCTTGGTCGCGCGCCTGGAGCCGGCAATGGAGCATCGTCTCCGACTGGCCCATCCGTGCATTGGGCTTGCCGCAGCGCGCCTGCTGGCGGGCCCGCGCGGCGACGACGCGGGCCTGGATGGCGGCCGTGCCTTCGCCGTCCGGCGCATCGGGCCGGAGTTCATGTGGCGGCAGTCGTGGCACGTGCACGTGCAGGTCGATGCGGTCCAGCAGGGGGCCGGACAGGCGGCTGCGATAGCGGCGCACCAGGTCGGGCCCGCAGCGGCAGCGACCGCTCGGATCGCCGGCCCATCCGCATGGGCACGGATTCATGGCGGCCACGAGTTGGAAGCGGGCCGGGAATTCCGCGGTCCGCGCGGCGCGCGAGACGGTGACCGTGCCGGATTCCAGCGGCTCGCGCAGCACTTCCAGCGCGGCGCGTGACCATTCCGGCAGTTCGTCCATGAACAGCACGCCGTTGTGCGCAAGGGAAATCTCGCCGGGCCGCGGCTGCGCGCCACCGCCCACCAGGGCCACCGCGCTGGCGGTGTGATGCGGGGCGCGGTACGGGCGCTGGCGCCAGCGGGCCGGGTCCAGCCCACGCCCGCTGACCGAGGCGATGGCGGCGCTCTCCATGGCCTCGGTGTCGCTGGCTTCGGGCAGCAGGCCGGGCAGGCGCGAGGCCAGCAGCGTCTTGCCGCAGCCGGGCGAGCCGATCAGCAGCATATAATAGCTGATTAAATGCTGCCTATGCCCAGCCATGGAGAGTCTCGTGCCGAAGGCTTACTCGTATACCCGGATGTCTACGCCTGACCAGATGAAGGGTGACTCGAGACGACGTCAGGACGACAGTGCCAGGCAATACGCTGAGGCAAACCAGCTGGAGATCGTTGAGCGCTTCGACGACTTCGGGGTCTCGGCATTCACGGGCAGGAACGCAGAGTTTGGTGCACTAAGCGAGTTCACGAGGCTCGTGGACGAGGGTGCGATTGAGCGAGGCAGCTATCTGCTGGTTGAGTCGATGGATCGATTGACTCGTCAGGCGGTTCCCCGCGCGATGAGTCTTTTGCTGGGTCTTACTAGCCGCGGAATTCGTGTAGTTACGATTGATGACAACAAGGTCTACTCTGACACCTCAAACGAGGAGGACACGTTCGCGCTGATGAGCGCCCTCCTCTCGATGTCGAGAGCGCACGAAGAGTCCAGACGTAAGTCTTCGATGCTAGCGGAAGTTTGGAAAAAGAAGCGAAAGGATGCGCGCAGCGGCGGGGTCGTTACGACTAGCAAGGTGCCTGGCTGGCTGCGAGTGAAGAACGGCGTTGTAGAAGTTATTCCGGAGCGCGCAAAGATCGTTCAAGAGATCTTTGATATGACGAAGAATGGATTCGGCGCCTACTCGATTGCACGGCGGCTTAATCAGCGAAAAGAACTCCCCTGGAGCACAAGAAAGAACGCTGTATGGAGAGAGTCGTACGTTAAGAAAATTCTCAACAGTCGAACTGTACTGGGCGAGTATCAGCCACACGTGATGACCAAAGTCTCAGGCAAGAGGGTTCGCTTGCCTGAGGGGGAACCGCTGAAAGACTACTACCCTCCAGTGGTTTCTCTAGCGGACTTTGTTGAGGCAGGTAGCGCCGTAGCTCTCCGCCGAGGCACAGGAAGAGGCAGGAAAGGCGCCACCTATGCGAACCTATTCACAGGAATTCTGAGGTGCAGCTGCGGAGCTGGCTACCTCTACATTAACAAAGGGTCACCACCGAAAGGTGGGAAGTACCTCCAGTGCTCAGTTTCGTTCTCGAAGGGAGCGTGTAGCGCCAAAGCAATACGCTATGACCTATTTGAATCGATCGTGCTGGAAGCCGTTGAAGACCTCGATGTGGGAGTTGTCTTTGGGGAAATTCGATTGGGAGACAAGATCAGGAGCATCAGGCAACGGAGAGCCGAGCTCATCGATTCGGTCGAAAGACTGAGAATCCAAGCCAACAATATCTTGGATGCGGTAAAGAATGGCGGCTCGGGAAGCCGAATTCTTGGTGCTGAGCTGAAAAGTACTGAGGACTCGATAGCTGTAGCGACTTCGAGAATTGAGGTGCTGGACGAAGAACTCATCGAACTGACGAGAATAGATCCGGAGCGAAGGCTAGAAGTCATCCGCAAGCTTCAGGCGCACTTGACCAATCCGAATGAGGATCGAGAGTCGGCGCGACGTGCAATTTCGGCGGAGCTTAGGCGTTTGCTAGTAAAGGTTGTAGTACACCCAGCCATGAGAGTGGCGTGGGAGATCGCGGACGGGGACACGAACTGGCGAGCTAACCTCGGCGTTGACTCAATGGCAGACCTAGAGAGACTCTGCCGCGACCTATGCTTCGACCTGACGCTAGTCTACCGGGGGGGTGATGTTGTCCACTACGACGCGATGGAAGGTGAGGTGTCACGAGTGAAGAAGGATGTGCGAATGAAGACTCTCGAGTTTCGTGCCGAATAGAGTGGTACAGAACCAGACGCTGGCAGCTGCAGGGGACCTTTCCGGCGACGTTGCTGGATTCCGTCATTTCGCTTCGCAGAGCGATCACTTCAATTCGTTTACAAGTTCAATCGCCACCGTCTCGAGACGAGCAGCGCCCACGCAAAAGCTATCAAGGCGACGCCGTCGCCTCGATGCGGTCAATAGAGCGGCTGTTCTCCACGGGAGCCCTCGGCAATCGGGTGGGGCTAGACCTGCGTATTCATCCAGTCGATGGCGTACGCATAGTCCGGCTTACTGCGACTCTTCAATATATAGCTGACCCAGCCGGCGTCGGATTCCGCTTCGAACGAGTTCTGGATGCGACTAGCCCAGTCAAGCTTGGTCCAATACTGCTCCATCTTCGAGGCAAAGTTTTCCGGGTCCATTCCGGGCGGGATCTCAATCTTCAGGTGGTAGTGAAGCCTAGGCATCCCGCTGCGTGATCTAGTGCTTCCCTCCCTGATGGCAATGACCTTGAGCCTCCGCCCCTTGATCTTGCGTTCGGCGAACCTCCCGAGCCTTTTCAAGAACTCCCGAATCGCCGCCTCAGCAATTTCCTCCGTCAACGGAAATCCGTTGAACGAAGGTCGAAAGGTCAGAGTGACGGCGGCGCCATTGAAGGGGTAGAGGGAGAAGTGCTCGTTGGCAGCATGCTGCAGCGCGTCGACAGCCCGCTGCTTGTAAGCACCATTCCACTTGGGGAGAGAAGAAGTCGTATCCGCGGCACGGGGAGCCGGCATGCCGCCGCTCTTCGTGCTGGGCTGATCCTCGCTAATCAGGGACCTGAGGCGGCGCCTGAGTTCAGGGTCCCGCAAAGCGGCGGGCAGGGGGTGATACCGATCTGAGATTCGCATGAGTGGCTCCATTGGGCTTGGTGAGCTCACCCTACGAACCCGTCACTCAATGTTTTGCCCACCAGGCTGGAGCCCGCCCCAAAGGCATGCAGTAGGTTATAATTACCAAACGGTCATTTGGGTTTTATAAGGTTGGGGCGGATGACGGCATTCATCGGGTACTACCGGGTGTCGACCCAAGCTCAAGGGCGCAGCGGTCTAGGACTTGAGGCGCAGCGCGATGCTGTCTGTCGGTACGTGAGCAGCGTAGGCGGCAAACTGCTTGCTGAGTTCCAGGAGGTGGAGTCTGGAAAAGGTTCTGACCGTCCACAGTTGAAGGCAGCCCTTCAACAATGCCGCGCCCAGAAGGCGATGTTAGTCATCGCGAAACTCGACCGCCTCGCTCGCAACGTTCATTTCATATCGCAGCTGCTCGAGTCAGGCATTGAGTTCATCGCGGCGGATATGCCTTCCGCAAACAAACTAACGATCCACATCATCGCCGCGATGGCAGAGTACGAGCGCGATGTGGTCTCTCAAAGGACGAAAGCCTCACTTGCAGCAGCGAGATCACGTGGGGTGCTTCTCGGCAATCCTAGAGCGGCTGAGGTCTCCGCACTAGGAGTGGCAAGCGCACAGGCGAGCGCCGACGAGTATGCGCTAGCGTTGAAACCTACCCTTGATTCCTTGCGCGCAAGCGGCATAACTTCCTACGCAAGGCTTGCGGCTGCACTTGAAGCCAGCAGGGTCAGAACTCAGCGTGGCGGTCGCTGGTCCGCCGCTGGCGTAAAGAACATTCTTTCGCGACTTGAGAAGCTCGGTAAAGGACGACTTCACCGAGATTAGCTCTAGAGCGAACCAGTCACGCGCTCCTGACATTGATCGAATTGGCTCAGCTCCATGTACTCTTCCGCGATTCTGCCGTATGCCGAGCGCAGACAGCCGACATCTGCGGAACATAGCTCCCGTTCTGCTATCCAAGCTTGTTGCTTTTCTTGAAGACTGCTCGGATCGGAGCCTGGCATCTCTTTCAAGCATCGGTACATTTCAGCGGTGTACACATCAACTCGCGCTAGAGTCGAATTTTCACAGATCGCGTGCTCTGCGTCCGTGCGCGCTAAACGGCAATCAAAACTCGGTGTCGAGGTCGGTTCAGCCGTCGACAACTCAGTCAACTCAGGCGGAGATGTGCTAGGAAGATGAGAAGTCTGAGAGTCCGTCCTCTCAGTCCGATCTAAGTCGACGGTACCGTTTTCCTGCTTTACAACCGTTTCGCGCAGTGAACCATAGGGGCGTATCCCGCTGAACTTTACGATGAAGTCGGGGCTCTCAACTGAGCCGCGCTCAGTCAAGCTAGACTCCCAGATCCCTCGTGCATCATCAGGATGCGGTAGGAAGGTTGCATCAAACGAAACAATGTCACCTTCTTTCATCTCGGCAAGAACCTCGAACAGGTGGCTGTTCGGTGTGATCAAGGTTGATTGATCAAGATCCGCTAGTGCTGTGCCGATAGTCGAGAACGAAATTTCGTGATCGTCGATGTCAGCTTCCACCGTAAGCGAAGCGAAGTCACCACCTTGGTCGGTGCTTATATCGGTGATCTTTCCAACCCAACCATCAATGCTGCGGTTGAAGCGCGCTCGCTGCTCATTGCATTCGTTGAAGGTTCGCGACTTCTGGATTTCGTTCGCGCCAGCTGAGTAGGCGTGCCTACACTCCTTGTTCAAAGAGAAGAATGCTCGCTGATCCTCAGGAAAGTCCAATGGTTCTTGCGACTGACCGCACCCCTGCAGTAAGCCCACTAGCATCAGAGCACCAAGCCCGATCCGGTTCCGCATCGTCCATCCCCCCTATTTAACTATACCCATAGGTAGTCTACTCCTGAATCTGTAGAGTCAAAAGGAGCGTTTCCATACGGTGGTCAGCATGACTGCCGCCACTCTCCTTTCGAAGCTGGGCAAAGCGATACGTAGCCGCCGCGAAGCCGCTGGGTACAGCCAAGAGGCTTTTGCAGACCACATCGGTATGCATAGGACGTACTACAGTGCAATCGAGCGGGGAGAGAAGAACCTTCAGCTCGACACTCTCCAGAAGGTATGCCGTGGACTCGGGCACAGGATCTGGGAAGTCATTCGTGATGCGGAAGACGGGGCAAAAAGCTAGCAGCGCTCACGCTTCCTTGGAGTTAGTCAAACAAAAGCCGGCGGGTGCCGGCTTCTGTTCCTAAGCTACTTCCAATTTCTTGCGTGATGAAGAAACTGGTTGGGGAGACATCACGGAAGTTATGCGCCGCCCAAGCCAGTGTGCAACAGCCGGTGTGACACTGTTTCCGACGGCGTGATATCGCAGCGACTCGAGCTTAGGCGTTTCATTGGCCATGCTCGTAGGCAGGGTCCAGCCTTCCGGGAACCCCTGCACTTTTTCCACTTCTGATGATGTAAGTCGGCGTACACGTCCGTCTGGATACCAAACGTAGTTGCGCGACCAGTCTGTGCCGGTATGTCTCGCTGACTCCGCATAGATGCAGTGAGCCATGGACTTGGTCAGGGGTCCTTTGACAGGATCTCCAACGATTTTCTGAAAGAGGGAGGTAGGTTCCTCTTCTGCTGATCCACTCGCCTGAGAATCCCAGTCGCTGCGTTCGGGCTCAAAAAGTATCTTGCCGGCACGTCCGACGTCTCCAAGCACTCCAACAACGAAGACTCGCCGACGTGATTGGGGGACTCCGAAATCTTTGCTGTTAAGCACACGCCATGCGAGACCATACCCGAGTTCATCCAGCGTCTTGAGTACGATGGCGAAGTCTCTTCCTCGGTGGCTAGTGAGAAGGCCATGGACGTTTTCGAGGACAACGACTTTTGGAAGCCGTTCTCCCAGAATTTCCGCAAAGCGATAGAAGAGTCCACTTTGGCTTCCGGTAAGCCCTGCGCGCGCGCCCATTCGTGCAAGGGAGAGGTCTTGGCACGGGAACCCGCCTGACCAGACGTCGGCTTTGGGGACTTCTTTCGGGTTGACATCATTAATATCCTCGGCGCAGGGGACGTGATCCCAATGCTTCTTAAGTATCGTGCGACAAAAGGTCTTCTTCTCGCACATGTAGACGCTCTTCATGCCTGCGAGCTCGAAGCCGAGATCAAAGCCACCAATGCCCGAAAAAAAAGACGCGTGGCGAAGCTGCTTGGCAGCCGGAGTTTTCCTGTCTGAGCGTGAGCTTCCGTCGGCCATTTCAACAGGTTCCTACTTCCATAAGAATCTTCACTGTGGTTTGCTCCTCATTCCAGACAAGGAGTGCATCCAGTGCTTAGCATCAGGTGGAGACCAAGCGGCGGACGGGGAGAGTATGAGTACATTGCGAAGAACCTCAATGTACTTGGTAAGCGTATCGACATTGTAGTTCCTGGCATCGAATCAATCATTGCTACAGACGTTAGCTTCCGCATCAAGGATGGCAAGCCTCGTCTGAGGAGAGAGAAGCCGAACGATCGGTCGCTGCTGAACGTGCCTCCGTTGGTCGCTGCGATTGCGGCATTGCCAACTCCGCGCAGAGAGGATCAAGAGGGGAAGGTATCGTTTCCGCTCTCCGACAAATCCTATGTCGTCGACGAGGTTCTCTTCGAAGTTGTCCATCAGGACGAAACTCGAATTGTTGCCAAGCCAGTTCTTCTGAAGCCAAGAAACTCCGATAGCTACATTGACATCGAAGCTAGAGTCGAGGACATGTTGGCGCATGCTGGACATCCGGCTGTAGATCGGTGGATTGGCTCGATCGGCGCGGGGGTCAACAGTGCGGAAGTTCTCGTAGAAGCTGCGACGCAGCTACATGAAGCTCTGCCGTATCTGGACAGTGAAACTGCACCCGAAACGTTCGATCCGGAATCTGCGGCGGCGGACTCGGCTGACCAGATCATCGAGGAATACGTTGGCACTGAAGGAAAGGTGAAGATTCGGATACACCGCCACAAGGAACGGGACGCAAAGCTAGTGAAGCTAGCCAAGAAGAAATTCAGGCTTACGTACGGAAAACTGTTTTGTGAGTGTTGCGGCATAGATTTTGAGGACACCTACGGTCCACTGGGTTCGGAGTTCATGGAGGCTCACCATCGAGTCCCCCTGAGCACCATCGAAGAGAATGTGGCTACTACAGTCGATGACCTAGCGATGCTCTGCGCAAACTGCCATCGGATGGTTCATCGGTTGAAGTCTTGCTCCATAGAGGACCTGCGGCAAATCCTGAAGGACAGGGGGCGGATATCGCACCAAGCGAACCTGGCGTTGATCGTCTTGGAATAACCGAGCGCATCCTAGACTTATGCCTTCGCAATTGCTGAGACGCGCCGCAGCTACAACATCTAGTGGCATACGTGGATCATAGCCCCTAATCCTTGGGCAGAGTAGCGGGGCTGCCGGGCGCCTCAAGCTATTGTAATCAGCTATCACATGAGCAGGTGGTGCCCGCCTGCGGCGGCGACTTCCAGCGCACGCCGCGCGTGCACCTGGCCGCGCACATCGGCCATGTCGGGCACGGTGGAGGGTAGCGGCGGTGGGGCGACGGCCGCGGGCAGCGCCTTGCGCCCTTCCAGCAGCGCGCAGACTTCCAGCAGGGTCCGGCCGGTGAACGCATGCCCCTGGTGCGCCAGGGCGGCCTCGGCGCCGCTGGGCTCGGGGACGACCAGGGTGCGCCCGCTGGCCGCCACCGCCAGCGCGGCCGGCAGCACGCCGTCGACCGCGCGCAGTTCGCCGGTCAGGCTGAGTTCGCCCAGGAACTCGTAGTCCGCAAGGCTCTCGCGCCGGATCTGTCCGCTGGCCGCCAGGATGCCCAGCGCGATGGGCAGGTCGAAGCGCCCGCCATCCTTCGGCAGGTCGGCCGGCGCCAGGTTGACGGTGATGCGGCGCGTGGGGAATTCGAACTGCGCGCACAGGATGGCGGCGCGCACGCGGTCGCGGGACTCCCGCACCGCGGCTTCCGGCAGGCCGACGATCTGCGTGGAGGGCAGGCCGCCGGACAGATGCACCTCCACGCGGACCGGGGGCGCGGACACGCCCGCCCGTGCCCGGCTGTTCACCAGGGCCAGACTCATGGCGGCGGGATCAGGGCTGCGCGGGCTTGTCGGCCAGCTGGGCTTCCAGCGTGGCCACGATGCGTTCGAGTGCTTCCAGCTTCTCGCGCGTGCGCAGCAGCACGGCCTGCTGCACGTCGAACTCCTCCCGCGTCACCAGGTCCAGTTTCGCCAGGCCCGCCTGCAGCGCGGACTTGAAGGTCTGCTGCAGTTCCTCCTGCGAGTCGCGCAGGCCGGGCGGCACCAGCTGGCTGAGGCGGCGGGCGAGGTCGTCGATGTGGTTGAGGTCGATCATGTCTGGTCTCCGGCAGTGCATCGAGCTTGCGAGGCGTGCAGGAGGGCGCGCCATCGGGGATCGCTGCGCAGCACTGTCGGAAAAGTCCGGGCGGCGAGGCGGCCATTGAACCGCGACAAGCCCCGTTGCCGCAACCGCGGTCCATCGCGGCGCGTTATCCTGCACCCCGCATTCACGGGAGGATCCTGCATGAAAATGGTCATGGCCATCATCAAGCCGTTCAAGCTGGACGACGTGCGCGAAGCGCTGGCCGAAGCCGGGATCGCCGGCATCACCGTCACCGAGGTGAAGGGCTTCGGCCGGCAGAAGGGCCACACCGAGCTCTACCGCGGCGCCGAGTACGTGGTGGATTTTCTGCCCAAGGTGAAGCTGGAAGTCGCCGTCACCGACGATCAGGCCGAGCAGGTGGTCGAGGCCATCGTGAAGGCCGCGGGTACCGGCAAGATCGGCGACGGCAAGGTGTTCGTCTACGACCTGGAGCGGGTGGTGCGCATCCGGACGGGCGAATTGGACGCGGACGCGTTGTAATGAAGTCCTTTGCGCTATGGTCAACGGGCGCATTGCTCGCCTGCATGGCCTTGGCAGCGATCGCCACGTCCGTCCGTCCGAAGCCACTCGACGAAATGGTGCATGAGGCCGATCTTGTCGTGGTGGCCACCATCGAAGCGGTCAGCATGGTGGACGGCAAAGGGCGTCCGATCACGGACCGGCGAGCACGCACGGGGCCTGGATCGGACAACCGGATGTGGCTGACGTTGCGCGTGCAGGAAGTGCTCTTCGACCGCACGGAAGCCGAGGCATCGTCGCTGCAGGTGCCGTTGTGGTCAATGTGGCACTACGAACTCGGCACGATGCAGGATGACCTCACCGGTACGGAAGGAATCTTCCTGCTCAAAGGTGGCGCACATGAGCCGGTCTACCCGGCGGGATTCCAGCGCGACACCCAGGAACGTCTCGAAATAGAAGAATTGCTTGGCCCGCGATTGGATGGCAGATAAAAAAAGCCCCGCGCTGCGGGGCTTTTTTACGGTCTAGCGAGCGCTATTACTCGCCCAGCGCCTTCGCAACGAACGGCGGCGCCACCAGCACTCCGGTGTGCAGGTGCGCCGTGTAGTACAGCGTGTCGAACGGCTTGGCGGCGGCATCCGCTTCGCGGAACGCAAAATCGAAGCCGGCCTGCTTGCTGGCGAGAGTCACGCTCCACCAGCCGGTGGGGTAGCACGGCTGCGGAAACGGCAGCGTCTTGAACGACTGGAAGCCGGCCTTGCCCATCTCGGCGCGCATGTCCTTGATCAGGTCCAGTAGCGCCAGCGGCGATTCGGACTGCTGCACCAGCAGGCCGTCGGGCTTGAGCGCGCGATAGCAGCTCTCGAAGAATGCCTTGTTGAACAGGCCTTCCGCCGGACCCACCGGATCGGTGGAGTCGACGATGACCACGTCCACGCTGCCGGGCTCGCAGTTGGCCATGTAGGCCACGCCATCGTCGAACAACAGTTCGGCGCGCGGGTCGCTGTTCGACTCGCACAGCTCGGGGAAGTACTTCTCCGCCATGCGCGTGACCTGCTCGTCGATGTCGCACTGCGTGGCCTTCTCCACGCCAGGATGCTTCAGCACCTCGCGCAGCGTGCCGCAGTCGCCGCCACCGATGATCACCACGCGCTTGGGCGCCGGATGGGTGAACAGCACCGGATGGCTGATCATCTCGTGGTAGAAGAAGTTGTCGCGCGTGGTCAGCATCATCGCGCCATCGATCACCATCAGCTTGCCCCAGTCGGTGCTGTCGTAGATCTCGATCTTCTGGAACGGCGACTGCACCTCGTCCAGCTTGCCGGTCGTACGGAAACCGATGGCGGAGCCGGTGTGCGAGAAGTGTTCGATGAACCAGGTGTCGTTGGCGGTCATGGGGCTGTCCTGCATGAAGGGAATGGCAACGGCGATGGGGTCTGCCGCTGCGGCGGCGCATTGTAACGGACCCATGTGACCGCAGCCTGTAGAATGCGCGTCCGCTCGCCTGCCTTGGAAAACCGCCATGTCCTGGTCCACCGACCACGCCCGCAAGACCTACTCCGTCCCGCACTGGGCCGAAGGGTATTTCGACGTGGACGCCGCCGGCCGTATCGTGGTGTCGCCCAAGGGCGCGCAGGGCCCGGTGATCCCGCTGCCGGAGGTGGTGGACGCCGCGCGCGCGCAGGGCGCCCAACTGCCGCTGCTGGTGCGCTTCCCGGACATCCTGGGCGATCGCCTGGGCAAACTGCAGGCCGCGTTCGCGCAGGCGCAGGCCGACTGGGACTACAGGGGCGGCTACACGGCGGTCTATCCCATCAAGGTGAACCAGCATCGCGGCGTCGCCGGCACGCTGGCTTCGCATGCGGGCGAGGGCTTCGGTCTGGAGGCCGGCAGCAAGCCCGAGCTGATGGCCGTGCTGGCGCTGTCGCGCCCGGGCGGGCTGATCGTCTGCAACGGTTACAAGGACCGCGAGTACATCCGCCTGGCGCTGATCGGCCGCAAGCTGGGCCTGCAGACCTTCATCGTCATCGAGAAGCCGTCCGAGCTGGCGCTGGTCATCGAGGAGTCGCGCGCGCTGGGCGTCAAGCCCGGCCTCGGCGTGCGCATGCGCCTGGCGACGCTGGGCGCGGGCAAATGGCAGAACAGCGGTGGCGACAAGGCCAAGTTCGGCCTGTCCCCACGCCAGGTGCTGGACCTGTGGAAGCAGCTGCGCGACGTGGGCCTGCAGGACACGCTGAACCTGCTGCATTTCCACATGGGCTCGCAGATCAGCAACGTGCGCGACATCGCCAACGGCATGCGCGAGGCGACGCGCTATTTCATCGAGCTGTCGAAGCTGGGCGCCAGCATCAGCCATGTCGACGTTGGCGGCGGTCTGGGCATCGATTATGAAGGCACGCGTTCGCGCAGCTACTGCTCGATCAACTACGGCATCGGGCAGTACGCCAGCAACATCGTGCAGCCGCTGGCGGAGGCCTGCGAGCAGCACGGCCTGGCGCCGCCGCGCATCGTCACCGAGTGCGGTCGCGCGATGACGGCGCACCACGCCGTGCTGGTGGTCAACGTGTCGGAAGTGGAGCAGGCGCCGGAAGGCCGCGTGCCGCCCGCGCACGACGACGAGCCGGCGGTGATCCGCCACCTGCGCGAGATCCACGGCGAGCTCGACACGCGCCCGGCCGTCGAACTGTTCCACGAAGCACAGCATCACCACAGCGAAGGACTGTCTTTGTATGCGCTGGGCCAGATCGACCTGGTCCACCGTGCGCGCATCGACGACCTGTTCTACGCCATCGCGCATGCCGTGCGTGCGCGCCTGAGCAGCGACGAGCGTAGCCACCGCGACCTGCTCGACGAACTCAACGAACGGCTGGTCGACAAGTATTTCGTCAACTTCAGCGTGTTCGAGTCGATTCCCGACGTGTGGGCCATCGACCAGGTGTTCCCGATCGTGCCGATCGAGCGCCTGGACGAAGCGCCGGCGCGTCGCGGCATCATCGCCGACATGACCTGCGACTCGGACGGCATGGTGAAGACCTATGTCGAGAACGAGGGCCTGGATTCCTCGCTGCCGCTGCATGCCATGAAGCCCGGCGAAAGCTATCGCCTCGGGATCTTCCTGGTGGGCGCCTACCAGGAAATCCTCGGCGACATCCACAACCTG
Source organism: Pseudoxanthomonas sp. F11 (assembly GCF_037046485.1). Classification (NCBI taxonomy): domain Bacteria; kingdom Pseudomonadati; phylum Pseudomonadota; class Gammaproteobacteria; order Lysobacterales; family Lysobacteraceae; genus Pseudoxanthomonas; species Pseudoxanthomonas sp. F11. The sequence continues at coordinate 77,639 of NZ_JBANLZ010000003.1, read as the reverse complement.
TTCGGCGACACCGACGCGGTGGAAGTCAGCGCCGACGCCGGCAGCGGCTACCTGATCACCCAGCAGCGCCGCGGCGACACCACCGACGTGATGCTCGACTATGTGGGCTACCGGCTGGACGACCTGCGCACGGTGTATCGCACCCGGGTGGAAGAAGCGAACCTCTCGGCCGAGGAATCTGCGGCGCTGTCCGAGGCGCTGGAAGCCGGCCTCACTGGGTACACCTACCTGTCGGACGAGCCGCTGGGCTGAGGCCGGTCACCCGGCCACAGGCATGCTGCAGCAGGCCAATGCGGCCTGCCGCAGCGCGACCATCAGCCTGAGCAAGCAGGTACGGGCATACGTCAGCCACGGGTACGTCCTCTGCGGTTCGGCTTGTTCATGACGACGTCTTCGACGCCTCTTGCCTGAGCAGCGCCAATTGCAGTTCCACGCGCTTGAGCTCACGCAGCATGCGGTTGGCTTCCATGTGGCTGCCCAGGAACGACTTCATGATCATCGTGAACTGGAACAGCACGATCGCCAGCACGCCCCATTGCACGGCGACCAGCGCTTCGGTGGCATGCCAGCTCCGCCATAGCGAAACACCGAAGCCCGCGAAGGCGGCGATGCCGCACAGATAGGCCACCCACACCACCCAGCCCAGCGAGCCGTGGAACAGCCCGAACGCCTGGGAGAAATAGCCGGGTTCGCCATGCCGCGCCAACAGGTCGCGATCCTCGGCCGAGAGGGTCTGCTTGATCAGGTCATCAGTCTTGTTCATCGGTGCTTCCTTCCAGTCGTGCGCGGATCTTGCGCCGCGCATGCATCAGCCGGGTCTTGACCGTTCCCGGGGGCACGTCGAGCGCGACGGCGATCTCCGCCACACTCAGGTCTTCCAGATAGAACAGCGACAGCGCCGCGCGCTGGGGCGCGGGCAGGGCCCGCATTTCCGCCCTGACGATGGCCAGCTCCGACGCGCGTTCGCCCGCCGCGTCCTGTTCGCCTGGCATCACGGCATCGAGGTCAGCCTCGACGAAGCAAGCGCGCTCGAACTGCCGTCCGCGGATCGCACGTGCGCAGCGACGGGTGACGATGCGGAAGGCCCAGGCCGGAAACGCCGCTACGTCGTCCAGCCGGCGGAGTCCGCGCAGGATCTCGACCCAGGCTTCCTGGACCATGTCGCGCGCAAGGTCGGGATGACCCGTCAGCCGCCATGCGTGCCGAAGCAGGCGCGGCTGCCAGCGCGCGACCAGACGCTCCCACGCGGGGCGATCGCCCGTGCGGGCCGCCGCTGCGAGGTACTCGTCCAGTATCCGTTCCGTGTCCCGCTGCACGCGTCTGTCCCCGTCTCCGTCTGTCGGGAATCAAGGTGCCGGATTCGAGGAAAACGGTTCAATCCGGCAGGGAGACATTGCAGCGCGACCGGCGCCGACGTCCGCCCTAGACGTCCCGATGCACCTGGAATCCCGCGAACGACTGCGTCACCGGCATGATCTCCAGCCGGTTGATGTTGAGGTGCGGTGGCAGGGTGGCGACGTAGAAGATCTGTTCGGCGATGTCGTCGGCGGTCATCGGCTGCGCGCCTGCGTAGAGCTTGTCGGACGCCGCCTGGTCGCCGTGCGTGCGCACCAGGGTGAACTCGGTTTCGGCCATGCCGGGTTCGATGTCGGTCACCCGTACGCCGGTGCCGTGCAGGTCGCTGCGCAGGCCCAGCGAGAACTGGCGGACGAACGCCTTGGTGCCGCCATACGTGTTGCCGCCCGGATACGGGTAGCTGCCGGCGATCGAGCCGATGTTGACGATGGCGCCCTTGCGCTCCACCAGCAGCGGCAGCAGCCGGCGGGTGACGGTGACCAGCGCCAGCACGTTGGTTTCGATCATCGTGCGCCAATCGTCCAGCGAAGCCTGCTGCGCAGGTGCCGTGCCCAGCGCCAGTCCGGCGTTGTTGACCAGCAGGTCGATGTCGCGGAAGGCCGCGGGCAATGCGTCGAGGGCGGCGTCCAGGGCCGTTTCGTCGCGGATGTCGAATGCAGCGGCGTGCACCTTGTCCGCCCCGAGCGCGTTCACCAGTGCCTGCAGGCGATCGGCGCGGCGTCCGGTGGCGATGACACGCCAGCCGGCGGCCACGAAGCGGCGGACGGCAGCGGCACCGAAGCCTGACGTGGCGCCGGTGATGAGGGCGGTGCGGGTCATGGGCGATCCTGCGGAAACGGGGAAGGGGCGGGCCAGGCGGTCGCGCGCAGCGTGCGCTGCGCCTGCCACTGGGCACCCAGATGGGTCCCCAGCGCCGCCGCGGCGAGCGACAACACGGCGCTGGTGGCATTCATGCGGAAGATGGCCAGGAGCGGGCGCCCGCCATCGGCGGCTGGCAGCGCGATGTTCGCCAACAGCACGAACGTGGCGATCCACAGGGCGAACGTCAGCCCCAGCGCCACCACCAGGAACCGCCGCCCGGCGATAACCCCGCCGAGCGCCATGCAGGCGGCGGTGACCAGATAGCTGATCGGCGCGAGGTAGCCCAGCGGCGTGGGCACCATCTGTTGCCAGGCGGGCGGCAGGAACCGCGACGCAATCCAGGACGCGGCCAGCAGGGCGACGAGCACCAGCGCCGTGGCAAGCGCCATGCGCTGCCAGGGGCGAAGGCGGCTCACTGCGCCTTCACCGCCATGGCCGGCAGGCCACCGCTGGCGAGCTTCTGCTTGGCTTCGGCCAGTTCGCTGGCGGTGCCGTAAGGCCCCATGCGGACGCGGTAGACGGTCTTGCCGTTGATCTGCGCCGATTCCACGCGTGCGCTCAGGCCCAGCATGGCGATCTTGGCCTTGGTGGCTTCGGCGTCGCCGGATGCCCCGAAGGCGCCGGCCTGCAGGATGTAGCGGGCGCCGCTGTCGGCACTGGCCACCATGGCGGCGGGCTTGGGTGCCGGCGCCGTGTCGGGTACGCGCGGCGTTTCTACGGTCGCGCGGGGCGTCGGCGTCTCGTTGATCGGTGCCGGCTGTGTCGTGTCGTTGCCGGCAGGCGTCGGCACGACGGTCGTCGACTGGCCGCTCAGCGCGGCACGTGCCTTGCGGGCTTCTTCCTCGCGCGCGCTGGCGGCGAGTTCGGCATCGGACATCTGCACTTCCTTGCCGGGCAGCAGGGTGTAGAAGTCGTACTGTGTCTCCTTGGCGCCGGTTTCGTCGGGCATTGCGGCGGTGGCCGGCGCATCGCTGGCGGGCGCGTCGGGCACCACCGCTTCCACATCGGCGCTGTCGATCGGCGCGGGCTGCGCGTCCGGGTTGGGCTGTGGGCGGAAGAAGCTGTCGCCATCCTTCTTGCCCAGGCCCGGCACGATGAAATACACCGCCAGGCCGATCAGCAGGCCCAGTACCAGCCACACCCAGGCGGGCGTGGCGTGACCGGAATTGCGGGTGGCCTGGTTCTTGCCGCGTCTTGCTGCCATGTACTGCTTCTCCACTTACATCTTCTCGGGCGCACTGACGCCCAACAGATCCAATCCATTGGCCAGCGCCTGGCGGACCGCCAGGGCCAGCGCCATGCGCGCATCGCGCGCGGCCGCATCGTCGATCAGCACCGGCGTGGCGGCGTACCACGTGTGGAAAGCATAGGCCAACTCGCGCAGGTATTGCGCCACCAGATGCGGCTCCAGCGCGTCGCCGGCGGCCTCCACCACTTCCGGATAGCGCGACAGTTCCACCATCAGCTGCAGCGAGGTGTCGTCGTCCAGCCGCGCCAGGTTGGCCAGGCCGTTGGCCTGGTCGTAGGCGTAACCCTTCTCGCCGGCCTGCCGAAGCAGACTGCAGACGCGGGCGTGCGCGTACTGCACGTAGAACACCGGGTTGTCGTTGCTCTGCTGGCGGGCCAGGTCGATGTCGAACGTCAGCTGCGAATCGGGCTTGCGTGCGATCAGGAACCAGCGCGTCGCGTCGGCGCTGGTCTCTTCGATCAGGTCGCGCAGGGTGAAGTAGCTGCCGGCGCGCTTGGACAGCTTCACTTCCTCACCACCGCGCATCACCGTGACCATCTGGTGCAGCACGTATTCGGGATAACCGACCGGAATACCCTCGCCCAGCGCCTGCAGGCCGGCCTTCACGCGAGTGAGTGAGCCGTGGTGGTCGGCGCCCAGCTCAGTAATCGCGCGCTCGTAGCCACGCTGCCACTTGCTGAGGTGGTAGGCCACATCCGGTACGAAGTAGGTGTAGGTGCCGTCGGACTTGCGCATCACGCGGTCCTTGTCGTCGCCGAAGTCGGTGGACTTCAGCCACAGCGCGCCGCCTTCCTCGTAGGTATGGCCGGAAGCGATCAGCTTGCGCACCGTTTCCTCGACCTTGTGGTCGGCGTACAGCGAGCTTTCCAGGAAATAGCGGTCGAACGACACGCCGAACGCGGCCAGGTCCAGGTTCTGCTCCCGCCGCAGATAGGCCACGGCGAAACGGCGGATGGCGTCCAGGTCCTGCGGATCCTTCGCGCCGGTGACCACGTGGCCTTCGACCTCGACCGAGTCGCCGTTGAGGTAAGCCTGCGCCACGTCGGCGATGTAGTCGCCGCGGTAACCGTCTTCCGGCCAGCCCTCGCTGTCCGGTGTCAGGCCCAGGGCGCGGGCCTGGGTGGACTTGGCCAGGTTGTCGATCTGCACGCCGGCGTCGTTGTAGTAGAACTCGCGCTGGGCGTTCCAGCCGTTGGCTGCCAGCACGCGGGCGATGCAGTCGCCGATCGCCCCGGCGCGGCCATGGCCCACGTGCAGCGGGCCGGTCGGGTTGGCGGAGACGTATTCCACGCCCACCGTACGCCCGGCGCCGCCTTCGTTGCGGCCGTAGGCGGTGCCCTGCGCCAGCGCGGTGGCCACTTCGCGCTGGTAGGCGCCGGGGCTGAGGTGGAAGTTGATGAAGCCGGGGCCGGCGATCTCCACCTTGGCCACTTCCTCGCTCGCCGGCAGTGCGGCGACCAGCGCGGTGGCGACGGCGCGCGGATTGCTGCGCGCGGCCTTGGCCAGCTGCATGGCGGCATTGGTGGCGAAGTCGCCGTGTTCGCGGGTCTTGGGGCGCTCGACCACGAAATCCGGTGTGGTGGTGTCGGCCGGCAGGGTGCCGGCGGAGCGCAGGGCATCGATGCCCTGGGCGATCAAGGCGCGGAGGGAAGCTTTCACGGGAGACCGTCGTGTTGCGTGGGAACCGCCTATTCTAGGTTTTCCCGGTCCCTGAGTGGGCTCGTCGCGGTTCAGGCGGGCCCGGTAGTCCCGCCCGTCAGACCCAGCCGCGCGCCGCCATCGACTGCGGCGGCCCGTCGCCGACGACGAAGTGGTCCAGCAGGCGCACGTCGACCAGCGCCAGCGCCTGCTTCAGCCGTTGGGTGACGGCACGGTCGGCGACGGAGGGTTCTGCGCATCCGGAGGGATGGTTGTGCCCCACGATCAGGGCGGTGGCGTTGATGGCCAGCGCGCGGCGCGCGACCTCCCGGGGATGCACCTCGGCGCTGTCCACCGAGCCCTGGAACAGTTCCTCGAACCCCAGCACGCGGTGGCGGGTGTCGAGGAACAGGGCGGCGAACACCTCCTGCGACCGGCCGCGCAGCCGCTGCGCGAAATAGCGGCCGGCGGCCTCCGGGTCGCTGATGGCGTCGCCGCGTTCCAGCGAGGCGTGCAGCAGGCGGTTGCCCAGTTCCAGCGCCCCGGCCAGGGCGCAGGCGCGGGCCGGGCCCAGGCCGGGCAGCGTGGTCAGTTCGGACGGGGGGCGTTCCAGCAGGACACGCAGCGGACCATGCTGGGCCAGCAGTTCGCGCGCCGTGGCGACGGCATCGCGCCCGTGTAGGCCCGAGCCCAGGAAGATCGCCAGCAGTTCGGCGTCGCTCAGGCTGCCGGCACCCCGCGCCAGCAGCTTTTCGCGGGGGCGTTCGTGGTGGGGCCAGTCGCGGATGTGCATGGACGCACTGTGGTGCACGTGCGGGCTGTACGGCATCGGGCGGCAACGGCCGTTCGGGTAAGCTAATCGCCTGTATAAATGTAGGAATGGGCCGACGTGACGGGATCGGACAAGACACAGGGCCTGGCGGGACGTCGCCTGCTGCTGTGCGTGGGGGGCGGGATTGCCGCCTACAAGGCGCTTGAACTGGTGCGCCGCCTGCGCGATGCGGGCGCGCAGGTGCAGGTCGCCATGACCGCCGGGGCACAACAGTTCGTTACGCCGCTGAGCTTCCAGGCGTTGTCCGGGCACCCCACCCGCACCTCCCTCTGGGACAGCGCGGCCGAGCAGGCCATGGGCCATATCGAACTGGCGCGCTGGGCGGACCAGGTGATCGTCGCGCCCGCCACCGCCGACCTGATGGCGCGCCTGGCGCATGGGCTGGCCGACGACCTGGTCACCACGCTGTGCCTGGCGACCACCGCGCCGGTCATGATCGCGCCGGCGATGAACCACCGCATGTGGGAACATCCCGCCACCCAGGCCAACCTGGCCACGCTGCGCAGCCGTGGCGTGCGGGTGGTGGGGCCGAACGACGGGCCGCTGGCCGAGGGCGAATCCGGTCCCGGCCGGCTCGCCGAGCCAGGCGAGATCGTGGCCGCACTGGCCAACCGCGCCGGCGATGCCCCATCGGTGCCGCAGGACCTTGCCGGGTTGAAGGTGGTGGTCAGCGCGGGTCCCACCTATGAGGACCTGGATCCGGTCCGCTACCTGGGCAACCGCAGCAGCGGCAAGATGGGCTTCGCTGTCGCCGCCAGTGCCGCAAAGCGTGGCGCGGCGGTCACCCTGGTCGCCGGCCCCGTGCACCTGCCCACCCCGGCGGGCGTGACCCGGGTGGATGTGCGTTCCGCCGCGCAGATGCACCAGGCCGTGTTCGCCGCCCTGCCGGCCGACGTCTACATCGGCGCCGCGGCCGTGGCCGACTACACCCCGCGCGTGCCGGCCGCCGACAAGATCAAGAAATCCAGCGAATCGCTGGCGCTGGACCTGGTGCGCACCCCGGACATCCTGGCCGAGGTCGCGGCGCAGACGCAGGCGCTCAAGCTGGTGGTGGGCTTCGCCGCCGAGACCAACAACGTGGCCGAGTACGCGCGCAAGAAGCTGGAAGCCAAGCGGCTGGACATGATCGTGGCCAACCGCGTGGGCATCGCCGATGGCGGGTTCGAGAGCGACCAGAACGCGATGACGGCCTACTGGAAGGAAGGCGAGCGCAGCTTCGCCTCGGCGCCCAAGACGCAGCTGGCGGACGAACTGATCGACCTGATCGTGGAGCGACTGAACGCATGAGCGCATCCCGCACGGTGGAAGTGAAGCTGCTGGACCCCCGCTTCGGCGACGAATGGCCGTTGCCGGCCTACGCCACCGAGGCCAGCGCCGGCATGGACCTGCGCGCGGCGCTGGATGCACCGCTGGTACTGGAGCCGGGCGACGCCGCGCTGGTGCCCAGCGGCATCGCGCTGCATCTGGGCGACCCGCAGCTGTGCGCGGTGGTGCTGCCCCGCTCGGGGCTGGGGCATCGGCACGGCATCGTGCTGGGCAACGGCACCGGCCTGATCGACGCCGACTACCAGGGGCCGCTGCTGATCAGCGTCTGGAACCGCGGGCACGAGGCCTTCACCATCCAGCCGGGCGACCGCATCGCCCAGATCATGGTGCTGCCGGTCGTGCGCGTGAGCCTGCAGGTGGTGGATACTTTCGCCGACAGCGCACGGGGGACGGGTGGTTTCGGCCACACCGGCGTGCGGTGACAGGGGATAAGCCGATGAACACGACGAACGACAAGCGTCTGCGCATGCCCGTGGGCGATACGCGGCGTGCGCTGCCGTTGCTGGCGGTGCTGTTGCTGCTGTTGGCCGGCCTGCTGGCCTGGAGTGGGGTGCGCCAATGGCGCGATGCGGCCCTGCTTGAGGACATGCAGCGTGTCCGCGACGCGGCAGCCTCGGCGGTGGAGAGCGCGTACCGCGCGCAGACCGGACAGCTGGCCCAGCGCCTGGCGTCGGCACCGGTAAAGGCCGCACTGGCCCGGAACGACACCGCCGCCGCCGTCGCGGCGTTGCGCGAGGGATGGACGGGCGTGGAGCAGGTCGAGATCCACGACGGCGCGCTGGAGTCGGCCTATGCCGACGCGGCGGCCTTCGGCTTCAGCAAGCTCGCTCTGCTCGAAGCGGGCATGCAGGGCGAGGCGGTGGCGGCCCGGGTGGTGAAGGATGGCACGACCACGGCCTTCGGCTTGGCGGCGGCCGTTCCGCAGGGCGTGGTGTACGTACGCCTGCCCCTGGCGCAGCTGACCAGCGGGTTCGACGGTGTGGCCGTGCCCGGCGGTGGCTACCTGGCGCTGCGGCAGGGTGCCTTCAACGTGCGCGAGCGCGGCAACGCCGGCCTGCAGGATGGCGCCGAACGCATGGCGCACGCCGTCGGCAAGACCGGCCTGCGCGTGGCCACCGCCGTGCCGGACAGCGAACCGGGCCCGCTGGGCCTGGGCGCGATTTCCGCGCTGGTGGCCGCCGGCCTGCTGGCGGCACTGGCCGTACTGGCCTTGCTGGTCGCGCGGGGCGGTATACGCTTGCCCAGACTCGGAAAGAAAGGAGACCTCATGGACGAAACCGACGAGCCCACCCTGGGCGAAGCGCTGCTGCGCGAACCGCCGCCGACGCCTGCCGCCCGCGAGGCGCGCGCGCAGGAAGAGGGCGGCCCTCCCGATCGCAGCGCGATCGAGGTCGACCCGGGCATCTTCCGCGCCTACGACATCCGCGGCATCGTCGGAAAGACGCTGAACATCGAGGTGGCCGAACTGATCGGCCTGGCGATCGGCTCGGTGATGCGCGACGAAGACCTGGCCGACATCGTGGTCGGACGCGACGGGCGCCTGTCCGGGCCCGATCTGGTCGGCGGGCTGATCAGCGGCCTGCGCAAGGCCGGTCGCAACGTCATCGACATCGGCCTGGCGCCCACGCCGGTCGCGTACTTCGCCGCCTATCACCTGCGTACCGGCAGCAGCGTGGCGGTGACCGGCAGCCACAACCCGCCGGACTACAACGGGTTCAAGATCGTGGTCGGCGGCCAGACGCTGTCGGGCGATGCGATCACCGACCTGTATGAGCGCATCCGCGACAACCGGCTGCACGTCGCCAACGTGCCCGGCGACCTGCAGCAGCGCGACGTGTCGGCCGACTACATCCAGCGCATCGCCGACGATGTGCAGCTGGAGCGTCCGCTGAAGGTGGTGGTGGATGCCGGCAACGGCGTGGCCGGCGACATCGCGCCGCAGCTGCTGGAGGCGATCGGGGCGGACGTGATCCCGCTGTACTGCGAGGTCGATGGCACCTTCCCCAATCACCACCCCGACCCCAGCGAGCCGCACAACCTCGAGGACCTGATCCAGACGGTCAAGCGCTTCGATGCCGACATCGGTCTGGCCTTCGACGGCGACGGCGACCGGCTGGGCGTGGTGACCAGGGAAGGCGAGGTGATCTTCCCCGACCGCCTGCTGATGCTGTTCGCGGCCGACGTGCTGGAACGCAATCCCGGCGCGCTGATCATCTACGACGTGAAGTGCACCGGAAAGCTGCAGGGCTGGGTGCTGCGCCACGGCGGCACGCCGATGATGTGGAAGACCGGGCACTCGTTGATCAAGGCGAAGATGCGCGAAAGCGGTGCCGAACTGGCCGGCGAGATGAGCGGACATTTCTTCTTCCAGGAGCGCTGGTACGGGTTCGACGACGGCCTGTATTCGGCCGCCCGCCTGCTGGAGATCCTCGCCAACCGGGCCGAAACGCCATCCGAGGTGCTGGCGGCCCTGCCCGACGGCGTGTCCACGCCGGAGATCAAGGTGGATGTGCCGACGGGTACGCCCCACGAGATCGTGGCGCGGTTCGTCGAGGGCGCCAGCTTCGAGGGTGCGCGCCTGTCCACGATCGACGGCCTGCGCGCGGACTGGGACGATGGCTGGGGTCTGGTGCGCGCCTCCAACACCACCCCGATCCTGGTGCTGCGCTTCGAGGCGGACAATAGCGCGGCGCTGGAGCGCATCAAGGACGAGTTCCGCGCACGCCTGCAGGCGCTGGCACCGGAGCTGACGATGACGTTCTGAGGCCGCCGCCGGAACGGGAAGCCGACGACGCCGGGCATGCCCGGCGTCGTCGTGTCCGGCACCGGCTATCGCGCCGGTCAGAAAGCGGATCAGCGGCGGGCGGGTGCCTGCGCGTCGGGAGGCGTGTCCGACGGGGCGGTAGCGGCGGCTTCGGCCTGCTCCGCGGTGACGCCCTTCATCGCGCGGAAGCGCTGCAGGGTGTCGGCGATCTCCACGTCCAGCTCGGCACGCTGGCTTTCGAAGCTCTGCTGCAGACGGCGGGTGCGTACCAGTTCGGCATGGCGCTGGTGGATCGCGGCGGCCATCTCGGCAGTGACCGGCTTGCCGGCCAGCTCGCGGTCGCCAGCGGTCTGCAGCAGGCTGATCAGGCCTTCGCGCAGGCTGACCGCGTTGTAGCGCGCGGTCTGCACGTTGTTGTCGACGATGGCGGTGCGTTCGTTGAACACGCGGCGCAGGTCGTCCTCGCTGCGGTACGACAGCAGCATGGCGGCATCGGTGCGGCGGCGCGTCTCGGCGGCGGCGGCATCCATCTGCCTCTGTTGGGCTTCGACGGCGGCCTGGGCGCGCTCCTCGGCGGTCAGGGCCCGCTCCACGCCACCCGTGCGCAGGCCGCTGCTGGCGCTGATCTCGTCGCGCGCGGCATTCACGGCGTCGGCGGGCAGGGCGTCGCTGCAGACGCGCTGGCCCTTCTCCTGCCAGCAGAACAGTTTCTTGGCGCCAGCGGCGCCCTTGTCCTGCGCCAGCGCGCAGGGCATCGCCACCAGCGCAGCGGTGGCCAGCAGGATGGATGTGCGGACAGTCATGGCAGCCCCCTGCTGCATCAGTCCTGGGTCGCGCTGCCGTAGCGGGCCCGGTAGGCCAGCAGGTCGTCGCGATGGCGGACAAGGTCGGCGCTTTCGCCGGCAAATGCAAGCAGGTCGTGCAGGTTGGCCACGGCCACCACGGGGACGCCGGTTTCCTCGGCGACGGATTGCGCCGCCGAACGGCGCGGCGCGGCCGCGCCCGGTTCACCCAGCACTTCCTGACGGTCGAGCGCGACGACGATCCCGGCCGGGGTGCCGCCACCGGCGCGGATCAGGCCCAGCGCCTCGCGGATCGCGGTACCGGCGGTGATCACGTCGTCGACGACCAGCACGCGCCGGTCTTCCAATGGTGCGCCGATCAGCAGGCCGCCCTCGCCGTGGTCCTTGGCTTCCTTGCGGTTGAAGGCCACGGGCAGGTCGCGCCCGCGGCGGGCGAACTCGCAGGCCAGTGCCGTCGCCAGCGGGATGCCCTTGTAGGCGGGGCCGAACAGCAGGTCGAACGGCAGGCCGGCTTCTTCGATCGCGTCGGCATAGCAGGCGGCCAGGCCGGCCAGAAGCGAGCCGCTGTCGAAGCGGCCGGCGTTGAAGAAGTAGGGACTCTGCCGGCCCGATTTCAGCGTGAACTGGCCGAAGCGCAGGGCCTGCGCATGCAGGGCGAGCTGGAGGAAGCGGGCGCGATGGTCGGTCATGGGGGCAGGGACTGAACAGGACAGGGGACAGGATAACCGCCGCGGCCTGCGCGCCGCGCGGTCCGGCCGCCGGTTCGGGTACGCTTGCCCGGTTTCCGACGAACGACGTATCCATGCGCATCATCAGCTTCAACGCCAACGGCCTGCGCTCGGCGGCCACCAAGGGTTTCTTCGACTGGTTCGCCGCGCAGGACGCCGACGTGCTGTGCGTGCAGGAGACCAAGGCGCAGGAACACCAGCTGGCCGGGCCGGAATTCCTGCCCGCCGGCTACAAGGCCTGGTTCCGCGACGCGACCACCAAGAAGGGCTACAGCGGGGTGGCGATCTACGCCCGGCGCGAGCCCGATGAAGTGCGCACGGCGCTGGGCTGGGGGCCGTTCGACGACGAGGGGCGTTACATCGAGGCGCGCTTCGGCGACCTGAGCGTGGTCTCGTTCTACATCCCGTCCGGCTCGTCGGGCGAGGAGCGCCAGGGGTTCAAGTTCAGGGTCATGGAGTGGCTGGCGCCGGTGCTGGACGAGTGGCGCCGCAGTGGTCGCCACTACGTGCTGTGCGGCGACTGGAACATCGTGCGCAGCCGCCTGGACATCAAGAACTGGACCAGCAACCAGAAGAACTCCGGCTGCCTGCCGCCCGAGCGCGACTGGTTGAACGCGATGTGCATGGACGACGGCGGCTGGGTCGATGCCTACCGCGTGCTGCATCCGGAAGGCCAGGACTACACCTGGTGGAGCAATCGCGGCGCCGCGCGCGCCAACAACGTGGGGTGGCGGATCGACTACCAGTTCGTCACGCCGTCGCTGCGCGACCGCCTGAAGGCCTGCTCGATCTACCGCGAGCAGCGTTTCTCCGACCATGCCCCCTTCACGGTGGACTACACCTGATGACGACGACGGCGAGCGAACGTCCCGGCAAGCCTTCGGTCTGGCGTGCGTTCGCGCAGCCGTCGGCGTGGACGATGTTCTTCTTCGGCTTCGCCTCGGGCATGCCGTTCCTGCTGGTGGCTGGCACGCTGGCGTACTGGTTGACCGAGAACGGGCTGGAACTGAAGAACATCACCCTGATCGCGAGCGCCGGCCTGAGCTACACGCTGAAGTTCCTGTGGGCGCCGCTGGTGGATCGCTGGCGTCTGCCGTTGTTGTGTCGTCTCGGCCAGCGGCGCGGTTGGCTGCTGTTCGCGCTGGCCGTGGTCATCGTCGGCCTTCTGCTGATGGCGCATCTGACACCCGGCCGGCTGGCGCCCTTCGTCTGGGTCACCCTGATGACGGCGTTCGCCGGCGCCACACTGGATATTGCGGTGGATGCCTACCGCATCGAAATCGCGCCGCAGGAATCGCAGGGCGCGCTGCTGGCCACTTACTCGCTGGGCTACCGCATCGCGCTGATCATCACCGGTGCACTGGCCCTGATGCTGGCCGATCAGGTGTCGTGGCCGCTGGTCTACCAGGCCATGGCGGTCGTGATGCTGGTGCCGGTGGTGGCGGTCCTGCTGTCGCGCGAACCGGATGTGGTGCGGATACGGATGACGACGTGGAGCGAGGGCTTGCGGGAAGGCGTCGTGGAGCCGTTCGTCGATTTCTTCCGCCGCTTCGGTGCCGCGCTGGCCATCGCCCTGTTCGCCTTCATCCTGCTGGCGAAGATTTCCGACCAGTCGCTGGGCGGCGGCATCATGGCGCCGTTCTACCTCAGCCAGGGGTTCACCAAGACCGAGATCGGCGCGGTATCGAAGATCTGGGGCGTCTGGGTGGGCCTGGTCGGCGTGTTCATCGCCGGCATCGCCGTCGCGCGCTGGGGCGTCAAGTGGCCGCTGCTGGCGGGCATCGTGCTGGGGGCGATCAGCAACCTGCTGTACGTGTGGCTGATCGGCGCCGACGGCGACGTGTGGAAGCTCACGCTGGTGATCTCCGGCGAGAACCTCGCCCAGGGCTTCCAGGGCACCACGCTGGTGGCGTTCCTGTCGGCGCTGGTCAACCAGCGCTTCACGGCCACCCAGTACGCGCTGTTCTCGTCGCTGGTGATGCTGCCGGGCAAGCTGCTGGGCGCGGTGTCGGGCGGCATCGTGGAGCAGACGGGCTACGGGGTCTACTTCTGGATCACTGCCTTGGTGGCGATCCCGGCGGTCGCGCTGTTCTTCTGGCTGGCGCCGCGCATCCGGTTCGGCGGCGACCACGAGCCGGCAAGCGGCATCGACCGGTCGGTGGACGGCGCACCGGACTGAGCGCGTGCGCTAAAGTCCGGCCAAGGGGCATGCAGGGGACGGGGCAATGACCGACATCGTGCTGAAGGACGTGGATCCGATCCTCGCCGAGCGTATCCGCCGCGTCTCGCAGGCGCGGGGATGGCCGATCCACGACACCATCTTCAACCTGCTGGAGCAGGGCCTGTTCGTCTGCGAAGCGGAAGTGCGCGGCGGCTTCGACGATCGTGAAGTCAACGTGCTGGCCGAAGCCATCAGCGCTCTGAAGGACGTGCCGCCCGGCAAGGGTTTCTAGGCGGGGAACACGGTGCCCAGGATGCGGCGCCCCGAGGCGCCGGTGACGGCCGGCAGATTGCCGGGGCGACCCGACAGCGTTTCGCGGGCCAGCCACGCGAAGCCCATCGCCTCCACGTAGTCCGGGTCCAGGCCGTGCTGGGCGGTCGACTCCACGATGGCCTGCGGCAGGTAGGCGGCCAGTCGCGCCATCAGCGCCGCATTCCGCACGCCTCCCCCGCAGACGAGCACCCGGCGGGTGTCCGGTTGCGTCATCTGCAGCGCGTCGGCGACCGTGCGTGCGGTCAGGTCCAGCAGGGTCGCCTGTACGTCGGCGGGCGGCAGGACCGTCTCCCCCATGCGTGCCTGCAGCCAGTCCAGGTGGAAATGCTCGCGTCCCGTGCTCTTGGGCGGTGGCAGTGCGAACCACGGTTCGGCCAGCAGGCGCGCCAGCAGCGCCGCGTCGACCTGTCCGCCGGCCGCGAACGCGCCGTCGGCATCGTAGGCACGACCGGTGTGGCGCTCGCACCAGGCATCCATCAGCGCATTCGCCGGACCGGTATCGAAGCCGCGTACCGGGCCGGCGCTGGGCAGCAAGGTGAAGTTGGCGATGCCGCCCAGGTTGAGCACCGCCCGGTCTTCCTGCGGCGACCCCAGCAGCGCGGCATGGAAGGCGGGCATCAGCGGTGCGCCCTGGCCGCCGGCGGCAACGTCGCGGCGGCGGAAATCGGCCACCGTATCGATGCCGCTGCGTTCGGCGATGACGTGGCCATCGCCCAGCTGCCAGGTGAAGGGAGGATCGGCCTGCGGACGGTGGCGGATGGTCTGGCCGTGCGAGCCGATCGCCCGCACGCGGCCCCGCGGTACGCCGGCGTCCTGCAGCAGCGCCAGGGCCGCGTCGGCGAAGGCCAGCGCCACCGTCGCATCCAGCGCACCGAGCGCATCCAGCGACACGGTGTCAGCGCCCTGGCCCAGGGCGACCAGCCGGGTACGCGTCGCCTCGTCCCACGCGAACGTGCGGCCATGCACCAGCTGGCAGCGGAGCGCACGCCCCTCGCCCTCGAACCGGACCAGCGCGGCATCGATGCCATCGGCGCTGGTGCCGGACATCAGGCCCAGGTAGAGCGCGGAGGCGGAGGCGTCGGTGGCTTCGGTCATGCGGGAGGGTCGGGCAAAGAAAAAGGCGGGACAGTGTCCCGCCTTTTCGGATATCCCGCCATGTGCGGCCGGGTCAGCCCTTGCCGTTCTTCTTGGCCGGGGCAGGCTTGGCGGACGCCACGGCCGTGGCGGGCTTCGCCGCATCTTCGGCGGGGCCGACATCGGCGTAGATGATGTCCTCGACGGTGCGGATGCGCGCCAGCGCATTCGAGGTGTAGGTGCGGAATGCCGCCAGCTGCGCCCCGGACAGCGGCTCGGGGGGCGGCATCGTCACCGACAGCGGGTTGCGGTGCACGCCGTTGATGCGGAATTCGTAGTGCAGGTGGGGGCCGGTGGACAGGCCCGTCGTGCCGACGTAGCCGATCACGGTGCCCTGCGCCACGCGCTGGCCCTGCTTGATCTTGCCCAGCCGCGACATGTGCGCGTACAGCGTGGTGTGGCCGCGGCCGTGGTCGAGGATCACGGTGCGGCCGTAGCCGCCCTGCCAGCCGGCGAACTGCACGCGTCCGTCGCCTGCCGCCATGATCGGCGTGCCCGTCGACGCCGCGTAGTCCACGCCCTTGTGCATGCGCATGGTGCCCAGCACGGGATGGCGCCGCGCGCCGAACTTGGAACTCATGCGCGCATACGCGATGGGCATGCGGATGAAGTTCTTCTTCAGCGGTCGGCCGGCAGCGGTGAAGTACTCCGGCTTGCCGCCAGGACGGGTGAACCGGAAGCCGGAGTACAGCTTGCCGTCGACGGTGAAGGTGGCCGCCTGCACCGGTCCCGTGCTGATCAGTTCGCCCTCGCGCCAGGTCTGCTCGACCACCACGCTGAAACGGTCGTCCGGTCCCAGGTCGGAGTTGAAGTCGATGTCGTACTTGAAGATCTCGTCGGTCATCGAGTTGATGTTGGCCGACGTCAGCCCCGCCTTGCGTGCCGACCGGTTCAGCGAACGTCCCACCTTGCCGCTCAGCACGACGGTACGAGTGGTGGTTTCGCGCGCGATGACCCGCTCGGTGATCTTGTCGGCGCCGACCACCAGTTCCACGCGGTGGCTGGGGTCGCGGTCGTACCGCAGCGTGCGCAGGCCGCCGGTGACGGGCAGGTCGAAGGCGATCTCGGTGCCCGGCTTCAGGCGCGTCAGCGCCTTCTTCGCATCGCTGTTCTCCAGGATGCGATGCAGCGTGGCGGCGGGAATGCCCAGCTCCTCGAAGATCGCCCCCATGGTCTGGCCCGGCTTCACGCGGACCACCTGCCAGCTGTCGCCGGCGGTACCGGCCTGGCGCGCGGCGGACAGTTCGGGCAGTTCGAGCAGCAGGGTGTTGCGGGGCTGGGAGACGGGTGCCTGGATGGCGCTGGAGAAGCCCGGCACGATGGTGGCCATCAGCACGCCGATGGTGGTGAACAGGCTGGCGTGGATCCAGTGGCGGCGCGTCCAGCGGCCTTCCGGCAGGTGCCGCTTCACGGCGGTCTCCCGAAGCACGCCAAGGCGCTCGCGGAACTGTTGCTTGCGGCTGTTGCCGCCCCCATGACTCTGCATCAAGGTTGCACCCCGGGGCCAAGGCAAAGCCCCAATCGGCGTACCATAGACACGCGAAGACTTCGCGTCAAACCATTGAGTCGAATGGTTTTTTTGATTGGTATCACTGTTTACCTTCTTTTAACGGTAACTTCACCTCACTGACTTGCCCTTCACGGGCGCCCCCTGACTGGAACTGTTCCCTGTGTCCTCCGCTGAAGCTCTTGCCCTGATCGGCCGCGGTGCCGACGAAATCCTCAAGCCCGAAGAACTGGAGGCGCGCCTGAAGCTGGGGCGCCCGTTGCGCGTGAAGGCCGGGTTCGACCCGACGGCGCCCGATCTTCACCTGGGCCACACCGTCCTGCTCAACAAGATGCGGCAGTTCCAGGACCTGGGGCATCAGGTGATCTTCCTGATCGGCGATTTCACCGGGATGATCGGCGACCCCACCGGCAAGAACGTCACCCGCAAGCCGCTGACCCGCGAGGACGTGCTGGCCAATGCGCGTACCTACGAGGACCAGGTCTTCAAGGTGCTGGATCGCGAAAGGACGGAAGTCCGCTTCAACTCCGAATGGTTCGGCAGGATGAGCGCGGCGGACATGATCCGCCTCGCCGGCCAGCACACCGTGGCCCGCATGCTGGAGCGCGACGACTTCGCCAAGCGCTATGCGGCCCAGCAGTCCATCGCCATCCATGAGTTCCTGTACCCGCTGGTGCAGGGGTACGACTCCGTGGCGCTGCAGGCGGATATCGAACTTGGCGGCACCGACCAGAAGTTCAACCTGCTGATGGGCCGGGGACTCCAGGAGCACCACGGCCAGGCGCCGCAGATCGTGCTGACCATGCCGCTGCTGGAAGGGCTGGATGGCGTCAACAAGATGTCCAAGTCGCTGGGCAACTACATCGGCGTCAGCGAGCCGGCCATCGACATCGTCACCAAGACCATGAAGATCGGCGACGACCTGATGTGGCGCTGGATCGAGCTAC